>NZ_GG698802.1:320593-601721 GCF_000161935.1 Limosilactobacillus coleohominis 101-4-CHN | reverse complement strand
AATGATGAACTTTGGCACCTGGCGATTTGTGCCAGGGTTCGGATTTTGGAGAGTTGTCCGAGTTGGCCGAAGGAGCAGCATTGGAAATGCTGTATACGGGTTAAAGCCTGTATCAAGGGTTCGAATCCCTTACTCTCCGTTCTTATGACCCGTTGGTCAAGTTGGTTAAGACACCAGCCTTTCACGCTGGTAACGTGGGTTCAAATCCCGCACGGGTCACTCTTGGAGGATTAGCTCAGTTGGGAGAGCATCTGCCTTACAAGCAGAGGGTCACAGGTTCGAGCCCTGTATCCTCCATTACAACTTTAATGTTGTATCCCAGACCAAGCACGGCTCGGTAGCTCAGTTGGTAGAGCAACGGATTGAAGCTCCGTGTGTCGGCGGTTCGATTCCGTCCCGCGCCACTTATTATGGAGGAGTAGCGAAGTCTGGTTAAACGCGACGGTCTGTAAAACCGTTCCTTCGGGTTCGGCGGTTCGAATCCACCCTCCTCCACTTTATAGGGATATAGTTAAACGGTATAACTACGGTCTCCAAAACCGTCATTGTGGGTTCGATTCCTACTATCCCTGCTCAATTGAATATTTTGGCGGTATTGGTGAAGTTTGGTTAACACATCGGTTTGTGGGTCCGACACGCGTGGGTTCGAATCCCACATACCGCCCTTCTGGTTAGACGGTGCCCGATCGCAGCGTCTAATTGTTTGAATAACATTCAAACTCTATTTGGTGGTATAGCCAAGTGGTAAGGCAGAGGTCTGCAAAACCTTTATCATCGGTTCAAATCCGATTACCACCTTTTAGTTAAGATTTATGCCTCTGTGGCGGAATTGGCAGACGCGCTGGACTCAAAATCCAGTTCCCGTTGAGGGAGTGTGGGTTCGACCCCCACCGGAGGCATTTTAATAAGTTTTCGAAAGTATTGAATCTTAACTGAGAAGCACCGTAGCCCTTGATATGATAGGGTTGCGGTGCTTTTTTGTTTAAGTTTAAATCTGTGGATAACTTAGCTAAATCATGTTAAATAATAAAGTTGGTACACATTTGGTACACAAAGAGGGACCGAAATTACACTAATCATCATCTTTCATCATTGACTGTAATTCGGTTAGTTTTTTCATTATTTGGGTATTTTCTTCATGTAAAGATCTAATCTCTTTTTTTAGGTTAATTTGATCCTGATTGGTAAAGAAATTTGTGATGCTACTGGTGAGCATACCAACGAAACCAATTCCAACCAACATTAAAACAATTGCTGCAATTCGTCCTAAGCCAGTTTTGGGAGTCATATCGCCATAGCCCACGGTAGTGGCTGTTGTGATTGACCACCAAAGTGCATTTTCTAAATTAGTATGTTCAGCAAAACTGTAAAGGCAAGCACTAATGATTAATAGGGCACAACTGACATACAGATAATAAATCAGCCCATTTACTTTGAGAAAGTGCTTCAGACGACCCGCCATTCCAACTAGCCGAATGATTCTTAAAAGGCGAAGCAAACGTGTAATCCGGCTGATCCGGAAGACGGTAAATAATCCACTTACTGGAATTATTGATAATAGATCAAAGATATTCGCTTTTAGGAAAGCTCTTTTATTATCAGCAAAAAGAAGACGAATGCAATAATCACTAACAAAGATTACCCAGACGACATTATCAATTAATGAATATGGTTGGTCAGTAAGGGTAATCATTTTGGCGTAATCTAGAATAATTAAGCAGATCGAAATTAGGGCTAAAATAACCATTACCCAGGCATAACAAAGTGAGAAGGCCATTTTTTTATTAAATCTTTTCATTATTTATTCTCCAGTTATTGATTAACATTTTCATTATACGCAGATTATTTAGTTATATTTATACAATTTGAACTTATATATTCACGTGAGAAGCTTATTTCAAGATTTATCCGAATTTTTTTACATTTTTCATTGCATTACGTGAATAATTCATGTATTATACTGGTTGTATTCAAAAGTTATGCAATTATTATTCATTGAGTTACTAAGTATGGAGGATTAATTATGAAGTTTAAGTTAGGAAAAAAGATCCTTGCTTTAAGCGCAGTAGCCTTAATGGTTGCTGGTGGTTTAGCAGGATGTGGAACCAAAGAAAACACTGCTTACAATAAGATTAAGAGCGAAAAAACATTAACCATGGGGACTTCCGCGGATTTCGCACCATTTGAATTTCCAGTTGTTAAGAATGGTAAAAAGACTTACAACGGATTTGACATTATGGTTGCCAACCAAATTGCTAAAGACATGGGAGTTAAACTTAAGGTACAAAACATGCAGTTTTCTTCCTTGATTGGTGAATTGCAAAATAATAAGGTGCAGATGGTTATGGCTGGAATGACCGCTACTAAAGAACGACGGAAAGCAGTTGACTTCTCTAAACCATACTACACTGAATCTGAATCACTGCTGGTAAGAAAGAGTGATGCTAATAAGTACACCACGCAAGCAAGTACCAAGGGAGCTTCATTTGGTGCTCAGCAAGGTTCCATTCAGGAAAACGTTGGGAAGAGCCAAACTAAGGCCCACATCGTCAGTGAAGGGTTAGTTACCAGTCTGACGACTGAATTAAAGGGTGGCAAATTAGACGGTGTTGTCCTGGCCCAAAAGGTCGCGGAAGAATATGTTAAGAAGTACCCAAACGACTACGCCATTGCGCCAGTCAAGTTACCAGTGCCAAAGTCACAACGGGAAATCTGCATTGCCTTACCAAAAAATGAACCAAAGTTGAAGAAGAAGGTTAATGCAGAAATTACTAAGATGCAAAAGAATGGTCAATTAGATCAAATGTTCCAAAAGGCCCAAGACCTGCAGGAACAAACAGGGAAGTAATTAATAAAAGAGAGTAGAGGATGATGTTAAATGATGGAATTTAGTTTTCTCGGTAAATACTGGCCAATGTTTTTACAAGGGTCAGAATTAACGTTAGTTATTTCAGTAATTGGGGTTGTTATCGGGTTCTTAATTGGACTTTTGCTGGTCCTAATGCGGATGTCAAAAATTAAAGTTTTGAACTGGATTGCTGGCATTTATGTGTCAATCGTTCGGGGGACCCCATCAATGATTCAAGTTCTGCTGGTTTACTACATCTTGTCTAAAACCTTACCAATTCCTCAAGTTCAGGTTCTTGGTTCAGGATTAGACCGGATTATTCCTGGTGCGTTAGCTTTAGGATTAAATTCTGGGGCGTACACTTCAGAAATCTTCCGTTCTGGAATTATTTCAATTCCAGCCGGCCAAACTGAGGCAGGCCTTTCATTAGGGTTAAGTCGTCGTGATACCCTGTTTGAAATTGTGTTACCACAAGCATTACGGAACACGCTTCCGGCAATGGGAAATGAGTTCATTACCTTAATTAAGGAATCATCAGTTCTATTCTATATTGGGGTACAAGAAGTCACCGCGGAAGCCTTAGGAGTTGGTGGGACCCTCTACAACTTTATTCCACCGCTGATTGTTGCTGCTGTGATTTACTTTGTTATTACTCAAGCGCTTGCTCTACTACTTAATTGGTTGGAAAAGCGGATGAGTCAAAAGTATACGGTAAGTAATTAATTAATAATTCATCCTTTACTAAAAGTCGCGTCATTACTGAGATGATGCGACTTTTTATTATCTATAATAAGCATAATATGATATAAAAATCATGCAACACAATCTTTTAAATTGTATTTTATAGATATCAATTGATTAATAAAAGCGAAACTTACCGAATTGTTCTTAGATAATTAGCTTGAACGAGGTAAGGCTAATCGCTATCTAGCTTGCTTATTGACTAAGTTAAGCACGCGATCATGGAGAATTATCTAAATGAAAAAATACCAAGCCAAGATTCATTACTACTACATATTGTGTTTTGAATGTCAATAGTTTCAAGATGTTGTGTTCAATCTTTTTTCATTTAAGATAGATAATGTTAACTTCAAAGGGGATATTATCTATGAAAATCAAAACCACAACTCAGCATCCATTAGCAGTGTTACAGGATGTTAATGTTATTAAGCGTGATGGAACCATCACACCGTTTTATTCCTATAAATTAGATTTAATTATGCGTGAACTTCATGCAGACTGGGCAACTCAAACCAAGGTGTACGAAGAATTAGTAAAGGCCTTAGCGGGGAAGGATCGTGTCATGACGATTGAAATTGCCCAAGCCATGATCGATGGTTTTCGTGCTGCTGGTCATAATGAATTTGCCATGGCCTTTATTAACTATCGGAAGCAGGATGATCGGGCTTTTGCTGAAGCAACTAACCCAATGTATAAGTTGGATCAACTATCTGACCGAAATTCACGGGTGGTTCACGAAAATGCCAATAAAGATTCCAAGGTTTTTAATACACAACGGGATTTAGAGGCCGGCATGGTTAGTCGGGCACTTGGTTTACGGATGCTACCGCAAATTGTCGCCAAGGCTCACCTGCGTGGTGATATTCACTGGCATGACCTAGATTACTCTCCAGTTACGCCGGAAACCAATTGTTGTCTAATCGACCTTGATGAGATGTTCAAAAATGGCTTTAAGATTGGAAACGCTTGGGTATCTTCACCACGGTCGATTCAGACGGCAACGGCCCAAATGTCACAAATTATTGCTAACGTTGCTTCATTACAATATGGTGGTTGTTCTGCTAACCGGATCGATCAACTCCTCGAACCATATGCCAAGATTAATTATGAAAAGCATTTGCGAGACGCTGAACAATGGGTAGCACCAGAAAAACGTGAAGAATACGCTAAAACTAAGACCAAGAAGGATATTTATGATGCGATGCAAGCACTAGAGTATGAAATTAATACTTTGTACTCTTCGCAAGGCCAGACACCATTTACAACGATTAATTTTGGCCTGGGAACTTCCTGGATTGCTCGAGAAATCCAAAAATCTATTTTGAAGATCCGAATTAAAGGACTTGGTAAAGAACATCGGACTGCCATTTTTCCTAAATTAATTTTTACATTAAAGCGGGGACTTAACTTAAATCCTGGTGATCCAAATTATGATGTCAAGCAACTAGCTTTGGAATGTTCAACGAAGCGGATGTATCCAGACCTTTTGATGTATGACAAGATTAAAGAGATCACCGGTTCATTTAAGACCCCGATGGGCTGTCGCTCTTTCCTTCAAGGCTGGCATGATCCAGAAACCGGTAAAGAAGTTAATTCTGGACGGATGAATTTAGGGGTTGTCACCGTTAATTTGCCACGGATTGCGTTGGAAGCCCACGGTGATAAAAAGCTCTTTTGGCAAATTTTCCAAGAAAAGATGCGGATCTGTAAGATCGCCTTAGATTATCGAATTAAACGAACTAAGCAAGCTAAGCCGGAAAACGCACCGTTATTGTATATGTATGGGGCCTTTGGCAAGCGGCTGAAGAAAACAGACAGTGTTGATGAAGTGTTTAAAAACAGCCGGGCAACTGTGTCATTAGGTTACATTGGGTTATATGAAGTTTGCACGACATTCTATGGGCCAAAGTGGGAACACAATAAAGAAGCCCATGACTTTGCCGTTTCAATTGTTAAACAGATGCACGACCTTTGTGCAAAGTGGGAAGATGAAGAAGGTTATCACTTTAGCCTGTATTCAACACCAGCTGAATCTTTGACTGATACATTCTGTCAGGATGATTTAAAGAAATTTGGTCGTGTGGAGGACGTCACAGATAAGGAATACTACACTAATAGTTTCCACTATGATGTTCGGAAGCATCCAACCCCATTTGAAAAGCTGGAGTTTGAGGAGGACTTTCCTCAATACGCGGCTGGTGGTTTTATTCACTACTGTGAATATCCAAACTTACGACAAAATCCGAAGGCCCTCGAAGCAGTTTGGGATTGGGCTTACGATCACGTTGGTTATTTAGGTACGAATACGTCGATCGATCAATGTTTCAAGTGTGGTTTCAAGGGTGAATTTGAGGCCACTGCTCGCGGCTTTAAGTGCCCCCAGTGTGGTAATCACGATCCGGCAACCTGTGATGTCGTTAAGCGGACCTGTGGTTATTTAGGAAACCCTCAACAACGTCCAATGGTGCATGGTCGGCATGAGGAAATTATTCATCGGGTTAAGCATATGGATCCACGAATGATCAAATCTGCGGCGCAATTTGAAACCCAACGGCAAATGGATACCAAAGAACACCGGGCTAAATTTAATGGTGACCAAATCTAAGGAGGAATCAATATGGGGGAACGGCATCAACATCGACTACCCAAAAATCCGCGTCCTAAGGAATGGTTAGCTGCGGATCATTCTCTGCAATATGTTGCTGATTATAAGCCATTCAACTTTGTTGATGGTGAAGGTGTCCGGTGCAGTATTTACGTTAGTGGTTGTTTATTTAACTGTCCGGGCTGTTATAACAAAGCTGCTCAGAACTTCCACTATGGTCAACCGTATACTCAAGAACTTGAAGATCAAATCATGACGGATTTAGGTCATGACTATGTGCAAGGGTTAACCTTGTTAGGTGGTGAGCCATTCTTAAATACGCAGGTTTGTTTAAAATTAATTAAACGCTTGCGCAAAGAATACGGGCATACCAAAGATATTTGGTCCTGGTCAGGGTATACTTGGGAAGAACTTCAGCAAGAATCCTATGATAAACTGGAAATGCTGAGCAATATTGATATTTTAGTTGACGGGCGTTTTTTGGAAGATCAAAAAGACTTAACGTTACAATTCCGGGGCAGCGCTAATCAACGCATTATCGACGTGCAAAAATCATTACGAGCCAACAAAGTCATCATTTGGGATAAGCTCGTTCATTAATTAAGGGTGAAAAAATGACGTTAGTAGTAAAAAACTTACATGCAATTGTGAAGGAAACCGGTGAAGAAATTTTAAAGGGTGTTGATTTGACTGTTCCCACTGGTGAAGTGCATGCCATTATGGGGCCAAATGGAAACGGTAAGTCAACGTTAGTTTCCACGATTATGGGCTATCCTGCCTATGAAGTTACTACGGGGACCGTTACTTTTGATGGTCAAGATGTTTTAAGTAGATCCATCACGGAACGGGCACAACTTGGTCTCTTTTTAGGAATGCAGTATCCAGCTGAAATTCCTGGAGTAAAGAATATTGACTTTATCCGTCAAGCAATGAATGCTACTCAACCAGAAGGGCAAACGGTACCTGTGTTAGAGTTTCTTCAACAACTGAATGAAGCCAAACAATTACTCAAGATGCCGGATGATATTACCGACCGTTATTTAAACGTTGGATTTTCTGGTGGCGAAAAAAAGCGGAATGAGGTCTTACAAATGATGATGCTCAAACCGAAATTAGCCATTTTGGATGAAATTGATTCTGGGCTTGATATTGACGCGTTACGGATTGTCGCAAATGGCATTAACCATATGCGAACGCCACAATTTAGTGCGCTCCTCATTACGCACTATGAGCGTTTACTCGAATATGTTAAACCTGACCGCATTCATGTGATGGTTGATGGACGGGTAGTGCAAAGCGGCGGCCCAGAATTAGCAGATGAACTTGAAAAGGGCGGCTATGCTAAATTTGAACAAATGAGTAAGGATGGCGTTCACGAATGAAACCAGATTTATTAGATCAAGTTCGAGTAGCCACCCAGGGCCAGCCAGATTGGTTACGGAAAAAACGTCAATTAGCGATGATGATGGCTCAGAAACTCCCGGTAACCGATCACCAACAAACGGTTTTAAAGAAGTGGCTCCAAAATCCACAGCTAGATATTGATGATGAGCAGGTAACGACCACGCCTGATGGGTACGTTAACTTGCCCATTTTTATTGCCGCTCAACAGTATCCAGAGCTAGTGCAGGAAAATTTAATGGAGAAGGCGATTAATTGGCAAGCCAATCAACTCAATGCGCTCCACTTAGCATTTTTAAATGGTGGCCGGTTTGTTTATGTGCCGAATAACACGGTTGTTGATCAGCCAATTGAATTGCATGCGACCGTTTCAGGATGCAATTACCACAACCTCATCATGGTGGGGGCTAATTCAAAAGTAACCATCATTGAAAATGAAGTTGCTAGTGATCAACAACCAAGCTATTTAGGAACTGAATTATTACTTGGTGACAGTGCGCAAGTCAATTATTATCAATCAAATACTTTTACTGCAGACCATAATTGGGAGAGTGTACGCGCCTATCAAGCCGGGGATAGCTTGCTCAACATTTATAGTGCCTTTTTTGATCGTCACCATCTCGAGGCTGATTATCATGCAAACTTGGATGGCGATGGTAGCCATGCTAATTTTAAAATGGTTGGTATTGCGACCCACGATCAGGTGCAGGACATTCATACCAGGATTGATAATCATGGCTTACATACTGATGGAGAAATTTTACAAAACGGGGTGGTTAAAGATCAGGCAATCCTGAACTTCCATGCTGTCGGTAAGATTTATCAAGGGGCACACCAGTCTGCTTCGAACCAAGAGAGTCGCCTATTAACGCTAACGGCAGCGAGTCATGGGGAAGCTGATCCGGTCCTATTGATTGAAGATAACGATGTGAACGCTGGTCATGCAGCCAGTATCGGTCAAGTTAATCCAGATCAGTTATATTATTTACAATCCCGCGGCTTGACTTTAATGGAAGCAGAAATTTTGCTGACGAAGGGCTTTTTATTACCAGTAATTGAAAAGTTTCCAGATCAACAACTGCGTGATCAAACCATTAATGAATTGCTGGAACGATTGGAGGTTCAGTAATGAGTCAAGAAGATGATAAAAAAGCAATTAAGCGATTTTCAAAAGAACATTATGAATACGGTTTTCATGATGATATTAAACCGATTTTTTCCACAGGAGTCGGTTTGACTGAAGATACGGTTCGTGAAATTTTCCGTCGCAAACATGAGCCTGAATGGATGCTAAATATTCGGTTAAATGCTTACCACCAGTATTTAAAGATGAAGCTGCCAGACTTTGGACCGGATTTAACAAAATTAGATTTATCACAGCTCCGCTATTTTCAACGACCAACTGATCATGTGGCTCGTTCCTGGTCAGACGTACCAGAGGAAATGAAAACCACCTTTGAAAAGATGGGGGTTCCGGAGGCCGAACGCCAATACCTAGCAGGAGCCACTGCTCAGTACGAGTCGGAAGTCGTTTACGCTAATTTAAAACGGGACTTAGCAAGTCATGGGATCCTCTTTATGGACACTGATACTGCAGTCCAAAAGTATCCGGAAATTGTTAAAAAGTATTTTGCCCAGTTAGTACATCCTGATGACAATATTTTTGCGGCGCTGAATACCGCAGTCTGGTCTGGCGGAACCTTTATTTACGTTCCAAAGGGTGTTCATGCTGATGAGCCGCTTCAGAGTTTCTTTAGAATCAATGCGGAAAATACGGGACAGTTTGAGCGAACGTTGATTGTCGTTGATGAAGACGCGAGTGTGAACTATGTTGAAGGATGTACGGCACCAGTTTATTCGGAAGATAGCCTCCATGCGGCTGTTGTCGAAGTATTTGTAAAACCACGGGGCTTTTGCCGTTATACAACCATTCAAAACTGGTCGCCTAATGTTTACTCGTTGGAAACTAAACGGGCAGTGGCGGATGAAAATGCAGTCATGGAATGGGTTGATGGTAATCTCGGTTCTAAGGTGACGATGAAGTACCCGAGCGTCTATCTTCGTGGTCGTAGAGCAAAGGGGACAATGTTATCAATAGCTTTTGCTAATGGCAAAGTAGTGGATCAAGATACTGGAGCCAGAATGATTCACCAAGCTCCAGAAACCAGCTCGACCATTATTTCAAAGTCACTGTGTCGGGCTGGGGGTGTCTGTGATTATCGTGGTGAAGTTAAAATGGATGAAAATGCTCATGGTTCCAGTTCACATGTTGAGTGTGACACCATCATCATGGATGATGATTCCTCAAGTGATACCATTCCGCTAAATAAGGTCGCAGTTGGTGATGTCGCAATGGAGCATGAAGCCAAAGTCTCCAAGGTTTCAGAAGAAGAACTTTACTATTTAATGAGTCGCGGATTATCTGAAGAAGAAGCTACTAAGATGATCGTTATGGGTTTCATTGAACCATTTACCAAACAATTACCGATGGAATATGCGGTGGAACTAAATCGACTGATTGATTTTCAGATGGAAGGTTCCGTTGGTTAAAAATCAAAAAAATAACGCCCGGTCTCGCAAGAGATTCGGGAGTTTTCCGAACAATGGGTAATTTACACTATATTCAGTTCGTGATAAGCTTATCCTTGAAATTTATTTAAGGGAGAAAGTTAATAATGGATGAACAAGTACAACGGAATCTCGTAATCGGCCCGGAAGACCACATTCCAACTGGTGAGGCAACGCTGCTTGGTCTACAACACGTTATGGCAATGGACGTCTATGTGCCGCCGATTATTCTAGCCGGGATGTTAGCAATGGGAGCAGCTGATACATCTGGACTGCTCCAATCGACATTTCTTGCGGCTGGTGTTGGAACCATTTTACAAACTTCGATTTTTATGAAGATGCCAATGTCGCAGGGACCATCATTTGTGCCGTTATCAGCAGCTGCTGGGATTGTTCTAGCCAGTGGTGGTTTGAAAGGAAACGGGATGGCGACCTTAATCGGTTCACTAGTCGTCGGTGCGATCATTTTGGTTCTTTTGGGACTAAGCGGCATTTTTCAAAAGATTATTAACCGGTTAGTGCCGGCAGTAGTAGGTGGCACGATTATTACGTGTGTGGGTCTGTCACTGATTCCAAGTGCCCTCAATAGCAATATTTTTGAAGCCAAGGGCAATGTTTATCAAAATATTGAACTTGCTAGTGTGACAGCCTTAGCGATGCTAGTATGTGTTGGCATAAGTATTCGGTTCCCGCGAGTTCAAAAACTCTTTCGGACAGGTTCAATTGTCATTGCATTACTATGTGGGACGTTAATGAGTGCTTCGATGGGGCGCTTTAACTGGCAATCTGTAGTTGATGCGCCATGGTTTAGTTTACCGCAACGGACGGTTTTTCACTGGGGAATTAGTTTCAACTGGACTTCCATTCTGACGTTCTTGATTTTATATGCCATCATTACGACCGAAACGACCGGGACGTGGTTTGCAATGGGGGCCGTTACTAATCACAAAATTACTGATCGGCAATGGAATCACGGAATTGTAGGTGAAGGTTTGAGCTGTTTGTTTGCTGGACTTTGTGGAACTACTCCTGTTACTGGCTACTCAACCAATGCTGGAGTTGTGTCCATCACTGGGGTTGCTTCGCGGAAAGTCTTTGTTGCTGCGGGTGGCTGGTTTATCCTGCTCGGTTTTTTCTCTAAACTATCGGCATTCTTAACCGCTATTCCTGATCCAGTAATCGGGGGTGTATTTGCCCTCATTACCGTCACAATCATGTTAAATGGGCTGAATGTCATTCGGGGAATCAAAACTTCAGATGCAGATCTCTATATTATTGGTTTGCCGATTGTTTTAACCCTGGCCATTATTTTACTGCCAACGCATATTACTAAGGCAGCACCACAAATGGTACAATACTTACTTGGTTCGCCGATTGCGGTGGCAGCATTAACAGCCATTATCCTTAATTTGTTGATGCCGCGTCGACACTAATTAATATTAATAACAATAAATGGGGCTGTGACACAAACCCGATTACTTTAATAAAAAGCGAACAGCGCAGTACACAAATGGCCTCCAGTGCTCGGCAAAGCCGAACTCTGGAGGCCTATTTGTGATTGCGGGTGGATGAAGCTGATAGACGAAAAAAGGCTTCGTTGACGCCCGCTTTTTGCTGTTACATTGTTACAAACGTTAGTAATAAAAAGGTGTTTTGGGAATAAATTTGCTGAGATCAAGGTTAATTCAGAAAAAATTCAAAAAGTTTTCGTAGTTTTGTTACAAGTTGCCAGTCTGCTTACTAGAAGAAAGTGAAATATTGATAAATGTTGATTTAACGGGGATCGGCGACGATTTAATGATGCTTAATTGATTAAAAAGCCCGGCTTTGTTACAAAATTTTACAGAAATGCGGAAGTTTGATAATTCGCGGTAATTGGTCCGTAACTGACAGCATGTATTATATAAACCGTTGATAAGTTATTGATTTGTAACTACAGAATTTAAAAGAAAAGGATGTTTTAATTTATATGAAGTTCAATAAGAAAGCTATCAAAGTTGCTGCTACTGTTACTGGTGCCCTTGCTTTGGGTACTGTTGCTACTGCTACTACTGCCAATGCTGACTCAGTTTACACTGTCCAAGCAGGGGACACGCTTTCTGGCATTTCCTACAAGTTAGGACACGACTTAACTTTTGTTGACACTTTAGCAAGTAACAATAACATCGCTAACAAGAATTTAATCTACGTTGGTCAAAAGTTGTTAATCAAGGATGATGGTGAGGTTACTACAGCAACTGCTCAACAAGCTGCTTCATTACCATCTGCTAATAACTCAGCTAACACTAATAATACTACTACCCAAAGCAGCCAAAGCACTAATACGGCCGCTACTGCTAACACTGGTGCATCTAACTACACTTCAAGTGTTGCCGGTAACGATGCCGCAGCTAAGGCTTGGATTGCCGCTCGTGAATCGGGTGGTAACTATGGTGCACGGAATGGTCAATACATTGGTAAGTACCAATTATCTGCATCTTACTTAAATGGTGACTACTCCGCCGCTAACCAAGAACGGGTTGCCGACCAATACGTATCCAGCCGTTACGGTTCCTGGAGTGCTGCTCAATCATTCTGGCAATCACATGGTTGGTACTAAAATTAAATTTTAATTACCGAGAACGGGGAAGGTTCCGTTCTTTTTTTGCTTGATATATGATAAATTATTCATATATAGAAATTTAAATTAAAATTACGAAGACACACTAAAGGCTCTAAATGCCTTTATATCAGCATTGGTCAAGTTTGGTTAAACTTTTTAGCACTCTTAACAATAGAGTGCTAAAAAGCGCTTGTATTCACCAAAATTTGGATTAGGATAATAAGTGTAAAGAGAAATAAGAAATAAAAAAACGAAGAAAGGAAGCTTTATTATGGCTAATGATTTACAACGTCGTGATGGTTTGTTTGACAACTTGATGAACATGCGGAATTTCTTTGATGATGGCTTTTTCCCATCTACTAACTCTGACTATATGAAGAGTGATATTGCGGAAACTAACGATGGTTATCAAGTAAAGATTGACATGCCAGGATTTGATAAGAAAGATATCCGTGTTAACTATGCAGACGGCATTTTAACGGTTAGTGGCCATCGGGATACTTTCGATGATCACACCAACAAGAATGGTGACATTGTCCAAAGTGAACGGCGGTATGGACAAATGAGTCGGTCATACCGGTTACCAGATGTTGATTTAGATAAGGTTAGTGCAAAGTACAATGATGGTGTTCTGGCACTTGATTTGCCAAAGCTAACGGTTGAAAACCAAAACGGGACGCACATTGATATTGAGTAATTTAGAGAAATAGAAAGGGATCGTGGAGAAGTCGTAATGATTTCTAACACGATCCCTTTTTTAATCAACTAGTGTCCTGGATGTTCAGCAATGCCATCTGGAAAATCTTTATCAAATTCCTTGAGGACGGGCAATAACACGTTAATATATTCATGATAAGCATAGACTGGACTATTAAATTCTTTCTTACTCAATAAAGCAATGGCAATTTCATGCGCACGCTGTTCATTACTAATCATTAATTAAGCTCCTCTTTATTTCCGTTGAGTCCTAACTTGTATTGACAGTCGGGACAGATTCCATGGACTTCGACATCACTACGGGTAACTAAATAATTTGTATTTTTTCTAGTTACTCGCGCTAATTCTTTTGCAATGTCATAGAATTCATCATCCATCACATCAGTAATCTTACCACAGTTATCACACACAACGTGATAGTGGGGGTGACCAAAGTAATCATAATGGGTGGAACCATCACCATTTTTTAATTCGATCACAAGATTATAATTTACCAGTAGTTTAACAGTATTGTACACTGTCGCTAAGCTGATGCTGTCATCATGTTTTTGCAAATCATCCAGAATCATCTCAACCGTTGGATGAGTGTGATGGGTGATTAGATAGTTTAGAATTATTTTGCGTTGAGGGGTTAAACGAACACGGTTTTCTTTTAAACGGTTTAGTGCACGATCAAATTCTGCTTCAGCCATCTTAATCACTCCTTCATCTTTAATTAACTAATGTCTAGTATACCATTTACAAATGAATCTGGACTAACTATAATACTAATTGTTTATTTAATAATCATTCTAAACAAGGGGAGAGAAGAATGCAAGAGAGTATTGATCAAAACGGTAAGACTTATAGTCGCTTTTGGTTTATTTTAACCTTACTGTTGGGGACTTTTACGATGTCTATCAGTCAGTCTTCACTATCAACGGCTTACCCAACTTTAATGCAGAATTTTGGTATTTCAGCGGATACGGTCCAATGGCTGACAACCGGATTTATGTTGGTAATGTGTGTCAGCATGCCAATTAGTCCCTGGATGCTTAATAATCTGAGCTTCCGTCAAATGTTTATTGGTGCGCTCGCCATATTTGATGTTGGTTCTTTGATGATCGTTTTTACCCCAGCTTCATGGGGAGTCAACGGTTTTTGGTTTATGATGATCGGCCGGGTGATGGAAGCCTTCGCGGTGGGGGTTCTTTTTCCATCCTATCAGACGGTGCTGCTTGAAATTACGCCGAAGGATGAGCGGGGAACCACAATGGGAATTGCCGGCTTAGTAATGGGTTCAGCTCTTGCCTGTGGCCCGATTATTTCGGGAATTGTTTTAAAATTCTTTGATTGGAAGAGCTTATTCATCCTGTTTATGATCATTATTACAGTTGTGATTGTTATGGCAGGTAGTGGCTTGATTAGAAATGTAATGGATCGTCACGAAACTTCCTTAGATTGGCTGTCAGTCTTTCTATCAATTGGTTTAATTGGAATTATGTACGTGGTTAATCAGATTGGCAAACACCGCGTTAACTGGGCATTCAATTGGGGATTACTCATAGTTAGTTTAATTGCGGTTGTTCTCTTCTGCGTTCGCCAATTCAAACTGAAAACACCACTTTTGGAATTACGGGTCTTGAAGACCTTTAATTACGATATGGCAATTTTACTGACGGGAATTTCGTATGTTGCACTAATCGTAGTTACGATTATTTTTCCTTTGTACTACCAAGGAGTTTTACATGTTAGTCCATTTATTTCGGGAATGTCTTTAGTTCCTGGCGCGGTCTTTTTGAGTATTTTGAATCCATTTACTGGTAAATTGGCGGATATGATTGGTTTTAAGCCAACCATGATTATTGGGATGCTAATGATTGTTGCGGGGTGGTTCTTAACTTTAGCAATGGCTGATGTGCAAAATCTCTTGGGAATGATTCTTTGTGCCATGGTTATCGAAGGTGGAAACGCCTTTGTTATGATGCCAGCGGTAACCCTAGGTGCAAACTCCTTGCCTAATGACTTAGTTTCACATGGGACTGCGGTAATCACTACGGTACGGCAAATTCTTGGTTCCGCTGGGGTGGCAATGGCAACCATGATTTTAACTACAGCAACTGCTAATCGGTTGAGTATGGGAGCTAATAAATTAGCCGCTTCACTTCACGGTTACCATGTTGTTTTCATTACAATGATTGTAATTGAAGTCATTGGTTTAGGATTGGCACTAATTCTTCGTGATACCAAGAAGAAAACGAATTAAAATACGTATCTTAATAGTGAGCAATCTATTAAGAGGAGTGGATAGTAATGACTAGTCAATACCCGAAATGGGCGAATTCTGCTGTAATGCGTGATTATTATGATCATCACTGGGGGATACCAGTGCATGATGAACGTGAACTGTTTAAAATGTTAACTTTAGAAACTTTTCAAGCAGGTTTGAGTTGGACAACAATTTGGCAACGACGAGCGGCCTTTTCAGCAGCGTTTGCTGAATTTGATGTGGATAAAATCGCCAGGTTTGATCGGCACCAGGTGGAGCAATTAATGGCCAACTCCCAAATTATCCGTAATCGTCGTAAAATTATGGCAACTATTAATAATGCTCAACGATTGCAGCAAATTCATCAGGATGGTAAAACACTTGATCATTTTCTCTGGTCGTTTGTTAATGGCCAACCACTACGAATGCATGCTGACGGTGATCAGTTATTGCCAAGTGCAACGTCATTATCAACGGAAATTTCGCGGCAGTTAAAACACGCCGGATTTCAATTTGTTGGACCAACAACCGTTTTTTCATTAATGTGCGCTGTTGGGATTGTTAACGCTCGTCTCTAAAACGATAAAATAACACCTCCACGTTTAAGCTAAACCAAACGTGGGGGTGTTATTTTTGCTATGACCAATAAACCAATACGATAACGACCATTTGCGCTAGGCAATAAAGAATCAATGATTGTTGTTGCCGTGCTTTGGCAATCATCACAAACCAAGTGGCAACAATGGTGGCAATCGCAAGGTAGATTGTCAAATGAAGGGGCCGGCTTAGGATAAAGATTAACAAGATTAGGGCGAGGATGGTTACTTTTAATTTATACTGACGAACATTTTGCAAAAAGAATGGTGCTAAATAAAACCAGGTGCTGGCCATTACCGGTAGCAGGTAACTAATAATTTCCCATGAAATAAAGTGCAGACTGGCATAAGCACAAGCAACGGAAACGGTAAACATTAACAATAAGCCGAAGGTAATTAAGCCAAACGTGTTTTGAAAGTCCATGGAGGGTAATTGAATAATCAGTAAAAAGAGTGGTAGTAACAATAATAAGGATAATAAAATTAAATTTTTACTGAAACCCATGATTGCAAAACACGCGCTTGCTGCGAGTGGAATCAGCGAAAGGGTGGAACCAAAGCGATGATAAATCAACATTGGCACCACTAGGCCGATACAAACTTCATACATCAGTAGCATTCCCATATTAGTTGTAAAGTGCGAACCCTGAACCCCAATGGCATAGGTAAACGGGGCGTCTGACCAACTGATTAGGAGAATAAAAGTTGTTGGTACCAAATCTTTCCAGTTAATTTCGTGAAATTGTCGCTTAATTAAACCCCACATGCTAAACCGTCCTTCTTTTTGTTCATAATGTTAATAAGTATAACAGAGTTTCCCATCTTTTGATTGAATGCGAAGCAGAAAATATGCTAAGATGGTTCTCGTTATGAAGCAAATTCCCGATGGGAGGAGACGGTCGTCTTCGCTGCCTTGTAACCGCAAAAGACACTTTTAAGTTTATGGGGGAATTAATACAATGGGAGAACGCCATTTATTTACATCTGAATCCGTTTCAGAAGGACATCCAGATAAAATTGCTGACCAAATTAGTGACGCAATTTTAGACGCAATGCTTGAACAAGACCCAGATGCACGGGTCGCTGTCGAAACCTCAGTTACGACTGGTTTGGTACTAGTATTTGGGGAAGTTTCGACATCAGCTTACGTCAATATTCAAAAAGTGGTCCGGCACACAATTAAGGAAATTGGCTATACTGATGGTCAATACGGCTTTGATGCTGACAACTGTGCCGTGATTACCGCAATTGACGAACAATCACCGGATATTGCTCAGGGGGTTGATGACTCGCTGGAAACTCGTGAAGGCGAAGGTGATCCGCTCGAACAAATTGGTGCGGGGGATCAAGGCTTAATGTTTGGTTATGCTACTGACGAGACGCCAGAATATATGCCATTGACGTTAATGCTTAGTCACAAGTTAATGCAACGGATCGCAAAGCTGCGTAAGGAAGGTACGATTGAATACTTACGGCCAGATGCTAAGGCCGAAGTAACGGTTGAATATGATGAAAACGATCAGCCATTGCGGGTAGATACGGTTGTGCTTAGTACTCAACATGATTCTGATGTTTCATTAGACCAAATTCGCCAAGACGTTAAGGAACAAGTTATTAAAGCCGTCATTCCAGCAAACTTGTTGGATGACCAGACTAAGTACTTTATTAACCCGACTGGGCGCTTTGTAATTGGTGGTCCTCAAGGGGATGCTGGTTTAACTGGCCGGAAGATTATTGTTGACACGTATGGTGGGGCAGCTCACCATGGTGGTGGGGCTTTCTCTGGTAAGGACGCTACGAAGGTTGACCGATCAGCTTCCTATGCAGCCCGTTACATTGCGAAAAACTTAGTTGCGGCTGGTTACGCGAAGAAAGCAGAAATTCAAGTAGCCTATGCAATTGGGGTTGCTAAACCAGTTTCCATTGCCATTGATACTTTTGGCACCGGTACTAAGTCTGCAGAAGAATTGATTGCTGCTGTCCGGAAGGTCTTTGATCTTCGGCCAGCTGGAATTATCAAGATGCTGGACTTAAAGCGGCCAATTTATAAGCAAACTGCGGCTTATGGTCACTTTGGCCGAACCGATGTTGATTTGCCATGGGAACACCTTGATAAGGTTGATGAATTAAAGCAGATTTTAGGTTAGGATAAAAGATCCAGCAGATGGTTTTTGCCCCTGCTGGATCTTTTACTTTTAAACCTTGAAATGATTAAACAATAACTGAAAACCGGTTACCACACTCGTTCCTAAACACCAGCCAGCGAGCACGTCACTGGGATAATGAGCCCCAACATAGACACGAGAAAAACCGATTGCAAGAACTAACATTACTAAGATGGTGGTAATTGTAACTTTTATCCAATTCCGTCGGACTACTCGCCAAGTCAGGAGAATTAAACAGCCTAGTACTAATGCGGCCGCACTAGAATGACCGCTGGGAAAACTGTAACTGCTGTAATGCATTAAAAGATTCGTTGTGGGACGCGGTCGTTGGATCAGCAGTTTGATAACTCGATTGAGCAGCACACCCGAACCAATGGTGAGGAGAACTTGCCAAACAAAACGCCGATTGACCATGATCCCACTAAGAATGGTGGTAATAACAATCCAGGTAATGGTCTCCTTGGAATTAAACAATTGGGTGAAGTTCACAAAAAAGATATTCCAGGCAACTGACCGATGCGCATTGACGACTTGACGAAGCGTATCATCAATACCTTGAACTGGTGCGGGATTAAAGAGCATCATGAGAAGTAAGCCAATAAAAATGATTCCACAGATACTAAACAAAATTTTTATTTTTTTCATAGGGCCCTCGCTTTCTAAACAATGAATATTCTAACAAAGTATTTGCCTAAGTGCCTTGCTAAATCGAATGGAATTTGCTACCATCAATATCAATATCTAATCGCAAGCGGATTAGTAGTTACTATTAATTATTCAGAGACCACATGGGGCTGTAAATGTGGAATTAATCGTAATGAACTCACCGCATGAATGCTCAATGCTGAAATTAAGTAGGCAGCGACGTTTTCCGCGTTAAGGAACTGAAGCGCTACATTAATTGTAGAATACGGGTGGTACCGCGGAAAAGTTCGTCCTGTAGATACTGAGAAGTATCTACGGGATTTTTTTGTGATTAGCAAACTGGCTAGATAAAGGAGTATGAGATTATGGGATATGATCATTCCGCCATTGAAAAGAAATGGCAACGTTATTGGAAACAACATGAAACGTTTAAATCCACACTGGATAACAGCAAAAAGAAATATTATGCACTGGATATGTTCCCGTACCCATCTGGGCAAGGTCTGCACGTTGGTCACCCTGAGGGGTACACAGCCACTGACGTGATGGCCCGGATGAAGCGGATGCAAGGCTTTAATGTTTTACACCCAATGGGGTTTGATGCTTTCGGTTTACCGGCAGAACAATACGCGCTAAAGACTGGTCATAATCCAAAGGGCTTTACCAACAAGAACATTGACCACTTCCGTGATCAGATTCAGTCACTTGGTTTTTCTTATGACTGGGATCGTGAAGTTAACACCACGGATCCAAAGTATTATAAGTGGACCCAATGGATTTTTGAACAGTTGTATAAAAAGGGGTTGGCTTACGAAGACGAAATCATGGTTAACTGGGCGCCTGATTTTATGGGCGGCACAGTGGTTGCCAATGAAGAAGTTGAAGACGGCAAGACTAAACGGGGCGGCTACCCAGTTTATCGGAAGCCAATGAAGCAATGGGTTTTGAAAATCACCGCTTACGCTGACCGTTTGATCGACGATCTAGACCTCGTTGATTGGCCAGAAAGTGTGAAGGAAATGCAGCGGAACTGGATTGGCCGTTCTGAAGGGGCTGCTGTTGACTTTGAAGTTGCTGATCATGCTGATCAAAAGATTGAAGTATTTACGACCCGTTGCGACACGTTATTTGGGGCTTCTTATGTGGTACTTGCCCCTGAGCATGAATTGGTCAACCAAATCACCACTGCTGATCCAAAGACGGCGGTTAAAGAATACCAAGAGGAAGCGTCCCGGCGTTCAGATCTTGAACGAACAGACCTAAGTAAAGAAAAAACAGGGGTCTTCACGGGTGCATATGCAATCAATCCGGTCAATGGTGACAAACTGCCAATTTGGATTTCCGATTATGTTTTGGCATCATATGGTACTGGTGCAGTGATGGCAGTTCCTGCTCATGATGATCGTGACTATGAGTTTGCACATAAATTTAATTTGCCAATTAAGCAGGTCATTGAAGGCGGCGATCTAGAGAAAGCTGCCTATACTGGTGACGGCAAGCATATTAATTCAGGCTTCTTGGACGGATTAAATATTGATGACGCCAAGCAAAAGATGGTTGATTGGCTGACTGAACATCATGCTGGACAAAAGAAGGTTAACTATAAACTGCGTGATTGGATCTTTAGTCGGCAACGTTACTGGGGTGAACCAATTCCAGTTATCCATTGGGACGATGGAACAACATCCTTGGTACCAGAAGATGAACTCCCATTAGAATTGCCAGATACCGACAACATTGAGCCTTCAGGGACCGGTGAATCACCATTAGCCAAAATTAAAGATTGGGTTAATGTTTATGATGAAAATGGGCGCCACGGTCTACGGGAAACTAATACAATGCCACAATGGGCTGGCTCATCCTGGTACTGGCTTCGTTATACTGACCCGCACAATGATCAAGCATTAGCTTCAAAAGAAGCCTTAGATTACTGGTCACCCGTTGACTTGTACGTTGGTGGTGCAGAACACGCAGTTCTCCACCTCCTATATGCACGTTTCTGGCATAAGTTCCTATATGATTTGGGAGTTGTCCCAACGCCGGAACCGTTCATGAAACTGGTTAACCAAGGAATGATTCTTGGTAGTAATCACGAAAAGATGTCTAAATCCAAAGGCAACGTTGTCAATCCTGATGAAATTGTTGATCAGTATGGGGCGGACACTTTACGGCTCTATGAAATGTTCATGGGACCGTTAACGGAATCCGTTCCTTGGGATCCAAAGGGCCTGCATGGGGCTAATAAATGGGTTCACCGGGTTTGGCGATTAATTATGGATGATAATAATCACTTACGTGACCGGATTTCAACAATTAACGATGGTAAACTGGATAAAGTTTACAACCAAACCGTTAAGAAAGTTACCGAAGATTATGAACGGATGCACTTTAATACGGCAATTTCACAATTAATGGTCTTCGTCAATGAAGCCTACAAAGTTGACGACCTGCCAGTTGAATATATTAAAGGGTTCATCAAGATGATTGCGCCAATCATGCCACACATGGCAGAAGAATTGTGGAGTCAATTCAACGAAAGTGATACAATCACTTACCAATCATGGCCAACTTATGATCCAAGCAAGATTGTTGAAGATGAAGTTGAAATGATTGTGCAAGTTAACGGTAAGGTGCGGGCTAAATTGAAATTAGCCAAGGATACCGATAAGGACAGTGCTGAAAAGGCAGCCTTAGCGGATGACAATGTACAAAAGTTCGTGGAAGGCAAGGACATTAAGAAAGTCATCGTCGTACCGAATAAGATTGTTAACATTGTTGCTAAGTAGTGAGTGACAAAAGGGCTTTTGAGACAGAGGTTTCAGGAGCCTTTTTCATTGCGCAGAATGGAGGATCGAATGGATTATCATATTGTTTCATACCCAGCAGTGATTAGTGAAGAAGCAGGAAAAACGAAAGTGCATTTTCCGGATTTACCGGCTGCGGATGTCTTGGACGATAATAAGTGGAATGCTTTAATGCGGGCGGAAATTGGTTTAGCGCTGACGGTGATTGATTTGGAAAGTCATCATGAGGAAGTACCAAAGCCAACGGATTTAGAAAAAGTCATTGAAAAATTTCAGACGGATAAAGTCAGTGTTCAAGCAATTACAACAGACCTAGATGAATATTAAGAATTGGCCAATTTGATTGCTTAACGTTTTAAATCAAGCTAGAATGATAAAGATTGTTTAAAAAATATAATGAAAAAGGTGAAAATATGAGATCAGGAGAAAGTGCAACTGATCATCAAGCTGCAACGAAGTCCCAGGACGCCCAAGCTAAAATGGTCACGGGTTCAGCGTGGATGACAGCTGGTAGTATTACTTCCCGCTTGTTAGGTGCCTTGTACGTGATTCCTTGGGTAACATGGATGGGTGCTTATAGTACTCAGGCTAACGCACTTTTTGCGAAAGGGTATAACATCTATAGTATGTTTTTAACCGTTGCCACGGCCGGAATTCCTTCCGCAATTTCAAAATTAGTCGCACATTATAATGGATTAGATCAGTATGGAGTGAGCCGCCGTCTTTATCATTCAGGAATGTACGTGTCAATTGCCATGGGGGTAATCTGCTCCATTGTGATGTTCTTGGCAGCGGGTATTTTAGCGGCTGGTGACCCGAACGTGGTCCCAGTCATTCAGTCGTTGGCCTGGGCCGTGCTCGTCATCCCACCAATGAGTATCACGCGGGGCTTTCTACAAGGTTATAATTGGATGGCTCCTTCGGCAATGTCGCAATTTATTGAGCAAGTCTTTCGGGTCGCTTATATCCTCGCAGCGACGTTTTTGGTAATGAAAATTCAACGGGGTAGTTGGGTGGTTGCGGTTACCCAGTCGACGTTTGCGGCCTTTATTGGGGCATTGGGCGCCATTGCAATTTTAGCATTAGCCTACTTTAAACACTTGCGGGAAATGAATGAGCTGGTTCGAAATGGTGAACGTAATCCTCATGTTTCAACCTTGGAATTGATTTTTAAAATTATTTACCAAGCAATTCCATTTATTGTGATTGAATCTGGGATCATCATCTTCCAATTGATTGACCAATATACTTTTCCGCCGTTAATGCGGATGCTTGGACACTACACTACTTATCAAATTAATGCAGTTTACGCATTATTCTCATTTAATGCGAATAAGTTATACATGATCATTATTTCGTTTGCTTCGGGCATGGCGGCTACAGCGATTCCACTATTATCGGAAGCACGGGCCCAAAATGATACGGAGAGTATTCGTAAACAGATTGAAAATGCTTTAACGTTATTTTATTTTGTCATGATCCCAGCTTCGATGGGCATGGCGGCAGTTGCTCAACAGATCTACACCGTCTTTTACCGTTATGATGCGGCTGGGGTGACAGTTCTTGAATTTGCGGCTTTTATGTCCATTCCATTAGGAATGTACTCAGTAGCTGCAGCCATGATGCAAGGAATTTCAGAAAACAAACGGATGATGAGTTACCTGGGAATCGGGGTCATTGTTAAATTTATCCTGCAGTTACCATGTATGATGTTAGTTCGTGGTTTAGGACCACTTTTGGCTACTGGACTTGCAATGATGGTGATTAATTACCTCATCTTACATTCGTTTAACATGGAATTCGGCTTACACTTTAACGACATGGCCAAGTCCACGAACCAAATTCTTGGGTTCTCCCTGATTATGTTTGTGGCAGTTAAGGCCGTGATGTCGTTAATTAACTTGGTGGTAAGTCCATATGGACGGTATACTGCGTTCTTCTCACTAATTCCTGGTGTTTTGGTTGGGATGGCTGTCTTTATTTACTTAGCCCTACGGTATCGGTTAGCGGATAATTTGCTTGGCGCCAGAATGGCCGCTTTACGAACCCGATTGCACATTAAATAGTGAACATAAATAAATAAGCTCCGGTTGCGATGAATGTCGCGACTGGAGCTTATTTTGTACGGATAGATTGTTCTAAAAACGGGTATTTTTCACAGGTCATCGTTAAATTAAACTGGTGACAACCTAATTCTTCACCATCAATTTGACCATGTTGAGCTGGACTAACGGAATATTGCAACTGGGATCCACGAAAGACGCGAGCGTGGCGAGATTTCGTTACTTTGCCAGCCGCAAACATGATTATCGAACCCAGCAAGGTTATGAAGTGTTTCTTTTCGAGAACTACTAATTCTAGTTCCGAGCGATCAATTGACTCATCTGGTGCAACCTGAATCCCTCCACCGATGAAAGGGTGATTACTAGTGACCACTAAATAAGCTTGCTGGAATGTTTCTGTTTGATCATGAGTAGTCACTTTGACGGTAAAGGATGGCTGATGGATGAGGACCCCAATTGCTTTAGCAACATAGGACAATGTTCCTAAATGGTGCTGATTGAGAAACTTTTTGACTCGCGATGTATTGGTCCGATGAACGATTGCCGCGTCAAATCCGGTGCCAAAGTTATTCAAGAAGATGCCAGATTGATGATGTGAGTTTACAAAGTGACCGACATTAATCCAATGAAGGTGGTGGGCATCTAATATTTGCTGCAGGGCAATTAACGGTTTGCGAGCAATCCCATAACCACGTGCAAAATCATTTCCCGTACCTGCGGGGATGTAGGCAACGGGAAGCGGCGATTTTTGCTGAGTATTTAGTAATCCATCAACGACTTCGTGGAGGGTACCATCGCCACCAATCACGATTAGGCAGGTATCCGTTAGTGACTGGCGAGCAAATTGTTGAGCTAGTTGCCGCGGCTGTCCGGCATGATGACTAACATTAATGCGAAAGGAGAGCCTTTTTTGGTGCAAAGCTTGTTGAACCTTGCGACTGACTTGTCGTCCCTTGCCACTTCCGGAAACTGGATTCGTAATTATTTCATAATGCACTAGACAGATTCCTCCTACCAAGCTGAACTAAAGTAATTGAGTTTGGATTGTTTTTAAAACACCGTCGTGGTTGTTATCGGCAACCGCTTCTTTAGTAGCAACAGCGTGGACGGTCTCACCACCATTTGGCATGGCATAGCTGAGTTCCGCAAGTTGAAGCATTGTGACATCATTGCCACCATCACCAAAGGCAACTAAGTCTTTTCGAGATTGTCCCCAACGGTTGAGAAGTTGCGTTAGCGCCCATCCCTTATTAATCCCCGGATTCGTTAAATCCATGGATCCATTTCCGCTTGGGGTCACCACTAGCTGATTTCCAAATTGTGCAGTGAGTTTTTGAACAGCATTTTCAATTTGATCGTCACGCACTAGAAAGGAAATTTGAAAGAATTGATCGTCAGGAAGTTGATCAAAATTATCCACTAGTTGGTGAGTCGGGTAGTAAAAAGCAAGATGATTGATGGTAGCTGGGGAAGCATCCTTCGGGAAGTATCCTTGGCGGTGTCCAGAAATCACAGGTTCAATGTGCATAGTATGAACAAGGTAATTAATAACCTTGTGCGCAAGGTGTGGATCGAGGGTTTTGGTAAGAATTTCTTGACCATTTTCCACAATTTGGGCCCCGTTTTCTGCGATGATGGTCAGTTGGTCCTGTTCATTTGGAAAATAACGTTGTAAACATTCTAGCGGATCGCCAGATGCAACGACAAGACGCCGTCCCTGTCTTTTGAATGTTTGTAGGACTTGTTCAAAGAGGGGACGGTTAAACTTTTTGTCATCTGTTAGAAATGTACCATCCATGTCAAAAGCGATAATTTGATGAGATGTAGTGTTCATTGATTACTCCTTAATTATGAAAGCCAATGGTATGATTTTGGCCCATTAAAGAAATTTTCTTCATAAAACCAGGCAAGGCATGACTAATCTGGTGTGGTAAGACAACGTATTGCTGTTCGGCAATTTCATCGGCAATGGCACTATGCGCATACGTTGCAGCTAAGGCAGCATTGGTAATATTTTTTCTGAATTGAGCTGTAAAGCCACCCACCATTCCGGCTAAGGTGTCACCCATCCCACCAACCGCTTGGGCTGCAGAACCAATGGGAAGCTGGTAGACTTTGGTGTCAGTATAAATTTCGGTATGGTGTTTTTTCAGAATCACGGTGGCATTTAACTCATCCCGGACTTTTCTATTGACGGTTTCAGTTTGATCAGCAATTTTAATCCCAGATAATCGTTGCCACTCCATTTGGTGAGGAGTATAGATAATGTGACCCTTCGGTTGAGCAATGTGATCTCGTGCCATTAAGGTAATGGCTGAACCGTCAATCACAACCACTTGATGTTCATTGGTATGCTGAAAAACATTCTCCAGAATTGCTTTACTTTCCACTTCTTCACCGAGCCCTGGGCCAATTACGATGGTATCCACTTTTTCTGTCAGCTGAGCAACTGCTTTGGTGTCATTAAAATCAATTACCATTGCCTCTGGTAACTGTGAATGAATGGCACTGGAATTAATGGGATCTGTTGCAACCGTGACCAGGCCGGTACCGCTGTAGACACTGGCGGTACTGGCCATGATAATGGCACCGCCGAATTGGTGATTGCCACCAACTAAGAGAATTTTACCAAAGGTCCCCTTAAAACTTTCCTGAGGACGGGGCGTAATAACAGTCTTTAAAATTGAACTATCTAATTTTTGCATATAAATTGACACTTCCTCGTGTTAATGAATGGAAACGATTTAATCAACTACAAACCTATGGTATCATAATCAATGTAGAAAGAATAATAGGAGGCAGAATCATGGCTGATTGGATGTCAAAAGCAAATGCGCAAAAAGATGACTACTTGCGTGATTTGACAACGTTAGTGAAGATTCCTAGTGTTCGTGATGATTCACAAGCAACCCCGGATGCACCGTTGGGACCAGGACCGACTCAAGCGTTGCATACTTTCTTAGCGATGGCCGCCAAGGATGGTTTTCGGACGAAAAACATTGATAATGTGGTTGGTTATGCTGAATGGGGTGAAGGTGATGAGACCATTGCTATTTTAGCCCATCTCGACGTGATGCCGGCAGGAAAGGGCTGGGATAGTGATCCATTTGACCCAGTGATTAAAGATGGTAATTTTATTGGTCGTGGAGCCTCTGATGATAAGGGCCCCGGTTTGGCAGCCTACTATGCATTAAAGACCTTAAAAGAGATGGGAGTTAAGTTTCATAAAAAGGTTCGGTTTGTGGCTGGTACCGATGAAGAGAACGATTGGACTGGCATGACTAAATATTTTGCAACCGAACCAATGCCTGACTTAGGCTTCTCCCCAGATGCAGAATTCCCCGTTTATAACGGAGAAAAGGGAATGTTTTCAATTAATCTCGATATTGCTGGTGGCAATGAAGGGCAAGACATTCTGAAATCATTTAAGTCCGGTTTACGGTTTAACATGGTGCCACGTGAAGCAGAAGTTGTTATGGAAACAGCTGATAAGCATACAGTGATGGAGCGGTATGGTGATTTTCTCAAGCAAAATCCAGTTACAGGTGATGCGAAGGAAATGGAAGATGGGCTTCATTTAGAAATGATTGGTAAAGCCGCTCACGGTATGGAACCGGAAAAGGGGATTAATGCCGGAACATACATGGCCAAATTCTTGCAATCCTTACACTTTGGTGGAAACGCTAAGAATTTTATTGATTATGTAGCTGATTATTTACACTTGGATGATCGGATGGCCGGCTTTAAGACAGCATTTACTGATCCTGTCATGGGTGACTTAACGATGAACGCTGGCATTATGAATTTCGATGGTCAAAAGGGTGGTCACATGGACATGAATTTCCGCTTCCCTAAAGGAATTACTCCTGATGAGATCCTTGCGAAGGTTAAGCCGGTTGCCGCTGAGTTCGCGATTGATGCTCATTATGACTCTTTCCATGCACCGCACTTTGTGGATCCGGAAGATCCCCTTGTTAAAACATTAATGAAGTCATACATTGATGTTACTGGTGACCAAGATGCCAAGCCGGAGTGTATTGGTGGACGAACGTATGGACAATTAATTGATAATGGAGTTGCATTTGGTGCATTGATGCCAGATACGCCAAACACAATGCACCAGGCAAATGAGTATCAGCCGGTTGATGATTTGATTAAGTCGATGGCGATTTATATGCAAGCAATTCATGATTTGGTAACGGAATAAAAGGAGTGATTAGAATGGCAAATTACAAAAACATTTTAGTAGGGATTGATGGTTCCAAACAATCAATGATGGCCTTTCATAAGGCGATTGATTTGGCAAAGCGGAATGAGGCGCACTTACACTTATTAAGTGTTGTTAATGGTGAACACTACCCAACTGCAGCGGGATATGGAATTATTGATCGTGATATGTATGATGCTGCAGTTGAACGGATGAAGAAAACTCTTGCAAAGTTAGTTGAAGACGCTAAACAAGCAGGGTTAACGGACGTGGATTCTTCAGTCATGGTTGGGAACGCCAAGATTGCCATTACTGATCAATATCCTAAGAAGCATGATGTCGACATGATTGTTGTGGGGGCCACCGGGTTGAATGTCATTGGACGGATTATTGTAGGCTCAACCGCGGCTTACGTAATTCGCCATGCACCATGTGACGTTACCGTAGTTAAGACGGATGAAAATAATCAACCAGTTAAGGTTGAAGATGTGATCTATCCAGAAATTTAATCTGCGTTTATCATTATGAAATATCCCCACTAGTGAGTAATACTGGTGGGGATCATTTTATAAAAATAAAAATTACTTTTTCGTTTCTCATTAAAAGTAATTAGTGTTATGATTATGAGTGTTTCTTGTTACAGAATTGTAATAAAAATAAGATATTGGGAGATTTTTAGATGAATACAAAAGGCAAGGTTGCTTCTGGAATTGTGGCTGCTCTAGTCATAATTATTGGAGGATCATATTGGCACCAAAGTACTCATTTTAATAAAAATACAAAGATTAATGGGATTAACGTTGGTGGATTAACAAAAGCGCAGGCCTATGATAAAGTTTCACAAACTAAATTGACCAACCGGGTTTATTTAGATGGTCAGCTAATTTATCAAGGCAGTCGGACTTCGGCTGGTTATCGCAAAGCTGATCAAGGTAAGTTTAAGACTGCACTGCAGAAGCAATTCACGCTATTTCCAAGCAGTGAGCAGCGTAACTTAAAGATCACTCCGAGCGAAAGCGATTCTTCACGAGTTAAGGGTATTAAGCAGAGTGTTGAACGGAAGCTGAAGACTTTAAATGAAAATCGTCAAGCTCCAGTAAATGCAAAAGTTGTTTGGCAAAACAATCAGGTTACCACAACGAAGCCCCAAAAGGGTAACCAATATGATGTCAAACGATTAATGCGCCGTTTGGACCAAAATGCTTATGATCCATCGATTCGATTACCAAAGCTATATACGCAGCCTTTGGGAGCAAGTAGTTCAGAGATTAAAAAGCAAAAGAATAAGCTGCAAAAGTTAAATCACCGTTCCGTTAATTATCAAGTGGAGCAAAAGCGCTACCGGCTTAGTAGTAAGGACGTTTTAACTAAGGTTACTTATGAGGACGGTAAATATACTTTTGATACAGCAGCTTTAAAACCAACCGTTAAAAAGATTAATCGAGAAAAGGCGACCTTAGGAAAGTCATTTAAGTTCAAGACGCATTCTGGAAAGGTGATTAATACTGCTAAGGGCGGTAGTTATGGCTGGAAGATTAGTGAAACCAAAGCCGGTAAAACTCTGGGCAAGGCATTAGTTGATGGTAAGAAGTCGGTTAATGCTAAAGCAGATATCTTTGGAGAAGGTTACTATACTGGTGGTCTTGGCTATGGAGTAACTAAGAATCACGGCCTTGGTAACACCTATGCAGAAGTTTCAATTGCTGATCAGCACGCTTGGTTCTACAAAGACGGTAAAGAGGTCTTTAGTGCGGATGTTGTTACTGGAAAGCAGAGCAGCGGTGACGCAACGCCAAAAGGTGTTTGGTACATTATGTATCAACAAAGTCCATCAGTTCTCCGTGGAACGGGCGATAGTGGTAAGTCATATACTCAACCAGTATCATACTGGTCAGCCTTTACTAATAGTGGGGTTGGCTTCCATGATGCTAGTTGGCGATCTAACTGGTCTAAATCGGCTTATCTTAATGATGGTTCAAATGGATGTGTAAATATGCACCCGAGTGATGCTGGAACAGCATATCATGCCATTGTGGTTCATGAACCAGTAATCGTTTATTAAAAAAAGATTGGAAAATTTTGATATTTTCCAATCTTTTTTTGTATTTTTGCCGTCTATATAATACAGGAGGTAAAAATATGAAAAACTATATTTTACGAATTATTGTCACGAGTACTTTGTTATCAACCAGTACCAATCCAGTGCTTGCCAGCGTTAACTATTCGCCAAATGAGTGTGAACAACTGGCTGGGGCAATTATTACAGGAGCACGACCACCATTATCAGATGATGAAATGAATCAATTAGATCCCGAGACAGTGAATCGATTGGCGGGATGCTTGAAGGCAAAACACAGTAATTTAACTGCAGTGATATCATCTTCAGATTCTGGTGAACAACCCCAAACGAGGGAGCCAAATCAAATAAAACAAGTGAAAGAACACCAGGAGGAGAATACGAATGGACCGGTTGCTCGACAGCCGTTATCGAAAAATGAGCAAGATTTTATTAACTTAATTGCCCCGGATGCGCAAAAGATTGCTCAAGAACATGACCTTTTTGCTTCAGTAATGATTGCCCAGGCAATTTTAGAGAGTGACTGGGGACGGAGTGATTTGGCACGAACGCATTATAATTTATTTGGCATTAAAGGATCGTACCATGGGCAGAGTACGACCATGCCAACTCAGGAGCATCGGATGGGATGTGACCTAACAGAGCAGCATGTATTTCGAAAGTATCCTTCAGTAATGGAATCGCTGCAGGATTACGCAATGGTATTAGATCAAGAAATATATGAACAGGTACATAAGCGACACTGCTTAGACTATCAAACAGCAACACGGGCACTTAATCAAAAATATGCAACTGATCCGCGGTATCATCAAAAATTAGATCATTTGATTCAAGCGTATGATTTGACTAAGTATGACCAAATTCCAGAGAAAAAGGAGCAGTTCAAGAATTCTCAGCCAATTGATGAGAAGCATAAGATGACCGCAAAACAACCAGTCCGGCGGCAGAAAACTACAAAACGTAAGGGAATTATAATTCCACTAATTGGTGGAATTAGCTCGGTTGGGGTGGTGGAGTTGTTCAAGCGTTGGGTAAAATAAAACCCAGAGGAGGTAAGAACCATCCTCTGAGTTGTAAGTAATGTTGCGTTGGTGACTTAACGAAGCGATGCTAGTTTATCATCAATCATTTGTAAAACGATATCCACGTTACGTGGATCTTCCAAATTATATTTTTCCAAATCAATTTTCATTTTAGGACTAGCATCGTAATCACGGTACCACTTTTTATAAGCATTCCACATTTTATAATAGTAGTCCTTTAATTATGGTTTATTATCAATTTGCTCATAATCACGGCCCCGTTTTTTAATCCGATAGAGGATGGTTTCGAAGTCCGTTTCTGAGTAGACCATTAGATCGGGGCCCGTTTTGGCAGTTGTTTGAGATCTGCCATCATATTGTCTAGTAACTTGAGATAGACATCTAATTCAGTATCAGAGATATTACCTTCAGCATTGTTCTCTCGCGTAAATAGGGCATCTTCATAGATGGAACGGTCTAAAACATTGTTATCATCATTCAAAGCCTTTTTGATCATCGAGAACCGCTTGTTTAAAAAGTAAATTTGCAACAAAAAACCATATTGCTTAGGGTTCTTGTAGTATAGTGGTAATACTGGATTTTCACCAACGGGTTCAAAAAACGCTTGTGTGTGTAAATGGTCAGCAATCTTACCTGTAAGGGTCGTTTTACCAACACCAATCATGCCTGCTGTAATAATCACCATAGTGGCTCCTCTTTTAAATAGTTTTACAATGTAAACTATCTTACTACAAAAAAGTGGTGTTGCCTATTATGATCCAGATATTATCAAGCGTTAAAACGACAGTGCCAATGAATAGGCGAGTACAGTGTTATCGAAATAATGATATAAATTAAATTATTTTATCTTTTTGTGGAGGAATGCAAATGTCACCAAACGAAATTAAAGAACAATTAGTAATGGCAAACCAGCAAGGGTATTTGGTCGAAGTTTATAACTTTGTCGATGATGATATTTTTAATGTTGGCTTTGTGATTGCAATCGATCCATTATTTGTTCTGTTATTAGGAATTGATTGGGATGGTAAAATTAACGGATTAACCGCCATCCGGCTCGAAAGTATTCATAAGGTTCAAGCGCATACTGACTATTTAACGACGGTCTCTTTAAAATGCAAAGTAGCCGAAGACCATCATTATTTCGATATTTGGAAATTGCAAGAATTTTTGCGGCATCATGATTATCAAAATACCAATATCTTAAGGACACTGCTGGAGGATTCTTATCAGCATCAGCTACCGGTAGTAATCGGGACAGATCGTTATAAGGGTGAAGATGATTTTACGGGCTTGATTCATAGTTTGTCAGCCATCAAACTGAATTTACATTATTTAAACGAACATGACCTTTCTTCTCTATGGGAATATGAAATTTTGTTGGCTAAGATTGATTATCTGAGGGTTCGGGGAACCCAATGTGCGCAAGCAAAGGAAATTATGCAGAATGTCTTTGGAGTCCATTTTGAAAATAATTGAAATCCCTTTCAATCCGTAGTAAACTGTTTTAGTAAATCGTTTAACGCAGAATGAGGGAAATTGATGACGAATAAAATAACAATCAAGGATGTAGCGGAGAAAGCCGGGGTTTCGGTAACGACAGTTTCACAAATCTTGAATGGTAAGGGAGCCCGTTTTAGTAAAAAAACACAAGAGCGAGTTTTAAAGCTGAAGGACGAAATGCATTATGTTCCGGATTTTAATGCCCGCAATTTGATTCTTCATTCATCCAAAACAATTGGGGTGTTGGTACCGAATATTGGTAATCCGTTTTTTAGTACTTTCTTTCGTGGTATCCAAACTGTTTGTCGCAACGCACACTATTTACCATTGGTTTTCAGTGCCAGTAATGATGAAACCACCGAAAAATATTACCTAGGAAATTTGGTTGAGCGGTCTGTTGATGGCTTGATTATTGCTAGTTCTAGTGTCACGGCAGATACGATTGATAATATTTTAAAGCCTAACCGGATTCCGTACTTACTTTTTGATCGGAATCAAATTAATGATGATGGTGACCGCCTGCAGGTTGATGATTATCAAGGTGGTTCAATTGCTGCTGAACATTTGGCAAAATTAGGTCACAAACGGATTGTGGTGATGATGCCAAAGCAGTTAACGAGAAATTTGCGTAAACGGTTAGACGGGTTTATTAATGGACTGCTGCAGCGGGGAATTCACTTTAATGAAGAGCAGGATTTGGTTGCTGCCCCTTTAACTAAATTAGGCGGTTATGAACAGACGGATGCAGTATTAAAACGTCGGCCCACGGCAGTTTTTTGTGGAAATGATGAATTGGCGATTGGTCTTTATCGTGGCCTTCATGAACGGGAAATTCAGATTCCAGAAGATCTTTCGGTGATGGGCTATGACAATATTGACTTAGCCGAGTATGTTACGCCAAAGTTAACAACCATTGAACAACCAATTTTAGAATTAGGAGAAACAAGTGCTCGCCTAATACTAAATCGGATTAACGATCTTCAGATGTCTAGACAATTAGTGGATGTCCCAGTAAAGTTAACTGAACGTTCCAGTACAGGGCGTCCTGTTGAATAAAAAAGAAAACCTCTGTCAGCGTGACAGAGGTTTTGTGATATTATGAATAAAACTTTTGAGGGAAGTGAATTTATGAATGCAACAAAACGACCGCTTTGGATATTGCGGGTTTTAATTGTCGGACTATTGGCATTATTGATTCAGGTACCACCAGTTATTTTACTTTTTATTCGTAAGTATTCAACGGTGCCAGCTATGTTAGCACTCTTGATTGTGATCTACGTAATTGTGTTTGGTGGAATAATCTTATGGGCACGCCACCTTTTCCTAAAGTATCGCCATTGGCAACCAAGCACTCAGGGGCTAGGACAGCATCTTAAATGGATTATTGGCGGATGTCTCGCGGTCATTCTTGGTGAACAAGTATTAAATTTACTGAATTACCTGATTTATCATCAAACGGAAACGGCGAATAATCAATTAATTGGTCGTTTATTAAGCAGTAATCAGGTGGTCTTTATAATTATGTCATTTGCGGCAGTTGTGCTGAATCCGATTGCTGAAGAACTAATTTTTCGTGGTGTATTAATGAATTTCTTCTTTAAGCGGGAAGCGTTCTGGTTACCGATTTTATTATCAGGGCTTTTGTTTACATTGGAACATTCTAGTACGACCATTATTAGCTATTTAATTTATTTTTATTTAGGGGCAGTCTTTGCTTTCATTTATCGTAAAACTGGTAATATCACGAATACAATTTGGTTGCACGCAATTAATAACTTAGTTGCTTTGCTTGCGTTGTTAGGAACGATTGGCTAATGTAAAAACAACTATTGAAATCGCTTACATTTAATGTTATATTAAAGACGTGGAAGGAAATAGGTAGATACAACAAGAAATCTACGCGTGCCTAGCGGCTGAAGATTTAGTAGGTCAGAAGCAGCATAAGAGTAACCTGTAATATTATTTGAAGTGTGTGGTTACCGGCGTGCACTAGGTAATAAATAGTTACTTTGCGGAAGATGAATTAAAATTGATGAGTTAAGTTTAGATAATAGCTTTCTCGCAAAGGGCTGAAAATGATTCCTTCCCAAAGATGGGTGTGACAAAAGTTTTTAACAACTTTGAACCACTTCCCAGTATAAAAGAACCCAGTGCTAACTTTGATTAAGCGCTGGGTCTTTTTGTGTAATTACTAATGGCACATGATGGGTACACAGTAAAAAATAAAAGCGTTGATATATCAACGCTTTTAACAAATATTCAATGCGCTCCCAGGGACTCGAACCCTGATAATGAGGACCGAAATCTCATGTGCTATCCAGTTACACTAAGAGCGCCGATTAACTTCTATTATAAACTGGTCTTTAAAAAATACAAACAAGACTGACTACAAAAGTTGTAGCTTCTAAAATAAAAGCAAGCCATGGAACTCCGAAAGTTAATAATTTTCGTCGAAAAATCATTTCAACCATTACGAATAAGACGATTAAAGCAACAATCTGAATGAGCAAACGCCAACTAATAATCGGTAAAGTCAATAAGAAGAAAACAATTTTCCCCACGAGCATTGCTAGAATAATGATTCTGGTTATTACAAGCCAGCTACTAGTACGTTTATCAATCGTAGAATGCATCCCACAAGTAACACTGATAAATAATAAAATTCCGCAACAAATAAACAGATAAATGTTTTTCATAGGTAATTTCCTTTATAATTGTTTAGCAACATTTTATCATTATTTTACTGAGAAAGCAGACGACTTGAAAAATGGCCTGAAAATGAGTAAAATAGTCATCATTACTGATTTTATAACTGATGGGGTGGATTGAATGACATACTTTAAGGTTGGCGATGTTGTTAAGGCTGAGAAGTTTGGCCAGTTGGAACATGACTTTACTGGAACCGTTGAGAAAGTTTATGATAATTCAATTATGATGTCCATCGAGGATTTTGACCCCGAGGATAAGACAAGCATTAATGAATTAAATAAGCGGGCCGTTGTTCGTAAGACGTCTGCTACAATTCTGAAAGCTGTTCCGCGGACTGATGAAGACCGTGAAGAAGCAGCTAAAGAAGAAAAAGAAGCTGCTGAAAAAGCAGCAAAGGCCAATAAGACAACCCGGAAACGGAAAACAACAAAAAAAGCCAAAAAAGATACTGACAAGTAGTAAAAATGTGTTATTATCAAATAGGTACTTTTTTACCGATTTGATTATGCGGGTATAGTTCAGTGGTAAAACACAACCTTCCCAAGGTTGAGTCGCGAGTTCGATTCTCGTTACCCGCTTACCACAGGGCACCGTCGTCAAGATGATGCTTTTTTAATTACCGTGGTAATGACTTTTGAGAAGTAAAAGGGCAGTCAATAGCAAGCGAGTTCAGGATGGTGAAAGCTGGGCAGCGATCCCTTTGAAGCGTGCAAAAGTCAGCATTATAATAATTTGAATGAGTGGAATTACATTTCAATTAGAGTGGTACCGCGGGTAATCTCGTCTCTAGTAAGCTTTGTAAGCTTATTAGAGACTTTTTTTATTGAAAGGAGAATACAGATGAACGAACGAGAGCAAGTAATTAAAGCATTACAACCAGCATTAACTGACTTATCAATGAACGAAATTGCCGATAAGATTGAACGGCCTAAGGATTCTAACAATGGTGATTACGCCTTTCCAACTTTCTTTTTAGCCAAAACACTTCATAAAGCACCACAGATAATTGCCCAAGAGCTCTTGGCTAAAATTGATCAGACTGGATTTGAAAAAGTTGTGGTTGCGGGACCGTACATTAATTTCTTTTTAGACAAGCAGGTGGTTGGTGAAAACATTCTCAAAACCATTTTGGCTGATCCAGAAAATTATGGTTCACAAGACCTTGGTCACTTGGCTAACGTTGCGATTGACCTGTCTTCTCCTAATATTGCTAAGCCAATGGGGATGGGGCACCTGCGCTCGACGGTAATTGGTAATGCGATTGCTAATATTTTAGCTAAAGTGGGCTATAATCCAATTCGGATTAACCACCTTGGAGATTGGGGAACCCAGTTTGGTAAATTAATGGCTGCTTATGAGATGTGGGGAAATGAAGAAGAGGTCCAACAAGATCCAATCAATACTCTGCAAAAATATTACGTTAAAATTAATACCGAAGCAGATACGCATCCTGAATATAATGATTTAGGTCGGGAGTGGTTTAAAAATCTTGAAAACGGTGATCCAGAAGCCTACCGTCTTTGGAAATGGTTCCGGGCGGAATCTTTAAAACGATTTATGAAGATTTACCGGTTACTAGACATTGATTTTGACTCCTATAATGGTGAGGCGTTCTACAATGATAAAATGGCAGAAATTGATCAACTATTGCAGGATAAGCATTTACTTCAAGAAAGTAAGGGGGCTCAGATTGTTGATCTAGAAAAATACAATCTAAATCCGGCCCTAATTAAGAAATCAGATGGTTCATCACTTTACATTACTCGTGACTTATCTGCCGCCTTATTTAGAAAACGAATGTATGGCTTTGCACAAGCTCTGTATGTTGTAGGTGCAGAGCAACGTAACCACTTTGATCAATTAAAAGCGGTATTTAGTGAAATGGGCTTTACCTGGTCCAAACAAATTCACTATATTCCATTTGGATTGATGAGCCTGAATGGTAAAAAAATGTCCACGCGGAAAGGGAATATTGTTCAACTAGAAGATGTTTTGAATGATTCCATTAAATTGGCTCGTCAGCAAATCGCGGAAAAGAATCCTGAACTACAAAATGCGGATGAAGTGGCCCGTCAAGTTGGGGTAGGCGCCGTTATTTTCCATGATTTAAAGAATGAACGGACAAACTCCATTGACTTCAAATTAGCAGATGTTGTTAAGTTCGAAGGGGAAACGGGTCCGTATGTTCAATATGCTCATGCACGGGCAGAAAGTATTTTACGCAAGGCGGGGACACCTGACTTTGCTCAAGCTGAATCTTTAGCGTTATCTGGTGATGAAGCTTGGGGAATTTTGACCCGGCTAGGTCAGTATGGTGAGGTTATTGAACGTGCAGCTAACGAATATGATCCATCATTAGTTGGAAAGTATGCTCTCGCATTAGCAAAGGACTTTAACCAATATTACGCTCACACCCGAATCTTGGTTGACGATGATGAAAAGATGGCTCGTCTTGCTTTGGTCAAGGCAGTTAGTGAAGTTCTGAAGTCATCCTTAGCTTTACTTGGGGTTAAGGCACCAGATGAAATGTAATAAGTTTAGTTAAAATTAACACGGGTCTGCCAAAAAACGGGACGAAGCCATCAAAGCTTTGTCCCGCTTTCTTTTGAATAAGTTTTACTAAAGGTCTGCGAAAAAATGCTGGAAAATGTTGCTTTGTGATAGAATTATTTGGATTGGTAAATAATGGAGGATTAAATGAAGTCGTTCAAACTAGACAATTTACGTCAGCGAATCCAAGGATGGGTTAAAGAACATTGGCAGAAGTTTCTCGCGTGGCTAAAAAGGTTTTGGCATCGTTATCAATTAACGAGATGGCTAATTGTCATTTGTCTGACCCTTTTTTTATTTATGAGTATTTATCTCACGATTGTCGCTAAAACGGCTGGTGTTGGTAAACTCGCTTCACGTCTTGAGCGGAATACGATTATTTATGATCGCCATAATCAACAAGCTGGTAGCCTTTATTCCCAAAAGGGGACGTATGTTAAATTAGATCGAATTTCCCAAAATGTACCCGATGCGGTCCTTTCAACCGAAGATCGGGGATTTTATCATGAGCATGGGTTTTCGTTCCGTGGACTTGGTCGTGCCGGATTCTTGCTTTTAAAAAACAAGCTGCTTCATCGTGATTACATTTCTGGTGGGGGGAGTACGTTAACCCAGCAGTTAGTCAAGAATGCATTTTTAACTCAGCAGCAAACTTTTTCGCGGAAAGCTAAGGAAATATTTATTGCCATTGAAGTGGAAAATAAATATTCAAAAAAAGAAATTTTGACCATGTATTTAAACAATGCCTACTTTGGTCATGGAGTGTGGGGAGTTCAAGATGCAGCAAAGCGTTATTTTAATCGCAACGCGAGTGAACTAACGGTGCCACAAGCTGCCACTTTGGCAGGAATGCTAACCTCTCCAGGAATTTATGATCCAGTGGATCATCCACAAGCAGCTAAGCAACGACGCAATGTTGTCTTACAATTGATGGTTGAAAATAAAAAATTGAGCCAGTCAGCTGCTAATTCATATAAGCAGACACCATTAACGATTAGTAACGGTTACCATTACGAGGATACGTATAAGTATCCATACTATTTTGATGCTGTTATCAGTGAAGCCATTAGTCGTTACCACCTGTCCGAAAAAGAGGTTATGAATAATGGTTATAAAATTTACACGACCTTAGATCAAGGTCAGCAGCGAGCAATGCAGAATGTCTATGATGATGACGATAACTTTCCAGCCAGCAATGGTGCAACCGTACAATCTGCTTCAATTGCGATGAATCCGAAAACCGGTGGTGTCATGGCCATCGTTGGTGGTCGGGGCAAGCATGTTTTCCGGGGCTATAATCGGGCAACCCAGATGACTCGCCAACCTGGATCAACGATGAAGCCCATTGCAGTTTACACCCCAGCGCTGGAACATGGTTATTTTTATGATTCCAGCTTGGCAGACAAAAAACAATCGTATGGCAGTAATCATTACACACCACAGAATTATAATCACCAATACAGCGGGAGTGTCCCAATGTACAAAGCGGTTTACGAAAGCTTGAATGCACCAGCAGTTTGGCTACTAAATAAAATCGGGGTTAATACCGGTTATCGAATGGCCCAACAATTTGGCATTCCGGTTACAAAAGGTGATCGTAACTTAGCACTGGCCCTTGGTGGGATGACTAAAGGGGTTTCACCAGCTCAAATGGCACGGGCATATGCAGTCTTTGCTTCAGGCGGTCAATTACCGACTACCCATTTTATTACGAAGATTGAAGATTCATCAGGAAAGGTCATTAAGCGTGACCGCCGATTGAAAACAAAACGGATTATATCACAAAAAATTGCTAACCAAATGACGAGCATGTTAATTGGTGTTTACAAGCACGGTACTGGGAAAACAGCGCGCCCAAGTGGCTATACCTTAGCAGGGAAAACCGGCACCACCGACACTGGTAAGGACGATAATAACGATCGTGACCAGTGGATAATTGGTTATACTCCTGACGTCGTGGTGGCCACTTGGGAAGGATATGATAACGCTAAGAAGAATCAGTACCTTTCTAGCGTTGAAAGCACAGATATTAATTCGCTATTTAAGACTGAAATGGGCAGCTTGTTGCCAAATACGAAGGGCACCCAGTTTACGGTTAAAGATGCTCAAGAACGCGCTCAAGCAGGGACTAAATCAGAAAGTAACTGGACTGGTCAACTTGCTGATGAATTTAAGCGGGGAGCAAGTGAGCTTGGTGATCGGGCGAGTCAATTTTGGAATGGAATTCGTTCGATGTTTTAGACAATTACTGAAAGCATGATACAATAAAAAAGATGAAATTTTAGGAGGACTCTATCATGGTAAATATTTATGACACCGCCAATGATTTAGCAAAACAAATGCGTGAAACGCAGGAATACACGGCGCTTGAAGCTGCTTTTAATGAAATGATGGCAGATAAGGATGCCTTTGAGCTTTTTAAGAACTTCCAAAAGGCGCAAGCAGCTGCCCAACAAAAGCAAATGCAAGGACAAAAGCTAACCGAAGATGAAATTAAGAATGTCCAAAATTTGGCTAGCGAAGTTAGCAAGAAGGATGTTGTGAAGAAGTTAATGGAAAAGGAACGACAAATGGATGCGATGATGCAACAATTGAACCAAACCATTACCGCACCAATTCAAGAATTATACAAAAAGGCAATGGACTAAATTCTAAGCGGACGGGCACTCTTTAGGTGGCCGTCTTTTACTATCAGAGGGGTAATCGGTGTGGCAAAACAAATTAACGATTTTCAAGACGGTGATCATTTCAAGATCTTTGCACTCGTGAAGGATGCTCAAGTGCGCACAACCCAAAAAGGAGCTAATTATCTGGCACTTACTTTTGGTGATCAATCTGGAGAAATTGCCGGTAATTTATGGGACGTAACGGATCAGCAAATTCAAGATTTTCAATCTGGGGTAGTTGTACAGGTTGAGGGGCAACGTACTAGCTATCAAGGACGTCCTCAAGTCAGTATTACAGCAGTGCGGTTAGCAACTGTAGATGAACCGCATCAACCAGAATTATATGTTGAACGAGCACCAGAGACGGAAGACCAAATAAAAGGCGCCTTACGACCATTTGTAATGGCAATTAAAGAGCCAACTTGGCGACAAATCGTCAACCACTTATTAGCTAAGCATGGCGAAACCTTTTTTCAATCGCCGGCAGCCAAAACCAACCACCATGCTTTTGTCGGGGGCCTTTCATACCATACCCTGTCGATTTTGCGTTTATCCCAGAGTGTCATTCAACAATATCCGGGGATTAATGAATCGCTATTGTACGCCGGAGCGTTACTTCATGACTTGGGGAAAACAGTGGAACTTTCGGGAGCGGTTGGTACCCAGTACACCATTCCGGGGAAACTACTGGGGCATATTTCGTTGATTGACGGTGAAATCTGTGCCGCTTGTCAAGAATTGGGAATTGATTATGAAAGTGAAACGGTGGTGTTATTGCGTCACATGGTCTTATCTCACCATGGATTGCTGGAATACGGTTCCCCAGTCCGGCCAGAATTATTAGAAGCAGAAGTTCTTCATCATTTAGATGAATTGGATGCCTCCATTATGATGATGCAATCAGCTTTATCCAAGGTTTCCCCTGGCGAATTTACTGACCGCCTTTTTGCGCTTGATAATCGATCTTTTTACCAACCTGATGAAAATAAGAAAAAATAATGAAATTTTCATAAACAATTGTCTTCAGACGTAAAACTATTCCAGATTATGTTATATTAGATTGGTGATTAACTATTTAAGGGATGTGAAATTGATTTGAAATCAAAAAAATTATTAGCAATTTTGGCTGGTGTCGCTGTAATGATGCCATTAGCTGCTTGTGGTAATAAAGCAGTTGCAACGACCAGTGGTGGTAAGATCACCCAAGACGAATACTATAGTAGTATGAAAAATACTTCCCAAGGGAAGGCTGTCTTGCAGCAAATGATTTTGGATAAGGTCTTACAAAAACAATACGGTAAGGAAGTTTCCAAGGCTGACGTTAATAAGGAATATAATTCTTATAAGTCACAATATGGGTCATCATTTAGTGCAGTTTTGCAACAACAAAACCTAACTGAAAAGACTTTTAAAGACCAAATTAAGTCCCGTTTGCTTCTTGAAGCAGCGGTTCGTCACTACTCCACTTTCTCTAACAAGGCGATTAATAAGCAATGGAAGAAGTATGAACCAAAGGTTGAAACCGCTGAAATTCTGGTTGGTTCAGAGGATGATGCTAAGGATATTATTAGTCAGTTAGATAGTACGAGTGGTAACAAGTACAAGAAGTTTAAGAAGTTGGCAAAGTCCAAGTCAACTGATACTTCCAATAAGAGTACGGGTGGAATTGTCCCAGCGTTTGATAATACAAGCACTTCCGTTGATTCTGCATATAAGAAGGCTGCCTTTGCATTAAAGACTGGTGAATATACGAAGGAACCTGTGAAGACCGACAATGGTTACCAAGTTATTTACATGGTTAAGCATCCAGCTAAGGGTGCTAAGAGTGCCCACATTGCCGATTTGAAGACCAAAATTGTTCAACAAAATATGAATAACCAATCATTTATGGAAAAGGTTATTTCGAAGGTCCTAAAGAAGGGGAACGTTTCAATTAAGGATAAGGATCTGCAAAACATCCTTTCACAATACTTAAACCCAAGTGCTAATACTGGTGCTGCTTCTGGAAGTAGCTCTTCAACTGCCAACTCTAGTTCAACAAGTTCAAGCAGCAGTTCCAATTAATTCATAAAAATTAAAGGCGTGATTATCAGGCTGCTGATGCAGTAACATGATAATCACGCCTTTTTATTACTCACTTTTGGCTAAAATCTGCTCTATCTTCTTAATTGATGGTTGAATTTTAAATTGGTATCGTTGTGTAGCTCGCTGTAATTCATGAATGGTTTTAGTTGCTTTAGCAAAACGCGATGGTAACTTAGCCACATTTCGTTGGAGTTGATGATAATTACGGACGACCTTTTTGAGGGCTTGCCATTCCATCGACAATTTTTTCATATTATTTCTCCATTTGATCAACAATTGCTTTTTGAATTGCTTGATATTTAGCATCGGTATATTGATCAGAGTTATCAGTGAAGTTAATGCTAAACGTATCTTGAGTAGAATAACGGGGAATTAAATGAATATGAGAGTGGAAGACTGATTGGTAAGCAACCGCACCATTGTTATTTAAAATATTCATTCCGACAATGTCAGGGTTAGACTGCTTAATTGCGCGTGCAATTTTAGGTAACCGCGCAAAAACTTCGCCAGCTAACTTCTCATCATAAGCGAAAATATCTTGGACATGCTTTTTAGGCACCACGAGGGTGTGACCAGGAGTACCTTGTGAAATATCCAAGAAGGCTTTGACAACGTCATCTTCATAAACCGTGTAGCTTGGAATTTCACCATTGATAATTTTACAAAAAATGCAGTCAGTCATATTACGTTCCTCATTTCTTAGTTGATATGTATTAGTATACCGCATTCCTTTTTAATTGGGAAAAGTCGTGAATTGCGGTATGCTATAATCAAGAATAAATAATGAAAAAAGAAGGAATACCGCATGACATTACAAGTCCATAATTTGGTAGGTGGTTATTCTCAAATTCCGGTTTTGCATCAAGTTAGTTTTGAGGTTCATCCAGGAGAACTGGTTGGATTGATTGGTTTAAACGGTGCTGGAAAATCAACCACCATTAACCACTTAATCGGTTTATTGCATCCTTTTTCTGGTTCGATTGTGCTCAACCAACACGATATTGCAACGGATCCGATTGGCTACAAGCAGCAAATTGCCTATGTTCCAGAAACCCCGATTCTATATGATGAGTTAACGTTGCGCGAACACATTGCACTAACCATCAAAGCCTATCAGTTAGACCATGATGAAGCTTGGCAACGAGCAACTAGCTTATTAAAGAAGTTTCGGCTTGAAAATAAACTTGATTGGTTTCCTGCTGATTTTTCTAAGGGAATGAAGCAAAAGGTAATGATCGTGTGTGCTTTCATTACCAATGCCCAATTATTCATTGTCGATGAGCCATTTTATGGGTTAGATCCGCTAGCAGTTCGGGATTTGCTCGATATAATTGAAGATCGTAAACAAGCCGGAGCGGCGGTCTTAATGTCCACCCATGTACTGGACACAGCCGAAAAATACTGCGACCGGTTTGTTCTACTAAGCAATGGTCGGGTGAAATTCCGGGGAACGCTGGCAGAAATGCGCCAGGCAACTGACGACCCTCAGGCATCACTGAATGACATTTATTTAAATATGGCAAAGGGTGAGCAGGATGGATAGACTATTTCATGAACGCCGGCAAAAACATTTCCTGTTACTTTTGAAATACTGGCGATTAGTATTTAATGATCATTTTGTGATTGCACTGTTTTTCTTGTTTGGTGCTCTGGCGTATGGTTATGCTCAACTACTGCCAAGTATTCCGCCACATAATTTATGGATTAGATTCCTACTAGTGTTAATTATGGTGATTGTGACACAATTAGGACGGTTGGCGACGCTAGTTAAAAATGCCGATCCTGTATTCTTATTACCGCAGTCATCTCAGATGAAAAAGTATTTTCGTCAAGCCTTTTGGTATAGCTGTATCCCTGCCGAGTTGATTACGCTGGCAGGGGTGGTGGCCGTTTTACCATTGGCCATGGTGACTGATCGAATGACCACTATGTTAATTAGTGAAGTGATCATTACAGCAATACTAACTAAATGGAGCTGGCTGAAGCTGGCCACTTTGCAAATTACGTTGCGGTTTAGAAATGCTGATTGGTTACGTTCCATTCAGTGGGGTGGACCGTTTTTGATTTGGACTTGTACCTGGATCATTCATCCACTTTTCGGCCTCGCACTCAGTATTATATGTAGCCTAATTACAGCTTGGTTAGCCATGCTTTGGTCAGAAATTGACTGGCGCTGGGCAGTTTTAGTGGAGCGCAATCGGATGGCAACGGTGTACCGTTTTTTCAACCTTTTTACGGATGTTCCTAATTTACAAGGACACATAAAAAAACGTCCTTATTTAAATCCACTGATGCGGTGGTTACGTGAAGATTCTGTGTGGCATTTTTTATATGGTCGTGGTTTGGTGCGTAATACTGAGATCAGTGATCTTGTCCTACGCCTAACATTGGTGATGGCGATAATTTTGGCATTTGTGCCGATAATATGGTTAAATAGTGCCATTATGGTACTTGCTCTTTACTTGATTGCGGTCCAGCTAATGCCGCTATATGATCAGTATGCTAATAATGCTTTTACTTACGTTTATCCGGTGAGTGCCGAATTACAAACCAGAGATTTTAAAGATGTTATTCGCAAAGTAATGATTATTGTTGCGGTGATAATGGTCCTGGCTTCGTTTGGTACTCAACGGAGTTTCGAACAATTAATCATTAATGCGATTATTGCCTTAATTGAAGTACCGATTTTATCAACTCGATATGTTCAGTCGCGAACGGAAAAAATGAAGAAGTGAGGAATTTTTAATGCGCGTAAAACATAAAAAGTGGGCAGAGCCACTCCTGGTTGCCCACCCAGAAAAAATGGTTTTAAACCCGAGTGAAGTGAAGGGGCAGTGGTCAGATCGCTTCCCGAAAGATCAACCGATTCAACTAGAAGTTGGGATGGGCAAAGGTCAGTTTATTATCGGAATGGCAAAAAAATATCCGAATATTAACTTTATTGGCTTAGAAATTGAAAAGACCATTGCAGCAATTGCTTTAAAAAAGGCCTTGCCGGAAAACCTGCCGAATCTACAATTTATTTGTGCTGATGGGGCGGAACTAACGGACTTTTTTGCTGACCATCAAATTGATAAGCTTTTTCTCAACTTTTCGGATCCATGGCCGAAAAAGCGGCACGCTAAGCGACGGCTTACCTATCATACCTTTCTGGCAGGCTATGAGCAGGTTGTTAAGCAAGGGGGGAGCATAGAGTTAAAGACTGATAATATGGGCTTTTTCGAATTCTCCTTGCAGAGCCTGAATAATTATGGCATGAAGTTCGATGGAGTTTGGTTAGACCTGCACCACAGTGATGAGAATGCTACGAATGTTGAGACTGAATATGAACATAAATTTAGTGAGTTGGGGCAACCAATCTATAAATTAGCTGCCCATTTTGATAGTTAATTAATAAATAGAAGGATTCTTTTGTAAAGTAAAACCGTGTTCCTGTTCGGAATTGCCGAACACTAGAACACGGTTTTTTACTTGTGAAAGAATGAGAAATGCAAAAATTGGTATACTTTATATTTATAAATTCTTTAAAAAATTTTTTAAAAAAATGTTTAAAGAACTGATAAACGATTATCATGAAATAGCAAGCTTGTGGTTATCGCGTGACACACGGTTGCACACTGGTGTAGCTGATAAAGGCTTACGATTTGATTTTGCTTAAAATGGTCTGCTTTTCACTTGACGAGGGTAGCACTTAATGGCAACATAGGCATCGTGGATTGAAAAAATTAATTGGTATAGTTTTGATTTGTGAAAGGAAATAAAAATGCAAAATCAATATGCAATTAAAATTTATTCAGATGGTGCAGACATTAAAGCCATGCGCCAAATGGTTAAGAACGATTATTTGAGTGGGTTTACAACCAACCCGTCGTTGATGAAAAGAGCTGGGGTGACAAATTATCTATCCTTTGCCAAACAAGTGGTGACTGAATTTCCGGACTACTGTGTTTCATTTGAGGTGTTTGGTCAAACTGCTGATGAAATGAAACGTGAAGCGGAAATTTTATCTGGACTTAGTGAAAATGTATATGTGAAAATCCCAATTATTAATTTAAAGGGAAATTACAATACTGAACTTATTCATACGTTATCAGCTAATGGGATTAAAGTTAACGTAACGGCAATTACGACTGAATTGCAGGTTCAAGCAGCGTTGGCGGCATTATGTCCTAGTTCACCAGCATTTGTATCGTTATTTGTTGGCCGGGTTGCCGATACGGGAGCAGATCCAATTGATTTTGTGAAGAATTCTGTTGAGATGGCGGATGATTTTGACAATGTTCAAACGCTTTGGGCCTCGACTCGAGAAGTGTATAATATTACGCAGGCCGAACAACTTGGTGTGGACATTATTACAGTGCCACCAGTAATCTTGCAAAAGTATAATGAACGCCGGTCATTTACGCCTGATGATGTGGCATTAGATACCGTGCATGGTTTTGACAAAGACATTAAAACACTTGGCTTTAGTATCTTAGATGATGCCGTGCTGGTCTAAATTAGTTATTAGCATTCCTTAATAGTGAAGTAACGCAAACGGGTTCTAAGACTTGATTTTTTCAGTCCTAGAACCCGTTTAAACATAAAACATTAATTTGCACGTGTTATTTTTAAAATTGAACCAGTTTCAGCATCGGCAATGAATCGATAATCTACTAATTGGTCATCTTCGCGCCGCTGGATACCACCACGATAAACAGTAGCTTTGGTTGCAAACCGTTGGTAAGGGTGCGGTTGGTGGTCAATCCAACTTCCCTCGACGGTCCCTTCTTTTTTAAAGGCATCAATGGTCTCATGCAATATTGTTGCAGGGGAGATTTGTCCTTTGCCTAATAGTTTACCTAATAAAAATCCAGCAACACTGGAAATCCCTAACGTTGCGGAAAGGACCAATGGCCGATACGTGCTATTGCTATTATTCATTCTAATCACTTTCTTTATGTCGTTAAATTAAAATGTATTTTAACAATTTTAGAGGTTCTCAGCAAGAAAATCGACTGCTGGTTAAGTGAAGTTGCCGAAACATTGATAGGTGTGGTAAAATTTACTTACATAAAATAAGAGAAATGGAGATGTAAGCATGGAACGTTTACCTAAGATGACGCAAGATGAATTAAATCAGCGGGTTGCTGATGGCAACTATGTTCTATTTTTTACAGCTGATTGGTGCCCTGACTGTAATTTCATTAAACCGGCAATGCCAGAAATTGAAAAAGATTTTAATGACTATACTTTCCTGCTGGTAGATCGTGACGAAAATATTGACTTGGCGGCTGACTTAGGGATTATGGGAATTCCAAGTTTTGTGGTTTATAAGTCCGGTCAAGAGGTTGGCAGATTTGTTAATAAGGATCGTAAAACGAAGGAACAGGTTGAAGACTTTTTAAAAGGTTTAGCATAGAAATGCGGGGACTAGGCAATCGTGATGATGCCGGGTCCCTTATTTTGTAATTAGTGCTTACTGATTACGGCAGTTATGGTACAATCTAATCTGTGAATATTTAAAGAAGAATGAAACTTAGAGGGATGATTAAGAGAGATGCTAATCGCAAGTTATAATTCCCATGAAATGGGCGATATTTTAGTGTTAATGGTTGCGCCTGGTAATGGTGACCAAAGCGAACAAACCCAAAATGGTGTTGTTGAAATTACTAATCACGAGGATGGTAAATTATTAGGTTACAATATTTTACATGCTAGTGAATTATTACCAGAACTAAAGTCAGTGAATGGTAATGTTGACTTGGATGCTGATCAGATTGACAAGATTAATGCTCATTTGACGGCCGCTGGTTTCAAGCAGTTGATTGAACCAGCTACGCAGCCGCATTTTCAAGTTGGTTACGTAGAAAAAATGATTGATCATCCGAAGTCCGATCACTTGCACATTGCAACAGTCGACTTTGGGAGTGAAAAGCGCCAAATTGTTTGTGGATCAGTTAATTTGCGAGAAAATATCAAAGTCGTTGCTGCAACGGTTGGTACGATGATGCCCAATGGTAAATTGATTTGGCCCGGTAAATTGCTGGGAGTTGAAAGTGATGGGATGATTTGTACCCCACGTGAATTGGGATTGAAAAATGCTCCTGATAAGCCGGGATGTTTAATCCTCGATGATGATTTTGCCGCAAACGGTGCACCGTTTGATTTTAATCGTGGTAATCAACTATTCGCCTAACAGAAAGGAACACTAATATGAATAATCAGAAAAGTTACTATTTTGTTGGGATTAAAGGGACCGGAATGGCCGCTCTAGCACGGGTGTTAAATGATCTTGGCAACCATGTTGAAGGCTCAGATATTACTAAAGAGACTTTTACGCAGGCTCCTCTAGAAAAGGCTGGAATTCAGATTCATGAATTTGATCCGGCTAATTTGAAGAAGGGGATGGTCGTTGTTCAAGGAAATGCCTTTGGTGATGATCATCCAGAAATTGTTCGCGCTAAGGAACTGGGGCTAACGATTCAAACGTACCCCCAAACGGTTGAACAAGTCATTGAGAGTAACACGTCTGTTGGAATTGCCGGAGCACATGGTAAGACTAGTACCACCGGCTTACTATCACATGTACTCTCAAATGTTGAACCAACAAGTTACTTAATTGGTGACGGAGTGGGTCATGGAAACCCAGATTCACGGTTCTTTGTCTTTGAAGCTGATGAATATCGTGACCACTTTTTAGCGTATCATCCTGACTACGCGATTATGACTAATATTGATTTTGATCACCCTGATTATTTTAAGGATATTGATGATGTTCGTGCTTCATTTGAGCAATATGGTCAACAGGTTAAAAAAGGGATTTTTGCATGGGGTGACGATCCGAACCTGCGTCAACTTAAAGTTGATGTTCCAGTTTATTATTATGGAACCAATCCGCAGGATGATTTTCGGGCGGAAAATATCGTGCGTACTCCAGCAGGATCGACCTACGATGCTTACTACCATGATCAAAAATTAGGGACGTTTACAATTCATCTTTACGGAGAACACAGTGTCCTGAATAGTTTAGCGGTTGTTGCGGTGGCCTACATGGAACATGTTGATTTATCTGCAATTCAAAAAGAGTTAGCAGATTTTAATGGGGTTAAGCGGCGTTTCAGTGAAAGCAAGCTGGGTGACATGACGATCATTGATGATTATGCTCACCATCCATCGGAAATTAATGCTACGATCGATGCTGCGCGACAGAAGTATCCAGATAAGGAATTAGTGGTTGTTTTCCAGCCTCATACTTATTCACGGCTTCAGGCATACTTAAAGGAGTTTGGGCAAGCCTTAAGTAAGGCGGATCAGACATTCGTTACCCCGATTTTTGGTTCAATCCGGGAAAATGCGGGGCATGTTTCTAGTGCGGACCTTGAGCAGCTAATTCCTGGTAGTGAAGATATTGACATGAAGACAATGAATAAGCTTTTAAATTACCATCATGCAGTAGTTGTCTTTATGGGTGCTGGTGATATTGAAAAGTATGAAGATGAATATGCTCGTTTGTTGAAAAACTAGTTTATAAATGAGTAAAATTCTTGATTGAAATGGTGGCGTTTGCTACCATTTCTTTATAAATTAACTGATTAAAGGAGGAGTTATCGTGGATAATTTTTCACAAGAACCGCGTCGTGAAGTGAACGTTGCAGGATTAAACAGCTTTTTAACCCGGATGTATGGGTTAATGTCCGTTGCGGTTATCGTTTCTGCATTTGTGGCATACTTAACCATGGTTCCATTTCGGGCATCGTCATTAGCATTTGCAACCCAACATAGCGGAATGGTTTGGTTAATTCTGCTTTTGCCAATCGCACTTTCAATGGGAATTAGTTTTAGCGCAACACGAAACCCGGCGGGAAGTCTGATAATGTTAATGGTAATTGCGGTGATTTATGGATTTGAGTTCTCACTCATCTCGATGGCGTATACCACTGCTAATATTGCTGCTGCTTTCCTATCATCATCTGCCGTTTTCATTACGATGACAATTTATGGAACAGTAACGAAACGTGATCTTAGCCGTGCAGGAAGTCATGCTTTAGCTGCTCTGGTGGCCTTAATTATCGCTAGTCTGATTAACATGTTCTTGCGAAGCGCTGCAATTACTTACGTTTTTTCGTACATTGCGGTAATCATCTTCGTAGTCTTAACTGGTTGGGACGCGCAAAAGATGAAGAATATTTATCTTAATTATGGATCACAAGTATCAATCGGTGGGTTAGTAGTTCTAGGTGCTTTGCAACTATACTTAGATTTCATTAACCTCTTCTTATCCTTATTACAAATATTTGGGATGAGTGATCGTAACTAACGCTATTTAGAGAGCGGACAATGAACTAGTTTAGTTCAGGTCTGGTCTCTTTTTATTTTTGGTTAAAGATTGTTACAATGGTACAAGAAAGAGAGCGAGGTTGAATTATGGCAGAAAAGCAACTTTTATTAATTGACGGAAACAGCATTGTTTTCCGGGCATTTTACGCAATGCACACGCAAATTGATCGTTTTACGAATCAGGACGGTTTACATACAGCAGCCATTTATGGATTCAAACTAATGTTGGACCATGTCTTAGATAATTTTAAACCGGATGCTGCATTAGTTGCCTTTGATGCAGGGAAAACGACTTTTCGAACTGCTAAATATCATGACTACAAAGCTGGTCGGGCAAAAACCCCCGAAGAACTAACCGAGCAGTTCCCATATGTGCGGCAATTGGTAGAAGCTTCAGGACTGCATAGCTATGAGCTGCCAGATTATGAAGCCGATGATATTATCGGGACATTAGCAAAACAGGCAGATCAGGCAGGCTTTCGAACTTTAATTGTTTCTGGGGACCGTGACTTAACCCAATTGGCAACTGATCATACTACCGTTGCGGTGACCAAGAAGGGAGTTACCCAAACCGAGCACTTTACGCCGGAGTATATGAAGGAGAAATTGGGGGTAACACCAACTCAATTCATTGATGTTAAAGCGTTGATGGGTGATAGTTCAGATAATTACCCTGGGGTAACCAAAATTGGTGAAAAAACTGCGCTGAATTTGATTCGTGAGTATGGTTCTTTGGATGGACTTTATGAAAATATTGACCAGATGAAGAAGAGCAAGCGGAAGGAAAATTTAATCAATGAAGAAGCTATCGCTCGGCAGTGCCAAGACTTAGCACGGATTCGACGTGATGCGCCGGTTAAAATTGGTTTAGCAGACCTAGCTTACGAAGGCCCTCAACAGGAAAAATTAATCGATTTATTTGAAAAGCTGAATTTTAAATCATTTTTGGCTAAAATGCAGGTAGCTCCAGATACTCATCAACCGGTAGTCAGTGAACAGGTCCAGTTTACTGAACTCACTACTGATAATCTGGCGGAACTCAAGCAAATCAAAGATCAGATGGTCTTCCTTTTGGAATTACCTGATCCTAATTATCATGTCTCAGCAGTGGCAGGGTTTGTAATTGGCTCGCAGGGTCACTGGTGGGTTAGTCAGGATCCAGAACTTTTATCGGCTCCCGAGATCAAAGAGTTACTAGAAAATCCGAAAATTAAAAAGGATACATTTAATGCGAAGGCGCACTATGTTGCTCTTCATCGCCAGGGAATTGAACTTCATGGGAATGGCTTTGACTTCTTACTTGTCTCTTACTTATTAAATACAAATGATAATAGTAACGATCTTGGCCAATTAGCCCATGAACATAATTATTACCAGGTTCAATCTGATGAAGAGGTTTATGGAAAAGGTAAAAGCCGCCACCTTCCCGATGACCGGAGTGTTTTCTTCACCCACTTAGTTCAAAAGGGAATGGCAATTGAACAGTTAAAACACCCCTTAACTGATCAGCTTCATGAAAATGAACAGTGGCCGTTGTATACCGATATTGAACGGCCACTTTCCCACGTGTTGGCTAAAATGGAAATTGCAGGAGTACATGTTGATGCCACTACTTTGAAAGAGATGGGGAGTAAGTTAAAGGAACGGCTGGCAGAGTTAGAACAAGCCATTTATAACGAAGCTGGGGAAGAATTTAATATTAATTCGACCAAACAGCTGGGGACGATTCTTTTTGAGAAGATGAAGTTACCAGTCATCAAAAAAACTAAAACCGGTTATTCGACATCAGTTGAAGTTTTAGAAAAGTTACAGGGCCGGGCGCCGATCATTGACAATATTTTGGTTTATCGCCAAATTTCCAAAATTCAGTCAACGTATATCACTGGCTTGCTCAAGGTCATTCATTCATCAGACCAAAAGATCCATACTCGTTATTTACAGACCTTAACCCAAACGGGGCGGTTGTCATCAGTTGATCCAAACCTGCAAAATATTCCTGTTCGTTTAGAAGAAGGACGTAAAATTCGTCGCGCGTTTAAGCCGAGTCAACCTGGATGGAAGATTTTCTCTAGTGATTACTCTCAAGTTGAACTGCGAGTACTTGCTCACGTAACGGGGGACCGTAACCTTCAACAAGACTTTATTGATGGTAAGGATATTCATGAAAGTACTGCTCGACGAATTTTCCACTTGTTACCTGGGGAAAAAGTAACTCCAAATATGCGACGGCAGGCTAAGGCGGTTAACTTTGGGATTGTCTATGGGATTAGTGACTATGGGTTGTCGCAAAATATCCATGTCACCCGTAAACAAGCTCACGAATTTATTCAAAGTTACTTCAAAGAATTTCCAGGGGTTCAGGAATATATTGAAAACATTGTTAAGCTCGCAAAAAAACAAGGTTATGTTGAAACCTTGACCCATCGACGGCGGTATTTACCAGAGATCAACTCCAAGAATTTTAGTCGGCGTTCATTTGCTGAACGGACGGCAATGAACACTCCAATTCAAGGGAGTGCTGCCGATATTATCAAAATTGCGATGATTAATATGAATGAGCAACTTCAAAAAGCGGGGTTAAAAGCTAAAATGTTGTTGCAAATCCATGACGAATTAATCTTTGAGGCCCCTGAAGAGGAAATTGATCAATTACGAGAATTGGTGCCAAAAGTGATGGATTCTGCAGTTAAATTGGATGTGCCACTGAAAGTTGAAAGTAAAGTTGGCGACACCTGGTACGATTTAAAATAATGCAGCGGTGACTAGTGGCTTAGCATTGATTGAAATGCGAATGTTAGTGTAAAGATGGGATTGTGACAGAAGACGGACAGCCATGTCCTTGCTGTTATGATCCCGTTTTTATACAGTAGCAGATTGGAAAATTTGCAAATTATTTGTAACAGTTTATAATGGTTCTAAAAAACTTGGGAGGCGGAATTATGCCTGAAATGCCGGAAGTGGAAACGGTTCGTCGTGGGTTAAACGAAATTGCAGACGGCCAGCAAATCATTGGAATTGATGTTAATTATGGGAAAACGATTGAAAATGATGTGGAAGGATTCCGTGAAGCTTTAGTTGGTCAAACGATCGAACACGTTGATCGACGTGGCAAATACTTATTGTTTAGATTTTCTAACCACCTAACGATGATTTCACATTTACGGATGGAAGGGAGTTATTTTAAACAAAAGACGGGAATGCCGGTTGATAAGCATACTCACGTGATTTTCCATTTTAAGAATGGTACAGATTTATGTTACCGTGATACTCGTAAATTTGGCCGGATGCGACTAGTAACGACTGGTGAAGAGATGAATTACGGTGGTCTACGGACAATTGGCCCTGAACCCACTGAACAAGACTTTAAGCTCGATTATTTTGAACGGATCTTACACAAGAGTCGCGGCAAAATTAAGCCATTTTTATTAAATCAAAGTCATGTTGCTGGTCTCGGTAATATTTACTGTGATGAAGTATTGTGGATGAGCAAGATTAATCCGGAACAGGCTGCCAACACTCTTACCCATGAACAAGCTAAGACGTTACGAGAAAATATTATTAAAGAAATTGCAACGGCCACAGAACATAAGGGGACGACTGTGCATACTTATAAAAACGCATTTGGGGATGCCGGTGGTTTTCAAGACTACTTAAAAGCTTATGATCATGGTGGCGAGAAGTGTCCCCGTTGTGGAACCAAGATGGTTAAGATTAAGGTTGCTCAACGCGGTACAACTTATTGTCCGCATTGCCAAGAATTGATTGAAAAATGAGGATTATTGGTATTACTGGTGGTATTGCCTCTGGAAAGTCAACGGTCAGTAATTATTTAATCCGCTGCGGTTATTCAGTAGTGGATGCTGATCACGTTGCTAGACAGGTGGTTGCACCAGGAACGCGTGGTTTGAAAAAAATTGTGCAGACATTTGGCCCCCAAATTTTAACTGATGATGGACGTTTAGATAGGCAGAAATTAGGCCAGGTGGTTTTTAATTCACCAAATCAATTACAAAGATTAAACGAGATTTTGCAACCACTGATTCGACAGGAAATTATCCGACAATTGACAGCATTGCAAAGGACAGATCACCAATTAATCTTTTTAGATGCACCGTTACTATTTGAGCAACATTATGATACACTGTGTGATTTAGTAATGGTTGTGGTGGTTTCGCCAGCGATTCAATTAAAACGTTTAATGAAACGTAACCAGCTTACTGTTGAACAGGCTGAGGCAAGAATCAAAAGTCAGCTGCCATTAGGGACTAAAAAAACATTAGCTGATCTAGTCATTGATAATGATTCGACCATTGCTAGAACCGAACAACAAGTCCAGCAATGGTTGGATAATGTTCAGTAATTTGAATGTGGTATAATGATGCTTGTTTAGTAAGCTAGTATAAGGAGGGCAGTAGTTTGATATGTCCACACTGCCATAAAAATGGCTCCAGAGTAATTGATAGTCGCCCGAGCGAAGATGGTACTTGTATTCGCCGGCGGCGTGAATGTGCTAATTGTGGTTTTCGGTTCACTACTTTTGAACGATATGAAGAAACCCCACTGTTAGTTGTTAAAAAGGACGGGACCAGACAGGAATTTAATCGTCAAAAAATTTTAAATGGTTTGGTGCGTTCAGCCGAAAAGCGGCCAGTCAGCATGGAACAACTTACAAAGATTGCGGACAAAGTTGAAAGTCAAGTCCGTCGTTTGGGTGAGACCGAGGTTTCAAGTCAGCTGATTGGTAAGTATGTAATGACCGAATTAAAAGCGGTAGATGAAGTTTCATATATTCGTTTTGCAAGTGTTTATCGGCAATTTAAGGATGTGGATGCCTTTATGAGTGAATTACAAACCATGATTGGTAACAACAAACGAAGTGATCATAATGACTAACTTTCAGTTAACCCCTAAAACCGGCTATGTTGTTAGTGCCGCCCCCGATTTTGCTAATAATAATGAACAAACTTTTGTTGATTATTATTTACCGTTAATGAGTCCCAATGCTTTGGGGCTTTTTTCAGCATTGCAGTATCAACTGAAGGAACGCCCAATGATTTCTGATCGCCAACCAATTACCAAATTATTATCCCAATTAAACGTGGGTATTCGGGCGATTACAGAAGCACTTTCACAATTGGAAGCCGTTGGGTTAATCAAGACGTTTACCAGAAATGACGAATTAGGGGCGGTAGCCGTCTTTGAATTGCATCCCACGTTAACCCCAGCTGCGTTCATGAAAGATGAATTACTAAGTGTTCAGTTATTAGAAATGGTGGGCCCGGAGCGTTTTGAGCAGTTAGGGACTGCGGCATTGAGTTATTATTTAGATGTCGATGGATTAACAAATGTCAGCCATTCCTTCTTTACAGTGTTTCATCCAGATCGGGACTATCTGGCAGATGATGTCGCACTTAAACGCACACAAAAACAAATTAAAGACGCCACTAGTCATCGGGTGGCCACTAATCAGGTTCCTACAGACGGGTTCGATTTACATTTTGTTGCACAACAGTTATCGGGAGCTGGGGCTGATCCCGAAATAGTTAATCAATACCAAAAACTAATTTTAGTTGAACACCGGACATATGGATATGATGAGTTAGCTATTGCTCGTCTGATTGAGCAATCGATTGATGTGGTTGATAATCAGTTCAGTGTTGAGGAATTTAAGAAACGGGCGCGCAATGCTAGTCATGTTTCTACTTCGGCTCAACAAGAAAGTCGCCCGAGTGACAAACCAGTCAATGAACTAGCAATGACCAGTTTACCAGAGAATGTGCAGGAACTAATTCGGCAATGTGAAAGCCAAGCGCCAATGGAGTTTTTAGCACAACTGAAACACCAGACAAATGGTTACGTCAGTTCGGCAGAACGGTACACAGTGGAACGGCTCGTCCAACAAAGTGGGTTATCCGATGGTGCGATCAATTTATTGCTATGGTATATTATTGGTGAACAAGGTTTGGCAACGGTTAAAGCTAATCTAGCAGATGCGATTGCAAATAACTGGGGACGTGCTGGAGTGCAAAATTCGGTGGATGCTTTTAATGAAATTAAACGGCATCAAGCCGCTCGACTACAACGGCAAAGGGCTGGACGTTCGTTCCATAGTAATGGACGAAAAGGATCAGTTAAAGAAAAATTACCTGAGTGGGCAAAGAAGGGCTACCAACCGAAAACCAGGTCAGCGTCTCCTGAACAATTGGCCGAGTCAAAACGATTACTGGCTGAGTTAAGAAAGAACCGTCAAAAGCGTCATCAAGGAAATGGGGGTGACCATTAATGGAACCACTACGTAAGCTATTAAAGAATCAAAATAGTGAAAAAACCACTGAGCAGATTTTTTCTGAAGTGTTTGCTGATCAAGATGTTAAAGCATTTTTAAATACGAATCGAGATCGGCTAACTGATGAAGATATCCAACGGGGACGATCAAAACTATATGAATATGTTCATGAAAAACATCTCGCTCAAAATGGCGCACCGAGTGTTGCTCCCGGATATACTCCACGGCTTGTGATGTCAGCTGGGCAAATTGACGTAACTTATGTTCCAACTGCACAACTATTAAAGCAACAAGCGCTTCAGGCAAAGCAGCGACGAGTCAGCAAGCGGTATATGCCAAAATTTATTGAACATGCGACCCTCGATGATTATTACACTAATAATGAAGGCCGAGCTGCGGCGCTGAATGCAGCTGTAAAATTCGTTAACGGTTACTCGAAGGGTAACTTTGTTCCAGGGATCTACCTTTCTGGTAGCTTTGGGGTGGGGAAGACCTATTTACTTGGGGCCATTGCAAATGAACTGGCAGATCAGGGAGTTAATAGTATGTTAATTCATTTTCCAACCTTTGCGGTGAATATGAAGGGCTCGATTGCTCGTCACACCACTGAGCAAGAGCGTGATGAAGTGAAACAGGCACCTATTTTAATGCTTGATGATATTGGGGCAGATGCATTGTCACCGTGGTTACGGGATGAAGTTTTAGGTGTGATTCTGGAATATCGGATGCAAGAAGAATTGCCCACCTTCTTTAGTTCGAACTTTTCCATGGATGAGTTAACCGACCATCTTGCACAAGATAATAATGGAAATAGTGAACCGTTGAAGGCGCAACGGATCATGGAACGAATCCGCTTTTTGTCCCGTGAGGTTCGGATGGTGGGACCAAATCTTCGGACAAAGGGCTAAAATGAGATTTAGTCTTGACAAAGTCAAGCAAATTGATTAATCTATTATTTGTTGAAAGAAAAGCAGAAGCGCCCGCTTCTCGCCTTGGTGACTAGAGTCGCCGGGCTGACGAGTTGAATGAATCTAGATTACGGATGTGATTTAGTATTTTCAAGCGGGGTGGTTTGCACCTCGCTTTTTTTGCTTGTTCTTTCGTTATCAAAATTGGAGGTGTATTGCCATAGCTCAAGGAATGAATGTCAATAACGGTATCCGTGCCAGAGAAGTTCGCTTGATTGATCAAGATGGAAATCAATTAGGAATCAAATCCAAGCGTGAAGCTTTACAATTAGCAGAAGACGCTGATTTAGATTTGGTTCTTGTTGCACCAAAGGCTCGTCCAGCGGTTGCACGAATTATGGATTACGGTAAGTATCGTTTTGAGATGCAAAAGAAGGAACGTGAAGCCCGTAAGAATCAAAAGACTCAGGCGGTAAAAGAAATTCGTTTGAGCCCAACGATTGATACCAACGATTTTAACGTTAAGTTAAACCGGGTTCGTAAGTTTATTGCCAAGGGTGATAAAGTACGAGTTTCATTACGTTTCCGTGGTCGGGCGATCACGCATAAGGATATCGGTCGTGACATGATTGAAAAGATGGCAGATGAGACTAAGGACATTGCCACCGTTGTTCAACGACCAAAGATGGAAGGACGGAGCATGTTTTTAACACTTGCCCCAATTACTGATAAGGCAAAAAAAATAAAGAGAAGGTAGGAAATAGTTATGCCAAAGATGAAGACTAATCGCGCTGCTGCAAAGCGTTTTAAGCGGACTGCTAAAGGCGGTTTCAAGAGTGGTAACTCATTTACTAGTCACCGTTTCCACGGTAAGACCAAGAAGCAACGTCGTCAATTACGTGGTCTGAGCATGTTAGACAAGACTAACGTAAAGCGTTTCAAGAAGATGCTTCCTTCGAAGTAATGCATACTGCTAATTAATTTAACAATACAAATCAAACTAGGAGGTTACCACTATGCGAGTTAAAGGTGGAACAGTTACACGCGCTCGTCGTAAGCGCATCATGAAGTTAGCTAAGGGTTATACTGGTTCAAAGCATCGTCTCTTTAAGACTGCTAAGGATCAAGTGATGAAGAGTTACACTTACGCTTTCCGTGACCGGAAGGTGAACAAGCGTAAGTTCCGTGAATTATGGATTGCACGGATCAATGCTGGTGCTCGAATGAACGACATTAGTTACAGCAAGTTAATGCACGGCTTGAAGCTTGCTAACATTGACATCAACCGTAAGATGTTAGCTGACTTAGCCGTTAACGACCCAGAAGGTTTTAAGGCGGTTGTTGACGAAGCTAAGAAGGCTTTGAACTAGTTCATCAATTTATTGAGATTAGGGGAACCCAGCGAAGTGACCCTAATCTTTTTTTATTAATTGAACCACCCCTGTTCAATCGTTATAATTAGATTGATTAATGAAACATGAGGTAAGACATTGATAGCAAAATTCAAACCAACGTGGATGGTAAAAACAGTTTATAATATTTCACCTGATCAATTAAAACAACACGGGATTAAGGCGGTGTTATCGGACCTTGATAATACGCTGATTGCTTGGAATAATCCAAACGGTACTCCCGAGCTACGGAAATGGATGAGTGAATTACGACAGGCGGGGATTCCGTTAATCGTTGTTTCTAACAATAGTGCACACCGTGTTGCGAAGGCGGTTAAACAACTTGATTTACCGTTTGTTTCGCGTTCTTTAAAACCGCTGAGCTTTGGGATCACAACAGCACGGAAACGCCTTGGGCTTTCCCAAAATGAGGTGGTCATGGTTGGCGATCAATTGATGACAGACATGCTGTCCGCAAATATTGCTGGAGTACGGTCAATTTTGGTACAACCGTTAATTAACACTGATAAATGGGACACCCAGATTAACCGTTTCTTTGAAAAATTTGTGATGAAAGATCTGCTTAAAAGATATCCAGAATTAAGATGGCAGGAGGATTTGGATGACTGAACAAAGTAAAACTAATGAAGAATTACGGTGTATCGGCTGTGGAGCGATTATTCAGTCTGAGGACCCAAATGAGCCCGGGTATACTCCTGCGGCGGCCGTAAAAAAGGGATTAGTAAACAATGAATTATATTGTCAGCGGTGCTTTCGTCTTCGTCATTATAATGAAATCGCCCCAGTTTCATTAACGGATGATGATTTTCTACAATTACTGAACCATATTCGTGAAGCTAATGCACTGATTGTGTATGTTGTGGACATTTTTGATTTTAATGGGAGTCTCATTCCAGGTCTCCATCGCTTTGTAGGTAACAATCCGGTGCTCTTAGTCGGTAATAAGGAGGATTTACTACCGCATTCTTTACGCCGAACAAAGTTGCGCGATTGGATCAGGCAGCAAGCCAATGTTGCAGGTATTCGGCCCATCGATACTCTTTTGGTATCGGCTAAAAAGAACCACCAGATTGAGGAACTATTAAATACGATTGAGAAATATCGACAACATCGTGACGTTTATGTGGTGGGGGTCACCAATGTTGGTAAATCGACCCTGATCAACCAAATTATTAAACAACGAACGGGCGTCAAAGACTTGATTACAACTTCGCGTTTTCCAGGAACCACTTTAGATAAAATTGAAATTCCACTTGATGATGGACAAGAGCTAATTGATACACCGGGGATTATTCATCAACATCAGATGGCGCATGTTTTACCGGCTCAAGACTTAAAATTAGTGGCACCACAGAAAGAAATTAAGCCTCGTACCTATCAATTATCTGATGGCCAGACCATTTTTATGGGTGGCATTGCACGTTTTGATTATTTAAAGGGTCCTAAGGTCGGTGTGGTAGCATACTTTGATAATAATTTGCAACTTCACCGGACCAAATTTAGTAATGCCGATACGTTCTATGAAAAACATCTGGGCGATTTACTAACTCCACCGACCAAGACCACTAAAGGCCAAATTCCATCATTAGAACGTTTTGAATTTTCTACTGACGAAAAGACCGATTTGGTTTATGAAGGCCTGGGTTGGATTACGGTTCCAGCTGGAATTGCGGTCGCGGGATGGGCTCCTCAAGGGGTTCGTGTTCTGACTCGGCGAGCGATGATTTAATAATAAGGAGTAAACAATTGAAATTAAGAGGAAAACAAAAACGATACCTTCGTGCACAGGCTAACCATTTTCAAGCAATCTTTAGTGTTGGTAAAAATGGGTTAACTCCAGAATGGCTAGCACAGCTGGATGGTGCACTGAATCGTCGTGAGTTAATTAAGGTTAATATTTTGCAAAATGCTGATGTTACAACTGATGAAGTTCGTGATTATATCGAAAGTCACAGTGATATTGATGTTGTTCAGGTCATTGGCCGCGTTCTAGTCTTATTTAAGGAATCTGATCAACCAGAATTTCGCAATGTTTCGTTAAAAGTGAAGAAGATTTAAGGGGCGGTAGTTTTGCGAGCGGCGGTTCAAACGGTACCAAAGGTTAAGTATCAACGCGTGGGTTTTAAGCGACGTAAACGAATTGGCCTCTATGGAGGCACATTTAATCCCGTGCATAATGCGCACCTTCTGGTTGCGGACCAGGTGGGGAAGGCTTTGGGATTAGATAAAGTATTGATGATGCCAGATATGATCCCACCACATGTTGATAAAAAGGATGCTATTGCGGCAAAGTTACGCGTCAAGATGCTTCAATTAGCGATTCAAGGGAACCCGTTTTTGGGGATTGAATTAGCTGAAATTCAACGTGGCGGTGTGAGCTACACTTACGATACCATTTGTGAATTAAAGCAACAGCATCCAGAAGTGGATTACTACTTTATTATTGGCGGTGATATGGTTGACTATTTACCAAAGTGGTACCGAATTCGGGATCTATTAAAAATTGTGAATTTTGTCGGCGTTCGTCGGCCAGGAGCAACTAACAAGAGCGACTATCCAGTAATTTGGGTGGATGTACCTGAAATAGATTTTTCGTCAAGTGATATTCGACAACGAATTCATGATGGTCGTTCGATTAAATATATGGTTCCAGAAAAGGTTGAGCAGTATATTAAGGAGCATCAGTTATACATTGACTAGGCAAATTACATATCAGGAAAATTTATTACCATTATCTAGGAAAGAATTGGTTGAACGGTTACAACAGGCACTTTCAAAGGGGCGCTTTGAACATGTTTGCAGGGTCGAACAAACAGCGATCGAGCTGGCCCAGTTATATAATGTTGATGTCGAAAAGGCCAGTATTGCTGGGCTCTGTCATGACTATGCAAAACAACGCCCAGATGAGGACTTTATCAAGTTAATCCATCAACGCAAAATGTCCCCGGAATTACTCCAGTATGGTAACGCGATTTGGCATGGAGTCGTTGGTGCTGAATTGGTTAAGGATGAGCTTGGCGTTCATGATGAAGATATCCTTAACGCAATCCGTCAACACACCACTGGGGGTCAGTATATGACCAAGTTAGCCCAGATTATTTATATGGCCGATTATATTGAACCGGGCCGTGATTTTCCGGGGGTCGAAGAAGCACGACGAATAACGAAAACAGATTTGGGGGCTGGAGTTGCCTATCAAACTAAACATACGTTAAACTACTTGATTGCCGCTGGACAGCCCGTTTACCCCAAAACGATTGATACTTATAATGCATGGGTACCAAAATATAGAAAGGAAATTAATTAATGAATAGTAAGGAATTATTGGAAAAAGTTGTGAAGGCCGCTGACGGTCGGCGTGCTGAAGATATTGTGGCACTACAAGTGGACCAGATTAGCCCAATGGCCGATTACTTTGTTATTATGACTGGTGGCTCTGATCGTCAGGTCCAAGCCATTGTTAATGCAATTGTTGAGATGGCACATAGTAACAAATTGGAGATTGGCAGTGTAGAAGGAAAAAATGCTGCTCAATGGGTTCTAGTTGATTTAGGAGATGTTGTTGTTCACGTTTTCCGAGAAGAAACGCGGCATTTTTATAATCTAGAAAAACTTTGGTCTGACGCACCATTGGTGAACGTTAGTGAATGGGTTAATGACTAAATGATTTACGGATCTTTTGCCCAATACTATGACGAGTTGTTTGATGAACAATTATATTCAAAATGGGCTCAATACGTTCAAGAGAATACTTCAACGGGAGGGCAGCTACTTGATTTAGCCGGTGGCGCTGGTCGGTTGGGTGTTTTGTTAGCTCAAGCAGGTTATCAAGTTACAGATGCTGATTTATCCGATGAAATGCTTGCTCTTGCTTCCAACCATGCATTGGCAGCGAATATTAAACTGCAATTAGTGCAGGCTAATATGCTGGATTTAACGGCACTAGGCTCGTTTAACACCATTACTTGTTTTGCTGACTCGTTATGCTATCTGCGTGATTTAACAGAAGTAGAGCAAGTTTTTCAACAGGTTCAGCAACATTTAGTTGATGGTGGGATCTTTTTGTTTGATATGATTACACCATACCAAACGGATGTCGTGTATCCGGGATTTATGTATAACTATCAATCTGAAGACCAGCACCGCTATTTTTTGTGGTCAAGTTATCAAAATGATGATGTTGAACACGGTGTGATTCATGAATTATCATTTTTCAATCGACTACGTAATGGTAATTACCAGCGACTTGCTGAAACCCATTTTGAACGTTCATACCCGCGTCAGCAAATTGTCAAGGCACTTCAGCAGACGGGCTTTAAAAAGGTTGAAGTATCCAGTGACTTTGGTCATGGAAAGCTCAATGCACAAACAACTCGTTGGTTTTTCAAGTGTCAGAAGGGTGAATAAGATGAAAGCAGTTGGGTTAGTTGTTGAATACAATCCTTTTCACAATGGTCATTGTTATCACCTGCAACAAGCGCGTAAATTGACCGGAGCGGATGTTGTAATTGCGGTAATGAGTGGTAATTTTACCCAGCGAGGCGAACCGACCATTGTTGATAAATGGCAACGTGCTGAAGCAGCATTGGTCAATGGGGTCGATTTAGTGGTTGAATTGCCACTAGTCACTGCAGCTGAACCTGCCGATCGTTTTGCGGCAGGAGCGCTCCGCCTTTTGGCTGATCTCCAAGTTGACTCAGTTGTGTTTGGTGCCGAACATCCGCAATGGGATTTTGAACGGATGGTAGCGATGGAGGACCGCTTTTCTACTGAACAATTTAAACAGTTTGACCAAACCTACGCAACGCAATTTAACAGTCAGTTACATGAACAGTTAGGAATTTCATTAATTGAGCCGAATGATATTTTGGCGTTTAGTTATACCAAAGCTAAACTCAAAAATGATCTGGACATTAATTTGATTCCGCTCGCCCGTCGAAACAGTCAGTATCATGATCGAACCATCACTGGAAAGATTGCCAGTGCTAGTGCCATTCGGCATGCAGTTCAGGAACGACAATGGGATCGATTGAAAAAGACGGTTCCAAACAAAACCTTTCAGCAGCTGCAAACTCAGTCAAGGGTCCCTTCGTGGGAATCCCTATATCCGATATTGAGAAACGAATTAATCCAGGCACCTAGCTCACGATTAGCGAATATTTATCAGATGTCAGAAGGACTGGAAAATCGTTTAAAACGAGCTGCTCAACACCACCTCACTTTTACAGAGTTTATTAAGGAAGCCAAGACAAAACGCTATACATACGCCCATTTAAGCCGTCTGTTACTATACGTTGTTCTACAAGCTACTGACGGTCAAGTCAATACTGCCATTCAGAATCCATATCATCACGTGTTGGGGTTTACGTCGCGCGGACGCCAATATTTACACGACGTCAAAAAACAATTAGAATATCCATTAATTGTGAAAGTTGACCAAACTCTAAATGGCGGCCGGCTTGATTTAGATTACCGGGCGGGAAAATTGTATCAAAACTTTACGTCAGTTGAGCAGGACTTGAAACACTCACCATTGCGGTTAGAAGTGTCAAGTAAAAGTCGTTGACATTCATTAGTGGTCAGCGTATAATTGGGCACGTTGCATTAGGAGGTTAGTACTATGAAATGGTCACTAAACGAATTACATCGCTATTCAGAAGAACCACTTCATTTCAAAAGTACTTTTGATCTGAAAGCATCATTAATGAAGCGTTTCCCGAATGAAGTTTTGGATGCGCAAGCAATGGATGTTGAAGGTTACGTTAGCTATGACGATGGCGATGCCACAGTCACTGCTCACGTTCAAGGACAGATTACCGTGCCTTCCACCCGTTCATTAACACCTGTCAAGTTGCCGTTAGATTTTGACTATTCAGAGACATACACGGCAGAGGAAAGTCATTTGTCACGGTATGATGATCAAGAGGTCGTTTTCTTGTTACCACATGATCATCAGACAATTGATTTTGACGAGTCGTTATTAGAAAATATCTTTGAGCAGATTCCGACGCGGGTGTTAACCCCTGATGAACAATCCAAGGATCAGTTACCTTCAGGAAAGGGCTGGTCAGTAACTGAAGAGGTTACTGATGATCATCAGGAAACTAACCATGTTGATCCACGTTTCGCTAAGTTAAAAAATTTATTTCCTGATCAGGACACAGATGATTAGCGGACGGTTAAAAACCAAGTGGATAAAATTTTTATAAGGAGGTGTCAAACATGGCTGTACCAACACGAAAGACATCAAAGACTCGTAAGCGTAACCGTCGGGGACACATTAAGTTGACTGTTCCTGGTTTAGCACCTTGTCCAAACTGTGGTGAACTTCGTAAGTCACACATGGTTTGCCCAAACTGTGGTTACTACAATGGTAAGGAAGTTGTTGCTAAGAACAACTAAGCGACCAACTTTAATTAAAGGCTTTCCTCTAGGCGCCGGACCTGGGAAAGCCTTTTTTATTTTGTAATTTTGGGACCGTTAATTAGAGAACTATGATAAACTTAATATTGATTTAGAAAAAATTGTGAAGGTGAAAAAATGAGTCGGATTTTAATCATTGAAGATGAAGAAAACCTTGCCAACTTTGTTAATTTGGAACTGAAACATGAAGGTTATGAAACAGATGTTGAACTTGATGGTCGAGCTGGGTTGGAAGCGGCTTTAAATGAAGATTTTGATGTAATTTTATTGGATCTGATGTTGCCAGAGCTTAACGGTATTGAAGTAGCCCGCCGGGTTCGCGAAGAAAAGAATACGCCGATTATTATCATGACAGCACGTGATTCGGTTATTGATCGAGTATCGGGGTTAGACCATGGTGCTGATGACTATATCGTGAAACCATTTGCGATTGAAGAGTTGTTAGCACGGGTCCGTGCATTACTACGGCGGATTAGTATTGAAGATGGAAATAATAATAACCATCAAACGACGGTTAAGTATCAAGATTTAACCATTGAAAAAGAAAATCGGGTGGTCCGTCGCGGTGATGAAGTGATTAACTTAACTAAACGTGAATATGAATTATTACTCATTCTAATGGAAAACATCAATGTGGTCATGTCGCGCCAGGAGTTACTCAGTAAAGTATGGGGATATGATGCCAAGGTGGAAACCAATGTTGTTGATGTCTATATTCGGTATTTGCGGAATAAAATCGATCGCCCGGGAGAGAAGAGTTACATTCAGACCGTTCGGGGGACTGGCTATGTAATCCGTTCGTAAAACGGGAGGCAGCTTATGGATGATCATGAACAAAAGCCGCGCAAGTTTTTTTCTTTAAAACTAAAGTGGGCGTTTGGGACGGCCATTGGCTCGCTGGTGATTAGTTTAATCGTCGTTCTAACTATCTTTAGTGCGTTTACGAGTGATCTATTGAATCAGGAGCGGACAGCGCTTAGACAAAGTTTAACGACAATTAGTCAGCAATTAGGCGAAAATGCTAATCAACGAGAATTAACTCGTCAGATAGTAAGTGATACTTTACAGAAAAAGGTACTTGATTCGCAACAGGAGACTAGTGAAGATAAAATCTATCACCGGCCTGTGCTTCAAGGATTGAGTGATGCTCACCAAAATGTGACAGTTTTTAATTTAAACGGCAAGCCATTATTTCAAACTGGTGATGTTATACAAAAATTCCAACGTGCTGCGCATCAACGAGTCACGCTAAAAAAATGGCATGGTCATAAAATGATTGTTGGTCGTTCGCCAATTTATGATAAACAGACTCATCAAATTATTGGGTATTTACAAATTGAAAATCCGTTAGTTAATTATTATCAGCACTATCATCGGATGTTATTAATTGTCGTTTTGGCATTATGTTTAGTGGTGATTTTTAGTGGCTTACTAGGTTATGGACTTTCATATATCCTATTACGTCCCTTAACGGATATTGGGAAAACTCTTGCAGTGGTGACGAAAGATCTGACCAAAGATGTTCGGACTCCCGAAACCAAGCGGAACGATGAACTGGGGGAATTAAGCCACTTATTGAACGAAATGCTTGATCGGACGCAGCGTTATATTGACCAGCAGTCCCAATTTGTCGGCGACGTTTCTCATGAATTACGGACCCCAGTAGCAATCATTCAAGGACATATGGAAATGCTAGAACGGTGGGGCAAGGATGATCCTAAGGTTTTGGCAGATTCAATTAAGGCAGCACTGGCAGAAACAAGCCGGATGAATAATCTCGTTCAAGAAATGCTAGATCTATCTAGAGCAGAGCAAGTTGAGATTAAGTTTCGTGATGCCACGACCAAGGTCGAAGAGGTTGTTGAACAAGTTTATAATAATTTCAAGATGATTCATCCAGATTTTCAATTTACTCTCGATGATGACTTACGCCAAGATGTGGAAGTGAATATTTATCGGGATCATCTGGAACAGATTTTAATTATCTTGTGTGACAATGCTGTGAAGTATTCTGCAGAGCGGAAGGAAATTCATTTATCGTTGTCGCGTAATTATAGTTCGGTCGAAATTGCTGTTCAAGATTTTGGTGAAGGAATCGCGCCAGAAGAGGTCGATAAGGTATTTGATCGCTTTTATCGAGTGGATAAAGCTCGCAGTCGTAAGAAAGGTGGTAATGGTTTAGGATTGTCCATTGCCCAGCGGCTAATCAAGGGTTACCATGGGACAATTACTTTGGAAAGCCAGTTGGGTGCTGGTTCCATTTTTCGGATTACACTACCAATTGTGAAGCATGATGACAATAATTAAGCATAAAGGGAGCGTCTATTGACGCCCCCCTTTATGCTTGTTAGTGAAAGTTAAATTAAAATGCCATTGCAGTGGTCAATTTCATGTTGAGCAATTTGTGCGGGAAAACCGTTTAACGTTATTTGCTGACGATGTCCTTGGATATCCATAAATTGAACTGTAATGGTTTGATAACGAGTTGTCGCTCGTTGCCCATTTAGGCTTAAGCAACCTTCTTCAGTTTGATATGGTTGTTGATGATTAATGATTTCTGGATTCAACATTGCAACTCGGGCTGGGCCAATCGTGATTGCTATGATTCGTTTGTGAATGCCAATCATATTGGCAGCGAGCCCAACACAACTTTCCTGATGAGCTTGCAGGGTATCTAGCAAATCTTGAGCGATCTTGACATCACTAAGCTGGGCTGGGGTACTGACCTTGGTTAAAATGTTTTGATCATGAATGATTGGTTTAATCATGTGGAAACTCCTTTATAAAAAAGACGTGATAGAAGCTATTGATAACTTCGGCGTCACGTCCTGAGATAAGTGACTCTCAAGCGGCATGTTAGTGGACACTGGAGTCAATTTACATATTGGATTGTAAGACACAGTACCGTGAATTATGAATTATGATGGTGCTGTTGTTTACCAGCGTTCCGTCGTTTAGGCTTAGTCACTGTTTTATTTTGTAATTGTTGAATGGTGTCTTGATGATCAGCTTTGGTATTGGTCATTGGTTGGGGATGCACAACCGGCTTTGGCGCTGGCCGATTTTTAACCTCTTGAGCAATTTGTTTCTTCAAGTGCGGTCGGTAGGCATTGATTAACCAAGTTTGCAGGATGGCAAATAAACCACCAATAAAGAAATACAATCCTAAACCAGCTGATGAAGTCATTGAAATGAAGAAAATCATTACTGGACTCATTAACATCATCATCCGCATTTGGGCCTGCTGATTTTTAGGCATTCCAATCATTGAAAGCCACCCTTGGAAAAGGTAAGCCACAAAAGATAAGATCGCCAACATAATACTTGGCTTCCCCAGAGGAATACCAAGGAAGGTCGCATGATAAAGATCAGGAGAGTAACGAATGGCGGCGTATAATGCTGCAAAAACCGGTAGTTGAATAAGTAAGGGGAGGCAGCCAATTCCACCAGTCATACTAATATTGTTGTCACGGTACAGCGCCATCATGGCTTGAGTAGCAGCAGCTTGCTCTTCAGGTGTCTTGGCCGCTTTTTGTTGCCGTTGAATTTCTCGTAATTGTGGTTGAATCATTGACATTTTTTCCTGCATCAATGTCGACTTCTTCATTTGACTCATCATTACTGGCAGCAGGATTAGACGAACGACAATTACGATGACGATAATTGCCCAGCCATAATTATTTCCCATCAAACTTGCTAACCATTCCATTAAGTGCTGCATTGGTTTAGCAAGGTATTCATAGACCATCCCGTATGGTTTACCACTTTTGGTCGTTCGTACACAACCGGAAAGTACGAGCAATGCACTAAGCAGGCTTCCCGCTAATAACCAGCGTCGTTGTTTTTTCAATAAACTCAATCCTTTATTTTAAAATTATACAGAAGGTATCTTACCGTAAAAACGGGGGGAATTCCAGTCAGTTTACCATGATTCCTTAATCGAAAACGTTTGGGTATCGATTAAGTTTCCTGGCTTAATTTGGACGTTTGTCACGTGGGCGTATTGATTCACCCCGGTTTGAACTTGTTTGATAAATTTACGCACTATCTCATGTGGCCCCTGAACGATGATATAGACCGTGCCGTCAATTTGATTTTTGACAAAACCGACGAGTCCAAGTTCCTTTGCCAATTGATAGGTACTCCAGCGGAAACCAACGCCTTGCACCTGACCGCTAACTATTAAATGATAATTAATCATTGTAAAACGCCTCCGCTTGATTAATGTTATAATTGCGTTACTAAAATGAGGTGAAACTAAATGAGAGAACAAATAACGTCTGTTCATAATCAACACGTTAAAGATTGGCGCAAGTTGCAAACCAGAAAGGGACGCAAAAAATTCGGCCAATACTTATTAGATGGTTGGCATCTTGTTCAAGAGGCTAGTCACAGTAATCAACGGTTGATTGCATTGATTGGGAGTGCAGAAGAGTTATCCCAACACGAAGACATTGTAGCACGATTTGAAAATGTGTATGAAGTGACACCGGAGATTATTAAGCACATCACAGAAACCAATACCCCGCAAGGAATTGTTGCTGTGGTAGAAATGCCGGATGTAAATCAGGTTACTAATCCTAAGACAGGGGCATGGTTGCTATTAGACCGGGTACAGGATCCAGGAAATGTCGGAACCATGGTCAGAACAGCTGATGCTGCAGGCTTTGCTGGGGTTGTTGCCAGCAAGCGGACTGCTGATTTTTTCAATCCCAAGGTGGTTCGTTCCATGCAAGGAAGCCAATTTCATCTTCAGTTAGTGGTAGCCGATTTAAAACGGTGGATTAACGATTTCCAAGATGATCAGCATCCAGTATACGGGACCCAGTTAAATCCACTGGCCAAAAACTTTCGCCATGTTCAGCCAGGCAAAGATTTTGCATTAGTAATGGGAAATGAAGGCCAAGGAATGGCTGAGGAATTATTAAACCAAACGACTACCAATTTGTATATCCCAATGCGGGGTAATGCTGAATCACTGAATGTTGCCGTTTCGGCTGGTATTTTAATGTTTCAGTTAAATCAGGGGAGCTAAACTTATGAAAAGTAAGTTTGATGTTCCTTTTTGTTTTAAAATCGTGTAAAATATAACTAAAAATAAAAAAGGGGTAATGATCTCAATGAGAACACCGGATGAGTGGAAAAATGACGCCCAGTATGTTGCCATTGTTCAGGATTTGTTAGCTCAACCTGCCGTTCAAAAATTAGCCAATTATACTCAGCACCACCATTCAAATCGTCTCCGTCATTCGATTGCTGTTTCTTATGATAGCTACCGAATCGCCAAGCGAATGCACCTGGATTACCGGAGCACTGCACGGGCAGGATTATTACACGATTTGTTCTATTATGACTGGCGGACAACGAAGTTTGATTTGGGTTCCCATGCTTTTATTCACCCACGGGTGGCTTTACGAAACGCCGAAAAGATTACCAACCTGAATGATAAGGAACGCGACATTATTTTAAAGCACATGTTTGGTGCAACACTAGCAGTGCCAAAGTACTTAGAAAGTTTAATCGTCTCATTAGTTGATGATTATGAAGCGGAGCATGAGTTCTTTAGTCCACTTCGGGTTCGGGTTGAGTCACGGCTTCGTAAGCGTTCATATAAAAAGCTTTCGTAAAATATCTAGAAAAAGGAGGTCAAGTTATGGAGCATTCTAATCGTCAACAGGATGATTTCTGTCTCTGTCCTCGTTTCGAACATACCTTTACAATTTTAGGGAAGAAATGGAACGGGCTAATTATCGAAGTGCTTTTCAATGAGCACACACAGCGTTTTAAGGATCTTGCTGCACACGTTGATAAATGTAGTGATCGGGTCTTAGTTGAAAGACTGAAAGAGTTAGAAGACGAAGAAATCGTTCAACGCAATACTTTTCCTGGTGAAAGCCGGATTGAATACTCACTAACTAAGCGGGGCCAAGAATTAGCCCCAGTAATGAGTGCGGTTCACACTTGGAGTGACAAATGGTGTGATTAGTTCTTGACGTTGGTTGCGGAATTAGTTTACAATAAGACCAACTTTTTAGAAAAGCAATGATGGAAATTAGTAGTCTGGTAAGTCTAGCAGGGAGAAACGATTCATAAACTGCAAGTCGTTTTTAGACTTTAAAGATGAATTTCACTTCCAGAGCTGGTATTGATGTACCCGGTTGATGACCGTTACTGAATCGTTATAAGTGTATGACGATTGTCATAAACTAGGGTGGTACCGCGATAGCCTCGTCCCTTGATGGGATGAGGCTTTTTATTTTTTAAGGAGGATCATATGGGATTAAAGGAAAAACTAGAGGAATTACGTCAGCAAGGTGCTGATGAAATTCAGAACAGTGCGAATTTAGATGCAATTAATCAAATTCGGGTCAAGTTCCTAGGGAAAAAGGGACCAATTACTAATGTCTTACGTGGGATGAAGGACTTAAGTGCCGACGAACGGCCAAAGGTTGGGAAGTATGCTAACCAAGTTCGTGATGATTTACAAAAGATGTTAGAAGAACGGCGCGCAACTTTAGAAAAGCAATTAATGAATGCCCGGCTTGCAAAGGAAAGTCTCGATGTGACATTGCCAGGGACACCAGTTGCCCAGGGACAACCACACGTGATTCAGCAAGTGATTGATCAATTAGTAGATCTGTTTACTGATATGGGATATGAAGTTGCGGTTGGTGATGAAGTAGAAGAGGAAGTTTACAACTTTGAAAAATTAAACCTACCAAAGGATCACCCTGCTCGGGACATGCAAGATACTTTCTATGTCACCCATTCAATCCTGATGCGGACCCAAACCTCGCCGATGCAAGCACGGATGCTTGAAAAACACGATTTTAGTCAGGGCCCGTTGAAGATGATTTCACCAGGTAAAGTTTACCGGCGGGATACGGACGATGCCACCCACAGTCACCAATTCCACCAAGTTGAAGGAATGGTTGTTGGTAAGCACGTCACAATGGCTGATTTGAAGGGAACATTAGAAGTAGTGGCTCAACACCTATTTGGTGATCAATTAAAGGTTCGTCTGCGGCCAAGTTATTTCCCATTTACTGAACCATCAGTTGAAGCGGATATTACTTGTTTCAATTGTTTAGGTAAGGGCTGTGCCATTTGTAAGAATACCGGTTGGATTGAAGTATTAGGTGCTGGAATGGTTCACCCAAACGTTTTAAAGATGTCTGGCGTAGATCCTGAAGAATATGGCGGCTTTGCCTTTGGATTAGGTCCGGATCGCTTTGCGATGTTGAAGTATGGGGTCGAAGATATTCGTGACTTTTACCAAAATGATGTACGGTTCTTAACCCAATTTGATCAGAAAGGATAGTGGACTATGAAAGTATCATATCAATGGCTAAATAAATACCTGCCGCTAGCGCAAAACAAAATTAAGCCAGCTGCACTGGCAGAGAAATTGGCCCGAACGTCAGTAGACATTAATGCGGTCTATTCCCCAAGTGACGGTTTAAAGAAAATTATTGTTGGTTATGTAGAAGAATGTGTTCCGCATCCTGATTCTGACCATATGTCAGTTTGCCAAGTTAAGATTAGTGATGATGAAACCATTCAGATTGTCTGCGGAGCGCCAAATGTGCAAGCAGGTAAAAAAGTGATCGTGGCCCTCCACGGAGCACGGATTGCGGACAACGTTAAAATTAAGCGGGGCAAGATCCGTGGTGAAGAGTCTGACGGAATGCTTTGTGCACTACAGGAAATCGGCTTTAGTGAAAAGGTAGCACCAAAAGACTATGAAGACGGCATCTGGTTCTTGCCTGATGATGCTAAAATTGGTGAATCAGTCTTTCCATACCTTGGAATGGACGATACGATCGTGGATACTGATGTCACGCCAAACCGTGGTGATATGTTGAGTATTTATGGGAATGTGAATGATCTTGCAGCAATCTATGATTTGCCAAATGGTTTTGAAAGTCACGCGGTCAAAGAAAACGACGATGCCAAGGCTGCCGATTTAATTTCCGCAGAGGTTGCTGATGATCAAATGGCACCAGTTTATAAACTGCGGGTCATTAAAAACGTTCAGATTGCGGATAGCCCAATGTGGCTCCAAATTCGTCTGTGGAATTCTGGCATTCGTCCAATTAACAACGTTGTTGATATTACTAATTATATTTTACTGAAGTACGGACAACCATTACACAGTTTCGATTATGATAAGCTACCTAGTCACAAGATCCTTGTTCGGCATGCCAATGAAGATGAAACCATGACGACCCTTGATGGTGAGGAGCAGACGCTCAAGGCCCAAGATATTGTCGTAACTGCAGGTGATCAACCAGTTGCACTTGCTGGAACCATGGGTGGCGAAAGTACCAAGGTCGATGATCAAACAACGAACGTCGTATTAGAATCTGCGATTTTTGATCCAGTGATGGTTCGTAAGCAAGCACGACGACTTGACTTGCACAGTGAATCTTCAATGCGTTTTGAACGGGGAATCAATCCGGAAACTGTTGAACGAGCATTGGATGAAGCGGCATACTGGCTGCAAAAATTAGCTAATGGACAAGTGACTAAGGGGATTGTGGTTGGTCATGACCAGCAATATCCAGCACATGAAATTACCTTGTCTTTACAAAAAGTTAAGCATGTTCTAGGGATCGATATCGATATGGAACAAGTAAAGGCGATTTTTGATCGATTAGCCTTTGAGACAACCCAAAAAGATGAGGATACGTTAGTAGTTAATGTTCCAGCCCGGCGGTGGGATATTAGCCTGCCAGCAGACTTATACGAGGAAATTGCCCGTTTGTATGGTTATGACAATATTCCATCGACACTGCCAGTGATGACTCGGAACTGGGGTGGTTTAACTACCCGGCAAAAGAAGTTGCGGGCTAGTCGCCATGTTCTGGAAGGAATGGGCTTGAATCAGGCGATTAGTTATTCGTTAACCACGGTGGATAAAGCTAAGCAGTTTGGGGTTACCCCAAGTACGACGGAGCCGATGAAGCTGGATTATCCGATGAGCTCTGATCACGTGGCAACGCGGATGAGCATTATTTCTGGTCTGTTAAATGATATTGCCTATAACGAAGCCCGGAAAGTATCCAATGTGGCACTGTATGAACAAGGTCGAGTCTTCATTCCGAAGGGTGGCGAACGCCCTGAGGAACAAGAACATGTTGCTGGTGCAATCACTGGGAGTTTAGTTGCAGATAGCTGGAATCAAAAGGCGCGTCCGGTTGATTTTTATCAAATTAAAGGGATTGTGGAACAATATCTTGATAATTTAGCAGTGGCAGGGACGATTACTTTTGTTGCCGATCAAAGTCGTCCAGAAATGCATCCAGGTCGGACCGCTAATATTTTACTAGATGGTGAAGTAATCGGCTTTATTGGTGAAGTTCATCCAAATGTTGCTAAAGAATACAAGATTAGTGAAACCTACGTGTTTGAAATCAATTTGGAAGCAGTTTTGGCAGCGGATGTTCGTGATAAGCACTATCAACACATTAGTAAGTATCCAGAAATTACCCGTGATATTGCTTTATTAGTCGATGATACCGTTACGAATGATGAAGTCGTCGCAATTATTAAGCGGCGTGGGGGTGCTTTCTTGAAGCACATCCACCTCTTTGATGTTTACACTGGTGTTCATTTACCGAAGGGTAAGAAGTCATTGGCATACACGCTGACTTATCAAGATGATCAGGGAACATTAAAGGAAGAAACGGTTAATCAAGCATTCGCAAAGATCGAAAAACACCTCACTGAAGAATTAGGTGCAGAAATTCGTTAATGAATAATTAAATTGGCAAGGGGCTGAAAGAGAATTTCCGGTCTCTTGCTTTTCGTGTTGTTGTAAGTGAAAGAAAGGGCCTAATTCATGCACCGATTTTCAAAAAAACAAATTCGGCAACAGAATTTGCTGGCCTTAGCAATTGTAGCTTTGTTTTTGGTGGTGGGGGTATGCGTCCATGGTTACTTTAATTATTCGTTAACCCCCGTGAATAAAAATAGTCAAAAGACGAAAAAAGTGATTATTCCACGAAACAGTACTGATCAGCAGGTTAGTACAATCTTGAAGCGACAAGACCTAGTACGCAGTCGCTATGTCTTTTACTATTATTTACAGACACATAAGACGAATGGAGTTAAGGCCGGTACTTTTACATTGAAACAATCTCAGTCGGTTCCCGAAATTACGGTTCGGCTGCAAGAAAACCGTCACGCAAAGAAGCACTAACAATTGGAGGCAAAAATGGAAAAAAAACGACCAATTATCATTGGGGTCACAGGTGGTTCCGGCAGTGGTAAGACGACTGTTGCCCACGCAATCTTTGACCAATTACATGGCAATTCAATTCAAATTATTACGCAAGACACCTACTATAATGATCAGAGTGAGATGACAATGGCTGAACGGAAGGCCGTTAATTATGACCATCCGTTAGCATTTGATACGGCGCTGCTGGTTCAACAGCTGGATCAATTGCGGCATAATCAAGCAATTGAAATGCCGGTCTATGATTATGAACAATATACTCGGTCAGCGGAAACAGTCCACGTAGAGCCACAAGATGTCATTATTTTGGAGGGAATTTTGATTCTTGATGACGAGCGGTTACGTGATTTAATGGATATTAAAGTTTTTGTGGATACGGATAGTGATTTACGCATTATTCGTCGGATTAAACGTGATATGCAAGAGCGTGGCCGGTCACTTGATTCAGTGATTAACCAGTATTTGGCAACTGTCAAACCAATGTATCATCAATTTATTGAACCTACGAAACGTTACGCTGATATCATTGTTCCTGAGGGTGGTCAAAACCAAGTGGCAATTGATTTGTTAGCAACTAAGGTTCGCGATATTCTAGTTAAACGGGGTCATCAGGTTTAAGTAATCGTAATCCAATAGTTGAAAAATTGGTGCCGAAATGGTAATGTTGCACTTGGTATTTTTTAATAAAGGGGAATTAAAAATTTATGGCTGATGAAAAAACATTTCCGATGACTGCGGAAGGTAAAGAAAAGTTAGAACAAGAACTCGAAGATTTACGTTTGAAGCGTCGTCCAGAGGTTATTAAACGCATTAAGATTGCGCGGAGTTATGGTGACCTTTCTGAAAACTCTGAATACGAATCCGCTAAGGACGAGCAGGCATTCGTTGAAGGCCGAATCAGTCAAATCGAAAATATGCTGCAATATGCGGTCATCATCGATAATGATGATGTAGCGGCGGATGAAGTATCAATGGGGCGGAGTGTAACCTTCAAAGAGTTACCGGATGAAGAACCAGAAACATATACAATTGTCGGCGAATCAGAATCTGATCCGCTCTCTGGTAAGATTTCTAACGAATCACCAATGGCAAAAGGACTGTTAGGTCACAAAGTTGGTGAAAAAGTAGATATTGATATTCCAAGTGGGATCATGCATGTGGAAATTATTGAAGTAAAGTAGTAGAAGATAATTTAGTGGGGATAACGGCAGTGTTATTACTCACTATTTTTTTATAAAGGATAAAAAATGACGTTTTACAATTTGACATATTTAGAAAATCACCAGCAAGCTAATACTATTTTTAGCTATGCGTTGATCATTATTTTGGGTGGGTTGATGCTGTTAATGCTGGTTCAGTATACTCGGCATCGTTTGGAAACAAAGTATCGTGATTTGGGAATTATTTTCTCCTTGTTGCTGTTAATCATCATTGGGTTGCAATATACCAAACTGGAATCGCTAAATACACAGAAATCGCAATCTTCACAGATGGTTCCTTTTGTTAAGGCAGTAGCCAAAGATCGCCACGTGAAGACTGGGGAGGTTGTGGTTAACTCAACTACTTTGACGGATGGCATCATTGTGCGGATTAAGGATAAGGATTATCGGGTGAATTTAAGTGCAGATAGTAATAATTATACTTTGACAAGAGCCCACGTGATTGATCATCGCGTAATTATTAAGAAGAAGTAGGGAGGTGCAAGATGGATAATACTTATTTGTTAATTACTCTTAAATTTGCTTTAGGAATGCTCTGCCTGATTTTACAAATCAATTTGCTTGGTAAGGGAAACTTAGCACCCACCTCGGCCCTCGACCAAGTACAAAATTATATTTTAGGGGCTATTATTGGGGGCATTATTTACGATAATGACATTAGCATTGTTGAATTTATTCTAGTCCTCCTTATTTGGACGGTGATTGTTTTAATTCTCCGGTACGTCAAGGAACATAATCGATGGGTCCGGATTGCGATTGATGGGCAGCCACAGTTACTGATTAAAAATGGTCACGTGTTAGTCGACAATTGCATTCGTTCAGGAATGAGTGCGAATGATCTGATGTTTCGTTTGCGGAGTCAAGGCATCTATGAAGTGGCCCGCGTCAAAAGTGGTATTTTGGAGCAAAATGGCCAGTTAGTGGTAATTGAAAATAACGAGCATGATGTGAAATTTCCATTAATCAGTGATGGCCAGTTGAATACAGATATTTTAGAATTAATTCATCGTGATGCTCAGTGGGTAGAACAACAGATCACGGCTGCTGGTTATCATGGATTAGATGATATTTACCTTGGCGAATATTTGCATGGTGAATTGCGGTTGGTCGGGTATCCCAAACGTTGAGTTAAATCAATTAGCGGATTTAAAAATGGCCGTGTCAGTTCAATTGATTCAGAACTGGCGCGGCCGTTATTGTATTATGCAGTTTTTCTTGGAATATAGATTATTGTCGTTTAGATCGCCGTTTTTGGTACCAGCAGCATATGACGAGGGTAATTAGACTAATCAACGTTCCAGAAACGAGAAATGGTGGAATGTAAGTCATGATGACATGATGGGTTCCAGCATTCATTGGAATTCCCATGAAAGTACCAAGGACCTTAAATGGCGTGACGGCATGATTATCCACTTTAACATGCCAGCCCTTTGCATAAGGGATGGTGGTCATCAAAAATTGATGTTGTTTTCGCAAGGTTACCGTTCCCTTAATTTGATTAGCACGGCAATTGGTCACTTTTAAGCCGGCACTTTGCAAAGTTTTGCGGGATTTATGGAATGCTTGACCATTAAGTCGGTACAGACTGACGTTTTGCATCCATAAAGCCTGCTTCTTAAGTTTGAATTGAATGCTAATGGGTTTGCCCTTTTGTTGGTGAGCCACATTAATCACGATGGTATTGTGATAGGTCGGATATTGATCCAGCGATCGCCCATTAAGCTTAATTGAAGCAACGCTTTTGACGCTCGGCCCAAGGGTCAGGTAGTAAGAGTCATTGGTCTGCGGTGTAAAGTGGAGGGTGACGCTGGCAGATTGCAACGGTTCTCTGCGCGTAAAGGTGGTGCCAGTAATTTGTTTGGCACTTTGAACGTTTTTGAAGGTCACATGGTCAAAGTTTTGAACGTTGAAGAGGCGGTTATTGACTGACTGCCCAGCTAATAATTGATAAATTTGTGATTGGTAGCTGAGTGGGTCTAATGTCACGTCATGAAAATTAAGAATTTTTTTGCTAGCACCAAAAGCAATGGGAAGGGCGTTCGCATTTTCCTTAATATTTACTAACTTAGTATGGTGATAATCGCGGATACGATGCCAATCCATTCTAGTACTGGTAATGGGCAGAACTTGATTGTCATTAACTTGACCATGGTGACGGGCGGTTAGAAAGTATTTGAAGCCCAATAAAGAATCGGTAACCTGGGTTCCATTAGAGTAGGTAATGAAACCATCGCCGGCTGGCTGACCAATTGTTCCCATGAAAGTTGAAACGGCAGGTTCCATTGTGGAACCAAAGTGTTCAGCGCCGTAATAGTCACTTTGAAATGGATCATCCTTAGTGCGCATGAAGTTTTTAGCAATTCTGTACCAAGAATGGTCCCCCTGTTTGGTTTTACGAACAGCTTGGTTCATTGCAGTTGTGTAGTTGCCAAACTCGGGTTGAGATACGTACGAGATATGGTTGAGTGAGATTGCCGCATTACTTGTGACATCAACAATAACTAATAGGACAAATAGGAGGTTTGTCATTTTAGGTGCGTGGTGATAATCGATCAGGAGCAGACAGATGCTGATTAGAGCAAAACTGAGACCAATTGCTAGTTGGGATGAATTGATGTATGAAAAATGAGTTTTGTTTAACCACAAATAGGTTGTAATTGCACAAATGAGGATCAATAAACCACCCGCAACATACCAGTTGATTTTAAGGGCGGGTTTTAGAGTCATTGCGGTTAGGTAAAGAACCCAGAAACAGAAAACAAACGAAAAACGAGATGGGTACCAGACAGGAAATTGTCCAAGGTGCCAAATTAAGTCTAATGGTTGAAAACAGAAGGAGAAAACTAGCAAGGCAGAGATCAACAATGCTGTTAATTTGGCCGGCCAATGGTCATGACTGTAAATGAAATAGAGACAGGCTCCAATGATAAATAGCATTCCCACATAAATATTAGGTTGTCCAGAGGGCATTTGGCCAAAGTTAAATGAGCCGGGTACTAATTTAGCTAGAATCTTGAGTGGCTGATACTCAAAGGCCCATTTAATTTTTTGTTCCGTATAAGTTCCCTTGCTTTGAGTTAGTGCATAAATGGTCGGGAGCGTTACGATAGAACTAAGTAGGCCGCTGACGAGTGAAAAGGTGCAGAAGCGTCCGGTAACTTTTCCCAAATGGGACCAGTTACTAAATTGACGAGTAGTTTGCCAAATAAAAAAGAGGACAGTAAAAAGAGCGACCATCCAGGCCATATAGTAGTTATCCAAGATGGTAAGAGTTAACCAAACAACATAACGCCATGGACTCTGATTGTTAATTAAACGGAGCAGGCCGTCAATTACAAGGGGCAGTAAGAAAAGAACATCTAGCCAAATAATATTTAACTGATTGGCAATCATCCACCCCATGAGGGCATAGGCCGTTGCAAAGGCCCAACTACGGGGTGGTGTTTGGAGGTGCCAACGTTGAATTAACCAACAAAAGCTCAGACTAGCGAATCCATATTTGAGTAGTACAAGGATTAGGATCCCAGATGAAAGTGACTGTCCAGGAAAAAACAAGAGAAGCAGATTGAGGGGGCTAAATAGATAGTAAGCATTGGTACCGAGCATTTCACCGCCAAGCCCCTTAGAGAAGGAGTAAAATAAACTGGTTGGGTGGTGAAGAACTAAATTTCGAAAGGCGGCCAAGAAGTCGACGTACTGTTGTCCAAGGTCAACAGTTAAAATCGAATTTTGACCGAAGGGGGCCATTTGGCGGTAAGCGAAATAGCTTCCCATGATGATCACCGGAATAAAGAATGCAACTAACAATGATGATTGCATGTGACTGTGTTTTTTAAACAATAAAATCACCTCAAATAAACTAGCATGTATTATATAACAGGATGCTTTTTTCAACATTGGTTATCATGAAGGTTTTAAATTTAATTAAATCACTGTTAAAGTGCTCACTTTTGATTAAAAAGGGAGTATTATTAACACCGTTACTTTAATATGGAATAATTTTGGTTATTAGCTTGAATGACCATCGATAATCTTTAAAATGAAAAGTTAGAGTTTTCTAACTAATGAAGGAGAATGTCAAGTGAATTTTTTGAATCGCTTTAAAGGACTTTTTAAATTTCGTTCTCGCTCACGAAATAAGACAGCCCAGTCCGCAATCCCATTTCGGTTAAACTTTCTGTTGTGGATTGTCGGCTTGCTACTGCTTGCGCTTGCGATCCGACTGTTCTATTTGCAGGTGTTGAACGGAGCTTCTTACAAGGCAGAGGTCAAGCGTTCTGACACCACGACACAAACAAATAATGTTCAACGGGGAATGATCTATGATGCCACTGGTAAAGTGATGGTTGGTAATCAGGCAACCCAGGCTATCACATATACCAAGGGTCAAAATGTTGATAGTGATGACTTGTACAAAATTGCCAACCGGCTTGGTAACTATTTAACGGTGCCTACTAGTCGTTTAACAACGCGGAATCAGCAAGATTACTACTTAGCTGATAAACAACATTTAAAAACCGTAATCAAATTAGCGAAGAGTACCGATAGTTCTAGTCAGTATGATGATGCAATTGATTACTTAAATCGCCACCCCCACTACTTTAAGCTTACAAAGAGTGAAAAGAATAAGGCGATGATTTATGGCTCCATGAGTGGTGCCTACTCACTTTCAACTACCTATATTAAATCTAAGAATGTATCAGCTAAGGAACTGGCGGAAGTTAGTGAACACTTGAGTGAAATGCCTGGTGTCAAGATTGGAACTGCTTGGTCGCGAAATTACCCATCTGGTAAAGACGTTAAGAGCTTGGCCGGGACGGTTTCGACGACCGGATTACCAAGTGATGAAGTTAATAGTTTATTGTCACAAGGGTATTCACGGAATGATAATGTCGGGCAAAGCTACCTTGAGAAGCAATATCAGGCCACCCTTGCTGGTTCGAAGTCACAAACCCAGGTCACAACTAGTGGCAATAATGTCACGAAGACGAAAGTTACTTATCCAGGTAAAAAGGGTGATAATCTGGTCCTGACTGTTAATGCAAAATTCCAAAATGATGTGCAAAAGATTCTCAAGAGTAACTTCCCGGCAGGTGGTAACTCGACGGGGGTTTATGCCGTGGTTATGAATCCATATACTGGGGCCATTTATGCGATGGGTGGAATTGATCGTAATCCATCAACCGGTAAAATGACCGATGATCAAATTGGGGCAATCAATCACCCCATTACAATGGGATCAGTTGTTAAGCCAGCCACAATTATGGGTGGATTGATGGAAAAGGTAATCACACCAGAGAATAATACGTTAACGGATACGCCAATTAAGGTTGCTGGGACCTCAGTGAAGAGTTCTTGGTTTAACAAATCAGGATCAGCAAGTATGGCATTAACCGCGCCGGAAGCACTAGAAGTGTCATCCAACTCCTATATGATGCAAATTGCGATGAAGGAAGGCGGCATGAACTACCATAGTGGTGCTCAGTTGACTTTGAAACCAAGTATTTTCACTAAGATGCGGTACTACTACAACATGTTTGGGTTAGGTCAAAAGACTGGAATTGACCTCCCTGGGGAAGTATCTGGTTATAAAGGACCATCGAAAAAGAAAAATATTGGTTCTGCACTAGACTTGTCGTATGGAAACTATGATGGTTACACTACTATCCAGTTAGCGCAGTACATGTCGACCATTGCAAACGGTGGTTATCGGATGAAACCATACATTGTCAAGGAAATTCGGGGAACCAAGTCCAATGGTGAGTTAGGAAACATTACCTATACTGCACAACCTCAGGTTCAACAGGTGATTCCAGCACCGAAGTCGTACTTTGAATTGGTTCGGCGGGGATTGTATTTAGTTACTCACGGGACAAATTCTTACACGACTGCTAAGTCGTTAAGTAGTGTTAAGCCATCTATTTCGGCGAAGACGGGGACGGCGGAAACCTTCTACAAAAAACAAAGTACTGAAACACTGAGTTTTGCTGGTTATGCGCCATCAGATAAACCACAAGTGGTAGTTGCATTAGCGATTGCTAACGCTTCAGGTGGAGAAAATAACTTGACGATGGCTAAACAGATTTTCCAAGCTTATTGGAAAGATGTTCAAAGCGATAAGACGAGTCAATAAAGTGTCAAGGAAAAAACCTTAACAAACTTTGGTAAAAAACTGGTCAAACTTACGAATTAATGATATAGTTGTACGAGTTAGGGTTACGTATTAAATAACGTATTCTCGTTAAAAATAAAATTAAGTTTGGAGGCAAAAACAATGCGTGTAAATATCACACTTGAATGCACTGAATGCCACGAACGGACTTACTTAACTAGTAAGAACCGTCGTAACAATCCCGATCGGCTCGAATTAAAGAAGTACTGCCCACGGGAACGTAAGGTTACCTTACATCGTGAAACTAAGTAAGGTAGATGCATGAGACGTCATGGAATTCATTCCATGACGTTTTTTGCTACTATTGGCCTTTTCATTCAATTTGATCATCGGTATAATAGTGCCCGTTAACTATTTGAAGGAGGATAACCATGTATAGCAAAAAGGAAATGCGTCAGGCCTATATTGCTCGACTGCAACAATTGGATCTTAATACTCGTTTGGAAGAAGAAAAACAACTTGCTTCCAAATTATACGATCAGCCAGAATGGTTAAGTGCTCAAACGATTTCAATTACGTTAAGTCAATCTTTCGAAATCAATACTGCACCAATTATTCTTCATGCACGGCATAAGGGACAACAAGTTGTGGTCCCACGTACGCTTCCTCATCGTCAAATGGAATTTGTAACACTTACCGAGGAAACACAGTTTGCCGAGAGCCACTTTGGGGTATTAGAGCCGGTCAATGGCCAGGTAGTTACTCCTGATCAAATTGACCTCATGATAGTTCCGGGAGTCGCCTTTACGCTATCCGGAAAACGGTTAGGATTTGGCGGTGGTTACTATGACCGTTATTTAACTAAATATCACGGTCCTAAGTTAGCGTTAGCTTTGAATACCCAATTGGCAGATGATGATGAATGGACCACAGAAGAGTTTGATATTCCAATGGATCGGGTGGTCAATCTTGCTGGTGATGAAGGATAGAGGCATGGCATGAAAAATTCTTTACGACAAATGCCGGTTACAATTACGCTAATTGCAATTTGTGTTGGCTGTTATATATGGACGATGGTCCAAGGTGGATCAACGAACCTGGCAGTTTTAATTCATTCAGGAGCTAAGGATACTCCGCTGATTTTACAAGGCCAATGGTGGCGATTGTTAACTGCTGGTTTCCTTCATATTGGTATTCAGCATTTAGTAATTAATATGCTAACTTTGTACTTTTTAGGGATGTATGTGGAAACACTCTTTGGTCATTGGCGAATGCTAGTGATTTACTTAGTCAGCGTTGTTAGTGGTAATTTGTTTAGTATGGTGATGCAGCCGGTTAATTCAGTGAGTGCCGGAGCTAGTACAGGGTTATTTGGCCTCTTTGGGGCTTTTATTATGTTAGGAATTGTTTTTCGAGACAATCTTTTAGTTCGCCAAATTGCCCGTCAATTTTTCATCCTGGTGATTTTTAATTTTGGAGCGGACTTGTTAATGCCCGGAGTTGATTTAGCAGGGCACTTGGGCGGCTTTCTAGGTGGCCTTTTAAGTGCTGGGATGTTGGGTTCAACAAAAATTGGCAAAATAGACTTGCTAAAGCGTTTTCTTAGTGGCACTATATTAATTGTATTTATTATCTTAATGTTTTGGAAGGCGGTGTCATAGGGATGAAACCGATTGTACACCTGCGAACGTTATATGACGTTCAGCAACTTCTAAAGCGCTTTGACGTTTTTGTTTATGTTGGGAAACGCTTATGGGATATTGAACTAATGGCGCTGGAAATTGATAACCTCTATCAGGCCGGGGTAATTGATCGAGATCTCTTTTTACAAGCAAAATTAGTGTTAAAGCGTGAACACCGGAATGAACAAAGAATGGCAAAATAAAGGAAGAAATTATATGGAAACAAAGAATAAAAAGCTCATTGGGGTAGATCTTGGTGGAACCACAATCAAGTTTGCAATTTTAACCGCTGCGGGGGAAATTCAACAAAAGTGGTCAATTCGTACTAATATTTTAGATGAAGGATCCCATATTGTTCCTGATATTGTTGACTCAATTAACCACCATATTGACCTTTATAAGATGAGTCGGGATCAATTTATTGGTATCGGGATGGGAACTCCCGGGACTGTTAACCGTGAAAAAGGAACGGTAATTGGGGCTTATAATTTAAACTGGAAGACTCTGCAGCCAGTTAAAGAGCAGATTGAGAAGGGGACAGGTTTGAAGTTTGCCCTTGATAATGATGCTAACTGCGCTGGCCTTGGCGAACGCTGGAAGGGTGCTGGTAATGATGGTGACGATGTGGCCTTTATTACACTGGGCACTGGAGTTGGTGGTGGATTAATCGCCAACCGGAAATTGATTCATGGAGTTAACGGTGCTGGTGGTGAAGTTGGTCATATTATCGTTGAACCAAATGGTTACCAATGTACTTGTGGTAATCATGGTTGTTTGGAACAATATGCATCCGCAACGGGGGTTGTCCATTTAGCTCAAGACTTGGCAGAAGAATACGAAGGTGATTCCAAGCTGAAGGCCATGATTGACAATGGGGATGAAATTACTTCCAAAATTGTCTTCGATTTAGCCAAGGCGCATGATTACTTAGCTAATCGAGTGGTTGACAAAGTTACCTATTACTTAGGGCTGGCAGCTGCCAACATAAGTAACACCCTCAACCCAGAATACATGGTTATCGGTGGAGGTGTTTCTGCAGCGGGTGACTTCCTTCTTGACCGGGTTCAAAAGAATTTTGAAAAGTTTGCCTTCCCAACTGTCCGGACATCGACTAAACTGAAGTTAGCAGAATTGGGAAATGATGCTGGTGTCATTGGCGCTGCTTCATTAGCAACCCAATTTGAAGAAAATGCCAACTAGAATGCAGAGAAAGTAGGGAAAAGAATTGGTAATTGGAGCAATTAGTACCAGTGCCTTGATTTTGGACATTATTTTTATTGCGATTATCTTGGTATGGTTAGGTAGTTATTTATTCGGTCGCTGGCGTCGTAATAAATATGCCACGGTAATTGATGAAGAGGATTTTCAAAAAGGAATGCACAAGGCTCAAGTCTTGGATGTACGTCCAAAAAATCAGTTTGACCGGGGCCACATTTTGGGAGCACGATCAATGCCGCTGACTTTCTTACGTCAACAAATGGGTGAACTTCGTCCAGACTTGCCAGTATATTTGTATGATGAAGGAATGACTTTAAGTACGCAAGCCGCAGCATATTTGGGTAAGCGTGGTTTTAATAAGGTCTATATCCTGAAGGATGGTTATGCCAAATGGTCTGGAAAGACTAAGAAGGCTAAGTATGCGGATTAATAAAAAAGGACAGCGCTCATAGCTGAACGCTGTCCTTTTTATCATCATGATGGGTTATTACATTTGGTGAGCAGAACGTCCCTTACGGTTTGCTGCTCGACGGTTAGTATCGAACTTTTCTTCCGTTTCTTCGATTGGTTCGATTACAGTTTTATGGAATGTGATAATGCCAGTAGCAACGGCTCCCAGGGTTGCTAAAGTCCCTAGAGCAAAACCTTTAGTGAATTGTTTCATAATGGAAACTCCTTTCGTTCTTACTGGTTCCATTATGCAAGATTTTTAAAGAGATTTCCAGTCATCTATAGAAAGGGGTAGGCAGATGGTCAAAGTTGTGGGAATTGTTGGACCGACAGCGGTAGGCAAGACCGCACTGTCGATTCAATTAGCCAAACAATTAAACGGTGAAATTATTTCTGGTGATTCTATGCAGGTGTATCGTGGCTTAGATATTGGGACTGCTAAAATTACTCCCTCTGAAATGGCGGGGGTATCTCATCACCTGATTAATGTACGAAATGTTGATGAACGGTTTTCTGTAGCAGATTTTCAGCAATTAGCCAATCAAGAAATTCAAGAGATTAGTTGCCGTCATCATCTGCCAATGGTGGTTGGTGGAACGGGGTTTTATCTTCAGTCTCTAACCCAAAATCTGACATTAGGGGCTGATCACTTTGATGAACAATCAGCAAAGATTCGTCAAAAGTGGCAGCAAATTGCTGAACAACAAGGGGGACAATTCGTTTGGAACCATTTGAATAAGCTTGATCCAGTTGCTGCCGGTCAAATTCCTGTGGCAAATGTACGTCGGGTAATTCGGGCTTTGGAAGTCATCCAAAAAACTGGCCATCCATTTTCACAACAGGAACAGCGACCAGCATTAAATGATTTTTACTTAATTGGTTTAAACACTGATCGTCAGAAGTTATATCAACGAATTAACCAGCGGGTTGATGAAATGGTTACTCAAGGCCTGGTTGCCGAGGCTCGTTCCCTATATCAGGCCGGTGGCAAAAATTATCAGTCGGGAAAGGGAATTGGTTATCGTGAATTGTTCCCATATTTTGATGGTGAGATTTCACTTGCGCAGGCAATTGATAAAATTAAGTTAGATTCTCGTCACTATGCAAAGCGTCAGTTAACCTGGTTTAGAAATAAAATGACTGTTCACTGGTTTGATTTGGTAGGTGGGCAGAATACGATTACAGAAATTAAGCAGCAGGTTGCCGAGTGGCTTGCCCATTAATTAACCTAAATCAAAAATCCTGAGTTTGGTGATTTTAACCAAGCTCAGGATTTTTTAATGATTGATAATTCGAGATTGCCCACCTTGCCCCGCTTTATATTCCCTAAGGTAACATTTCGAGAATAAATAAATAGATATAATTTTAATTATTATGATTTAACAAGCCCTTGATAAATCATTTATTAATATAACCTTATTTATTCACTTTGAAACCATTGACAAGCGTTTATCAATTATCGTATAAATTTTATTGTTAAAATTCCAGAGGAGTGAGTAAATAATGTTATCACCTAATAACAAAAATGAATTTTTGAAGAAGCAAATTTCTCAACGGCAAAAATTTACCATTAAAAAGTTAACGGTGGGAGTAGCTTCAGTATTAATTGGTTTCATGTTTATGTGGGGTGGCACAAACACCGCTAGTGCAAATACTAACGATGCTAGTGAAACTGCTATCACTGCTAAGAAACAGAGTAATGATCAGAAATTGACGGACAGTCAAAATAATGATCAGGAGATTAATAATAGTACAGGCCAGAGCACCAATACCATTGCAAACAATAGCGGAACAAAGCAAGGAGAAGCTACAACTACGACTAATGAAAGTCAAGATCAATCAACACCTGTACCGAGTTACTACAACATCACAGTGAACTACCGGGACGTAACTCGTAATAATCAACCAATCCAAACGTTAACCAATAATAAGTGGGAATATAAGCAACCTTTTAAGCAAGCAGCAGTCCGGGCTGGTAATAAGGTTTATCAAATCTTTAAAGCCCCATATGCTGGTTACAAGCTGATGAATCCAGAAGTATTAGACCAATACTTCACATTTGATACCTCTGGTTATGCAACTTTGAAGTCGGGACTGACTGACCAAGATATTAACATTACGTTGGACTATGCAATGCTTTCACCAATTAAGGTGGAGTATGTGGATGTTGATAATGGGAATGTGCTCGCTTCAATGGTTTTGCCAACGTACTGGATTACTACTGAATCACCTGCCCACCAAGCTGGTGATATTAAAGCTCCTGATGCATCACGTTATGAAGGTGCAGCAATTAATATTCCAGGTTATGAATTAGTTTCAGAACCAGTTCTTGGCGGTAAAATCACGGGACAAACGCAAAATTCCTTACAAGATCCTAATTATGTTTACCTAACATTTAAATATAAAAAAGTGATGACCAATGATGATGCGGTTACCACTACGTCGGGTAAGGGAAGCGATGGTGCAGTTATCGTACGCCAATGGACCAGTTTACCTGGAATGTTCACCATTCAAGGGGTTTACGGTACCCGGATTGATGAGGACGGTAACGGTGATGTTGAAAAGCGGACTAGTGATCTGATTAACCATTACGAAAAGCAAGGTTATTCCTATGTTGGTACTACTGGTAAGTATTACAATAGTGATTACTACAATTACTATGCTAAGGGAACGAACCTGTACTTACTACCTAATAAGCCAGTGGTGGTTCGGTATGTTGATGAACAAGGAAAACAATTAGCGGCTGACGAAACGATTGCCTTTAACCAAGCAAACCCTGATCAAACCAATGATGGGCTGAATGAAAGGGAACACTGGTATCCAGCTGGCGAATGGCAAGCTGAAGCTAAGTCAATTGATGGCTACCACCTAGTTAAGACTGCCGGAGCAACTACTGGTCAATTTACTGCTTATCAATACGTAACAACCTTTATTTATGCAAAAGATCAAGGAAATGTAATTGTTAAAGTCCATGATCTAACTGATAATAAAGATTTAGATGATTATATGTATGAAACTGGTCTTCAAGATGTTGATACGCCGGTTAATTATCAAATTGCTAAAACCATTGCTGAACTCCAGAAAGTTGGCTACAAAGTTACTAATCCAGATGTTTCTGTTCCAGGGAGGATTGCTAAGGGGACCCAAACGGTCACTATCTATGTTGAACATGATACAGTAACCGTTACCCCGGATAAGCCGGTTGATCCTGATACTCCAGTTAATCCGGATAACCCAACTGGACCTAAGTTTCCTGAAGGAACTTATAATGAACATTTAAACCACAGTTATGTACGAACCATTAATTATATTGATGACAGTACAAAACAATCGGTAGCCGATTCAAAGAAACAAACGGTGAACGCAAAGCGGACTGCTCTCGTTGATAGGGTTAACGGTAATCTCCTTGGCTATGTTGGCGAAGATGGTCAACTCATTGATGGTGATGGTTGGCAGAAAGATTATAATGGATGGGAAGCTGTTAAATCTCCTGAGGTCGATGGTTACCTTACTCCAGATATCACGGAAGTGGAAGCTGTTCGGATTAATCCAAATGATCCATCTAACCACCAACTAGTTAATGTTTCTTATAAGACAAAACCAGGAAACATCGATCCGGAAAATGATGAACCTGGTATTCCAGCTGGCCCAACACCAACGACGCCGGAAACGCCAGATACCCCAGCTCCAGAACAACCAACGACGCCGGCAACACCTGTTACACTAGCTCCAAAACAACCTACTATTCCAGAAAAGCCAACGACAAACACCATTATTGTACGGACCTCAGTAGGTAGCTCGAATAAATGTAACTCAGGTCAGACTAAAGACATTGCTAGTCAATTGCCACAAACTGGTCATGACGACCAAAAATTAGTTGCCTACGTTGGATTAGGGATGTTAACGAGTTTGTTAGTATTAGTTGGTTTAAAAAAACGTCAACAAGATTAATCGAAATCAAATAGAAAAGAGGTTGGGATAACTCCCAACCTCTTTATTAGTTTAATGTTTAATTTTTAAATTAATCACTAAGCTTGGCGGCGTCAGCGTCGATCTTTGCAAAACCAGAGCCATCAGGCTTCTTAGTACCACGCTTTTCCATAGCCTTACGAGCCATTTCTTTGCGTTCTTGCTTACTTAAAGTCATCAACATTCGCCTCTTTCCGAATCCAAACAGTTAACTACTTCACATATGTAAAATAACTAACTATCTCTATTATAGGTCGCCAAATCTAAAATGCAAATTCGTCATAAAATCTTAAGAAATATTACAAGATCAATGATTAACTTTAATTTATCGATCAGAATGGTTAAAATTAATAGTATATAATTACACAGATTATGTGTAACAGTTAAGGAGATATCATCCATGGCAAACGAAAAGTATGACAATGAAAAACTTGATGTGGGTGGCATGATTAACCAGGCCATTACGCAAAAAATTGATTATTTAACTAAACTCAAGGCAGCAGTGACTCGCCATCAAGATGCTGAAATTTACCGTTTACTTGATAATCAACGTTATGCGGCAGAAATTGAACATCGTGAACAACAGGCTAATGATGCTGGGGTAATGAATCTAGTTGATAATTTGGCTGACCAATTAAGTGATTATTTAAGTAAGAGTTTGATCGACTATTTAGGCAAAGCTTACCCATTTTTCTATTATGAAGAGTACCAAACTGGTCATTACCGAATTTATTTTGGTAATTGGTGGGATCGGCGACAATTTGGTGAGTTGGATGTTTTGAATATTCGCTTTGCCTTTAATCAGGATGAATACAATAAGCTTGCCCAGTCATTTAAGTTAAGTGAAGAGGGTAAAAAGTACAACAGTGCTCGTATTCAAAAATTATCAGAAGAAAATGATCATTTACAAAGCTTAATTGATTCCGGAACGGAACGAGAACAAGAAAAGGCAACATTACAGAATGAACTTAAGGAAGCTAATTCGCGATCCGGCTTATTTGAATCAAGTAAGAATAAGGAAGCTCGGCAAGATATTATTGATCGGATTAGCGAATTAGAGGATCAAACTGAAGAAGCGCGGGGTGCTCAGGCACATATTAAGCAGAATAATCAAACGGTTTTGGAATTGTCCAAGGAGAATACGATTTTGAGTTACGAACAAAAGAGTATTGTCGACACGTTTGGCAGCTTTGAAGATTTTGAATTAGCCAACCGCAACCTATATGCCCATTATTTAAAACACTTAGCACAACAAGATGACGGAAAGCAGGTGGCTGATCATGAGTAGTGAAAAAATGCCAGAAACAGCCACTGAAAAAGTCCAAGCGTTAAGTGATTCCTTAACGAATGGACTGCGAATTGGTGAACAATATGTTGCCTTGTTAAATGAATTATGTGGGAAGACAGATCCAAAAGATTTATTAACGGCAACCGTTAAATTAGCTAAGATTGATTTATCATCACCATTTGTAAAGTTTCCTCAACATTATCAAACAGCGGACTACTATCTTTTATTTATGGGTCGCTTATTGGACTTAGCTAATATTTCGGGGTTAAGTATCAATGAAGATGAAACAGAACATCGTTTGTCAATGATATCAACTCATTTTGAAAATATTGAATTTCGTTTTGAGCTAGACCAGCAAAATGGCGGAGCATTTTTTACGGAACAAGAAAAACATGAGCCGTTGTTTTATCTGAATTTGGAACGGAAAGTTTTGCGGTTTAGCAATCGATCACTAGTTAACTTCTTTGTGATTAGGGAGATTAATCGCTATAGTGACTTGGATATTCAAGCAACTTTACAGTCACTAATTGATTTCTCTAAAATTCTGGTTAACGAGTTAGGCTTTACCGTGGATCTCGGCATTTTGGATGTATCCAATGAAGTTGCGTTCCCACTGCAAGCACCTGAATTAGATTTAACAGTAATTGATCGGTTGTTTGTCAAAACTACTGACACAGAATTCATGTTGTTAAGTCTACCAAAGAATAATGGAGCATTGTTAGACTTGGACCGAGAAATTAAGTTAACTCTCTCATATGATCCTGATGATTACAGTAAGCAATGGTACTTCCACGTTAGTGATCCTGATGAACAATATTCATTGTTTGATATCTTGCTGCATTACGATATGATTCGTGATTGGTACCTGAATAACCGGGAGGCGTTAGCAGTACGTTCGGATCCGGTTGTATTTGCTGACTAGTGGGGTGAACACGTGTTAGACATTACTCAATTACTGCAGGATACAATCTATTTTGATAATCAAATCATTGAACAGCGGGACTTATTATTAGGACCGGAGAGCCATCTAAAAGAAATTTTAGTCCATTGTGACCGTTCGTTGGCAAACTTGTACCAACCTGCGATTAGCTATGATTTAAGTAAGACTCCAGCAGTACCGTTATCTGACCACCAGATTTTAGAACGGTATGTTGCTGTTTTGCACTGGTTTTTACTATTTAGTGCGCAAAAACAGTGGACGCACTTAGTTGTCATGGATGAGGATAGCTATCATAAGTTAATCCAGGCAAAGCCAGTTTCAAAGTTAGCGGATCAGGATCAGCAATACTTAACGATTAAGCATTTTCTATTTACGAGTTATTATACCCATCGGCAAGCGGATTTTCGGCATGCCTGGCGGCTTTTGATTAAATATGGCCTGGTCGACCTCAAGCTATCAACGGACGCAATTATGCAAGAACATGAACGTTTAATAAAGGAAAATATAAGATAGAAAAATGGCGTTACTGCATTTAAACAGTAACGCCATTTTCCTGTTGATAAGATAAAAGAAAAAGATCGGCTATGCTTTATGGGAATCCACGCTTGCAGCATGACGTCCCTGGGAGTGCTTCACCGGCTGGAAACCTGATACTTTGGCCTGAGCGACCGCTGATAATGAAATAATTAATACGATGACGATTAATGGTAACATTTCAACACCCCCACAAAACATTGTCTAACTCTTATTATTATCAAAACGATTAAAAATGCAATCTTTTTGTAACATTTAACATCTATTTTTAATATTTCTTAAACAAATTAGGCAGGTTGCTAAAAAGCAGGGATAAAATTGACAAATTTTAAAAAAGTCAGTATATTGTTTATTGGCTTGGGAGGATAGCTCAACTGGATAGAGCATCGGTCTTCTAAACCGAAGGTTGTGGGTTCGATTCCCACTCTTCTCATTGAAATCGCCTTAGAAGCCTTGATTGGATAGGCTTCTTTTTTATTTGTACCCCCGTTGTACCCCAAGCTACCGATGAGTGAAATTATTTCTGGTTTATTAACAATATGATTGTTAACTTTTAAATGTTCAATCTTAAAAGACGGTACCTTGATTTATGTGTTAATGGATCATATAATTTGGAAATGAATAATAGGAAGCCTTCGTAATTAGACTTTCTATTTTTTTATCATCGTGGCTAATTAGTAATGTAGATTATAGAATTTAATGGATAAACAATTTTCATGTGATAAGTTCAACATAATTAACTAAAAAGTTAAAATTATTCAAAAATAATTAAACAATCACGTTCTATAAACCAAATTACTATCGCTAAATAGATGAATAGGGATTAACTGTAATGATTTTTCTTTGACAAAGTGCGGCTAAGCTTTTACACTGCTGGTAAAAGGAATAATTAAGGATTTAATTATCATAAGATGGAGGCTGATTTTTATGGTAGATAAGAAATTAGACCCTCGGGTAGTAAAAACGCGGACGAACTTACGTAAGGCATTGGTTTATCTAATGCAAAACGAAAAAATTGACAGTATCAGTGTTCAGAAGATTACTGAAACTGCCCACATTACACGAGGAACATTTTATTTACACTATAAGGATAAGAAAGACTTTGTTAAAAAGGCAATGGATGAAATTATTACCGAATTTTTTGATTCAGTAATGGTTGATTCAGATACCTTAGTCAATGGTAAGACAGTTCAATTAATGTCACTGAATAAGGCTTTCGACTATATTGAAAAGAATTCTGACATTTTTACAATTTTATTAGACCGAGCGCAAAATAATAATTTCTATCGGCAACTGTATAGTCGTTTGACTAGTGAAATGGAAACCTTCATTAAAGAGATGGGCGAAGATCTTGATGATATGGACGTACCAATGAAGGTCCAGGTTGCTTTCACAGCTTCTGCCATGTTGGGATTAATTACTCAGTGGCTAAATAATGGTTTGATTTATACGGCAAAATACATGACAAAGACAGTGTCACGGATTTTGAATCGTTTTGAAGCAACAGGTATTTTACTTCCATCATTCTTTGATGATGAATTAGAAAGTGGCATAAGTATTTAAGGCTTAACTATTGACGTATTGATAAATCCTTGGTAATATACAAACGTTGTATTTGTGAACCAACAACTACAACCGCACGGTCACAAGTAAAAAGCATTTGCTACTTGTGTCGGCGAGTCTGAGATTTAAGGAGGTGCACAAGATGTACGCAATTATTGTTACAGGTGGAAAGCAATACAAGGTTGAAGAAGGTCAATCAATCTTTGTTGAAAAGCTTGATGTTAACGCAGGCGACAAGGTTACCTTTGACAAAGTCGTTTTTGTTGGCGGTGACAACACTAAGATTGGTACTCCATTCGTTGATGGGGCATCAGTTGAAGGGACTGTTGACAAGCAAGGCAAGGAAAAGAAGGTTGTTACCTTTAAGTACAAGCCAAAGAAGCACACCCACACTAAGCAAGGTCATCGTCAACCATACACTAAGGTTACGATTAACGCTATTAATGCCTAAGTGAGGTGAGATTATGATTCGCGCAGTGTTTAATGTGACGCCGAATCACGAGATTACTTCATTTAAGTTAACGGGACACGCTGATGCAGGTGATTATGGTCATGACATCGTGTGTGCTGCAGTTTCTGTTTTGACCATCTCGACAATTAATGGATTAGAACGGGTTATTGATACTCATCCTGATGTTGAGATGAATGAAACGGAGGGTGGCTACATTAATGCTACTAATTTAGATTTACGGCATGATTCGCAAATCTTATTACAAACTTTCTTGAATGGACTTTTAGATATTCAAGATCGTTACCAACAATACATTGAAGTTAAAATGTATGAAAAATAGTTCATTCTGGAGGTGAACGATTATGATTATGGATCTTCAATTCTTCTCCCACCATAAGGGGGGCGGTTCTACTGCTAACGGTCGTAACTCAGCTGGTCGTCGTCTTGGTACCAAGGCTGCGGATGGTTCTGTAGTTACTGCTGGATCAATTATTTACCGTCAACGTGGTACTCACATCAACCCTGGTGAAAATGTTGGCCGTGGTGGTGACGATACGTTATTTGCAAAGATCGATGGCGTTGTTAAGTTTGAACGCATGGGTCGTAGCAAGCGGAAGGTTTCAGTTTACCCAGCTGAAGCTTAATTTCAAAAAAGCTTTCGTGAATGCGGAAGCTTTTTTTATTGCATTAATTTGATTGAAAGGTTATCAGAGTATATGACAAGAATTGAACGACTCCAAAGGAAATTACCTAGCCTGTATTTAGATGCGTTTTTAGTAACTGATAGTAAAAACATTGAATATTTAACGGGTTTTTCATTGATGCAGGGTGACGGTATTTTATTGATCTCCAATCACCAAGCTATAGTGATTACCGATGCACGATACCAATTAGCATTAGCAGAGTATGAATCAAAATCCGTGGTTGGCTTGATTACTGCAGATTATTATGGAACGCTTAATGAACTTTGTCAGAAAATGCAAATTCAAGTCTTAGGGTTTGAAAAGTCGGTGTCTTATCAGATTTATGATTTGCTGGATGAAATAATGGTTGCCGACCTGGTTCCGTTTGCGAATGTGATTGAAAAGTTAAGGTCAGTCAAAGATTCAGCTGAAATTGCAAAATTAAAACACGCGGCTGATCTATTAAGTGCTGGCTATCAATACGTCCTTAAAATGATTCAACCTGGTATGACAGAAAGGCGCGTGGCTGCAGCATTAGATTATTGGATGAAGGAACATGGTGCGACCGCAGCTTCATTTCCATCTATCGTGGCGAGTGGCCCTAATGCGGCGAAACCACATGCGACGGTGTCTGCCCGTAAAATCCATTCGGGAGATATTGTCATTCTGGACTTTGGCTACTATGTTGATGGTTATACTGCTGATATGACTAGAACGTTTGCTGTTGGCTCCATTGATCCGGAATTACGTGATGTTTATCAAATTGTGAATAATGCTCGCCAACAAGTTATTAACCATGCTCATTCTGGTGTTCGTGGAGATCGGTTAGATCGGTACGGGCGATCTATTATTGACGAAGCAGGCTATGGTGATGAATTTAATCATGGGATGGGGCATGGCATTGGTTTGGCAGTGCATGAACTACCTGCAAGTTATGGACCAGCTGCTCATGGTTTAAAATTAGAAGCTAACCAGGTAATTACTGTTGAACCTGGAATTTATATTCCTCAATTGGGCGGTGTGCGTATTGAAGATGATATCGTAATCACCCATGGCGAACCACAGCTATTGACGAAAGCACCTACTGAGCTAGTAGTTGTAGGTAAGTAACGATGGATGAGCCACTAGACCGACTTTATAAGAAAATTAATCAACAAGGCAGAATTGCAATTCAATGTAGAAATGAACAAATTGACCCCTGGTTAGGCCAGCTGAGAAACGATCACCGCAGATCACTCACACTGATTGCAACGGTTCCCGCTCATGTTTCCCGTAATATAAAAATGTGTCTTCAAGGAATGGAAGCTAGTGTTCCAGAATTATATTATTATCCAAGTTCAGCATTTCATTTAACCATTATGGACTTGTATCGGGGATACCCATCAGATCAACTTCTGGATGATTATGTTAGTCAACTGCAACCATTAGTTAATCGCTTTTTACCCGTTCAATGGCGAATGCAGGGGTTGATAGTCAGCTCAGGAGCGGTTTTAGTTAAGGGTTTTTATTCGTCATCATTAGGGGATTTGCGAAATCAACTTCGTCAGCAAATACCGTTAGCTAACCTTCCGTTAATGGAACGCTATCAGACGTCTTCGGGTCATATGACCATTGCTCGCTTTCCAACTGAGGTTCAACATCGAGCAGGTTTATTAAAATATGTTGAACAAAACTCCAACTTACAGTTTGGAACTTTTGAGGTAAATCAGCTCGACTTGGTAATCCATGATTGGTATCATCGCCGGGTACAATCGGTCGCAACCTTTTCTAATACATAGGGTGATGAATTGTTGCAATTCGGGGCGATTTAGTGCAAAATAAATATAAAAAGATAAGAGCCGTTGATATTGCAATAATACCAACGGCTCTTTTAGTATGCTAAAAGCTGTTTGGGGCACGTATGGGGCTTTCTCGGTTAATCTAGGTTCAAAATTGTATTATCAAATTTTGATTTAGCTTTATTGGTGACATGCAAATATACATTCCGAATAGTAGCAGAATTAGCATGACCAATCCGATCTTCGATGATGTACAAAGGTACACCTAATTCAGCTAATTTTGAAACGTGCGTGTGTCTAAATGTATGCGTGGTTAATTCTTTATCAATTCCTAGGAACTTCTTAGCGTTGAATAATTGGCGATTTAACGTAGTGAAAGAGAAGAAGCGATTATCATAAACGAACAGGAAATCGTCAGGCTGTTTGCCAAAACTCCATTCCTTGTATAACTGAACCGCTCGGTTGGGAAGCAAAACAGAACGCAGCCCACTAGCGGTTTTAGTAGCGTCTTGCTTATAGTAGTCACTGGTTTTCAAGTCGGTGTAAATAAGGGTTCCTGTAACCTGAGCATAGTAGTTACCCTTGTCTTCATAGATGTTTTTGACCTGCATACCTAGTGCTTCACCGATTCGCATACCTGTTAAATATTGCCATTCAAAGATTGCCCCATGTTGGTGGTTATGTTGATAAACATAATCTAGGACGGCTTTGGCTTCAGAATCTTCCAGAAACTTTTTGGCAATCTTTTGATGAGTTTCTTTCTTCCAGTTAATATCTAAATGATTACGTGGCGACTGAGTTACATAATCACGTTTGTAAGCGAAGCGGAGAATGGCGCTTAACTTCCAATAGATATTGCGAACAATTACGTTACTCATATTTTCTTTATACAGTAGTCTTTCGCAAAGCTGAATTAAATAGCGGTCGTCCATTTTATTAACCAAAGTATCAAATCCAACATAATGTTCTATTTTCTTTTTAACTTGGTCGTAATGTGAGAAAGTAGTGGGGCGAACTTGGTTTCTATAAATTGGTTCCCACTCTTCGATGACTTGACCTAGTGTGACACCTTTCTGCACTTTGCCGTTTTCTTGAAGTCGTTTCTGGATTTTAGCTTCAAGAATCATTTGCGCTTTCTTAGCAGTAAATTTGTTATTTTTGTCTAATGAAATAGTAACCTTTTTCAACTTACCAGTTAGAGGGTCTTTATAACGTTCACTATATTTATATGAACCCGATTTGTTCTTTTCAACCCACACGATAACACCTTCTTTCAAACAGATGTTCTGAGTTGTGATAAGATAACAGTAAATAATTAAACGAATGGGGCGGTATTATGAAATCTAAGTTGCCAAGAATTGTTGAAACTCCTAAACATTTCTACATTGATTCAGTTGATCTATCGGGTGCGATTAGCGATAAAACAGGTACCAAAATTAAACCTCTTGAAAATGGTAAGGTGATGGTTACTAAAACTTTCATTGCTAAAAGTTATGAATGCCTTGATGAGCAAGACTTTTACGATTTTTCAAAGCCTAAATTGGATTAAAAAAATAACTTTGTCATAAATCGAGAAGCACTTTGCGGTGTTAGGGGAATTCCTTCATCATGAAGTGCTTGTTTAACTTTTCGCCACGCCTTGGGTTCATTTATTACTGCTAAATAGTTATGGCCCTTAGTTGTTAATCCTTGAATAATATAATTAGTTCCTAAAAAAGCCATAGGTTGTGATTTAGCAACAATTAATTCGTCAATAGCCAAGTTACGGACTATCCTAACAATAGTTTGCGTCATTAATTCACCGTTATAGCCGAGCTTCACAAAATATTGGAGTTCTGGTTTTGGACGTAAAATCTTAATGAGTTGAAAACAATCTCTTATATTGTATTGATTAATTGTTGTTAAGATGAGGTTATAAAATTTCAGATAGTCTTCATTATTCATTCCATATCACTTCCTAAACGTATGTTCTAATATAGCTATTTTTAAACCGCTCCAGAAATGGGGCGGTTTATTACCAACATCAAAAAGTATATACTTTATAAAAAATAAACAGGGGGGGTGCTAAAATGACTCAATTTTCTAAAGATCAGCTAATTCAAATAAAACATTTTTTAAATGATTATGAGAATTATATTTTTGAAAAATACAGTATTCGTAGGGACGATAATTTTCGACCCTATTATTATGATGAGTATTTACAGAAATTTATTTATCATGACGATCTGGTTCAGAAAGTTGTTCGTTTGGATGGGCTTCTTTCCATTCTTGACTCGGTAAGTATAAAGTAGTGAAGATGTTTTCAACTCCATGTAGCATAGATTCAATATCACTGACGGCTGTGAATCCTTGGTTATAATGCGAAATAGAGTTTCTGAAAATAAAAGTTGCACGTATTCTATTACTTTGCCGACGATCAATTAAGCCCAACTTTTTTAATGCACTTAAATAATCTAGTAGAGTCGGTTCACTCCCCAGAATGTAGCCCAAACAATAACACTAATTAAAGCACCAAGACCGGCTTTTTTAGCATTATTAGGTTCAGAGTTACGCCAAATAATATATAAAATCAATCCTACAATAGGAATAAAGAAACCAAGGAAAGCCCAACCGACAGAACCAGTATCGTTTTGAGCATTTACAACTTGATTGTTAGTAACTGGTGCGGGTAATGCTACACCACAGTTAGGGCAAACAACTGCTTTTGGTTCAACTTCTTTACCACAATTAGGACAATATCGCATAGTGTCACTCCTTTAGTAAGGATAAGCAGAAGCGGCGACCGCTACATAAATAATCCACCATACGATTTGCACTGCAAATCCTACCCAAGCCCATACAGCACAACGATGAGCGCGTTTAGGCGTTTCTTTGTGGAATACAAAGTAAAGAATCCAACCAACAATCGGGAAAAAGAATCCTAAAAAGCCCCAACCAGCCGATGGCTTTGGTTCAGCGTTGGGGGGGGGTAACTCCAGTCATTGTTGCGCCTGCAACAGGAACCCCACATTTAGGACATACAACGGCTTCCTCATCAAGTTGAGCACCGCAATTTTGACAGTATTTCATAATGAATACTCCTCCTAAAAAAATAATTGCACCAGCTTTTAACGTCATCAGGATTTGGACAATTTTTATAGTCCTAATAATTGTTTCTTCTTAGTGTCAAATTCTTCTTGAGTAATGGTTCCATCATCAAGTAACTTCTTAAATTTAGCGATTTCGTCAGCAGAACTAGTAGTTGAACCATTGTTAGAATGTACTTCGCCAATTTTTTTGTTAATAAATTCAACAAGCTTGTCCATTTCTTCTTTATGCTTCTTGCCAAAAATTATGGCATTTTTCTTTCCCCAAGCTGATCCAGCATAAATGGGGTCAAGACCACCGAAGCCACCACCATGTTGGTCACCGCTCATAGGCGTTACTACAATATGGCCCCGTGTTAAGCCAGGTTCTTTATAGTCAATGTTAGCAATAGAAGTATAAGGTATAGATTGTGAGCCAGTTCCACCGTGATTAGCTAAACTCCTAAGGCCTTTATGCTCAACAGTAACCTTTTCATCATCAGCAGTAATAATTGCATGTTCCGGGATTTTAATTTCTACTTTGATCATTTTAGTTTCCTTCTTTTCCAAATAATTCGTTGTATCTACGTTCGCTTTCCTTTCGTGCCCAGCCTTCGGCTACCATCGTTTTGCGTTTCTCCTGATTAGATAAGTTGCAGTAATCATAATCATAGTGAACCGTTTCATGAAGGGCAGTTTTGAGCCAGTCAAGATCAGGCTGAAGAGTATTAATATAAACTTCATTACCCTCAATGTGCCCATGATATTTAGGATTATTGATTTCGATACCATAAAACGCTAAATTTGGGTATTCGTCTTCAATTTTTTCAAGGTCTGATAATTCACACATAGAACCACCAGCCTTACATTAAATTCTTCTTCTGAACTTTTTAGCAGCTTGAACCATCTCAATAATAGCGTCCCGCTCTTCATCAGAAGTATCAGGGTCGATGGAGTAGGCTATTAGTTTCTGGTTTTTACTTAAGTCCTTGTCAGGTAGTTTTTCAGAAGTTCTACCTAACAAGTAATCAGTAGAAACATTGAAATAATTAGCAATGCTATTAATTACACTAGAAGAAGGTTCTGATTTACCATTTTCCCATTTAGTAATAGCTTGCTGGGAAGCATGAATAGCCTTTGCTAAATCAGTTTGCGACATTCTCTTTTGAGTCCTTAGCTCATGTATTTTATCGCCTATCATAGTTGTAGTACCTCCCCTTTAGTAGTAATTGTAGTACAAAGAAGTTGTATAAAAAAATTTTATTTAAAAAAATAGTATAAAAGTATTGCATTTTACTCTTAATGTAGTATTATATAAATGTAAACAAGGAAGGGAGGTTAATTAATGAAAAAGGATTTAATGCAATTGAGGAAAGACGCGGGTCTTTCAAGATTCCAACTTGCAAGAAAATTAAATAACACTCCTAATTCCATTTACAATTGGGAGAAGGGAATTTCAAAGCCAAGTGCAGAATCAATCTACAATATGGCGAAGATTTTCAAAGTATCCACTGATGAAATTTTTTTAGCTTTAAATACTACGAACGTAGTAAGGCAGTAATGACAGCTATTATCAAATGTAGTAAAGAGGAGGTGAGAAAGGTGAACCTAAAGGATAAACTCAACGAGCTTCAAAAAAAGCACCCTCAAACAAAATTGAGAGCGCTAGTCATTGAAGATACAGATTTAAATTTTACTTTTACTTTTAGAAGGTCGTTGGGAATTACAGCAATTGAGAGTAATCGGTATAACGGGATTTTATTTCAACGAATTACTCAAGATAGAACGGATCCAGAAAATCCTAATTCATTAAAGATTGAATTGATTGTTAATAGTGAAGAGTTTGATATATCAACAGTTCGTTCAATGTCATTAATCAAGAAATATGAAATATGAACTCATTGAATTTCTCAGAGTAATCAATTCCATTCTTGGAAGCCCAAGACCAAATATGTTGCTTTTAATTTGGTACTTCGTCAAAAGCTAAGGCGTTAACTTTAAATTCTTTCTGATTATTCTTCTTAGCTTTTTTAAGTTCCATATCAAGAAGCAAATAGTCTTGTTGCTCAAATTCTTTGAGTTCTTCATCAGAATATTTAGCCATAAAACTTACCTCCTTTCTAAGGAGAGTATATCAGAAAGGAGATGGACATAATGAAAAGCGGTCAGCAAGTATTTCGCCATTTAGAAAGTTCATATTATGCGAAACCAAAACCACATAACCAAATGAAACAAATTGGATTTAAAAAAGACCAGCCTGCTAAAAAGCAAACTGGTCAATAGATGAACTACTTCTCAGTTCTTACGCCTTTGAACTTAGTACCGTCTTGCTTGACATTTAAAAACTGGCCGGTTTTCGTATCACGCTTCACGTATTGCTTAGTTACAGGATTGTAAGTTTGAGAACGTCCACGAACAGCGCCTTTACGGGAGCCATCTTTAGGTGGATTTGTAGCCACATCATTCACCTCCTTTCTCAAGGAGATAAATACAGTATAGCAAAAAGGAGACGGACATCATGAAAAAGAGCTTTGATTACCAAGTAGTAGATAAAACCAACGAAGGCGCTGATATTCAATTAATGGATTGGGTCAACGACGCTGACTACACAGAAGGTCAAGTTATTCCACGTTAGTTAAAAGGGGACGTAAAAGGTGAACGAAATCCAAAAAAACATCGTTTTGGAAATTACAAATAAAAAAGAGTTTGAAGATTCAATTGATGAAATGATTTCAAGAGTTAAGACCTTAAACGGTGAACTAAAAAAAGCCAATTCTTTATTAAAAGAACTGACTTATAAAGATTAGCCTTTGCTTACAGTAACCAAAGTTCCGCAATTTGGACAATGATTACTACCCAATGAAACCTTAAATTTTAAATGGCAGTTTGGACATTCGGTTTCAAAAGGCTCTTGCAAGGCTTCATCGATAATATCATTTGCAATTTTACCAACGTCAAAATCATTCATATAGTCACCTCCTCAAGGCGATTATATCAAACGAAATAAACACACATAGGAGAAATAAATCATGGATAACACAAACAGTAAACATCTTAAATGTGATTATTGCGGAACTGATATTTTTGGCCCATTCAACATGGAATTTAGTGTTGAGTATTACCGCTACAAATTCAACGGCAGTTATAAAAACTTCTGTTCATTAATGTGTTCAGGAAAGTTTGCTAAAAAACATGGCATTGAAGATGTGTTTGAAGAACCAGTACCACTTAGAAAGGAAGTTTAACAATGAGTGGAGAGGAAACAATCACAAAAACGGCTTGTGATACTTACAAGAAGTTAAAAAAATCGGTAAACCTTAACGATGAACGGATCATTAAGATTGCCGAAATAATCAAAATCTTAGCAACAAATATTAATGGATTTTAATTTAGCTCTTTTTGAATTTGATCAGCGAATTTAGTTGCTTCTTCGTAAGCCTTCTTATAAACTCGTAACTTTTCTTCAACAGTGATTTTATCAGAAGAACTTTGGACGCAAGCAATCGCAAAATCCATTGGATTAATTCGATAGTCTTTTAGTTCCATTTAACTCACCTCCTTTCATAGAAGCTGAGTTGATTATATCAGAAAGGAAGTGAACCAATGACCGAGCTAAACGAGCTTGCTACCAAGCAAGACTTACTAGATCTTAAACATTCAATCATTAATTCGATTGGCGAAATGTTGAAAGAACCAAAAGAAGAATCAATGCCTAAACGGGTATCTGGAAAGTTTTTAATTGAACATCACATTGCGGGAATTGGTGGTTATACCACATTGAAAAGGCGACTGGAACAAATGACCCCAGCGGAATTTGAATCCATCAGGTTCAAAGACGAAGGTAACGCACCAGAGTATGACCCACAAGCATTTCAAGATTGGTTTGATGATTACCAAGCCAAGAAGAAAACGGAAAGCAAAATTGACCCTCGGCTGAAATTGAAAGGGGGTGATCTGATGGCAGTCGCTTATATGCCTCTATTTATGTCGTTAATTGGAATTGCAGTAATTATCTATAACCTTTGAAAGGGGGGTGAAACAAATGGAACTTAATGAGCAGTTAGTAACGGCAATTAAGCGTAAACTTGGGGAACTAAATTTATCCACCGTAGCGCTTGGTTGTCAACTTGGTTTAAGTCGGCGGACGCTGGATAACATTTTCAAGCGTGGTCATCGCAAGGTAACACCAGCAACTTACAAGAAATTAAGTGACTGGTTAATTAGTGAGTATGCAACGGCGGATCAGAAAGAAAGTCAGTTAGTCGCAACTCAGGACAAATAAAGGGTGGTTTGAATGGATATTTTTTCAGAGGATGACCAACGGCAGTTGTTGACCATTAAGGGGCTACATAGACTGACCCGCAATGATTTAGCTGTTCAAATTGGTGTTTCTTTACCAACGATGACGAAACTTATTAATTCACCAGCGCCAATGGCGTTGCAATCAGTTATCTATAAAAAGTTCAAAAGCTGGTTAAATCAACAAACGAAAAAGGAGTGAAAACAATGCGAGTTCTTAAACCACTTATTTATATTGTCACATCAAGTATTGCGACAATTGCATATCGAGAAGGTAACGGTGTGTTAATGAATGTGGTGGCACTAATTATGATCGTGCTTTTCGCCTACGATTGCGCAATGTACATGACTAACAATGAACATTCATTTTTGCAGGACATTGCCAACGATTTCTTCGCTGACAGCACAAAAAAAGGAACTAGCCGCCACTAGTTCCTGAATAGCAAATCTAAATAGATTACGAGGTAATAATATCATGAAATATCTGGAATGTAAAAATTGTGGCTGCACGATCGGTCTTGATCAAGAAAGCGAAGATGATCGCTACTGGTACGCACCTAAGTGTCCAAATATTGTTTTTTGCACGATAGAAGATTGTGCCTACTGGTACGGCTTTAAAAATGTCGATCAAGGTGTGAAAGCCTTAAATATTAAGTTTGCTTATGCAAGTGATATTTACCAAGATCAACTAGACGAAGAAGAACATGAACGTTACTTAGCTGATCGCAACCGTGATGGCTATGTTGATAGTCATTATTTGGACGCAAGGGGTGTTTACGTTGGCTATTAAATTCAAATGCTACATTTGCCAAAAGAAAAAGACGGTAACTGATTGGCACCAGTTTTTTCAATTTGATGGAAATAAGTTTTGTTCTAAAGCGTGTGCTGATAAGTACCAACGAGCAAGAACTAAGCGTGATATCCAATACTACAAGGGCAGTATGGATCAAGCCGGCAAGTTTAACCACGAAGCATTAAAGCAACGTAAAATCCGTAAATTTGCAATTGATGATTTACCTTTTTAGGAGGATTAGCAATGATCGAAGAAACTAAACAAGAAGAAAAGCAACGCTGGACGATTGAAAACGATGACGCTTTAAAATGGACGCTTGATAAAATTCGTTCTTTACAGCTTTATCAAGCAGCTAACACGAAGCACGTCGAAGAAGTGCAAAAACGTGCTGACAAAGAAAACGAAGCATTGCAAAAGGATATTGATAACTTTACCCAACTTGTCAACGAATATACTCAACCGAAGTTTGACGCTGACCCTGAGTATAGATTTAAGTCAACAGCCGGGAACGTTACTTTTGACAAGCAACGTGACAAATGGAATTACAACACGGCCATGTTATTAAAACAACTTGACGGCACTAAATGGGTCAAAGTTAAGGAAAACCGTTCCATTGATAAGACTGGAATTAAGAACAATTTCAAAGTACAGGATGGCAAAGTATTTAATCCTGAAACCGGTGAAGTTCTCAAGGGAATTAACGTTGTTCAAGGAACTAAACAAATGAAGATCAAATTTTAGGAGGTGGCAGCATGGCTGATGAAACAACAAGCAAAGCGGAATTGTTTAAAGCATTAAATCAATTCCATAAAAACCTTGAACAACCATCAAAAGATGGAAATAATCCATTTTTCAAAAGCGGATATGTAACGCTTGAAGGTGTTCAAGATGCTGTTGATAAAGCACTTGAGGGAACAGGCCTTTCATACTTTCAAATGGTCTTTGATGATCCATCTGGGAACAAGGCAGTTAACACAGTAATTGCTCATGAAAGCGGAGCAACGATTACAATGGGGGCTTTGTCACTAAGTCCAGTCAAGAGCGACCCACAGGGCTACGGAAGTGCAATAACTTACGCCAAACGTTATCAGTTAGCGGCGGCTTTTGGAATTAGTTCTGAAAAAGACGATGACGCTAATCAAGCAACTTTTAATAGACAAGCTCCGAATAAAAAGCAATCATCAACTAACACTCGAACAAAGCGATCAACATCAAATAGCCGGCAACAAAAGAAACAGAATCCTCTGCAAAATTTGGCTACTGAATACAAGCAAAAATTACAAACGGCTGTTCAAGCAACCGGAAGTACAGAGAAAACTATTCAGAAAAATGTTGTTGATACTTGCAAATCAGACGTTAAAGGGTATGCCGAATTTGATCGGCAACAGCAACTAAGACAATGGATAAAGGTACTTGATAGAATCCTTCAAAACGCAGCGCAAGTTGATATGTTTGCGGAGAATAACTAGTGTTTGGCTTTATACGTAAAATTGTTGGCCGCTTCCTGATTATTCGACTTAATGATGATCCTGACTTGACTAAATTATTGAAGTACAAGCGTAAGGGTAAACATATTAGAGTCAAAGTTGAAGCGATTGACGATCGACAAATCAGTGATGATCAGCGTAAGAAAATCTTCGCCTTAATCAATGACTTTTGTAATTACACGGGTGACGTTCAACATGACGCTGAGGAATATTTCAAATTCCGTACTCAAATGAGTTTTGGGATTGAATACTTTCATTTATCCAATTGTTCTGTTACGACGGCTAATCAAATGATTTTAACCATCCTGGACTTTTTATTTGAAGAAAATATCCCGTTCAAGCTGAAAACATGGGAAGCCATTCCAAACGAGTTTCCCAAGCAAGTATTAGCCATGAAGACTAGATCGTGTGTCATTTGTGGCAAACCAAATGCTGACTTAGCCCACTACCGGGCCGTTGGAATGGGCCGTAATCGACACGAAATTGACGAACGCAAAATGTATTTCATGAGTTTGTGTCGTGAGCACCATCAGTATCAACACCAGATAGGGATTAACAGTTTTTGCCAAAAATTTCATATTAAACCAGTCAAATTATCAGACGAGGATCTAGTGAGATTTCATATTTTGACAAAAAAGAGATTGAAGGAGTTGAAAGAGGATGACCGAGAAAAAGCGTAAATTTAAATATTTAAATTCATCATATTACATTACAGACCAAGGACATATTGAAAATGCTGATCATCATAGATTAAAGTCATTCGATAACGGGGAAGGATATTTAACAATAAGTTTATCGTCAAATGGGCATAGGAAAAACTTTTATATTCATAGGCTTGTTGCCATGAAATTTATTGACAATCCTAACTTGTTACCAGAAGTAAATCATAAAGATGGAAATAAGAAAAACAATTCCGTAAGCAATCTTGAATGGGTATCAAGGAAAGAAAATGTTCATCACGCAATTAAAACTTGATTAACACCAACAGGCAGCAGAAGTTGGAATGCAAAACTAACCAGTGATCAAGCAGAATTAGTTTTTGATGCTTACTGGTGTGGGATTTCGGTTCTTGAAATTATGAACGCTTTAAATATCAGTCGGCATACAGTTTGTGATATTGCAAAAGGCGACGCTTACAAAAATGAAACCAAGAAACGATTAAAGGAGTTACAAGACAATGATTAATCGAACAGTATTAACTGGACGCTTAACTGATGATCCGGAGCTACGTTATACGAATCAAGGTACCGCTGTTGTGGCCTTCCGCTTAGCTGTTAATCGTCAGTTTCGTAATCAAGATGGCAGTCGTGATGCTGACTTTATTAACTGCGTTGTGTGGCGTAAATCTGCTGAGAACTTTGCCAATTTCATGCATAAAGGCTCACTAGTTGGCATTGATGGCCGATTATCAACCCGTAATTATGAAAATAAGCAAGGGCAAAAAGTTTATGTAACGGAAGTGACCGTTGAGAATTTCGCCTTACTGGAGTCAAGAAAAAACAATCAGGAAAATTACAACGATCAGCAAGACAACTACAACAATAATGTTAATCAATCAGCATCAAACCAGCAGGGCGAGAATGTCGATCTAAGCACGTTACCGTTCAATAACGATGAAATTAACGGAAGTGCAGCAGATACCGATGACGTGCCATTTTAGGAGGTATAGGAATGGCAAAAATTAAAAAGGTATATCAAAAGAGCTTTACTACCCTTGATAATACAATTCTTAATGATGAAGTAGCTTCGTGGAAAGCCAAGGGCCTTTTTACTTATTTATGGTCTAAACCTGATAACTGGAATTACAGCGTTAAAGAAGTTTCAAAGCATGCTAAAGATGGCCGTGACTCAACCAGCGATGGTGTTCAAGAACTCGAAGAACTAGGTTACTTAAAACGTGAACAAACAAACGAAAAAGGTAGTTTTGGCAGTAGTGTATGGACGTTATCTGAAAGACCTATCTTTAAGAATCAAGCCAAGACTAAAAAAGAAGAAACACCGAAGCCGGATAAATCGTTAACGGAAAATCCGTCAACGGGAAACCCGAGCACGGATTTATCGTCATCGGAAAAATCGTCGACGGAAAATCCGGCACTACTAAATACTGACTTACTAAATACTGATATTACTAATAACGGAGTAACTAATCATGAATCCCCTAAAGCCCCCAAGGGCGACGATCCATTTCGATTAGCTCAAGAGTTGAATATCAACGTCAGCGGTGGCACACATATGCCAATGTTTGTTAGTTATATTGACCGACTAGGAGCCGAGCTAGTTTGCTATGCGCTGAAAAAGACCAATGAACAAGCTAATAATCCGGGATGGCGGTACCTAGTAGCTGTTCTTAATCGGCTAGAAAGCGATGGGATTACCACCGTTCAGCAAGCTCAAGAACAGGACGCTAAACGTCGACAGCAGAATCAACAGCGCTACGAGCGTAAGCAACAAGGCAGGCTTAGAGAGCCACAACCGGATTGGTTTAAAAAGCAGCAGGAGCAAGAGCGAAAAGCAAGGCAACGTAGAATGGCCCAAGAGTCGCCGGAAGTAGGACATCCAGCGCTTTTGAGTGATGGGACAACTCCTCCTGAATTGCCAACATTTGGAGATGGTGAATCATGAAAAGCACACTAACTGCACGGGATAAAGTAACCCAAGATGATTTTAAAGAATTTAAGTCAGATCAATTAGCGGCGATTATTAGCGGCCGAATTGATTTTATGCAAATGCGCCGTAAAACATTAACGGCAACACATGGCCGATATCGTTTGACGAACGTTAATCCACCGCTGTATGACAATCAGCTTAAATGGCTGCAAGCGGAACCAGTAACCGTTGATAAAGCGGTGTGGGTGTGGAATAACTGCGCTAATTACTTGGCTTACTGTGAAAAGTTAAAGAAAGCGGGGGAAGTAGCATGAAATATATTGAATTTCAAAAGAAAGTTGAAGCAATGGGTTTTAAAGTGATTTTTAATGAAAACGGTTGGGTCCAAGTGCAAAACCAACAGGGGCAATGGTTAGGCACTGTATATGCAACTGTTCCCTATGATTTGCAATTGTGTATTCAAGACCTGTTTGATTTTTGGGGTGGAGAAATTAAGCGGTGCTTCTTAGATAAGCTCATTGTTCAATTAGCTTCCACCGAGATTAGTAATCGGGGCAGAATGCCGATTGGAGTAGTTTCATGAAACATTTCGGTAAGAAGGTCACGTACAAGGGCGTCAAGTTCGATAGCCAAAAAGAATTAGATTTTTTCAAAAAGTATTTAGAGCATTGCAAATATCGTGTAGAAATACACCAACGATTTCAGCTATTAGGCAAGTTCCCCGTATGTGGCTACAACATGAGCGGGATAGCTTACACTCCTGACTTCGTTGTTTACGATCAGGAAGGGCGAATGCTCCATGTTTACGACGTCAAAACGGGGCTTACCAGTTGGCTAATTGATCCAGCGGCAAAGATCAGATTTAAGCTATTTGCTTGGAAACATAACCTGCCAGTAGAAGTTGTAGTACCACGAGCGCATGATTTCAAAATGAAAATGCCTGGGTTTACAACAAGTGCAATGCACGATAAGCACGTTCACTATGACCGTCACGGCAACATGAAGATTAACAAGCGTAATGGGCAACCTGTCTATGACCGTTACAACGTCTATCGTGACATCAACTACAGCATTCATGAAATTGTGGGGTGGTAGTAATGGGCAGAAGGAAAGGGCTGTACGCTATGTACAAAGGCGATGAGTTCATTGATCTAGGAACGATACCAGGCCTAGCCAAAAAGTATCACGTTAGGGAAGACAACCTAAGGTATAGAGCAACTAAAACATATCGTAGACGTGTTAAACACGGCACTCTGCTAGTTAGAATCGAGGACGAAAAGAATGACGATTGAAGAAGCACAACAACGAATGGATAGTGACCAGCCTGTTAAGTATCGGGGGACATCTTTACATGGTGATCGGCATTAACAAGTTAAATAACATGGTCACGATTGCGCAAGGTGCCGTAGGTAAAGATGTGAAAGCGAGTGAATTAGATGGAGAGTAAACAAAAAATCCCTCACATCAAAATTGATGGAGAGATTTACGATGCGATTAATATTACTAAAAATAACGGGGAATTGATTGCTTCAATTGGGCCAAAAGATGTAATTGAGGCTGACGGATATAAGGTTACTTTTGTAAAACATTAATCAATATTACTTTAGTCTAGATTATTGTTTACAGTTTTATCTGGCTTTGAAACTGGAGTATCCACATTATTAATTTTGCGAACTGAATAACGTGGATAATTACCATTTTTAATTTCACGGACAAACTGAGAACGGGTCATATCGTTTCCAGAATAGTTATCGTGAAAAGTGAGGTTTCTTCCAGTGCTTGATTGGCTAGTTGTTGTTACTCGTTTACGAATAAAAGTCACCTCTTTTCTCGTCTAATGGTCATTATATACTACATTATATTGTGGTACAAACGGAGGTTCGCACAAAATGTGGAAGAATGTTCAAAGAATAATGAATGATAGAAATATGACGGTTTATAGGCTGGCTCGTGAGACAAAGATAAACGAGAATACTTTATATTCGTACAGTAGAGGAGTTTCAGAACCCAGCTTTAAAAACATGTGCAAAGTTGCTGATGCATTAAATGTTAGTTTAGATAAGTTTAGGGAGGATCAACATGGATAAGGATATTAAATCAATCGGGTATGGCGTGAAAGTTGGGAAAACTTACGTTGCCAGTGAAGATACAATAGGAACCTTTTTTGGGAAAGTTAGGAAAGGATTACATTTAGCAAAGGAAAATGTAAAACTGTTTGATGATCTCGATGACGCTAAAGGCACTGCCAATGCTACTAACGGTGAGGTCGTGGAACTCTACGCACGGGAAGTTGAGGATAACGAAGATGAGTGAGAAGAAAGTCTGTCTCGGCGAAGCGATTTACGAAGAACTACAACACAATGATTATTTAGAAAAGTTATCAGTGATTTTAGATAATCAATATTTCAATTGTCTAAATGGGGAGCCGTTTTCATTGACCAGAAAACAGATTAGTCATTTATTACGCTTTGCTGATTTACTATCCAAATCCTTTAATAAGCAAGGGAGCATTAATCAAAAGGTGCGAGCACGAGAAATTATGGATAAAATGCTGAAACTATATCCAACTCGCCCCGATATTCGATACGTTGCCAATTCGGTTTATAAGCACGCTGGATATAACAAACGGTTGGAGGTGTTTGTTGATGAAGATTGATGAATTTATCAAAAAATTAAACCAAAATGACCGTATGTATGCAGAAACGGTTGATGGAGTAGTTGCTATCTATGATGATAGTGAACACGAGGTGCTCGATATTGCTTGCGATGCAACGAATTGGTTAGATATTAACTACTTTATAAATAGTTTTGGTTCCTGTTTTGGCAAGGCAAGTCGTGAGTATTTATCAGCACTAATTGAAGAGTTCCTACACACACCCGTTAAAAAACGTTTCCCAGAAAGGGGGATACCGTTTGCGGTGGCTAGACTCTGATAACTTGGGGGATGGTGAAGCGACTTATCTAGGTCGAAACAATGGTATTGTTGGCAACAAAGCTTATTGGACGCCTCACACCAAATCTATGGCAGAAATTTTTACTGAATCAGAACTAGAAGATTTGAAAAAAGAAAATCCTAAGTTAGCCCCAGCCATGAAGGAACCTGTGGATGGAGATAATGAATAGGTTAATCAAATATGTACCAACGATAATTGCTGGCCTTGTACTGGCTGATGCGATAGAAACAAAATGTGTTGAAGATGTGTTGATGATGTTGGCAATAGTATTTGTGATAGTTGCGGCAGTTAATCTCATCGTCGTTTGGTGTGAAAATGTATAAACAAAAAAAGCCGTCACAATGGACAGCTTCCCTAAATATCAATCAAAAATAATTATAACAAAGGGGAGTGCTGTTGTGGGGCTTTTACCAGAAATTGATAAGAAGGCTACCATCGACCAAGTTCGTGACTTCTTTTATGATGACGATAAGTACGAACGAATTTGTCGAAGAGCTGGAGACTGGGGACTACACTCCCCAAGTATGGATATAACTGGAGTGCCGGGTGGCGGTGCTGGTAATTCGTCAGAACGAAAATTTCTAACTTACGTTGACTATAACAATGCTAAGCGAGCCGTTGATTTCGCCGTTAAAGGGTGTTCTCATGACTCACGATTAATCCTTGAACATCGTTACATTACTGGTAAACGTGACCGATTGGCAGTTTATCAAATGGTGGGACTGCTCAATTGTGGGCGAGACAAGTATTATTCATTAGATGATGATGCGTGCTGGGAGTTCGCCGATACAGTTGAAACCGGCTGCGAAATTTACCATGTTAATCCAGCAATTATTCCAGATTTTCATGTAAGAATTGAAAAACCGGACGATTTACCGACAAAGTAGGACGAAAAACCGACAAAATACCGACACTGAGCCGACACTTAAAGCAGTATATTGGTATTGTTGAAAAGAGTAAAGATACGACCTGAGCATGTCGTTAAAAGGTTCAAGACTAGCAACTACGTTTTGATTGAAGTCGTAACAAGGGACACTCCGAAATAAATACTAAATGTCTTTTCTAACTTAATCTATGGTTATGCTTACAAATTGGTGTTTCTGCTGGTCTAGCACCGCCTGACCCAAAAAGCCCGTTGCTTAGCTTTCACAGGTTTAGCAGCAACAATTTTTAGCAGTCGTGGAACACTGCTAATTATACCTAGGAGAAGGGACAACTCTTCTGTTAGGTTTTGCAGACATAGCCCAGTTGGTAGAGCGTCTGACTGTTAATCAGAGGGTCACAGGTTCGAGTCCTGTTGTCTGCGTTTCCGTGTTTTTACTCATATCCGCACGGAAAGTGCCAACGTTCCTTGGTAGGAGCATAGACAAACAGTCTCGTCTACGCATGAAAATGGTTCGATTCCATTTCTTGGCATTGGCTACCATTAACAGGCGGAACGCTAGTAGTGACGTAAACATCTATTAGTGCTGTTCGGTAGTCTTTAAAAATAGCAAGAATAAGTTTCTTGTAATTGATTGGTTATAGGTAGCATAGAGAAAGCGTCAACTACACTATTAGCTTGATCAGGGGAGCGTGAACCTGTGCCTATATTGTCCGTGATAGGACAACATTTTATTTCACCTTGCCTAGTCATTTTGACTGGGCTTTTCCATAATTTAAATATTAAGAATAGCTCAAAAATGGTTCATAATGCTACCACTATGGTATTATTTAAATGCAAAGTAAGGAGGGAGCATTATGTATAATGTTTTTGAAATCGTAAATTGGTTACGTGTAAAAAACAATGCTGATATGCGTCAGAACCCCAACATTGAGGAATTAACTCAAATGAAGGTAATGAAATTGTTGTACTATATTCAAGCCGCAAGTTTATCGATAACAAATAAGCGAATGTTTGATAATGATATTGTTGCTTGGAAATATGGACCCGTTGTAGAAGCAGTTCATGAAAAATACAAAGGTTATCGTGGAATAGTTGGTGAAATAACTGACGAGGATCTTCGTGATTACAGCAAGCTTCAAAGTGACGCAACAGCATCTAGCATTCTCAATAGTATTTATGATGTTTATGGATACAGTTCGGCTTACGATTTAATGCGACAAACACATAGAGAAAAGCCATGGAAAGAAACGCCTCAAAGTGAAGTCATAAGTGATGAATCTATTAAAAATTTCTATAGTGGGGTATTTGTTTCTGATGAAGATTAAAAGTAAAAACTTTAAATCACCATCATTTCCTAAGAAGACTAAGATTAAACCCCACCATACTTCAAGATTTGCTTTTAATTTCTCTTTTTTAACGAAAGATTCTAAATATAATCTTGATAATCGAGGTACTACTATTAATAGTAAGGTTCGATGGAAGTTCTTAGAAAGAATATGTCAACTATCTCAGGAAGATATTGTTAAGGTACTTGGTTATAACAAAAAACAAGGCCTTGAAAAAATTCCCGAAGCTGAAGTGCGGTTAAGAATCCATTCAGACTTTAAATCGAGTGATCGTTATAAAGAATGCGAGGATGATTATTGGGTATTTCGCTTAGGAAGTCTCGGTAGAGTTCTCGGCAAGAAGAATTCAAATATATTTTATGTAATGAGTATTGATGCCACGTTTGATCAATATGATCATGGATCGTAAAAAAGTCAGCTTAACGGCTGGCTTTTTTAGATAGTAACTTAGATAGCTAGATATAGCTGTGAATAGTAGATATATAGTAGGAGGTTCACGATGGACGTACGAAGTAAACTCATCGCCCTGTGGTGGGCTGATTACATATACAGAAAACTGAACAACGAACAAGCCTGTGATCATGATTGGTGGTCGCAGGCTTTTATTGTGGGGTGAATTGTATGCTAATTGATATAAAAGATGTCAACGACGTTAAACAACTAGTTGAACTAACAATTAATAATGCTAAATCAGACCCTGAATTAGCTCATTCTAACGAAGATTCATTGTATTGGTCTGTTCTGGATGCAGTTGCTAATGGCAATCCTAATGCTATTGACATGGCTAAGGAAGCATTGAAAACAAAGGAAATTGACTTTCCTAGGTGGTGTGCGTAATGAATAATCAAGAAACGAATTGGCAGGAGTTAGACAAAAACCTTAGAAGGGTTAGTTTAAAAATAAGGCAAGTCTTGCAACAAATTGCGTTAAGAAGCGTTAAAAAGCGTGAAAAACAGGAAGTTGAAAAGGCACTATTAACGACTGTTGATAAGCGAAAACGGGCGCATGATGATTTCCATAAGTTTGTGAGGTCACTGTAATGTGAAGTACAAAAAGTTACGGTGTGGTTAGTTGCTGGCAAGAACACAAGATGTTGGTGCAAGCAGAACACACCTTTGAAAGGAAGCAAAAGAAAAAGCCGACAGGTCAACGCTTGCCGGCGGTTAAAGTTAAACACTAAGTTTTTCTTTTAATGCAGTTGTCATTACTTCACTAAAGTTAATGCCATTCTCTTTTCCTAATTCATTTAAGTAGTTAGGAATAGTAATGGTCTTTTTAATCACTTTGTTGTCGTGCTTACGTTTATATTCTGAAACGTTGACGGTAACTAGAGTGACCAAAGAACCGTCTTTAGATTTAGGCAATGTGGTATTAGATTCAGGCAACTTATCTTCCAGAGAATAAGTGCCAATATAATCTTTGGCCATTTCCATGGCGTCAGCAACTGATTTTCCTTCGGTCATTCCGTCAATGTCTGGAATTTCAACAAAGTAAGGGTAATCGGTGTTAGTTTTGTCTTTAGTAATGATAATTGGAAATACTTTAATGTCGTCCATAGTACGCCTCCTAAAATTTGGTACACAAAAGTTCGGCTCGATTAGGAGCCTTGCCTTTGCTATTTCAGATTGAATTTTCTTATCAAAACCTTGTATAGTTTGTCGCTGAACTTTGGGTGACGTGGCAGTTGAGTTTTAATCTTGCCGTTTGACCAGATATCATGATTGCCACCATGTCTAACAAAGTACCAGCCATTATCTTTGAATTTCTTTTCAACCTTGCGACGTTGTACCAAATGTTTCACTTCCCTTCAACACTTATTATAATACACGTATTTGACACGTGCGTCAATACAATGATACATATTTAGCACGTATTTTTTTAGAAAGGTGGTGTGGTGATATGCCATGAAATTAACACAGAAACAACGACTGTTCGCTGATGAGTACATAAAAAGTGGCAACGCCACAGACGCCTATGTTAAGGCTGGTTACAAGTGTTCACGATCAACAGCACGCAGAAATGGTAACAGATTGCTGACAAATGCTGACATTAAATCGTATATAGCAAATAGAACAGCTGAAATTGAGTCGCACAAGATTGCTGATGCTAAAGAAGTACTTCAATACTACACTCGTGTGCTTAGAGCCGAAGAAACCGAAAAGGTAGTTGATGTAGTTAATGGTGGCCTAATTGAAAGCCCACCAACAATTAAAGAACGAACATCGGCCGCTAAAGAACTCATGAAGCGTTATCCACTTAGTGATCCGATGGCTCAAGTAAAATTAAAGAAGCTGAGTGCTGATACTCGAATTAGTGAAGCTAAGGCTCGAGTTCTTGAAAGGGTTGATGATGCAAGTAACGAACAGTTGGACGCAATTCTTAATAAATTAATTGAGGAGGTACCAAAGCAGAATGGCAATTCAGAATCTAATGACCAAGAAACAGATTCAAGTTCTGAGTAGTTATGTTAATGATGATTGGAAGTATTTAATCTTGTCTGGTGCCGTTCGTTCAGGCAAGACTTATGTCGATAATTACTTGTTTTTGTTAGAATTGCGCAGAGTTCATCAGTTAGCAAAAGTACGGCATGACCCTAAACCACAATATATCTTAGCTGGTTACTCATCTAACACGATTTATACCAACGTCATTAGTTCGCTTCAATCACAGTTTGGAATTGAGTTACCTGTGGATCGTCACGGCCATTACCACTTATTTGGAGTTGATATTGTTCCAGCGTACACAGGCTCAGCTCGTGGTATGAATGCTATCCGTGGTATGACTTCATACGGTGCTTATGTGAACGAAACATCATTATCAACTCACGATGTTTTCCAAGAAATATTAGATCGTTGTTCTGTTCCAAATGCTCGTGTTCTATGTGATACCAACCCAGACAATCCTCAACATTGGTTAAAGGTTGATTATATTGACAAATCAAACGAGCCTAAAAATCGTATCAAAGCATTTCATTTCACAATTGATGATAACCCGACACTTGACCCAACTTATGTCAGCACGTTAAAGGCGGTCACCCCTAGTGGCATGTATTATGATCGTTCAATCTTAGGTCTATGGGTTACTGGTGAAGGCGCTGTCTATAAAGACTTCGACGAGCGTAAAATGATTGTTGATAAGGTCCCACCGATGGCTAGATACATAGCTGGTGTCGACTGGGGTTACCAGCACTACGGTTCAATTGTAGTGTTTGGGGTTGATAAAGATGACAACTGGTATTTAGTAGAAGAACATTCAGAAAAGTACAAAGAAATTGATTATTGGACTGATATAGCTCATGAACTGCAAGAAAAGTATGGCAAGAATATGCCATTCTATTGTGATACCGCCAGAACAGAACACATTGACCATTTCAAACATTCAGGGATTAATGCTCTGTATGGTTGGAAGTCGGTTGTACCAGGAATTGAAATCGTAGCGTCCTTGATGAAACAAGGACGTTTTTTTGTGGAGAAAAAAGCTCCAGTACGTTTCTTAGATGAAATTTATAACTACCAATGGGACGACAAGAACGAAGATGCAGTTGTTAAAGAGAACGATGATACACTCGATTAACGATTCTAATTGAGTCGAGTATAAACGCAGGAAAAAATCTGGAAAGCTGAAATGCCAATCAGAACTGAAGTCTTAATTCAAAAGTTAAGACAGGCGCAACGACTAGATAGTGAAACTCTGTTAGAGAATATAACCTATCCACGAGGCCTGCGGTTAAGGGAATAGTTATGGACGCTTGCTGATACTCGATGGTATAATATTCATTGAAAGGAATGGATATTATGAGCAAAACAATTGTCTATGACGGATATAGATTTACAAAATCAGAACATCATCATTATTATCGAAATACTGAACTTGGTATTGACCTTCACCGTTATGTTTGGGAAAAGTATAACGGGCCTATTCCTGACGGATATGAAGTCCACCACAAGGATAGGAACACGGATAATAATGATATTTCAAACTTAGAATGCTTGAGCATACATCAGCATAGAATGTTGCACGCAAAAACTATGAGTGTGGCACGTAAAGAACAGTTACGGGAAAACATGGAGGAAAATGCACTCCCACAGGCTATAAAATGGCACAAGTCCAGTGAAGGCAGAGCTTGGCATAAAAAGCAGTATCAGCGAACTAAGGATAAGTTGCACAAAGTAAGACACTTCGTTTGTCAACAATGTGGCAGGAAGTTTTCTTCTATGCAGTCAAATGCTAGGTTTTGCTCTAATGCTTGCAAAAGTAAGTGGAGAAGAGAGCATCATTTAGATGATGAAGAAAGAACATGCTTGTGCTGTGGCAAAAAGTTTACGTGTAATAAATATTCTAAGAAAAAGTTCTGTTCAAGAAAGTGTTCGGCAAGATATAACGCAGAACATAAGTTGAATCTTCCCCTTAGCAAAAGATAGTCTGAGCTAATACGAAATAAAGTATTAGAAGTAGAGGATAAAGAGCCTTTACGATAACAAAATGGCAGTTAGATATACAATTGCTACATACTTACATTTGAAAGAACGCAAGACCTACCACCCTGAAAGCAATAACCGTCAGGGAATTATGGAAGGTATGCGCCGATTTGGTTTATAAAGTGAGGTGGTTTAATGCTACAAGATAATCAAGAATTATATTCACGTTCAATTTTGAGTGGTCAGCGTTGGAATCCACAAGCCAATCAGTCTTATGTAATGCCGGCTGATGTATTCCATGCTAACTTTGATCACGATAACGTGGCAATGATTGCTGATATTGTGAAGAAGTTCGTAGAGAAGCATTCAACAATTGATGCGCCACGTATTGCAAAGCTACAACGCTACTACTTAGGTGATAACGATATCCATTACTGGAATAACAACAAGAAAGCAATGAACCGAGCAGACAATCGAATTGCGTCAGGCTTTGCTAAGTTCATTACTAACATGCGTGTCGGTTATATGCTAGGGAAACCAATTCAATTCAAGTACAACAATGATGATGGTAACGATAAGAACGATGAACTAGATGATTTAATCAAACCATTCAATCTAGCCAACGATGAGCAGTACCACGAAAAGGTTATGAAAACCAATCTGTCGGTAACTGGTCGTGCCTATGAACTCTTGTACGCTGACGAAGCCAAAGAAGATAGTGATGGAAATGTTGCTACTCCTGATGTCAAAATGCGGGCTATTGATCCATCAACAGCGTTTGTGGTTTATGACACATCAATTGACCAGCATTCATTGTTTGGCGTTCGTTATTACGTAGTGAACTATGACAATCAGCAACAATATTATGTTGATGTCTACACTGCTAACAAGACTTATCATTTCAAATCAAACGATACTAGCAACTCTTCTACTGGTAACTACACACTGATTGGGCAAGAGCAGACTAACTTTGGTGCAGTGCCATTAACTGAGTTCATTAACAACGAGAACAAAACTGGTGACTGGGAATCGAAGCTAGATGAAATTGACGCCTACGATTTAGCAATGTCAGAAATGGCAAACAGTGAAGAAGATTTCGCTAATGCAAAGCTCATGATCAACGGTGACTTTGACTTCTCGGATAATATGAAAGTGGTTCTAAAAAGTGATGGGAAACCATTGTTAGATGATGATGGGCAACCAGTGAAGGTTCCTAACATTGATAGCAAAGACCCGTTTATTTGGTTAAAGCCGTCATTCCATGACAATGCTAACGGCACAACGGTAGTTCCATCGTCAGCTCAATATCTAACTAAACAGTTGAATGAACAAGGTTGGCAGACTTATATCAACCAACTCATTACTGATCTCCATAAGGACACCAACACGCCGAACACGACCGACGAAGCGTTTAGTGGTCAGTCGTCAGGGGTTGCGTTGATGTACAAGCTATTTGGGGAAGACCAAGAGCGGTCAATGCAAGAAAGCCTGTACACTCGGGGGATTATGCGCCGGTTACGTTTGCTAGGTAATTATTGGAAATACAACCGAGCAATTAGTGACCCTAGTTTGATGAATAATTACAAGCCTGACTACCACCCGAACTTGCCACGTAATAATGCTGACATCGTTCAAATGGCAGTCCAACTTAATCAAACTGAATTATTAAGCGACCAGACATTACGTGAGTTCTTAGCAACGGTTACTGGTATTTCTGCTGACGCCGAACAACAACGAATTGACGATGAAAAGGAACAAGACCCTGATCAGAATACCTATGGATTTAATCAAGCACCCTTACAAGGCACCAACCCTGCTGATTTAGCCGAAGCCAAGGCGCAACAATTAGCTGGTCAACAACAACCACAAACACCAGAAGAGTTCATCGCTCAAATGCAGCGCAAGGGTGGTAACAATGCTAAGTAAAAAGCAACAGCGAAAGATCATTAAATCATTCTATGGTGCGGGTAATGATTTAGATAAAGCAATTGGCAGATTGTATCGTATTGCTAATCGTCAAATTAAGGGCGAAATTAGCGCTTTTCTTGCTGATAAGGTTAATTGGTCAAGTAAGCCATCAAAAGCTGATATACAGGACGCTCTGGACGAATTAGCCCAGTTTGGTGAAGATGTTCAACCGTTGACTAATTTCTATGCTTCTGGTCTGTTACTGGGTCACCCTAAAATGGGCGATGTGGTTACAGCTCGCATTGCCACACCGATGATTAAAGTAGCGTCACAAGTTCATAAGATGGTGGGAACGATGGGACATCAGGCACCAAAACAGATTAGAAGGGCAACCGTAGAACAGCATTCCGTTACCCCAAAATTACACAGAATTCCATATAACTATGATGTGATGTTGCAGAAGTCAGTATCACGTTCAGTAGTTCAACGAGAAGGCATTCATACTGACATTAACCGCAATATCCAGCAGACCATTTCTAAGATCAAAGATATTTGTAAAACGGCGTCGTTGGATACTGACGCCAAGCATGATTATGTGAAAGATGTTGACCGAGTGCTTAATGGTAAGGACGGTACTGGTGGTTCATTAGCAAGAGCGAGAACCATATTCAGAACACAAACTTGCCGAGAACTTAACGGGGCAACTATTGGGGATTTAAAAGCACGAGGAGTAAGCAAGTATCGTTTCTTATCGTTGGAAGCGTCGAATACTTGCGCTGAATGCTCACACATTGATGGCAACATCTATGATGTGGACGATGCCGAAGAGGGTATTAACCTGCCACCAATGCACCCGAATTGTCAGTGTTGGATTGAAGGTGTCGAAGAAACCGATACCGATGATTTACCAACAGTTGATGAGATGATGGATAACCCAGATTTATTTGAATAGGTTTAGTCATTTCAAATGACAAAACCTATTTTTTATTTTCTCAATTAACTTAAAAGCAAAGAGAACCCTTTTATATCAAAGGTTCTCTTTTTTCTTAACTAAATTATTTTGACTTTGGCGGTCTGGCAGTCGTTAAAGAATCAGGCTTGTTTCGTCGCCGGACGTTAAACGAGTTTCGCTGGCGAGCGTTACACGCAAAGGAGTTTTAACTATGGAAGAACAAGAACAACCAAAAACTACTGATCAAGTTCAAAACAATGAAGAGCCGAAAGAACAACCAGAAAAAGAAGCTCAAAAGTCTTTTAACCGTGATGAATTAGGTTCGATTGTTTCAGCTCAAATTGCTAAAGAACGTGAGAAGTGGGAAGCCGAACAAAAGCAAAAGATCGAACAGGTACGTCAAGAAGGGATTGACGAGGGTAAAGAAATGGCTGGAATGTCTGCTAAACAACTTGCTGAAAAAGAAGCCAAAGATCGTGAAGATAAGTTGAAGCAACAAAAGTCTGACCTTGATCAACGTCAAAAACAACTTGACCACCGTGAATATGTTGCTCACACCAAAGATCTTTTGTCAGAACAAAACTTGCCAACTAGCGGGGCTGAAATGCTCTTGGGTGAAACCGAGGAAGAAACCAAGTCAAACATTGATATGTTCAAGAAGCTAGTTGATCAAGGGGTACGTAACGAACTACATCGCTCGTCTGCTGGTAAGGCTCCGCAAGGCGGTGCTCCTGCTCAACCACAGGCTCCAACTAAAAATTTGGCTGATATGAACTATGAAGAAATGCAAAAGCTCGTTGATAGCCAGCAACAACAATAATTGAAAGGAAGTTTTAACTTATGGCAACACCAGGTCCTAATAACTATACTCACTTTGCCGATATGCTAGACCCACAAGTTCTAGCTCCAATGATCGGCGCTCAATTATCAAAACTCAATGTATTTCAATCAATCGCACCAGTAGACACTACTCTTGAAGGTAAGCCAGGCGATACGATTACGATTCCAAAGTATGAATTTACTGGAACCGCTCGGGAATACGGTGAAGGCGAACAAATTGACTTTGATAGTCTGAAGTACACAACTCAACAGGCCAAGATCAAAAAGATCGTATCTGCTTACAGTATTTCTGATGAAGCGGCGTTCATTCCTTTTGGTGACCCACGAACAGAAGCGGCACGTCAAATGTCAATGGCACTAGCAACCTATGTTGATGATGATATTCTCAACACTGCCAAGACGGCTCCGCTTCAAGTAACTGGTCACACCCCAGACCAAGTTGACCTGATTGATGATCTGGAAGATAAGTTTGCTAATGCAACTAATGCGGTTGAAGGTGCTACTTATCCGCAACAAGGTGTTCTGTATGTTTCATATAAAGATGCTGCTTCATTACGTAAGTTAGCAGGGGACAACTGGACTCGGGCTTCTGATTTAGGCGACAACATTTTAATTAACGGTGCTTTTGGTGAATTACTTGGTTGGGAAATCATTCGGACGGCTAAGTTGACCAAAGGTCACGCAATCGCAGTTAAGCCAGGCGCTATGAAGACTTATTTGAAGAAAGCACCAACTGTCTATGCTTGGTACGATGGTGATCACCAAATTAACAAGGCTTCAACCACTGAATACCTCGCAACGTCCATCTACAACGATGCATTACTTGCAACTATTGGTTTTGCTGGCGGGTCTACTCCATCACCACAACCATCAAACGATGGCAAACAAAACAAGTAATAAGAAAGAGGTGGTCTGAATGCAAGACGCAAAGTTCAACGAGTTATTGACCACCGTTAAATTAGATAAGAATATCAAAGGCACTGACCTTGATATTCAATTAACAAACTTCATCAAGCAAGCGTCAGATATGGTTTGTTTGTATGTTGGTCAAGATAAACTGCCCACTCAACTAGAAGTGGTAGTGATCAGAATTACAGAAGCTCACTATGTTCAATCACTGAATGACGCTGACGGGGCTAAAACGTATAGTGAAGAAGGGGCGAGCTGGTCGTTTCAAGATAACGAACTCAACCCCTTTATTCCATTATTGGAACGCTATATTGATAACCAACGTTCAGGGTCAAAAGGTGGTGTCTGGACATGGTAAGCCGCATTAGACCAATCGTGTTATGCACCAAAACCGTTATTCATGGAACGCTGGACGATAGCGAAATCTGGACTTATCAACATGTTATCGCTCATGTTACCGAAGTGAACGGGGCTCAGGTTCAAAATAACTTGTTTGGAAAGCAATTCAACATGACTTGGGTTGCTCGTGTTCAGGGCAACCAGAAAGCCAATGCTGTTGCTTTTCCAGAACAAGAGACTAGTGATGATGATTTAAAGAAGTACAAGATCATTCAGGTTCGCAAACATGCAACGAGAACTGATATTTATTTCTCAAATGATTTGAAGGTGGATAGTAATGAGCTGGAACAATGACAACGTCCCCAAGATTATTCTTGATTACGATGATAGCGATTTGCGTCAAACGATGGCTCAGATATCCGCCACACTGGATAAAAACGAGTTTGGTGCTGGTGGTCGAAGATTGCGTAATATGACCGCTGTTGCTTCTGTTAATGGCGAACGGGCTACTAACAAGATGGCGGAGCGGGCAACCAATGAGGTTCGTGATTTGATGAAGTCACGCCAATACCATTCAAAGAGTGGTTATGAAGGCCGCGGATTTATGGTTAAACATTTAAAAGATCATGTTCAAGGCAATCGTCATGAGATTTATACGGACGCGACTAATGGTGGATATAACTACTCACAGGCGTTTGAGTTTGGTCTTTTAACTCGTAAATATCCAGCACACCACCCGTTTGAAGATGCAGCAAATCACTTGAACCTGAACCAATTAAATGGGCCATTTGAACAAGCAATTGATGAAGCAATTCGAAAGGGGTTTAGCTAATGAATGATAAACCATCTTTCGTAAAGATTTATGAATGGTTGGTTGAACATATTGAAGCAATAGGCATATCGACATTTTCAGCGTCACAAGACGTGCCAAAGAAAATGCCAGTATGCCGAGTACAATTCTTGAGTGGTAGCTCTACGGATCAATTTAAAAATGCAACTGAATACAGTTATCCATTTCAGATTGATGTGGTTGACAGTCAGAACAAGCTTGTAAGAAGTTTAACCAATGCCTACAGAATTATGCGTTTGTGTGAACAAGTAAGCATAGACGGTTATTCTGTGGGGTTGGTAGACAAGCTACAGTTATCATCAATGGTTGACAGCTCAACCAATCAGATTTTAAATCGACAAATTATTCGAGTAACTTATAACGTTATTGAAGACGCGGTTTTATAGCCGTGTCTTTTATTTTAAAGAAAGGAATGAATTAACTAATGCCAGTATTAGCAAATGATAATTCTCAAAAGCCAATTGTCGAAGCTCGGTCTTCTGACAAGGTTATGTACTACTACAAACTCCCTACGGAACCAGTAACTAACCCTTGCCATGTTTTAGGTACACAAGGGGCAACTTCTGGTACTAACACCGCAACCTTAGGTTCAACACCAACTAAGCAATTCAACATCAAGGACACTGGTTCCAAGAACCAGCAACGGGTTGTCAATGTTGTTATGACTAAGGGTGATGGCTTTAAGACCGATGTTGCTCGTGACCTTTATATGGTTTGGCAAAACGGTTGGACTATGCCTTTATGGCGTGTCGACTGGAACACTCTTCGTAAGAATGCTAGTGGTAAGCAGGTTGTGGACGCTGAATTCGCTCTGGTTAAGATTTCAGCATTACCAGAAACCGAAGCGCTTAACACGGCCATTGCGCAAAACGTTACCTTTGAAGTCACTGGTGAAACTCGCCGGTACGATGATAACGGTAACCCATTTACTTTAAGCGCCGAAGACTTCGATGAAGGTATGTTTACTGCGGTTGCTAAGTACTACAACTTTACTAAGCCGGGTCAAATTGGTTCTGGTGAAAACGGTGGCCTTGTATCTACTGCTACTGACGATTCCAAGGCTGGTGACGCTTCTGGTACTGTTCCAATGAGCCAAAAGCTCACGGCTGGTAGCGACTCTGCGAGTAGCAACCAATAATCCAACAACCGACAGCACGCCAAAGCCAACGGTTCAAAAGCAACCCGACACTAGCAATCCATCTAATGATGGAGTAGTTGGCTCAAAGACTGGTGACCAACAAGGAACACCTACAACTACACCAACTGGTGATGGTTCTAAAACCGAAAGCAACGGTCAAAATGCTTAATTGATTTGATTAGCTCGCCTCCCACAAATACACAATTCGTTAGTTAATGAGAGCTAACGGGCGGGCGATATGGAGGTATATACATGCAATCTTTAACCATTGATGGTCATGAATACGAAACAAAACTCGATTATAATTTTTACAATCGTTTGATTGAAAAGACAAAGAACAAGGATAATGCAACGGCTGATGGTTTTAGTCAATTAATTGCAGGATTGGTTGATCAAGACCCTGATGCAATTATCACTTTCTATCAAGCCGCAGTTGTAGGCAAGAAGCGTCCAACTCGTGCTGATGTAGAAAAAACCCTTGCTGAAATGGGTGTATGGGACGAAAAAGATCCATACGGGACTGTTTACAAGGAAATTCAGAACGTAGGTTTTTTAAAGTTGAAGATCAATCACTTACTTCATACTCTTCACGAAGATATTACGACTTCAAAAGCCGCCTTAGAAGTAGTCGAAGAAACGAACGACAATTCCAAGGAAGGCAAGAAGAGCCTAGCGGAAGCTCAGAACGGAGTGGCACTAGCCAAGAAACAATACGAACTAACCAAGAAGTTCCTCGAACAGTTAGGCAAGTAATTGCTGACTTTCATGAGTCAATGTTTGACCGCTTACGTTTAATTAACGAAGTGGTCGGTAAGACAACACTTGAAGAAGTGTATGGAATGAGCCCACGAGAGTATGAAGTTGTTGTTGCTGGTGGTTATAAACGTAGTTACAACTTGTTGTCAGATATGCGGTTTGCCTTAGGATCAACGTTGTTGCCAACGGTAATGGTTGACCCAGACAAATATAACGATGATCAGAATAAGAAGACCTTAAATGATCGGTTGCAAGCCATTAGATCAATCACTGACAAACAGTTACAGCATAAGATCACCGATCAGCGCAAACAACAACAACGGTTTATGGATATTTTCATGCCAGATAAGAAAGGAGGGAGAAGCTCATGAGTGATGGTGGAATTATTGTTGAAAAGAAAATCGTAGTTAAAGCGATTGATGAAGTTACTAGCCCCTTAGCTAGAATGAACCAAAGCATGTCTAATCTGGAGCAAAAGCTTGGTCAGTTAGGCATGAAGTTTAATTCTGGGGCAGCGGAACAGACAACGTTTAAGTCCGCTCTAAATGGTACCAAGGCTTCTCTTTCTGAGACTGGTGAAGCAACTCGCAAGCTGGATAAGTCCATCAATGGTCTTAAAAGCAAGAACATTAAAGTTAAGGCTGATACGACCGAAGGACAGGAGAAAGTAACCCGGTTTGATAAGAACGTTAGGGCTCTTCAAAGAGTGAAACCGACTGTTACTCCTAAAGTTAATTCAACAAGTGCTAACGAGAAACTAAATGGTCTGAAGCGTAATGCTGAAAGTACCGGTCATTCATTTACCAAGCTGAAAACTATTATTGCTGGTACCGCAATTGGTACTTCAATTTCTAATAGTTTTGGTATGGCTTTAAGTGGTATTAAGAACGGTATTGTTGGTGCAATGCACGCTGGTATTCAGTTCAACATGACCATGCAAGAAATGAACGCCACTTGGGACACTTTGACCGGTAGCTCTGCCAAAGCTAAGTCGATGTCTAACTCTATTGTTGATTTATCCAACAAACTTGGTTGGGGTGTTGATGTTACCAATGAACTAGCTCAACAGTTCTATCACGTTTTCGATAATCAACCGGAAACTATGAAATTGACTAAATCATTCCTAACGATGGGTGATGCTATTGGTCTTTCTAGTGACCGCTTAAAGCAAGTAGGAATGGACTTTACTCATATGCTTTCTAGTTCAAAGTTGCAACTAGGCGATATGAACCAGATTACAGACGCATTCCCAATGTTTGGGGAAGCACTTCTAAAGTATGAACGTAAAGTCCAACACAATTCTCATTTGACAATGTCAGAACTGCGTAAGGATATTTCAGCAGGTAAGGTATCGGCAAAAGATGCTGAAACAGTTTTCAACGGACTTGGTGACAAGTACAAGAAGGCGTCTGAAAACCTAATGGGTACTCTACCCGGCATGTTCCGTCAAATTTCAGCTAAGTGGAAACAATTAATGGGTGATGCAATGGCACCATCTACCAATGCAGCTAACCCAATTGTTAAACAGGTTTCTGAATGGATTAAGGACAAGAACACCACCAAGGAGTTTGAAACTCTCGGTAAAGCCGTGAACAACGGTGTCGGCTCGGTAATGAAGGCCTTAGCTGACGCCTTTGGTAATGGTTCAGTGTCTAAAATGCTTGATAATATCGTTAGAGGTTTAACTAATTTCGTTAAAACAGTATCCAATTGGACAGCGAATAATGCAGAAAGCATTGTGAAGACCATAAAAGGCTTGGCGTCTATTAGTTCGTCCGTTGGTAAAGGTGTTTTTGACGCTATTGGTGATATGTTGAAAATCGTTAGTGGTACCAGCGGTGATGGCCTAAAAGGTATTGCCAACGCCCTTACAGAAATTTCTAAGCATAAAACAGCTCTGAACATTATTGGACGTGCTCTAGCCACATATTTTGTATATTCTAAGTTGTCAAAGGCAGCTAAAGGGCTATCAAATATGTATTCAGCTATTAAAGGTATCGCTGGAACTTCTGCGACTAAAGTTAAAGCGGTCATGTCTGCCCTGAACGGTGATTATGACGGTAGTAGCAAACTTTTAGGTATGCTAAGTGATCATAAAGCTAGTAAGCCAGTTGGCCCAACTGGAGTTTTAGCACAGGAAGCCGCTAAAGATGGTGAAAAAGCTGGTGGCAACTTTTCAAAGTCATTTATGCTGAAGTCGAAGGGCCTTGGACGTGGCATTACTGGTTTGTTCTTGCCAAGTAGTTTCTTAGATGTAGGAAGTAAGATTGGTAGCAAAATGGTTGCTGGTTTATCGAAGGCATTTAAACCAGGCATTATTGCCATTAAGAAATCTGGTAGTGCCTTGAAAGATCTATCTGCGGTCATTTCTGAAAAAGGTTTTGCTTTGAAAGGTAGAATTGCCGGTTCAAGGTTTGCCAGTGCTTTTGTACGTGCTGGTGGTGCTATAAAGGGCTTTGCAACGAAATATATCATTCCTGAGACTTGGGTAAAGGGAGGCAGAAAAGCTGGAACATTATTCCAACGTGGATTGAGTGCTGCAAGTTCTAAACTGGGTGATTCCTTCATTGGACGTTTAGCATCTAAAATGGGTGGTTCTCGTTTGCTTGGTATTGGTAAAGGTATCGGTGGAAAACTAGTATCTGGTCTCAATATTGCTATTGGTGCCATTGACATTTTACGTGCACTAACAGGGTCACATATCCATAACCGTGCAAAGATGGCTGGTAAAGGTATCGGTACTATTTTAGGTGGCGTCATTGGTACAATGCTTGGTGGACCAATTGGTGGTGCTATCGGTGGAATGCTCGGTAGTGCTATTGGTGGTAAAGCTGGGCCTGCACTTTCTAAGATGTTCAAGGGCGGTCTTGATTTCTTCAAGAAGCTATTGAAAGGTGACTGGAGTGGTGCACTTGGCGGTATTGCTAAAGGGTTCCAAAAAATATGGAAAGGTGTTACTGGCTGGGCAAAAGATACTTTGAAAAAGGTAAAAAATTGGTGGAATAATGATGATGAAAGTAGCTCATCAAGCTCGCATAAGTCTAGTTCTCATAAGTCTAAAAAACCATCTTCTAAGGAAATTAAGTCGCTCGGTGGTAACCATTACTCCAAGACTGATATTGCCAACATTAAGGAAATGAACCGTGCTGTATTGACTTACACGCAAACTTTGAAGAGTTTGAAGCAGGTCGTCAAGCACAATGACCCGACTAAATCTTTAAACAAGATGAACAAGGGCCTAAAGAATTTCGTTAAGGATATGGCGAAGTCAGCCAAGCCGTTAGAAAAGCTTGCTAAGACCTTTAAGACGTTTGGCAAGTCAACTAAGACGATGGCTAGTTCTATTAAGTCACTGACTGGTAAACATGGTTTGGGTGAATTTACCAAATATTTAGACAAGCTCAATAAGGATATGAAGCATACGAAAGTAGGCACGTATTTTGAGAAACTAGCTAAGTCAATCAAGAAGTCAAAACTCGCTGATGAAGTAAAGAAGCTCGACACTTGGTTTGGTGGCATGGTTAAGGACTTCAAGCAATTAACTAAACCGCTGAAACAAGCGACGAAGGAATTTACTAGCTTTGAAAAGACAATTGGCAAACTAGCTAATAAAAAGACTGGTTTGTCAAAAGTTGATAGCGACATTAAGACCCTATCTAAGGATTTGAAAAAGTACAACTTTGGTAAAGTGCTCGGTCAGCAAATGGCCGAAGCCGATAAAGCAGTCGGCAAGCATAGATTCATTAAAGAGTTTGGTTCAATGATGAAAGTGGTCGAAGAAGCCCTTAAATCATTTAGCAAAGACTTTAAACGTTATTGGGGCGATACTTGGAAGAATCTTTCAAGCCAAGCCCGTAGCGGTTTGAATAAGGCCAACCGAACTATCAGTAGCAAGCTTGATGATATTGATGATACGGGACACGACTTTGAACGTGGTTTCAAGCGTTCATGGGATAATTGGCTTGATGATTTAGTATCGGCGTTCAAGTCTGATTTCAACAAGTTACCTAATATTGCTGAAAGCGCCATGAAAGATATTGTTAGCCGTCTGAATAAAGGTATTTCAGGTATTAACAAGGTCATTGGTGACTTTGGCGGTGACAAGAAACTCAGTTCAATCAGTTATGCTTCTGGTACTTCTATGCACAGTGCTGGTTCTGCTTATTCCGCTCACCCTGGTGGTATGGCCGTTATCAATGATGGCGATGGCCCTCATAAGCAAGAATTAGTTTGGCAACCATCACGAGGTTGGCAACTGTTTGCGGGTATTAATCGGCATGTTTGGCTAGAACCCGGTTCACAAGTTATTCCGGGCGAAAAGTCGCATGAATTTTTATCAAAGAAGCGAATTCCCCATTATGCTGATGGAACACTATCTGATGATGAAATGGATAAAATCGCTGACGCCTTCGATAAGAACCCGATTAGTGCTTCTAAGGATTTAATCCTGAAATTAACTGATTGGAACTCGTTAAAGAATATCATTCCAACGTTTGGTAAAGCGTCAGCCATTGCATTTAGCCGTGGAATTGCTAACGTGTTGAAAGACTTATTAGCAATCGTTCAGGAACCTAAAAACGGTGATTGGGGCCCTGTTATTCGTTCGGCTGCTCGAAAGATGAAAGCCCACATCAATGATGGATTTGTATCGAATTTAAAGCAGGTTATCCAAAACGAATCTGGTGGACAAGAAACACGAATTCAGGATGCTTCAACTCATGACCAAAACTCTGGTGGTAACGAAGCTCGGGGACTGTTGCAATATACGGTACCAACATTTAATGCTTATGCTATGCCAAAGTTCCATAACATCATGAAAGGGTTCCACCAATTAATTGCTTTCTTCAACAATAGTGATTATGCTAATTCGATTGGTTGGACGACTATTTGGGGCCACCGTAAGATGGAATGGCTTCACTCTGGTCCGCAAGGTTCACGGCGGTTTGCGTTTGGTGGTCGGGTTCGTGGTTTACAAAACGTTACGGTTGGGGACAACCCAGAACAAGATGAGTTCATCATTAACCCGTACAACAACAATGCTCTACCGTTAATGAAGCAAGCATGGCAAACGATGGAAGCCCACCACCCTGAATTGCGTTCTAACGAGAACGGCAGTCAATTCAACGGGCAAGTTGTTACGTTGCTTCATGAAGTTGTTAAGGCAGTTAATAACATTGATATGCAACCACAACTGGTTGTTGACGAAGTGACTAATGCAATTAATAAACGGAATGCTCATAATTGGCGCAATGCTTATAACTAGAAAGGAGTGAAGAGTAGTGCAAGTATTTTCAACGAAGAAAGTAAAACCACATCTTTACCCCTTTTTGGGTCCGCATGATGACCCAACACCGTATGTCGATTTTGAACCCATTGAGTTCTCAATTTCAGAAGATGGTAAAGAGTGGCATTCGATTTATGATCAACCTGATTTGAAAGATGTTTTATGTTATCTGCATAGTCCAGCACCAGTTCAACAAGAAGACAACCTTGAAAAACTTGGCCTGCAAGATGGGCAGAAGTTAAATTCAACGAGTTATAACACTCGTGAAATTACTATGTCGATTCACTTCTATGGTATGAATGAAGCTGACGCTTTTCTTGCGTTTGACGCCTTGCAAAAACTCATGGATAGCCGAGAAACATATTGGATTTGTTGGGCAGATTTTCCTCAACGTATGTATAAGGTACGGGCTAAATTAGCAGCCCCAACCTTTACCAGTGAAAGAGGGTGGATTTGTCAGGTCACGTTGACTGACCTTTATGGCCTTAGTCGTAGTGTGGGCACAACGGCTGACTTCGATGATATGGTTGAAGGGTTTGGCAACAACCAGCCTATCGACCGTCCACAATATGTGTTTACCAGTAATTCATTTACGGTGCTGAATACTTCCGAAGTCATGATTGACCCTGAAAGACGGGGGAAACCATTAACGATTATTTTAGAAGGTTCGGCTGGTGGGGATATGTCAATCAAAAACAAAACCACAGGCGATGAAGTTACTCGAAAGGGTGGCTGGTCTGGTATCTGGTCTTTGGTTGATGTAAACCCCATGCTCAACGGCAACCATGATGGCATTAACACTAATCACAAAATCATTACCCTTGCTAAGGGACCAAATGAATTTGTAATTAGTGGATTTCAAGGTAAAGTCACATTTGATTTTCCTTTATGGTGGAAATCATGATTGATGTAGCAGTGATCAAAAGCCATGATGGAAAAGCCGAAGAGCGAGTTAATTTTGCTGACCTTTATAACACTTGGCAACGCACTTTTGAGCTGAGTTCAACCTATCAAGTTGAATTTACGATGCGATACTTAAACGGCTTTGAGTACGTTTTTAATCTGGCTCAGGTTCAAGCCGAAGTGTTGTTTATGGGCCAGTCTTATAAGATCAAGGACATTGAACCTGTTACTAACGAACAAGGGGTCGCAACCAAAAAGATTACCGCTACTAACGCTTTAATTGATAAACTTAAAAACCTACGGGTTGCCGATGATGATAAGTCAGACAATTCTTCTAGTGACAGTTCATCAAGCGATGATAATAAACAGCCTGGTACAGTCATTAAACCAGCTCCAGCCGACCCAACCTATACGTTAGACACGGTTATGCACCAGTTCTTTGATAATAACGATCAAAGAATTAGTTACGAACTTCACGGAAGTTTTACCGCTCTAACCGAAAAGGCAAGCGGTAGTTGTTTAGATTTTCTAACATCTAATCTTGCTGGTTGCGGTGGTTACTGGATACCTGACGGGAATGTCTTAAAGATTTATGATCTAAACTCATTAACTCATCAAACGGGCGAAACGTTTAGATACCTTTATGATTCGCCCAATGTAGATATTCAGCAGTCAACGGCTGACTTGGTTAATGTGGTCAATGTGAAAGCTGGGAAGATGGAGAAAACGACTACTACTTCTGATAGCAGCGGACCAGTTTCTCAGGACGCTCAAGGACTAATTAACTATGCTCGTTCATGGTTGGGGCGCCCTTATATCTTAGGTGGACGAACTGAAGCAGGTTCTGATTGCGCAGGTTTTGTGCACTTCTGCTATGCCAAGATGGGTGTTGATATTGGTTGGACGACCTACACACAGGTTGGCTCATTCCATCAAGTAGGCTCTGCACAAACGGGGGACGTTGGGTTTTATGGCTCATTCAGTGCTCCGTATCACGTTTGCCTATTTCTTGATGCCAATACGATTATCTATGAACCGCAGGAAGGCGAAAGCTGTAAGGAAATCCCAGTAGGTAATTACCCGCCATCATGGATTGGGCGCAATGACCAAATGGCTTCTATTATGAACGGCGGTGGTTCGGCTGGTAGTACATCAAGTTCGACAGAAGAATTCTATCAACTCAACTTTCAATTTAAAGACCAACAGTCAATTGATCTTTATGATGAACACGTTGGAGAAGATCAAACCCTTGATACGATTTATGACCAGAACCAAGCAACTCAATATCTACAATCACATTTACAAGTTGCCCCAGCAACTACCATGACATGGACACATAAGGGTGATTGCCCGTACCAACTCGGCGATAGCGTTCATACGTACGACCCCGAATTAAACGTTGACACTGACATGGTTGTGTTCAGTGTCACTACTAACGATTACAACCAGAACAACGATGCCACGATTAACTTTAACAACACGGGTAAAGCGATGAATGACATTAATGAGGCTATACGGAAGCAGTTCAGAAATATCAACCAGCAAATGGTGGGTATCTCCTCGAGTGTTCAAACGGCTACTAGCGGTGCTCGTTATGAAGATCATTTCCAAGGGATTACTACCGTAACGACAAGTGATATGGAGAAGGTCAAAGCATTAACAGGAGGGATTCAATCATGACGGAAGAGATGATTAGACCAATGACCTTGATTGATTATGAAGACCCTGAGAGCCATGTTCCTGTTAAAGCATGTTCTCCTGATAACGGGCGAACGGTTAAAATCTATTTCACGCCTTGGGGGATCGTCTGGCACGCTGACGATGTAGAAGTGTTATGGAATGATTTTCTCAAAGATAAAGTTAAATCTGCTATGTCAGTTGATTGGGATAGCATTCAGAATAAGCCTAAATTTGTTACGCCTGACGAGTTGGAAGCACGACTGAATAAATTATCGATGCCAACGGTTAAATGGGCTGACATTGAAGATAAGCCGGTAATTCCAAGTACTGATGGTTTAGTAAGTAAAAGTGAATTGTCAGGCTATGCGAAACTATCGCAGATTCCTAAAATGCCGGATTTGAGTGGTTATGCCACTACAGCAATGTTGGTGGATTATGTGAAACGCACTGAATTACCAGACTTTACACAATTTGCCAAACGGTCTGATATACCAAGCATTGCTAATTTAGTTAATAAAGCGGAGCTTGATAATTACGCTAAAAAAGAAGATCTACCTGATTTTAGTCAATTTGCTACCAAAGCTGATCTTTCTTCATCTAGTGGTGTGAAACAATCTGACTTGGATAAAGTGAGGGCGACTGCTGAAAGTGCATTAAGTAATGCTAAAAAGGCACAATCAACGGCAGACGCTAATTCCAGTAAGTTTGATTATTATGTCACTACTGAGACGTTGGATAGCTTTGAAGGCGCCGTCAGTGATTTACTTAGCAACAAAGCCGACCGAAATGAATTACCAAGTATTGATACTAGCGATTTACATACAACTAAAAAGCCGTCTGATTATTCTGACGGCTTTTCTTATGAAGTGAAAGCATTATCTGATTTAGGTATCGATCTGACTAAGTACGATAAATCAGTTCAGAACGGCTGGATTGGGCTAGTTAAATCCGAACGTGTTTCTATCTTCAATACGGTGTATGTAACACAAACGGTCAGAGTGCTTGGCTCTTATCGTCCATCAACATTCATTCGTAATGGCAGTAATGACACTTGGTACCCGTTTGAATTGCTTAATACTTGGTCTTAAAGGAGTGATGTAAGTGGCTGAACAAATTAAACTTCATACGACCGATTTACCAATGGTGATTAACCGAGAATTCTATGATGATTTGGTCGAAAACTTTACAACGATTGAGCAAGAAATGAATGAGTTTGCGGAAATGGTTGGGGATAAGAAGTCACAAGCTAATTTCCAAAAACAACTTAACGAACTCAAATCACGAATTAATACCGTTGCCGTTGGGGGAATTGATGAAATCGCCTTAGAAAATGCGGTAACGAGAGTCTTGCAACAGAAAGGGGTGATTAACTAATGGAAATGATGACGTTTCACGTTGACAGCGACAGGCGGAAAATAGCCGGAACAATGGATAGCAATGTGCTTAATATTGACTGGAGCAGTGATCAATATAATTGGATTCAAGCACGGCAATATGATAGTGCAATGCGGCAAGTCCTTGTCCAGGTCTACCGTGGAGATGGTTCAGCAGACAGCCCACAAGTTCCGTTTGATCTAACTGGTTGTAACGTGGTGCTTGAAGGGGTGTTGCCTGACAAGACACACCGTATTTATGACAGTAAACACTGTGTCATGCTGGACGCTACGGGTGGTCAGTTCCGTTTTGACTTCCCAGCGCAAGCCTTTGCTTTGGCTGGATCGTATGCACAAATCTTTTTCCGTATCATGAAGGAAGGGCAGTCAATTGCTACCCTTGAGTTCAACATGGAAATCATGGCAGATAGGGTCATTTCGGGGTTAGTTGCGAGCGACTACATTACACCATTCAATGATCTATATGATAAGTTGTCAGCAATCATTGCTAATGCTGACGGTGATCTTAAGAAGTTCAAAGAAACATGGGATGCTACTATCAAGGCTTTTCTTGCAACTTACACCAAGGACTTCAACGATTTACAAGACGTTATTTCACGGCTTGAAAGTCGGGTTCAGGATATTGTGGCGGAAGTCAAGGCTAATGATGTAGTTACTATGTCAATGCTAGCTCGCTATGCTGGTTGCCCAGTCATGATTGGGATTGCTCATCTAGAGCTTGGCACTAACAGCCAAGGGCTACCAGATATTTACCCGTCAGTCCATGCTTACGCTGGTAAGTATGGGGCAGGTATTGGTGGCGCTGGCGAAACGCCGGCTGGTGGTTCAACGGTCTACGATGTGAATGTACGAGCAGTGCGGAATGAGCCAACGGAAGTTGAGCTGTTCGTTAGCCCTGATAACATTCACGGGTTCATGTCTGATTTAGATATGAGTGACCCAGACGCAAGTTTCGGTGGTTCATTTGTTTATGTTTACAGTGGTATCTTTACCATCGTTTTAGAGTTCAAAGGGGCTACAGTAACCAAGTTTGATGTTGCAAATGACTTCGTAGCGAACTTCAAAGATACGCAACCAGCAAAGACAACAAGCAATTAGAAAGGAGATTGAATAATGTCCGATTATTCAAAATTAAAATTGGCTCATGGTGAATTACCATGGGATCCCAAATATAATGGTTTAGTAGATGCGGTTAGTGATTTATCGGAACAGTACCAAGGCTCCGAGAGTACCGCCAATGTTACCCCATTAAGTGGTGTAACAATTGACCAAAGCGCCATTAAAATTAGAAAGTTAAAGTTTAAAGACGTTACGGTAGTTTTCTTTAATATTTACATTGGTAAAGTCAACGCAAAGCAATGGCAATCAGTACCGGTTTTGAGTATTCCAGCCAGTTTCTTAGATGGTCACTCTAAAGTTGAAAACTATTCAAGTTATCAACATACTGATGACGCAAAGGAATTTACTTATGACTGTAACGCTAATGGAACAATTAATATTTTCCCAAGAACCGCAAACTTTGAAAATCAAGATTTGTATGTGCTGGGTACTCTAATGGCTTATGACTAAGGAGGGTATTTTATGAAGAATATTTATTATTTTGATCAAAACGGAAATTATCTTTACATGGATACCATTAATGCAGATCAAAATATACCAAGCAATGCAACGACGCTGGTTCCTGAAGGATTACATCCACGATTTGACGGTACTAAGTGGAATGCAATGAGTCGTGAGGACTTTGATAAAGCTAATCCACCAATGCGACCAGCTACACCGCAAACACCAAGTCCTGCTGATAAAGCACTTAATGCTTTAGGACTTCAATTAGCCGAAACACAAAAGCAGTTGCGAATTACTAACCAAGCGGTCAATGCGCTTGGTTTACAGTTTGCGAAGCAACAACAAGGCAATACTAAGAATGGAGATGCTCAATAATGTTTGATTTTTGCAAATATATGTTTGAACTGAATTGCCCAATCGAAGGGTATGTTGGTCTTTCAATTACTGCTGACCAATACAAGCAAATTACAGGTAAGGATTACGTCCCTGCCGCTTAATTAAGAAAGGGGGAACCCTTTTTCGTAACACTTCTCGCCTTTGAAATACACAATACATTATGTTGAACCACAGCTCATCACTGTGGTTTTTCTTTTGGGCGGGCTAAAGAAAGGTGGTAATTATGTGAGGTGGTTAATCACACCGCATACTTTCTTGTCACTAGGTTGGGAAGAGTGGGCTTCAATCGTTGCTATTATTACAGCGGTGGCGCTGGTTGGCCGTTGGTTGATTAACACGGCGAAAAGAGAACTGCTGGCAGAAACCAACGATCAACTCCGCCTACTTAATCACAATATGGAGGTCAAAAATCGCCACGATGAACGGGTAGATAATCGTCTTGAAAAGGGCGACCGCAAATTTGAAGAGAACTCGGTTAGGCTAGATGACCACGAAAGGCGCATTACAAGATTGGAGGACGAACAGCATGAAAGAAAATAAAATTACACAAGCATCTTTGAAGAAGTTTTTAAATACAGACGGCACGTTAAACAAAACTGTCGTTGCGTCATTTATTACCTTGTTAATTGTTTTAGTTCAACAGGTCATGATGGCTTGCGGGGTTTCCTACGGTCATTGGGACCAATTAGTCGGCATTATTAATACGGTTCTGACGATTCTAGGGCTTTGCGGTTTTGTAGAAGGAAACGGTGAAGTGGAAAACCCAACCAATGTAAAGGTAGGTGACACGACCAATGAAGCACAAACTAAATAGATGGCTGACGTTTGTAATTGCAACCGCCTTTTTATTTTGTGGAATTTCAACAACCTTCTCAGTTGGGGGAATCACCACAACGACAATTCCTACAGCTTATGCTGCTAAGGGCGATCAAGGAGTTGACTGGTCTAAGTATCAAGGCAACTTTGGTGCTTGGGGGTTGAATGATGATAAGTTTTCAATCAGTCAAGTTGGGGGATATTACAACGGTTCATTTGTTGAACAATACACCTATCCAACGCAGGTAGCGACTACCATTGCACAAGGCAAGCGAGCACACACCTATATCTATGCTCAATTTAGCGGCCGGTGGCAAGCTGACCAAATGCTCAATTACTATCTACCAAAGGTACAAACGCCAAAAGGTAGTATTGTCATGTTAGACGTAGAAAGTGGTAACCCGGACACTGATTCAGTATTATATGCTTTGAAACGTGTACAGGATGCAGGTTATACAGCGGTATTATATGGCTACAAGAATTTCTTGGTTAATCACTTAGATCTACACCAGATTGCTAGTCAATATCCATTGGCATTAGCGGAATATCCTGACTACAACGTAACGAAGCATCCAAACTACAACTACTTCCCAAGCTTTGAAAATATCGGTATCTTCCAGTTCACATCAACATATAATGCTGGCGGCTTAGATGGCGATGTTGATTTGACGGGGATTACTGATAATGGATATAAGGCAGGTAATCCACAGAAGCCAAAGACGAATACTCCAGCTACAACTACTGGTAAGCAACTCCACCAAGACACTCATAACTACACGGTTAAAGCTGGTGACTCTTGGTGGAGCATTGCTCACAAGTTCGGGATGGATATGAACGCTCTAGCGAAGTTGAACGGTACCACCATCAACACCGTTATCCACCCGAACCAAGTATTACGGGTTGCTGATCACGGTTCAGGTAGTCAAGTATCGAACAAGGTACAGAAACCAATTGCTCAACCTAACCAGTCAAACTGGACTGATAACATGGGTGACACTTGGCACCGTGAAAATGGTACCTTTACTTCTACAACATGGTTGCACTTGCGGTGGGGAGCTAAACCAAGTTCTTCATCAATTGCTTATGTTGGACCAGGTACCACCATTAAATATGATGCTTGGTCAAAGCATGATGGGTTCATTTATGTACGTCAGCCACGTTCTAACGGTTATAGTTACATTGCGGTGAGGAACGCATGGAACCATGAACCTTATGGTACATTCAAATAACAGTAAACCCTAGTGGTCATTACAAAAGTAGTGACTGCTAGGGCTATTTTTGTTGTGTTTTAACGATTAAAGAGTATAATATAGTTATGAGGTGATGACAATGGATTCTGTAATGATGAAAAATAAAAACAAAAAGTTACAAGTGAATATTAATCGTGAATTAGCTGGAGAAGCAGAAGATGTAATCGAAGAACTGGGATTAACACCAACCGCTGTTATTAATGCTCTATATCGTGAAATTGTAGCGACTGGCAGAATTCCGCTTAACTTAACCCTTACTCCTGAACAACGTACAGAGTTACACATTCGTCAGTTGTCTAAAGATAAACCAGAAGTAGAAATTAAGACTAATAAAGATTTCGAGGAGTTTTTCGACGATGAAGACTAATGATATTTCAACAGCCTATATTTCTTTTCCTGGTGGCGGCAAACGTAGACCTATCTTCATTATTTCTGATAAAGAAGGGGTTGTTCGTTTTTATAAAATCTCTACTAAATATGCTAACAAGTCCAATAAAATCAAAAAGATGTATTTCCCAATAGATCATTGGCAAGAAGCTGGTTTAAATAAACAGTCATATATTGATACGATTACCGTTGGTCGTATTAATAAACATGACTTTAAATTAAAATTGATTGGTAGACTCATTCCAGAAGATGCACGAAAATTAGAAATGTTCCTTGAACAGCAGTCATAAATAAAAAATCCATCAGCTAAAAGATGATGGACAACGACTATATATTGGAATTTTTACGCAATTTCAGTATCGCAATTTCAGTATATAGTCTTTTTTTGTTTCCGTAAAGAAATGCAACAGATTTTCATTGATAGTTGAATCGGACAATTGCGGTTAAACTCGACAAGTAATATAATAAATTCATGTTCATGGGGCAGAATTAAAGATTTTCACTGAAATTTAACGTGAGGTGCACACAAGGGGCAAACTTTCAGAAATGATATCAACAATCTGGAAGAAAATAATGGTCATTTCAGTTTATGATGGTTGAAAAATCAACTTCTGAAAAACATTGTTTGCCAAGTGAAAAACCCACGATTAGTTTAGTGCAAAATAAATACGATAAGCTATATGAAGAAAGATAATTGGAGGTCAGAGAATGGCTGAGGAATCAAAGATCGTTTTAAGTAGTAAAGATCAAACATTAGGGGCAATTCAAATTTCCCCACGTGTCTTAGAATTTATTGCGGGAATCGCAGCCAGTCAGGTCGATGGGGTTGCGAAGATGTATGGATCACTGGCTAATAATGTTGGTGAATTACTGGGTCGTTCTGACCACCGCCGTGGCGTTAAATTAACGCGTTCTGATGATGATACTTTGATGATCGATGTTGCAGTTTATCTTGATTACGGGGTTTCCGTGCCACAAGTGGCTGCAAAAATTCAAGAAAATGTTAAACAGCGCATTGCTTCGATGACTGATTTAGTGGTCACCACTGTAAATGTCCATGTCCAAGGAATTAATGCTGAAAAGACCGAAAGTGATATTGACCCCAACGATATTTTTGGAACACAAAACAATGATAAAGATGGTGAAGAGTAGTGAGTTTTAGTCGTCATACAATTCGCATTGCAGCCTTTCAAACGCTGTTTGCATTAATCAACAATCCATCAGCAGATAAGGGTGCACTTTATGCTGAAGTTTTAAAACTCGGTTCCAAGGAAACTGCTCCCCAATATCTTGATGAATTAGTAAGTGGAGTTCAAGAACATCAAGCAGATTTGGATGCAATTATTAGTAACTATTTAACCAATAATTGGACGATTGACCGTCTTGCTCGTCCAAATCTAGTTATTCTTCGTATTGCTTTATACGAACTCCAATATGAAAAAGAGTTACCAGCACCGATTGTCATCAATGAAGCGCTTGAATTAGCTAAGTCATTCAGTGATGATAAGTCACGACGGTTTATTAATGGTGTGTTGGGTCACTATGAAAAAGAGCATGCTAATTAATTTCAAAGATACGTGAATTAGGAAAGAGGCTGGCGGTGCCCAACCTCTTTTTTGCAATATGAAAAGGGGAATACGATGGCAAAAGTAATTGATGGCAAACAAATTGCTTCAAATTTAAATCAGCAAACCGCAATGCGGACACAGACACTTATAAATCGTGGAATCACTCCTGGATTGGCAGTGGTCTTGGTTGGCGATGATCCGGCAAGTGTAATTTATACCAGAAATAAATCTCGGCAGGCCAATCGTCTTGGTTTTTATTCCGTTTTGAAAAAGTATCCGGCGGAGGTTAGTGAAGCAACGTTACTTGGTGAAATTCAGAAATTAAATGATGATCCTCAAATCCATGGCATTTTGGTTCAATCCCCTTTACCGGCTCATATTCCTGAAAGTCGGGTCATTGAAGCAATTGCTCCGCAAAAGGATGTCGATGGTTTCAATCCTGTCAATGTTGGCAAATTGTATACCAATGATCAAACTAACTATCCCGTTGCTTGCACACCACGCGGGATCATGACCATGTTGGAAACGATGGATATTGATGTAACTGGTGCCGAAGTGGCTATTATTGGACGTAGCCATTTGGTCGGCAAGCCTCTTCAGTCCCTGATGATGAATCATGACGCGACGGTGACGATTCTTCACCATGCAAGTCAAGATGCCAATTACTATTTAAAACACGCTGATATTGTGGTCGTTGCTGTTGGTAAACCGCAATTTTTAAAGGCTAATCAAGTTAAACCAGGTGCAGTTGTGATCGATGTTGGTATTAATCGTAAACCAAATGGTCACCTTGTTGGTGACGTTGATTATGATGACGTTAGCAGCGTTGCTAGCGCAATTACACCTGTTCCGGGTGGAGTTGGACCAATGACCATTGCAACTTTGATGCAACAAACAGTCGACTTAGCAGAGTGGAGTACAAATAATGACTGAAGTAGAACCAATTACTGTCAATCAGCTCACCAAATATATTCGACGAAAGTTCCAAGCAGACCCTTATATTTACCAGACTAATTTTTGGTTAGTCGGGGAGTTAACTGATTACCGACCGAGTAGCCGGCACCAATATTTTTCTCTCAAGGATGATAATGAAGAATTATCAGCTCGCGACCAATATAAGATCAGCGCGGTGATGTTTGCCAATGATTTTCGTAAGGTTAAGTTTCAACCGGAAAATGGGATGAAAGTGCTGGTTTATGGACATGTTGATATCTATCCTAACCGCGGCGCTTACCAATTTTATGTTAGTCAAATGGAAGTTCAAGGAATTGGTTCCCTTCAAGTTGCCTTCCAGCAAATGTATGAAAAGCTCAAAAAAGAGGGACTGTTTGACCAACCTAAAAAAGTAATTCGATCATTTCCGCAGCGGGTGGCGATTGTAACGAGTAATGATGCGGCAGTAAAACATGATATTATCACTACTTTTCGGCGACGTAATCCACTCATTCAGCTCGTTTGTTATCCAACTAAGGTTCAAGGTGATGATGCAGCACCAATGATTGCACACCAAATTCGCCAGGTCAGCGCTGATGGTAATTACGATACTTTAATTGTGGCTCGTGGTGGTGGTTCGCGGGGCGACCTCTGGGCATTTAACTCGGAAGAAGTGGGGCGTGCGATTGCTGAGTGCCCCATTCCGGTTATTTCATCAGTTGGTCACGAAGTTGATACTACAATTGCTGATTTAGTAGCCGATGATCGTGAGGCAACCCCGACTAGTGCGGCAGTTCGCGCTTCTGCATGGTTACTAGCGGATGTTAAAACGGAAATTCAAAATGTTCGGCAGCAACTTTCCCATTTAATGAAGCTCGACATTGATCATCTTCAAGAACGGCTGACCGCACTACAAAAGAATTATATTTTTCAGGAACCAACGCGGATTTTACAACAGCCCACAGAACGATTAGATGATCTTAAACAACAATTAATGGTAAGTGTTCGTCAACGTCAGCATGAAAAACAACAACAGCTACGTTTATTAACTACTCAATTACATAGTTTTTCGCCTACGGATCGTTTCAAACGAGATCGTGAACGTCTACAGGGCTTGCAACAGCTGTTGCGGACAGTTGGTAGTCGTCAGATTCATCAATCACAACTAGAGTTAACGGGATTAATTAATCAATTGGTGACTCTTGATCCGGAAAAAGTGTTAGCGCGTGGATATAGTTATGTAACGCAAAGTAATCAGGTCATTAAACAGGTTGGGCAGGTAAAAGTTGCTGATCGCATTACTGTTCATTTAGTTGATGGCGACGTAGAAGCAGAAATTAAACAGATTAAACACAAGGGAGCAACACAACATGGCAACAACTAGAAAAAAAGTGACGTTTGAGGAGCAGATGAATGAACTGCAAGAAATTGTTAATAATCTCCAACAAGGAAATCTGTCCTTAGATGATTCACTGAAGCAGTTTAAGAATGGGATGAAATTAGCTAATAAATTGCAAAATCAACTTGATAAAGCAGACGAAACCTTAGCACAGCTGATGGGGGCGGATGGTCAATTACATCCGGCAGAAGAAGCCGGGGATGATTTAAGCAACAATGGTGTTCAGAATCAGGGATATCACTCTGAATTTGTTGATAAAGATGAAAAGTAGGGTAAAGTTATGATTCATGACTATCAAAAGCAGATTAATCAATATTTAAGTGACCATGTCGAAAATGAATGCGCTGAACCGACGTTAGCCACTTCGACCATTTATTCCTTAATGGCGGGCGGTAAACGCCTTCGACCAGCGCTGACGTTGGCAATTTGTGATGCTTTTCAACAATCAATTAATCAAGATGTTTTACGGGCGTCCTGCGCAGTCGAATTATTACATACATATTCACTTATTCATGACGATTTACCAGCGATGGATAATGATGATTTGCGGCGGGGATTGCCGACTAACCATCGCCGTTTTGGTGCAGGGATGGCAACGCTAGCAGGAGATGGCTTACTAACCTTAGCTTTTCAATGGCTGAGCGATAATAATTTGGCAACCACGACCCGGTTATCGCTAGTTAGGGAACTAGCAACGGCAGCTGGACCAGCAGGAATGGTTGCAGGTCAAGCAATGGATATTCATAATGAAGGACATCATTTAGCGTTGCCAGACTTGCAATTGTTGCATGAAAAGAAAACGGGAGCATTAATTCGCTATGCGGTTCTTGCGGGAGGAATTATCACGAATCAAGCTCCGGAAACTAAACATTTACTGGCCAGATTTGGTGAGTATTATGGTTTGGCATTTCAAATTTATGATGATCTAATGGATGTTGTGGGCAGTGAAGCACAGATGGGCAAAGCTGTTCACAAGGACCAAGTGGAAGCAAAAAATACTTATCCAGGTTTGTTAGGTTTAGCTGAAACTAAGCATCAGTTAGCCATAGCCTTAGTTAAGGCTCGCAAATTGGAGGAGGAGCTCAATCGACAAACCAACGGAGATTTTACTGTTTTAGAAGAATTCTTGGCATACTTTAAATAGGTGAAAAAATGGAAAAAGAACGGGTTGACGTATTATTAGTTAAGCAGGGGTTATTTGATTCTCGTGAACAAGCTAAGCGGGCAGTAATGGCTGGAGAAATCCTTGGTAAAAATAATGAAAGATTAGATAAACCGGGACAAAAGATTGCAGTGACCACCACTTTACACATGAAGGGCAAAAAGATGCCATATGTTAGCCGTGGTGGCTTGAAATTGGCTAAGGCCTTAAAGGTGTTTGGAATAACGGTTCGAGATCTGACGGTTCTTGATATTGGTTCGTCGACTGGTGGTTTTACGGATGTGATGCTTCAAAATGGAGCCAAACGCAGCTATGCGCTTGATGTTGGGACAAATCAACTAGTATGGCAATTGCGTGAAGATCCCCGTGTTGTCGTAATGGAACAAACTAATTTTCGGTATAGTAAACTAGCGGATTTCACAATGGGACAACCAGAATTTGCTTCCATTGATGTCTCATTTATTTCCTTGAAATTGATTTTGGAACCATTAAGTCATATCCTCAAGCTCGGTGGTTCTGTGGTGGCATTAATTAAGCCACAATTTGAAGCAGGCCGTAACCATGTCGGTAAGCATGGGATTGTCCGTGATCGAAATGTTCATGAAGAGGTTATAAAGAATGTCTGTCAATTTGCGGTCGAAAATCATTTTGATGTTAAAAATCTCGATTTTTCACCGATTAAGGGTGGACAAGGCAATATCGAGTTTTTGGTCCACCTTCAGTTAACGGATCATCAGGGAACTATTTCCCCAATTGTAGATATTGATCAGGTAATTGATAACGCCTATGCTGAACTTAAACAGTCCTAGAAAGGAGCATGTGGAATGAAAAAATCGGAGCGACAGGATAAAATCCGTGAAATGATTGAAAATCATGATGTTGAACGTCAAGAGGACCTCGTACGGCTTCTTTTGTCTTCAGGAATTCATGTTACACAAGCGACCATTTCGCGAGATATTAAAGAGATGCAGTTGGTGAAGGTTCCCAGTGCAGCAGGTGGTTATCGATATAACATGCCAACTCATCGGCAGGATAATAAGGAACAACAGTTGGCGGATGCGGTGACTAATGATTTGCAGTCGTTAAAGCGTTCTGACCGTTTTTTATCCTTAACGATGCGGCCAGGCCATGCACCAATGGCGGCGGTGCTGATCAAGCGACTTAATTTTCCAGAAGTTTTTACAGCAATTGGTGATGACACAAGTGTTTTGGTGGTCTGCCAATCAGCAGAAGATGCAGTTAAATTTGAGCAAATCATTACTAGCCTGAATTAAAGGGAGGGCGAGTCGTGTTACAAGAAATTACTATTGATAATCTCGCCATTATTAATCATTTAACATTGGCCTTCGGTCAGAATATGACCGTCCTGACGGGGGAAACTGGTGCGGGTAAGTCAATCATCATTGATGCGGTCGGATTACTGGCTGGTGCTCGCGGATCGCAGGAACTAATTCGCCAAGGAACCGATAAACTTGAGGTTCAGGGCCAATTTCTGATTCCGGACGATCCCCAATATAGTGAATTACTTGATCAGTTGGGGATTGATCATGAGGACCGCACCGTTATTATTTCGCGAGAAATTCATCGGAACGGGAGAAATACAATTCGAGCAAATGGAACATTAATTAATACCACTATTTTGCGGAAAATTGGTGCACCACTGGTCGATATTCAAGGTCAAAATGATAATCAGCGTTTATTACAGCCTGATCAGCATCTACCAATGTTGGATCATTTTGCTGGTGCGGAAGTTCAAAAATTACTTCAACAATATCAAGAACATTATCGTCAGTATCGAAAGTTAAAAAAAACCTTGGCCACCAAGCAAGCCAATGAACAACAATGGGCACAACGGTTAGATATGCTCCGCTATCAGGTTCAAGAAATTCAGTCTGCTGACCTAAAGGCTGATGAAGAAGATACTTTAATTAGTGAACGTGATCGCTTAGATCATTTCCAGCAGATTCAAAATACATTACAACAACTAGTCGCGATTTTGAATGGTGGTGAAAATGCACCGGTACTGGATCAGTTGGCAACGGCCATGGATGCAGTCAATGAAATTACGCAATTTGATGATAACTATGCTGACATTGGCAAAGCATTGGAAGATTCATACTATTCATTGCAGGACGTGGCTAACCAATCAAGTCATGAACTGGATGGCTTAGAATTTGATGAAGAACGCCTTAATGAAATTAATACTCGCTTGGATTTGATAAATGATCTGGAAAGAAAGTATGGAGATACTGTGCCGGACATCCTTGCTTATTACAATAAGATTCACCACGAATTAGCTGACATGGAAGGGACAGTGGATTCGAATGATGAGTTAGAGGAACAATTAGCCACAGTTGTGAAACAACTAGAAGAATTAGGAAATCAATTAAGCGAGCAACGAAAAAAGGTGGCTAAGGATCTAGAAAAACGGGTTCATCATGAATTAAGTGCTTTATACATGGAAAAGGCAGTTTTTAAGGTTCATTTTGCTAAGGTTCCGGTTCATAGTTTCACCCCAACTGGGATTGATGATGTTGAATTTTATATTCAAACTAATCCTGGTGAACGGATGGGGCCGTTAGCAAAGATTGCTTCCGGTGGGGAGCTTTCCCGGGTAATGTTAGCTTTGAAGACGATTTTTACGGAGCAAGCGGATGTAACTAGTATTATTTTTGATGAAGTTGATACTGGAGTTAGTGGTCGTGTTGCACAAGCAATTGCCGATAAAATTAAAGTCATTGCTGATCATTCGCAGGTTCTGTGCATTACGCACCTTCCACAAGTGGCCGCAGTTGCTCAACACCAGTTTTTAATTCAAAAACAAGTCCACGATCAACGAACCACTACGACCGTAACTAAATTAAACCATCAAGAACGGGTGGATGAATTATCACGGATGCTGGCAGGAGAAAAAATTACTAAATTAACGCGTGAACATGCTAATGAACTTTTAAAAATGGCTCACGAATAAAAAAGGAATCGTCGTAAACATTCACTATGTTTATCGACGATTCCTTTTTAGTTAACCAGCAATGTAGCGAACCTGTTTTAAGGTGAAAATGTAAGAGACATTTTGATTGCGCAGAAGAAAACGTTTGTTTGGAAGCGGATAAAGTTGTCCACGACAATTGGTAATCTGCCCTTCCGGGGTTAGTGGATTTAATTGGATAAAAATAGATCGATGATCTTCTACTGCAAGCTTAGTAAACAGTTTTCGCTGAGCAACGGGTTGGACTGGTAGTATCTGAGGTACCGGCTGACCGTTGTTTGAAGTGATCTCATCATCAAAAAGGTGGTGGAAATATCTGTTGAGAGCTACAGACCCACGATTGATGAACTTGGTACTTGGATTTTTCATTTGATCATCTCCGAACGCTTGTTTGTAAAATCATTATACGAACAAACGTTCAAAATTGCAAGAGAAATTCAATTTTTTTATTTTGATTGCTAGCAACTGTTGAATTACGGGTGATTTTATTTAATAATGTTTACTAATTACTTTGAATCAATTATGAGGGGTTAACTAATCATGACAAAACGTGGAATGTTGATTGTACTTTCTGGTCCTTCTGGCGTTGGCAAAGGAACAGTGCGTAAAGCATTATTTGATCAACCAGGAAACGACTTTCAGTATTCAATTTCGATGACCACCCGTAAGCCGCGCCCTGGTGAAAAGAATGGTGTCGATTATTTCTTTGTTTCTAAAGAAGAGTTTGAGCACAATATTCAAACTGGACAAATGTTAGAATACGCAAAGTATGTTGACAACTATTATGGAACACCATTAAAATATATTGATGATACATTAGACTTTGGAAAAGATGTTTTCCTTGAAATCGAAGTTAATGGTGCGATGCAGGTCCGTTCAAAACGTCCGGACGGCGTTTTTATTTTTTTGACGCCACCCGATTTAATGGAATTAAAGCACCGATTAATTCACCGTGGGACTGATAGCATGGACGTGATTAATAAACGGATCCATAAAGCATTTGGTGAAATCGAAATGATGCAGAATTATGACTACGCCGTGGTGAACGACAAGGTGGATAATGCTGTTGAAAAAATTAAGGGAATCATTCGCACTGAGCGATTACGGGTTCCACGAGTAATGCCGGATTATCTTGAAATGTTAGGAGATTCAGAAAAATGATTTTATACCCATCAGTTGATGAATTATTAAAGCGGGTTGATTCTCGATACTCATTAATCATGTTGGCCAGCAAGCGTGCCCATGAAATTGATAAATATGAAGCGGATCAATGGCGGGCTGATCACGGTGACAAGCCAGTTAGCATGGAAGGCGACAAGCCATTGTTATTGGACCACTACCAATCAGCAAAATCAGTTGGTAAGGCCTTAGAAGAAATTGAAGCAGGTAAGGTCACGATTGATCCATACCATACTGAAGACAAACAAGACTAACGTACCTTTTGATGGGTTGGGGGATAACAATGGTTATTTTCTAACCCATTAATTATTCTTGGGGAAATTTGGTGAAAATGATGGCAAAAATTTTGGTACATGTGAGTGGTAGTATCGCTGCCTTTAAAGCTGTTACGGTAGTAAGAATGTTACAACGCGCTCATCATGAAGTGCGGGTCGTAATGACTAAATCCGCCACTAAATTGGTGGGCCCAGCGACTTTTACAGCGTTAACCCACTATCCCGTGTTAGTGGATTTATGGGAACCAACGTTGAATGGCGACATTCCTCATATTGAGTTGGCTGACTGGGCGGACTATTCAATTGTAGTTCCAGCGAGTGCAGATGTGATTGCAAAAATTGCCAATGGGATTGCGGATGATGCTGTTACCACAACGGTTTTGGCAACGCCGACGCCAGTTATGATTGTGCCAGCGATGAATACTCACATGTGGAATCAGCCATCAACACAACGGAACCTGGATCAATTACGCCGTGATGGGCGATTAATTCTTTCACCAGTTCATGGACAGCTAGCTGAAGGCTACGCAGGTGATGGGCGGATGCCCGAACCAAAGGTAATTGTCCACTTTATGGATCAGGTTATGTCCTCTCAAGAAATTTTAAAAGGAAAACATGTGTTAATTGCGCTTGGCGGTACTGTCGCACCGATTGATCCGGTCCGCTATATAGGAAATTGGTCTTCTGGGAAAATGGGCTGGTCAATTGCACAGGCTGCTTTAACAATGGGAGCCGAAGTGACGGTCATTGCTGGTCGCACTGATATTCATCTTGAAGCGCAAAAGCGGTTAATGATTCAGCGGGTTCGGACCACGCAGGAAATGTATGAACAGATTGAAAAGCACTTTGGTCAATGTGATGTTTTGATTATGGCAGCGGCAGTGGCAGATTTTAAACCAGCCAACGTTGTTCAACAGAAAATTAAAAAGGATCCTCACCAAACGGTTTTAAACTTACAACTAACACCAACAGTGGATATCTTAAAAAAGATGGGGCATCGCAAAAATCATCAGTTAGTAGTTGGGTTTGCTGCAGAAACTCAAGACGTCCTTGCAAATGCACAGCAAAAGTTAGTTAACAAGGGGGCCGATATGATTGTAGCAAATGATGTTAGTCAAACTACAACGGGCTTTAATGCTGATAACAACAAAGTGACGATTTTACGTCCCCAACAAAAACCGCTTGCCTGGCCAACCGCAACTAAACACGAAATTGGTCAACGCTTAATGAAGTTGATTGCTGAGCAATTATCTTAAAAAAGGAGGGGGTGGCAGTGGCTGAATTAGCGCAAGTCATTGTGGATGTACCGACGTTGCAAACCAATCGGCCATATACTTATCAAGTGCCGCCAAAACTAGAACATCAAATTCAAGTCGGCATGCGGGTGATTGTGCCCTTTGGCAAGGGAAAGCGGTCTGTTCAAGGATTCGTAGTGGGACTTGATCAACCGGCTGATTTTCAAGGAACCCTCAAGCAAATTACGGCCTTAATGGATTTAGTTCCGGTGGTAAATTCGGAAATGATGCAATTAAGCCACTGGCTGGCAGACAAAACCTACTCGTTTTGGATTTCGTGTTTATATACGATGCTTCCAAACATGCTCAAGGCTAAATCCAAGCGCATTGTTAAGCTGGTTCAGCCATTAGCCCCTGAGGATCAAGCGATTTTTGGTCAACAAAACGTACTTGATTACTCATTGGTTCAAAATCAAGCTTCAATTGTTAGTCGACTACTAACGCTCAAGCGCGCTGGTAAGGTTCAATTTGAATATCAGGTTCAAGACCGTGCCCGGGTAAAAACTGTGGCTCAGATTCAACCAGTATTGACGGTTGATGAATACAAGCAACTCCGTTCGAAAACCCGTGCCAACGCTACCGCTCAACGAAAAATGCTGGACTATTTACAATCAATTGTTGGCCAGCAAGTTTTAATTAGCCAAGCCCAAAAGACCACACACCTGTCTTCGGCTAACTTTAGGCAGGCGGAAGATAAGGGCTGGATTTCTATGCAACAAATTGAACAATATCGCCAACCATTCGGTGCGGAGTTGACAGATCCTGCTGCTAAGGACCCCCTTTACTTAAACCTAGATCAGCAACGAGCATTAGCATCAGTTAAACAATCAATTGACAATCGCCAGTCCACGGTCTTCTTGTTACAAGGAGTTACCGGGAGCGGTAAAACCGAAGTTTATTTACAGGCAATGGCTCATGCTCTCCAACAAGGAAAAACCGCGTTATTGATGGTTCCAGAAATTTCGTTAACGCCGCAAATTGCAGAACGAGTTCGGGCTCGTTTTAGCTCCCAAGTTGCGGTTCTTCATTCCGGATTATCGGCTGGGGAACGTTATGATGAGTGGCGGAGAATTGAACGTGGTGAAGCCCAAGTAGTTGTGGGCGCACGGTCGGCGGTCTTTGCACCATTGAAAAATATTGGAATTATTATTATGGACGAAGAGCATGAGACCAGCTATAAGCAAGACGATGCGCCCCGCTACCATTCTCGCGAAGTTGCTAAGTGGCGGGCAAAATATCATCATGCGCCTTTATTATTAGGTTCAGCAACACCGAGTTTGGAAAGTTATTCACGGGCACTGGCAGGTAATTATCAACTATTACAATTACCACACCGGGTCAACAAACGTCCATTACCACCAATTAAAATTGTGGATATGCGTCCAGAGGTTCAGCGACGAGGGGAATCTAACTTTTCAACGGCACTTTTAACCGCTTTGCAGGAACGGCTTACCAAACATGAACAGAGCATTTTAATGCTGAACCGTCGCGGATTTTCCTCTTTTATCATGTGTCGTGATTGTGGATTTGTGTTGAAATGTCCTAATTGCGATATTTCATTAACAATGCATTTAGATACCCATACGATGCGGTGCCACTATTGTGGTCATGAAGAACCCATTCCGCAACGCTGCCCACAGTGTCATGGTCGTCATATTCGTTATTATGGAACTGGTACTGAAAAGGCAACTAAGGAACTACAGGCCTTATTACCCACGGCCCGAATTCTGCGGATGGATGTTGATACCACCCGTCGTAAGGGAATGCATGAAAAGCTGTTGCAAAAGTTTGGCAGCGGTCAAGCAGATATCCTACTGGGGACACAAATGATTGCCAAAGGACTAGATTTTCCTAACGTTACCTTAGTTGGGGTGTTAAATGCCGATACGGGACTTGATTTGCCTGATTTTCGGGCGAGTGAACGCAGTTTTGATTTGTTATCACAAGTCAGTGGTCGTGCGGGCCGGGCTGACAAAAAGGGTCAGGTAATTGTCCAAACTTTTAATCCAGATAATTACGTAATTCGCTTAGTTCAAGCACATGACTATCGTAAATTTTTTAACACTGAGATGCAGATACGACAATTAGCGAGCTATCCACCTTATTACTACACGATTCGTCTGATGGGGAGTCATGAAGATGAACAAGTGGCTGCCAAAATGATGTATGATATTAGACAGGAATTAGGGAAACAGCTTGCGAGTGATACAATGATTTTGGGGCCCACCCCGCGCGCAATTGCTCGTTTGAAAAAACGGTATTATTATCAAATTGTAATTAAATACCGTCAGGATCCTCAACTTCATTCATTATTAACTAAAATTATGCAAGAAGCACAAAATAAATATCAACGTGGTGCGGAATTGGCAATTGATCCGGATCCGCAGTACTTCCTATAAAGAAGGGATTAATATGACATCAGTAGTTTTTATGGGGACTCCCCAGTTTGCTGTGCCCATTTTACAGGCACTAATCACAAGTCCAGATTATGATGTTCAGGCAGTTTTAACACAACCTGACCGGCCGCGGGGCCGTAAACATGTGATGACGGCTTCACCGGTAAAGGAATTAGCAGTCAAAAACGGAATTGAGGTTTTGCAGCCGGCTAAGTTAAGCGGTAGTCCGGAAATGGAACGGGTAATTGATCTCCATCCGGACTTAATGATCACGGCCGCATATGGACAGTTTTTGCCAACTAAAATGTTGCAAGCGGCTAATATCGCAGCGATTAATGTACATGGTTCACTATTACCGAAGTACCGGGGTGGGGCCCCAATTCAGTATGCTGTAATGAATGGTGATACCGAAACGGGTGTGACGATTATGTACATGGTGAAAAAGATGGATGCAGGGGATATTATTGCCCAGCGATCCATTCCAATTACTAAGCAAGATGACACTGGTACGATGTTTGAAAAACTAAGTCTTTTAGGACGAGATTTGTTAATGGAGACCCTGCCAGCATTAATCGAGGGGACTGCACCTTCAATCCCACAGGATGAAACTAAAGTCGTCTTTTCACCAAACATTTCGTCTGCTCAGGAGCGAATTGACTACACTCTGCCAGCTAATCGGATTGATGACTTAGTACGTGGCCTTCGCCCTCAACCATTGGGAAATATGATTATTGATGGGGTACGGACTAAAATCATTGACGTTACTCCATTACCGGAATCAACGTCATTGGAACCTGGTAAGGTCGTGCGGATAGCAAAACATGCGCTGGTAATCGCTGGTGGTGATGGTACAACCTATCAAATTAATCGGTTAAAACCGGCTGGCAAAGGCTTGATGGATATTACCGCATACCTAAATGGTAACCAAGATTTACAACCAGGAGTACAAGCAATTACTAATGAATAATTCAATTCAAAATAGCCCCCGTAATTTGGCTTTAGAAACGCTCGATAAGGTCTTTCAACGGGGGTCTTATTCTAATTTACAATTAAATGAAACACTAAAGCGCCATCAATTAAAAGAAGTTGATAAACGACTAGTGACCACATTAGTTTATGGTGTATTACAACACAAACTAACCCTAGAATACTGGTTAACGCCACTGGTGAAGCGTGATCCCGATAGTTGGGTTAAAACGTTATTGATGTTGTCTTTTTATCAGTATCAATTTATGGATCGGATTCCAGAATGGGCTGCGACAGATGAAGCTATTAAGATTGCTAAATGGCGGGGAAATCCGGGAATTCGAAAGTTTGTAACGGGCGTTTTGCACTCTTTTCTTCGTCAGGGACCTGCTGACCCGTTAGAGATTGCTGATTCCATTAAACGGTTATCGATTATTGGTAGTATTCCTGAATGGTTGGTACGTTGTCTGCTTCATCAGTATGGTCAAGAGCAGGTTGAAAAATTAGTTCGCCAGATTAATGAACCTTCCCGTGTCAGTTTACGAGTGAATACTGCGCGGACAACTGTTCAAGAAGCAATTCAAACCTTAGCTAATGAGCAGATTGATGTTCAACAGAGTAAGGTTGCGCAGGACGGCCTGGTAGTTCAAAGTGGCAATGTACTTACTAGTGCAGCGTTTGCTAACGGGATGGTTACTATTCAGGATGAAAGTGCCATGTTAGCAGTGGAAGCGCTCCAACTTCGGGGCGATGAACGTGTGCTGGACGCGTGTGCTGCACCAGGAGGCAAGACTGGACAAATTGCTGCTGCTTTGGATCCGGCAATGGGTCAAGTTGATGCTTTGGATATTCATCAGCATAAGGTTCGACTAATTCGTAAGAACATGGAGCGGCTAGGGGTTGCTAACCGAGTCGTGGCACGGCAATTAGATGCCCGTCAGGTAGATGATTACTTTACAGATGAGTCTTTTGATAAAATCTTGGTTGATGCCCCATGTTCGGGGATCGGATTAATCCGACGTAAACCGGAAATTCGTTATGATAAAACTAGTTCCACTAGCAGTCGGCTTCATGAAATTCAAGGGACAATTTTAAATGCGGTTGCCCCGAAAGTTAAAAAAGGCGGTATAATTGTTTACAGCACGTGTACAATTCTTCAAGAAGAGAATGAAAACACGATTCAAACGTTTTTGGCACACCATCCAAATTTTCAGTTGTTAAAAACGCAAACGGCACGTGCAATTAAGGCTAACCGTCAGCAGAAGACACTCACGATTTTACCGAGTGATTATGGTTCCGATGGTTTCTTTATCGGGACCCTTCAACGGATTAAATAAAGGAATATTATTTAGATTATGAAAACTGCTTATCAAACTGACATTGGAAAACAGCGCTCACAGAATCAAGATCGTGTGCGAGTCTTTCATAATGGTAAGAATATGCTTGCCATTGTTACAGACGGGATTGGTGGTAACCGGAGCGGTGATGTTGCCGCAACGATTGCTATTGATCAACTTGGCCGCCAATTCATGGCTGCCCAGCCGCAAAGTGTTTCAGAAGCAAAACAATGGTTTCAAGAACAAGTGCTGGCAGCAAATGCATTAATTTTAAAGAAATCACAAGAGAATCAATCGTATCAGGGAATGGGGACAACACTGGTTGTTGCGCTCTTTTTTAATGATCAACAAGTAGTGGTTGCTAACATTGGTGATAGTCGTGGATATATTTACCACGATGGTCTATTGACCCAGATCACGATTGATCACTCATTAGTAAATGAATTAGTAAAAAATGGTGACTTATCTGAGGATGCCGCGCGTGTTTCACCACAAAAAAATATTATTACTCGCGCAATTGGTATTTCTCCAGATGCCCAAATTGAAGTGAACAGTTTTCCGGTTAACCCCGGGGACCTGTTTTTGCTGTGTTCAGATGGTCTGTCCAAAATGGTTAACAACGAACAGATTAAGGCAGTTCTTAGCACTGATCAGTGGACACTGGGTGAAAAATGCCAACGCTTAGTTTCCTTAGCAAACCAAGCGGGTGGCCCGGATAACGTTACCGTGTTAATCAGCCAAAATAATTAAGCGAGGCATGAAGCTATATGAAACCCGGATATGTACTAGGCAATCGGTATAAAATTATCCGATCACTTGGTGAGGGCGGAATGGCCAATGTATATCTAGCACATGATTTAGTCTTAGATCGCGAAGTGTCCGTTAAGTTACTGCGTTTAGACTTGCATGACGATCCGCAAACTAAGAAGCGTTTTCAACGTGAAGCACTTGCCGCAACCCAACTGAATGATCCCAACATTGTTGGTGTTTATGATGTTGGTGAAAACCATGGTATGCAGTATATGGTTATGCAGTATGTGGAAGGCATGGATCTGAAAAAATACATTGCGCAAAATTATCCGATTCCGTTGCCCCAAGTGATCAATATCATGGAACAAGTATTGTCAGCTGTTGAATCAGCACATGAACATGGCATTATTCACCGCGATTTAAAGCCGCAAAATATTTTAATTGATCAAAATAAAAACATCAAAATTACAGATTTTGGCATTGCCACAGCCAGTTTTGACAACTCCTTAACCCAAACGAATACGTTAGTTGGCTCCGTGCATTATCTGTCACCGGAGCAAGCACGCGGTAGTGTAGCCACCAAACGTTCAGATATTTATTCGCTCGGTATTATTCTTTATGAATTATTAACGGGCACAGTTCCTTTTGAAGGCGAGAATGCTGTCTCAATTGCATTAAAGCACTTTAAGGATCAAATCCCATCAGTCCGCGAGTTTAATCCGGCAATTCCTCAAGCAATGGAAAATGTGGTTTATAAAGCTACCGCCAAGGATCCCCAAGAGCGTTATGCTAGTGCCAAGGAGATGGCAGCTGATTTACGGACTTCACTAGATAATCGACGAAGTGGCGAACCACGGTTTAGAGAAAATAGTCATTGTGATGATGAAACAAAGGTTTTGGACCTAAAGTCGATTCAACATGCAAAAAAGCAAGCTGAGCAAGATAATGGTCAAACAAAAGAGATCGGACAGCCTAACCATCAAAATAATCCTACGGCAAAGAAATCCGTCAGTCATCGACGCTGGTGGGTTGGCTTAGCAAGTGGAGCAGCAGTAATAATATTATTTGCTGGTTGGTATTTTAATCGTTTAGTTACCGTGCCTAATATAGATGGGCAATCGACATCCCAGGCTGAAAAAACGTTGGCTAAACGACATTTGCGTGTTGGCAACATTACTAGAACCACCAGTAAGGTTGTGGCGAAGGACCATGTGGTATCGATTGATAGTCCAGAACGGGTACGGTTTGGTCGTTCGGTGGATATTGTTTTGAGTAGTGGTGTGAACAGCTACAAGATGGCTGACTTTGTTGGCGACGATTATGATCACACGGCAGCTCAACTACGTGCGAAAGGATTCACCGTTAATAAAGAAATGGTGTATTCAAATGAAGTTGATGAGGGATCAATTATTAAACAAAACGTTAGTGCCGGTAGCGTCATTAAACCACAGAATAAGGCTATTACCCTGACGGTGAGTCGTGGACAGCATAAGGTCAAGATTCCTAATTTTAAGAATAAAGATCTAAATGAAGTTCAGGATTTTGCTAACAAACACCACCTTCAAGTAACGGTGATTAAAAAGAATTCCAATAAGATTGCAGTTAATCACGTTATTAGTCAAACCCCAAAAGCGGGAACTAAATTGGCCGAGAATGATACCATAGCTGTTCAGGTGGCTGATACAGGAGCCAATTTAAAGACGACTAACATTCAGATTAATATTCCGTTTGATGGAAATGGTGGCAAAAAGGAAAACCGGGTTCAGGTTTATATTTCGGATGCGTACCATAATCTCACAATGGAATATCAAGACATTACGATCAACCAAGAAACTACGATCAATGTTCCGTTTACACTACGGAATCACCAAATGGGCGCTTACAAGGTTATCCGTAATGGTCGAACAATTATGAGTGCAACCAACATCACAGGTTAATGGAGGTGCTTTTTGAAGGAAGGAATTATTCAACAATCATTGAGCGGTTTCTACGATATTATTGCTGACGGCGAGATCTATCGCACGCGAGGCCGGGGGAATTTTCGCAAACGGGGAATTAAGCCACTGGTGGGTGATCATGTTCAGTTTGCCGATGGTTATCTCCTAGCAATTGAGCCGCGCACCAATCAGTTGGTGCGGCCAATGGTTGCCAATGTTGATACGGCTATTGTGGTTACTGCAGCCAGTAATCCGCAGTTTTCAAGCAACTTACTAGATCGCCAGTTAATTGCTCTAGAAGCGCAGTCCATCACACCAATTATTTTCTTTTCAAAAGTGGACCTGTTATCTGCAGAAGAAGCTCAGAAACTGCAAACTTTTGTGGATGGTTATCGACAGATCGGCTACTCGGTTTACTATTCTAAAGAACCATATTGTCAGACCAATTTGGATCAATTGCAGCAACAGATTAAAGGGCAAATTGTTACGATGATGGGACAAACAGGTGCCGGGAAATCAACTTTATTAAACCATTTGGCACCTAACCTTGACCTGCCAACCGGTGAAGTTTCAAAGGCTTTGAAGCGAGGGCGGCACACAACGCGTAAAGTGGCCTTGCTAAAGGTCGGGAATGCTTTAGTTGCAGACACCCCTGGCTTTTCATCCTATGAGGATTTCCAAATGACCAAGGAAGAATTGCCCCAATTATTCCCGGAAATGAAGCGACTGGCTCCAAAATGCAAATTCCGTGGATGTCTACACTTACAAGAGCCAGGTTGTGCTGTGAAAAATGCGGTGGAAGATGGTAAAATATTAGAGTCAAGGTATAATAATTATGTTCAATTTCAAGAACTAATTAGAAACCAAAAGCCAAAATACTGAAGTGAGGTAGTAGATTATGATTAAAGTTGCACCATCAATTTTGAGTGCTGATTATGTTAATTTGCAAAAGGACATTGAAAAGGTAGACCAAGGCGGTGCCGAATATCTCCACATTGATATTATGGATGGCAGTTTTGTGCCAAGCATTTCTTTTGGCCCGGGTTTCGTTAAGGCCATTCGTCCAATTACAAAAATGGTATTAGATGTTCATTTGATGGTTCAAAATCCTGAACATATTATTCCAGCATTTATTGATGCTGGGGCTGATATCATTGGGGTCCAAGTTGAAGCAACGCAACACATTCACCGCGCATTACAAATCATTAAGAACGGTGGTGTTAAGGCTGAAGTAGTTATTAATCCTGGAACACCAGTTGAAATGATCAAGCCAGTTCTTCATATGGTTGATCAAGTGTTAGTAATGACAGTTAACCCTGGTTTTGGTGGTCAGAAGTTCTTGCCAGAAACGGTTGAAAAAATCGCCGAATTAAATCAACTAAAGAAGGACCATGGCTACGATTTTGATATCGAAATTGATGGCGGAGTCAATGACCAAACAGTTGTTGACTGCTACAAAGCAGGCGCAACCGTTGCCGTTGCAGGTTCATATGTTTACGGTGCTGATGATCCAGTTGCCCGGATCAATGCCATTAAGAACGCAACAAAGTAACAATTAATGGTGCCATTTAATGTAATGGCACTTTTTTTAGAGAAAAATGACAGTAGTTAATTTAATGGTAGGTGGACCGGCCAAGGAAATCCCCCTGGATATTGTGTTAAAGCATCAACATGAACTGTGGATTGGGATCGACTATGGGGCCACCTACTTATTGCAACATGGAATTACCCCAGCAGTCGTGGCGGGGGATTTTGATTCTACTGATCCCCAAGAAATGGAACACTTAAAGCAAGTGGTTGGTGATGTTCGTGTTCTGCCGACGGCAAAGGATGTTACAGATACTCAATATGGTACTAGGTTAGCAATTCAGAGGTTTCATCCAACACAGATTAATATTTACGGTGGTACCGGTGGTCGACTTGATCAGTTATTAGCGAATCTCTTCATGCCAATGCAGGATGAATTTCGTGATTATTTAGACCGAATTAGGTTGATTGATCGAGAAAATACGGTAGATTTTTATTCGCCAGGTTCATATTCAGTTGTCAAGGAGACGCGGATGCGATACCTCGCTTTTGTCAATTTAACACCTGTTCGCGGATTGAATTTACCGGATGAAAAATATCCATTAGTGGATTTTAATTCAGATATTCCGTTTTCATGGTCAAGCAATGAATTTGTTGGAAAGGTGAATCACTTTTCATTTCATCAAGGAGTGGTTGCAGTGATTCAGAGTTATGACCAGATCCATGGTAATGATTAGTGTCAAGTAAAAATACTTGAAAGAAACTATTGCAAAGTGCGTCTGCCTATGGTAAATTATTTAGGTGAGTTACAGCGCAGTAATGCGCACGAAAAAACTGATGAGGAGAGGAGGTTCCAACATGGCTAAGGATTTTATTACTGGTAAAAGTACTAAGCTTGGTAACAAGCGTTCCCACGCCCTTAACTCAACTCGTCGCAGCTGGAAGCCTAATTTGCAAAAAGCTACTATTTTAGTTAATGGTAAGCCAAAGAAGGTTTACGTTTCAGCACGTACTTTGAAGTCGGGTAAGGTTACTCGTGTTAACTAAATAAAAAGTATGGCTGCCTACGGGCAGCCTTTTTTATTTCTATTTCTGCAAAAAGCGACATTATATGAATTTGTCTCATTTGCTAAGTGTGGTAAAATAAACAGGATAATTCATTAATCACGACAAGGAGGCCATAAAGATGGCAGTGAAGATTAAAACACAATCAGGTACGATTGATATTTCTAATGATGTGATTTCGACCGTAGTTGGTGGTGCAGCAACTGATAATTACGGTGTAGTCGGCATGGCTAGTCGCAACCCATTGAAAGATGGCTTTAACAAGATTTTGCAACGTGATAATTACAGTCAAGGCGTAGTTATCCGGCAACAGGATAACGGCATTGCTGTTGAAGTAAATATTATTGTTGAATATGGGATCAAGATTTCCGAAGTTTCAAAAAGTGTTCAACAAAAGGTTAAGTACAATTTAGAAACATTATTAGGAATTACCGCAAACGCTGTGAATGTTAACGTTCAAGGTGTTCGGGTTTCTGAAGACTAAATTTGGTAGGCGGAGGAATAATATTTTGGCAATCACAAAGATTACAAATCTCGAATTCGGTAAAATGGTTCAGGCCGCTGCGGCCAAACTCAATCAGAATGCAGAATTTATTAACTCGTTAAATGTATTTCCTGTTCCCGATGGTGATACAGGTACAAACATGAGTATGTCCATGGCGAGTGGTGCAAAATATGAACGGGAAGACACGAGCGAAAATGTTGGCGACTTAGCCAATTCCTTAGCTAAGGGTCTCTTAATGGGGGCTCGGGGAAACTCTGGAGTAATTCTTTCACAAATTTTCCGTGGCTTTGCCGGTGGCTGCAAGGGCAAGAAAGATCTGAGCGCTCAAGAATTCGTTGATGCTTATGCAAATGGTGCCCAAACTGCCTATAAGGCCGTGATGAAGCCTACAGAAGGAACGATTTTAACGGTAGTTCGAGAATCTGCCCAAGCAGGGATTGACACTGTTAAAACCACCAACGATATTGAAAAGATTTTAGAGGAAATTTGTTCGGCGGCTGATCAAGCACTCCAAAAGACACCTGATTTATTACCGGTTTTGAAAGAAGTTGGGGTGGTTGACTCTGGTGGTCAAGGCTTAGACTATGTTTTACATGCATTCTTAGAAGCATTAACCGGTAAGGTAACTGTTGAAACTAAACCAGATAATGCCCAGATGAATGAGATGATTAATGCTAAGCATCATCAAAGTGCGCAAGGGAAATTAGATCCAGCTGACATCAAGTATGGTTATTGTACCCAAATCATGGTTCGAATCGGACGGGGTAAGCAGGTAACTCAAAAGTTTGACTATGATACATTCTATAATTACCTAGCCAAGCTTGGTGATAGTCTATTAGTTATCAATGATGATGAAATTGTGAAGGTCCATGTTCACACTGAACACCCAGGGAAAGTTCTATCTTGGGGGCAGCAATTTGGTGATTTACAGACCGTTAAAGTTGATAATATGCGGTGGCAGCAAGAACAAATCATGGACGAAGATGAACCATCAGTAGCTGAAAACGCTGATGCCGATGGCGAAAAGGAAGCACCGGGCACTGCGGTTATTGCAGTTGCTGCAGGTCAAGGAATTAGCGAATTATTGAAGAGCTTGGGTGTGACTCACATTATCAGTGGTGGGCAAACGATGAATCCAAGTATTCAAGATATTGCTGATGCAATTAATAACAGTGGTGCTAAACAGGCTTTGGTGCTCCCAGATAATGGTAATATCTTCATGGCGGCAGATCAGGCAAAAGATATTGCAGAAATTCCAACGGCCGTTGTTCACACGAAAACCATTCCACAAGCAATGACTGCTTTATTGGAATTCAATCCTGACAGTACCTTGGATGAAAACCATACAGCAATGGAAGACGCACTTGATACTGTGAAGAGTGGTGCAGTTACTACTGCTGTCCGTGATACGACTGTAAACGGAATTACAATTAAAAAAGATGATTATATTGGGATTGTCGATGGTGACATTGTGACAACCGATAGTGACTTGGCAACTACTGCCGAAGCAATGGTTAAGAAGATGCTAGACGAAGATAGCAGTGTGGTTACCATTTACTATGGGGAAGATGGTAACCAAGATCAAGCTGATCAATTGCAGAGGGCAATTGAAGAGATGGATGATGAATTGGATGTTCAGGTATACGAAGGTGACCAACCAGTTTATCCATATTTAATTTCTGTCGAATAACTAGGAAAAAGTTAACTTGCTATTCAGCGAACTGCTAAGTGATTCCAGGTTGATTGAGTGGGAAATTGAACTAACTAGCTAGTTCTTTCCCACTTTTTTTATAACAGAAGGAGGGAGATACATCATGAAGAGTTTACAAGATCCAGTTAGCACGATCCGTGGTGTTGGCCCCAAAACTGCCGAAGCTTTAACTACATTAGGAATTCAAACAGTTGAAGATTTATTAACGTATTTTCCGAGTCGTTATGATGATTTTGCACCTACTGATCTTGAAACCGCAAAGGACAAGCAGAAGGTGACGATTCACGGTACGATTGTCTCTGAGCCCGTGATGTCACGTTTCGGCTACCGCCGCACGCGGCTCGGCTTTCGGGTAATGGTTGGTCATGCCGTCGTTCAAGTGGTGTATTTTAATCAGCCATACTTAAAGAAGCAGGCTGTAATGGATCAGGATGTCACGATTATGGGAACCTGGAATGCTTCACGACAGGAAATTCAGGGGACCAAGTTATTAACCAATCAACAGGATCAAGAGATGGGCGCAATTTATCCGGCAAATAAGCATGTTCATCAAGCAACCTTGCGTAAGCTGATCAAGATTGCATATCATAATTATGCTAATGTGATTGCGACGTTACTGCCGATTAGCTTACGACAACGTTATCAATTGCTGGATCGACGGACTATGATTCATGATATGCACTTTCCTAAAGATGGCTCAGCGGCACGGGCAGCACGTCGGACCGCTGCTTATGAAGAGTTTTTCCTGTTTCAATTACGACTGCAATCAATTCGGCGAGCTAATCGGCAAAAGGATGGCAATCAAATTCTTTACAATAATCAAGAATTACGCGATTTTATTAAAACAATTCCCTTTGAATTGACGGGTGCTCAAAAACGGGTGGTTAATGAGATTTGTCGCGACCTTCGACAGCCTTACCAAATGAATCGACTTTTGCAGGGGGATGTTGGTTCAGGAAAGACGATTGTGGCGGCAATCGCCATTAATGCAGTCGTGATTGCTGGCTACCAAGCAGCTTTAATGGCGCCAACCGAAATTTTGGCAGCCCAACATGCCCAAAAATTAGCTAAGGTTTTTGTAGGAACGCACGTGAATATTGGATTATTAACTGGTTCGATGAATACCCGTCAGAAACGGCAAATGTTAAAAGGGATCAAAGATGGTAGTATTAACCTCATTATTGGGACTCATGCATTGATTCAAGAGCAGGTTGATTACGCTAATTTGGGTTTAGCCATCATTGATGAGCAGCACCGTTTTGGAGTTAACCAGCGTCAGCAATTACGGATGAAGGGGGTTCATCCTGATGTATTAGCGATGACGGCGACACCGATCCCACGGACTCTAGCAATTACCAGTTATGGCGAAATGGATGTTTCCATCATCGATGAATTACCTGCTGGTCGTCAGCCGATTAAGACCACCTGGCTGAAATCAAATCAAGCGGATCAAGCTTTACAATTTTTAAAAGGCCAGTTGGCTCAGGGAGCGCAGGTATATGTGGTTTCCCCATTAATTGAACAATCAGAAACTCTCGACGTTCAAAATGCGACTGATTTGTATCAAGAATTTGTCGAGTATTTTGCGCCGCAATACCAAGTTGGCCTTCTTCATGGTCGAATGGACAACGAACAAAAAGAACAGGTTATGCAAGATTTTCAAGATAATAAGATTCAGGTGATGGTCGCCACGACGGTAATTGAGGTTGGGGTGGATAATCCCAACGCTACGGTAATGTTAATTTATGACGCTGACCGTTTTGGCCTCGCACAACTACACCAGCTTCGGGGTCGGGTTGGCCGTGGTCAGCAACAAAGTTATTGTCTGCTAATTGCTGATCCCAAAACTGAAGACGGTGTTAAAAGAATGCAAACCATGGTTGAAACTAATGACGGTTTTGTTGTTGCCCAACGTGACTTGGAGTTACGTGGTTCAGGTGATGTTTTGGGGAATAAGCAGTCTGGGGTGCCAGATTTTAAAGTTGGTGACCCGGTGGCTGATTTGAAAATGTTACAAATTGCGCGCTCGGATGCAGCAAACTTAATTAATACTCCTCACTGGGATCTTCGTGATGAAAATCAACCATTAGTATATTACCTAACTCGGCATGAACTAACGACACACTTTGACTAAGAAAGGAAGATAAATATGAAAATAGCTGTTGATGCAATGGGTGGCGATCGTGCACCCCAAGTGATTATTGAAGGAATTGAAAATGCGCGTGATCAATTTAATGACCTGGAATTTCTTTTATATGGTGATGAACAGAAGGTCAAACCATTAATTAAGAATCCTGAACGTTTAACGCTAATTAATACCACCGAAGAGATTGCCATGGGTGAAGAACCAGTTCGGGCAATTCGGCGCAAGAAAGATTCTTCAATTGTCCGAGCGGCCAATGCCGTCAAACATGGTGAGGCCGATGCATTCTTTTCAGCCGGTAATACTGGGGCAATCCTTGCTGCTGGAATTTTCATTATTGGTCGGATCAAGGGGATCGATCGACCTGGATTAACAAGTATTTTGCCTGTAGCACAACCAGGACAGCAAGGACAAGGTTTTGTATACCTTGATTCAGGTGCCAATGCCGAATCGAAAGAAAAAAACCTAGTTGAATTTGCCCATTTAGGCCGGTTCTATGCTCAAAATGTTCTTAACATTCAAGATCCTCGGGTGGCGCTTTTGAATAATGGCGCTGAAGCGGACAAGGGTGATCAATTGCATAAGGCCGTTCATCAAGATCTTGCTAATCAAAAAGCTTTGAATTTCATCGGTAATATTGAATCTGGTGACCTTCTCCATGGTGCAGCAGATGTAGTTGTTTCTGATGGTTGGACGGCGAACGCGGCTTTGAAGGCGACTGAGGGAAGCGTTCGAATGATGATGACCCTGATTAAGGATGGCATTCTGAATGGCGGGCTCCGTGCCAAACTGGGTTACCTTTTATTACGACCGGTTTTCCATCGAATTGGACATTTGATGAATCCGTCGCAATATGGCGGAGCGGTCTTATTAGGCCTTAAAGCACCAGTTGTGAAGGCTCATGGTTCCGCTGACGTGACTGCCACTACAAAAGCTATTCAGCAAATTCGGACAATGATTAACACAAAAGTGATTGATCAAACCGTTGAATTCTTTAGTAATGAAGAAAACGTAGACAACGGGACAAAAAACGAATAAAATAGATAGGTAGTTATTAAATATAAGAGGTATTTAGCAATGGAAAAAAATGAAATCTTTGATAAAGTATCAGCCATTGTTGCTGATCACTTTGACATTGATCGTGCCAAGATTACCGATGATTTAAATTTGAAGACAGATCTCGATGCTGACTCAATTGACTTTGTAGAATTTGTTTTGGAAGTTGAAGATACCTTTGGGGCAGAAATCGATGACGCGGAAGCAGAAAAGTTAAGCACCATTGGTGAAGTAGTCGACTATATTGCTGCCCATCAAAACGACAAATAAATGAAGATTACGGTAATATTATGATGTGGGCCGCGATGAAGGATTTTCATCGGCGGCTTTTTTTGAGAAAGGAAAGCGGTATGATTACTGAATTACAACAATATCTGGCAGATGAATTTGACATTCATTTTCAGAATCCAGACTTATTAGCTGAGGCGTTTACCCAAGCCTCATACGTCAACGAACATCCTGAACAGCACTTAAAGTATTATGAACGGATTGAATTTTTAGGCGATGCCGTTTTACAATTGTTCGTTTCAGAATATATCTATCGGCGTTATCCAGAATTACTTCAAGGAAAATTAACTCGGTTACGGGCGGCAATGGTGTGTGAAGATAGTTTTTCTAAATTTGCCAAAGAATGTCATTTTGACCAATACATTCGCTTAGGTAAGGGTGAAGAAATGGCTGGAGCACGAAATCGTCCAGGCTTATTGTGTGATATTTTTGAATCATTTATTGGGGCATTGTACTTAGATCAGGGTCGTGATGCTGTTGAACGCTTTATTCACCGGGTAATTTTCCCGAAGTTGGATATGGGATGGTTTGATCATGCTGTTGATACCAAAACCAGTTTACAAGAATTTCTCCAACGGGACGGCGATGTTGATATTGAATATCACCTTCTTGACGAAACTGGGTCAGAAAACGCCCCTGAATTTAAGGTAAACGTCAGTGCAGATGGCCAAGTACTAGCCCAAGGGACGGGATCGTCAAAGAAGCATGCTGAGATGGATGCAGCTGCGCAGGCGCTGAAAAAGTTACGAGCAACGACAAAATAAGATGGTGAACGTTTAATGCAACTTGTGTCAATGGAAATTGATGGGTTTAAGTCATTTGCCCATAAGACCACGATTAAGTTTCAGCCTGGGATGACCGGTATTATCGGCCCCAACGGTAGCGGGAAAAGTAATGTAATTGAAGCCCTCCGTTGGGTAATGGGCGAACAATCTGCCAAAACGCTTCGTGGTGGCAAAATGGTTGATGTGATCTTCAATGGTTCTAAGGATCACCATCCACTCAATCGGGCGGTTGTTAAAATGACCCTTGATAATAGTGACCATTATTTGCAAAGCCAATATTCTGAAATTACCGTGACTAGAAAGCTTTATCGAAATGGTGATAGTGAATATCTTATTAATGATCACCGTGTCCGTTTAAAAGATATTGTAGATTTATTTATTAACTCAGGCATTGGTCGTGAGTCATTTTCGATTATCTCGCAAGGACGGGTTGCCGAAATTTTTAATGGACAACCAAGCGATCGTCGCCGCATTATTGAAACGGTCGCCGGGGTTGCTAAGTATAAGCAAAATAAGACGACCGCTGAAAAGAAGCTTCAAGAAACCGCTGAGCGCCTTGACCGGGTTAATGATATCGTCGTTGAATTGGAACGTCGACTAGAACCCCTAAAAGAAGAAAGTTCACTGGCGCAAGATTATTTAGAACAAAAGCAAAAACTTGATCAATTTGATCGTACACAAACGGTTCGTCAAGTATTAAGAGATCAAGCTGAGCTGACCAGTATTCGTAAGAAATTGGGTCAGTCTAATCAAATGAGCGCCCAGTATGATCAGCAAACGAAAAAAGCAAAAGATACCTTACAAAAGCTTCAGGAGAATCGACGTCAGGTTCTGCAACAAAAGGATCAAGCCCAAAATGAGGTTACTGCTAAGGTTGAAGAAATTGCTAAATTACAAAATCAGCAATCACTATCTTCTATTCGCCAGGAACAACGGCTTAAAGATCAGCAGCGGTTAACATCGCAAAAACAGGAGCTCAAAGAACGCCAGGAGCAACTCACTCAACAGTTGGCCCAAAATGAGCATCAAGCTGCGGAGCTAAAGAGTAAGTTATCAACAGAGCGCAAAAAATTAAAAGATTTGCGATCACTGAGTGCGGCGGAAAGGGTGCAAAGATTAAACCAGGAATTAGAACAACTCCAAGAGCGCCAGGTTGATTTAATGCAGCAGTTGACGACATTGCATAATGAGCGGGTGTACTTAAAGCAAAATCATGAACGTAATTTAAACGTCGTGAAGCAAGATCAGCAAAATCTAGTTGAAGGTCGTCAACAATTGAGCACGGCGCGCCAACAATTAGCTGCCCAACAAAAAGAATTAGCGGAAGCACAAACTAAGTTGACGCGGGCGGAGCGTGAATTGAAGGCTGCTAATCAACATCGTCAACAGTTGCAAAGTCAATATGAACAGGTCCAAAAGCAATGGTATCAATCTTTAGGGACAGTTCGTTCGGCTGAACAGCAAGTGAAAAACTACCAGGCGATGTTGACGGACTACACTGGTTATTATGCTGGAGTTCAAACGATCTTGAAGGAACGGCAGCATTTTTCAGGCCTGGCAGGTTCAGTTAGTGAGTTAATCCAAGTACCAGCTCAGTACACCACAGCTATTGAAACGGTTCTGGGAAGTCAACTGCAGCAGTTGGTAGTTGATAATCAAAATACTGGTAAACAGATTATTAATTACTTGATTCGTCATCGTGGTGGTCGGGTCACCATTTTGCCATTAGATACGATTCGTCCAGGATGGATACCTAAAACACTGGCTGATGTTCAAAAGATGCCTGGCTATATCGGCCAAGCCACTCAGTTAATTCAGTATTCTGATCAATTCAAGTCCGTGATTGACCACCTGCTGTCGACAACGGTAGTAGTGGATAATCTTGATCACGCTACAGCCATTAGTCGTGCGGGACACCACCAGTTACGGGTTATCACGTTAGATGGTCAATTAATCAATGCCAGCGGTGCCATGACGGGTGGAGCTAATCGCCATCAACGGGTTGGTTTATTGAGCCAAAAGCAGCAGTTAACCAAATTAAAGGCAGATTTGCAACAAGAACAACAAAATGCGTCTGCTTTAGAAGAACAGGTTCAAAAACTAACGACCGCGCGACAGGCTAATCAACAAACGATTGAACAGTCCGAAGCTCAATTTAATGAGCAGCGTCAGGTAACTGACCGCTTGCAAACTACGGTTGAGGTTACCGAAAACCATTTAAATGAATTACAACGGCGGGTTCAAGCTTTTGAGTTTCAGGCCAACCAGCGGAATGATCAACAGGTATCTTTTACTAATCAGCAACAAGCAAATGAAGAGAAGACGGCGGACTTAAATCAGCAGTTAACTGATGCCAAGGATCAGGTTCAGCAGACTAAAAAACAAATTGCTGAATTAGAATCCAATGCGTCTAGTCAAGATGAAGTCATCCATCAATTGGAACAAGAACAAGCAGTCGCTAAGGAACGTCAGCGGCAACTAGCCAACCAGCATGATGAACTAAGCCGTCAACAAACTGATGTGCAACAACAATTAGCAACTATCGAACAACAATTAAATGAATTGGCACAGGGAGCTGCTAATGATCAAACGAGCACGCAGGATCAAGAAACAGCTTTACAACAGGCCCAAGTTGTTTTGAAAAAGGCACGTCAAACCGTTAGTGATTGTAATGATCGGCAAACAGCCTTAGAAGAAAAAATTGATCAGGCGACCGCAGAAAGTGAGCGATTACAAGAATTAACTCGGGCAGTATTAAATGATGTGTCCGGATTAAATGATCAGAAAGGTCATTTAGAAGCTGCCGTTGATCAGGGCTTGAATAAGCTGAGTGAACAATATAGCATGACGCTTCAAGAAGCTCAGCAAAATCAATCAACGATTTCAGATGAGAAATTATCCCGCCAGATTAAGCTATTAAAACGGGGCTTGGCGGAAATCGGTAACGTTAATCTTGGTTCGATTGATGAATATAAGCAGGTTTCAGAACGTTACCAATTCTTAACTGGGCAAAAGGATGATTTGTTAGCGGCTAAGGAACAGCTAGAAACTACCATGGATAAGATGGATGACCAGGTCAAACAGCGCTTTATTAAAACATTTAATGAAGTTTCCCAATCATTTACGGAAACATTCCGCCAGATTTTTAATGGTGGTCAGGCTAAGTTAATTTTAACGGACCCTGACGATTTGCTGGAAACGGGAGTGGACATAATGGCGCAACCACCTGGCAAGAAAAATCAGCAATTAAGCTTGCTATCTGGTGGTGAGAAAGCCCTTACGGCGATTGCATTATTATTCGCAATTTTGAAAGTGCGGCCAGTACCGTTCGCTATTCTTGATGAGCCGGAAGCTGCATTAGACGATGTTAATGTTGACCGATTCGCCAACTATTTGGATCGCTTTGGCAATTCCGGGCCGCAGTTTATTGTGATTACACACCGAAAGGGAACGATGCGGAATGCAGATGTCCTTTACGGGGTGACCATGCAGGAATCCGGGATTTCCGAGGTAGTTTCAGTTGATGTTGCCAAAACGTTAGGTGAAGAGACAACCAATCAATAACGAGGTGAAATTAAATGGGATTATTTGATATTTTTCGTCGGAAACGACACCAAGACGAACAAGAAGAAGTAAAGCCAACTCCAACCGAAGATCCAGCGACCGAAGAATCTGCCGAGGTTGATCAAGCTCAGGACGCAACGCCAACAGAAAATCCACAGGATGGTTCCGCACAATCAGTTGACTCGTCCAAAGCAGAACGCCTTAAGTCAGAATCCGCAGTTGAAAACCATGTTGACCGCTCCGCTAATGAAGGTGATACAGTAGTAGAAAATGAAGAAAGTTCAACTACGACTGAATCACGGGTTGATGAAACTTCATCATCCCAAGAAGACGGGGAATCAATAACTGAATCAGCTGAAGAGGAAGCAAGCTCAACTGAACCGGTAAATAGCGCTTCTGCTGATAAGACGAGCGAAGAGAAGTATGATGTCGGATTAGAAAAATCACGGAACGGTTTCGGGGCCCGACTAAATAAGTTTCTGGCTAACTTCCGTCACGTTGATGAAGACTTCTTTGAAGATCTAGAAGATTTAATGATTGAATCTGACGTTGGGTATGATATGGCAATGAAATTAAGTGATTCGTTGCGGGAAGAAGTTAAGTTACAAAACGCTAAGTCGAAACAAGACGTTTCCAATGTTATTATTCAAAAGATGGTTGAATTATATGATGACGCTGGTCAAGATGAACAAACGGGAATTAATTTTGCTCAATCTGGGCCAACCGTGATCATGTTTGTGGGGGTCAATGGTGCTGGTAAAACGACCACCATTGGTAAAATGGCTGCGCGTTTTAAAAACGAAGGCAAAAAAGTGCTGCTTGCTGCTGCTGATACATTTCGGGCAGGAGCAACTGAGCAGTTGGACGTCTGGGCTAAACGAGATGGGGTCGATATTGTAACCGGACCAGAAAATGGTGATCCTGCCGCGGTGGTCTTCGATGGTGTCAAAAAGGCCAAGGCGGAAGGTTATGATGTCCTCTTTGTGGATACCGCTGGTCGACTGCAAAACAAGGTCAACTTGATGAACGAGTTAGCCAAAATGAAGCGGATTTTAACCCGTGAAATTCCTGATGCACCACACGAAGTATTACTTGTATTAGATGCCACCACTGGTCAAAATGCATTAAGTCAAGCCAAACTCTTTAAAGAAAGTACGGATGTTACTGGGATCGTTTTAACTAAACTAGACGGTACCGCTCGTGGAGGAATTGTCTTAGCGATTCGTAATGAACTTCATTTACCAGTGAAATTCGTCGGCTTAGGTGAAAAGGTCACCGATCTCCAAGAATTTGATGCAAGTGAATTTGTCTATGGATTATTTAAGGGCTTAGTTACCACTACTGATTAGTGTTGATCCATATAATGAGGTGAAAAAGTGGAACTAGAAAAAAATGAGCGAATTAATGACCTATTTGAATTTTACTCTCCACTGTTAACCAAAAAACAGTATGATTATATGCAACTGTACTATGCGGATGATTACTCGTTGGGAGAGATTGCGGAGGATTTTTCCGTGTCAAGACAGGCAGTCTATGATAATATTAAACGCACCGAGAAAGCACTGGAAGGCTATGAACAGAAGCTACATCTTTATGCCGAGTTTAGTCGCCGCAATCAGCAAGCGGAACGAATTCAACAGTATGTTCAAAAGCACTATCCAGATGATCAACAACTAAATCACTTGGTGACACACTTGGAAAATCTAGAAGAAGAATAAAGAGGGATACCAATGGCATTTGAAGGATTGACGGAACGGCTGCAAAAAGCCATGGAGAAATTGCGGCGAAAGCCGAAAGTCACGGAAGCAGATTTACGAGAGACGATGCGGGAAATTCGGCTCGCTCTGTTGGAAGCCGACGTTAACTTTACGGTGGTTAAGGACTTTGTGAAAAAGGTTCGGACTAAGGCGACCGGTGCAGAAGTCTTAAAGGGATTAAATCCGGCACAACAAATCGTCAAGATTGTTAATGATGAATTAACTGAATTAATGGGGAGTGAGGCCGTTGCTCTAAATAAGGCGCCACACATTCCAACCGTAATCATGATGGTCGGACTCCAAGGGGCAGGTAAAACGACCACCGCTGGTAAGTTAGCATACCGTCTGAAAAATGAAGATCATGCCCGGCCGCTCTTCATTGCGGCGGACGTTTATCGGCCGGCGGCCATTACACAATTACAACAGGTTGCGGACTCCATTGACGTACCTGTATTTGAAAAAGGAACGGACGTTGATCCAGTTGAAATTGTTCGCGAAGGTTTAGCGGCGGCCAAAGCCAACCATAATGACTACGTGATTATTGATACTGCTGGGCGTCTACAAATTGATGAACAGCTAATGGATGAATTAGCTAATATTAAAGAATTGGCCCAACCAAATGAAATTTTGCTGGTGGTCGATGCAATGACTGGGCAAAACGCGGTTGCGACTGCTCAAGGCTTTGACGATAAACTGGACGTGACCGGGGTAGTTCTGACTAAGTTAGATGGTGACACTCGTGGTGGGGCCGCAATGTCCATCCGTGCAGTCACTGGTAAACCAATTAAGTTTGTCGGTGAAGGGGAAAAGATGGAGAACTTAGATGTTTTCCACCCTGATCGAATGGCTTCACGGATTCTGGGTATGGGGGACATGATGACCCTAATTGAAAAGGCCCAAAAGAATTTTGATGAAGAGCAGGCCCAGGAAACGATGGAGAAGATGCGGGCCAATGAATTTGATTACAATGACTTTCTTGCCCAATTAGATCAAATTAGTAACATGGGCCCACTGGAAAATATTTTGAAAATGATGCCTGGAATGGCTAATAATCCAGCGTTAAAGAATCTCAATATTGATCCTAAACAGTTTCTTCATATTAAGGCGATTATTCAATCGATGACCCCAGAAGAACGGGAAAATCCAGATTTGATGAATCCAAGTCGCCGTCGTCGGTTAGCAGCGGGTGCTGGTCGACCAATCGTTGAAGTTAACCGGATGATTAAACAGTTTGGTCAAATGCGGAAGATGATGAAGCAAGTAACCAATGGTAACTTTTCTGGAATGCAAAATATGATGGGTGGCCAAATGCCTGGTGGTAAGATGGGCCAAATGGCGATGAACCGAATGGCGCGCAAGATGAAGAAAGATAAATTAAAACGGATGAAGAAGTTGCGTAAATTACGTAAGAAGTAATATTCCGTTGATGAAAAATTAACTCTAGAGGGTTGAAATCAACTTTCTAGAGTTTTTTGTTTGCTGGCGGATGGATTGAGTTAAAATATGGGCAATAACTTGGGAGTAATAACAATGGAGTTATATTTAGTTCGCCACGGGCAGAGCAAGGCAAACGCGGCGCATATTTTACAGGGAGCAAAAGTTGATACAGCATTAACTAGTGAGGGCTGTCAGCAAGCTGAATTGACCAAAGAGCGGTTACTTGACCAACATTTTGACCGTGTATATGTGAGCCCATTGCACCGGGCCAGTGAGACTGCGAAGATTATTGTGGGTCAATCCACTACGCTGACTTTTGATTCACGGTTAGTTGAGTTTGATTATGGATCCTGGGACGGGCAGAAAATTGAAGATCTCCTGGATCAGTATCCGGAGTATTTTCATGATCCGGTTTATTTTAGTCAGTCATGGAAAGTTTCAGGCGGTGAGCGTTATCAACAAGCCCAAACCCGTTTAAAGCACTTTATGGATGATTTAAATGGTGATGCTGACGAAAAAGTGTTGGTGGTTTCACATGGCATGACGATTAAATTATGGGTGGCTCAGTTATTGGGACTTAAACATCCCGAAAATCTTGCGGAACCAGCGAATGCTAGTGTTACGAAAATTAGTTTGACCAATGGTCAGCCAATTCTAAAAATTTACGGTGGTTAAATATTGATAATTAGATTAATAGTGATATTCTAATTAAGGTTACGATTATTTATCATTTAATATCATAATTAAAAATTTGGGGAGCGATGATGATGATGACAGGAAAGAATAATCACCATTTTTCAGATCAACGGATTCAACATTATGGTTTACGGAAGTTAAGTATTGGGGTTGCTTCTGTTCTCCTATCAACTGCTATTTATTTAGGAGTGACGCAGGAGAATGGTTTTGCAAGTACACTCGACAATCGTGCTGTAACTGAAGCGCAGGATGTGCCTAACTCTGAGCCGACTAGTGGTCAGTCAGCTGATCAAGAATCAACGGTGCCCACCGCTGAGCACAATGTCAAGGATCAGTTAACGAATGAGAATGTTTCCAACATTCATGTCGAAAAGGTCTCGGGACAGTCGGATCAAAATGGTATTTCAACGGCGGGATCCACAAAGTTGAGTTTTGAATTTAACCTTTCAAATGAGCAAGTTCAACAACTAAAAGCGGGCGACTACTTTGATATCCAAATGGGTGTGCCCTACACGGTGACGGCAACGGGTCAAACTAAGCGTTTGAGCTATGGACAGGTTGTTAAACAAAATACGCCAATTGAGGTTTGGTCTAACCAGGGGCACTTAATTGGGTATGTAGTTCCAATGGATGCCGAAAATGCTTATTTAGGTTCACAAAGCCAGACTAATACCGGTACGACCTCATCGCAGTGGACAGAAGTGATGAAACATAATGAAGATGCTGTTAAGCAGCTCGGTGCTACCAATGGTTATTATCGACTGATTTTTGTTGATGATATTAATAAATATGGCGCGGTATCCACCAAAATTTCTGCCTTGAATTGGTACAACGCCTTTGTGAATGAAGACAGCACAAAGGCTTCGACTGATACGGATAGTTTTACGTTGTATTCACCAGACAGCAGTATTTCGGAATATCAGCCAAAAGATGATATTCAAATTGGTTCTGCGATTGCGACAAGTGGTTTGAGCCTAAAGGTTACTCATGGTGATCGTACCGCAACCTTAAATCGTGCCGATGAGCTGGGGGGGGCTAACACTTCAACGAAGACGGCTGCTCATTGGTGGTATCAACGTGAGGACGGTACTTGGGTACTCGGTTATAATTCATTGAATGATTCTGCACAAAGTGAAGGGGGTCAGTCTTGACCATTCGGTGGGAAATGACTTTAATCTCACGGTTACTAAACCAGCTGATACTGATAAGGTTGAGTACTTCTTTGCGGATGATAATCAAGTTCAGCAGGATCTGAAACGTACGATTGTGGGGGCAAGTGAAACCCAGTCAGCGGATCCATTGGTGGACAATGAAAAAATCGCGGTGGGTAGTGAGACGGTAATTACTAAACCGCAAGTAACCGTTACGAGTACGCAGAGTGGTAACACCAAGACATATCATGTTCATATTGATGGCGATTATTTAGGTTTTCGTCATGATTCAAATGGCACGCGTTCATATGCTTCGACCATTACCCTATTGAGTTGGAAGCCGAAAAATGCCTTTGATTTGCTGCCACCAGCGGATGCGGGAATTTCGGATTATAATTCTGATGATTCGAATGCAATTGCCAAAAAGTATCCAAATTATCACCATGTAGCTGGAGTACTAGTAGATGATGGCTTAATCAAAGAACTTGAAAATCATCCTTGGCAAGTCCAAGTTACGGATCACCAGGGAAAGAAGATAAAGCTAACGAATGTTGGTGAAAATGGCCAAGCGGGATATTTCTTTATGAAAAATCCGCAAACAATTTTGCACGCTCCTAATAATTACGGGATTGCGGTCGGGCAACGGCCAACCTTTAATCAAGGAGTTGCCAAGCAAATCATTCATTATTGGTTTGATCAAGTTGGTGGAAAGACAGCAGCTAACGATACAGTGCGGACGGTTACCTTTGTTAGTTCAGATAATGGTGCCACTTGGTACAATGGAACTTCGCCAGAAAATAGCCATTTTCAAGAAGGACAGTTTTATGATGTTGATGTTCCGGTAATTGATGGGTACACTGCCTACCAAGCGGGCGATTTAAAGACGCCGATTACCAAGGCTGGCTTCCAAGGTTACTTTACCTACGGAAATTCAACGAATGCGTCTGATTATACTCGTCAAGTAACTTATGATCCGTCTGAAAAGGCATTAGTAGTTAATGTGATTTATCAAGGGCAGCCGCAGCATCTTTATTATCAAGTTGTATTAGAAGACGCTAATGGTAACTATCATTCAACGCTTGTCCCCCGGACATTACTAGAAACCGGTAAATCAGATGCTGCTATTAGTAATGCTACGCAACAAGAGTGGGATAATCTTCTGCAGAAGTACCAAGAGTATACTGACTCTGGATCTCATGCTCGGTATTCAATTGTTGATAATAATTCTTCCAATACCAAACTAAAGAAGACGGATCAATTGCCAGTACACTTTGATCATGATTCAAGTGTCGACCAGATTGTCACAATCTATTTAGCACCGGCACCAAAGTCAAGTTCGGTTACGATCCACTATATTGATGTTGATCAAACATTGCGTAAAACCCCAGGTAAAACGAACTTTATGCCGACTGACGGAAAAGAAGTGCACTCCAAAGGGCCATTGACTGGTGAATCAGGTACTAATTACACTGTTTCAAGCCCATGGGATTATCAAGCCAACCATTATGTACTTGCAACGAAACTCGATTCGCGAGCACAATCTGGAACGTATGGGGATCAAGATCAGGACGTTTATGTTTACTTGAAACATCAAGTAACGCCGTTAAGTGAAAGTAAGACCGTCACAGAAACAGTGCATTATCTTTACGCAAATGGACCATTACAAGGCCAAAAGGCTGCACCAGATCAAGTCCGTCAAGTATTTTTCACTCTGCAAGGGAGTCAGGACGAAGTTACTAAGGAGAAAAGTTGGAATGGTTGGCAACCATTATCGAAAACTATTGCGGCCATTAGTTCGCCAGTAATTGATGGGTACGTAGCAGATCAAGAAGTGATCCCAGCGGTTAATGTTAACTATGATACGCTCAATTTCGAACGGACGGTCAAATATACACAACAAGTAATTCCAACGCCGCATCCAGACATTCCTAATCCAGAGAGTGATGAACCCAGAACGGATCCAAAGGTTGATAATCCGCAATCCGTAACTCCAATGCCAACACCTCAAACACAACAAGAAGTAGTTCAATCCGTAGGAAAGACGACTACTGATAATCAGAAGACTTCTCGTGAGGGCCAAACTACTCAGAAGGAGAAACTTCCCCAAACTCGTCAAGATGGGTTTGGGTTAATGGGCTTAGGATTAATTACCATGATGTCAACTTTAGGATTATTAGTCCGTGATCAGAACCGGCGTAAAATAATTAAGCCTGTCAAGAAAAAATACTTTACATTCTTCTAGAAAATTGGTATATTATTACCTGTTAGAAAAAAGCCGAGGGAGGTGTCATTAATGTCCGTAAAGATTCGTTTAAAGCGCATGGGTTCTAAGAGACGTCCATTCTACCGGATCGTTGTAGCTGATTCACGTGCACCACGTGATGGTCGTTTCATCACTAGTCTTGGTACTTACAACCCACTTACCACTCCAAAGGAAGTCAAGTTTGATGAAGACGCCGTTATGGAATGGTTGCAAAAGGGTGCACAACCTTCTGATACTGTTCGTAACATGCTTCAAAAGGCTGGTGTTATGAAGAAGTACCACGAAGCTAAGTACGCTAAAAAGTAGTGGTTTTGAGGTCATAATGCATGAAAGAAATTGATTTTTCAAAGTTGATTGTGACGTTGGTTCAGCCATTAGTTCAAGAGCCCAGTGCTATTACTGTGACTGAGCGCGATACTGAACGGTATCGGGAATACGTACTAGACGTTGCCGCTACTGACGTCGGTCGAGTGATTGGTCGGCAAGGACATGTTGCGAGTGCGTTACGGACCGTGGTCGAAGGAGCACGGAACAAACATATCAACGCGAAGAAAATTCGGTTAGTCATTAATGATCACCGCCATTAAAAAGGACTGGGAGTAATTTCCCGGTCTTTTTTCGTAATTTACTAAAAGGAGATTGGAGTAATGCCAAAACCAAACTATTATCATGTCGGGAAAATTGTAAATACTCATGGCATCCGCGGTGAGGTCCGGGTGGTGCCGATTACCGATTTTGCGGATGAAAGATTTAAGGCTGGTAGCCAATTGGTAATTGAAAAAAATCATGAATATATTCCAGTAACCATTGAAAAAGCCCGCCCTCATAAGGGGATGGAGCTAGTTAAGTTTCAAGGCTTCGACAATATTAACGAAGTCGAAAAGTTCCGGGATTGTTTTCTCGCAGTTTCTGGTGACCAACAAGACGAATTAGCAGATGGCGAATATTATTATCACCAGATTATTGGTCTCGATGTTGTGACGGTTGATGGTCGTCATTTAGGTAAGATAAAAGAAATTATGTCGCCAGGTGCCAATGATGTTTGGGTTGTTCAACGAGAGAATCAAAGTGACTTGCTCTTACCAGTAATTAACGATGTCATTAAGGATGTGGACTTAGCTAAACAAGTAGTTACAGTAGAATTACTGGAGGGATTAGAGTAATGCGAATTGATATTTTGAGTCTGTTTCCCGATATGTTTCAGGCAACTCTTGGTGAATCCATTGTCGGTCGCGCACAAGATGACGGTTTTTTAGATATCAATGTGACGGATTTTCGTCAGTACACTACTGATAAGCACCGTCACGTTGATGATGCACCGTTTGGTGGCGGTGCAGGAATGCTTTTGCAGGCCCAACCGATTTTTGATGCAATGGCAGCGATCGATCAAGAAGTTGCGGGTAAATATCCAAAGGGACGGGTTATTTTGATGGATCCCGCAGGACGTCGGTTTGACCAAAAGTATGCCCAAGAATTAGCTCAAGAAGAGCACTTAACGTTTATCTGTGGACATTATGAAGGCTATGACGAACGAATTCGTAATTTAGTGACTGATGAAGCATCCTTAGGTGATTACGTCTTAACTGGCGGTGAATTAGCCGCGATGGTGATGATTGATGCGACAGTGCGCTTTGTTCCTGGTGTTTTAGGAAATCAAGCTTCACCAATGGGAGATTCATTTTCTAATGGTTTGCTAGAATATCCCCAATATACTCGTCCGGCAGATTTTCGTGGCATGAAGGTTCCAGAAGTGCTGACTAGTGGTAATCACCAAAAAATTAAGGAATGGCGGATGCGAGAATCATTGCGTCGCACACTGGAACGCCGTCCTGATTTACTTGAGGCAGCCCATTTGACACGGGAACAGGAAATTATGTTGCAAGATTTAAAGTTAGATCAGGAGAGTGACGATGAAGAATAAGTTTGTTCAGCGTCTTTTGCAAAAAGAAGATCCGTCAGTGTATCAATTGAAGGATGGCAATCTTGATCCAACTTTGACAACTTTGGATTTAATTGGCTTGGGTACTGGGATGGTGGTTGGAACCGCTATTTTTACATTACCGGGGATTGTGGCAGCTGACCACACTGGTCCAGCAGTACCGCTGGCTTTTATTGTGGCGGCGATTGGTGCTGGCCTATCGGCGTTAGCTTATGCTGAAACCGCGTCAGTCCTGCCCTTTGCTGGATCGGCATTTTCGTGGATGAATGTGTTGTTCGGTGAATTTTTTGGGTGGATTGCCGGTTGGGCACTGCTTGCTGAGTATTTTATTTCGGTAGCGTTTGTGGCTTCAGGATGGTCTGCTTATATGCAAGGCTTTTTAGCCAGTTTTGGTATTCAACTGCCGAAAGCACTGACAGGTGGTTTTAGCCCCCAACAGGGGTCCTACGTTGATATTTTGGCAGCCGTGGCGATTTTAATTGTCGGCGTGTTGTTATCACGTGGAGTTCACCAGGTTAGTCGGATTGAAAATACGATTGTAGCCATTAAGCTGATTGTGATTATCATGTTTGTTGTAGTGGGTGCGACAGCAATTCATCCGCAGAATTACGTACCGTTTATTCCAACGCACCAACCAGGGACGTCCTTTGGTGGCTGGACTTGGATTATGGCTGGAGCTTCACAGATCTTCATTGCTTACGTGGGATTTGATGCAATTGCTGCTAATACAGCAGAAACGAAGAATCCGCAAAAAACGATGCCCCGGGGGTTAATTGGTACGCTGGTACTTGGTACTGGATTCTTTATCGCAGTTTCCCTTGTGTTGGTCGGAATGTTTAAATACACCAACTATAAGGGAAATGCAGAACCAGCAGCTTGGGCATTACGCCATGCAGGACATTATATTACTGCTAATTTATTATCGATTGTGGTCATTATCGGAATTTTTTCAGCGTTGATTGCTATTCTGCTTGCATCATCACGTTTGATTTATGCTTTTGGTCGGGACGGTCTCTTACCAAAAACATTAGGACATGTCAATGATAAAAAAGTTCCCAATCATGCCTTGTGGACCATTACTGTTCTCGCAATGATTTTAGGATCCGTTTTTCCATTTACGTTTTTAGCAACCTTGGTTTCCGCGGGAACCTTAGTGGCCTTTATCTTTGTGTCATTGGGGATTTACACATTACGGAAACGCGAGAGGCATGATCTTCCAGAAGCGTCATTTAAGATACCAGGCTATCCATATTTGCCGGCAATTTCCGCGTTATTCTCAGCGATCATTTTTTGGAACTTAAATGTTGATGCTAAATTATTAATGGTGGGCTGGTTTGCCCTTGGATTAATCGTTTATTTTGGTTATGGAATTCGGCATTCAGTGTTAAATTCCCGTCAACACCCATAAAACCAAATTGGGTGTTGAGTGTAGCAGGAAATTATGTTATATTAGTTCATGGCTGTTTAGCCATATAAACGGTATTCCGCTGTTCCCAAGGGAAAGAATGAATGTCGGCGAAAGGAAAGAAAAGATATGCGTCAAAATCAATTGATCGAAAAGATCACTGCAAGTCAACTTCGGGATGATATTCCTGATTTTCGTGCCGGTGATACAGTACGTGTTCACGCCTTGATTGTTGAAGGTTCACGTGAACGTGTTCAAATGTTTGAAGGTGTTGTTATTAAGCGCCATGGTTCAGGTATTTCAGCTACCTACACTGTTCGTAAGATCAGTAACGGTGTTGGTGTTGAACGGACATTCCCTCTTCACACACCACGTGTTGAAAAGATTGATGTTATCCGCCATGGTCGTGTACGTCGTGCTAAGTTGTACTACTTACGTGAACGTACTGGTAAGGCTACCCGGATTGCTGAAAAGCGCCGCGACGTTAAGTAGTCTAAACCCTTGGTACACAAGGGTTTATCAAAATGACAAAGACCGTCTCACTTTTGGTGAGGCGGTCTTTTTTGCTTTAGGGGGGGACTCTAGGGGGATTTTTGATTTAAAAGTCATTTAGCTTATTGATTAATTCTTTTTCAGCATTGTTAGTTACGTGCAAATAAATTTCTTGCGTAATATTAAAATGAGAGTGCCAAACTCGTTTTTGAATCACATAAAGCGGGACTTCCAATTCCGCTAATTTTGAAATATGTGTGTGGCGGAAAATATGATTAAGCAACTGTTCTTCGCTATTTCATTAATTTAAGACTTTACTTTTGGCTTTAGCAATAATTTGGCATATCAATTAATTGCCAAATACCTAGAAATTATGTATACTGAATTTGAAATACTTATTAAAAGTAAGCTATTAAGCTGAAATATTCAGGAGGCGACACCATGACAAAACGTTACCAAAATATTGTTGTTGGCTTTGGTAAGGGTGGTAAAACACTTGCTAAGTTTTTAGCCACCCAGCATGAAGAAGTGTTAGTAATTGAACAATCCAATCAAATGTACGGCGGTACCTGTATCAATATCGGCTGTCTGCCATCAAAGAACTTAATTTTAAATGGTCAGAGGAATGTGCCATTTACTGAAGCCGTTTCACGACGGGGTGAAATGACCGCTCAATTGCGGAACAAGAACTACCACATGCTTGCTGATGAACCGACAATCACGGTCCTTGATGGTAAGGCAACGTTTAACAGTAATCATCAAATCAGTGTACGCAAGGCTGATGGCACTGAAGTAACCGTTGAAGGTGAACGGATCTTTATTAATACTGGGGCGCAGCCAATCATTCCTAACATTTCCGGATTACAGTTAGGCAAACGCGTTGTAACGTCTAAAGAGGCGATGACACTACCTAGTTTGCCCAAACGTTTAGCAATCCTAGGTGGTGGGCACATTGGCCTAGAATTTGCAGAAATGTTTAACAGCTATGGAAGTGGTGTTACCATTTTTGATCATCATGATCAGCTGCTGGGACGTACGGAGCCGGAAGCAGCTAAATTAGTAGCGAATGACTTAAAAGCATCTGGCATTCATGTTGAATTAAACAGTGAATTACAAAGTGTTCATCCGACAGATCATGATATAACGATTAATTATCGCCAAAACGGTCAAATAAGTGAACAAGAATTTGATGTACTGTTAGTTGCAACTGGCAGAAGACCAAATACTAGTGACCTTGGGCTTGAAAATACCGACATTGAATTAACCAAGCGCGGTGCGATTGAGGTTGATCAGCACCTTAAAACGACCGTTAATAATGTATGGGCATTGGGTGACGTGAATGGTGGTCCCCAATTTACCTACATCTCACTTGATGATTTCCGGATTGTCAAGGATCAGCTATTTGGTGATGGGCAGCGGACCACAGCAGACCGTAATGTCGTTCCTCACAGTACGTTTATTACACCACCACTATCAAGTGTTGGGATGACCGAAGAAGAAGCCCGGCAGGCGGGAAAGAAGGTATTGGTCTTCAAATTAATGGCTAATTCGATTCCCAAAGCACGGGTAATTGAAGACCAACGAGGTATTTTTAAGGCGATTGTTGACCAAGATTCACATGAGATTTTAGGAGCAACGATTTATGCGGAAGAATCTCACGAATTAATTAATACGATTGCGCTAGCGATGAAGGGCCACTTGTCATATGAAATGCTTCGTGACATGATTTATACTCATCCAACAATGGCGGAAGCATTTAATGATTTATTTAAACAACCGGTGAAATAGGAATATAAAAAGGCGAGACATAATTGTCTCGCCTTTTTTAAAATAAAACTATCGTTGGCGAATAGCCATAATCAATTTATCTAGCTCTGCCAAAATGAAGGTCAGGGCGGCAAAGATAATTACGGCAATCCATTCAATGATACTTAACCCTTCAACGTGGAAAACACTTTGCATGAAGGGAACGTAAGTAAGGATTAACTGGAAGCCAATCATTAGGATGATGACTCCCCAAGCTTTAGTAGTAATGCTGTTAAGACGGTGAGCACCATAGTCATCAGTTCGAATACTGAAGAAGTAGAAGATTTTACTGAAAACAATTGTGTTTACCATCATTGTCGTAGCATTAATTGTATCTGCTCCAGCATGAATAAACCAGTCATAGCCGACTAAGGCAAAGATTGCCATTAAGGCTGCAACATATCCCATTTGAATTAGATCATGTCGATCCATCAGTCGTTGATGGACCGGTCGTGGTTTACGATTCATAATCCCCTTGGCAGCTGGCTCAAAGACAAAGGCAAACTGAATAGTGATTGCGGAAATCAAGTTGATCCATAATAATTGAGAAGGTTGTAGTGGAACCTCCTGTCCAGTTAACAGTGAAAAGGCGACCACTAATCCTTCCGCAAAGGAAGTTGGAAGCAGGAAGAGAATGCTTCGTTTAATGTTGTCGTAGATTCGTCGTCCTTCTTTAATAACTGCCGCCATTGTGGCAAAGTTATCATCGCCGAGGATCATATCAGCTGAATCTTTAGCAACGTCCGTTCCCTTAATCCCCATTGCAACCCCAATATCAGCCTTTTTGAGGGCGGGGGCATCATTCACACCGTCACCAACCATGGCGGTTGTTTTTTGCTTCTTTTGGAGCGCTTCAATAATCTCAAGTTTATTTTGCGGCGTCGTTCGTGCAAAGACTTGTGTTTGATCGGCAACATCTGGGCGAGCGTCTTCTGGTAGCTGGTCCCATTCAGCACCGGTAATGGCGTTAATTTCACCCGGTGCCAAACCAAGCTCTTTCCCGATTGCTCGCGCAGTTGTTGGGTCGTCACCAGTAATCATTTTAACGGCTACCCCAGCATTATTCATGGTTTTAAGGGCGGCAATGACCTCTTTACGAGGTGCATCCCGCAGTGCCGCTAATCCGAGGAATTTGATACCTGCAAAAAGATGTTCATGTTCAACATCAGTTAGCGTTTCATTATATGGTACTTCACGATAACCAACGGCGATTACCCGTTTACCATCCGCTGACCAATCAGCAACTCGTTGCTGCCATTTATCCAGTGCGAAGTTCGGATTTCCTTTGGTTGCCATTTCAAAAAGCTTATCAGGTGATCCCTTAACAAAAATATATTGACGATCATTTTCTTGATTTTTGGTTAATTCTGCGATGTAGCGATAATCTGAGTCGAACGGCAAGAGATCCTCAGGTTCATATGGTGATTGATAATCGACCCCGAGCGCCTTTCGATAAAGGGTGAGAAAGGCACCGTCAGTTGGTTCACCATTAATTGACCATTTACCATCCGTTTCTGTCAAAATTGTATCATTAGCTTGATAACCAGCTTCGAGAAAAAGTTTCAAGTCATTGGTAATTGGTGCGGGTTGACCAACGGTTGTAATTTCACCAACCGGGGCGTAACCATTCCCACTAACCGTATAATGATGATCGCCAACCCACAGCTCTGTCGCGCTCATTTCGTTCTTAGTAAGCGTTCCGGTTTTATCTGTCGCAATCACGTCGACAGATCCTAACGTTTCCACCGCAGGCATTGACTTAATAATGGTGTTATATAGTTTGGCCATTTTACTAATTCCAAAGGCTAGAATCACGGAGGCGATTGCTGGTAATCCTTCGGGGATGGCCCCCAACTAGCATGGCAACGACCGCCAGTGCCAAAGCGGGTAGTGAGTAAATTTTTAAGAAGAAGCCAACGATAAAGACGATCACCGAGGCAATGATGGTAATGTAAGAAACAACCTTACCAACGTAGTCGATTTCCTTAGTTAGTGGGGTCTTTTGCGCTTTGATTTGAGCGACTTCTTGAGAAATCTTACCAATTTCAGTTTGTTCAGCGGTCGCCACGACGATTCCCATTCCGCTCCCGCTGGTAACCGATGTGGAAGCAAATGCCATGTTGACCCGCTCGGCCAGGGGAACATTGTCATCGACTAACGGCTCCGCGGTTTTGATGACCGAGTTTGTTTCACCAGTTAACGCGGATTCTTCAATCCGTAGGTTGTCCGCCGAAACGATTCGCAGGTCCGCAGGAACGTTATCACCGGCTTCAAGAAAGACGACGTCGCCGACTACGAGATCCGCTGCGTTGACGTCTTGCCGTTCACCATTACGGTAGACCGTGGCGTGCTGGGCCATCATTTCTTTAATCTTTGCCAGAGCGTTGGCAGCACTGGTTTCTTGAAAATAACCAATTAGCGAGTTTAAGATCACTACAGCAGCAATTACCACGGCATCGGTATAGTGACCGATTAAGATTGTTAATAAGGTCGCGGCCAGCAAAATGTAAATCACAATGTTGTTGTATTGACGTAAGAAAATTTTCCATTTAGGAGTTGGCTTCACTTCAATTTCGTTGGGGCCATTTTCTTGTAGTCGTTGAGCAGCTTCTTGACTAGATAACCCAGTCGTCCAGTCTTGAATGCCAAATTGTTGCTTCAGTTCATTTAAAGTTAATTGATATTGTTCCTTCAATTTAGTCTCCTTACTTTTTTTTGGTTTATGTCATTATTTTATCATAACTATTTTTTAAAAAGACGTTGACATTCTTAAATTTTTTTTATATTATATTGGCAATCAATGTCCTTTAAGTTAGTCCCGTGAGGCTAGTAAGGAGCGGTTAAATATTACTTAGCATGACTAGGTTTTTATCTCGCAACCCCTAGACTACACGGATGGTGTAGCTAGGGGTTTTCTTATTGGACATCGAAAAGCGAAAGGTGGTTCATATGGAAAAGACAATTGCGGACAACTTAACAATTCAACGGTCACTGACGCGACTGACCTACGAAATTATTGAAAATAACAAGGGAATTAATAACCTAATTTTAGTGGGCATCAAAACTCGGGGAGAGTTCCTTGCAAAACGGATTGCGGATCAAATGACAAAGCTAGAAGGAGCCCATGTTCCAGTCTTTGCAGTTGATGTTTCTGCTTATCGGGATGATCGGCAGAATTCAGAAGCCAGCCAATTAACCAACCAAATTTCGACCAATATTGACAACCAGCACATTGTTTTAGTGGATGACGTGTTCTACACTGGTCGGACAATGCGGGCGGCAATGGATGCTTTAATGGATATGGGACGTCCACAACGAATTAGCATTGCAGTCTTAGTTGATCGGGGACATCGTGAAATGCCAATTCGTCCAGACTTTGTTGGGAAAAATATCCCCACTGCCAACGACGAAAAAGTCCAAGTTAATTTATCAGAAGTTGATCAGCACGATCAGATTAATTTAATCAAATAATCGACCATTAAATGTGCTCCAGAGAGGGTAAGATGGTAATAAAATCACGCTAGGCGTGAACCATCTCCCGGAGCAATCTTTGCGACCGGGTTTTATTTTTATAGAGGAGAATATTATGACTGAAGATTTAGTAGCATTACCTCATTTTGTCAGTGTTGAACACCTAACCGTTCCGGAAATTAAGGCGCTAATTAACCGAGCGGAATCCTTTAAGCACGGTGGTGCAGTGCCACAGCTAACGCAACCGGTATACGTAACAAATATGTTTTTTGAAAATTCAACCCGCACCCACACGAGCTTCGCCATGGCAGAAAAAAAGCTGGGCCTGACCGAAATTCCGTTTGATGGTTCGCACAGTTCCCGAAGCAAGGGTGAGACCATGTATGATACCTGCTTAGTGATGAATGCTCTGGGGGTTGATTTGACGGTAATTCGTGATTCACAAAACGAATACTATGAACCGTTAATTCATCCAGCAGCCAACCATCATCTTAATATCGGAATTGTCAATGCCGGAGATGGAAGTGGCCAGCACCCGTCCCAAAGCCTGCTAGATATGATGACCATCCACGAACATTTCGGGAGCTTTCAGGGATTAAAAGTGGCCATTGTCGGTGATATTACTAACTCGCGGGTAGCACGCAGCAATATGGAAATTTTGACGCGGTTGGGAGCCAAGGTCTACTTTTCAGGCCCTGAATATTGGTACGATCATGCTTTTGATCGTTATGGAGAATATCGACCCTTGGATGAATTGGTTGATCAAGTTGACGTTATGATGCTACTCAGGGTTCAACACGAACGCCATGCCGGTGATGCAAACGAAAGCCAATTTGATGCAGTCAAGTATCATGCTGAATACGGGATTAACCAAGCTCGTTATGATCGATTAAAGCCAGAATGTCTGATCATGCACCCCGGTCCCATTAATCACGATGTGGAATTAGCAGGTGATTTAGTGGAAGCGCCAAAGAGTGCTTTCTTCCGTCAAATGCAAAATGGTGTCTTTATGCGGATGGCAATGTTGGAAGCTGTACTACGGGGCCGGCACCTAGGAGGATTAAATTAATGAAAACATTGATTCACAATGGAACAGTTGATGTAAATGGTCGTTTGCTTGGTGCAGACATTTTGATTGATGGACAAAAGATTCAAGCGATTGGGAAACCAGGGAGTTTTGGAAACGAAGTCGACAAAATAATCGATGCAACGGGAATGCTAGTTACGCCAGGATTAGTTGACGTGCACGTTCATTACCGTGATCCTGGTGAAACACAAAAGGAGACCATTAAGACTGGTTCTTTGGCGGCAGCCCATGGTGGCTTTACGACCGTCGGTGCGATGCCCAATTTAACCCCCAGTCCGGATACTCCTGACCGGGTTGCTGAAATGGTCAAAAGGAATCAACAAGAAGGGGTTGTGCATATTGAACAATTTGCCACAATCACGACGGGCCGGACTGGTGATCAACTAGTCGACTTTGCTGGTATAAAAAAAGCCGGCGCCTTTGCAGTCAGCAATGATGGTTCCGGGGTGCAAACAGCGGGAACCATGTATCGAGCAATGCAAGCAGCCGCCAATGTCGGCTTACCACTAGCTGCTCATGTTGAAGACAATTCATTACTGTTTGGTGGAGTGATGACTGAGTGCCAACGATCAAAGGAATTAAGCTTGCCAGGTGCGCCCAGTGTTTCTGAGTCAGCTCAAGTAGCGCGTGACCTGGTCTTGGCTAAGGCGACAGGAGTTCATTATCACATTTGCCACGTTTCCACAAAAGAAAGTATTGAAATGGTCCGTTTTGCTAAGCAGCAAGGGGTAAACGTAACCTGCGAAGCCTCACCACACCATTTGCTTTTGACGGTTGATGATATTGATGGTCATGATACAAACTACAAAATGAATCCACCACTGCGGACGGCAGCTGATCGGCAAGCATTAATTCAAGGTTTACAAGACGGGACGATCGACATGATTGCTACTGATCATGCTCCCCACACGGTTGCGGATAAGCCAGCTGATTTCCGTCGTGCGGCCAATGGGATCACCGGCAGCGAAACCGCCTTTAGTGAACTCTACACTAAGTTGGTGCAGCCTGGAATTATTTCCCTCTCAAAACTGATTGACTTAATGACAGCTAAGCCAGCTGACTTGTTCCACCTTGAACAGGCTGGCCATTTGGAACCGGGAAAGCCAGCCGATATCGCTATTTTTGATATTGACCATCCGGCCACGATTCATGCTAACGATTATAAATCAAAGGGCATTAATACCCCATTTACTGGTGATGAAGTTTACGGTACGACCGTAATGACTTTAGTTGATGGGCAAGTAGTTTACCAACGAAAGGAAAATTAATATGAAGCGATACTTAGTTTTAGAAGATGGTAGTGTATTTGCCGGTGAAGGATTTGGTGCCGCGGTTTCAACTATTGGGGAAGTAGTTTTTAACACTGGAATGACGGGCTATCAGGAATCAATTACCGACCAGTCTTATGCCAACCAAATCCTGGTATTTACTAACCCATTAATCGGTAACTATGGGGTCAATCTTGATGACTTGGAAAGCTTGGAACCACAGATTAAAGGAGTAATTTGTCGGCAATTAGCACGGCATCCCAGCAGTTGGCGGATGCAGGATACTTTACCGCATTTCTTAAAGCAAAATAATATTCCGGGATTGCAAGGAATTGACACTCGTGAATTGGTCCGTCAATTGCGCGAACATGGAACCTTGCGGGGCACGATTGTGGATAGTGTTGAACAGGTAGATGAAGTGATTGCACACTTAAAGCAGGTGCAACCAACCAAGGGGATTATTCAAAAAGTCTCCACCAAGTCCGCATACCCGAATCCAGGAACGAAGCGCAACATTGTGGTCGTTGATTTTGGAATCAAGCACAGTATTCTTCGGGAATTAGCCAAACGTGACTGTAACGTGATTGTGGTGCCTTGTTCAACCACGGCCCAACAAATCATGAACCTTAATCCGGATGGTGTCCTGTTAAGCAACGGTCCCGGTGATCCGGAAGAAATGACCGCCGCAGTAAAAATGGTGGCGGAAATTGAGCGGCATTTTCCCCTCTTTGGCATTTGTATGGGTCACCAAATCTTTGCGTTAGCTAATGGGGCCCAAACTTACAAGATGAAATTTGGTCATCGTGGGTTTAATCATCCGGTCAGAGATATTGCAACGGGTAAGATCGCGTTTACCTCCCAAAATCACGGATATGCAGTCGATGCCAACTCCATTGATAAGAACCAATTGTTAATCACTCATGAGGAAGTGAACGATGGGACGGTGGAAGGACTGCGGCACAAGCATTATCCAGCATTTTCAGTGCAATTTCACCCAGATGCAGCTCCTGGTCCCCACGATGCAGACGCATTGTTTGACGATTTTATCAATATGGTTGATCAGCAAAAGGAGGAACGTTAATTATGCCTAAACGCAAGGATATTCATAAGATTATGGTCTTTGGCTCCGGCCCCATTATCATTGGTCAAGCTGCAGAATTTGATTATTCGGGGACTCAAGCCTGCTTAGCTCTTAAAGAAGAGGGCTATGAAACGGTCCTCGTTAATTCAAATCCAGCAACCATTATGACGGATAATGAAATTGCTGATCACGTTTATATTGAACCGTTGACGGTTGAATCAGTTTCCCGAATTATCCGCCAGGAATACCCGGATGCCATCTTACCAACATTAGGTGGTCAGATTGGCTTGAACTTAGCTGTGGCGCTTGCTAAGACCGGTCTTTTAGATGAATTAGGAATCCAATTGCTGGGGACTAAATTAGATTCGATTGACCAGGCGGAAGATCGGGAACGCTTTAAGGAACTAATGCAACAATTGCATGAACCAGTACCGGCCTCGCAAACAGTCTCAACAGTTGACGAAGCATTAGCATTTGCCCATCAAATTGGCTACCCAGTGATTGTTCGGCCGGCTTTTACAATGGGTGGTACTGGTGGCGGAATGTGTCATGACGATGATGAAATGAAAATTATCGCGGCTAACGGGCTTGATTTATCACCGGTCACCCAGTGTTTAATTGAAAAATCCATTGCCGGGTATAAAGAAATCGAATTTGAAGTAATGCGGGATGCCAAAGATGATGCGATGGTGGTATGTTGTATGGAAAACTTTGATCCAGTGGGAATCCACACTGGTGATTCCATCGTCTTTGCTCCCAACCAAACCTTATCGGATCGTGAATACCAAATGCTACGGGATTGTGCTCTCAAGCTGATTCGTGCATTGAAAATCGAAGGGGGTTGCAATGTTCAACTGGCCCTGGATCCAAATAGTTACCACTATGATGTGATTGAAGTTAACCCACGGGTTTCCCGGTCATCAGCATTAGCTTCTAAAGCGACTGGTTATCCAATTGCTAAAATGGCGGCTAAAATTGCAGTGGGGTTGACATTGGATGAAATTATTAACCCCGTTACCGGTACCACCTATGCAGAATTTGAACCAGCACTCGACTATGTTGTTTGCAAGATTCCGCGGTGGCCGTTTGATAAATTTACGCGGGCTGATCGGATATTAGGTAGCCAAATGAAAGCCACGGGAGAAGTCATGGCTATCGGCAAGAATGCCGAAGAGGCTTTTCAAAAGGCGGTCCGGTCTCTGGAAATTGATACGAAAGATTTCTATTTACCGGCGGCTCATCAGGCAACGGATGTTGAATTAGAAGATAAACTGGTCCATGCGCAGGATGATCGATTATTCTATATTGCGGAAGCGTTCCGCCGTGGTTATTCAATTGAAGATATTCACGAATTAACCAAAATTAACTATTACTTTTTGGATATTGTTCAACATTTAGTGGAATTGGAAACCACAATTGAAAATCAGCCGCATGACCTGAAAGTTTTGAAACAAGCCAAGCAGTACGGCTTTAGCGACGAGACAATCGCTCATCTTTGGGGAACTACAGTGGATGCCGTCCGTCAATTACGGCTTGCCAATGGAATTGTCCCTGTTTATAAGATGGTGGATACCTGTGCGGCTGAATTTGCTTCGACAACGCCATACTTTTACAGTACTTATGATCATGAAAATGAAAGTCACCGCTCAGCTAAACCGGCAATTTTGGTAATTGGTTCCGGGCCCATTCGAATTGGTCAAGGGGTTGAATTTGACTACGCCACCGTTCACTGTGTTAAAGCAATTCAACGGCATGGGTATGAGGCAATTGTAATGAATTCAAATCCCGAAACGGTTTCTACAGACTTTTCAATTTCAGATAAGTTATACTTCGAACCGTTAACCTTAGAAGATGTTTTAAATGTTTGTGACTTAGAACAACCAGCAGGAGTAATTGTTCAATTCGGTGGGCAAACTGCCATTAACCTTGCTGCGGGGTTGGACCAACATGGAATTAAAATTCTGGGTACCAGCGTGCAAGATTTGGACGCAGCAGAAGATCGACGGGTCTTTGATCAAGTTATTAAGGATCTGCAGTTGAAGCAACCCGTTGGTTTGACAGCAACGACTCATGAAGGGGTCATTGCGGCAGCAACCAAAATTGGTTATCCAGTATTAGTCCGGCCAAGTTATGTTCTGGGGGGTAAAGCGATGGAAATCGTTTATAACGAAACGGAGCTGGAACAATACCTGCAAGATAACGCTAACGTGGCAGCTGATCATCCCATTTTAATTGATGCATATCTTGAAGGACGCGAATGTGAAGTTGATGCCATTTGTGATGGGACAGACGTTCTCTTGCCTGGCATCATGGAGCATATTGAGCGCGCTGGGGTTCACTCTGGTGATTCAATGGCGGTCTATCCACCACAAAGTTTTGACCAAGATATTAAGCAACAGATTGTTGACGCTACCAAGAAATTATGTCTTGCGCTGAAGTGCATTGGTATTATGAACATTCAATTTATTATTCATAATCATGAAGCTTACGTTTTGGAAGTTAACCCACGGGCTAGTCGAACGGTCCCATTCCTCAGTAAGATTACGGGAATTGAAATGGCACAGGTCGCGACCCGGGTCATTCTCGGCGAATCATTGAAGAACCAAGGTTATCAAGATGGATTGTACCGCGAACCGCAAACAGTTCACGTTAAGGCGCCAGTCTTTAGCTTTAATAAACTGGATGATGTTGATGCCTTCTTAGGACCCGAAATGAAATCAACTGGGGAAGTGATGGGCAGCGATGAAACCTTTGAAAAAGCTTTATATAAAGCCTTTGTGGGCGCTAAAATGAAACTTCCAGAAAATGGTAACGTTTTGCTTACGATTGAAGATCATGATAAACAAGCGATTTTACCAATTGCCCAACGGTTTGCTAAAATCGGCTACCGTTTACTCGCCACAAGCGGAACTGCCGATTTTCTTCAAAAAAATGGACTGCATGTCGAAGTAGTGGATAAGCTCCATGAAGCAGGACAGCATAATATTCTTGACGCGATCAGGAATGAGGTTGACATCGTTATTAACACGATGGGGCATGATTATCAAAAGACATCGGATGGCTTTATTATTCGGCAAACTGCCATTGAACATAATGTCCCATTGTTGACTGCCTTAGACACCGTGGATGCACTGTTACGGGCATTGGAAAACCGTTCATTTGCTACTCAAGCATTGTAAAAACGTGAGGAGTTTTACTATGACTAATCAAATTGCTGTTAAATTACCGGGGTTAAACATGTCTACTCCATTGATGCCTGCTTCGGGGACCTTTGGGTTTGGCGACGCATGGGGTTCTGACCAAGTCGACTTTAATCAACTGGGCGCACTTGCTATTAAGACCACCACGCCTCACGCCACAACTGGGAACCCCCAACCGCAAATTGCTAAATTAACTGACGGGGTAATGAATTCAGTCGGGTTGACTAATCCTGGCGTGGACGTAGTGATAAAAGAAAAGCTACCTAAACTGCGTGCGAATTATTCAACGTTACCAATTTTAGGTAGTGTTGGCGGGGCCTCGTTAACTGAATACGTGACTGTGGCAACTAAGTTGGCGGCTAGCGGCTTAGTAGATGCTTTAGAACTCAACGTTTCTTGTCCGAATGTCGCCCATGGTGGGATGTCCTTTGGTGTGGATCCCCATGCTGTGGAGAAAATTACGCGAGCAGTAAAGGATGTTGCTGGAACAGTTCCCGTTTACGTTAAGTTAACGCCCAATGTTACTGATATCGTGGAGATTGCTAAGGCGGCAGAAGCAGGAGGCGCGGACGGCCTAAGCTTGATCAATACGGTTTTAGGATTACACATTGATATTGAAACGCGCAAACCTGTTCTCGGAAACGGGATGGGAGGCTATTCCGGTACCGCAATTAAACCACTGGCTGTGCGGATGGTTTACCAAGTTGCCCACGCAACAAAACTCCCAATTATTGGCCAGGGAGGAATTGAAACAGCGGCGGACGTTGTCGAATTCTTTATGGCTGGTGCGAATGCCGTGGCGGTGGGAGCAGCGCACTTTAAAGATATTAATGCTTGCCCACACATTGCCCAACAACTACCAGCTTTACTAGATAAGTTGGGAATTGACTCACTACAGGAGTTAAGCAATTCAGTCCGAAACTAGAACATTAATTGAATAGAGGGAGCGTGACAGAAGCCATTTATGGCTTCGTTTTCACGCCCCCGCGAGCGCAAATAGGGCTCCAGGGTTCGGTTTTACCGAGCACTGGAGCCCATTTGCGTACCGCGCAGTTCATATTCAACTTGCTAGAATTACTTATGTCACAGCGCCTCTTTTTAGTCCTTATGAAAATGATAATTTATGCCTAAACAATGGCTCCTCAATAAAAAATCCGCTACAATATGATGGTTATTGATTTGGAAAGTGAGGACCAGAAGTGAACTTTTGGCAAAAATCAAGTAAATATTTCCTGTTACTGATCGTGGGGGCATTACTTGGTGAAGGGGGCACGATTGCTTACCAAGCTCATCATGCGCTTAGTCAACGTAGTCAGTTTGCTCAACAGGATTCACGATCAGCGAGCGTGGTCGGTGGTATCACTGACCATCAACGGCAGTCGTTAGCAGCGCTGAATTATCAACCAGGACAATCTGTCATTGCCTACGTTAATCATGGGCGATCTACGTTGAATCCCCGGTCTTGGACTAGTAATCGGGTTGATTACCAGCCACTTGATGACTTGGGACGGACATCACGTGGTAATACCGCATTTTTAGAACAACACAATCATGCGGATACATCTTTGCGATCGGATCAGAACGCTCAACCAGCCGGTTGGCATGATAATTATGGTGGCAACCTAGTGTATAATCGGGGCCATCTGATTGCCTATTCACTGACGGCAGGGATTAATTCTGATACAGGAAAGTACCAGCCGACAATGGTTGGTGACCAAAATAATCCGCAAAATTTATTTACGGAAACTGATTTTGTTAATCAGGAAGTACAGACTATTTATGAAACGAAAGTCCGGCATGCGATTGAGCATGGTCAGCGGGTAATTTATCAAGTTACCCCAATTTTTCGTGATCGAGAATTAGTACCGCGGGGAATTAATTTGCAAGCAATTTCGACCAATGGCCAGTTAAATTTCAACGTTTACCTTTTTAACGTTGAACCGGGAATTCGGATTAATTACCAAAGTGGCAGCTATGTTCCTGATTTGAAAATGAATGTGCCAGTCCCACTGGATGCGGTGGAGGCGGCTGATAACCAGCATCAAACGAATTCCCAGTTCAAATTTATCGGTAATTATCAGCGGCCAATTGCTAATCATCCACGGCAGTACGTTCGAAAATGGTAAAATAGAGTGAATTTAAATTAAAAGAGGGATTGCATGGACTTACCAGAAGCTTTTAAAAATAAATATCAACAATTATTAGGGGATGAAGCCGCTGCCTTTCTAGCATCGTTTAATCAGCCAAGCACGAGCGGCTTTCGTCAAAATCCGCTTAAAAATGGCAGCCCGACAGCGACGATTGATGGTGCTGACGGCAAGGTTCCTGCAGTACCAGATGGTTACTATGGTTCGGTTGATGGCCGTTCACTTGATCATGTTACGGGGTGGGTATATAGCCAAGAGCCATCCGCAATGTACGTTGGTGAAGTTGTCGACCCGCAACCAGGTGAACGGGTCTTAGATTTATGTGCTGCCCCGGGCGGGAAAAGCACCCATTTAATTGCCAAAATGCACGATCAGGGTTTGTTAGTTGCAAACGAAATTTTTAAGAAACGGGCACAAATCTTGGCCTCTAACCTTGAGCGGTGGGGAACCAAGAATACGGTTGTCTTGAATGAACGACCAGATAGTTTGGAACAACACTTTCCGGCTTTTTTTGATCGGATCTTAGTGGATGCTCCCTGCTCTGGTGAAGGAATGTTCCGAAAAGAACCAGCCGGGATTACGTATTGGAATCCTGATTATCCGGCTGAATGTGCCAATCGGCAGCGGAAGATTTTACAGTCAGCACTTAAGATGCTGAAGGCTGGTGGAACCCTGGTATATTCTACCTGTACGTTCGCTCCTGAAGAGGACGAACAAAATATTGCTTGGTTGTTAAAAGAATATCCTGGCCTTGAAATGGTGGATATTAGGAAATTCCCTGGAATGGATAATGGCCGTCCTGATTGGGCTGACGGCAACCCGGAGCTAGCTAAGGCAGTGCGCCTTTTCCCTCATCATTACAGAGGGGAGGGTCACTTTATCGCTAAGTTGCATTTACGTGACCAGTCAGTAGGAGAACCATTCAAGCAGCGTCAGCGTAATCAACGCAAGAAGAAACGTCGCGGCTCTACGAATAATGGTCGTCCAACTAAGGATGAACGGCAAATGTTCATGGCATTTCAAGACGAGTATCTTCCGAGCCAATCGTTTACACACCTTGTGAAATTTGGTGATCAATTATATTCATTACCAGATGGAATGGTGGAGCTTACTAATTTACAAGTTCAAACCCCGGGGCTCCATTTGGGAACTTTAAAAAAGAACCGTTTTGAACCCTCGTTAGCGTTGGCATTTAGTTGCCAGCCAGAAGAAGTAACCAACCACCTTGTTATCACCAAGGATCAGTGGCGTCAGTATGTCCATGGGGATGTTCTGCGGATCGAACAATCATTACCCAATGGTTGGTATTTGCTGGTTTGTGAACATCATTCAGTGGGGTTTGGTAAAATGGTTAATGGAACCATTAAGAATTTCTTTCCGAAGGGACTGCGATTTTAAGGAGGAATAAAGATGGGCGAATATCGAGTTACAACTGATTTGCAAGCAGAAGAGTGGCAATTAAAGAATCAAGCGCGGGGTCATATCTTTTTTGCGGATGATGTGAAGAGCGATGGTACTGACGCAGGACCAAACCCGGTGGAGTATTTAACGGGCGAGGTTAATTCTTGTATTGCAATGTCCGCCGGAATGGTGATTAAGAGTAAGCAGTATCCGGTCACTAATTTTCGGGTAACAACCCATGCAGAAACTAAGGATCTGGGCCATGCTAAGTCAGTGGTGGACCAAATGACGATTAACCTTAGTTTTGATACATCGTTGACACCAGAAGAACAACAGGAATTTGTCGATTTTGTTTTGCATGTTTCGACAGTTTATCAAACAGTTTCGAAGAGTGTTAAAATGACCATTAATATTAATTAGTAGGAAATGGGAGCGTGATAGAAGCCATTTATGGCTTCGTTTTCACGCCTCCGCGAGCGCAAATAGGGCTCCAGAGTTCGGATTTTACCGAGCACTGGAGCCCAGTTTCGTACCGCGCAGTTTGAGTTCGTATTCAACTTGCTAAAAATACTTATGGCATAGCGCTATTTTAATTTTTATAATCGTTGTTGGATGTAATTTTGTAAATCTGCACCGTAGACATGGGAAACTTGAGGTAAATCGTTAAAGTGCTGACAGCCCAGAATCGTCATAATTCTTTTAAGCTCTTCTTGCCAGTTGAGTACTGTTTGCAGTAATCCATCTTCACCATTTTGGTAATATTCATGGAGAAAATAACCAGCAACACCGACTGCTTGCGCCCCCATCACGCCAGCTTTGATGACATCAAGAGGACAGGTAATTCCACCGGAAGCAATCACGGTTAGATCTTTGACCATCTGTGCCTCGAACAGTGATTCAGGAGTAGTTAATCCCCATTGGTAAAGATCCGCAAAACTAGCATCATGATTACGCCGATCTTCAATCTTGACAAAATTTGTACCACCACGACCTGAAATGTTGACAAGTGATACGCCAAGCTTTTTTAAGCTGGTTAAGTTTTCTTTGGTCATGCCAAAGCCAACTTCTTTCACAATAATCGGCACATCAAGGTGTTGGATGAGCTTCTTAATATTTGCTGCCCACCGGAAACTTCGTTCACCTTCGGGCATCACAATTTCTTGTGTACTATTAAGATGGATCTCTAGAGCATCCGCGTGCAGCAAATCAATGGCTTGTTGTGCTTGCTCAACTGTCACGTTTGCACCAAGATTCGCGATGACGATTCCGTCTGGATTAATTTTCCGCACGGTCTTAAATGAATCATTAAATTGCGGGAGCTTAAAGGTAATGGATAAGGATCCTGTTGCCATGGCAAGACCAGTTTTTTGTGCGACTCTTGCCAATGCAGTGTTAACTTTCTTAGCTTGATCGCTACCACCAGTCATCGCTTCAAAATAAAAGGGCCATTGCATGTGAAGCCGACCAATTTTAATGGCTGGTTTCACATCGGCAACCGCCGTTTCCGGGAGAGCGTTAGGGAGTAAACGAACCTGGTCAAACGGATGCTGGTGGTGCGTTTGATCATAAAATTTTTCCGCGAGGGAGAGGTGTTCATTTTTCCTTTTTGCATGTTCTGGAATCATAGATTAGATACTCCATTATTTTAATTTAATCGTGTAACGATGAACATTGTTCATGAAGTGGACAGCGAGTGGGAGATGTTCAATATTTTCTGCCGTCCACTGGTTAATCATGGATTGCAAATCAGCTTGGGCATCAATTGCAACAATTCCACAATCACCACCACCAGCACCGGAAGTTTTTGCAGCGCCGCCGAACTGTTCCGCAATTTGACAGAGCTGCTTTAATACTGGAGTTTCAATTTGCACTCCCGAGCGCCGAGCTAATTCTTGTAAGAGGGAACGATTATAACGAATTTCGGTTTGGATCATTTCCAGACTTCCAGCGTGAAAGCCATTAATCATTCGTTGAATACATTGTCGACTGGCATTGAGAAATTCTTGGTACTGGGCTTGCTGACGAGCTTTAAATAAAGAAATCTTATCCACTAATTGTGATGTTGAAGCAGGTTTGCCTGTCCACCCAATCACTAGTGCTAAATTGGCAGGAGCAGTCAGCGTTTCAATTTTGAGATTTGGCCAGGGAAGGTTAAGGAGAGTAGTCAAGTCTAAAAACTTACGTTGCTCTGCTAGCCACTGCCGGTCAAAGGAGTGGTAAGCAATCCAGCCACCGTAGACTGAGGCGGCAACATCACCTAAGGAACCATTGCCTTGAACGGCAAAATGAGCGATGGCAGCGAGTTTAAAGATCCGGTCGTTATTCACTGGGAGGTGATAGAACTGACAAAGGGCTTTGACTGTCGCCACGGTTACGGCTGCTGAAGAGCCTAGCCCATACTTCTTTCCAGAAGCGGAATCTAATTCACTATCGATGTGCAAATCGTAAACGTCCAGTGGTTTGTTGAGCGTTCGGGCGTATTCTTCAGTGACCTGAATTGCAGACAGAATGTATGAAAACGGATTGTCGCGTTGATCTACAATCATTTGATCACCCTGGCGGTGCCATTGCACTGCATTATTCTGGTATTGGTGACTAACGATCTTTCCTGTACCATTTGTCGACGGTTCGATTGAACAATACACAAATTGATTTAAAGCAACTAAAATCGCCGGGAACCCATTTTCGACAACGGCATATTCACCGGCGATATAAAGTTTTCCTGGTGCCTTTTCAGTAATCACGATTGAAATTCCTTCCCCATGTTAGATTAAGTGAGCTCCTGGTCCTGGTTGAGCAATGATTAAGTGATCCTTACCAAACACCGGAGCTAATTTATCAATAATTCGTTGACGGTCCTGGTGGTTATAGATTACTTTGACGTTAGGACCCGCATCCATCGTATAATAGCAGTTTATTCCTTGTTCTCGCAAGCCTTTAATCAGATTGATGGCTTTAATAGTGGCCCCTTCAAAATAGGTATATGCCGGATCTGCAGACATGGTTAACGCATGCATCCGCATCGCATTCTCTTCAGCAATATGTCCCATCTGATTAATATCCCGTTTGGAAATTGCTGTTTTCATGGCTTGCATATCGTCCGCAACCACTTTTCGCCACGCTGGATAAAATGGTGATGTAGTGACTGATAATTGCATTCCACCACGACTAGAGACCTTTTTTTGCTTAGTGTCAATTAAGATGGCAATCATTTCGATTCCAAAATCGACTTGTTCCATAATTGGTTCTGCATAAGAACTAGCATCATCTACACCAGCGTGCCATTCCACCAGACCACCAAAAATGGAACGGGTTGCCGAACCAGATCCGCGGCGGGCTAACCGCGATAAATCGCGTGGTGATAAATGTAATCCAGCAGCTGTACTTGCTGCTAGTGCCAATGCTGCAAAGGCAGATGCGGATGACGCTAAACCGGCTGCCATTGGTACATTATTTTGTGAAATTACTTTGGCAAAATAATGTTGATGGCTTAAAGACCGAACTTGACTCAGGACCGCCGTCACTTTAGCCATTTTTTGTGGTGCCACTGGCTGGTCATCAATAATGAGTTCATCCTGCTTTAATGATTCAATAAATTCCACCGTGGTGTCGGTGAAGAATTTATCAAGGGTTAGTGATAATGAATCAGTTTGTGGAATGATTAGTTGGGGATCTTTTTTCCCCCAGTACTTAACTAAGGCAATATTCGTATGTGCCCGTGCACTTGCTTTCATGATGTTACCCCTTTATTAAAGGGTTGAATCCAAGTGGCCACTGCGCCATGTTCTTTGAGAATGCTGGCAAGTTTTCGTGCACCTAACGCTGACTTGGTAATGGCAAACATGCAGCCACCACGCCCGCCACCAGTTAATTTTGCCCCTAAAGCATGGTTAGCTAGTGCCGTCGTAACAAGTTGGTTTAGTTTTGGATCACTTACGCCAAGCTGATCAAGGGCATGGTGGGCAGCAGTGAGTTTTTCACCTAACCGGGTAGCCTGATTATTGGCGACTGCATCACGGCTTTCTTCAGTCAGCTGTCCTAATTTGTCGATTAGTTGTTGTGCAGCCTTTGGTTGATGCTGGAGCTTGTCTTTGACGGTCTGAATTGCTTCTCTAGTCGCACCCTTAATTCCGGTGTCTGCAATGACCATGGTTGCCTCAAGATTCAAGCTAATTGGTGTGCCCTTGGCACCCTTTTTAAACCAGACTGGGTTGGCTGAACTAACAGTGGCAGCATCTAGTCCGCTGGGACTACGGTGAGTGACCTTTTCTTCAACGTCCGCCCAGCGAAGAAGGCTTTGACGATCGAGTGACTGGTCATAAAAGTCAAACATGGCGCGAATAATGGCTACGGTACAGGCAGCCGAGGATCCCATGCCTCGTTCAGCTGGAATGTCACTAGTAATTTTCATTGTCCAACCATCCGCTTGGCCTGCAAAGTGGATTACTAATTCCTTAATCAATTTAGCAATTCCACTCATGGCTTGCGGCAGTTCTGCCACCGGACCAGAAAAGTAGCGACTTTCAATTATTTGTTCATGATTATCATTACCGATCATGACGACCTCGGTGGTCACATTTGGGAGGGGGAGAGCAATTGCAGGCTGCCCGTAAACAACGCTATGCTCGCCCATCAGGATAATTTTGGCGTGACTGTTACCAATTCCCTTTTTTTGCATGGTAAAAACATCAACCTGCTTTCTAAAAAAGTCCAAATTCCATTTTACCATTATTTTGATTCGCGCGGTGAATTTTTGCGGAACCTTAATATTTCTTGGGAATGGTCAAGTTAAACTTTCCATAGTATGATAAGAAAAGATACTTTTACGGAAAGTGTCAATCCCACGTAATCATTAATTTAATCGTAGGTGATTTGGACCATGAAAACGAAGCAGCGGAAAAGAGGACCAATTTATTCCGTGGTTGATTTAGAAACAACAGGGACCAGTGTCAAAAGCGGCGACCGGATTATCCAAGTCGGGCTAGTGATGATCCAAGATGGAAAGATTATTAACCAGTTTGAAACTCGAATCAACCCATTAATGAAGATTCCGCGAAGCGTACAACAATTAACCGGGATTACTGATAAGGACGTTAGTAAAGCACCTTTATTAGAAGATATCGCTCCAACTCTGGAAAGCTTGCTGAGTGGGACCATCTTTGTTGCGCACAACGTTAACTTCGATTTTCCCTTTATTAACCATGAATTGACGCGGGTAGGTAGGGATCCCTTACGGATTTCCGCCATTGATACCGTTACGCTCAGTCAGATTTTAATGCCCACAGCCAAAAGTTACCGACTGCGTGATTTAACTAGCTATTTGCATATTGAACATGATCATCCGCATAGTGCGGTTTCTGATGCTGAGGCAACTGGTGTGTTACTAAAGGATCTTTTGGCTAAATTACGTGCTTTGCCGACAGTTACTTTACAAACGTTAGTGAAGATGGAAATGCAGTTGCCATTTCAAACGGCTAATCTTTTTCAACGGGAATTGGATGAGCGTAATCAGCACCCACTTCCGTTAGCTGATCATTTATACATTAGTGGCGGAGTCGCTTTGCGAAAAGAACGACCAATTGCTCCGGAAACAGTACCGACGATTCACTACCCACGAACAAAACGCCAGAAGGAACGACTGTTTAAGCAAAAGCTAGAATATCGGCCTGCTCAGTCGAAAATGATGAACGCCATTTATAATCACTTTAGTCGTGATGGAAATAATCAATTGGTGATTGAAGCAGGTACTGGAATGGGGAAAACCCTTGGTTATCTACTGCCATTGAGCTACTTAACCTATCCACGCCATAAAATTGTGATTAGTACTACAACGAATGTTTTGCAAGAGCAGCTTATCTCTAAACCAGTGGATCAATTAAATCAAATCTTGCCTTTTCACACGACTGCGGTGCTAGTAAAGGGGAATTCCCATTACTTAAATTTGAGTAAATTTGTGCACTCGTTAAGTGTCCATGACGATTCACAACTGGTTCAGATGATCAAAGCGCAAATCTTGGTATGGCTACTACAAACTACTACGGGGGATTTAGACGAATTAAACCTTAATTCCCAGCGGTCACCATTCTTCACAGAAATTCGTCACCATGGAGTTGCTTCGCTAACTAAGGATGATCCGCTTTATCGGAACGATTTTTTGGTACGGCGACAGAAAAAATTAGCGACGGCTAACATCATTGTCACTAATCACTCCTATTTAGTTGCTCATGCTCAAGAGTTAGGTGCAACCAGCCCATTAACGTACTTGGTAGTGGATGAGGCTCAGCACTTGAGTGAAAGTGTTCTCCAAAATTCACGTGATGAAATTAGTTTTTCACGGGCGGCGGTCGCCATTAACCAATTACAGACCTTGACTGAAGCCGAAAGCGAGCAAGGCTTAACTAAGTTGTTCGCTAAATTGCCGCTGGGTCAATATAATCTTGAACTTATGCGGGCTGATTTACATGAATTTCGGGCAGCGTTAGACGATATTCAAGAGGCATTATACGGAATGCTCAATCAAACCAAGATTACGGCTGGTGATGAATTTATCGAACAGGTCGTTGACAATCATGATCTGTATGAGTTGCTATCACCAGATCAGTCGTTAATGATGCGATTAGAGCAAGCTCTGGCGAGCCTAAAATTACATTTCACAGCCTTAGAACATCTCTTTAAAGCGCGTAACGAAAGCTGGTTGAGTAGCGATCGGTATGTAATGAATCAGGTTGGCAGCCAGATGAGTGTCCTAACGCACATTGATGAACATTTTCGGCTTGTTGGCCAAAACTTACGAGATGAAAATGATGCGGCAGTGTACTGGCTCAATGTTCGTCAGTCCAGCGAACGGAGTACTCTTCGCCTATCTGGTGGTCTGTTAGCTGCAAACCATTACTTACGAGAAAATGTGTATGCCTATTTCTATCGGCAGCTGTTTGTTGGGGCCACGCTCTTCACTTCCGGCCGGTTAAACTATCTTTACCAGCAATTAGATTTAGATCCGCAGAAGGTTAAAAGCAAGCGTTTCGCTTCAACTTTTGATTATCAGCAAAATGCACGGTTATACGTCGCCACTGATTCCGTAATGCCGGATTATCAAAATGAGAATGAGTATATCAATTATCTGGCACAAAGCATTTATCGAATTGCCCAGGAAAACCAATGTCAAACGATGGTTTTGTTTAATTCATTAGTAACGATCGAACAAGTTTATGGACTGCTTCGGCAAACTGATTTGTTTAATCAACGTGACATTTTAGCACAAGGGATCAATGGTAATCGTGAAAAATTGTTGAAGCAATTTGCAACTGGAACCAACTCGCTTTTAATGGGTGCAAATAGTTTTTGGGAAGGAATTGACTTACCAAACCAACAACTCCAATTACTAATCGTGACCCGTTTACCATTTGACGCGCCCGATGAGCCGTTTACGAAAGCAGAACATCAGCTACTGCAATCACAAGGGAAGAATCCCTTTTATAATTCAGCTTTGCCCAAAGCAACGATTCGCTTACGCCAGGGAATTGGCCGCCTCTTAAGAACTCCCCAAGATTATGGAGTCGCGGTGGTATTAGATTCACGTTTAGCACAACGACGTTATGGTCGAAGTATTCTGAATGCTTTGCCAAAAGATCTGACGGTGGAACAGGTTGCCACTCGTCAAATTGCTACAAAGACAAAAAAATTCTTAAAACACTGTCAACAACATACAAATGGTAATTAATTTGCTATAATATTAAAGTTGTTAAATTGTTGAGAAAGGGAAAAGCAATGCAAAGTCGGCGAGATGTTCAAAAAAAGCAAAATCGCATTAATGGAATGCGCCTATTCCGGCGGATTGTGTTAACGATCTTGGGAATTATTTTAGTGTGCTGGATTTCATTTGCAATTGCCAACCACCCCCGCAGTCAAGCTCGTCATGAGGCATATGCACTGGCTAGGAAGTACGCGAAGGTGGATCAACCGACAGGTTTCTACGTGTATAATCGTGAAAAGACTTACTATACGGTAGCTGGTCAAAACCAGCACCGGCGTCAAGTGCTCGTGATCATTCCTGCCAAGGGTGGTCACATTACGGTTGTTAATCAGGCCAAGGGACTTAATAGTCAACAGGCAATTGCCAAGGTCAAGGCAAATGAACGGCCCCGACGAATTCTCAGAACGGCTCCCGGTTACTTTAATAATAAAGTGGTTTGGGAAGTTACTTATGTTAATTCAAAGGGTGCGTTATGTTATGATTTAATTAATTTCCATAATGGTAAATTTGTACAAAAAATTAATAACTTATAATTTTGAAATGAGGGATATTTAATGGAGACAATTACAATTAGTCAAGCTCCCCAGCATGTCGGGGAAACGGTTAAGATTGGTGTATGGTTAACTGATAAGCGGTCCAGTGGTAAGATTGCGTTTTTGCAATTGCGGGATGGTTCTGGATTTTTCCAAGGAATTATTCGAAAAAATGATGTTGACGAAGCAACTTTTGAAGCTGCTAAGCATGATTTACACCCTGAGACTAGCTTTGTGGTTACCGGGGAAATTGCTGAAGACAAGCGGTCCAAGTTTGGCTATGAAATTCATATCAACGATCTTGAAATTGTTGGACAAAGTGATGAATACCCAATTGGTAACAAGGAACACGGGATTGATTTCTTGTTAGATCATCGTCACTTGTGGTTACGTTCGCGGAAGCCATGGGCTTTGATGCGGATTCGGAGCCAGGTGAAGCTTTCCACAATGGAGTTCTTTGATAAGCATGGTTTTACGCAATTTGATGCGCCAATTTTGACTTCTAGTGCACCAGAAGGAACGACGGAACTCTTTAATGTCGATTACTTTGATGAAGATGCCTACTTGTCCCAGTCTGGACAACTGTATGGTGAAGCAGGGGCAATGGCCTTAGGGCGAATTTATACAATGGGACCAACTTTCCGGGCGGAAAAGTCCAAGACCCGGCGGCACATGACGGAATTTTGGATGATTGAACCTGAAATGGCATGGTGTCATGAAGAAGAAAGTGAAGAAATCCAAGAGCAGTACGTTGCTTACTTAATTCAGGACTTGATTGATAAGTGCCCAACAGAACTTGAAATGGTTGGTCGCTCCGTTGAAAGCTTGAAGCCATTTACTGAATTACCTTATCCGCGGATCACTTATAAAGAAGCGATTGAAATGCTGCAAAAGGGTGGCATGGATGTGAAGTATGGTGATGACTTTGGTGCGCCAGAAGAAACGTTCCTTGCCGACCAATTTAATAAACCGGTCTTCATTAAGAACTATCCACGGTCAATTAAGGCCTTCTACATGCCAACAGATCCTGAGGATGCACAGCAAGTTATTTGTGCGGACTTATTAGCACCGGAAGGTTATGGTGAAATTATCGGTGGTTCTGAACGGTCATACGACTACGAATACATTACTTCTAAACTAGAAGAAAATGGTTTGAGTAAGGAAGATTATGGCTGGTATGACGACTTGCGGAAGTACGGTTCAGTTCCACACTCTGGATTTGGAATGGGACTAGAACGGTTCCTCTCATGGGTTACTCTTCAAGACCATATTCGGGAAAATATTCCATTCCCACGGATGTTGAACCGTCTGCGCCCATAAATTTCAACAGACCAAGGCCGATACCATTTAGAGTAGATTATTAATTACACATCGAGTCCCAGAGTTCAACGATGGTTGTCCTTTGGGACTCGTTTCCGTATTACTGAACTAGGCTTGAAATCATCTTATTAACCGAAAGGAGTTTTATAATGGCTCAACAATCCTTCATGGAAAAGTATGTTGCTGCAGGCACGACCGCGGTTAGTAACTTGCTTCTCCACCATTACCATGAAATTGGGATGACGACGGCGGAATTAATGGTTTACATTGAATTGCGTTCTTACATTGATCGCGGCCAAGGTGATCCTGCGGTCAGCCAAATTGCCCGTCATTTAGGGACGACGGAAGATCAAGTTTATGATCTAATTAATCAAATGATCAAGGATCATTTGATGGTCCAAAAAATGGTAAAAAGTACTGATGGCAAAGAGAGTATGGAATATAATTTTGCTCCATTACTACATAAATTGCAGCGCTTAATTGAGCAGCAAACGACAACCACTCACCAGCAACAAACGAAGAATCAGCGCCAAGAGTTATTTGCAACTTTAGAGACGGAATTTGGGCGTTTGTTAAACCCGATTGAAATGAGTTTAGTGAACGACTGGCTGGATCAGGATCATTATGATATTGAAATTATTAAGTTAGCTTTACGGGAGACCGTCTTAAATGGGAAGTATAATTTTAAATATATGGATCGGATTTTGAGTAACTGGGCGCGACAAAATCTTAAAACTCCACAAGCGGTGAAAGTGGCAATGAAACAATTTGATGAACAACATCACTATTCAAGTGGTAATACTCAGCACGGGGTCCAACCATCAGGACAAAAAATTCCAATTTTCAAATTAAATAATACGGATTCTAATAATTCATAAATTCCGCCAAAAGTTTTTAAGAATTAGTAGCTTTCAGTATTTTTACTAGGCAACGTTGTATAATTAGCTTAATAAAAAATGTGGAGGATAAATCATGAAAACCACAACTAAAATTATTTCCTTAGCGTTATTAGCCACTACGGTGGTGGGGATTGCCAGCCTGCCAACACAAGCGGTAATGGCTGACCAGCAATCGGTGAGCGCAAGTAGTCAATCAAATACATCCACTCTCTCATCATCTTATGTTGTTTATGGTGCTGGGGCACCCCAAAGTGTTTATAGTGACTTAAATGATACGATGGATGTTGATTCGTCTTTTAAGAAATTAACGGCGACAGCGGCTGATTATCAACAGTATATTGGCAATGATTCATCGACGACGAATGCCGCGATGATTTCATCAGTATCGATTGCGCCGACTGATCCTGGTTCAGGTGTTAAAGTTAATATTCGTAAGTATAATGGTAAGTCAAACATTACCAAAGTCACTGCGCAACAGTATGCGATGGTTGCACAAATGGCTGGAGTAACGGATATTACAATTAATGTTACCGCTAACCGTCCTGTTTCTGGCGAGTCGGCATTGACAGGTGTTTACAAAGCATTTGCAGCGGATGGACACCAACTAAATCCTCAAAACACCAGTGCGGCTAACTCAGTTATGGATGCTACACAAGGAGCTATTGATGCAAATTCGGATGATAAGAACTATGCTGGTAAATTAATGGCCGCCGTTGGTGATGTTTCTAAGCAGATTGCCCAAAAGAAACAGAATAGTGGGGAGTTAGCCACTAAACAGGATATTCAAAAGATGTTGAATGACGCGTTGGAAAAGCGGGGAATTGAAGATCAAACGTCAACGCGCCAACAAAATAAGATTGCTAATTCTCTAGTTACTTTCCAAAATTCACCGATTTCCTCAAGTAAGACATACGTTAATAACGTCACTAACACAATTAACAATGTTAAAAATTCAAGCGGCAATTTGATGAATAAAGCTAAGCAGTGGGCGAATAGTGATTCTGCCAAGCAAGCTGAGCAGCAAGCTTCAAACTGGTTCCAACGGTTGGTAAACTGGGTTCGTTCTTTCTTTAATTAAGTAATTGAACATTATTATTTAAAAAAGCTTTGTCAAATTAGTGACAAAGCTTTTTTTATGAGTATTTTTGCTAAAAAGTCAAGTGACTTCATAATTCATGATAAGATATTACTTATATTGAATAAGGAGAAAGACAATTGACAAATCATAACCAAGTCAGAAAAGGGATTCTCTGGGCGGCCATGGCGTCGTTTAGTTGGGGGATTTCAGGAACGGTTCTACAATTAATTTCACAAAATCTGGCCATTCCAGCCTCATGGATGCTATCGACGCGGACGTTCTTTACCGGATTGATTTTACTAATGATTAGTGCCTTTTTATACCGAGGACAAATTTTCAACGTCTTTAAGGATCGGACCAGTTTGATCTCGGTATTTACTTACGCGATTTTTGGGTTAGCGTTTAATTTGTTGACCTTCTACTACGCAATCCAAACCGGGAACGCATCCACTGCAACAATTTTGCAGTACCTCTCACCGTTGTTCATCGTGCTTGGTTCGGTCATTTTTCAACGTAAAATGCCAATGCGGAGTGATTTGATTGCGTTCATTCTGGCATTATTAGGGGTCTTCCTTTGCATCACCCGGGGAGATTTTTCTCACTTAGCAGTACCATTTATTTCTTTGATGTGGGGACTCGGTTCAGGAATTACTGCTGCTTTCTATGTTGTTTTACCCAAGAAAGCGGCTGCCAAGAATCCACCATTAGTAGTCCTCGGTTGGGGAACGATGATTGCTGGAATCTTCTTCAATTGCTTTCGACCATTTTGGGCAAATCCACCTCACTTGACAGTAACTCTGGTTTCTTCAGTTGCTACGGTAATGCTCTTTGGGACCATTATTCCTTTTGGAATGTTACTGTATGCTTCGCGAATTGCTCCATCTGACGTAATTAGTATTATGGATGCAGCACAACCGATTACGACCAGTATTTTGAGTGTTATTTTCTTCCACTTAAATATGAACTGGGTCGAAGCAGGCGGAATCTTAATTGTGATTGTTGCAATCTACATTCTTCAACGTGGTCGGCGTGAAAACACTGCTGTTGCTCCTGAACTAAATGATGATGAAGCTGATTTTCACTATTAAAATAAGCTAATCTAAGCGGTCTGGTTTTCCAGGCCGCGCTTTTTTATCCTTTGTTAAATCAAATCAGCAATTGGTCCAGAAGTTCACAATTGAGCAAAGTTGCTAATTACAAAATAAATTCATCTTGGATTCGTTGGTTTAACAACAACGTAGCCGGGTAGTGTGCATAGTAATTACCGTGTAAATGTACACAAAATTGAATAATATAAAAAAAGATGTAGAATACTATATGTAAGCGTTATCAACTTAGACAATTATTAAGGAAGTGCAAACAAATGGTTCAATTAGATTTTGAAAAATTAAAGCACACCCCACAATACCAAACACTGCAGGTGTTGAACGAAAACGGGGAAGTTGTGAACCAGGATATGATGTCTGATTTAACGGATGATCAACTGGTAGACCTATTTAAACAAATGATCTGGTCACGGATTGTTGATGACCGGACGACCAAGCTTAACCGCCAAGGGCGACTTGGCTTCTTTGCACCCACTGCTGGTGAAGAGGCTAGTCAGATGGCTTCCAACTACGCCATGACGAAGGATGATTACCTGCTCGGTGGTTATCGTGATGTTCCGGAACTAGTTAAACATGGTTTGCCACTTGCCAAGGCCTTTATGTGGTCCAAAGGCATGGTTAATGGTAATAAGTATGAGGCAGATTTGAATGCGATGCCGCCACAAATTATTATTGGTGCCCAGTATGTACAAACTGCTGGAGTCGCGCTTGGCTTAAAGAAGAAGGGCAGCAAGGCGTTTGCTTATACCTATACTGGTGATGGTGGAACTTCGCAAGGTGACTTCTACGAAGGAATGAACTTTGCGGGCGCATTCAAAGCCCCAGCCCTCTTCATAGTTCAAAATAACCTTTATGCAATTTCTGTACCACGGGAATTGCAAACGGCTGCGCCAGTTTTGGCACAAAAAGCGGTGGCTGTTGGTATTCCTGGTGTGGTTGTTGACGGAATGGATGCCCTGGCGGTTTATACTGCAGCTAAGCAGGCGCGTGACTACATTGTTGCTGGAAATGGCCCAGTCATGCTAGAAACGCTGACTTATCGGTACGGTCCCCACACTTTATCAGGTGATGATCCAAAGCGCTACCGGACTAAGGAAGAGGAAGATGCTTGGCATGCTAAGGATCCGTTAACTAGGATGCGGAAATTCCTAACCGCCAAAGGGATCTGGAGTGAAGAACAAGAAACAGCCTACGAAAAAGAAGTTGAAGCAGAAATTGATGACGCCATTCATGAAGTTGAATCTCAACCAGCGGAATCAGTAACTGAATACCTTAAGAATGAATTTGTGGAAACACCACCAGCAATTCAAAAACAAATTGATGAATATACAGCAAAGGAGGGCAAGTAATCATGGCTAAATTAACAATGATTAAAGCAATTACCAACGCCCTAGATGAAGAATTGGCCCATGATGATCAGGTGCAAATTTTTGGTGAAGATGTTGGTAAAAATGGTGGTGTCTTCAGAGCTACCGATGGCTTGCAAGCAAAGTATGGAAAAGATCGGGTTTATGATACGCCGTTAGCTGAATCCGGCATCATTGGGTTAGCCAATGGTTTGGCAATGCAAGGCTTCCGTCCCGTTCCGGAAATTCAATTTATGGGCTTTGTTTTTGAAGCATTTGATCAAATTGCTGGACAATTAGCTCGTGAACGGTTCCGAATGGGCGGATCAAGGAAGTACCCAGTCACGATTCGAACACCATTTGGTGGTGGTGTACACACTCCAGAACTGCATTCTGACAGTTTTGAAGGGTTGGTTGCACAAGTTCCAGGATTACGAGTGGTTGTTCCAAGTGGCCCATATGATGCCAAAGGACTTTTGATTTCTTCCATTCGTTCTGACGATCCGGTTATTTTCTTGGAACACATGAAGTTATACCGTTCTGTAAAGGAAGAAGTTCCAGAGGATGCCTATACAGTACCGCTGGATCAAGCGGCCGTAAAGCGGGAAGGAACCGATGTTTCAATTATCACTTATGGTTACATGGTTCAAGCGAGTCTTAAGGCTGCCGATCAACTGGCTAAGGAGGGCATTAATGCGGAAGTTGTCGATTTGCGAACGATTGCCCCATTAGATGAAGACACAATTCTTGCCTCCGTGAAAAAGACTGGTAAGGCGGTTCTGGTTCAAGAAGCGCAACGTCAAGCTGGCGTTAGTGCTCAAGTAGCTGCCCTAATTGCGGAAAAGGGGATTTTATCACTGGATGCCCCAATTAAACGGGTGGCAGCGCCAGATACGCCATATCCATTTAGTCAAGGTGAAACGGCATGGTTGCCAAATACGCAAGACATTGTTGATGCCGTTAAAGAAACCGTTAATTTTTAATGAGGTGAACAAAGAATGAGTGAGAAATACCAATTTAAATTGCCAGACATTGGTGAAGGAATGGCTGAAGGGACTGTCGGTGAATGGCATGTCCAAGAGGGCGATACCATTAAAAAGGACGATGATCTCGTTCAAATTGAAAATGATAAGTCCGTCGAAGAACTGCCGTCACCCGTGGATGGAACGATTGATAAGATTCTTGTCCCAGCAGATGAGACTGCTGAAGTTGGTCAACCATTAGTAGAAATGACGGTTGCTGATGGACTCGGTAATGTTGATGCAACGGCAACGCCAGCTACAAAACCTGCAGCCCCCAAGCAAGATGATAATAGTGCCGCTGGTCAGGACATTTATGAATTTAAACTACCGGATATTGGTGAAGGCATGGCTGAAGGAACTGTCGGTGAGTGGCATGTCAAAGTTGGCGATACCATAAAAAAGGACGATGATCTCGTTCAAATCGAAAACGATAAATCTGTCGAAGAATTACCATCACCCGTTGACGGAACGGTGCTGGAAATTTTGGTTCAACCAGATGAGACAGCCGAAGTTGGTCAACCACTCGTTAAGCTTTCGGTAGCTAAAGGGTTGGGCAACGTTAGTGGTTCAGATACTACAAGTACTTCAGCTCCGCAGCCTCATGCTGCTTCAACGAACGATACTAATCAAACTGCTCCTGCTCAAGCTGACCACTCTGTACCGGTTTTGGCAATGCCTGCAGTTCGTAAGTTTGCCCGTGATAATGACGTTCAATTGACGGCTGTCAAGGGAACTGGTCGTCATGGTCAAATCTTGAAGAGTGATGTTGAAGCATTCATGAAGGCGCCATCATCAGATACTGTCGCGTCAACCACTTCCAATGAAACAGCATCAGCTAAACCTGCTCCGGTAAGTGCGGATAGCGCATGGCCAACGCACGCTGAGAAGATGACACCAGTGCGGAAAGCAACGGCGAAGGCAATGATTAAGTCGTCATCAGAAATTCCAATGATTCATCTCTTTGATGAAGTTAATGTGGATAAGCTCTGGGATCACCGTAAGAAATATAAGGAATTGGCGAAGGAACATGGTGTTCATTTAACCTTCATGGCTTATATGACCAAGGCATTAGCGGTAATTATGAAGGAATTCCCAGTCTTTAACGCTACTGTTGACATGGATAATCACGCTATTAACTACCGTGACTACATCAATGTGGGAATTGCTACGGATACTGATCGTGGCCTGTTTGTACCAAATGTTAAGCATGCTGATTCACGCAGCTTATTTGCGATCGCCAGGCAAATTTCGGCGAATACCGCAAAGGCCAAGGATGGTAAGTTAAGTGCCGATGACATGGGACACACCGGAATGTCAATTACGAATATTGGCTCTATTGGTGGTGGCTTCTTTACCCCATTGATTAATTGGCCTGAAGTAGCGATTTTAGGCATGGGGAAGATTTCTCCAGAACCAATTGTCGAAAATAATCAGGTTAAGATTGCTAAAGTGCTTAAACTTTCACTGGCTGTTGATCATCGCATCATTCATGGTGGAACTGCACAACGGGCAATGAACCGGTTAAAGGAATTATTAGTAGATCCAGAATTACTGTTAATGGAAGGATGATTGAATAATGGTTGTAGGTGATTTTCCAATTGATTTAGATACTGTTGTGATTGGTTCTGGTCCTGGTGGTTACGTTGCTGCGGTTCATGCTGCCGAGTTAGGCCAAAAGGTAACAGTAATTGAAGAAAATGATCAGCTCGGCGGAGTTTGCTTACGGGTTGGTTGTATTCCTTCAAAAGCGTTAATCCAAGTTTCGCATGATTATCAAACTACGTTGCATTCCGCAGATGAAGGAGTTGCTGCTAGTGATGTTGATTTAGATTGGTCAAAGGTCCAAGGATATCGTGGTTCAGTTGTTCAACGAATGACCAATGGGGTGGCTTACCTCTTTAAGAAAAATAAGATTGACGTGATTCACGGACGGGCCTTTTTGAAAGATCAACATAGTTTACGGGTCATGAAGGGTGATAGTGCACAAACCTATACCTTCAAGAACTTAATTATCGCGACAGGCAGCCATCCAATCGAAATTCCAGGATTTAAGTTTAACGGCCGGGTGATTGATTCGACAGGTTTGTTAGAGCTTCAACAACAGCCAAAAGAGTTAGTAATCATTGGTGGTGGCTATATCGGTTGTGAATTAGCATCAGCATATGCCAACTTTGGGACCCACGTTACCATCTTAGAAGGAACTGACGCCATCCTGCGAAATTATGAAAAGGATGTTGTTAAGATTGCGCAAACGAACCTTGAAAAGCGGGGCGTCACCATTGTTACAAATGCCATGGCAAAATCAGCGGTTGATGATGGCAATGGGGTTACTGTAACCTATACCTTAAATGACAAGGAAGAAACCGTTAATGCTGATAATGTCTGTGTTGCAGTTGGTCGGCGACCAAATACCAAGGACATCGGTTTAGAGCAGGTTGGCATTCAAACTGATCAACGGGGGTTAATTAATGTCGATGCCCAAGGACGGACCAACATTAATAACATCTATGCGATTGGTGATATTGTTGCCGGAGCCGCACTTGCGCATAAGGCTAGTTATGAAGGCAAGGTTGCGGCTGAAGCAATCGCCGGTCAAAAGTCAGTGGTTGATTATCGAGCAATGCCGGCGGTTTGCTATGTTGATCCAGAAATTGCGACGACTGGATTGACCGTTGCCGAAGCTAAGGATCAGGGCTTGGATGTTAAATCAGCAAAGTTCCCATTCTCTGCTAATGGCCGGGCAGTTTCTATGCACGCGCCAGATGGTTTTGTTCGACTCGTCTTTACCAAAGACCAGTCACAAATCGTGGGTGCTCAAATTGTCGGTGCGGATGCCTCTGATTTGATTAGTGAACTTACACTAGCGATTGAATCTGGTGCAACGGTTGAAGATGTGGCTTTAACTGTCCATCCCCACCCGTCACTTTCTGAAGCAATTATGGATAGTGCTGATGTTGGTCTTGGGATGCCAACGAATATTTAATACAATGGAAAGAGAATTAAAGTAATGCAATATTTAGCAATGAAAAGTCATGACATTCGTCGTAATCTAGCTACTGAACAATATTTAATGAATAGTGACCGAATTAAGCCACCATTTATGTTGTTCTACATCGAGCAAGATTGTATTATTGTTGGGCGGAATCAAAATACCCTCGAAGAAATCAATCAACAATATTGTGAGGAACATGGGGTAACGGTTACCAGGCGGCTTTCCGGTGGGGGAGCAATGTACCAAGACCTTGGTAATCTATGTTTTAGTTTTGTGGTACCAGCGGATGAAATTCGGTTTGGTGATTTTAAAGACCTCGTTAAACCAGTTGTCGACGCCTTGCATGAAATGGGGTGTACCGGAGCTGAAGTCACGGGTCGTAATGACATCGTGGTGGACGGTAAAAAATTCTCTGGTAACGCGATGTATACCCGTGGTGGGAAAACGTTCTCTCACGGAACCTTAATGTACAACGTAAATACTGATTTGGTTGCGCATGCACTCCGGGTGCCAAAGGATAAAATTGCTTCGAAGGGCATTAAGTCCGTTCGTTCACGAGTTACCAATATCATGCAGTATCTGAAACCGGAATATCAGGATTTAACGACAATGGAATTTCGGGATGAATTAATTAAGCACATTTACCATACCGATACCTTAAAAGCGGCTCAGAAAAATGAATATCATTTGACCACCGAAGATAACGCTGCAATTGATAAAATTGAAAAGCAATTGTATAAAAATTGGGATTGGGTCTATGGTAAATCACCTGAATTTACGGTTAAGAAACGACACCACTTTACGAGTGGTACGATTGATGCCCGCTTCTTAATTGAAGATGGTTTAGTTAAAAACCTAAAAATTTATGGTGATTTCTTTGGGACTGCCAATGTCCAAGATTTGGAAGCGGCAATCAAAGGCTTGCGGTATGAACCCGCAGCTATCCGAGCAGCGTTAAACCAGTTTGATTTAAACAAGTACTTTATGGGAATTCCCCAAGCGGATGTGATTGATTTAATTGCTGAACAGCATTAATAATAAACTCATGGGCTCTAGAATTTGGTTTTGCCAAACACTGGAGCCCATTGATGTAATAATGAATGGAGGGGTGAGGAATGCAGTGGGTGCCAAGTCATTATCAAGCAACACATGATATGAGTGCATTGCCGTTTCATTATGATGAATTATGCCAAGTGGTTAAGGTAACGCCGACAATTAGTGGGAACCAAATGCGCCTGAAATTAACTAATCGCTTTGGTCGGCACGTGTTATTATTTGACGACGTGCAGGTGGCAAGCACACCGCATTTTACAGCTGCGCAACAAATAACCTCTCATTATCAACCGCAAATTATAATTCCAGAACATAGTGTCATTCGGACGGATCCAGTAACATTTCCAATCAAGGTTGGTCAACCTGTCTACATTAAGATGATTGCAAATCATCCTCAGGAGTATGTTGATTTTGCTTCGACTTATCAAACAATGCTTACCAATGCGGCCCTTTCACGGCAGAGTGATTTCATTCCGCCGCTCACGGAGCGATGGCGGAACCGCAAAGGGTGGTTCAGTTTAGAAAGCTTGGAGGTATCCTCGTCAATTAACCCTGTATACGTTGAGATTACCGGTGACTCACTAGTTGAAAGCGGGATGGTGGTCGCCGAACTGATTCGTAATTTCAATCAATCTAATCCAAATCAACTTTGTTGGTTGCAAACTGGGATTTCTGGTAATCAGCTCTGTCATGATGCACCAATGGAAGAACCATTATATGAAACTTTTGGGCGCAGCCTTTTAAAACGTCTTCAGAAATCAACGTTGCGGCCTAATATGACCATTGCTATCATCGGGACAAACGATCTGATTTTGCCGTTTTATAGCAAAACGATGGCAGAACAAAACGTAACCCCTCAAGAAATTATCAGCGGATATCAAGAACTGGCTGCCATTTGTCGTGCTCGACAAAGCAAAGTATTAACAACTACCATTGCACCATTCCGTTTATTTGATTTACCTGATCCCTTACCGGCAGAGCAAATTATTACCAGCCAACGGCGAACGATTAATGCATGGTTGCGTCAGCGGTCATGGATTGTCGATGGAGCACGTCAACTCCGTGATGCCCACGATAATTTGTTGACCAAATACGATTTTGGTGATCATCTGCACTGGTCACCAGCAGGCGGTCAAGAAATTGCTAAACTGTTGATTCCACAGGTTAAAAATTGGTTAAATGAAAAGAAAAACAGTCGCTAATACCATCTTGGCATTAGCGACTGTTTTCTATAATTATGGAGTTGTTGGAGCTGAATTTTGTCCAGTTCCGGATGTTTCAGTATTATTTCCAGTAGCACCACCGTTACCATTGTTATTGCCTTCGGTAGCAGATGAACTAGCAGCACTGGAGGAATTATTACTGCTGCTTTCGAAGTATGAACTGACGGAAGAGGATAAGCTCGAACTAGAACTTTCACTGCTTGAAGAACTAGATGAACTATCACTATCGTCGATGGCAGTGTATTCAAGCGCCCACTTAGAGTCCTTAACAACAAGGCCACGCCGTCCACGATAAAGAACCGCTTCAACGGTATCAGGCATTCGCCAATCACTGGCGTGGTTCTTACCGTCTAAGTATTCCATAATTGCGCGGTAAAGTAAGATCGCGGACTTTTCATAAGCACTTGAGATTGAATTCTTCATTGGTTGATCATAACCAGTCCAGATGGCTACTGAGTAATTCTTCGTATACCCAGCCATCCATGAATCCATAACCCCAGATTGACTATGGCCAGAAGGATAATTCGTGGTCCCGGTCTTGCCGGCTTGGTGGACACCACTAATGTGGGCAGCGGTCCCCGTACCATCGGAACTGTCAATGACACCCTTGAGCATGTAGGTAATCATGTATGCTGTCGCCTTGCTCATCGCACGTTTACCATGTTTCCCATAGTTAATGGTCTTGCCATCCTGAGTAGTGATTGATGAGATGTAGTAAGGTTTGTAATAAGTCCCACCATTTGCAAAGGCAGCGTAGGCTGCTGAAACTTGTAGTGGTGAAACATATAAGCCGATCCCGTTATTCAATGTAAAGGCCTTCTTCTGGGAAATTCCTAATCCGTTCAAGAAAGTTGTTGCCCGAGAGATGCCGACCTTTTGTAAGGCCCGAATAGCAGGAATGTTTCGGGATTGAACCAGTGCGTCTTGCATGGTCATGGTTCCCTTGGTCTTGTTATCGAAGTCGTGAAGCTCAGTATTGGTTCCCGGCCAAACAAACTTAGTATCGCGCAAGGTGTAGAAGGTTGGCCAATTCAGATATTCAATTGCCGGACCGTAATCCATCAGCGGCTTAGCAGTAGAACCAGAAGAACGGTTAGTTTGGACCGCTCGGTTCAAACCATATACAATGTTTCCGGTATGCCGACCACCTAGCATGGCAACGATTTGACCATTACGAGGGTTAGTAACCGCCACTCCAGTCTGCATTTGACTGCTTTGGAAAGAGACGGAATTGTTTGCGGCATCATACAATTTATTCTGTGCGCCAAGATCCATGTTGGTGTGCACTTGAAGTCCGTCGGTTTGGGGGTTGTAACCCTTTTGTTCTAGTTGGGCCAATACTTCTTTGACGTAGGCGTCAATAACGGGTTCCTTAACGTTAACATCATTTGACTTAGTATTGCCGTGCGTTTTGTCTAAACCATCGGTCACGGCTTCTGATTTAGCGCTGTTCGCTTGGGACTGACTAATATACTTGCTTCGCACCATGGCATTTAAAACTTGGTTACGCCTGATTGTGGCGGCTTTAGTATCACTTACCGCCGGGTTGTAGTAAGTTGGTGACTGTGGAATTCCCGCCAACATGGCCATTTGGGCCAATGACAATTCATTTAGATTTTTACCGTAGTAGTATTGAGCCGCGGTCTTCATTCCGTAGACCCCGTTTCCCATGTAGACTTTATTGATGTAAAACTTCAAAATTTCATTCTTTGAAAAGTTTCGATCAACGTTAATTGCTAGCCAGGCTTCTTGGGCCTTACGTTTAAAAGTTCGATCTGAAGCAGCTGTTGAGAAGACGGAAAGCTTAACTAATTGCTGGGTGAGGGTACTACCACCCTGCGTCCCATCAGAATGGTGGAACACATTATTTAAGGCCGCCCCAACAATCCGTGTTGGGTCAACCCCGTGATTTTTATAAAAGCGCCGATCTTCAATCGCAACCACAGCGTGTTTTAAAGTTGTTGGAATTTCGTTTGATTTAGCATATTGCCGTTTTTGGGCTCCCAAACGGGAAACCACTTTATTGTTGGCATCGTAAATCGTTGTGGTGGATTGACTAGCTAATTCACTTCGATTGATTTTGGGTGCACTGGATGCCCAGTAAAAGAAGAGGACAGCTCCCGCAATAATTAGTAAAACGATAATTCCCACGGCCCACAGGAGCACTTTTTTGATCAGCGGTCCGCGACTAGTGCTTTCCTCCAGCTCATCATTTTGGCGACGGCTGGGAAATTCGTCATTATTCATTCTTTTCTCCTTTTTTATAGATGGCAATTAACCGATCAACGGCTGGTAGGTATTGGAGCCGTGGATTTAACCCATATTTGACGGGAATGCCATCTTTTTTAATGGTGGTCAGAGTAATTGAACTTTTTCCGCCATTTTGTTGGTCTTGCCAGTAGGCAAAAAGTTTGGTTGCCGGTAATAAGTATAGCAAATCCAAAGTGGTGAATTTAATGAATGCAAAGCAGATACCACCTTGCTTAACACATGCCATCAAATGATCAATTTGGTGTTGATGAAAGTTCTTCAACGGGAATGATCGTTTATTGCGGGTTTCCTTTGCATCAAAGTCAATGTAATAACCCTTGTAGACCCCATTATAGTCAGTTGTTGAAGGTCGTCTGAAGTAGGCTTCCTTGATTACTGCAGCACTTCGCTTTGGGTAATCAACTTTTACCAATTGAATGGGGGTTGGCTTTTTATGAATTACCGCTTGGTGGGTGGCTCGGTAGTATTGATTGCTTTCGTTAATTTCTTTTTCCAAGGACATTCCACGCTTGCTATATGAAGATTGGCGTGGAGCGGGTAAATGATTCACCAGTTTTGTCCGGTGAAGGTGTGGCCCCTGTCCACTTGGATAGTGAATACTCATTATGGCTCCTCCCTTGACTACGTGCTATTATACCAGAGAAATAAAAAATACATTCAAGAGAAATAAAAAATACATTCAATAGTTAATCATAATATGGAGGAATTGAAGTGTATCGTGTCTGGATAACTGGCTATCGGGCCTACGAGTTAAGCGTTTTTCAGGACAATGACCCGAAAGTGAAGGTTATTAAAAATGTCTTAAAAAAAGCGCTCATTGAGCGTCTAAACAACCATTCAGATGAATTTTGGGTCATTAGTGGACCGCAAATGGGGGTTGAACGGTGGGGAATTGAAGTTGCTCATGAGCTCAAGAAAACTTATCCCCAGTTGAAAACCTCAATTATGGACCCTTATGCACAGGTGGCTGCGCGTTGGAAAGCAGAGAATCAAGAAAAATTAATGGCGACTGTGCAACGGGTTGATTTTCATGCGTCAGTCAGCAATCAGCCGTACCAATCACCACAGCAATTACAGAATTATCAACGATTTATGCTTGAGCATACAGATGAATTACTTACGGTTTTTGATGTTGATCGGGAGTCCGAGAGCGAACAAGTCAGTAAGCCTTCGTGGGACTATCGGGCCGCGATTAAATATCAAGAGAACCATGACTACCAGTTAACCACGATTGATTTTGATGAACTCCAGGAAGCAGCAATGGAGTTAAATGAGGAGCAAAATCCGGATTATTAATTTTTTATTGAGATTTTAAGTTTCTGGCGCATGATACTTGTAATTATAAAGGAAGTCCGCTAGAATAATATGTTGTCGGATTATTTATAGATTGAGGTGTTTAGGTTGGATAACATTAAGTTTACGCCACAAGATATTTTGCATAAGCAATTTAAAGAAAAAAGCATTGGGAAGGGGTACGATGTTGATGATGTCGATTCATTCTTAGATGACGTCATTAAAGACTATGATACCTTTAATAAGACTGTTCAGTCCCTTCAAGACGAAAATGAACGGCTCAAAGCAAAAGTTGACGAACTTAACCGTCAAGTTGAGGTTGGTTCTTCTATTGGTGCCAGTGCACCAACCAATAGTCAGCCGGTATCCAATGCCACTAATATGGATATTTTAAAGCGGCTATCCAACTTGGAACGTCGGGTGTTTGGCTCACAACTAAATAACGACGATAACGATTCACACCTTCTTTAATTGAGATCCGCAAAAATCTGAAATAATTTGCAGACTTTGGGTAATCGAGCACAGCAATTGTTGTGTTAGGAAGGTCCATGCTCGCACGAGCTGCGATGCTCGTAGTGTTTGTGCTCGCTGAAACGATAAGGCGGGGCACCGATTTTCGGTGACGGCGGAAAAAGCGGCTACGGCTTTGGCTATGCCCTAGTATTCCTGAAAAGTGCCACAGTGACGAAGCAGGATTGGAAACAATTCTGATGGAACGCGGTAAACCCCTCAAGCGGTAAACCCAAACTACGGTCGGGGAGCTTTGGATAACAAATTGAAGTGATTCCAGGGGAGTGTCTTTGACGCTGAGATAGATGATTACCACTGTATAATTTGTGCCTGACGATTATACTTTGACAAAACATGGCCTACAGAAGTTTGCAATTCAGGTGCCCGGTTTTCCGGGCTTTTTTTGTATTCGCAATTATTAATAAAATTATTGAAACTCAACCAGAGGAGCAGTACACTAAATTTGTGATATTTTGATTACTGTAGGGAGGAATATCAAGTAATGACTAGTAAAAAACAACTTTCCGCCTTGTTAATGAGTGCGGTGCTTGATGGCTCCACATTTTTGGTGCCAATTGTAATGGCTGATACGGTCAATGGGAGTGTTGAAGAACAGGCTGATATCACCAATTGGGTTGCAAATACCCCAAAACAAATTTCTGACAATATGGCAATGCAGCATATTAATACTAATGATCTCAATGGCACTAAGTACATTGTGCAGTGGGGCGACACTTTGTCAGGAATTTCTGCTGCAACAGGGATTTCGGTTGCAAAATTAGCTTATGATAATCATATTCAAAATATTAATTTGATTTACGCTGGGCAAACGCTGATTTTGAATCGGAACGGTAATGTACCAGAAAACTATCATGTTGTCGGTGATCCTAACCAGGTTGTCATTTCAAAAACAACAATCAATAACGGCCCCAAGAACGTTAAATTTGTAGTCAGCCCAAAAGTGACGGTTAATAACGATAACAGTACTAATACCACGACGACTAACAATGATTCTAGTAATGATCAATCATCAACTAATAATGAAACCAGTAGTGATGCCAAAGATGATAACGAGAGTACCAACAATAGCTCGACTAGTCATCATCAGAAGTCTTCTACTAAATCATCCAAGGCGCCAACAGATGCTGATGATTTAGCAGATGATTTAAGTAATGCTGCGGATGATAATGACGACAATTTGAGTTTTACTAAATACGACGAAGATGATGCCGATCATCTAAAAACCGTTGATTTAGATGATGATGCTGAAGCAATTAATAAAGCGGTCGCAAAGGGAAAGTTTAAGAAGGCAGAACGCCTCATTAAGAAGCACCTGGATGATGACCAAAAAGATGCAGTTGTCGACTACAAAGATGGTGAAGTTACTGTCTACACGAAGAAAGACTCTGATGATTCATCTTCTAGTGATCATGAAAGTTCCAGTGATCAGGACCAGAATAATGATAGTCAACAGGTAGACTCACAAGACGATAATGATGAGGATGACGACTAATGAAGATGTGGACACGAAAAAAGAAAATTACCATTAGTGTGATTATTGCCATTGTTGTGATCTTAGTGGGCGGTTATCTATTTGGAACTCACCGGGTCGCTAGTGCAGTTCCAGGACATGTCTACCAATATACGAGTGTCAATGGAAATAATAAATTGTACATGGCGTTTTCTAAAAATACTGATCAAGTGGTCGTGACAGCAGATAAGGACAAAGCGCTCAAAGCAAATGCCAACGATCGTGATTTCCAAACCATTTACAAAATGGGGAGAGTAAAAACGGCACCTGGCAGTATTTGGCAAAGGGAAGCCATTTGACACTCTCTAAATCGCAATCTGGTAACAATTCACGGTGGCAGTATAATCGGGTCCTCGTGTTGGGCAAGAAGATGTATGCTGGAAGTTTTACTTATCAGATTGCGAATGCCGGTCAAGGAATCGATCGTAAAAATACGACGTTTGAACAACTTCGCTAGACAAGCGACTTAAAATAGCCAGAATGACGTTTGTTATTCTGGCTATTTTCGTTCATAATGGATTAATGATGGAGGATTAATGATGAGGAGTTTTGCGCGTTCAATCAGTAGTTTAAAACAGGTACCAACTGTAGCGGAACTTACCGGGTCCCACCTGTTGATTACCGGTCAAACCGGAAGTGGCAAGACGACGACCACGCTATCATTATTGAGCCAGTTGCAGCAAACTACTGGAACGGTGATCGTGTTAGACCCAACGGGTGAATATACCCGATTACCAAATGCGGTGGTCTACCGACTCGGGGGCAATGCCTATCTTGATGCTGGACAATTCAGTGCAACTGAGTTATTACGCATTACTGGTTTACCACTTTCGCTTGCTCAACTACTGAACCAAGCAATGAATTCATTACGGATCAAGCAAAATCTTCAAGGGACTTTGCAAATCTTTAAAAAGATTAATTATCCAATCAATCAATACCTGCAACAAGTGGCGCAGTTGACTGACTGGAGTTCGTCGTATCCGATAAAGCTGCTTGCTCAGCAAATAATTGAGGAATTGATGGTACCATTTGCTGATCACCGGGCAAATTATGATGTTTGTGGTCAAGAATATGATTATCAGCAGATTCGTCAACTATGGTCATCACTAGTGAAATTACGAACCCAAATTGCTCAACCAGCGTTTCAATCATTATTTGGGACGGGGCAGCAGGATGGCCCGCTAACTGAATTAAATTATATTTTACGGATGTTTTTAACTCAGCCGGCTGACCATCAGACGTTGGTGATTGATTTATCCCCATTGAAACAATATGAGGCAGTGCAGGGTACAGTTATTTCTATCCTGTTGAAGCATTTATTAAACGAACGTTTACGGATTACTACTGATCAGTTACCGGTTAAAATTGTCATTGATGAAGCCCATCGCTACCTGCCAACAAATGGTGATTTGAAAAATAATGGTATTTTTCAAATTGCGCGGGAAGGGCGTAAGCTAAATTTAGCGTTAATTATCACCACTCAATCACCATTAGATTTACCGAGTGAATTGCGGTCACAGTTCGCCAATTTGATTGTTCATCATTTAGCGGCGCCGCAAGAATGGGCAGCCTTTCCATGGACTCATGAAAATAATGATCATTTGGCGACGGGTATGGCAGTGATGAAGTGCGGATTAAATGGTGCGGTAACGGCGAGGATTAATTTACCAGCATGGTGGGAAAGGAGCCAACATGGCATATATTAAGGAACTTCGACAACGAGTTGGTCACATGCCGTTGATTATGACCTCTGCTTCAGGAGCGTTATTGAATGACCAACGACAAATCTTATTACAAGAACGGGCTGATACTGGCAACTGGGGATTTCCGGGTGGTTATATGGAATACGGGGAAAGTTTTCACCAAACGCTGGTCCGTGAATTTAGGGAAGACGCTGGATTAAAGGTTCAACCCGTAAAGCTTTTAGGGATGCTGGATCAGGATTTGTATCAATACCCAAATGGTGATCTGGTTCAACCAGTGAACGCTTTTTATTTAGTTCGGTTAGATGATCAGCATCATTATGCAACCAAGCCGTCTGAAACAACTAGTTTAAAATACTTTGATGCTGATCAGCCACCCCACTTTTTTAATCAGCAATATGAAAAAATGTGGGCAATCATTGTTAAATATTTAAATAATTTGAAGTAATCAATAAATGAGGGATGAATTGTGCAAGAATATCAACTAATTGCCACCGCTGCGGCTGGCATTGAAGCAATTGTCGGCAAGGAATTACGTCGCTTGGGCTATGACACCAGAGTAGAAAACGGGCGGGTTCGTTTTACCGGAAACATTCGTGATGTAATGGTAACCAATTTGTGGCTACGGACGGCTGATCGGATTAAAATTGTGGTTGGTGAATTTGATGCAACGACCTTTGATGACCTTTTTGAACAAACGAAGGCTTTGGCGTGGGATCAATTGTTACCATTAGATGCAGCTTTTCCGGTGGAGGGAAAGAGTCATCGCTCCCAGCTGCATAATGTTCCCAGCGTCCAAGCAATCGTCAAAAAGGCAATTGCTGAAAAAATGATGGCGGTTTACCATCGACGAACGAAGCTTCCGGAAACCGGTCAGTTATATCCATTAGAAGTCGCAATTAATAAAGATTATGTCCTACTAACCTTAGATGCGACCGGTGAAAGTTTATTTAAACGCGGTTACCGCCGGGATAAGGGTGGTGCACCATTAAAAGAAAATATGGCGGCTGCTTTAGTGTTATTAGCCCACTGGTTTCCAGACAATCCGTTTGTTGACCCGGTTTGTGGTTCCGGAACGATTCCGATTGAAGCAGCATTACTGGGACATAATATTGCCCCTGGGATCAATCGGTCATTTGCCTGTGAGCAATGGTCAAATTTGATGCCATCTGGGTTACCTGATGATGTTCGGGATGACGCGGATGCGCAGGCTGATTATGATGTTAAGTTGGAAATTCACGGCTATGATATTGATCAAAAGATGGTGGAAATTGCCCAACGAAATAGTCAGGCGGCAGGCTTAACGCATGATATTACGTTTAAGCAGTTAGCAGTTAAGGATTGGCAAACAGATGAAATTAACGGTGTGATTGTTGCAAACCCACCTTATGGTGAACGGTTGAGTGACCGGGAAACGGTCCATGAATTATACCGCCAGATGGGTGAATTATACCGACCAATGACTTCGTGGAGTAAGTATATTTTGACGGCTGATTTAGAGTTTGAACACTATTATGGTGCCAAAGCAACCAAACGTCGTAAACTATACAATGGGGCATTGCGAACCGACTTATTCCAATATTGGGGAAAAAAGATTAGATAAAATTATAGGGACTTATGTCACAGCCCCCCCTCGAAATAATAAACTACTCGGAAAGAATTCTCGTAGGAAATGGAGTAATCAGCTAAAAAGAATAGCGCTCTACTGATTACGCTTTCATTGCAGCCCTTTTTAGCCATTTTGTTAATACTATTTAATAAATTTAATCAGAGAGGAACATCTGCTACTAAACATTGATGAGATCGGCCATTCTCAATAGCATACTTAGTTCTTTATAATTTTTAATTTTATGCAATTGATCCATTAACTGTTCATTTTGAATAAACTGTAATAAATTCTCTAAAATATGTAAATGTTTTTGTTGATCAACTGGAGCAAGGCCTACTACGAAATTAATTGGTTTTGAAGAATTTTGAATGAAAAATGGCTTTTTAAATAGAGTATAGCTAAAACCTAAATGCTTAACTCCAGCTTTTGGAGCTGCATGAGCCAAAAAAACACCTTTACCAATAGCCATATAGTCACCATTACTTTCAGTTAATTCAATTATTTTATTGATGTATTCATCAGTAATGATGTTCTGATATTCTAATTGTTTCAAAGAAATTTGAATAGCGTTTTTCCAATCTGTATTTTGCTGAATAACGTCTGTAGTATAGATCGCGTTTGTTAATTGTTGAGAAAATTGGTTAGTATTGTAAACACTATTAATATAATTCCTTAAACTATTTTCTAAGCCTTCAGGATCAACGATTCGTGCGTGATTAGAGATAATATCCATGATTATAGAAGGCTGTACTTTATTAGAGTTAGAAATTGAAGTTACACCAGCTTTTTGCAGTGTCCCTTCTATTTGCTGCCAATCATAATTACTAGGAATGACTGGTACGGTAATGACAGGGATACCTTCCTGCATTATTGGCAAATGGATAGTGCTTAATACTAGTTTGATATTTGAGTACGAGATATTTTCGTACTCAAAAGTGTTATAAGGCCCAATGAAGTTTACATCAGGATAGTGGCTACGAAGTTGTGATATCAATAATTCTGAAGTTCCAATTCCACTGGAACAAATTACTAGGACACCGCTTTTACTACGGGATAACTCTTGTGAATTTCGCAGTGCACCACTGAAATAAACAGTAATAAGAGCGATTTCGTCATCAGATAACTTTTGGTGAACAAAATCATTTAAAGGCTGAATAGCCAACTTTACAATTTCAAAAGTTTCCTTATAAACAATTTTAATCTTATTAACTAGTGGGTTTTGGTAATTTATTTTATATTTAACTCGATAATAAGTTGATACTAAATGAATCGTTAAATTTTTATTCAAAGTATTATCTGAGGGAGGCAGGCTGACACAAGCAATTTCGTTGAATCTTTTTATTATTTTAGCGGAGATCTCCCTTAGTGGAGGAATCATAGCATTGTCCGCACTGATATGTTGGAAAGCTTGAGTATTAACGATTTCTGCTAAAAAATGTGCTTCAGCTGAAGAGAAAATTTTAATGTCATTTAGCAGGCTAACCGCCCATGTATATGTTAAAGAATAATTGTCGTCTCCGTCGTTTGTAAGTTGTAACTCACATGATGGACGATTATGGATTCTTTCGCTTGACCATTTCATAAAGTTATTCAGCAATGCTAATGAATCGTCGGTAAATGAATTACCTGTAATACGTTCCAACAGACTTAGTTGTCTACTGAAGTTTTTGTCATTATCAAGTTTCATGTAAGGACTAATTAGAGATAATAATTCACGAAAATTTTCGAAAACCCATCTTCGCAAAGCTATTTCATTTCCGGTTAAAGTTTTGCCATTTTTTTCATTACTTAAAATAATATTCTTAGGTAATGCTTTTTTTATATTTTCTAGATCTTTTAAGACAGTATTTTTACTAATATTAAAAATTTTAACAAGTTGATTTAAGGAAGTAGTTGGACGAGAAATTAATACAAATTGCAGTAACAGTACTCGATCATGTCTATTGAGTATTTCAAACTTCAGACCGTTTTTAAATAAATCTGTAAAAGTAATTGGCTTTTTATCGATAGCTAATGAATCGGATAAAATTTGTCTTGTCTCAGGAGATAATTGATACCCACTGCCTCTGACATTTTCAATCGGATCTAAATTTTGCTGTTGTAATTCAATATTGGTCTTTTTTATTGTATAGAAAATACTTCTTCTGGAAAGTTTAAGGTGTTCCTTTAGAGTTTCTAAAGGAACTGCTGGAGTTGATTGTAATAGCTCGTTAATTAATGCGTTTCCGTGCTTAGTTTTTGTAAATTGCATATGCCTTATCCTAGTTAAATATCTTTTGGTTATATGATAGTTAACTTTTTGCACTTTATCAAGTCACAAGAGTGCACTTGTGAGTGGTTGTGAAATCGTTTACTATAATTGCGAAAAGAGAAATGAGGTGATTATTTGGCACTAGATTTATTGAATAGCGAAACGGTTCAAGTTCTAGATGGAGATACTTTGAATTGGCAGGGGGCTATTCGTAGGGCAGCTAAACCATTGGTTGATAATGGTACTGTCGGAACAGATTATGTTGAAGCAATGATTGATGTTGTTCAAGAAAAAGGACCATATATTAATATTGGCCCTAATATTGCACTAGCCCATTCACGCCCACGTCCTAGCGTTAAGCGAATCGGTTTGTCATTGTTAAAGACTAATGAATCAGTTGATTTAACTAGTAAAGACCACCCAGTTAAATTATGGTTCGTCCTAGCGGCTACAGATAGTACTAGTCACTTAAAGGTGATTCAAGAACTATCGCAAGTGTTAATGGATAGTGAACGGACAAATAAATTGTTAGCAGCAAAGTCTGTTGATGAGATTCTAGATGTTTTAAAGGATTAAGGAGGAACTTATTATGAAGTTTGAAGCACTTTGCCAATCAGGTCTAGGTAGTAGCTTTATGGTTCAAATGAACATTCAAAATCTACTTAAAGAGGAAAATGTTAAAGAAGATATTACAGTTGACCACTCTGATATCGGTAGCGCAACTGGTGATCAAGCTGATTACTTTTTCCTAGACCCAACTTTGGAAACATCAGCTGGAAGTCTTCCAAAGGAAAAGGTTGTTATTCTAAAGAGTTTGGTAGATCCTAACGAATTAAAGGAAAAGGTTAATGCCATTCTCGACAAGGAAGGTATTTCACACGACTAAGATATCTAAGTAGAGATTACAATCGATCTCTTTTTGCAATTATTATTTAATCAATCTTCTACTTATATATCTCACGGAGGAGTTTAAGAATATGGATGGAATATTAAATCTATTTGAAAGTATTGCAACAACTCCAGCTTTGCTGGTTGGATTGATTGCGATGATTGGTTTACTGTTGCAAAAGAAGAGTGCAACAGAAACCATTCAAGGAACTATTAAAACGTTTGCCGGTTTCTTAATTTTAACTGGTGGTTCAACTATTTTAAGTAATGCCTTAACTCCATTTGCTAAAATGTTCAAGTTTGCATTAGGTGTTCAAGGTGTTGTACCAAGTAACGAAGCCGTAGTTGCCATTGCTTTGGTTAAGTATGGTTCTGTAACGGCTTTGATTATGTTAGTTGGAATGATTGTTAATGTATTGTTAGCACGTTTCACGAAGTTTAAGTACATCTTCTTAACTGGTCAAGCAATGCTTTACGTTTCCTGTTTAACTGCTGTTATCCTAATTAGCGCTGGCTTGGGTAACAATTGGAAGACGATTTTACTTGGTGGTTTGTTTGAAGGTACATTATTGACAGTTACTCCTGCTTTCTGTCAACCATTTATGCGTGAAATTACGCATGCCGATAACTTGGCTATGGGACATACTGGTAACATTGGCTATGCCATTTCTGGTTGGGTTGGTCAATGGCTTGGTGACAAGAAGCACAGTACCGAAGACATTGAATTCCCTAAGACTTTAGGTTTCTTACGTGACTCGACTGTTTCAATTACTATTGTTATGGCCATTGTCTACATCATTTTGGCTATTATTGCTGGTCCTCATTTTGTTGAAACTAAATTAAGTAAAGGTACTAACTACATTATCTTTGCTCTTGTACAAGCTGGTACATTTGCTGCTGGATTCGCAGTTGTTTTGCAAGGTGTTCGGATGATCTTAGCTGAAATTGTTCCAGCCTTCCAAGGAATTGCCAAGAAGGTTGTTCCAAACTCAAAGCCAGCTTTGGATGTTCCAATCATCTTCCCATTTGCACCAAATGCTGTTTTACTTGGATTCTTCGTTAGTTTCATTGTAGGTACTTTAAGTATGTTTGCTATGGTTGCAATGCACACCGTTGTTGTTATTCCAGGGGTTGTTGGTCATTTCTTCTGTGGTGGTGCTGCTGCTATTTATGGTAACTCAAAGGGTGGTCGTCGTGGTGCGATCATCGGTGCGATTGTCAACTCACTAATGATTAGTTGGTTACCACTTTACATTTTGCCAGTTCTTGGTAACTTGAAGATGGCCGCATCAACTTTTGCAGACACAGACTACTTAGTTCCAGGAATTTTACTTGGTAATTTAGGACACTTTGGTGCGATTGCAGTAACTTGTGGAATTATCGCATTCACTGTCATCGTCATTATTGTTAGTGCCTTAATGCCAAAACGTGATGCAAATTAGTCATTTAAGTAAACAATAATTAATATGTACGTGAATAACTACTGGTTCCGAATCGAATATTAGGTCCTCAGTAGTTATTCTTATATGTAGGAGGATTTAAGATGGATAAAAAAGAAATGCAAGCTGTAGATGCTTTACGTTTTTTAAGTACCGATATGATCCAAAAAGCAAATAGTGGTCATCCTGGAGTGGCTATTGATGCCGCTCCAATGGCATATGGATTATGGGAAAAAGTGATGAACTTTAATCCCGAAGATGCTGAATGGTTAAACCGTGACCGCTTTGTGCTTTCGGCAGGGCATGGTTCATCATTACTGTACAGCTTGCTGTACTTTAATAATTTTGGTTTGACGATTGACGATTTAAAGGAATTTCGTCAACTTGGTTCTAAGACTCCTGGCCACCCAGAAGTTGGGCACACAGCAGGTGTGGATGCAACAACTGGTCCACTTTCTCAAGGATTAGCAATGTCCGTTGGGATGGCTATGGCTGAAAAGCACCTGGGTGCTATGTATAACAAACCAGGTTTTCCAGTAATTGATCACTACACTTATACCATTATTGGTGATGGTGACCTAATGGAAGGGTTGAGTGAGGAAGCAATTAACCTAGCTGGTGACAAGGGATTATCTAAATTAATCGTTTTATATGATTCAAATGATGTTTCATTGGATGGCCCACTCGATTTGAGTACTAATGAAGACGAAAAAAAGCGTGTCGAAGCTGCTGGTTGGGATTATTTTAAGGTTGCAGATGGTAATACAGATGTTGATGCAATTATTGATGTAATTCGTCAAGCACAAAAGACAGAGAAGCCATCATTAATTGAAATTAAGACGACAATTGGTTATGGCTCTCCAGAAGCAGGTACCAATGCTGTGCACGGTTCTGCTTTAGGTGAAGAAAACGTTGCTAAAATGCGTGAATTCTTTAACTGGAACTTATCACCATTTGATTTCACAGATGAAATTCACAAATTCTTTGAGGATGCAGTTGCTGACAAAAAGCCAGCATATCAAAAGTGGTCTCAAATGTTTAAAGAATACGCGGATAAGTATCCAGCCGAAGCTAAACAACTTACCACTAAGACTTTAGATGTTGATAATTTAACGACTAAGTACCAACCAGGAGACAATATCGCAAATCGTGTTGCCAGTCAGGATATCTTACAAGAATTAGCTAAGGATAATCCAGAATTTTGGGGTGGTGCAGCTGATCTTGCTTCATCTAATAAGACTTACTTAGCTGATGATGGTAACTTTACTAAGGATAATCCTGCTGGACGGAATGTCTTCTTTGGTGTTCGTGAATTTGGGATGGGTGCAGCTGTTAATGGTATGAATCTTCACGGTGGTAACCGCGCCTTTGGTTCAACATTCTTTGTATTTACTGACTACTTACGTGCCTCAGTTCGACTTGCTGCTATTATGAATCTTCCATCAATTTTTATTGGTTCGCATGACTCAATTGCAGTTGGTGAGGATGGACCTACACATGAACCAATTGAACAACTTACAAGTTTTCGAGCAATGCCAAACTTGAATGTAATTCGTCCGGCAGATGCAAATGAAACATTATCTGCATGGAAATTAATCGGCAAAACGACTGATCGTCCAACAATGCTAGTTACATCTCGCCAAAAATTGCCAGTATTGAAGGAAACGGTTGGTGCACCGGTAGAAAAAGGTGCTTATGTGGTTTCTGATTCTGAGAAGTCAACTCCAGATGGTATCATTATTGCGGCTGGTTCTGAAGTATCCTTGGCTATCGAAGCTAAAAAAATCCTAGCCAAGGACGGTCAAGATGTTCGAGTTGTTTCAATGCCATCCATGAATCTATTTAATGAACAAACAGCAAGTTATCAAGAAAGTATTCTTCCAAGTACAGTTACTAAGCGACTAGCTGTGGAAATGGGAGCTAGCATGAGTTGGTACCAATATGTTGGTTTACATGGTAAGGTAATGGGAATTGATACGTTTGGGAAGAGTGGAAAAGGGCCAGAAGTTATTAAAGACTTTGGTTTCACTCCTCAAGGTGTTGTTGACCAATTTAACACTCTCTAAAATATAATGAGTTTCGTGATTATATCACGGGACTTTTTTTAATTTAAAGCACAAATACAGCAAACTCATGTTATTTTAAGCTGAAAATAGTATCGTCATATTTCTGTTTAATTTTTTCTGTGATGTGTAAATAAACGTCACGAGTGGTTGACGAGTCAGCATGGCCTAATCGGTTTTGAATTATATATAATGGTACTTCTAATTCAGCTAATTTTGAAACGTGAGTGTGCCTAAAGATATGGGTGGTTAATGGCTTGTTAATATGTAAATCACGTTTAGCGTTGCGCAGACGTTGGTTTAAGAACTCTTGCCGTTGCAATGTTAATCGGTGTTGCCATTCATTATCATGTTCACGACTGGGTTATTGGCTGATTAATCTTTATGTTATTTGTAGCGATTACTGAAGATTAACAAAAAAGCCGTCACAATGGACGACTTCCCTAAATATCAATCAAAAATAATTATAACAAAGGGGAGTGCTGTTGTGAGGCTTTTACCAGAAATTGATAAGTAAGCTACCATCGACCAAGTTCGTGACTTCTTTTATGACGATGATAAGTACGAACGAATTTGTCGAAGAGCTGGAGACTGGGGACTGCACTCCCCAAGTATGGATATAACTGGGGTGCCGGGCGGCGGTGCTGGTAATTCATCAGAACTAAAATTTCTAACTTACGTTGACTATAACAATGCTAAGTGAGCCGTTGATTTCGCTGTAAAATGTTGTTCTCATGACGCACGGTTAATCCTTGAAAATCGTTATATTTTTATCAAATGGTGGGACTACTCAACTGCGGACGGGATAAGTATTATTCATTAGATGATGATGCGTGCTGGGAGTTCACTGATACAGTTGAAACCGGCTGCGAAATTTACCATGTTAATTCAGCAATTATTCCAGATTTTCATGTGAGAATTGAAAAATCGGACGATTTACCGACAAAGTAGGACGAAAAACCGACACTGAGCCGACACTCGAAGCAGTATATTGGTATTGTTGAAAAGATTAAAGATTTGACCTGAGCAAGTCGTTAAAAGGTTCAAGACCAGTAACCACGGATTGGTTGAAGTCGTAACAAAATACTCCAAATAAATGCTAAATTTCTTTCCTGACTTAATTTATGGTTATGCTTATAAATTGGTGTTTCTGCTGGTCTAGCGCCGCCTGAACCAAAAGCCCGTTGCCTAGCTTTCACAGGTTTAGCAGCAACAATTATTAGCAGTCGTGGAACACTGCTAATTATGCAGACATAGCTTAGTTGGTAGAGCGTCTGATTATTAATCAGAGGGTCACAGGTTCGAGCCCTGTTGTCTGCGTTTTCGTGTGTTTACTCATATCCGCACGGAAAGTGCTAACGTTTCTTGGTGGGAGCATAGACAAGCCAGTTTCGTCTACGCATGAAAATGTTTACGTGATAAGCATTTACCGACGTATCATCCGCAAATGCGGTATGGTTTTAAGCCTCATACCGATAAAGGTAATCATGGATCAGGCGGTTCAAATTATTCATTGACTAGCAAAAAGCATTCGCTGAGAGTTTCAAAAGGAGAGCGTTATCCCATTGACGTCATCAAGTTTAGCAATGGTAATAATAAGAATAATCACCAAACACAAAAACCAATAATGAAACAGCATGGTTACTATGCCAAATTAGTTGCCTTACAAGAGAAATAGACAGGCCCGGAGATTTTGGACCCTTGGGTTGCCTATTTTTTTGCTTTTTGAGTTGAAAATTAAGTAAACGCGTCCTTATTCAGAATGCTTTTTGTTATACTGGAAGGTAGTTATTCAATTTGCCGGAGTGCTTGGTTAGCAAGATGGTGAGCACCATGATTCTCTTTTTCTGGAATCCACTGAGTAATCACGGTTGAAAAGTGTTGCATTAAGGATTCTAAAGAATTAAGTTGGTCTGCATAATGTTTACTGTAGTGTTTGCCAATGGCATCACTCATTAGGCGACTATCAGTATAAAAGAGCACGACTTCATTTGGAGAATAGTGTTCGATTAGGTACTGAAAACCAAATTGTGCTGCCAGAAATTCACCAGTGTGATTACTGGCATTTTTGACGTGATCAGTTAATTGAATTTGCTGCCCATCAACCAGAATCACGGCTCCCAGTCCAGTCGGGCCGGGGTTATCTTTGGTAGCAGCATCTGTAAATAATTTAATCATTTTTAAAACCTCATACTTTGAAGGAGAACAAAATGGAAGAACAAAAACGGTATTTTTACCAACCTGATTTAACAACAGCGATCATTGATTGGAGTTGGACGCTCATTATTCTAATCATTGGGATCATTATTGCATTTGAGATTACCCATTTTCAATGGATTACGGCAACTTTTATTGCGGCATTCTTAGTCGTAGCTGCTTTGCAGATTTTCCGTCGGACGGTAGTAATCTCACCAAGCAAGATGGTTTTTAACCGCTTATTAGTAAAGGAATACTTGGTGATTCCAACGAAGGAGATTCGACAACCATTATTTACGAAGCACACAATGACAATTACAGTCCAAGGCGAGGTAATGACTTTTTCATTTACTGAACGCTCGTTGCGATCCATCCAACATCTGTTGCGTGCCAATGGGGTGATTAAAGACGATGAAAAATAATAAACTTAACTGGCTGCCATACTGTGGGGTGGTTGTCTTTTTAATTGGTGCTGATCAATTATTAAAATGGTGGGTAGCAAATAACATTTTACATAACCAAACCCGCCCATTAATTCCAGGACTCGTGGAATTAACCAACTTGCGGAATGATGGTGCGTCATGGTCATTATTAGAAGGCAAGCAATGGTTTTTTGCCATTGTCAGCATTATTGCCATTGCTGTTTTGATTTATCTAATGCACCGGTTTAAGGACCAATGGCTCGTTGAATTGAGCTTTAGTTTGATTTTTGCCGGAACAATTGGTAATTTCATCGATCGACTCCGCTTTGGATATGTCATTGATATGTTTGAATTAATGCCAATTAATTTTCCCGTATTTAATATTGCGGACGCTTGTTTGACCGTTGGTGTCGTGATTTTAATTATCATTGTGTTGTTAGAGAAGGATGAAGGGAATCGTAATGCCGAATCAACCAACCCAACTAAAGATTAGTGCTCAAGAGACTGGACGGATTGATAAACAACTAGCCACGCTCTTATCTGATGTGTCTCGTTCACAAATAAAAAAATGGATTGAGGATGGTAACGTGACGGTAAATAAGCAGTCTGTAAAACCAAAATACCATCTTCAAGCAGGCGATATTGTTCAAGTGATTCCTGAACAACCGCAAAAAATTGATTTGGAACCCGAGAATATTCCCTTAGAAATTGTTTATGAAGACGATGATGTCTTGGTCGTTAATAAACCACAGGGAATGGTGGTTCACCCATCTGCGGGTCATCCTAACCATACCTTGGTGAATGCACTATTGTATCACTGTCCTCTATCGCATATTAATGGTGAATATCGCCCAGGAATCGTACACCGGATTGATAAGGACACTTCAGGATTATTAATGGTCGCTAAAAATGATCGGGCCCACCGTTCATTAGCGGCGCAATTAAAGGCGAAAACTAATCAACGTGAATATGTAGCACTGGTTCATGGCGTGATCAAAGAAGACCAGGGCACCATCGATGCCCCGCTCGGCCGATCACCCAAGGATCGTAAGAAACAAGCAGTCGTGGCCGACGGTCGACCAGCGGTAACCCATTTTCGGGTACTTAAAAGATACCTACACTACACATTAGTTGCCTGCAAATTAGAAACCGGTCGAACTCATCAGATTCGGGTTCACATGAAATATATTGGTCATCCGCTGGCTGGTGATCCGTTGTATGGACCACGGAAAACATTGAAGGGAAATGGCCAGTATTTACATGCTCGTTTGTTGGGCTTTAAGCATCCGGTTACAGGTAAGGAAATGGTGTTTGAAGCACCTTTACCGACTTGGTTTGCGCAAATGTTAAAGCACTTGGATCAAACAGATTTGCCACGAACAAATTAAAATGTGGTGTAGAATGAAAAAGGTACTAATTGACAGAAGGTGAAATTTCAATGACAGCCCGTTATTTAATTTTGGAAGATGGATCGGTTTATGCCGGTGATGGCTTTGGTTCACCAGCGGTCACTTTTGGTGAAGTGATTTTTAATACCAGTATGGCTGGTTACCAAGAGATTATTACGAACCCCATCTATGACAACCAAATTATTGTTTTCACCCAACCGAATGTTGGCAATGTGCCAATTAACCGGAATATTTACGAATCAATCGTTCCAGCAGCTAAAGGCGTGATTGTGCGCGATTTGGCGGCATTTGATGACCAGCACCGCCAGAGTCTCAGTCACTATCTCCAGCAAATGAATATTCCTGGAATTACGAACGTTGATACACGGGCACTCGTTCATAAATTGCGTTCCGCCACTGAACCCATCCGGGGGAGTATTGTTCCGGTTCCTGATGACCATGCATTTGATCAACTTCACGCGACAGTCTTAACTAATCAGCAGGTGGCCCAAGTAGCGACGCCAAAACCATATCCTAACCCTGACGTCGGCAAGACGGTTGTGGTAATTGACTTTGGACTCAAAAATGGGGTTTTACGGGAACTTTCTCGTCGAAAATGTAACGTTACCGTTTTACCATACACTTCGACTGCTGACGAAATTCTGCGGCTGGATCCAGATGGAGTCGTTTTTTCTAGTGGTCCAGGTGATCCGCATAGTTTAAAAAAATCAGTCTTGAAAATGATTCAAGAAGTTCAGCAGCACGTGCCAGTGTTCGGGATTGGCTTAGGACATGAATTATTTGCCATGGCTAACGGTGCAGCTGTCAAACGGCGCCCGGTAGAACATCATGGAATGAACCACCCGATTAAGGAAATTATTACTGATCAGATTGATTATGCTAGTCAAAGTGCCGGTTTTGAAGTGGATCGGGAAAGTGTTGATCGGCAAAAGCTTTTTATTACTTACGTTGACTTGCTTGATAATAGTGTTCAAGGGCTTCGTCACCGACAATATCCGGCGTTTTCTGTTCAATTCTTCCCGGATGGTGCGCCAGGTCCTGATGAAACCGATCCATTATTTGATGAGTTCATGGACCTCATGAATCAGCGAGGAGATGAAGATTTTGGCTGAAAGTAAACCAACAGCTTTGATTATTGGTGCTGGGAGTGACAACTTACAGCAGGGTGGCGAACTAGACTATGCAACTCTAGAAGTTGGGAAGACCTTGCAAAAAGCCGGTTTTGAAACCGTTCTAGTGGATGATAATCCATTTTCGACGTCACTCGATACAACGAGTGCAATTACGCAACGCTATATTTTGCCACTGACTGCCCAGAGCATTATTGATGTGATTAATCAACGTCATCCGCAGCTGATTGTGCCAACGCTTGGCGGTCGTCGCGCTTTTGAAATTCTTCAAACGGTTGGTGAATCAGGAATTTTAACTGAGAACGATATTCGGATTGCAGGGGTACCTGAAGCGACAGTTCGCCAGGTTAATAATCCAATGTTATTAAACCAGACGTTGCGGCGTTTACAGGCACCAACGAAAAAGATTGCCACGGTGGATAACTATCAGGCAGCATTAGAAATGGCACGGGCAGTTGGTTTTCCAGTGGTGGTCCGTGCTGTCTTTCCCAAATCACTCCGGATGCGGCGAATTGTGCAGGATAGTGAAGAGTTACGAACTGCCGTTAGTCGGGGAATTCAAATGTCGCGTAGCGGTCAGGTAATGGTTCAACAAAGCTTAGCGGGATTAAAAGAAATTGAAGTCATGGTCATGCGCGATTCCTCAGGTAATATGATGTGCCTCGGGATTGCTGAAGACATTGATCCAATTGGGATCCATGCTGGTGATTCAATCACTGTTCTACCAGCGCAAACGTTATTGGATCGTAACATTCAAGATATGCGGAATACGGCATTTGCGATTACTCGAAAACTGCGGATCGTTGGCATTAATCATGTGCAGTTTGCTTTTGATCCCCACCAAAATCGCTACTATGTAATCAAAAATAGTCCATACTTTGATCGCATTAGCACGTTTACTGAAATTGCGACGGGTTATCCTGTGAGTCGGGTCGTTGGCCATTTATATGCCGGGGAACTACTGAGGAATATTCGCCTGGATCACGGTTTAACGAAGCATACGGCGGTCACAGAACCAGTGATGGATCGGACAGCGGTCCGGATGCCAGTTTTTCCTTTTAGCCAACTAACCGTTAACAATCAGAAATTGGGTACCCAGAAAAAATCAGTCGGTAGTACAATCGGGATTGGCCGCAGTTTAATTGAAGCATTACTTAAAGCGAACGCGGATTATCAATTTGGATGGCATAATGGCCAGGCCAAATTGATGCACGGAATTAGTGACGATCAATTGGACCAGCTGCTTATCCATCCCCATGGGGACCGGCTTTATTCGTTAATTGAAGCGATTCGTCGGGGATATTCAGAAAAAGAATTAGCAGAGTTAACCAAGATTGACCGCTATTATTTAGCGCAATTTAATCGCCTGTTAAAAATTCAGACGGAAATTCGGCAGTTGAAAGAAAGCCCGGCGGTACTGAAAGAGGCTAAGTATTGGGGATTTGATGATGGAAAAATTGCGGAATTATGGGAGACCAATGATGAGCAAATTTTCAGTTTACGCGAACAGCATCAGATTAACCGAACATTTAAAGAAGTTGATCCATCGGCGGGGGAATTTGATCAGCATTCACGAACTTTCTATTCTACGTTTGAAATTGAAAATGAAAGCCGACCAGGAGATAGTCAACCAATTTTAGTCGTTGGTAGTGGTCCCCGCCGACTTGGTAATGGAAATGCTAATGATTATGTAATTAGTCGGGTGATGAACGAATTACGTAACCATGGTTACCGAATCGTGCTGGTTAACGATAATCCTAGTTCACCGACCATGGCCAGTTTGTTTTCAGATAAACGGTATGTTGAACCATTAACGAACGAAACGGTTATGGATATTGTGCGGGTGGAAAATCCGGCCAAGGTGATGGTGGCTTCCAATCAAGGTGAGCTATTAGAACGTTTACGAAAGCATTTACCGGAATCCATGCCGCTACTCACTATTCCAACGGCAGATCAGTTGGAGGATGTGGTCAGCAATGAACCACTTTTGGAGTATAATGCCTTGTTTGACGGTCAATACGTTTATCCATTGGGAATGACGGCTGCGTTGCAAGCAGATGACCAGCTTAACTATCGGACCGTTGCTAAGCGTTATCCAACCACCTTAGCGCCAGCTGATGTCAAAAAGGTCATGGCACTCGGTGAGCAATCGGTCCGTGAGCTAACCAGTCCTGGACTTTATCAGGTTTTGTTGAAAACCGATCCGCTTGGCAATTACCAGGTCCAAATGGTGCGCTCTTTGCCGGCTCCGGACATTGCATTCCTATCAAAGGTTTTGCAATTAGATTTATCCGCAGTGCTTGCTCGTTTGGCGATTAATAAGTTTAGCGGTAAATTATTGCAACGCTCAATGGAAAAGCAGCCGTCACAACAACGGACAGCCGTCTATCGGGCATTATTCCCGTTCAAGGCATTGCAAATCAAGGAACCGCCAACGGCGCTCAAAGTGATGGGTGCAGAAATGCAGTTTATAGAATAAAAAGGATTGGGAATATTCCCAATCCTTTATTTTTGTAATAATTTAGGAGTCACGCTCAGTGTTTTCTGCCCCCGAAAAATAACGAAACCAGGCTTAGCACCATTTGGCTTATGCAGTTGTTTGACCCGTAGGTAGTCCACTGGAACGTGATCCGAATTACGTCCCTTGGAGAAATAGGCGGCCAGCTCTGCGGCCTCTTGAATCGTTTCGTTTGTTGGTGCTGTACTCCGGACGATTACGTGAGAGCCCGGTATATCCTTAACGTGGAACCAAAATTCATTCTTATTAGCGGTCTTAAAACTTAAGCGATCATTTTGCAAATTATTTTTACCAACCAAAATGGTTGTCCCGTCACTAGCATGAAATTCTTCTGGCTTGCTGGTACGAACTTTACGCTTCTTCTTACCTTTATTCCGTTGTTTAATGTAGCCCTGTTCTTGGAGTTCGACCTTAATATCTTGAACATCGGCGGGGGAGGCAATTTCAATTTGGCTCAATATATTTTCAAAGTAGTCGATTTCCTTTTGTGTCAGTGCTAATTGCTCATTCACGTACGCAACGGAGTCCTTCAGTTTATCGTACTTGGTAAAGTATTTTTGGGCGTTCTTAGATGGGGAAAGCTCCGGTGCTAGCTTAATATGTAACGGCTGGTTATTATCGTAGAAGTTCGGCAGATCAATGTCAGTCATCCCGGCCTTAACTTTGCCCATAAAGGTGGTCAAAATTTCACCCCGGACCCGGTAATAGTCTGCATCCGCAGCTTCAGAGAGTTGGTGATGCAGCTTTTTTACCTTGCGACGATCTTTTTTGAGTTCGTTCTTAACAACTTTTAAAACTTGTCCAGCGAGTTCCTTTGTCCGGTCGCTTTCCGCTTTTTGGGCGTAAAAGGTATCAAGCATGGCACTTAAAGTCGGAAATGTTTGCAGTGAACCTTGATGATCAACTGGCGGAAAGGCCATGAATGACTTCTTACCATGGTCATTGGTAAGAATGGTTGGTGTTGGGTGGTTGAAGTGATTAATAAACTGTTCATAAGCAGTTGGCAGGTTATCAGCGGTCAACAGCTCACTGGCTAATTCGTGAGCCGTTGCTGGTGCCAATCCTTGGTAGGTTTGCTGAAGGGCATGTGCCAGACCATCAAGATCTTTTTGATATTGACGAACGAGATCAGAATACTTTTGGTTAGGCAGGTAGGGATTGGTTCGTTCTTGTTTTGGTGGCATCACAAATGGTGCTCCCGGCAATAGGATTCGGACCCGGTTTTGGTCTGAACCAACATGTTTAATTGTCTCAATAATTTTGCAATTGGGTTCACTGACTAACGAAACATTACTATGGCGGGCCATAATTTCAATATAAATAACCAATTTTTGGTTATCACCGAGTTCATCGCGGTTGGTAAAGTTAATTTTCACAATTCGGTCGTTTTCAACCTGTTCGATTGATTCGATAATGGCCCCTTCAAGGTATTTGCGCATTGTCATCGCAAAATTACTTGGCACTGCCGGATTTTGATAAGGAATGGTGGTTAGTTGGACTCGGGGGTAGGATGGGTTCGCAGAAACCAGTAATGAGTAATTATGGCGGTGTGCCCGTACAACCATCACCATTTCGGCTGGATACGGCTGATTAACGCGCATCACTCGACCAGTTTGTAATGTATCATTGAGTTCTTTAACCATTGCATGGGTAAAAAAACCATCAAAAGCCATTGGGTAGATCCTCCTTTTTAGACATTTACGTGCTATTATACCTTTTTTGACGAATCCAGTAAAACACTGTAAGCTAATTAATGATTGTCATATCAAGCAAGATATGGTATTTTTTTAGTATTATTGAGTTCAAAAATAAAGCAATTATTTACATTAAAATCATTTTGAAAATCATATTTGGAGGAAATAACAATGAAAATTGCGGTTGTTACCGACAGTACAGCATACTTAACCGCAAAGGAAGTTGCGGATTATCATATCCATGTCGTCCCGATCCCGTTTACGATTGACGGTAAAGATTATCAAGAGGGCGTTGACATCACGACAGAAGATTTTTATCGTGAATTAAAAACCTCAAAAACCTTTCCAAGTACCTCGCAGCCACCAATTGGTGAAATGATGGCATTGTACCAAAAGTTGGCAGACGAAGGCTATGATGCGGTTATTAGTATTCACTTGGCGAAGAGTATTTCTGGCTTTTTAAATAACATCCAATTGCTCGCGGAGCAGATGAAAGACACCATCAAGATTGTGCCATTTGATTCGCAAATCACGGTTAAGTTGATGGGGCAAATTGCGATTGAAGCCGCAAAACTTGTCGACCAGGGTGATGATGTAGATACCATCGTCGATAAATTAACCAAGTTACGAGCAACCATTCATGACGATTTTGTAGTTGACGATTTACAAAATCTGGTACGGGGTGGTCGTTTATCTAACGCGTCAGCTTTTGTTGGTTCCATTTTGCGCATTAAGCCATTATTGTCATTTGATAATCCCAACCATGCAATTGAGGCGTTTGAAAAGGTGCGCTCAATGAAGAAAGCAAAGCTTCGGGTTGAACAGATTTTTGATGAATCCCTAGCGAAGACTGATTATCCGGTTCGGGCATACGTTTTCCACGCCGCAGCTGAAGAGGCAGGGCAAAAGTGGCTTGCTGATTTGCAAGAGAAACATCCTGACATTGATTTTGAATTGTCATATTTTGGTCCAGTCATTGGTGTCCACCTTGGTCAAGGAGCTCTTGCGCTAGGGTGGATGCAGGATACCAGAAAGAAGCCATTATAATGAAAAAATGGGGGTTATGGTCCGGACTAACTGTTTTCGCAGTACTCCTATGTTTTGTGCAATGGCATTATCCATTGCCAACGGGAGCCGTGACGGTTCAAATTGCCGGTATCATGGTGATTATTATTGCCTTAGGGATGAACCTGTTGCAAAGTTATAGTACCTTGGTGGTAGTGGCGGTTACCATGCTGTTATTAAATATTCATAATTGGGCAATCGTGGTGCCAATCTTACTTAGTTTATTGGTCGTTTCAATGATTCTGCGTTGGCAAACGCCGTTGACGGTTCATATGAGTCATACGGAGGCCATCAATTTTGGCCTGATTGCGGGGCTGTGCCAGTTCGTTGGGATGTTAGCAGTCGTATTTGTGCAGGCCTTATTGATTACAAGTAAATGGGACGATTTTACAATGATATTGGGAATGGGGTTACCAGCGGCCTTACTCAATGGGTTGCTCGATTGTTTATTAATTCCACCATTAACGTTGTGGCTACGTCACTATACAGAAGTAGTTGAAAAAAATAATCAGGAGTAAATTTTACTCCTGATTATTTTTTTAGCGGATTGATGCCCATTCATCTTTAAATTCATCGAGGAAGTCAAGCATAACTTGCTGACGATGGGCGGCGATTTGTTGGGCGGCCTTGGTATTTAACATTGGTTTAATTTTTAATAACTTTTCGTAAAAATGATTAATAATGGTTTCGTGACGGAGGTCGCGGTAATCATCACGCGTCATGTTTTCCCGTGGTGCCATTTCTGGATCATAAATCCGTTCACCATGCTTGCCACCGAAATAGATGGCCCGGACAATCCCAATTCCGCCAATGGCATCGAGCCAGTCGGCGTCTTGAACCACCTGGCCTTCGGGTGATAACGTCGGTCGTTCACCATCTAAAGTATCAGCAAACGACATTTGAGTAATAATTGCCATGACTGCGTGAATTTGATTTTGGGTAAAATCAATTTTGCGCAAAAATTCCCGCAGTTCATCTTGGGCTTCTTTGACACTCATGACTAGTTTTTCATCAATCGTGTCATGTAAGTAAGCGGCTGCAGTAGCGATAAATTCATCGACTTGTTCATCCTTAGCCAGCCGTTTGGTCATTTTAACCACTCGGCGAATGTGATCAAGACCGTGGCCGGTATGATCCATACCGAGTTTTTGAATCGTATAGTGTTTCACAGCATCGAGCTGCTCTGCTGGTTCCATTATCTTTACTTTCCTCTCTAATTCCAGTTAGCATTAAGGGTAAATCATCTGTTTCCGATTGGCAAGTCCTTCGGTATAATAATCTTGATGAGGAGGATACTATGAACCTACTATTTTCGATTGATGATCGTTTTTATCAACAACTGCTAACCGTTTTATACTCCATTTACCTCAATTCTTCAGCAAATGATATTGATGTGTACGTCATTGTGACGAAGGATTTTACTCATTCGGCTGAATTGTCCGCCGGTTGTCAAAAATTAGGGATGCATTATCACCAGGTGGAGATTCCCGAAAGTGCATTTAAAAATGCGCCGGTTACGGATCGTTATCCCACGACAATTTACTATCGGCTATTAGCGCATCTCTATTTGCCGAAGCAATTACACCGGATTTTGTACCTGGATGCAGATTTATTATGCATTAATGATTTGCGACCGCTTTATGAAATTGATCTCCAGAATTACATGTATGCTTCTGCCATTCATACCAATCTGACGAATGCGACGGATGTGATTAATAAAATTCGTCTACAAAATTTTGATGCGGATGGCTACTATAATTCGGGAGTGCTCTTAATGAATTTAGATGAAATTCGCCGACGAGTTGATCCCAATGCCATTTTTGACTATATTCGCGACCATATTCTCCTGTTACCAGATCAGGATGTTTTAAACGCGCTTTATGGCCGCTACATTCTTTCCGTTCCGGATGAATTGTATAACTTTGATGCTCGTAATCTCCGGGTATATGAAACAATTACGCTTGGTAAATGTACCCTAGACTGGGTGATTAAAAACACGGTGATTCTGCACTATTGTGGACGACAAAAACCATGGTTAGCAACTACTAACCATGGCCGTTTTACATCTCTATATAAAAATTATTTCCAAATGACGAGTCGATTAATGCAGGATTAGCTGGTAATCATCAAGAAAACTATCCGCAAAGTGATCAGTTCGTCGCAGGTATTTTTTACCAATTTCATCGATTAACCCGTGAAATTCTTGGGCATCCGCTAGGGAAAATGCGACCGTTAGTTGACAACGTCGTGCTAAGGACTGATAATCTTTTAATCCTTTGATGCCCAAGTGGGTAAAGAGGGATCGGGCGTATTTATCACTAATAAAGGTGGGCTGGTCAAAGACATAGGTCAGTAGAACATCGGCAGTTTCATTGCCAATCCCATGGAGCGTTAGGAGCTTTTTGCGCAAATCTTTGCCAAACCGCTGGACCACTAATTCAGGTTGATAATTAAACTGGTGATACCAAGCAAAGAAATTATGAATTGCCTTGCCCTTATTTTTAAAGAACCCTGCTGGGCGAATCAGATTTTCTAGTTTTGCTGACGGTAAATCAAGTAAAGCATTGCCATCAAAAGCGGTCTGGATGCGTAAATTAGCGGTGGCTCGCTCGGCATTTTCCGCATTGGTATTTTGAATTAGGATCGCTTCACAAATAATTTCATTTTTGGAATCAGCTGGCCACCAACCGGTCGGTCCCATTTGTTGCAGCATCATCTGATAAAGTTCGTACAAGGTGATTTTCATTTTATTTACCCCATAGGAATTGGATTAACACTTTATCTACTGCTGGGTTGCTGTGAAGTTTACTATGACGGGCTAATTTACCGTGGAAAGTTTTAACTTCATATGACTTGGCCCGCTGTGCAACTAAATACTTTAAACTTAGAGATGACACGTTTGTGACCGTGCCATCGGTTTTGCCACCAATATTACCGATAATGTTTAGTACCCGAATTTGATTTGTCGGATAGATTGAACGAAGTTTGGTCATTTGCCGATATGTGGCATTCATGTGGTTAGGCTTACCGTTGCGATCCAGCTTTAAATTTTGTGGTTGACGAATCTCAGCTGGAAGTTGTGCGAAATCTAATCCATCGAAATGGCCAGCCATATCCACCTGTTTGCGGAGTTTAGGCATTGATTTATTCTGCGCATTTTGGAGCAGATAATAAATGATGGAAATATTCCCGAGTGAGTGACCCACCATATTGATGTTTTTAATCCCATATTGTTTTTGCAGTGCTTTGACCACATTGGTGGCCCAAACACCGTGCTTATTAAAGTCTAACTGGCGATTATCTTCATAATTAACTTCCACGATTGGGTTAATGGAATTTTTATGCATGGTGCCGTGTAATGTCACGTGACCATCTTTGGCAACGTTAGCACGGAGCACTGTCTTAGTAACGCCAGCCTTTTTGGCGGCGTTAACCATATGTTCTTCAGCATGATAACTGCTGCCACCGCCATGGAAAAACAGGGTTGGGGTGGTGGACTGAACAAATTTGCTAGATTTTTTGTGTTGGTACCACGCGCCACCAACAATCCCTAAAATGATAATGATGATAATCGTTGCAATACTATAGCGTGCTGATTTAGACAATTTAAACCCTCCTTTAATAATCTCATGAATATTATATAACCGCTTGGTTACTTTTTGTTAGAAATTTGAGATTTGCCCAAAACTTGTGTACAATGGTTTCTTGTGAATTAAATTATTAGGAAAGAGGGTTGCATTATGCACATTGAAAAAGCACAAATGACAGATTACGAACGCGTTGTTGAAATCCTAAAGGACGGGCGCAATCAGTTGGCCGAAAAGGGGATTGATCAATGGCAGGGTGACTACCCTAATCCACAACACGTCAAAGAAGACGTTGAAAATGGTTTTGCGTACTTAGTTCATTCCGACGATGATGAAACTGTGGGAACGTTTACGATCCTGCCTGCTCCTGACCATGCATATGATGAATTAGATGGCCAGTGGTTAAAAGACACTGATGCATACTTAACCATTCACCGGGTGGCGATTCATTCTGATCATGCTGGTCAAGGGTATGCTTCCAAACTGTTTGTTGCTGTGATTGACCATATTAAGAATGAGCGGCCTGATATTGAATCCATTCGGATTGATACTCACGAAGATAATAAGGCAATGCAACATCTAATTACGAAACATGGTTTCACGCGGGTGGGCACTCTTCATGGAGTCTACCGTCCTGATGAAACGAGCTATGTTTACGAAATGCTTACTAAATAATCAAAGGGATCGTGTCATAAGTAATTCTACTAAATGGAAATACGAATGGCGCGGTACGCAAATGGGCTCCAGTGCTCGGTCAAACCGAACTCTGGAGCCCTATTTGCGCTCGCGGGGGCGTGAAAACGAAGCCCTAAATGGCTTCTGTCACGCTCCCTATTTTTAATTCTTAAAACTATGCACTGGTGCTGGAATCAATCCACCACGTTGAATTAGATTGGTACTTACTGCCGGGTTAACTGCCATTACTGGGGCATGCCCAAGCAATCCACCAAACTTGACTTCATCACCAACTTTTTTACCCGGTGCCGGAATGACCCGCACGGCAGTGGTTTTATTATTAATCATCCCAATCGCTGCTTCATCCGCAATCATTGCGCTAATCGTTTCCTGCGGTGTGTCACCAGGAAACGCAATCATGTCGAGACCAACTGAACAAACTGCCGTCATCGCCTCTAATTTTGAAATATTCAGGGTTCCTGCATTCACGGCTTCAATCATTCCCGCATCTTCAGAAACGGGGATAAATGCACCCGACAAGCCACCCACATGGCTACATGCCATAATGCCACCTTTTTTAACGGCATCGTTGAGCATTGCTAATGCAGCCGTAGTACCGTGGGTCCCCACTTGCGCAACCACAATTTCTTCTAGCACCTCAGCAACTGAATCACCAGCAGCTGCGGTGGGGGCTAATGAAAGGTCGACAATCCCAAATTGCACCCCTAGTCGATCAGCGGCGAGGGTACCGACTAACTGTCCCATCCGGGTGACTTTAAATGCGGTCTTCTTGATGGTTTCTGCTACCACATCCATTGAAGCCCCTTTAACTTTTTCCAGAGCATTTTTGATTACGCCGGGTCCAGAAACCCCAACGTTGATTACAACATCTGGTTCACTGACCCCATGAAAACCACCAGCCATAAATGGGTTGTCTTCAACGGCGTTACAGAAGATAACTAATTTGGCGTTGTTCATCATATCGCGCTTGGCACCCTCAACGACCACTTTTCCCATTTGAGAAACGGCATCCATGTTAATTCCGCTACGGGTGGACCCAACGTTGACGGATGCGCAGACAAAGTCAGTTTCAGATAGTGCTTCCGGGAGGGAGGCAATCAGTGTCTTATCACCAGTTTGGTAGCCTTTTTGGACTAACGCGCTGTAACCGCCGATAAAGTCGATCCCCAAAGCTTTTGCAGCGCGGTCGAGTGTCTTGGCATATTTTACATAGTCATGGTCATGCGAGGCTGCGGCGATGAGTGAAATTGGCGTTACCGTGACCCGCTTATTAGCGATGGGAATGCCATATTCAGCTTCAATTTGCTGGCCAACTTTGACAAGATCTTTAGCCTTAGTGGTAATCTTTTCATAAATTTTCTGACAGGCGCGGTCACTGTCACTATCAATACAGTCGAGTAATGAAATCCCCATCGTAATGGTTCGGACATCTAAATTTTCATTATTGATCATTCGACTAGTTTCATAAATTTGCTGTGAATTCATGGGGACCTCCTTTTAAAGATTATGCATGGCATCATAAAGTTTGGCGTTCCGCAGGTTAATTTCCACGCCAATTTGTTTTCCTAGTTTAGTAAATTCAGTGTTTAACTGGTGGCTATCGAGGGCCGCTGGTACTTGAACAGACATCATCATCACGAAGTTACCGTCCATGATGGTTTGTGATACGTCGAGAATGTTGATTTTTTTATCTGCTAGGACTGTGCTAATCTGGGCGATAATCCCAACTTGGTCTTCACCCAAAACTGTAAGAATAGCTTTCATTAATTTTTCCTCACTTTCATTTAATTGAAATAATTTTAATATATTAGAGTCTGCTTTTCTAGGTATTATTCGGATATCATGGCCAATTTATCTTGGAAATGCTGAATTGAAGATATACATAGAAAATATCCGAACATTATTGAATATGCAAAAGGTGACCCTTAGTTTGACTCTAGAACGCTCAGCAGTCCTATAAACCGGCTAGATCGTTACCGATAAATACAAAAAAATGACCTGCCAAATGGCAGATCATTTAGGTGGTTAATCCTTATTAGAGAGGATTAGTTATGCTTCTTTTTCCGTAAGCTAGCAAGTCCAAATAAACTTGTGAGGCCGGCACTTAATAACCCAAGGGTTGCTAACTGATCAGCGTTGGTATTACCAGTTTGTGGTAATTCAGCTTGGTGTTTAGCTTCAGATTGGTCGTTAGCTTCGGATTGGGTTGGTAATTGATCATTCAATTTACCATTCGTAATTGCTTCCCGATTAATTCTGTCACCAGTTGATGATGCTGGAAGGGCAGTGTAGGTAATCACGATGTCGGGATCACTAAAGTCGCTAGTAACATCGATCGCTGGAACTTCTGCTAGACTAGCCACGTATCCTGAAATCTTTGGAGCATCGTATGCCGCAAAGTGACCAGTAGTCCAATCACTGTAACCAATGACAGTTCCCGTAACTTCATCAATCGTTGCCGAGCGGGTCAGGATAATCGTTTGACTAGCATCGATCTTGGAGCCATCAGGCTTAATGACGGTAATTGTCCGCTTGATAGTCTTATGAAGGTCATTGTAGTCGACCCCGGTTGGATAATTCTTTCCCGGATTATCAGGGAGCTTATCATTAGGTGTCTTAGGATCAGTTGGTTGAACAGTTGTGGTTTGATGTTCAACTTGAATGGTAACAGTTGGAATGCCATTAGGGGTTGCTTTTTCCGTCTTTGGAATATTCTGTCCAGGGACAAGTTTGTACCCAGCAGGAATATTAGGCGTGATGGTGATCGTTTCGTCGGTCTTACCAGTCAATGGAGTAATGCCAATCTCTTTACCATTATCAACATAAGAAATCTTCCCATTTTGTTCATTTGGTGTGTAAGAAATCTCAATCTTTGGATCCACGTAATTGACATCAACCGTAGCGACACTTGGAACTTCGGCTTGGGTTGGTGTGTAGCCTGGAACAGTTGGTGTTGTGTACTTGTCAAATGATGAGGTTGTCCAGTCACCATACTGGGTAACCTTACCAGTAACTTCATCAACGGTTGCTGTGCGAGTTAGGTGGACCTCTTGACTGGCATCAATCGTACTGCCATCAGGCTTCTTAACTATGATGGTCCGCTTGATCGTCTTGTTTAAATCATCCTTTGCAACACCAGATGGGTAATTCTTACTTGGATTGTCCGGAAGCTTATCACTTGGTGTCTTAGGATCAGTTGGTTGAACCGTAACCGTCTTGTGTTCAACCTTAACGGTAACATCAGGAATCCCGTTGGCGGTTGCTTTTTCAGTCTTTGGCGTGCCTTGTCCAGCTACGATCTGATAGCCAGTTGGGGCTTGTGGAGTAATCGTTACTGATTCGTCAGTTTTACCAGTCAGTGGAGTTGTGCCAACTCGTTGACCATTATTATCTTGGTCAACGTAAATGATGTTACCGGTTTGCTGATTTGGTGTATAAGTGACGTTAACATCGGCAGGGTGATCAGTTGGTTTAACCGTTAATTCGGGCACAGAGGTTTGACTAGCGGTATATCCAGGCACGGTTGGCACGGTCACACTCGTTAATTTTTGTGTATCATGGTCATAGGTCTCGGTTTGGTGCTTCGTTACCAAATCAGTATCAGTCGTCTTTTGGAAAGTAACCGTTTGGCTTTGGCTCTGCGGCTTCTGACCGGGTTCAGTAATCGTTACTTTTCGAGTAACGGTTACTGGCGTGGTCGTGATGGAATGCTTATGTTTCAAATTAATTGTAATCGTTTGGTTTGTAGGGCCAAAGGTGGCTTTAGTTGGCAATGCCCCAGAGACCAGTTCATAATTTTCGGGAATTTGGAGCGTGATATCTTCGGATTGATCTTTCAAACCAGTTTTAACATCTGATTTGATTAGTTGGTTCTTGTTATCCGTATCGACAAATTTGTAAGTATTCGTAGTGTTGATGGTAAACGTTGCTTGACCGGAAAGACCATCAGCATTTATTGTGACGTTTGGTTGATTGTCTTGGCCAACTCCGGCTTTCTGGTTCAGATAATCTTGGAGATGAGCTACAATGGCGTCCTTGTTTAGGGCAATTGTGTAGACTCCGCCATCAGTTGGGGCCTTACCATCGGTAGTATTCCAAGTATAGTCACCATCTTGGAGGGTGTAGTTGCCATAATCAAGCGTCTTAACGGTAGTACTTTCGCCAGGTTCGTCACCTTGGATCGTAACTGGTGCCGTCACATGAACGGTAATCTTACCATCTTTATTAACTTCAGCCGTTGTCGTAGCTTGACCGTTATAAACTTTGGCATTTTGACCACTTAATTTAGCCACGCCATCATCAGCATAAATTTGATAATCAGCAACTGTACCAAATTTCCAATTATAGTTATTACCGTTATTACCATCAGCGACTTTTACTTTATTAATGAAATCTTCGGATAATTTCACTGGATAAGAGCCGACATTAATTGGCTTTTCACCGTTTGTTAATACAACGTCATCTTTTTGCAAGGTAAGCGTTACTGGGGTGCCATCAGATTTGTATACTGTGACCTTATTGGTGTTGTTGTCAGCAAGGCCAAATTGTGTTTGGAAAGCACTCAGATCATTGGTACCATCGTATGGCTTGTACCCACCACCGTTTAAAATGACCTCTTTGGTGGCTTTTTGAATGTCTAATGTTGCTGAACTTGTAACGGCGGTAAGGTCAGGATAGGTAAAATCATCGGTTCCCAGTTGATCTTTAATATCTTGCAGACCTTGTGCAGTGAGAACAACTTTATAGGAGCCAACATTGCCCGGCGTCCCTTGGACTTCCAGATCGCCATCTGTAAGTTGAACTGGTTCAGTTGTTCCATCGGCTGCCGTAATCGTTACATGGAAACCGGTCGGGACAGATTTATCCTTAAGCAGTTGCTGCCAGCTACTATCGCCGTAATAGATACTACTGTTTCCCGTTACTTGAATGGTGACCTTTTGTTGATCTTTTTTAACATTAATTGTAACCGTCTGATCGTTGTCCGGAATGGTAACCGTGGTTGGTAGATTGCCTGAAGTTAGCTGGTAGCCAGTTGGCACGGTCAACTTAACAGCTTATTCAGAGCCAGCCGAACCACTAACTGAGGTAGCAGTACCGACTTCCTGACCATTTTGATCAACAAATTTATAAGTTACCGTGTGGTTAGCATTCTTTTTGTAATTGACTTCGATGTTGACAGAGTTGGTCTGAAATGGTTGGAACGTCCATTCGCCGAGATTACTATTAGCTGGTGAAATCGTGTACGAGTATCCAGGTACATTGAATTGGCTTTCGTCAATGGCTGGTAGAGTGGCAAGAAAATCTGGGTTTTTGTCATACGACATAAATTTCTCATACCCTTGTTTATCCGCTTCACTATCAAAAACAATTTTTCCATTAACTGCCTTTGCTTGAACCCGATCTCTGAAAAGCATTTTAGTTGATCTAGTACCATTATTATTAATAATGAAACCAATCATTAAGTTATAACCAACTGGGCCATTTTCGATTAGTTCATGACTACTTCCTGCGACACCTCTAACTCGAATTGATTGCGTAATTGTTTCATCGCCACTGGGTTTATGCATTGTCACAGTTCGATTAATTATTCTAAGGCTCTTTGTTTCTTCATTACTATGATTATAGTAATCGTTTTTATCATCCAAAGCTTTATAATAGTCACTAACAGTCATGCCTGTTGCCAAGGAATCATCTGCAGTTGCCGCTTTGCTTTCTGTCAAGGTGTTTGGGTCTACTGCCTTAGCGCTAGAAACTCCAAGTTCATTCGTTGCGGACCCCTGATTGGCTGAATTAGGTTGTGCATTACTTTGAGATTTAACATCCGTTAAATTAAGACTAGATTTTTGATTTTCACTATCCGACGTATTTGTTGTGGTCTGTTCAGTTTCCTGAGTAGGGGGGGTGACAGGAGCGTTTGTATCAGCTAAGACGGTTGTTCCACCCCAGTATAGAGTCGTCCCTAATAAGACTGATGCGACCCCAATGGAAAGTTTACGCAGGCCATAGTGAGGCTTGCGATTAGCATTCCATTTTTCATATTTAATCTGATTATTCTTTGAAACCATTGAAAAATAACCTCCCAGTATTAAAAACATTATGTAACTAACGACCTCATTGTAATCCCTTTCTTAGTGAAATTCCAATTATCTATGACTAAATCTATTTACAAAATGTGTTAAAAATACCCCATTAACACAAAAGTGAAAACGGGGTATTAATTATTTTATATTTAAAACGTTGAGGCAATTTGCTCTTGTTAATTACTGAAAAGTTATTAGACAATTTTGACATTAGTAATTAACAAGAAATTATTTTTTTAAATTATATTTGACAGACCGGCTTACTTCGTCAAATTTGCTAATCATCCCAAACTTTTTTAGCAACGTTAAATGCGGACCAGGCATTTGGCCACCCGACGTAGAAGGCTAATTGGGTGATCATTTCAGCGATTTCTTCCTTGGTAATACCATTTTTCTTGGCGGTTGCCATATGGTAAGGGAGTTGTTCAAAGGCGCCCTTAGTGATTAAGGCAGTCACCGTTAGAAAACTCCGGTCACGAGGGCTAAGTTCCTTTTCTCGCGACCAAACTTGACCAAAGAGGACATCGTCGTTTAATTCTGCAAACTTTGGGGCAAAGTCCCCAAGCTGATCCCGACCAGCTGTTTGTTTTTGAGCCATTTTAAAAACTCCTTTCGCTTAACCTAAAGTGTTGTAGTAGTCATCATCGACTTTTTCAAGCCATTCACTGGTACCCTTCGTAATTGCGATGTGGGAGAACCAGGAATCCTTAGTCGCACCATGCCAGTGCTTAACTCCTTCATGAATGGCAACGACATCACCAGGGTGAAGCAGTTGGGCAGGTTTGCCTTCTTCTTGATACCAACCTTCACCAGCAGTGACTAAAAGAATTTGAAAACCATTGTGGTGGATGTGCCAATCATTCCGGCAACCAGGTTCGAAGTTAACATTGGAAACATTGACGTCAATGTTGTCATCAGCACCGACCAGACCATTAAGGTAGCTGGTGCCAATAAAGTACTTCGCAAAGGCGACATTCTTGTCACCAAAACCAAACAGATTGTTTTTAACTTCATTTTCATTTTTTGCCATTGAACTTTCCTCCATTTCATTAATTGTCTTTATTATATGAAGCTTCTTTATTAATGTGAAATGCTTATTTATATTGTTGATTAATGCATTTTTTGTATGATTCGGTATAATGATTCTAGGAGGAGTGATACCAATGGAGACACGCGTCTTAAAGTACTTTTTGGAAGTTGCGAAGCGGAATAATATCACGCAGGCAGCGGAGCATTTACACATTACCCAACCGACTTTATCACGACAAATTATTGAACTGGAGAAGGAACTAGGGGTACAGCTGTTTGATCGCGAGAAGCGTCAAATGCGCTTAAACAAGGCTGGTGCGCTTTTTCAACAACGGGCTGCCACCATCTTAACGCTGTTGGATCAAACCGAAAGTGAATTGGTGAATACCCAAAATGAATTATCTGGGACCATCAATTTGGGAGTGGTTGAAAGTGCGGTCGCTAACTTTATGATGCAGGCCGTCGCGGACTTTCAAGACCAGTATCCGGCAGTCCGTTTTAATATTTTTGATGGGGATGGTGATACTTTACGTGAGCGACTGGACCAGAGCCTTTGCGATTTAATCGCCTTGATTGAGCCAGTTGAAGCCGCTAAGTACAACTACTTTAGCTTACCAGTTCGTGAAAAGTGGGGATTGATTATGCGGAAGGATGCCCCGTTAGCCCAGCGCCAGACGATCATGGCCCATGATTTATATCAATTACCATTAATTGTTGGCCGGCGAAATATTGTTCGCGATGATATTTTAGATGGCCTCCATTTAGATCCGCATAAGTTGGACTGGAAGATTCAGATTAATTTACCACAGAATAGTCGCGATTTATTACTATCCGGTAAATACTATCATTTAGGAATCTACGGTGTTTTTGAAAAGTATCATGACGACCGTTTGACCTTTGTACCATTTAGTCCAGAGCGGACGACGGGACATTTATTAGCGTGGCGAAAAAATATCCAACTAACGCCGGTCGTGGAGAAATTTCTTCAGTTTGTCGCTGAACGAACCGTTGATTGAAAAGTTTGGTATAATTAGAAACAGATTATTTACGTAAAGGTGTGAATATTAATATATGGAATCCTATTGGATACGTTTGTTAATTATCGTTGTTATTTTACTACTGGCGGCCTTGTTTACTTTACTCGAATATTCGGTTGTTAAGGTGCGGCCGAGTGAGCTCCAGGAATTAAAGCAAACCAAGGTGGTTAAAAAAGCCGAGCATATGGTTGGAAACATGTCAGAGTACCTTTCAACCGCTCAGGTTGGGGTGACAATGACTTCACTGGTTTTAGGGTGGATTGGTGATGAGTTTATTACGGACTTATTGCTTAAGATGAACTTTATTCCAGCAGATGTTTTAAAACCACTAGCGCCGGTAATTGGGGTCTTAATCTTTACCTTCTTCCATGCGGTCTTTACCGACTTGGTGCCAAAGAATATGGCGATTGACCGGCCGGTCCCAATTTTATTGGCGATTGTGCATCCCATTCAATTCTTCCACTGGATCTTCTACCCATTTGTCTGGTTATTTGCCGTTGTTGCGGGATCGATTACTAAGGCTCTTGGCTTTAGTACGCATCCTGAAGAAGATACTTATTCCCAAAACGAAATTTTATCGCTTTCGCAACAATCGCAAAAAGCCGGTGAAATGGAAAAGGAAGACATTACTTTCATGCAACGGGCCTTTGAAATGAATGATAAGACCGCAGCGGACATCATGATTGACCGGACGCAGTTGGAAGTGATTGATCGCAATGCCGCGATTGCCGAGGCAGCGCACCTGTACTTTACGAAACGGTTTACCCGTTATCCGGTTGTTCAAAATAACGATAAGGACCACATTATTGGTTACATCTTTAGCTATGACATCATGCGCCAAAACCAGATCAATCCTAAATCTTCTATTCGCGAAATTATTCGGAAGATTCCGGTGGTTTATGAAGGGGAGTCATTGACAGATGTTCTCCGGAAGATGATGCGTAAAGAAGCCCCAATTGCCGTTGTTCAAGATGAATACGGTGGGACTTCTGGGATCGTGACTGATAAGGATATCTATGAAGAAATGTTTGGTAACGTTCGTGAAGAAATTTATCACGTTTCAGCTGATATGATTGAAAAACAAGGAACTGATAAGAAGGGTAATCGGGTCTTTAAGGTTTCAGGTAAGACACCGTTGTCCGACTTTGAACGTTACTTTAATGTTGATATTCCACAATTTGAAGACAAGGATGTGGCAACTTTGACGGGGTACTTCTTAGAAGAAGAGTATCCAATGAAGTTAGATCGGCCAATTCGGCTTGGCGACTTCTCGTTTACGCCGACTGAGGTGCAAAATGAGTACGTCAGTGAGTTCCGTGTCGTGCAAATTCAAAAACCAAGTTCATCATCCACCAAAAAGGATCAGTCCGCGGCGGATGATAAATAAGCCTTTGAAACTCATTCTTAATTGAATGAGTTTTTTTGATGGAAAAAATTCTCAAAGACGGTTAAACTAGTATTAATTGAGTTTACGAATTTGGGGAATTTTAAAATGTTAATGTATTTAGATGTGATTGCAATTGTTTGTTTTGTGTTGTTTATTTTGCTATTGATTAGACGGGCTCACCGAATCCGCAAAACCGGTAACTATAGCAATGCAGGCCGGTTCACGATTTTTTTGAGTTGGCTTTTGTTGATTGTTTTCTTTATCAGTATTTCTGGAATTGCTTATGGGGCAACGAACCCATCTGGTTTTGACCATTTACAAACGGTTGCGGCCGATCAAGTTGCTAAGGTCAGTCACCATCATCAGTCTTCAGCAAAATCGCACACTAAAGAGTCAAAGCACTCCCGCCCATCACAAAGCACGGAACCGAAGAAAGTGAGCTGGTCGCCTGAGACGCCGCAGTTGAAGAGCGGTGAAGCAAAGGTCACGTTTACGGTTCCCCAATCAACGACGGTTGTGATCAAGGGACATCTACATCACCAACAGTATGGTAAGATCAGCGCTGATGATCATGCTAAAAAGTCAACAATTAAGTTTACCTATGCTGGTCAATATGATGTGGAAATCAATCAAGATGGTGTTCAGCATACCGCTACACTGACAGTTAAATAAATTACAAATTGAGAGTAAGGATGGGCATCCTTGCTCTGTTTTTAGATTCAGAAAAGGGATGACAATATGCAAGCGGGAAATCGACATTTGCTGGCGAGTGGGTTAGTCGCTTTAGGAATTGTTTATGGTGATATTGGAACTTCACCACTGTATGTCATGAATGCATTGATTAACGATGCTGGTGGTACGAAATCCTTAACAACCGACTACATCATCGGCGGTATTTCATTGGTCTTCTGGACATTAATGCTGATGACAACGGTTAAGTATGTCTTAATTGCGCTGTGGGCTGATAATAATGGTGAAGGTGGCATTTTTGCTTTGTACGCGCTAGTCCGTCGTCAAGCTCGCTGGCTAATCATCCCCGCGTTATTAGGCGGCGCGGCGTTGCTTGCTGACGGGACGTTGACGCCGGCAGTGACGGTCACGACCGCAATTGAAGGTTTGAAAGGAATCAAGTTTGGTTCTTCGGTATTGGTAAGTGACCAAAATGAGGTCATTGTCATCACATTTTTGATTTTACTGGTCCTCTTTATGATTCAACGGTTTGGTACGAGCGCCATCGGCAAAACATTTGGTCCAATCATGCTCCTTTGGTTTCTGTTTTTAGCATTCTTCGGTGTTCTGAACTTGATGAGACAACCGGTTATTTTAAAAGCTCTGTCGCCGGTTTACGGAATCCGTTTGCTCTTTTCACCAGCTAACCGGGCCGGAATTTTAATTTTAGGGGCGGTCTTTCTAGCAACTACTGGTGCTGAAGCCCTCTATTCAGATATGGGGCATGTCGGACGGAATAGCATTTACCTGACTTGGCCATTGGTTTGTGGTTCATTAGTTTTGAATTATTTGGGCCAAGGAGCGTACTTGTTGAATCATTTAAACGAACTCGGCCAGCAGGGTTCTGGTTATAATCCGTTTTACCAAATGCTTCCGGGTTCGGTAACCATTTTTGGGGTATTGATTGCAACCTTAGCGGCGATTATTGCATCACAAGCACTAATTACTGGATCGTTTACCCTGGTTGAGGAAGCAATTGGTTTAAAATTACTGCCTCGTTTAAAAGTTCGACATCCTTCGTTATCACGGGGGCAAATCTATATTGGCCCTATTAACTGGCTCCTATGTCTCACCACTTCGGGAATCTTATTTTATTTTCAAACGTCTGCCCACATGGAAGCGGCTTATGGACTGGCAATTACCATCACAATGTTAATGACCACTCTGTTGCTGCATCAGTATTTAGCTAATCACGGCTCAAAGATCTTAGCGATGCTTTTCTTAATAGGGTTTGCAACAATTGAAACGGTCTTTTTATTGTCCAGTTTAGCGAAATTTGTTCATGGTGGTTTCGTCACCGTGATTATTACGGCGATGATTCTCCTCGTGATGATTTGTTGGTACTATGGCGGTCAGGTTCGTGACGAAATGAATGATGAGAGCAAGTATCTGAATTTGGAAGATTATAAAGAACAGTTACAAACTCTTTCTGCGGACGTAACAATGCCACTGTACGTCAGCAATTTGATTATGATGGCCCGGATTAATAAGAACCACTTACTTAAGCGCGAAACATTATATTCAATTTTGGATAAATCGCCAAAGCGGGCGCAGGTATACTGGTTCATTACGGTGAACACAACGGATGAACCATATACTAGTTATTACAAGGTCGATATGATGGGCACGCGGAATGTGGTTAATCTGCAATTGTACCTTGGTTTTAAGATTGATAATAGTGTTAACCTCTATCTTCGTCAGGTAGTTCAGGAACTAATGGCGGAAAATGTGATTGATTTGCAACCGCAAAAGTACACCACCACACCCGGCAGAAACGTCGGTGACTTCCGCTTTATCTTCCTACGTGAACGGTTATCGCCAAATTCTGAAATTACCGGCTGGAAACGGTGGTTAGTTCAAATGCGGTTGTTACTGCAAAATTTAACCCTTTCGCCAGTCCAATACTATGGTTTAGAATTCAGCCAAACCTATGAAGAAACCGTGCCACTATTTATTAAGAACCGGCAGGGGACTACACTGGACCAACGCCAGGTCAAAAACTATGTGAAATAAAGAAAAGGGGCTGTGACATAAACCCGATTACTTTAATAAAAAGCGAACAGCGCAGTACACAAATGGCCTCCAGTGCTCGGCAAAGCCGAACTCTGGAGACCTATTTGTGCTTGCGGGGGCGTGAAAACGAAGTCATAAATGACTTCTGTCACGCTCCCTTTTAAATTTAACTATGAACTTTTTTGCGACTGCGGCCAATGACGACAATCCAAATGTTAATAAAGAGGGTTGCACCAGTCAGGGCAAAGACCATTGAATAGGTTGATACACCAGAAATTACGGAGCCTAGCAGGGCACCAAAAACCGATCCTGCAGCCTGAAATGATTGGTTATAGGAAAAGATTCGTCCAAACGCTTCATCTGGAACGTCCAGTGTCAAGATCGTTTGGGCAGCTGGCATCAGACCAGCATTAGTCATGCCGAGCAAGAAACGCCAGAAGGCTAACATCCATGGGGAAGTGGTAAAGGTCATCGGGATAAATAACAGGGTCGCGATGATTAACCCAATCATTAAAACTCGTTCTGGACCAATTTCATCCATGATGTGGCCAACTTTCGAAGCGGACAGTAAGTTACCAAGGCCTGGAGTTGCCGCAACCACCCCGGCCACAAAGGCAATGTCACCAGTGCCATGCTTCATTTCTTTAACGTAGAGACTCACGATGGGGTCAATACTCATAACGGATGCTTGAACGATCATGGTGGTAATGAACATGGCAAAGATAATTTTCACGTTTGGAATCTTGTGTAAAAGATCCTTCATTGGTTTCATTGCTTCTTTATCAATTGGGGTGAAGTGTTCCCTTGTGTTGGTCCAGGTGGTAATGAAGACCAGAAACATTAAACCACCGGTGATAAAGAATGGAATTCGGTAACCAAAGTGACTTGATAACGCACCACCGATTAACGGACCGATTAAGTTTCCGGTCACTCCGGCAGTCATCATTGCGGACATTACCCATCCAGATTTACGATGGGGAGTTTCTCCAGCCATTAGTGCTGTTGCGTTATTAATGTAGCCGGAGAATGCTCCTTGTAAGAATCGCATTCCAATGATCATCCAAACGCTGGTGGATAGTCCTGTAATAAAGATGGTACAGGCCATGACTCCAGAGGCCCGCAAACACATCAATTTACGGCCTTTTTGGTCGGCGAGGTTTCCCCAGTATGGTGAAACGATTGCTTGTGAGATAAAGGTCATGGCAAAGGCAAGACCAGAATATAGATTGAGTTCAAACCGGTTAAAAGTTCCGAGTTCATTAATGAACAAGGAGATGAAGGGCATCGTCATCGAATAGCCCATTCCGGTAATAAAACAACCAATCCAAAGTGTATAAAAGGTCTTATGCCAACCCTTCGGCAGGGGTTCTGGCGAATCTGTGGTATCCATAGATTTATTCATCACTCCTCAAAAAATTATATAGAAATTAGTATACCAGATTTCCGATACTTAATTCTTGAAAAAATGTGGTAAAGTTAAAAGAAGATTGAGAAAGCGGAGTGATAATGGTGACAAAACGAATTGCGGTGTTTTCAGATGTTCACGGAAATGTTCACGCCTTTCGGGCAATGTATCAGGATGCGATCAAGCAGCACGTGGACGAAAGCTGGTTTATTGGTGATTTATTAATGCCCGGTCCCGGAATTGACGAAATTTGGGAGATCTTTCAAAAATTAGCACCAACGATCATTGTTCGGGGGAATTGGGATGATCTAACGGTCCGAGGTGCACGGGGACAGATGGATCTTGACCGACCATCACATGTTTATTTTGCACGGTTGGCCGAATACATTGGTGAACGAATTGATCCAGCCATTATTGATGAAATTGCTGGGTGGCCGTTGCACCGGACGGTTGAAGTGGGACCGCTAGTCTTTGGTATTTCACATAATTTACCAGATTTGAATATGGGACAGGCACTTTTCCCAACGAAGGCCTCAACTAATTTTGATCAATTATTTGATCAGGAGCGGCCTGATGTAGCCATTTATGCCCATGTTCATCATGAACTGCTTCGCTACGCGAGTGATGAACGGAAGGTTTTAAATCCGGGTTCAGTTGGTGAACCGTTTAATGGGTGGGCCCGTCTTCAAACGGATACCCGGGCTCACTATCTGATTATGGAAGTTGATGACCAGGGAATTGCAGGCTTAAATTTCCGGCACGTCGGTTATGATCGGGTAGCAGAAGGCCGGTTGGCTGACCAATCTGGCGTTCCGTATCTTGAGTTATATCACCGCACTCTTAAGAGTGGACGGGTTGATACCCATAACCAACCGCTTGTGGATGCCCAGAACCAAAAGTATCACTACGCAGCTCAATATCGTGATTATGTTGCAAAATTAAATAATAAAAAGTAAGTAAAATACTTGATAAATCCCCAAATTATGGGATAATAGAGATTAGAAATTGACGAAGAAATGTTTAATATTAACCAAATTACAACACCAAATTAATTGTCGAAGGAGGACGATATTTAGATGGCAAAAAAGTCAAAAATTGCTAAATTAGCACACCAACGAGCATTCGTTAAGAAGTACGCTGCTAAGCGTCGCGAATTAAAGTCCAGTGGTGATTACATTGCATTATCAAAGTTGCCACGCAATTCTAGTCCGGTGCGGTTGCATAACCGTGATGAATATGATGGACGGCTACATGCGTACATGCGAAAATTTGGCATGTCACGTTTAACCTTCCGGAATTTAGCTCATAAGGGGCAAATTCCGGGTGTCAAAAAGGCGAGTTGGTAAAGAAAAGCAATCGCAGAAATGCGATTGCTTTTTTTATAGGTTCTCGTCGGTATTAAAATTCAAGGGACTATTATCAGTCAACTTGGTGATTAATTCAGCAGTTAGTTGCTGGTACTTTCGTAAAATTTGTTGGGCGAAGGCTGTATTTTGTTTGGTAATGTAATATTCCCAATTAGAATCGAGATTTAACTTAGCCTGATCCATTTCTTCAATAAACTTAATGGCCGCCTGATTGACGTTTTTTTGCACATCTTCAAGGAGTGGTAGTAGGTTGTGAATGTCACTATCCACGAGGACCCCGGCGTGTTTAAAAATCCAATAAGCTGAGTTGGGCTGCGCTGGTAGCTTACCACGGCGATAAGCAGCCGCAGTTTCATTAATATCTGCGAAGAATGGTACGAAAGAACTTTCGGCGGTCACACCCATCGCTAACCAATGAATATCATTACCGTGCGGTCGATTCATCTGCAAAATATGTGATTCTTGTGTTTTGGCGAGACTAATTGGCCGGTAGCGATGCCGATCATGCATATCTCCAGTTCCGATTGGATCATACGGGGTGCCTTGGTAGTGAGAACCAAGGTAGTCTTGGACATCAAAGACACTGATCAGCTGATCTGGTTTCATGATGAACGGTAGGGATTGTGATTCTGGCGTTTCATTCGTCGCTTGCCGAGCACTAAACATTTGATGACCAGACCAAACCCGTGGTGTACTATAAATAGCGTCAGACCGGTCTGCAGTACCAAAGATTTGCCGGAAATTAAAACCAGTTGGCTGTGGGTTCAGGTGATGCTGTTCCACGAACTCTTGAATACCTTGGTGATACAAGAAGTTGCGGGAATCATTAAAGTCGACTTCTTGAATGGCAAGTTGGTTACCCGCAACCGCATAGGCATCGTCAGGAATTCGCTGGGCAACCCAGTAGTGACCAGCACCACTTTCAAAATACCAAGCTTCGTTATCATCGGCAAACAGGACCCCATTCGTTTCGCCGGTTCCATACTGAGCAATTAGTTTGCCGAGTCGCTGGACACCCTCGCGTGCTGTCTTAACAAATGGCAAGACGACGGTAATCATGCCTTCCTCGTTTAATCCATTTTCCACGAGGGGGTCAAATCCTAATACTAAGTCATTCGAATAGGCACTTTCTGTGGCACTCATGGCAACATTAAATTCATTAATTCCATCTTCCTCAAAGAGGCCGGCCCTTGCTGGTCCATTCGGGAGTAGCAGTGTATTTAAAACTGGGAGTCGGTAAGGGGATTTTAACCTTCGTTTCTTTAGAAACAAACTGATCACCTAATTCACCGCGTTGGTGGACCACAAAGTGTTTGGGCCAAGCCGCTTTAGCATCTTCATTGCGACCAATCATGATGGTACCGTCAAGGGAGGCCTTTTTTCCAACCAAAATACTGGTACATGCAGAAAATTTTTTCATGAACTTGCTCCTTAAAATTAGTTATTGTGTTAATATTACACCCAAAAAATTGTAAAATGGGGAAGAATTCGGAAAGAGGGGTATTATGGCTCGATTATCAATGTTTCTTGTAATGTTAGCAGCGCTATTAATTCCAATCTTAATGGCGCGGTTTAAGATTTCTGGAGTACCCACTGCAGTCGCAGAAATTGTCATGGGGATCCTGATTGGCAAAAGCTGTTTCAATATTGTTCAGGTCACGTCTGATTTGACCCAACTGTCATCTTTAGGAGTGATCATTTTAATGTTTCTATCGGGAATGGAAATTGATTTTGATCTTTTCCGTCCCGGCAATAATAATGAGGAACAACGCTGGTCACCTGTTAAACTAGCTGGAATGGCGTTTGTCGGGACCCTAATTAACGCGTTTGTTTTAGGCCTCATTCTACGCATGACCGGCTTATTCGACAATGTCTTCCTGTCAGTAATCCTCTTTTCAACGATTGCCCTCGGGGTTGTAATTGCAACCCTGAAGGAAAAGGAAATTTTGAGTCGGCCAATGGGGCAAACCATCTTACTGACAGCTGTGCTAGGTGAAGTGGTGCCAATGTTTGCTTTAACCGTTTACGCGTCAGTTAATGGGGGCAACGGGAGCCGGATTTGGTTAATCGTGCTCTTATTGTTAGCAGCCATTTTCTTATTGCGGCGGTTTAAGCAGCCTTACAATTGGTTTACCAAAGTTACTAAGTCCACGACTCATTTGGACATTCGACTAGCTTTCTTCCTGATTTTTACGCTCGTGATCATTGCGGAAACCGTCGGGGCTGAAAATATTCTGGGAGCCTTTTTAGCCGGAATGGTAATGAAATTATTAGAACCGAGTGAAGCAACTCGTGATAAATTAACGTCAATTGGTTATGGTTTTTTCATTCCAATTTTCTTCATTATGACCGGGGTTCGGTTGAATTTACGGACCTTATTAAGTAACGCGCAGGCACTACTTTTAATTCCGATTCTCGTGCTTTGCTTTATCCTGGCTAAGTTCTGGGCCTTTCCGGTCTACCGGCTCCGCTTTGGACGCCGAAATTCATTTGCCGGAGGCTTTCTAACCGTCACGACAATTACGCTGGTCTTACCATCATTACAAGTTGCTCGTAATTTGCATACGATTACGGCCACTCAATCAGATGCGTTCATTCTTGCGGCGGTGATTGTATGTATTGTGGCACCAATTGTCTTTAATTCGGGTTACCACCTTGATCGTGAGGATCTGATTCGGCAACGGGTAGTATTCTTAGGAACAAATGTCTTAACAGTGCCGGTGGCTCAACAATTGCAACGGAATTGGTTTGATGTCCGGATGGTCACTGACGATGAGAAAAATTATAAGACTTACAATAGTCAGGTTGACCAGCTCACTTACTTGCCAAATCTTGATGAGCAATGCTTAACGGATGGGAAGTTCTTTGATACCGACATTTTGGTAACCGGCTTCCGCCGCGATGATAAGAACTTTAAGTTTGGTCATTTAGCAAAGGAAAATGGTGTTAACCGGGTAATTGTCGCGCAAGTTAACCGCACGGTGGATGAAGGACAATTAGCAACCCTCAGTCAAGCAGGGGTGGAACTTTTCAATCCATTTAATGTTGAAGCTTCTGTTATGCGGTCACTGATCGAATCACCAGCGGTTTACCAAATGCTGACCAGTACTGAAGCAGGCCTGTTTGAAGTGCGGGTACGCAACCATAAGTACACTGACCGTCCACTGATGGACCTGCCATTTGTTGATCAGATCACGATTAGTCGAATTCGGCGCGGTAATAAGTGGATCGTGCCGACTGGCGGTACCACGATTAATTACAATGACCACATTATCTTCACTGCTAAGGACATTGGGACTGTGGCTACCATCCGCCGAGAATTAAGTAAGCAGAATTAGCTTACAAATATGAAGGAAAGTCGCGTATCCCAAACGCTTGTTGTAAAATAAAAGGGTATTACGTAAATTGGAAAGGATAACATGATGAGTGATCAACAGTATGTAATGGCGATTGATGAAGGGACTACTAGTACCCGCGCCATTATCTTTAACCATGATGGTCAGGAAGTTGCCATCGCCCAACGAGAATTTCCCCAATATTTTCCGCAACCTGGTTGGGTTGAACATAATGCTTTGGAAATTTGGGATGCGGTTCAGCAAGTCATTTCTGAAGTAATGATCAAAGCTGGCATCCAGCCTTACAAAATTGCTTCGATTGGAATTACCAATCAGCGGGAAACGACCGTTATTTGGGATAAGCATACTGGTCAACCAATTCATAATGCGATTGTTTGGCAATCGAAACAAACCGCTTCAATCGCTGAGCAATTGGCCGCGGATGGCTATACGGATCTTATTCATAGCAAAACTGGATTGGTGATTGATTCCTACTTCTCTGCTACCAAAATTAAGTGGTTACTGGATCACGTTCCTGGTGCGCGACAAAAAGCTGAAAACGGTGATTTATTGTTTGGTACAATTGACACTTGGCTGTTATGGAACCTGACGAGTCACCGGGTCCACGCGACTGATGTGACCAATGCCAGTCGGACCATGTTATTTAATATCCACAGTTTAGACTGGGATGATGATATTCTCCGTTTGCTCGATATTCCACGGCAAATGCTGCCGAAGGTGCAGGCTTCATCATCCATCTTTGGCTACACGGGTGATTACCACTTTTATGGGGTCCAAATTCCGATTGCGGGAATCGCCGGTGACCAACAGGCGGCGCTCTTTGGTCAAGCGGCCTTTGACAAGGGGGATGTCAAGAATACTTACGGGACGGGTGCCTTTACCGTCATGAATACAGGTGACCAGCCGACCTTGTCAGATAATGGTTTATTAACGACAATTGCCTATGGCTTGGATAACAAGATTACGTATGCCCTGGAAGGGAGTATTTTTGTGGCTGGTTCGGCAGTGCAATGGCTCCGGGACGGGTTAAAGTTCTTCAAATCCGCGGGTGAATCTGAGCAAATGGCGGTCGACGCCAAAACCACTGGTGGTGTGTACGTTGTGCCAGCCTTTACTGGATTAGGTGCACCGTACTGGGATCAGGAAGTCCGGGGAGCGATGTTTGGCCTAACCCGGGGTTCTAGTCGAGAACACATTATTCGGGCCACCCTAGAAGCGATTGCTTATCAAACTAAGGATGTTGTGGATACAATGGTTGCAGATACGGGGTTGCCACTCACGATGCTGGCCGTCGACGGTGGGGCTTCCCGCAATAATTTCATGATGCAGTTTCAGGCAGACATCCTTCAGACCCCAATTGTCAGAGCACAAATTGAGGAGACGACCGCCCTCGGGGCGAGTTTCCTGGCCGGCTTAGCAGTCGACTTCTGGGAAGACCAAGCGGAACTGAAGAAACTCAGCAAGCTGGGGACCCAGTTTACGCCGACGATGCCAGCAAAACGGGCGGCCAGTCTGTATCAAGGATGGCAGCAGGCAATTCATGCTGCACAATATTTTTCACATCAAGAATAGTTGGGAGATTCATTAGGAATGAAGAAATTAGTGGCGTTAGTTTTAAGTTTAATTGGGATGCTAGTCATTTTGTATGCGGTCCTTTTTCTCGGCGGTGCCCAGCAGGAAATGATTATGCTTCTGGGGGTGCTCTTTGCTTTAGCAGGAACCGTCAGTGCACTGTGGTCAAGTGAATTAGGTAATAAGGATCGCTGGTTAATGGGGGCCAACGTGATCTTATTTGCGGTTGCGGTCGTAGTTGCCATTATTAAGGTCGCGCTTCACGCTAATTAAGTCGTTGACATTTAAGTGAATCAACGGTAATATATAACTCGTTGCTAATTAGCAGCGAGTAATTTCGGAAAGTAGCTCAGCTTGGTAGAGCACCTGGTTTGGGACCAGGGGGTCGCAGGTTCGAATCCTGTCTTTCCGATCGACAGGCGCGGGTGAGAGTCTTCTTGCCAGCGCCTTTATTTTTTAGGAACGGAGCAGGAGCATGGATTTTTCGTTTAAACGGCGGGATGTAAAAAAACTGTATTTGAAGTATAGTTTGCTGTTCATCATGATTGCCGCTTGTATTTTTGGGACGTATTTAATTTTTGGGCATACTTTTATTTTAAATCGGGATGCGTTGAATCAACACTTGCCGTTAATGGTGAAGTATCGACAGGCGGTATTAGAGTTTCTCCGTCGCCCATTTCATGCTCATCAGGTCTGGTCGTGGCAAATGGGTTTGGGAACGGATACCTTTCAAGTCTATTCATATTACACGCTTGGCGATGTTTTCTCATATTTAGCATTACTCTTTCCCGCGCATAAGATGACCATGGCTTATCAGGTAATTTTGATTTTGCGGATGTATTGTGTTGGACTCGCGTTTGTGTACTTTGCTCAGCATTTCAGATTCCGCGATAATGTCATCCTCGGGGGAACGATTGCTTACATGGTGAATGCATTTTTGCTATATGCATGTATTGCTCAACCGTTCTTTACGACGCCGTTTATCCTGTTTCCTTTAATTGTGGTGCAAATTGAACGGGTCTTACAAAATCGTTCTGCTTGGCCACTAGTGGGGGCCTTTTTCTGGATGCTGGTCAGCAACTACTATCTGGCTTACGTTCTCGGCATTGGGGCCTTTTTATACTTAGTGTTACGGGTGGCGACCCATTATCGCAAGACACTCAATTACCTGCTGGTCCTAGGAAAATTAGCTTTTGCTACGGTTACCAGCATTTTATTGGCAGCCGTATTGCTTGTTCCAGAACTTAATGCGGTGATGAACTCGACCCGGGCTGGTTCTCAATTTGCCAATGGTCTGAAGACATATCCGCTCTACTATTATCTATTCTTACCAAAACAGCTGATTAACGGTGGTCAGTGGTACTTCATGTTTTGGTCGGCGCTGGGAATTGTCAGTATCGGTTTTATTGCGTTGGTTTACCTGTACAGTCAACCGCGCCGTTACCCGTTATTGGCCATTAGCCTCGGTTTATCATTTGTGATGCTTCTCATTCCGGCAGTTGGGGCCTTTTTTAACGGGATGATGTCCGCTTCTAATCGTTGGACGTTACTGATTTATCTGCCACTGGCAATGACAATTTGTATCTTATTAGAAAATGCCGCTAGTCTTTCTCGGCATCAGTTATGGATTTTGAATTGGGCGACCATTATCTATTTGGTGGTTTTGCTCGTCACGTACTTTTTCCAAAATGATGATGCGATGTTTATGCCAGTCTTTTTCTTGATTGGTTCAATGATGGTCCTATGGATTTTGAACTTACATGGTGTTCACCATCCTGATTATTGGCTTTTGGCGATTATCTTGTTAAATGCTGGATTTAACGCCATCTATGCTGCTTTCCCGTATAATGGTGGCTTCTCTAGTCGGATGTTGAACCGTGGCGAGTATCAGACGATGACGAAAAATCGGTACGGCGGGCTGGACCAAGGTCTAAACCAACAATATTTCTATCGGGTGTCCACGATTAGTCAAAACAAGATTATTCCGGGCGTCAACTGGGATAATGACTTAACTTCCGGCTTGAATAACATTGATTCATACTACTCACTCCAAAATAAGTATCTAGGAGCATTCAGTAATTCACTTCAAAACATTCAATACACACCGAACATCCCGATTCGTCAGGCGGATGATCGGACGGTCCTTAATAACTTCTTTGGGGTGAAGTACCTGTTTGTTCAAAGCAATGGTGATAATGCGACTAAGATTCCGTACGGCTATACGCAGGATCAATTAACCGCACCAATTATTAATTATGACCAGGGACAGCCAGCAGATGCGAAGAAGAAGACGGATTTAATCCCCACGCAGACGATCCGTTACAAGACGAAGAATGCCTTTCCACTTCTATACTGGCAAGACACTTATATTCGTCCGCAACGGTACCAACAACTATCTGCCTCCGCTAAAGAACGGGCATTAGCCAGTGGGGTGGTGATCAATGCTAGTCAGAAGAACGCCAAAGGGATGCGGGTTGCTGACTTAAGTAATGCTGTCCAAACGGTCAAGTCAGTGTTGATTTCAAACCGGCTGAATAAAGTCAATCCAAACCACTTAAAATACACTGATAGTGATGAAACCTATCAACTCCAATTTCCAGCAATGGAGAAGTCCAGTAACCGGAAGCAATTAAGTGGTAGTGAAGTGCACATTGATTTCTCTAAAATCAAGTACACACCATTCTCGATGAAAGAGCAGCTTAAGTACGAACAGCAGCATTTATTGGAAATGGCGGTTAATCCCGGACAATATATTAATCACCGTTTTAACCAGTACAAATATTGGCGTTATCACGTTCTCAACGGATCGCCAGATATTAGTTTTAAGTTGAATTTTAAGAGTAAGTTTGGAACGGCAACTGTTGACCAGCCTAAGCAAAGTGTGCTGTCACTGTTTAAGAAGGTTAAAAATGGGACCCTTAACATTGGTTATTACAATGGTAAATTCTCCGAAAAATTAACGTTTAAACCGACTAAGCTGGGAACATATCAACTGAAATATCAAGTCACTGCCGTTAGATTAGGTCATCACTACCAGAATCAAGTCCGAACGATTCAACGGCATGGTCTCAAGAACCTTAAGTTTAGTCCAAATCAAGTGGCTGGTAATATCACAACTACCCGGACCGGGATTTTGACCTCCTCAATTCCGTATTCAACTGGTTGGACCGCTACAGTGAATGGGAAAAAGGCAGCGATTATTCGGACCAATCAAGCATTCGTAGGTATTCGGCTTCCGAAGGGAACGCACCACGTGGTACTGCATTACCATATTCCAGGGTTAAAACTCGGGGCAATCGCCTCCTTAATTGGTTTGATCTGGACATTCCTGTGGGCGATGATTACGATTATAATGAATCGTCGGCACGGATGATTGAATATTATTTAAATGGAAAGGAGTCGTTAACGTGGAGAAATTACCAACGCAAATTGAAGTTCGCGGGGCACGGGTTCATAATCTAAAAAATATTGATGTCGATATTCCGTTGCACAAGTTTGTTGCTGTCTCTGGCCTGTCTGGCTCGGGGAAAAGCTCATTAGCAATGGGAATTCTATATGAGGAAGGGTCACGCCGTTACTTAGAGGCCCTTTCGACCTACACCCGGCGGCGGATTAAAATTGGTGCTCAAGCTGAAGTCACCAGTGTCAAGCATATTCCGTCGGCACTAGCTTTGAAACAACGGCCAAGTATTCCTTCAGAACGTGCAACCGTTGGAACGATGAGTGAAATCTTTAACGTTATTCGACTAATCTTTTCTCGGTTGGGATCGCCGGTCTGCCCGAATGGTCACCGGCTCAAGCCGAGTTTGGAGATTGCGCAGGTAATGAGTATGTCTGGGGATGATATGGGCAAGTTAACCTGTCCAGAATGTGGCGCGCAATTCGATGCCTTTAGCGCGGAAGATTTTGCTTTTAATTCTGCGGGGGCTTGTACTAACTGTCAGGGGACTGGTCAAGTCCGGACAATTGACGATAGTAAATTAATTGGTGATGAAAATCTGAGTCTAGCGGACGGGGCGGTTTCTTCCTGGCACCTTCCGGGAAGAAACTTTATGCCGAATGTTGCTGAGCAAGCAGGTGTACGGATTCACGTCCCATACAAGGATTTGACGGATAAGGAAAAAGACTTTGTGCTTAACGGACCAGAGCAGAAATTTAAGATGGACTTTCGGTCAGGTACGGGGCGGGTATTTCATGACTTTAATGCCCTGTACGAAAATGCCCACGCCGCGGTGTGGCGTTCTGCACAATCTAGTAAAAGTGAACGGGCTCAAAAACGGATTAGTGAATTTTTCCATTATTCGACATGTCCAGTCTGTCACGGGACACGTTTAAAGCCCGAGTTGCTCAAGCAGCTTGCTGGTGGCTTGAACATTGCTCAGGTGAGTGAATTAACACTTGGCGACCTAAAAGACTGGCAACAGGATGTATTAAAAGAACTGCCATCAGATATGCATAAAATGGCGCAAAGCTTATTTAAAGAATTTACGGACAACTTACGACCGTTATTAGAGCTGGGATTGGATTACCTAACCCTGTCACGAAATGGGAATACTTTATCCACGGGGGAACTCCAAAGAATTCAACTCTCACGAACTTTGCGGACCCAAACAACCGGGGTGCTGTATATCCTTGACGAACCATCAATTGGGTTGCACCCGGATAACATTACTGGATTGTTAAACGTCTTCCGGGAACTTGTTCACCAAGGAAACTCACTCGTGGTTGTTGACCACAACGTTGACATTATTAAGGCAGCGGATTGGATCATTGAAATTGGTCCTGGATCCGGCAGTGCCGGTGGTCAGGTTATTGCTCAAGGAACGCCGGATCAAGTGGCCCATGATGATCAGTCCAAGATTGGACCATACCTAAACGGGACCGCCAAGTTGCTGGCCCGGTCAGTTGCTGATCAACCAGCAAAACAGCAAATTGACTTTGGCGTCCAAAATTATTTCAACCTCAAGAATGTCCATGCCCAGTTGCCGGTTAACCGACTTAGTGCAATTACTGGTTTCTCTGGGGCAGGGAAGACAAGTCTGATTTTAGATAGCTTAGTTCCAGCGATTCAAGCCCAAGCGAAGGGTCAGCAACTCCCTAAGCAAGTGACCAAGTTAGTTTCATCATTGAAAGATGTTGTGAGTGTTGACGCAGCACCAATTGGTAAAACTCAACGCTCAACCGTTGCCACCTACACGAGCATTATGGATAACTTACGGAAGCTCTTTGCTGCGCAACCCTTAGCTAAGAAAAAGCATTATACGCCGACTTATTTTTCTTATAACAATAAGCAAGGGGCGTGCCCTACCTGTGGTGGTGCTGGCGTGGTCACTTTAGATATTCAATTTTTGCCAGATATGCAGCAGGTTTGTCCAGAATGTAACGGTGATCGCTATAATCAGGCTATTCAAAAAGTTAAGTGGCATGATTATTCGATTGTCGACATTTTAAAGATGGACGTTCGCGAAGCACTACCCGTATTTAAAGATCAACCACGGATTGAAAAAGAGCTGCAACTTTTACAAGAAGTCGGTCTTGATTATCTGCACCTCGGTGAGAGTACTCCGAGTCTGTCAGGTGGGGAGGCGCAGCGTTTGAAGTTGGTTAAACACCTCAATCGTAATCAAGCAACTACGCTATTTGTGTTTGATGAACCGACAATTGGGCTGCACCCGTTAGATGTGAAGACCCTTGTTAATGTTATGCAGCAGTTACTGGATCGTGGGGCCACGATTATTACAATTACGCACGATTTGAACTTGATTGCCAATGCCGATTATATCCTTGACCTGGGACCGCGTGGTGGTAAGAATGGTGGGCGGATTGTAGCAAGTGGTCGACCGCAAGACTTGGTTAACGATCCACAGAGTTTAACGATTAAATATTTAGCTGACTATTTAAAACGTTATGAATAATGAAAAGGCAGTCTCACAAGAACGTTTGGTGAGACTGCCTTTTGGAGTAGTAATATCACGAAATTAACTATACAGGGCTCGTTAATCAGCTTATAATATGGAGTAATTTGTTTTAATGAATGGAGTGATTGAATGTTCAATCAAGAACGGTGGATTAATTGGATGGTTCGTTTTCGCCAACGGTCATTTATCCAAATCCTGCATCGGACCTTAATTGCACTATTCCCCTTAATTTTAGTTGGTAGCTTTTCGTGGTTGTTGTACGAAAATTTACTGTCCACCAATGGTTTCTTGGGCAGTGTTTTACACGTTGCGGATTGGTTACCATTTCGTCAATTCTGGCGGGCATTTTTTATGGATATGACGAGGGTAACAGTGGGATGGACCGCACCTTTTGCCTGTTTAGTCAGTGCCGTTTTAACTACCAAGTACTATCATAAGGAAAATCCAATTGCTGGTGTGGCCGCAATTGTTTGCTATACCCTGATCTTTGTTCATGGAGTTCAAGGGAATAGTGACATTATCGAAATGAAGTACTATAGTGCTGCGTGGCTGATCATCGGCGTCCTGGTGGGGTATGTAGTTGGGCGAATGTTTGTCCGGCTTGGACGCTCGGCCACCTTTATGGACTTCGCAGAACCAAATTCAGCAATCATAAAGACAGTATTGAAAAACTTAAAGCCATTCATCATTTTAGTCGGTAGCGCCTTTGTACTCCACTTCCTATTTGCGTTATACCGGCAATTTGGTTTAGACGGGATCGTAAGTCAGTGGATTGGATCAACCCTTGACCGGAATAGTAACTACTTTTTAAACATCACTTTATCAGTAGTTAATACTATTCTTGTGTGGCTTGGCTTTGCAGAACCGCTCAGCGCGACCTCGCAGGTTTACAGTAATGAAATGGCAGCCAACCTTGGTTATGCATTGACCCATAAAACGGCCTGGGGAATTCCGTATCCGTTTACGCCTTCATCTTTATATACGGGCTTTGCGGTTTTCGGCGGGGTTGGTTTGACGCTCGCCTTAATAATCGCTGTGCTGTGGAGCAGCCGTTCGCATTATTACCGCCAAGTTTCCCGCTGGAGTATGGCACCAGGGTTCTTCAATATCGGTCTGCCAATTTTGTTTGGGGCGCAGGTATTCTGTAATCCAGTTTATTTACTACCATTTGTGGTTTTACCGGTGGTCAATATTATTTTAGGGAGCTGCCTGATCTTCATCCATGCCTTTCCGCCGTTAGTTTATCCAGTGCCCAATGGTACACCAGGAATTTTGACGCCATTCATTGCCACTGGTGGCAACTGGATAGCATTCATCTTTACGATGGTGCTGTTGGTAATTGATGTTATTCTTTACATTCCGTTTGTTAAACTCGTTGAAAAAGTTGAAGCACGGGCACGTGAAGACTTGAAGGGGGATTCGACAAATGAAAATCACTAAGAAACATCGGCGATTACTCATTTGGTTAGTGATCTTGATTGCAATCTTGACGGGGCTTTCTTATGGCTGGTCGTGTCAAAATGTTCATCAACTGCGGACTCGTCAGCAGTCCAAAATGTCGCCGGTAATTATGATTCCCGGCAGTAGTGCAACGGTGAACCGGTTTGATGGCATGGTCAAAAAGATCAATAGTATGGACCATAAACGTCACAGCCTGCTCAAGGTTAAGGTTTATAACGACGGTAAAATTACCTATACTGGCCGGGTTCGGCACGGTGATAATGAACCATTTATGGTTGTGGGTTTTGAAAACAACCATGATGGATATAGCAACATTAAAAAACAGGCTAAGATGTTTAATAAGGCTTTTAATCAGTTAAAGAATCGCTACGATTTCAACAACTTTAAGGGAATCGGTCACTCCAATGGTGGGCTGGTTTACACTTACTTCTTGGAACATTACTTTGATGAAGATCAGATTACGATTAAACGGCTAATGACGATTGGGTCACCATATAACTTCTCGGAGCCAACTAGTCGGCGGACGGAAATGTTGAAAGACTTTGTTAAATATCGGGACAATTTACCAGATGACCTCGATGTTTATTCAGTGGCGGGTTCGGAAAACTATGTCGAAGACGGGATTGTACCATTGAGTAGTGTCCTCGCCGGTAAATATGTATATCAGGGTGCGGTCAAGCACTATACACAAGTAACCGTTACTGGTAAGTTGGCTCAACATTCATCGCTTCCCCAAAACACGGAAGTCCTCGATTTAATTCAAAGATATATCTTAAAAAATAACCGCAACCCGAATAGCGGGCCGCGGCAATCTAATCAAAAGAATTCGGATAATGATCCGGATAATGGTAATTAATTGCAAAAGCGACGCTGTGACACAAACCCGATTACTTTAATAAAAAGCGAACAGCGCAGTACACAAATGGCCTCCAGTGCTCGGCAAAGCCGAACTCTGGAGGCCTATTTGTGCTTGCGGGGGCGTGAAAACGAAGTCATAAATGACTTCTGTCACGCTCCCTTTTTAATAAATAATTATTGAATTAACTTGAACACTTGATCTTCCGGAAGATATTCTTTATTACCAGCAGGTTGTTCAATTGAACCAAACGGCATCTCTGCACGTAATTGCCAAGTTGTTGGTAAATCAAATGCTTCATGGATGGCGTCGTCAATCAGTGGGTTATAGTGTTGAAGACTAGCGCCAATGCCTTGTTCAGCGAGTGCTGTCCAGACAGCTTGTTGAGCACCACCAATGGCTTGTTCTGACCATGGTTGGAAGTTATCAGCATAAGAAGGGAATTGCTTTTCTAAATTGTGAACAATCTCCGTGTCGGTAAGGTAGAGAATGGTTCCAAATCCAGCGCGGAAAGTGGCAATTTTTGCCTTTGTCTTTTCAAACGCAGCAGGTTCCTTCACGATTTTTTGTAGGGTATTTTCAACAATATCCCAAACTCGATCTGATTGATCTCCAAACAAGACGACCGCCCGGACAGTCTGGCTATTAAAGGCACTTGGTGAGTTACGAACCGTCGTCTTGACGAGGTTAAAAATCTCTTCAGGAGTCTGGCGTACATTTTCCCCGAGTGCATAGATTGAACGACGTTGAGCAGCAATTTCGTTAAATTTTGAAGTCATAGTAATCCCTCCAATGGTTTGATTGAATTTCATTTCTTGACTCCATTTTAACTTACAAAAAGTTAGTAATCAAGGTTTTAATTTAGCTCATCAATGGTGACTTCACCAGCAACGTTGGTGTTAAAGAATTTATCGATGTCTTTAACGTCCATGCCTTGGCCCAATCCCCACATTAGCTTAGTAATTGCACTTTCTGAGGTCATGTCACGAGCGCTAATGGCACCTTCCAGTAGGGCTTGACGACCGACTTCATATTTGGTTAGGTCGCTTCGTTCGTAGAGACACTGACTAGCGGCAATTACTGGAATTCCTTTGCGGATTAATTCACCGATGGCAGCAGCAACATTTCGACGAATAAAGGTCATGCCGCCAAGTCCGTAAGCCTCAATCACAATCCCGTGACAGCCATTTTCTGCCATTGCGTGGAGGAGGGCGGGATCAAAGCCAGGGAATAATTTGATTAGAGAAACGTTTGTGTCAATTGCAGTATTTAAAATGCACTGCCTTGGTTGCCATTGCTCTGGGATTTTGATTTCTAAACCATCGGAGGTCACTTCAGCGACGGGTGGGAAATTAACACTTTCGAAGGCATTAAAGGCCGTTGTCCGGACCTTAACGGCACGACAACCACGCATGACTTTACTGTCAAAAGCTAGGTAGATTCCCGGCTGTAAACTAGCGGCCGCGGCAAAGGCTAGTCGCATATTATCTGGTGCATCACTTAGCAAGACGTTAATTGGCACCTGACTTCCCGTAAAAACAACTGGGACGTCAATATTTTGAAGCATAAAGGTCATCATTGAGGCCGTGTACGCCATCGTGTCCGTCCCGTGAGAAACGACAATCCCGTCATAATCATGCCGGTACTTGTAAATGTCTTCGGCAATGGTTTTCCATTCTTCGGGTTGGATATTGGAAGAATCTAGGTTTAAAATATCCTTCACATCAATTTGATAGGGGAGGTTGCCAACCATTTTAAGCAGGTCTTCACCGGATTCACCAGGGGCCAGACCTTCCTCAGAAATAACGGAAGCAATGGTCCCACCGGTCGAGAGTAACAGTAATTTTTGTTGAGTCAATTCAGTCACCACATTTCAGTTAAAATTCTAATTCTATTTTAAAAGCCCACCCTTGTTTGTACAAGAGTGGGCTGGATTTTAGTGGTTGTTAGCGTCGTCTTGGATTTTGAGTGAGATTAACAAGCCGATCACGACGAGGGCAATGGTGAAGTAGAAACCATAGTGGACCCCGTTAGTAAATGTAAAGGCATTGCTACCAGTGACTGCGTGACGACCAACTTCCAAGAAACTGGTAGCCAGGGCAGTCGCTAACGCTCCGATAATTTGCTGCATTGTGTTCAAAATCGTACTTCCATCCGCAGATTCCCGACCACTGAGTGAATTCAAAGCACTCGTTTGTGATGGCGACATTGCTAATGGTGCCCCAACCATTAAGATGATGTGGGCCATGATGACATACCAAATTGCAGTTTTAGTTGATACAAATGCGAGCAAGATCGCCCCGATTAACGCAATGACGAGACCAAGTCGCGCCGGTAATTTTGCACCAACGTTGTCGTACATTCGTCCGGCAATGGCTGAGACAATCGCGTTGACTAATCCACCTGGTAACATGATTATCCCGGTCAACGCAACCGGCAAGGCCATCCCATTTTGAATATATTGGGGCAATAAGTACATTGCAGAAAGAATAATTCCAAAATCAATCATGACAATTGCGGCGCCCGTCCGGAAGTTTGTGTGCTTGAAGACTCGGAGATTGAGGATGGGCTCATCTAGACGGAGTTGGCGGTAACCGTAGAACACGAGGGCGAGTACCCCAATGATCAGGGAACCGAGAACTTTTGCTGATAGCCAGCCACTTTCACTCGCAAAACTAACCCCAGCAATTAGGCCAGAGAAACCAATCGCGGATGCTAGAATTGAGATAACATCGACGTGTGGCTTGGTTAATTCACTGATGTTTTCCAATGAAGTAATCGCAAAAATTAACGCGATTACCAAGAATGGAACGAATGACCAGAAGACCCAGCGCCAGCTACCAACGCCTAGTAAAATTCCTGTTAATGTTGGACCAATAGCTGGGGCGAACATAATCACGAGTGCACACATTCCCATGACCGCGCCAATTTTTTGCGGCGGAAAGATTTGCATTGCCACGGTGAACATAAGCGGAAGGATCAATCCAGTACCAATTCCTTGGATCATTCGACCGACTAAAACAACCGCAAAGCCATTTCCCATCGCGGAGATAATCGATCCAATAATAAAGTCGCACAGGGCAAAGATAATGACCTGACGAGTTGTAAACCACTTAGTAATTAAACTCGAAAGGGGTAAGATAATCCCAATGATCAACATGTATCCAGTCACTAACCACTGAATCTTTGATTGATTAACGTGGAGCTGAGCCATGAGTTGGGGAAGGGCGATGTTTAATGAAGTTTCACTAAACATTCCGACAAACGCTCCCAACATCATACTAACCATCGCCAGCTTTGGATGGTGGACGGAAACCCGTGCCTGTAGATGCACAGTTTCTTGATTAT
>NZ_GG698802.1:77319-319538 GCF_000161935.1 Limosilactobacillus coleohominis 101-4-CHN | reverse complement strand
TTATCCATAAAATAAAACTCCTTCTCAAATAAATTTCAAACGGTAATTAATACCAACGATTGATTACTCTACCAGATTCTAAATTTTTTCGTAAGGATTTTTTGAAAATATCGTTGAACTTTTTTGGAAACGATGTTATATTTAAATAGTCGTCAGGCGACAAGTTAAATATTGGGCTATAGCCAAGCGGTAAGGCAACGGTTTTTGGTACCGTCATGCGCTGGTTCGAATCCAGCTAGCCCAATAAAAAATTAAGGCATTGCGTTTGCAGTGCCTTTTTTTTATAAAAATGGCGTTAATTTAATAAGGAGGGATTTAAGTCGGTTGGTCATCGACCGAATCACTATATGAATGAACAACAGATTCCACAGAAGAATTATAAGAAAGCCCCTTTCAAAACGATCCATCGGCGGATCTTAATCGCGTTAATTCTCGGACAAATATCCTGTGGGTATGCGTTAGGTATTAGCGGAACTGGGTTTTCACTTGCACAAAATTATCTACATCTGACTGACTTTTGGGTTGGATTACTCGGTGCGGGGAGCTTGATTGGGCTGGCCGGTAGCGCTGTAATGGGCAAGTTAGCAGATTCAATTGGTCGCCGCGGCCTTTTGATGATTAATATGTATATTTTTTTTGCTGTGCTATCGTTGGCGCAATTAGTGACTACGAATCCCTGGCTGCTTTTTATTATTCGGATTGCGATTGGTTTGATGATTGCCATTGATTACACAGTCGGTAATTCATTATTAGTAGAGTGGCTACCAGAGCAAGAAGCAGGTAAGCGACAAAGCCGTTTGATTTTCTATTGGGCAATTGGCTTTGTCTGTTCGTATTTTGCGGGAATTTTAATTCGGGGCTTCGGTAGTGCTACCTGGCAAATTATCCTTGCCTCCTCAGTGGTACCAAGCTTAATTACTGCGCTGTATTGTTCAGTCTGCCGGGTTCCGGCATCACCAAGTTGGTTGGCAAGCCAAGGTCAAAAGGAGCAGGCCCAGCGGTTAATCCATAAACACATTGGCCGCCGCTTCGGCTTACCGAAGCAACTACTACGCCGCAAGCGCGATCCAGAGAAGATTACTTGGCGAGTAGTGTTTAATAAGCAATATCGGCGACGCACTATTGTCGGCGGCCTATTTTACGCGTGTCAGGCGTTCGCCTTTTTTGGCATTAGTATTTTCTTACCAATTCTTCTAAAGGGCTTGAAGTTAGGAAATGATCAATTATCTGGGGTAATGTATAACGCCTGCGTCATGGCAGGAGTGCTCGTTGGGATGGCCTTATTTAATCATCTTAGCCGGCGGGCATTTTTGGTTGGTCACTTATTATTAGCGGCCCTGGCCTTAATGATTATCATTGTTAATCCCGGTCACCAAGCATTTTTCCAGTTAGGCTGTTTTGCCATCTTCTCTGTTGTCCTGTCTGCGGGATTGGTGCTTGATTATCCGTACCCGACGGAGCTATTTGATATTAAAGTGCGGGCCACTGGTGTCGGTACAGTGATCACGATTAGCCGAATTGGTGCGGCTAGCGGGACGTTCCTCTTACCGGTATTAACGAATCTCGGTGGTAGTAATTTAGCCATGCTGGTATGTGCAATTATTCTGCTAATTGGTGGTATCGGATGTCTCTTCTTTGCTCCCGAAACATCACCAAAGTAATTTAAAAAGGGAGCGTGACAGAAGTCATTTATGACTTCGTTTTCACGCCCCCGCAAACACAAATAGGCCTCCAGAGTTCGGCTTTGCCGAGCACTGGAGGCCATTTGTGTACTGCGCTGTTCGCTTTTTATTAAAGTAATCGGGTTTGTGTCACAACCCCTTTTTTCTTACTTTTTAATCTTGATTTCCTTGTGTTGCCGACTAGCAAATAACAGGATTGCCATCCAAACGAGGGTCACAATTAATGAGATTAATGTGCTTTCTCGCATCGTCATGGTAACAGCAACCACTGCAAAGAAGATTAATACTAAGTAGTCAGAAACCGGTGACAATGGCATCTTAAACGGACTTTCCTTTGGGTACTTCTTTCTGAATTTTAAGTGGGTAATCACAATGGCTCCCCAGATGAAGAGAAAACTCGTGGTGGCCACACTGGAAATCAGAGTGAAGACGCTACCCGGAACTAAGTAGTTTAAAGCGGCCGAAAGGGTAATCAAGAGTGCAGAAATGATAATCGCAAATGTTGGAACTTGGAACCGTGAAATGTGGCTGATGATCCGAACTTTTGGATTAGGTGACTTATAGGTCAATTCGGCTAACATTCGTCCGGTCGTATAGAGCGCACTGTTACATGAAGAAGCAGCCGCCGTAATCACAACGAAATTGATAATGTCCGCAGCCCCGCTAATCCCGATATCCTTGAATACCATTACGAAAGGACTAGAGTTAGCGTTGAGCAGGTTCCATGGGAAGATCGACATGATCACCGCTAATGAACCAATATAGAAGATTAAAATCCGTACGGGAATGTTATTGATGGCCCGTGGAATAACTTCTTCAGGATCTTGAGTTTCAGCAGCGGTCATTCCGACCATTTCAACCCCGGCAAAAGCAAAGACAACCATTGGTAAGGACTTCAGTACCCCTGACCAGCCAGTCGGGAAGAAGCCACCATGACTAACCAGGTTGGCTGGCGTTGCGATGCCGGCACTAGTGTGGTAGCGGAAAATCATCAAGCCGATCCCAATCAAAATCAAGGCAATGATTGCCACAATCTTGATCAATGCAAACCAGAATTCAACTTCCCCGAATGCCTTAACGGTAATCAGATTAATACAAAGCAGAATTGCAATGGTAATTAACCCAGGGACCCATTGCGGCAGGCCCGGCAACCAAAGTTTGATATAAACCCCAATCGCGGTTAGTTCGGCCATCGCAATCGCAATCCAACTGGCCCAATAAGCCCAACCGATGACAAATCCGGCCCGGTGGCCCCAGTATTTATGAATTAAATCGACAAAGGAGTGATAGTGAACATTAGTCATCATCATTTCTCCCATTGCCCGCATCATCCAAAAACAGATTAACCCGGTAATCAAGTAACCAAGGATGATGGATGGACCGGCGAAGTGAATGGATTCACCAGATCCTAAGAAAAGTCCCGTTCCAATTGCGCCACCTAGGGCAATCATTTGAACGTGACGGTTAGTAAGTCCACGTTGTAATTCATTTGAATCTTGCGTGGCCTGATGGCTTTTATCAGCCATTTAAATTCCTCCTTTAAGTTCATGCAGCTTCATGAACTATACTATAAATACTAATCAATTTCTCAGAATTGTGCAAATGAAGTGAAATTGATACACGCAAAAAATTGGTTGATGTTCCTATTATACCGCGTTTTACCACGAATGTATTATTAAAATGGTGACGTGGCTTTATCTTAGCCAATTCACAGTTTTCTGCTGATTACCCGTTAATAGCAGTCAAAATAAGGGAATGCTATAATTAGGAACTATTAGGACACTTTTGAATGAAATTGGGGATGACAATGATGAAAATTGGTTTTATCGGTACCGGGGTCATGGGAACCGGAATTATTAATAACCTGCTTAGCCATCATGAAACGGTAATCGTCTATAACCGGACGAAGAGTCATGCGCAGGCAGTGCTTGATAATGGTGCGCAGTGGGCCGGTTCACCAGCTGAATTAACGGCTCAGGTTGATGTCGTAATGACGATGGTCGGCTTCCCACAGGATGTCCGCGATGTTTACTATGGGGATCAAGGAATCCTTAAAAACGCTCATGCTGGACAAGTTTTAATTGACCTGACAACTAGTACGCCATCACTGGATCAGGAAATCACTCGTGATTGTCAAAAACGGGGAATTCAATGTTTGGATGCGCCAGTTTCTGGTGGAGATATTGGTGCAAAAAAAGGAACTTTGACAGTGATGGTCGGCGGTGAAAAGCAGACCATGACCTCGTTACAAGGACTCTTTGATGAATTCGCCGCATCAGTAACCTATTTTGGCCCAGCCGGAAGTGGGCAAAATGCTAAAATGGCCAACCAAATTATGATTGCCGGTACCATGACTGGAATGACCGAAGCATTCGTTTATGCGAAAGCAGCTGGTCTAGATCTTCAGCAAGTCATGAATACGCTCCAAAGCGGGGCGGCCGAAAACTTTAGTTTAGGCAGCTACGGGCCACGAATTTTAAAGCATGATTATACGCCCGGCTTTTTTGCTAAACATTTCCTGAAGGATTTACGGATCGCGTTAACAACTGCTGACCAGCTGAACATTGATTTGCCAGCTACGAAAGAAGCTAAGCGGTTGTATGAAGTTCTCGTTGACCAGCAGGGGCTGGGAAATGATGGTACACAGGCTTTAATAAAACTTTGGTGGCAGGATTAATAAATTGGGAGGTTAGTCCAAAATGACGTTAATGCTTTCCACAGTTTTCTTAGTGGCTGTCGCGATTGTCGGCATAGTAGTTCATCGACAATTTTTTAGTCATATCGCTAGCAACTATATCAACCTCGGATTAGGGGTGATTGTGGCCCTGGTACCCATGCTAGATCACTTGGTGGCAACATTTTCTTCGGAAATTTTTATGGGGATGATTGTAGCACCACTGTTATTTTACGATGGGATGGAAACCAGGTTTTACAAAGTTGCTCGGAAGTTTAGAGTGATCGTTTCGTTGACCGTTTTTATGGCGCTTTTTTGTGCAATTGCAGCGGGTTTTAGTATGGCCGTTACGAAAATCGTTAGTTTGCCATTGGCATTTGTACTTGCGGCAATCAGTACGCCAACCGATGCGACTGCAAGTGAGGCGGTTTCGCACGGTTTAATTATTCCAGATACTGAACGAACCTTTTTAAAACTAGAATCACTTTTCAATGATGCTTCTGGAATTATTCTGTTGAACATGGCCATTTTGTGGTATGTCAATGGATATATCAACTATGGTCAAACAGTTGCCAACTTTATGTATTCTGCAGTAGGTGGTGCCGTATTTGGCTTTGTCGGCGGTGGAATTATCAGCTTGGTTCGCCAGGCCCTGGTTCGTTCCCATATTAACTTAGTTAATACGGCCAATAATACGGGGACACCATCAAAGATTATTTTTCTGGCGACGCCTTTTGTGATTTACTTTGTGGCAGAACACTTACACGTGTCTGGAATTATTGCCGTAGTTTGTACCGGAGTATTGCACAATGCTGAAATGGAACGGAGCAACCTCTTAAATCCGCGTGTCGTCTATGATTCTGAGGCATTGACCGGCATGATGAAAGAGTTACTGAACGGGATCGTGTTCGTGATTCTGGGAATTATGATGGTGCGCATTACCAATAATAACAATGTGGTTTTGCACCCGCATAATTGGTTAATTTTAGGGATTATTATGTACGTGGCTAACGTTGTCGTGCGATTTGTATATACGTTGGCGGTTCGCCATCTCAATGCTAAATCTGCTACTATTTTTGCTTTTGGCGGGGTCCACGGAACCGTGACATTTGCCTTGGCATTTATGGTTGCGGAAACTTCGGTAAAACGGACCGATTTCAATTTAGTTTTGATGGCTGAAGCAGTGTTGATCGTTCTGAGCCTCTTAGTTCCAACATTCATGTTTCGGTTTATTTTACAACGACAACCTTCCGACAAGGTAATTACTAAAAAGACGATCCAGATTCGCGACCAAATGATTCAACATGCAATCGAAAAAATCCGCCAAATCTATCTCCCGGAGGACCTTCGGCAGACAGTATTGTATGACTTGCAAACTCAGCGGATGCACACCTCAATTAAACATTTTATCCGTGAATTCAAACGGTCGCTTCAGCGGCCAGCCTTAACTCCTGAGGAAGCCAACACGTTAGATATGGCTTATCGATTAGCTTTTCGTGAAGAACGGGAGTATTTGAACGAAGTTTCTCAACAAGAGGCTGGCTACATGGACATTGTGACTAGTCTTTACTCAGAAATCTTGATGGCGGAAATGGTGGTTCTGAACCACTAATCGGGTATAATAAAAGCAAAAAACGGGAGAATATAAATGACAATTAAATTAGTAGCAATTGATATCGACGGGACATTAATTAACGATCAGCGGTCGGTAACACCCAAAACTGTGTCCGCAATTAAAGAGGCTAGCTCAGCAGGCGTCAAAATAGTGCTGTGTACGGGGCGGCCAATGACGGGAGTGCGGCCGTTTCTGAAACAATTGGAATTAGATCATTCTGATCACGAGTACGTGGTGGCCTTTAATGGCGGTTTGGCTCAAGATACGAATGGTCAAGTCATCGTGAACTACACGGTTGATTTTAATGATTACGTTGATATTTTGGCATACGCCACCAAGCATAATGTTAAGTCGGTGATTGAAACTCAAGATTATATTTACACTACCAATCAGGACATTAGTCCATACGCGGTTCATGAGTCCGGACTAGTCTTTATGCCGATGCGCTATCGTTCACTGGACCAGATTAATGCGCTCCGCGATCAGCTCGTAATTGGTAAGTTTATGATGACCGACGATAAAGATAAGCTGGATGCTGCTCATCAACAACTTCCTGCGGACTTGGCCGAACGCTTTAAGATTGTCCGGAGTGAGGATTATTATCTTGAATTTGTGAATCAAAAAGCCGGCAAAGGAGCTACTTTAGCGGCCCTTTGCGAACATCTCGGAATTCAATCAGGTGAAGTGATGGCAATTGGTAATGCCCAAAATGACGAGTCCATGATTGAATTTGCCGGTACCGGAGTCGCAATGGGAAACTCAATTCCAAGTACGTTGGCGAAGGCAGACGTCACGGTGGCCGACAATAATCATGACGGAGTGGCAGAAGCAATTGAAAAGTATGCTTTGTAAAGGGTTAAATAACTTATAAAGGGAATTAGGTTGCTGAACCTAATTCCCTTTATTAATTATGGTTGACTGCTGACGAAGCATTGATAATCTTGGTGAACCTGATTAGCATACTGAATTGCCCAATCGGCTAGTCCAGCATCAAGTGACTTTTGGTGTTTCAAATATCCCCGGATGATAGGTGCAGTTGGACTCTGGTAATGGGCCATCGCCAGGAGGAGCGCACAGGTTTCACAATAAAGTTGAAAACTTTCTAAATCGAGTTTGCTGACTTTAATGGATTCTTTCATATCCCGGTATTGACGAATATAGTAACTCCGTCCGCCAAAGTGAGTTGCCCCTAGGAAGGGGTCAGAAGAGGACTGGAGGGTTCGTTGAGCGGTAACGATCCGGCGACCTGCGCGTTGACCATTTGCAACCACTTGATCACTGCCGAGAATTTGTAAGTTGTACCGCAGTGGCAAAGCCTCTTTAATTTGGAGGACCAATGGGGTGCCATCGTTCCCCGTCAATAACATCAAATAACAGCGGGTGCCAAAACTGCCAACGCCGACGCTATAACGGATAATATCTGAAATATGGAAGTTGGCGAGTAAGATTTGAATATCCGGACGGACATTCTTTCGATACTCCCGAAAGCCAGCCAGAATTGCTTGATAGCGGGTTTGGCTCACGTGTTTAGCGCGTGGGGCATTTTCAACGAAATGGTATTCGCCGTCGGCACCTAACTGGGCCATTTTCTTCACAATCTGTGCGGAATTGGATTGTTGACTCTTTTTCAAAATCCGCTTCATGACCTTATGAATTGTATGGGGGTGTTGATGATGGTCAAGAGCCTGGATTGTTTGAGTCATGTCCGAATACTTAAATGAAAAGTAGTAGCGATCAAAAAGCGGCTCTTGATTGGCGCGTTTGATAGCATGGCGGTAGGTTTTGGTAATTTTCTTTAATAGCTGATGGAGGTCATCTTGGTCAAAGCCGTTTTCTTCACCAGCTAGTTGTGCACTTACCAACAGGCGCCTTAAATCGCTTTCCCAGTTGCCAATTCGTGCTTCATCAAAGTCATTTAATCCAAAGAGGAGTTGGCGTTCTGGCGAAGCGTAAAAACCAAAATTTTGGATGTGGGCATCACCACAAATAATAATCGGAATGTTAGTTTGAGACTGCCGTTTGAGATCCCGCTCCATTAGTTCTGCAGTCCCGCGAAAGAAGGCGAAGGGACTGGCAATCATTCGCTGATGGCGCAATGGTAAGAGTTCCTTAATCATGTTGGCTTCGGTCTTAGCGATGGCCTTACGGGGATCGCTATTAACCGGCGAATATTGCGCTAGTTTTGCACTTGGCAAGGCGGCTTGACGCTGCTGCCCGAATTTGATTAATTCTTGTTTTGATTTTTTAATTTGGACTGCTTTGAGGTCAAAAATATCGAGCTGGTTTTCCATAATATCAGGCTCCTCATGAATGATTCATCACCATTTTAAGATGTTTTGACAAAATGTAAATAATCAAGACCAATTATGGTAAGATTTGATTTAGAAATGGGGGAGTTGTGATGAGCGTTGAACGATCAATTCACTTAATGGGCACCATCATTAAGTTGCAGCTGCAAACGCCAGTACCAAATGCGGAGCAAATTGCGGATGAGTCAGTTCGCCGTCTCCAAAAGTACGAACAGATCTTTTCCGCGAATGATGATTCATCCGCTTTGATGAAAGTCAATCAGCAGGCGGGAAAGTCTGCCGTAAAGGTTCCAGCAGAATTATTTAACCTAATTAAAATTGGCAAGCAATATAGCCTGTATCCGGGTGGGTTCTTGAATATTGCCATCGGACCATTAGTAAAACTGTGGCATATTGGTTTTGCGGATGCGCACGTTCCTGACACCATGGCAATTCAGGAGCGGCTGGCTTTAACTGATCCGCGGTTAATCAAATTGGATGAACAACAGCAGACCGTCATGTTGGCAAGGCCTGGTATGGAAATCGATCTTGGTGCATTAGCCAAGGGTTACAGTGCTGACCTAATTAAGGAATTCTTGGTTCACGCTGGGGTTACTTCTGCGGTAATTAACCTCGGCGGCAATGTTGTCGTAATTGGTGGCAATCAACAACGGAGTGATGGAATGTGGCACGTTGGTTTGCAGGATCCCCAGCAAGCACTAGGAAATTATGTGGACGTGTTGAAACTCAATAATCAATCGATAGTTACATCGGGAATTTATGAACGGAATTTAACCAGTCACGGTCATTTTTACCACCACATTTTTAATCCGAAAACTGGTTACCCAATTCAAACTGACATGGCCAGTTTGTCGATTATTTCGCCCAAATCATTTGATGGTGAAATTTGGACGTCAATGCTGTTTGGCCAGGATTGGTCGTACATTCAACAGGTTATCAAAACGCTCGAGAATGTCCAAGCCATTGTCATTAATCGTGATGGTCAAATGCTGACTTGTGAATAATTGTACATGTGATATACTGATAAAAAATCGGAGGGATCAACATGAATCATTTTATTGCGATTGCTGGTTCAAACCGGCATGGTTCGACTAACAAAAAACTGATTAAGTTTATGAAAGAACGTTATGCAAAAGTGGCTGAAATTGAGATTCTTGACATTGGGAATCTTCCGGTCTACTACAAGACTCCTGACCATACGATTTCTGAAGCTGCGCAAGAGATGGGTAAGAAGATTGCGGCCGCTGATGGGGTGATTATTTCCACACCGGAATATGATCACGCAGTACCGGCCGTATTGATGAACGCCCTCGCATGGCTGTCGTATACTATTCACCCGTTTCGGGATAAACCTGTCATGGTTACGGGGGCTTCTTATGGGACGCTCGGAACTTCCCGGGCGCAACAGATTTTACGGAAGATGTTGGCGTCACCAGAGTTAGCGGCCCGGACGATGTCGAGTTCTGAGTATATGCTTGACCATTCACTCCAGGCCTTTGATGAACATGGTGAACTTAAAAAGGCAGAATTTGTGGATTTGTTGGATCAAATCTTTGTTTCCTTTGAAACGTTTGTTAAGCAGACGCGTGAGTTCCAACTGGAAAAGGATCACGCACTGGAAGAAATTCGTCAATTAGAATTAGGCAAATAAGCATTGAGGTGAAATCAAATGAAATTAGTTGGAATTGTCGGCTCCATCGCTGAAGACTCATATAATCGCAAGTTAATGATGTACATGGCCAACCACTTCCGCAATTATGCGGACATTGAAGTGGTTGATATTAAGGATGTACCAATGTTTAACGAGGACCAGGACGCTACGAATAGCGCACCCATCCAATATCTGAAGCACCGGATTGAAAATGCTGACGGGGTAATCATGGCGACTCCAGAACATAACCACACCACTACGGCGGCCCTTAAGAGCGTCATTGAATGGTTATCATACAAAATCCACCCATTGGAGAATAAGCCAGTCATGATTGTTGGGGCATCCTACTTCTCACAAGGTTCTTCGCGGGCACAACTTGATCTTCGAGAGATCCTCGAAGCACCAGGAGTCCGTGGGTTGGTAATGCCTGGTACAGAATTCTTACTGGGCGATGCGAAGGAAGCTTTTGATGAACATGGCAACCTCACTGACGGACAAACAATCAAGGTCTTGACGAAGATGATTGAAAAATTCATCAAGTGGGTTGATGTTATGCAAGCACTCCAGGGCCCAGAGCCAGCCGATGCCTGGAAGAACGAAGATTTAACGGCTAGTGGCAAAGCCGATACGACCATTGAAGGGGTCAAGATGAATGATCCAGAATGGGTTGAAAAGGCAGCGGCGCTTACTAAAGCGGCTTCCGGTCATGACTATGTTCAACTGGATCGCGGAATCTTGACAGTTGATCAAATTAACTGGTTCCTCAAGTCAATCCCAGCTGAATTAACGTTTGTCGATGATAATAATCAGTTCTTGTACTACAACCATAACAAGCCTGCTGAACGGATGAATGCTTCTCGTCGTCCGGAACAAGCTGGTTTGCCATTGAGTGAAGTTCACCCTGATATTCGGAACGTTCATGATCACGTTAAGCAAGTTCTTCATATTTTACGGACGGGTAAGCAGGACATGTTCCAACTATCCGAACCGCAAGACCGCAAGAACGTTAAGTGGGTGGTTAATAACTACCAAGCAATGCATGATGAAAGCGGTAATTATCGTGGGACGAACGAAATCGTACTAGACTTCTGGCCAATTGTGAAGAAGTACCTCGAAATGACTGGTCAAAAGTTAGTTGATGATCCTGCAAACGCGGTAGATACTGATGCCAGTGCTTCTGTAGCTGATGATGAGGGTTCAGCAAATGACCAGCCTGAAAATGATGAACCGGACACGGGTGCAAGTGCCTCTGTTAAATAATCCCAACTTATAGTATAATTGCTGACATTAAGTAAGCTAAAAGAGGGATACAATGGAAGAGCGAGTTTATCTCGATAATGCCGGTACGACACCAATGCTACCGGAAACGATGCAAGCAATGACTGATGCCATGCATGACTACTGGGGGAATGCCTCAGCGACGAATTATTTTGGCCGACAGGCCCGTGGCGTGTTAGAAAAGGCCCGTCACGTGATGGCAAAGTCGATTAATGCTAAACTCGATAGTGAGATTAACATCACGAGCGGGGGCACCGAAAGTGACAACACTGTGATTTATCAAACGGCGCGGGCACGGCAAAGTGAAGGCAAGCACATCATTACGACCAAGTTTGAACATGAAGCAGTGTTGCGCCCCCTTGAAGATCTTGAAAAACATCAGGGATTTAAGGTGACCTACTTAGATGTTGATCAAAATGGTCAGATTGACTTGCAGCAATTAAAGGACGCTTTGGACGATGAGACCATCCTAGTTTCCATTATGACGGTTAATAACGAAGTTGGTAGCCACCTGCCAATTCATGAAATTGGGGAAATTGTTAAGGACTCGAATGCGTGGTTCCATACCGATGCGGTTCAAGGGTACGGTGCCGTCCCAATTGATGTTCAGGCAGATCATATTGATTTGCTGTCGGTTTCCGCCCATAAGATTCACGGTCCCAAAATGGTTGGCTTCTTGTATCGGCGGGATGGGATTAACTTCCCACCGTTAATGCGGGGTGGTGACCAAGAAATGAAGCACCGGCCGGGAACAGAAAATGTTCCGGCAGCCCTATCATTTGCCAAAGCCATTGAAATGCACTTTGCGAATGGTCAACGGGAAAAGAACGCTGCTCATTATGTTGCATTGAAAAAGCAATTGATTCAAGGATTAGATGAAAGTAACATTGATTATGAGATCAACGGAAATTTAACTGATAATATGGCCCCGCAAACGATTAATATTTGGTTTAAGGGAATCCGCAATGATGCGTTATTGGTGAACCTCGACTTAAATGGCATCGTGGGCGCCGCTGGATCAGCATGTACAGCAGGCTCACTGGAGCCATCACATGTCTTAGTGGCAATGTACGGGAAAACGAGTCCGCGGATTTATGAATCACTGCGGTTTAGTCTTGGCATGACAAATACGAGTGAAGATATTCAACGACTTCTCAAAGCACTACGCACAATCATTCCGCAAATGAAAGTTGAAGCAACCAAAAAGGTGGATTAAAAAAATCGGTAATTCAGAAATGAGTTACCGATTTTTTGCGTATTTATATTAATGAGGAGGGAGTCATATGGAAGAATTAATCTGGCAGACGGATTCGCAAACAATGGTGAGTTATTTAATGGAAACTGGTTACGACGAAGGTGATGTTACACGGGTGGTGCAGATTCTAGAAGAAACAAAAAAGGTGTTGCATGACGCAACACCAGGTAACCATTAGTTGTTAGTGGATTTAAAATGCTTTAATCACGTTGAGTAAAATGAAGAAGATAACTGGTACTAGTAACGCTGGTAACATATCAACCGTTTTAAATTGGCGAATCTTTAGTAGTGAGAGCCCTGCCGCAACGATCAGGAAACCACCAACAATTGACATTTCAACAATGAATGCCGGTGAGAAAAAGCTGGCGGATAAGAACTTTGCAATCAGGAAGATTAAAGACAGCCAAATAAAAATGATCGGCGTTTCAAGCAACATTCCCCAGCCAAAGCCAGCACCGAAAATAATGGCACAGACTAGGGTAAACATTGCATTGGTATACAGCATGGTTTGGTTGCCACTGGTGGCGGCGTAGACCGGCCCTAGAATGGCTAAGGCACCGATACAATCGAGAAAGCTAGCGGTCGCAATCCCTTCACCAACTTTGGTGGAAAAACGTGAATTTAACCAGCGATTAGAGCGGTCATCTAATTGCAGGTAAGTACCGAGTGGAAAGCCGATTGCCATACTAACAATGAATAAAATGGGGTAGTGGCTTTTTGGGAGGTTGGCGACCACCGTCTGCATGCCCACCCCCAATGCTGCAAATCCAAGGACCATCCAGAGGGCATCTTTATAGCGTTCGGTCAGGAAGTGTCGAACTATGACGCCAATGGCAGTGCCAAGGACAACCGCGAATGTATTTGCTAAAATTCCAATCATTTTTAAACTCCATTCGTGAAAAGCAATGAGTTTATTTTACTAGAAGTCGGTTATAAAAGCAAAAAATGAATTAGATGATCAAAGCATCATGAAATGTTATCGAAACCATATTTAATTAACAAAATTACTAATTAGTGTCATAATAGGGCCGAATAATCAATTTGGGAGGTTAAATTAGATGGTTTCACAAAATAATCATAGAATGAAGCAACAGCGGTTACTTGCTACTAATCAAGTATTTAGTCTGCGTAAATTATCAATCGGTTTTGTATCAGTTGTTTTAGGCTTGTTTTTTGCTTGTGGAACGGATGCTGTTGGTCACGCGGCTACCACTCAACCAACGACCAATAATGGCGCAGCATCAATTTCAATGCCAACCAAGAATACTTTAGTTACTCCAACAAATGGTCAACCGCAGGGGACGCAATCGTTAGCTAGCACGAAGTCGAATGGTCAGCCAGTCGCTCAAGCGGCAGTTGCCAATCAAAAAACAGCCGCAGAAGGGTCAACTAGTCAAACTGCTCCCGTGCAGAATGTCCAAATTCAAATGGCAACCACGGATAAAAATGATCCGCACCTTCTACAATACAGTCAATTGTATGGTAATGAGCCATTAGTTGTGACCGTTAGTGGTGAAATCAGTCCAACGGCAAAAGCAGGGGATACTTTTAGCGTCAATTTCTCTGATAATATTAGACGGTCAGATACTGATGAAGCGTCCGCAAACAATGGCAAACAATCAGCCAATCCAATTAAGGATAGTAATGGTAACCAGATTGCGTATGGTTATGTCGATGCCAATGAAGATAAGATTACTTATGTTTTATTACCAATCGTTGAAAATGAAAGCAATATTAAGTTTTCAACCTCAAACTATTTCTATCCCCAGATTATGAAAATTCCTAATAGTGGGACTGTTGATGCAGTAATTACCGTTGGGGATCAAACTAAACATTTCCCGTTAAATATTCAGTATGATAATCTGCAACAAAATGATGCCCAATACGGGTTTAGTGCACGGATTTATGATATTGATTTTTCAAATGGGAAATATAAAGTTAACGCATACTTTAATGCGCAAAATAAGCCACTGGATAACCAACAGATCGAAATATGGGCGCGTGGCGATAATAATACTGATTTGAATCCTAAAAGCTGTACGTTTCGAGTCTATCGGGTTAAGGATGGCAAAACCCTTAATGCATCTTTGATCCCAGACTATAGTGAGTATGACGATATTACGAATCAACTGAAAATTTCGACCAATGAAGCCGATGCTGAGACACCAGGGGTCCTGTATTATGATGCAGCAACTAACACGGTCAAAATTAATTTTGGTGGGAAACAAGATTCAAATGCCTACATTTTGCATTTTGAGGGTCAGTCACCAGTTAAGAATGGTAAAGTTCACCCTGGAATGAACATGCATATTCTCGCTAGTCGGATGACTTTAAACTTCTCATTTGGGAGTTTACCATCCAAGGCGTCTGCTTCTGGTCAAACTGCAGATCAACTCGCTATTGTGCGTTTTAAGGGCGATGCCTCAGTAGCGAAGAATATCCAGCTACCAAAGTCAAAGATCAATGAAGGGGTTGCTAATCAGGCCATTACCTTTGATCAATTACCAAGTATCATTAGTGAGCTGAAACAGCAACACTTGAATGTCGTCTCAGTGACTAATAATTCAAATGGTCAAACCCTTGCACAAGGTGAAAATGTTGACTGGCAAAAGGTATTTGGTAATTATGATACCGATAAATATAGTACGCAGACATTTACCATTACGGTCGGTGCTCAAAAGCAGAAGGCCTCGGTAACCTTTGTTGATGATAAGACAAAACAAAATCTTTCAATAAAGCATTTGACTGGTAATGGTGGTACGACTGATCCTTATCGGACGACTCAGGACCTCCAAAATTACGAAAATCAAGGCTATGAATTTGTTTCGGATGATTATCCAAAGACTGGGGTTCAATACGATCAAGATTACAATACCGATCAAAATTATACGGTTCACCTCAAGCATGGTGAGACAACCGTTAGCGAGACTACTCCAGGAACCGTTGGGCAACTAATTAATCCAAAGGATCCAACGGGCCCAAAGTACACGACGGAAATGAGTAAGGATGCGTTGAAACATGATGTTACCCAAACCATTGAGTATGTCTATGCAGACGGTAAGCCAACGAATCAGCCAACTAGCATGAAGCGCCTTCAATTCACGGCTACCAAGACGATTGATAAGGTTACCGGTAAAGTGCTTCAGACTGAATGGTCGCCAGTTCAAAACTTTACAACGGTTAAATCACCAGTAATCGAAGGTTATACCCCAGACATTAAACAGGTCACTGATTCTAATATTGACCATAAGCATGCAGATCTAAAGCATGTGGTTAAGTATTCGCCAAATGATCAAACGATCATGGTGAAATATATTGATGATGACGCAAAGACTGACCAACCATTAACGACGAAAACACTGACTGGTAAATCTGACACTACGAGTTCATATACGACTGCTCAGTCAATTATCGATTACGAAAATAAGGGCTATGAGTTAGTTACTGATGGAACGCAGGGAAAGTCGTTAACATTCGACCATGATGATCAAAAGAAGCAAATTTATGAAGTCCATTTGAAGCATGGAATTCAGACCGTCACGGCAACAGATAATCAACAACCGGGGAAAGCGATTAATCCTCAAGATCCAAATGGTGCCAAATATCCGAACGGGGTCGATAAGAACTCCCTTACGAGGACGGTTAACCGCTCGATTAAATATGTTTATTCAGGTGGAACCACGGCTGAACCGACTTATCAAGATCACCAGACGTATACAGCTACGGTTAAGGTTGATAAAGTAACTGGCAAAGTCATCAGGACGGATTGGTCGGATCCCCAAAGTTATCCGCTAGTCAAGACACCGAAGAAGGCGGGATACACTCCGGACTTGACAGTAATTACGGATTCGAACGTTCCGTATAACCATTTAGCTATTAGTCATACCGTCATCTATCGTGGTGATCCGCAAACGATGACAATTAAGTACGTTGATGATACAACAGGTGATCCACTGATGACCGTTACCAAACATGGGACTTCAGACGAGAAGACGGGTTATCGAACGACGGCAGTGTTGGATAAATTATTAGCTCAGCACTATGTTCTGGTAAATGATCCAACCAATGGTCAAGAACTGGTCTTTGATCATCAGGATCAGGTGGATCAAAATTATGTGGTTCATGTCAAGCACGGTACTAAGCAGGTCAGTCGGACCAGCCAGCATCGTCGGACAATTAACTTTGTTGATCGCCAGACTGGTCGGCAACTACAACCGTCGATTGTCCAGACAATTACGATGACGCAAGTTGGGACAGAAGATCTGGTTACTAAGCAGATTACTTGGGACCCGGTCGTACCACAGGCATTTAGTAGTTTAACGGTGCCGGAGATTCCTGGTTATCGGGTCCTTGGTTCATCAATTGTTGGACCAGCAACGGTGCAATTTACTGATCAGGATATGACAGTGAATGTCGAATACGATGCTTTTCCAGTTGCCAAAAATAACCCGAATGCTGTAACAGGAATAACTAACCCAGCTGAATCTCAACGCAGTCACTCACAAGCTAACTCAACGAATTCACAGCAATTACCACAAACCGGTAATCGAGATCAAACTGCTGTGATTGGACTTGGCTTAGCATCCCTGATTGGATTATTCGGCATTGGTCGGAAGAAGAAGGAAAATTAGTTTAAGGGAGCGTGACAGAAGCCATTTATGGCTTCGTTTTCACGCCCCCGCGAGCGCAAATAGGGCTCCAGGGTTCGGTTTTACCGAGCACTGGAGCCCATTTGCGTACCGCGCAGTTCATATTCAATTTGCTAGAATTACTTATGTCACCTTTCCTTTTTGATTAGTTTTATCAGCGAATATGACAAAGAAATGATTATAAGTGTTATAATTTAATAGTTATACAGCAAAGTAAAGATATTTGTTAATTATTTGGGAGGCTTATTAATGCTGTCAAGAAATAATATCAAGCAAAGAGAAGCGCTGAATGCCAAGCGAGTGCCTCATTACAGCTTACGAAAATTAAGCATTGGGGTCGCTTCTGTCCTTTTAGGGACAAGTTTTTATTTTGGTGGGAACGTGATTGCCCATGCTGCAACACAAGTCCAACCAGCAACAGCTGAACAAACGTCGGTTGATAAAAATAATGCGAAAAATCAAACGACCGGTGAACAAACAGTTACGGTAACACCTCAACCAAATGATCAGGTGACACCCAAAGCACTGAATAGTGAAAAGGTGGTGCAGACTGCCGCTGCTCAACCAGTTACTCAGTCATTTAATAATGGTGATGTTTCACTAAAAGTTAATCAGTCAAGTGTTGAACTAAAAGATCAAAATTCCGCCGAAGTGGACATGTCCTTTAAAGTTACCAATTTAAAGCCGGGTGATCAATATACGCTTCGGATTGATCCAACCCCAGCTAAGCTAACCGGGGAAGCTCTTGACCCTAGTCAGGGTGACACGAATTTTACGTATGATGAAAATAATCCCACCAATGATGTTGTTAAAAATACCATTACTGGAACTGGAACGGTCACTCAAAACCTCAAATTAACTTATGAAGGTGGACTGTATGCAACGCAAACGCGTAAAGTTCATCTATATTCAGCTGGTTCGAAGGATATTTATATTAAAGTGCTTAAAAATGGTCAGGAGATTGGTGAAGTTAAGTATACCCAAATCATAAGTCCCTCACTAGAAAAGGTCGTTTTGAATCGAACAACGCCAGATTCGCAATCAGTCAATCAATTAATGCCGAATACTGACTATACCTGGACACTAAAAATTAATCAGCATGATGGGGTTACACCAGGTCGAGCAGTGACAATGATTGATCCTGATGGTTCGATGGTATCAACAAATGCGGCTTATGATTTACCATCACCACTGATTAATCATGGAACTACTGTTACCATTCCAGTTCCGGCGTCCTTTGTTCTGAATGCGGCAAAAACTAATGCGCTGAACCAATACGGGATTACGGCAACGCAAGCGGGACAAGGAGCGGATGTGATCGTCACGATTCCGGCTTCACAAAATCTCGTTAGTGATTTGAATCAGATAACATTTGATCAGCAAGGCATTCAAATGGTTGGTCACTTTAATATTGACCAAACAACAGCGGACCAAACGGTAACTGCGTCGGCACCAATTTCAGTAGTTTAGAAGATTGATGATCAAGGCAAAACTTTAACTAAAACTGGTCCAACCTTTCAAGATATCATCATGAAGAAAGATGCGGTTCCCACTGGAGATGTATTAAAACAAGATGTGAAGGGAGCCTATTCACCATACAGTAGTGGTACGTATAAAGGTCCTCAAATTCCGCGTGGTTCAGCTAAGGATCCAGAAACGATTAAGATGTGGAGTTTTGGTTTTGACAACAATTCAGCTTATGAATTTCATAATACGACCCTGAAAATGACAGTTCCCGAGGGTTGTGTCACCACTTCAATTAAGGTGCCAACAATTGATGGTGTTAGTCAATATCATTATGTCCTTCATTTAGCAGGCCAACCGGATCAAACTGGTGACGTCACAAATGGTGGGACAATTGACACCACTAAGTTTGGTAAATTGGTTCGCGGACTTGACCTAGTCTTAGGGACGGTGGCCCCAGGAGAGTATACCAGTACTGTACCTGATCAGGATATGGCAGCATCCTATGGAGTTAACTTTTACGGCTATGTTGATCATTCAGTTAAGATTGATACAGAATTAAAGGGCACGGTCACTGTAACAGCTGATGAGTTAAAGTCAGGTTCAGTTAAAGAAAAGACGCAACAAGTAGTCGCACCAGTCATGTCGAAAGTTAAGATAAGCAATACTCCTACCCAGACTTATATGGTGCCTGGTGTGAATGATGCAGGTAATATATATATTCATTTAAACAATGTTGATAGAAACTATACAGCATCAGTTTATTACGTGGTTTTGCCCATCAACGCGAAGTTAAATTCGACAGATGCTAATCCAGTTGGTGCCTTTAATTTATCGGATGGGTCTGTTGCCAAGCCGGAGATAACGGTATTTAAGGCCAAGGATGGACATAGTGTAGTTAAAGTCGATTATACGAATTGCGGTCAGCTATCTGATAGTGTAATGTCATTTCAGTTAGCTAACCTTCTCGACGTTGGGACCAGCGAAGCGCCATATCAAGTCTACGCTTATTCACCCAACAATGAACTGGTAGACCTTAGTAATAAAGAGTTAACGAAAGTTGCTGACGACGCAACTACGCTTTCCTATGTCGATGGTAATCGGGATGCGGTTTACGTTGTTTCTGGAACATGGCAAACGATGGTCGCAAAGGGACTAGGACTTTACGAGCAAAGTCAAGGAAATACTGATAATGGTTTGACTGTCTCGGGCCGGTCTCACGATTTTGGCGACAAAGCCATGACTTATGTCACGTCTGTCCGTAACTTCCAAAGTCATGCTTTGAAAGACGTTACGACCGTAATTAATTTACCAAGTATAAACGACGGCAAGTCGGGATTTAATTTCCAATTAACGGGACCAATTGAAATTGTGGATCCAATTACCTTGAAATCAATTTCTGGTGAGGTAACATACTCAACAGATCAGCCAACGTTGTTAAATCAACCAGTGACAACTGACACCTATGTTGCAACACCAACTGACTGGACAAAAGTGCGGTCAGTCAAAGTTGTCATTCCATCATTAGCAATCGGAGCTGGTGTGCGGTTCATTATGAACGGGATTGACCCAACCTTAACTAATGATAGCGGTAAGACCGGTTATTTGAGTTCAGTTTCCTGGTCTCAAGACTGGCAATCAGAAAATGGCCTTAAACCATACCCGATTCAGGTTGATTCAGCCAATGCGGCTAAGATCACGGTGGATGGGCAAAAGGCAATTATTAAATTTGTTGATCAAAATGGTAAGGAGATTGCCAACTATCCAGCATTAACCCTCCAAGGTGTTGATGGTGAGGAAATTCCAACCGATCAAATTACTCAAACCATTAATACAATCAGCCAAAAAAAGACGTCAGCAGGCCGGCAACAATATGTATTTCATCAAGTGACCAATTCTGCTGGATATACATCTAGTGATCAAGAAGGTCTTTCTTCATTTATTGGTAGTTATGATAATGATAGTACTACTGATCAGGTTTATACCGTTCAATTTAATGAGCAGTTTGATACCCAAAGTGCAACATTAACATTTGTTGATGATGATCAAAATCAAAAACTGGTCGGTGATCAACAAACGACCAAGGGCGATGCTTCAACGGCGATCAATTTTGCTAATGGTGCTCAAGAGTTGCAAAACTTAATTAATCAGGGGTACGAGTTTGTTTCCGCTGTGAATACAACTAATGCGAAGACTCCGGCGGTTCTTAATAACCAACCAAATGCAAAGTTTAGTGATATTCAGTTTGGCAATTATGACGCTAATCCGCAAGGTAGTAAATCCTTTGTAATTCATCTTAAGCATGGCATTAAGACGGTGACAGCTGATGATGACATTCAATCGGGAACACCAATTAATACGGGGGGATCCGCAAGGCGCAAAATACCCAGCGGGCGTTGACAAGAACTCACTAACCAAGACGGTTAACCGAACAATCAAGTATGTTTATGCGAATGGCACTCAGGCGCAACATGATCATAAGGACAGCCTGACGTACACGGCAACGATTGACGTGGATAAGGTTACCGGTAAAGTGGTGCCAAATTCTGAAAAGTGGTCACCAAATCAAGACTTTAAGGCGGTCAATACACCACAAATCCAGGGTTATACGGCAGATCGGGCAAGTGTAACTAACACAAATGTTGCTTATAACAGTGATCCGATTACGGAAACCGTAACGTACAATCCGGATGCCCAAACGGCAATTGTCAACTTTATTGATGATGACACAGGAAAGGTCATTAAACCGGTAACGCTCAATGGTCATACCGCTGACACTGATTCATACCGGACGGCTAGTGATATTAAGTCCTTAGAAAATGAGGGATATGAATTAGTTAGGGACGATTATCCAACTGATGGGGTTGTATACGACAACGACGATAACAAGGATCAAACCTATACAGTTCATTTGAAGCATGGGGTTGAAACGGTCACGGCTGATCAGGATCGTCAAGTAGGAACACCGATCAACGTTAATGATCCAAAGGGTGCGAAATACCCAGCGGGCGTTGATAAGAAGTCATTAACTAGGACGATTTCACGGACGATTAACTTCGTCTATCCAGATGGAACAAAGCATACTTATCAAGACAGTCAAACTTACACGGCAACGGTTAAAGTCGATAAAGTCACTGGTAAGATTGTTCCAGGTTCTGAATCCTGGCCACAACCAAAGAACTTTAAACCGATCGCTTCACCAACCGTTAAGGGCTATACACCAACCAAGACTAGCGTGGTCGACAATGGGGTTGCCTATGACAGTGACCCAATTACGGAAACCATCACCTATACGCCAGATGCTCAAAAAGTAATGGTTAACTTCGTTGACGACAAAACTGGCAAAATTGTAAAACCGATTACTCTTAACGGCCATACGGATGAGACGGCTTCGTATCGAACGACTAGCGACATTCAATCACTGGAAGCTCAGGGCTATGTCCTAGTGAAGGATGGTTATCCAGCAGATGGTGCCACCTATGATAATGACGATGACGTGGATCAGGTCTACACGATCCACCTCACTCACGGAACCAAGCAGGTCCAACGGACTAAGCAGATTTCGCGGACAATTAACTTTGTTGATCGGTCTGGTCATCAGTTACGGCCATCAATTGTGCAAACGAAGACGTTTACCCAAACTGGGACGCAAGACTTGGTTACGAATGAGATCGTTTGGGATCCAATTGACGCGCAGACCTTTACTAGTCTAACCGTTCCAGTAATTAATGGCTATCAAGCAAGCCCAGCGACAGTCCCTGCTGCACAAGTCACATTTACTGATCAAGATTCAACGGTTAATGTCGAATATGATCATTTACCGAGTCGTGGAAATACCACTGCTCAAACTGGTGATCAAAGTGCGACTGCTAGTGGACAGGGCCGGCAGGCTAAGAACCATCAACAAGCGTTACCACAAACGGGAAATGATTCTAGTGCAGCCATTGGCGCACTCGGACTAGCTTCACTGGTTGGTTTACTAGGCCTTAGTCGCAAGAAAAAGCAAGATTAGTTTTCAATAGACTTTGTGGGTTAAACCTCACAAAGCCTTTTTGATTGAAATTATGTTAGTAATTCGCTAAACTTTGATATGTAAATGTTTACATGGAGGTAAGCCAAATGATGCAACAAGTTTACCAATTGACCAATCACGGGCAGGTCGTGATTGACCAAGCGGATGGCCAGCAACTCACTTTTAGCAATGGTGGAGTTGACGGTGAATTTCAAGTTTTTGTGACCGATATTGACCCGGTACCAGAACTTTTTAACCAAGTTGGGGAATTGCCAAATGGCGATTACGTTGTCAAAGGGATCGCCATTGGCAAGGATGTTCCGGAAATTAAATTTTCCGGTCACTACCTGGTTTATGGTAATCCAGAAGACGGCAACGTGATGATTGTTAAACAACGCTAATCTTGCGCTTTGGCGCGCAGAATGCTAAAACTAATAGAGGTTGGGAATTGGCTATTCCCACTACTAATATTATTCGAAATAGAATGGAGAGCTTGACTATGGCAAAACACAATGCAAGTACCGCACAAGACTACAATCAAAAAGGGATTAAACTGGCGGCAACTGGTAACCCAAAGGAAGCCTTACAACAGTTTGATAAGGCGATCAGTTTGAACTATAGCCCACTGTACTTTGGAAACCGGGCAATGGTGCAATTCGCAGGAATGCCAACGGCTGGTGAAGATAGCAACCACACGATGGACGTTAAGTCATCGTGGACGGCGGATGATTTCATGATCGCGGCGCTCTTATTATTTGAACGCTACTCAGAAGTAAACGCAAAAGATCCCGTAACCAAGGGACAAGCAGCTACTTGGGGTGCTGGTATCATGACCTACCTTTACGGGGCTGGTTGTATGATGTTCATCGAAAACAATCCATTGGTAAAGCCAACTAGCGAAGATTACTATGCAGTTGATTACTTCAAGAATTACATGATTTCTTTTGCTAGTGAAAAGAATGCGTCGCAGACCTTTAATTCATGGATTGACAAGGACAAGGCATTTGTTACTTTCTTGGCGAAGATGGCGGAAGAAAATAAGGATAAGCAACCGGTTTTTGATCAAATGACAAACGTGCCATTACTGTTTGCTAAGCGTCTGCAGGATCCAGAATACTTGAAGAATGCTCGTGAAGATGTGCAACACGTTCTTGGTCATGCTGATCGAGTGGCTGAATTGCGGGTCATGGATCGGACGCTTTTTGGCGAAACGCACAAGGATGACGAATTATACTTTAATGCGGATTAAAATTAAAAAATAATTAGAAAATGGTTGACATTCTCTAATTAACCGGCGTATGATACTTGCAACAACTTAATCAGATCAATTAACCATTGTGATGGAGTCACTGTAGAGTGAGGTCACAGAGAGTACCGTTAAGTGGAAAGGTATCCTGACTCTCCAGTTAAAGATGACAATGAAAAAGTTGCTTTTCGAGGCAACTTGGTGGCACCCAATATCGTGCAGCGGATCGCAAGTCTTTGCCGTCCGTTTGAGGTTGGCGATGTGAATCGGCAACGAAAAAAGGTGGTACCACGTGGAAGCGTCCTTTGTTCAAATACTGAACAAAGGACGCTTTTTTAATTGATCGAATAAAGCTGAAAGGATGATTACAAATGAAGTATGGAATTATTGGTGCTGGGGCGATGGGTTACCGGTACGGAGTGATGTTGCAAGAAAACGCCGGAGTGCAGGTTGACTTTATTGATACTTGGCAACCGAATGTTGAAAAGGTGCGTGAACAAGGCGGGGTTTCGGTAGCCCGTGATCATGAAAACCGGCATATCGTGCCAATCAATATTTACTATCCGGAAGAATATATGGGTCATCCGGATGTCTGGATTGTCTTTAAAAAGCAAATGCAATTGACGGATGAATTGCAGCGGGATGCTAAAGCAGGGATTTTCCATGATGACCAGTACGTTTTCTCCGCAATGAACGGGATGGGTCACTTTGAAAAGATTGCTAAATACTTCTCACCGGACAAGATGATTTGTGGGACCGCAATGATTGCGACCCGGATGGATGCGCCGGCCAACGTTGACTTTATGGGGGTCGCGGGGACAGAAGTAATGCATATGGCACCATATAATCGTGAAACTCCTGATGAGACCATGCAAGCAATTTTTGAAGACTTTAAAAAAGCTGTGCTGGGTCCAGTCTGGGCTAAGGATTGGCAAGGAATGTGTATGTCGAAGGTGGTTTTCAATGCCGTCTGCAACACACTTTGTACAATGTTCCAGATTCAGATGGGTCAATTCATTGCTTATGATGGTGTTCGTGACATGGCCCGGCAGCTTTTTGACGAAGCCTTTGATGCTTGTGAGCGGGCTGGGATTTACCTAATCGAAAGCCGGAAAGAGGAAGTTGAATCAGTGATTGAAGTTTCCAAGGCTTATAAATATCACTATCCTTCCATGTACCAAGACTTTAGTAAGGGACGCCCAACCGAGGTTGATTATATTAATGGCTATATTGCAAAGCTTGGGCGGGAACATGACTACGTCTGTCGGACGCATGAATTTGTGGTGCACGAAGTCCATTTGGCGGAAACAATGCGGCAATTCAAGAAGTAAAAGTGGATTTTGAAGGAGGGCTTTTTGATGGAATACAATTACTCAAAAGCAGTTCCCCAAGGTGGGGTTGATACAGTTGGTGAAATTCTCAAGGTGGCGGCATCGCCAAACGTTATTTCCTTTGCTGGTGGTTTGCCAGCTCCGGAGCTCTTTCCAACTAGTGAACTGCAACAGGCCACTGATCAGGTTTACCGAACTTCTGCCGAATCAGCACTGCAATACAGTAATTCAAATGGTTTTCGTCGGTTGCGTGAAATTCTAGCACAGCGGATGGCACGGCGTGGGGTGAGCTGTGATGCAGACAATATTGCCATTACCACTGGATCGCAACAGTCGATTGATCTAATTTCTAAAATGTTTATCAACCGTGGAGATACGATTCTGGTTGAAAAGCCAACCTACATGAGTGCGCTGGATGTTTTTAATACTTATGGTGCCAATATTGTGGGCGTGGAAATGGATGATGATGGCTTACGGATGGATGCTTTGGAACAGGCTCTAAAAGACCATCCAGAAGCCAAGTTTCTGTATACCGTGCCAACTTTCCAGAATCCAACTGGCCGGACACTGCCGGTTGACCGTCGGCAGCGGATGGTGGAACTGGCCCGGCAATATGACATTGTGATTATTGAAGACGACCCATATGGGCAGCTTCGCTTTGCGGGGAATCCAGTTCCAGCAGGGACACCAGCACCGTTAATTGCACTGGTTGGTACCAACGGAAACTGGGGCGTTTTTGTTTTATCAATTGTTTTAATCGCAATCGATGTGATGATTTACGTTCCATTTGTCCGGATTGCTGAAGAAATTATGGTAAAGGCGGGTGTGGACCATGAAAAATAATAAAAAAGTTTGGATTGTTAGTATTTGTACAATTATCTTAACAGTTATTTTAATTGTGCTTTCCTTGTTATGGTCCCAGCGTAACGTTAACAATTTGACCAAATGGCATAATGCTAAAATGTCACCGGTCATTATGATTCCAGGGAGTTCAGCATCCGTTAACCGCTTTGACCGCTTAGTTAACCAGCTAAATCGTCATCGGAAGAATCCACACAGCTTGCTAAAAGTGAAGGTAATGAAGGATGATAAGATTCAGTATTCTGGTCGCATTCGTCCGGATGACAATGAACCGATCATTGTGGTTGGGTTCGAGAATAACCACGATGGTTACAGTAATATCCAGCAGCAGGCACGCTGGTTTAATTTAGTATTCCGTGAGTTAACCAAACAGTATAACTTCAACAATTTCAAAGCAATTGGTCATTCCAATGGTGGGTTAATCTATACTTACTTTTTGTAACATTACTATGCACGTTATCAACGAACGGAACGAATTAAGAAATTAATGATGATCGGTTCACCTTATAATTTTAATGAAAGGTCGATGAATCATCAGACAAAAATGCTGGCAGACTTTATCAAGTACCGTAAGCGGTTGCCAAAAAACATGAATGTTTATTTAGTGGCAGGAACTCAAACCTTCACATCGGATGGTTTGGTGCCGTTGAATAGTGTACTAACTGGACGCTATATCTATCAAAACCAAGTTAAACATTTTACAACAATTATGGTATCTGGTGATAATGCTCAGCACTCTGATCTACCACAAAACACGCAAATCGTTGACCTAATTAATCGGTATATCCTGGATCATGCACAAAAGGTGCAGCATAAGCAAAATACGCCATATATTAATGATCAAACTAAATAATTACTGAATCACCAGTAGAATGCTGGTGATTTTTTAATGGGTTATCTATAACTAAAAACTATTGTTTACGAAAATATATAAGTATTTCACATTGGAGATTGTGTTCAATATAATAAAGACAATTAATAAATGGAGGTGAGTAATAATTGTTAAACAAAATCAAAGTTGATCAGCGACTATTGGAACAGAATCAGCGCTTGTTACAGCATCTCAATACATCCTGTTTGAATAAACGGCAGGTTCAGCAGTTACTCAGTGAGATTTTCGGTTATCAATTAGACGACAGTAATCAATTTTTATTACCGTTTTATAGTGACTATGGTCGGAATATCAAACTTGGTAAAAATGTCTCAGTTAGCTGTAATGTCATGATGGCAGATAAGGCTGGAATAAAGATTGGTGATGATGTTGAAATCGGATCTGGTACCTCATTATTGACCGTTGATGGTGATCAACAGGGACCGATAATCATTGACTCCGGTGTGCGGATGGGTGGAAACGTAATTGTTTTACCAAATGTTCATATTGGTGATCACGCGGTAATCAGCGCTGGATCAATTGTTGCTCACGATATTCAAGCAAAAGAAAGAATTTTACAAGGAGGAAATTAAGATGATCAAAGATAAAGTAGTTGTCATTACGGGTGCTTCTAGTGGAATTGGTGAAGCAACCACGCGCCGGTTAGCTAAACAACATGCTAAGTTAGTGATTGGGGCGCGTCGAGTAGATCGACTAGAATCATTGAAAGCTGAATTTCCTAATGAAGAAATCTTAGTAAAAAAAGTTGATGTTACTAAAAAAGAAGAAGTTCAAGCACTAATAGATGCGGCGATTGAAAAGTTTGGCCGAGTTGACGTTCTTTACAATAATGCGGGAGTGATGCCAGTTAATGCATTAATCAATCGTGCATATGATGAATGGCAACAGATTCTTGATGTAAATGTGATGGGTGTTTTGAATGGGATTGCGGCCGTCCTTCCGGTAATGGTAAAGCAAAAGAGTGGTCAGATTATTGCTACTGGCTCAGTTGTGGGTCATGTGGTTGTTCCAAACTTGGCTGTTTATAATGGTTCAAAGTTTGCAGTTCGGGCAATCTTTGAGGGATTGCGTCAAGAGCAACATGGCAATGGAATTCGAACTACAATTGTTTCACCTGGATCGGTGGCGACAGAATTATACAATTCCATTAATAATCCAGAAAATAAGCAGGCAGAAATTAATTTTGAAAAAGAAGTCGGGTTAAAGGCTGATGATGTCGCTCGGTCAGTCGAGTTCGCAATTGATATGCCAGATAATGCTGACATTAATGAAGTAATTATTCGCCCAATTAAACAAGATATTTAAAAGGAGACTAGAAAAATGAAGCATAGTGTAAAACCATTAGCAGAAGATACTCGAGTATTCAATGTTGATTCAAAGATTGAAGTAAAAGATGTCCGTTTCCAAAACCGTTATAGTTTTATGGTCGCTGGGAACCTTTATCTTCCAGAAAATTTTGATGAAAATAAGAAGTATGCAGCAATCGTAATTTCTGGTCCGTTTGGTGCAGTTAAGGAACAAGCAAGTGGCTTATATGCACAAACACTTGCTGAACGTGGCTTTGTAACCTTGGCGTTTGACCAATCAACTACTGGTGAAAGTTCCGGTGATATTCGTAACGTTGCTTCACCTGATATTTTTGTTGAAGATTTCTCGGCAGCCGTTGATTTCCTTGGTACCCAAAAGTATGTTGATCGTGAAAAAATTGGGGCAATTGGTATTTGTGGTTTAGGTTCCCATGTTTTAACCGCTGCTTCAATTGATGTCCGGATTAAGGCTGTTGCTACTTCCGTTATGTATGACATGGCAGAATCAATGTGGTCTGGTTTGAATAACTCAAAGACCGAAGAAGAACGCGACCGTGAAAAGAAGTATTTGGCTGATATTCGTTGGGAAGATGTTGATAACAATACTCATGTTGGTGGCTTCCATGAATTGCCATTTGATGAAAATGGTCGACCAGTCCGGGCAAATAAATTATTCCCAGACGAATTGCCGGCTGGTGCTGACCCAGTTACGACTGAATTCTTTAATTACTATGTAAAGCGTGCCTACCATCCACGGGCAATTAACTCTGCTGCCATTTGGGATGCTACTAGTCCATGGGGTTACTACAACTTCCCACTCCAACAACGGATTGAAAAGATTACAGCTCCTAAGCTGATTGTAACGGGTGCCAATGCGCACTCACGGTACATGGCAGAAGATGCTTACAAGCGTTTAAGTGATCCTAAAGAACTTGTATTAGTACCAAATGCTACTCATACCGACCTTTATGATCAAATGGATAAGATTCCATTCGACAAGTTTGAAAGTTTCTTTAAGGAAAACTTGGACTAGCTGACGTAAAAATGAGGGATTTAACTTCTTCTTTTATTACCTTTTGAAGATCAAGATGACACTAGGAGATGAATACGATGGAGCGAGCAAGGGTAATCGTTCATATGCGAGTTTCGATTGACGGGAAAATAGATGGCCCGTTTGAGCAGCAAGAAGCTGCTAAACCATCAAGTAGGTATTATTCCAATGAGTTATTTAAATTGAGTCCCGCTAATGCTAATGGAATCACAACAGTAAAAGCTTATGCTGCTAAGGGCCATCCTGATTTGAGCCAATTTGACGGCTCACAATTAGAGTATGAAGATTGGGTCCCCCAAGGTTTTCATGCTGAAACCTATGATATAAGCTTTGATCGTCATGGCCGTGCAGGCTGGGAACGTAATTATTTTGAGTATGGGGGAAAGAAAAGTCGAGCAATCGAAGTGCTAACTAAACAAGCGTCTAAAGCGTATTTAGCATTTTTGCGGTCAATGGAAATTCCGTACTTGATTTGTGGCGAGCGAGATCTTGATTTACATGAAGCATTAGTGAAGTTAAAGCGGTACTTCGGCTTAGACGCAATTGCATTGTGTGGTGGTGCAACAATTGATGGTGCCTTCCTGCAGGCAGGTTTAGTTGATGAAATTTCATTGGTTGTTGCCCCATTTGTGAGTGGTGACAATGCAACCCAATCATCCTTTAATACACTGGGCAAATTTACTGATGAGCAATTTGAATTTAAATCGGCAACTAAATTGGCAGACGGTGGGGTTCACTTGATCTTTACTAAGCATGATTAGAGCTGGTTGGAGGTAATCTTGATGAAGAATGTTTTAGTTGTTGGTGCACATGGCCAAACCGGACGTCAAGTAGTAGCACAATTGAAAGAAAATGCTGCTTTTAAACCGATTGCTGGTGTGCGGAGTCAATCACTGGTTAAAGAATTTACTGACCAGGGGGTTGAAGCGCGGCTAGTTGATGTTCGTCAGCCAGTTGCTGAAATCAAAAAGAGTCTTGAGGATGTTGACGCAATTGTTATTTCAATCGGTGGTGGCTGGATGATTGATCTTGATGGCAAGGTTAAGGTCTACCAAGCCGCCGAACAAGCGGGAATTAAGCGGGTAGTCCTGGTAAGTGCGGGGGCAATCCAACACTTTCATGATGAAAAGAAGCTAGAATGGATGAGTCAGTGGGAAGAATACAGTGCAGCAATGTACTACGCTGACCTGCTATTGCGGCAATCTAGCCTGGACTACACGATAGTTCGTCCCGAAAACTTGACGAATGAACCAAAGACCGGGAAAATTACGGTGGGTGATTACCTGCCACACAACTATACTAGCCGTGCCAATGTTGCGGCCGTAATTGTCGCTTCGCTTGAAAGCGATAATGCAGTTCGAAAAGCCTTTGATGTTGAGGATGGCACAACACCGGTTGGTCAGGCAATTGATGAAATATAAAATCCTAGTAAAATATTAACAAGGAGGAATTGCCATGCAAGAATTACATTTAACCCAAGAATGGGACAAGGTCTTCCCGAAGAGTGATAAAGTTGATCATAAGAAAGTAACCTTTACCAACCATTTCGGTATTACCCTGGCAGCTGACCAGTACACGCCGAAAGACTACGAAGGCAAGTTGCCGGCCTTAGCCGTGGCAGGGCCATTTGGGGCAGCCAAGGAGCAGTCCAGTGGCCTCTATGCCCAGACAATGGCAGAAAAGGGCTACTTGACGATTGCCTTTGATCCCTCATTTACCGTGGAAAGCGGTGGCGATGTCCGCGACGTCTTCTCACTAGACATCAATACCGAAGACTATCAAGCCGCCGTGGACTACCTGAGCAACCTGGATAACGTGGACCCTGACCGGATCGGAATTATCGGAATCTGCGGCTGGGGCGGTATTTCATTAAATGCTGCTGCGATGGATCCGCGGATTAAGGCTACTGCTGCTGTGACCATGTACGATATGCCGCGGGTCGGTGCCTGGGGGTACTTTGATAAAGGGACTGCCGATGACCGTTACGCAAGCAAGAAGCAAATTGCTGAACAACGGACCAAGGAATATGGCAGTAAGAATCTAGCTAATGCCGGCGGATGTTATGACTACCCAGCTCCTGATGACCAACCGGATTTTGTTAAGCAATACAGTGCTTACTATAAGACCAAGCGTGGTTATCATCAGCGTTCAGTGAACTCAAATGCTGGTTGGGTTTTGCAAAGTCAAACAGGATGGATGAATACTAAAATTTTGGTTCACCCTGAAGACTTAAAGAATGCTGTTTTAATCGTACACGGTGAAAAGGCCCACTCTCCTCGCTACATGGGTGAGGATACCTTCAAGAAGCTGACGGGTGATAATAAGGAATTATTGATTGTACCAAATGCCACGCATACTGATCTATACGATGGTGGTGACCATGACTATATTCCGTTTGCTAAAATTGATCAATTCTTTAAGAAAAACATCGGCTAGTCATTCGGATATTATTTTTAATTCAAAGTAAATGCGGACGTTGTTCAAATAAGAACAACGTCCGTTAGTGTTTTTTAGGAACTGATATAGTATAATAAACTTGCTGTTTATATTCACCGAAGTTTTAATAAGGGGGAATTGCCATGCAATACGCAGAAAAATCGCCGGCTTTATGGGAAGCTATTCATCACGAAGAACAACGTCAGCAAGAAACAATTGAATTGATTGCTTCAGAAAATATTGTTTCGGATGCAGTTCGCGCTGCCCAAGGTTCGGTCCTCACTAATAAGTATGCGGAAGGCTATCCAAATAAGCGTTACTATGGTGGTTGCCAATATATCGACCAAGTCGAACAATTGGCTATCGACTACGCTAAACAGTTATTTGGCGCTGAATTTGCTAATGTTCAGCCTCATTCTGGATCCCAAGCCAATATGGCAGTTTACCAAGCCCTATTACAACCAGGTGATACGATTTTAGGAATGGGGATGGATGCTGGTGGGCATTTAACCCATGGTTCCAAGGTTAACTTTTCCGGTAAGATTTATCAATCGTATGGCTATGGGCTAAATCCAGAAACGGAAGAGCTGGATTATGATGCAATTCGGGAGCTGGCGGTAAATATTCAACCGCAGTTAATCGTGGCAGGGGCATCTGCCTACAGTAAAATTATTGATTGGCAGAAGTTCCGGCAAATTGCGGATGAAGTCGGTGCTTATTTAATGGTTGATATGGCGCACATTGCCGGATTGGTAGCAACGGGGATGCACCCGAATCCAGTTCCAGTAGCGGATGTAGTCACTACTACAACCCACAAGACTTTACGGGGCCCGCGTGGTGGAATGATTTTGAGTAAATCACCAGAAATCGGCCAAAAGATTAATTCAGCGCTTTTCCCAGGAATTCAAGGTGGACCGCTGGAACACGTGATTGCTGGTAAGGCGCAGGCCTTTTATGAAGATTTACAACCAGAATTTCATGATTACATTGCCCAAGTGGTTAAAAATGCGGCGGCAATGGCGGATGAATTTAATAAGTCCGCCAATGTTCGGGTAGTTTCTGGTGGTACTGAGAACCATTTGCTGGTCCTTGACATTACCGACACTGGTTTAACGGGTAAGGATGCCCAAGCATTACTGGATAGTGTTAATATCACTACTAACAAAGAAGCAATTCCAAATGATCAACGAAGTCCATTTGTAACGAGTGGATTGCGAATTGGTACGCCTGCAGTTACTAGTCGGGGCTTTAAGGAAGCCGATGTCCGAAAAGTAGCCGATTTAATTGTCCAAATGTTGAATGAACCGGATGAAAAAACCAAGCAGGTAGTTCGGGATGGAGTTCAAGAGCTGACGGCAAAGTATCCAATTAACTAAAATCTAAGAGAGAGTTAGTCATGACGAGAAAAGAAGAAGCGTACGAGTATATCCGGGGTGAGATTGTTCATAACCAATTCCGGCCCAATGAAGTAATTTCCGAAAATCAAATTACAGATAAGTTGAATATGAGTCGGACACCAGTTCGGGAGGCACTAAAGCAACTCGAAGCGGATGGCTTAATAGAAATGCGCGGTCGTGAAAATGTGGTTGCTCCACTAACTGTAGATGCAGTGCAAGAGGTATATGAATTACGGAGCTTATTAGAAACTTTTGCGTTAAAAAAGACCATTAATCTGATTCCAATTGTTAAGTTAAATGAGTTGGAAGAGGCCTTTGAGCGGGCTGCTGCTAAAGAAGACTGGGATGAATACTTACAAGTTGATACTGATTTTCACGAGTTAATTACCCATATTGCTGGGCATCCTCGGTTAGCGCAGTTTCTCAGTATTTTAAAGGCACAAACGGCACGGACGCGCCACGTTAGTTCCTATAATCCTAATCGGATGAGTCGTTCATTAGAGGAACACAAGGAAATTATCAAATGGCTTCGTCAGCGTAATCTGGATGAAGCTGAAAAAGCGCTGGCCTATCATTTGCAACGGGTATATGATTCAGTCCGTTCTTATTTGAATTATTTAAATGACTAGAAAAGAGATTTAGTATGTTTGCAATTCCATCGTTTGGAACCATTTTTTATTTAATCGCTGGTGGGGTCGTTGCCGGAATTTTAGCCTCAGCAGCTTCATTTGCTTCTCTGGCATCGTATCCGTTGTTGCTTAGTGTAGGGGTGCCACCAGTATTAGCCAACGTTACAAATGACGGGGCCTTGATCTGGGGAAGCCTGGGATCCATTTTAGGTTCGTTGCGCGAGTTACATGGTTATTGGCGACAAGTTTTATACTATGCATTTTTTACGGTGATTGGTTCTGCCATCGGTTGTTGGTTACTACTGGCGTTTCCGAGTTCAATCTTTGAAAAAGTTGTACCATTCTTTATTCTGATTGCCGGAAGTTTGGTATTAGTATCAGGTAAACATCATCCTAATCCGCAACGTCAACATACTGTCTGGGAGCAGGTTTTCTATACTATTTGTCTGGTGTTAGTTGGGATTTACGCTGGATACTTTGGTGCAGCCAGCGGAATTGTTGTTTTAGTACTGTTAACATATTTGACTGAAGAAAAGTTTATCGTGGTGAATGCACTGAAAAATGCGGTGGGGGCATTTACCAACCTCGCGGCATTGCTCATTTATGCGTTTACCTCGCACATTTTATGGTGGGATGCTATCCCCATGGCGATAGGGATGTTCATTGGTGGCTACCTAGGACCAATTGTTGTTCGCCATGTCTCTGCAAAGCTGATGCGGTGGATTATTGCAATTCTGGCGGTTACCCAAGCATTGATTTACTTTAAACAAGCTTATTTTTAATTATAATAACGAACGACGTTTTGCTGGTAAATATCGGCGAAGGGTCGTTTTTAATTTAGTGAAATTTTAAGGAATTATCGCATTAAATCAATTGATGACGCTAAACTTTGTGAAAGTTACCACAAAAATTGTGAAAAAGGGTTGAATTATAAAAGAAGTTTGTTAGTATATTGCTTGTATACAAGTTGTCGACAAACTGTATTTATTGTGAGAAAGGTTATTGTTACACCATATTTGCATTCATAGTTAATTTAAAATCATTATCTAATCTCAGGGGGACAGATTATGAATATCGGCAGTGCAATTGTTAAGACGTTCACTAGCCAAGCGATCGTTAGCGCAATTACTTCAACCATTTTTATTATTTTACTTGGGTTCTTTTTACGGAAGCGGGGCGTCTTTGGTCCAAACTTCGGTAAGGTGTTAACCAAGGTTGTATTATCAGTTGCCATTGCGGCACTATCCTTTAATTCCTTTATGCAACCAATTAATGAAAAGTCTATGCATCAAGGAATTGGAGTTTTGATTTGGGGATTTGTAATTTACATTCTCTTAATTTTCATTTCACCACTGCTTTACTCTGGTCAAAAGCGTGATCGGAAAGAAGTAATGGGAATCTTAACGACGTTCGGTTCCACCACTTTCTTTGGGATTCCGATTGTTGGGGCCATTTATGGTGCAGAAGGGGTTCTTTACAGTTCCATTTTTAACATCGGTTACCGGATCTTCCTTTACTCCTACGCTTACATTAAGATGTCCGGATTAAAGATGGAAAAAGACAACATCAAGAAGATGTTTTTAAACCCAATCGTGATTGCTACCTTACTTGGGTTCATTCTTTGGTTGATTCAACCACTGATGCCAACAATTACGGTTCCATTGATGAAGAATGGGGTTGCCGCTGGTGGAATGACTCAAGTGGCTTTCTACCGGATTGATCAAACTGCGGTTTGGCTTTGGCGTCCACTAAACTACTTATCATCACTTGCTTCACCATTGGCATGGTTAGCTATTGGTTGTACTTTAGGTTCAATTTCTATTAAAGAAGCAGTTACTAACAAGCTTTCTTGGTACTACTCATTCAACAAGGTTATCATTGTTCCATTACTAAACTTGGTAATCTTGTTGATCTTAAACGCAGTTCACATCTTGCCATTAAACTATGTTGCCATTGCAACAGTTGTTATTATGATGGCAACGCCAACGGCAACGGTGGCAGCAGCATATGCGATTAGCTACGATCGTGAAGCGGTCTTGACTTCTAATGCATCGTTGCTATCAACCGTCTCGGCAGTTGTTATGATGCCAATCTGGATTGCCTTGTTAGGAATTCTCCAATCAGCAGGTATTTTCCACTAAGATTTAAGTATTTAAGAAGGGAAGCATCATCATGAAAATTGTTTGTTATGGGGTTCGACCAATTGAAGAACCATACTTTGAAAAATTAAACAAGTATGACTTTGACTTAAAGTTAGTGACTGAGTTTCTAACTGATGACAACGTCGATGAAGCCAAAGGCATGGATGCAATTTTAATCCGGGGGAACTGTGCTGCCTCAGCTAAGAACCTGAAAATCTTTGCTGAAGATTACGGAATTAAGTACGTCTTTACGCGTTCCGTGGGTTATAACCACATCGATTTAAAGGCCGCTAAGGAATTAGGGATTCAAATTGCTCGGGTACCTAATTACTCACCATATGCGGTTGCTGAATTAGCAATGACCTTGGGAATGCAATTGTTCCGCCATACTAGTATTGCAACTACTGACAGTGCTGCTGGAAACTTCAAAGTAACGCCAAATCTGTTCAGCAAAGAAATCCATTCATCAACGGTGGGAATTATCGGTGCTGGTAAGATTGGGACAGCCGAAGCACGGTTGTATTCTGGAATGGGGACAAAGGTTCTGGCTTCGGACTCCCATCCTTCTAAGCAAGCAGCAGAATACGTGGAATTTGAACCATTGGATGATGTTCTGGCAAAAAGTGATATTGTTTCCGTTCATATTCCATATTTCCCTGGTGAAAACGAAAACTTCATTGATGTAGATTTTTTAAAGAAGATGAAGAAGTCAGCCATCTTAGTAAATACTGCGCGGGGTGAAATCGCTGATACTAAAGCTATTGTAGAAGCGGTTAAGAATGGTGAAATTGCTGGCTATGCTGGTGATGTTACTGTAGATGAAAAGGACATTATGGGCCATCAATTTGATTCTGTAGATGACATTCCAAATGCAGACGTTCGTGATCTAGTCAAACTTTACCCAAAGGTGCTCTTAACACCACACATGGGTTCATTTACTGAACCGGCTCTGGAAGATATGATCTCAATTAGTTTTGAAAACTTCCACGAAACCTTCACAACCGGAACCAACAAGAATGTTTTAGAATATGAAGGCTAATCCAAAAAAAGCAACTCATCAAAAAATGGGTTGCTTTTTTATTTTTATCTTTACGAACACGTGTTTAATATAATATAATTCTATTTGAACAAACGTTCGCGAGGTGAGGAAATGATTACACAAGAAGAACCGGCGGGAGTATTTGCTTTTATTGACAATAAGTCCTTTTACGCCACCGTAGAATGTACCGAACGCGGGCTCGACCCACTAACTACGCCCTTAGTCGTGATGTCTGAAGCGGCTAATACCGGCAGTGGATTAGTTCTTGCTTCATCCCCAATGGCTAAGCAGCGCTACCACATTACCAATGTAAATCGCCGCCGTGATTTGCCAGATGATCCAGATTTAATCGTGGTGCCACCACGCATGAATTTATATATTGAGAAAAATGCTGCAGTAAATCGAATTTTTAATGAGTATGTTGCCGATGAGGATTTAATGCCATATTCAATTGATGAATCATTACTAGACCTAACTCACTCCTGGCGGCTTTTTGGCAATAATATTTTAGCGGTTATTCGCCAAATTCAACAGGAAGTGTTAGCACGAGAACAATTAGTTTTGACGGTTGGTCTAGGCAATAATCCACTCCAAGCCAAAATCGCTTTAGATTGCTATGCCAAGCATAATCGGGAGTTCATCGGGGTAATTACTAACCAGACGGTTCCTAGTAAAATTTGGCGCATCCCCAATTTAACGGATATTTGGGGGATTAATCATCGTACTGCAGCCCGGTTAAATCGTTTAAATATTTATACAGTTGATGATTTAGCCCACGCTGATCCGTTTTATTTAAAGGCGCAGCTCGGTATCATGGGAACACAGTTGTATGCTACGGCGTGGGGAATCGACCGAACTCAAATGATGCAGCAGGTAAAAACTCGTCATCAGAGTATCGGTAATTCTCAAGTATTACCCCGTGATTATCACCAACGAGCAGAAATTGAAGTTGTTTTAAAAGAAATTGGGGCGCAAGTGGCGGCAAGATTACGAGCACAAAATAAACAGTGTCAGGGTATTCACTTATTTGTGAGCTATTCAATGAATGTGGTTGATGAAAATGGCCAGACTGGTTTTGCCCATTCATTAAAATTACCAGTATCGACAGCCGAAACTAATCAGATTAATGAGCAGGTAATCTGGTTATTCGAGAAATATTGGGATGGTCATACTGCCGTTCGTCATTTAGGGGTTGCTTGTACCAGACTATCTAGCCGCATGGGTGAACAATTAGATCTTTTTCATTCTCACGTGACGGAGCGCCTTCAGTTAGAAGATACGATGGATGAATTACGTCATCGGTTTGGAAAAACATCAATTATGCGGGCGTCAAGCCTGGAGAAGGGGGCAACTTTTATTGCAAGAAGTAAATTGGTAGGTGGTCACAGTGGTGGACAAAGTTTGGACTAAAAAAGCCGGCCAAAAAATTATTGGTCAGCTCGATCGACATTTTAAAAACAATATTGTGCAGGTTCGTTACTGGATCATCGTTAATTACTATGCACCCAAAACCGGCTATACTTTCTTTTTTAATATTCGTCGCCCACACCATTTTACGAGGTCAATTCCCCTTGGCCAGGTAAGTGACTGTTCCTTCGACGAGTTAATCATTATTTTGAATGAAATTCGGACTAAATACCACTTTACATTTGTTTATTATCATTTTAGTCGTAAAGAGCAACGGAGATTAAGTCAGGAGGTTAATCAATAATGCGCTATTACAATGATCAAAAAGCATTCCAAGTAGCGGAAAATTTTTTTAAATATTACTACCACGATCGAGGCAAGATGAAGTGGGGCGGATTTATCCTCTCCGAACATCGGAAAGCAATTCGTGATTTTCATGACGAACAATTTGACTATGGGAGACGCGAACAACAAAAGTCAATTAGTCAGTAACCTTTGCCACCAATTTTCCAGTAACTTGGTGATCCTTAATTAATTGCAGCCCATGTTTGATTTTATTAAATGGAAGGACGCACTCAATCAGAGGATTAATTTTACCATCACTAAGAAGTGCTAATACTTCAGAGTTCATATGGCTCAGATCAGCTTGTTGAAGAGGGTTATCTGAACCATGCGCACCACCTAGGTTAACCGTTGCTAAAGTTAAGGCATGATCAAACATTAGATCTGCATCAATTTCTGGAACGTCTACAATCGTTACTAATGTGCCGTTGTATGCTAGCCGGTGTAGATCACGTTCGGCCTCTATTTTGCCAACTGTATCAATAATTAAATCAACTCCCCGGCCGTCGGTAAAATCAGTAATTTTTTGATCAACATTTTCGGATTGGTAATCAATAATTGCGTCAGGGTTAAGCTGACGGACAAACGGAATTTTCTTTGTCGAAACCGTAGTTAAAACCTGTAAGCCGTGTAATTGGGCGAACTGAATCGCTAAACTCCCAACGCTCCCGGCACCACCATGCACTAAAACGGTTTTTACGTTAGTAAGATTAGGTTTTCGGTTAATGGCTGTATAAGCGGTTAAGGCCCCACAGAGGAGGGCTGCCGCTTGCTCATAACTAACGTTTTCTGGCAACTTCGCCAGTTAATATTCTGGAACACTCACGTATTCTGCAAAACAACCTGCTTTAAAAAGGTTACCGTGTCCTGAAACTCGATTGCCAACCTGCCAGTCATTAACTTGACTACCAACTGCGACAATTTCTCCTGCAACATCCAAGCCGAGCGGGTGAGGGTATGTCCAACTATCAATTCCGCTGTCCACAATTTTATAGTCTACGGGATTCAAACCGACAGCATGGACTTTAACTAAGACTTGATTGTCCGTAACGGTTGGCATAGGTACATCCATAATTTGTAAATCTTTAATACTATGACAATTACTATCTGGAACAACTAATGCTTTCATTTTTTCTCCTTACAATAAAATAAAAAGGACCTTGATAGCGGATAGAACAGTCCACCAAGCCCCTTTTATGAAAGTAGTATGTCATCTGTTAATTATATTAACATGGTAACGCTTTCAATACAACGCTTTAATTACATTTAATTTTTGATTTTTGTAGAGTATCACCAATCATGTATCCTAAACCAGTTGAGATTCCAATGATGAGTGTTCCCTTAAGAATTTGAATTGCTTCATTTTTCATGATGAATCCCTCCAAACTAGGAATAAATTCAAATTACAAAATAATTTTACCAAATGTTTCCATCATTATTACAAAGTGATTACAAACTTAAAGAAAGCTTTATGAATTAAGATAATGTGAAGATTAGCGTAGTTGCAAAGATAACTGATTATGCTAATCTAAAAATAGTTTTAGCAGAAGAGGGATTAATTATGTTTAAAACAGAATATACATTAGTACTAATCAAACCAGATGGAATTCAAAGTCACCATCTTGGCGAAATTATTACCCGAATTGAACGGAAAAACTACCAGATTGCTGCGCTGGAAATGATTAAAGCATCTGAGGATCAGTTACGACGTCATTATTCTGATAAAGTTGACCAAAGTTTCTTTCCAGAATTAATTCATTATATGCAGGAAGGACCAATTGCCGGAATCGTGGTTGCTGGCACTAATGTTGTGAAAGAAATTCGTAAAATGGCAGGCGCAACTAATCCTGGAGATGCAACCGTTGGGACAATCCGTGCTGACTTTGGCCGTGAGTGGCCGGACGGCGTGATGCGCAACGTAGTTCATACTTCTGACAGCGTAGCTAATGCTCAACGAGAAATTCAAATTTGGTTTCCAGAACTAAATTTGCCAAAATAAAAAAGGTTGGTCCAATATGGCCCAACCTTTTATAAATTGATTACTAGTTTCACGTGGCTAATTGTAAAAATAGTATCAATTATTAAAACTGAATATTGATATTCAGCGGCTAATATTATTCTACTAACAAGGATCGGGGAAGAGCCTTGCCAGGTGGCTTTATATCTTTACCACGATAGATATAATACAACCATACACATTTAAAATAAAGTCAAAAACTAAAAAAACTCCAATTTTTTTGTGAGAATTTAATGAGAAGAAACTAAATTAAGTCTAGCTGTCAATTATCTTGCGTTAAAATAGTCATTAATGAAGGAATTTAAGCTTAAGAAACGAAGGGGATTTTGATTATGGAAGTAGCAGTTCAACGCGATGGCTTAACCTTACGGGGAGTTCTAGAGGGAACCGACTATCTAAAAAATCAGCAAGTGGCAATTCTTTTCCATGGGTTTCAAGGAAACCGCGGCTATCAGCAAGGACAATTACTATACGATTTGTCAGCAACGCTAAACGCTGCCGGAATACCAACCCTCCGCTTTGACTTTGCTGGTTGTGGGGAAAGTCAGGGACAATTTGTTGAAATGACAGTTTTGAGCGAAATCTTAGATGGAATGCAAATTATTGATTTTGCACGTTCTCAAATGGGGGCTAAACAAATTTATCTGATTGGTCATTCACAAGGCGGAGTTGTCGCATCAATGTTAGCAGGTTACTATCGTGATATCGTTAACAAATTAGTACTTTTGGCACCAGCAGCTACTCTGAAGGATGATGCCTTAAAGGGCGAATGTCAGGGAACTCATTATGATCCCAACCATATTCCATTGGAAATTAACGTTCACGGTCAAGCGGTTGGTGGGCAATACTTTAGAACCGCTCAATTATTACCAATTTATGAGACAGCCCAACATTTCACAAAACCAGCATTATTGATTCATGGCCTGGCTGATCAAGTTGTCTCCCCCGAAGCCGCACGTAAATATAACGTAATTTTACCGCAGAGTCAGTTACACTTATTGCCTGATGAAGATCATATGCTGGAAGGGCAACGTTTACCAGAGATTAAACGGTTAGTGACTAATTTTATAAAGGAATGATTGACTTTTATAATTTACACACGTAAACTTTGCAATGAGGTGAACATATGAGTAAAAGTTTAGAAATTAGTCCAGCTGAATGGCAAGTTATGCGAATCGCGTGGACATTGGGCAGGGTTACCAGTACTCAAGTAATCGACATTTTACAGCGAAAGGTTGATTGGAAACCCGCAACCATTAAGACACTCTTACGACGATTAGTGCAGAAAAATGTTTTGAAAACTACGCAACAGGGTCGCCATTTTATCTATGAACCGTTGGTGGCAGAACAGGAAACGATGAACACCGCTGCTGATGAATTGTTTTCCAGTCTTTGTGAGATGCATGTCGGATCAACGTTAGTGCATGTGATTAAAGAACATCAACTTAGCCAATCTGATATCCAAAAATTGCAAACCTTATTGAAGCAAAAGGCACAAACAGCGCCCGAAATGGTTGATTGTAATTGTGTTCCCGGCGAACGTTGTGACTAAATTCCATTAAATATACAATACCCCCATGGTTAATGACAATAAAACCATGGGGGTATTTCATTAATATTAATGCCGATTTTTCCATCGCTTATGGAGTGCTGAAATGACTAATATAACTGCTACAACCACTGCTAATAGCCATCCACCGACGCCTAATTTATAAATGAAACGATCACGACTGCCAACTACGAGGATCGACGATGATAAAACGAGCGAAGCTAACATAATAACAATTAACAATCGATTCATTAACTGATCCAAGCGGTCGAATACTTTCTTTTGACCGAGGTAATGCAAATTCACTCGTGCTTCACCACTAGCGATTTGGTCAAGGGTGCGGGTCATTTTTTGTGGCAATTGCGAAGCCGCTTCAAATCCGTGGTACATTGTGCCGGCGTGGTCAATCAACGCTTCCTTAACATTAAAGTGTTCCTTGAAATAGTTCCAAGCAAATGGTTGTGCAACTTGCATCATTGAGAGATCAGGATCAAGTTTGGCAATGGTCCCTTCTAAGGTTCCAAACGCCTTGAAAAGAAGGGTAACTTCTGGTCGTAGTTGCAAGTGGTTATCACGACAAAGTTGGGTAATTGAATAAAGAAACTTAGGAATATCAATCGTTGCTAGTTGGGCATTCAAGTATGGGTGAATAAACACGCCAAATTCACGAATGAATTTTGATTCGTCCACTTCACCGGTACGATTGCAGACGTTAAGAACCGCTTTACTAATCCGGTAGTTATCCTTTGTGGTGAGGGCGACAATAATTTCTGCAATGCCATCTGCCATTGTATTAGATAGGGTTCCCATCATTCCAAAGTCTAGGTAAACCAATCGGTAGGGCGGTAATACTTGATTAGTACTAAATTGAATTGTTGTATTACCAAACGATTTTTCATATTCATGGCTGGGATTACTTTGCTGTTTGGTAACAGTGTGGAAAAGGATATTACCGGGGTGAGGATCGGCATGAAAAAAGTGATCCTCAAAAACTTGTTTAATAAAGTTTTTAACCAGCACCTGCGCAACATTTTTCCGCGTTGCAGTTAATTGTTCAGCAGCTACGGGATCATCAGGAAGTGGTTTGCTCATTAAAGTCTTAATGCTTTTCCCAGGCATGGCTTCATTTACTAAAATTTTTGGATGACACTCTTTCAGATAAACCCGGGGAACTTCAATAATGCCTTCACCATTATTAAGCCGATAAAACTTTTCACCATTTTCTGCTTCATGCAGGGTGTTAACCTCACTTAACAGCGATGCAGCCAGTTGGTCCATTACGGCATCAAAATCAACTACACTGAGGTCACCGGGAACATATTTGAGAAGGCGGATAGCCTTTTTAAAGAGTGCAAGGTCCACCTTAATTAACTGACTAACCGCGGGATGCTGAATCTTAACAACTACTTTGGTGCCGTCTTCTAAACTTGCATAGTGACATTGCCCGACAGAAGCGGATGCGAAGGGATGATGTTCAAAAGTTTTAAATGCTTGATCGATCGTTTGGCCCGTTTCATTAAGAAAAATCTGGGCAACCGTCTCATAATCATCAGCTGGAACCTTATCTTGGTGAGTGCGCAAAGCCCTGATGTAGTCCGGAGAAACGAGGTCAGGCCTGGTTGAGAGCATCTGACCTAGTTTAATGAAGGTTGGACCTAATTCTTGAAAGGTTGCTAAAACTTCATCTGGATTAGTCTGATGATAAAAATTACTGATAAAAGAATGACGACGAAGGATTCCCATGATTTCCCGTAATCGTTCAGCCTGTGATATTTGTGTTGCCATTTAGTCTTCTCCTTATGAAAAAATCGCACCACCAATTATGGCAGTACGATTAAGGTTCACCAGTGGTTTTATTCAAGGTTTAATTCGTAAGCGACCCGTAAGTCATCATCAGATGGCCCAGTGTAAACCTTTCCGCGTTGAACGAATCCAAAGTCTAACACAAGGTTGTGAACCCGGGCATTCTTTTCATGAGTTGAAATCCGCAGATCACGAACACCATGACCGTAGGCGATTGAAATTAAAGTTGACATGATATAGCGAGCAAAGTGCTTACCACGGTAGCCACTTGAAATGGCAATTCGGTTGATTGTACCAAATGGGTGACCAGCATGGTTCCACTTACCATCAACGATGTAGGCATAATGAGTATCACCTTGGAGCATCAAAGTTCCAGTACCGACAATTGTATGTCCATACATCAATAGGTAACAGGAGTCAGCTTCAATGTCCTGTTGCATACTCAGCTTGGAAGGGTAACCCTTTTGCCATTGGTCACTTCCATCTTCCTTTAGTAATTGCCGAGCATTTTCAATAATTTCATAAACTGCGTCCAAGTCATCGAGAGTGGCTTTACGCATGTAAATTGGTTCTCCCATGTCTCATTCCTCCTGTTAAATAAATTAACTTAGTTAAATTATAGCGACCTTTTTGTTTAAATTACACCATCAATCAAGTAGATTATTTATTTTTGTAAAAACAAATTTCAATTAAGTTTTGATCGGGATCGCGGAGATAAAGGGAAGTCATGTCGCCCTCCGCCCCCTGATTAGGCTGTGGTTCCGCAATCACATCAACATAATAAGACTTGAGGTGATGTAAAACATCTTCAGGATCATCTCCAGAAACCAAGCAAAGATCAACTGACCCTGGAGTCGGGTGGGCGGCCTGTAACTGTTCCTTTGGGCGGTCAGTTGGTTGTAAACGGATCAACTGGTGACCACAACGTAAGGTAACCACATGTTCATGCTCATTATTTTCAGTCTGGTCTTCAATAACAGGCATATCGAAAACCTCATGATAGAAACGGCGAGAAGCCTCAAGGTTACTTACTGTTAACACAATATGATCAATTCTGCGCATTTTCATATTTTTAACACCTCGTTTATAAACTCATTCACAATTGTAAAATAAAAATAATTGATTGTGAAGATTTGAAAAGGTAAATTTCTAATTAAAAAGCAAATAATACTTTGTTTTATTAAATAAGTAATCGCTTTCAGCATTAAAATGTCAAAAAATAAGACAATATCAAGGCATTGATACGTTTTTTTCCGAATAACTGACGACACTTATCTAAATCAGTCGTATAATGTTATTGAAGCATTTATAGACATTTTATTTTTATATAGAGGAGCGAAAAATAATGTCAAACAAAAAACAAATTGGCCTGGCCAGTTTGGTCCTGATGGTCTTTACGACCGTGTTCGGGTTTGCCAACTCACCAGTTGCCTTTTACCAAATGGGTTATGCTTCCATTTTCTGGTACGTTGTTGCAGCGATCTTCTTCTTCCTGCCAGCAGCTTTAATGATTGCCGAATATGGTTCAGCAATGCCGAATGCCGAAGGGGGAATTTTCTCCTGGCTGGAATTCTCAGTTAGTGAACGGTTTGCCTTCGTTGGAACCTTTATTTGGTTAGCCAACTGGCTAATCTGGATGGTTTCCACATCATCAAAGATTTGGATTCCGATGTCATCACTAATCTTTGGTTCCGATAAGACGACAACTTGGGCATTCTTTGGCTTAACCGCCACCCAATTCGTCGGTATCTTAGCAATTCTGTGGATGGTAGTATGTACTTTTACTGCATCCCACGGGGTTGATAAGATTCAAAAGATTGGTTCTCTTGGTGGGACCATGGTTTCAATCATGTCTGCACTATTTGTTGTAATTGCCATTGTAATTTGGATTGCACAAAAGGGCATGGTTCTGGAACCAATTCATGGTGTGAAGAGTTTCTTCATTTCACCAAACCCTAACTTCCAATCCCCAATTGCACTACTTTCATTCGTTGTTTATGCCATCTTTGCTTATGGTGGGATTGAATCAATGGGGACTTTGACTGACTCTATGAAGGACCCAGCGAAGACGTTCCCTAAAGGGATGGTTATTTCCATGATTGTAATCACGGTATTGTACTCATTTATGATCTTCTTCTGGGGTGTCTGCACCAACTGGCAACAAGTGCTGAGTGGTAAAGACGTTACCTTAGGGAACATTACTTACGTTATGATGAACAATGCCGGGGTTGTAATGGGAGATGCCTTAGGCCTTTCTCATGGGACCGCATTGATTATTGGTAATGTTTTGACCCGGTTTGCCGGTTTAGGAATGTTCTGCGCATACGTTGGTTCATTCTTCGTTATGGTTTATTCACCACTGAAGGCCTTAGTTCTTGGTTCTGACAAGCGCTTATGGCCAGAACGGATGACTAAGCTTAACAAGCATGGAATGCCATCATTTGCAATGTGGATTCAATTCTGGGTGATTGCCATCTTGATTTTCGCAATTTCATTTGGTGGTTCTGGTGCCCAAAAGTTCTATCAAATTTTGACGAACATGGCCAACGTTGCATCATCTGCACCATACTTGTTCATCGTAGGGGCCTTCCCATTCTTTAAGAAGCGTCAAGGAATTGATCGTCCATTCGTCTTCTTTAAGTCACAAGCTTTAGCTAATGCGATTTCAATCTTTGTGTTCTGTGTTGTTGCCTTCGGGATTATCTTCACTTGTCTGAACCCAATCTTGACTGGCGATTACCAAACAGCATTCTGGACAATCTTTGGTCCGGTCTTCTTTGGTCTGGTTGCTTTATTCTTCTACAACCATCAAGCAAAGAAGCACCATGTTGCTAACACAAACGAAATTAACAAAGGCTAAAATAAAATTGCTTCACAAAAAGCCTGGCCGTAGTGGTCAGGCTTTTTCGTTTTTAGGATTGTGGTAAATTACGTACTGCTCTGATGTTTGCCAGGGGGATTTGATACTGTTGCTGGGGATTTTGATGATCAATAAACGTTGCTGTCCCAGCCAACCAGTTAATTTGCATCAAATGGGTTTTAATAGTTTCATAAAACCCCGATTCAGCATTGAAATAATTGACTTCAACTGGAGATTGCTTACTGAGTTTGTTGAGCGACTGGCGGATTTCAAGTGCTTGTTGTCTGGTTTGATACTGTTTATTTTTGTAATGTTGTGCAGTTTGATCAATCAAATGATGATAGCCAGTTAATGCGGAGAAGGGGGCAAATTGGCCTGCTCGATCATGCTGGCTCATCGGTAAGTGAGCTTTTGACTGATGACGTGGGAGATCCATAATGTCTTGATAACGTGATGTATCCGAAAATAAGTGGTGTTCGATAATATCTTTTTCGTGATCCATTAGATATGATGCCCTCCAATTTGATTATTCCGTTCGCGCGCCGTAGATTCCGGCAAAAGATCGGAACCATGCATGATGATATTTTTATTCCCGGTATCTTGTTGTAATTTAACAATAAGTTTTTGTAATTTATGGTCTTGATGGCGTTTAACCTTGGCAACTCGATCCTCCTTCACCGCCTGGTCGACATTTGAGAAAAGGTCGGTTTGTTCATACCGTGCTTCTTGCTCTGCAACAGCTACTGAAGTAAGGTTATGGGCAATCAACGTGAGTTTGCGAATCAATAAGTGTGGATTGACCGTCCGCTTAAATAATTCTCCGTATATTTCGCGGAGTTCTTGTGCGGAGTCCGTTAACGATCGTAATTGATATTTAGCATGATCCGGTTTGGGGGTCTTACGTCCATAGAAATCCTCACTAATCGCGCCACTATAATTATTAGCATATGTTAAACTTTGCACGTCGTACTGGATGACGATTTCAACCGAATCGGTCATCATGCCGCGTTTAACCAATGTTAATGCTAAATCATCCGCCATTCCACTAACGATAATCCGAGTTTCCTTAGGCTTATAAGGACGCATCAAGACTTGCCCAGAATAAATACCATGTTCGTCTGAAGTGTACGACTTAATATCAGCAATGGTTGCTGATTCAAAGCCCCAGGCGTGATCAATTAATAGTTCCGCATTTTTGCCAAATTCACGGTAAAGAACTTCTTCATTCATTGGATCAGAGAGCTTTCCTAAAGAGCAACGAGCAATATCTCCCATCGTATGTAAGCCAAGTTTTTCTAAGCGCTTAGCATATCCCTTGCCTAAACGCCAAAAATCCGTAAGTGGGGTGTGGGCCCAGAGATAACGTCGGTATTGCTTTTCATTCATTTGGGCGATTCGCACGCCATCTTGATCACCGGGGATTCGTTTGGCCACAATATCCATCTCAATTTTCGCTAAGTATAGATTGGTACCAATACCTGCAGTCGCCGTAATTTTTGTTTCTGCTTGAATTTGCTGGATGATCGTTTTTGCTAAATCATGGGCAGAAACTTGATGCTCATGGATGTAGTCGGTCACATCCATAAAAACTTCGTCAATCGAATAAACGTGAATGTTTTGCGGTTTGATATATCGTAAATAAATTTCATAAATTTTGGCCGAAACCTGCATATAGTATTCCATCCGTGGCTTGGCAATTTTGAAGGCCACCCGAAGGTTTGGCGACTTTAATAACTTACCACGGTAGATGGATGAGTGATCGGACAGATGGTGATAAGTTGCATGCTTAGCACGTTCCCGATTAATTTCGTGAATTCGTTGGCGAACTTCAAACAAACGCGGCCGTCCTGGAACGCCAAATTTTTTTAAAGCAGGCGAAACAGCCAGACAGATGGTCTTATCGGAACGAGAAGCATCCGCAACCACTAGGTTAGTATTGAGCGGATTTAAATTTAAAGCGGCACACTCAGCGGAAGCATAGAATGATTTTAGATCGATTGCTAAAAAGGTTCGCGCATCCATGATATTAATCCTTTCGTTATATTAGGTACTAGTATTATACCGAATCACGTACAAAAGAACAAATGTTTGAGGTGGGAATGAGTTGAAATTTAATTTAAAAAGGTTCAAAATTAACTAACGAATAGTAAGAAAAGGAGCGTTCATTATGAAAACGACAATTTTATTATTTCACCCTCACATGGATCAATCGCGGGTCAACAAAGCACTAGCAGAAGCTGCCAAAAAGGCCGGCTTTGAAGTTCGTGATATGTATGCTTTATATCCAGACCTTAAAATTGATGTTCCTAAGGAACGCCAAATTCTGGAAAACACTGATCGAATTGTGTTCCAGTTTCCTGTTTATTGGTACTCCAGTCCAGCATTGGTTAAGCAATATGAAGATGATGTATTCACTGGTAACTGGGCATACAATGGTGGCAAAGCGCTTCTCGACCACGAATGGTTGCTTGCGGTTACTCCAGGGGCTGATAAGGATGCGTATGCCAAGGATGGCCGGGTTCATTACACAATGCCAAGCTTGCTACGACCATACCAAGCAACCAGTATTTTAATTAAAACTAAGTTCATGACGCCGTTTATCAGTTATAATGCTTCCAACATGTCTGATGCTGAATTAGCACAGCGGGCACAAGCGTATGTTGAATATCTTCAACAACCGAAATTGCAACTTGCCGAACGATACGGAGATAGTGAAAAATAGTGATTTATGAAAAAAGGACCCGAGAGTTCGGCTTTACCGAGCAATCGAGTCCTAATTTTTAGTGATATTTTCTTGCCGCTCTCGACGGTATTCGATCAATTTGTAGATTGCAAGCCCAACAACGATAATCAGTAATGCCGCAATAATTCGTTTCAAATCACCCTTGATGATGGCGTCGCCTCCAAATGCATACAGATAAGAAGTGGGAAGCATTCCGATAATCACCATTGCTAAGAAACGTTGTCGAGAAACTTTCATTTGGACCACTGCATAGTTAACGAGCGCACTGGGGATTACCGGGATCATGTAACCCATGGTTAATGCGATGAGCGGATGTTTGGTGTCTGTTAAGTGTTTAAGCGAACGACTGTGCTTAAACTTATCAGAAAAGTGAATGTGGGTAATTAGACCCGCCACTAAGCAGTTACCAGTAACATTGCCAATCCAATTAATTAATAGTCCAACAATGGGGCCATAGCAGACCCCGGTAAAAATACAGACCACTGAATTTGATAAACCGGGAATTGCATTCATCATGGCAATGATAACGACAAGCATTCCCATGTCGCGGTATGAGTGAGCGCGAATTAAATGCAACAGTTTGGTTTGATTATGGTGGTTGTAGTGTAAAATGAGGTTCAATTCTGGCTTGAAATCATGATAGATGCCGACTAATGCTAATACGATAAAGATGATCGCAATACTAATCAGCAGTGTTTTGCTTACGTAGCGGGGACGGTGATGTTCCTGATTTGCTTTCATTTCAATTCGTTCCTTTGGTTTTGTCTTATCATTTGATGATACAACTGAACGAGGGTTTGCCGCAAGCGGAGATCATGCGCATAGAGGTAAGTTCCTTTAACCCCTCGTTTCATGATCACGTTCAAAGCATTTAACAACATCCGTTCTTCAAGAGCGTGAATCTCTTGAGGATCAGATAAATCTGACCGCTTTTTAAATGCTTCCACATCCGTAAACTTATCAAGGTGGATCGCAAGTTGATTACTGGATGGTTTTTGACTAAAAATTGGTCCAATGATGATTCCAGCATAGTTTAGATCAAAGCCTTGACAGGTATAGATTGAGCCAACTTCATTAATGGTTTCTGGAATTTCTGCCCATGGGGTGGCAGTAAAGTTATATTGATCCCAGGGCATCTTAAAGCGTCCTTCACAAATATAATGTTTCCCGCCATCGAGTGTGGAAGGATATCCGGATGTCGAAAGAATTCGAGAAAGGCCGACCTCGTTGTTTCGTCGTACAATGGCCTGTCGCATTTCCTCAGCATCATCGTAAATCCGGAAATCGTAATGCTCGCGACTATTAAGAGGTAATGGTTTGATCTGACCATCAGTGAAATTATTCATCCATTGAACTAATTAATCACTAGCAGTCATTCGAAATTGATGCTTGAGGCGATACTCATCGTGAGGATACTGGTTAACCAGTTTTTGCAATCGTTCAGGTGTCCAGAGACTTTTCATGCGTAATACCTGGTAACGGTCGAACACAATAATAACGATTCGTGATCGTTTAATGATTTCTGCTAATTGATTATTATAATAAAAGTTATTGTAATGATCAGGTTTCGATAGTAAGAGATGGGCTTCGTCAATCACGGCGACATCAATAGCTTGATGCAGTTTATCTAGCTGGTTAATAAAGGATGTCGGACGCATGAAGTCTTTTTTGAGCAGATGGGGCTGTCCACCAGCAATTTCACGATAAACTTTTAGAATTTCGGGATGATTAACTAAAAACTTATTGCGTGTTTGGTAAAGTGGACTAGTTGAATCTGTTCGCGCAGCAATTTGAAGTTCATTAAAAAGGTGCGAAAGAACCACACTTTTGCCAGTACCGGCATCACCGTAGATTGTAAAAATCGCTGGGGTATTTGAGCTTCGAGGTGCTCAGTTGTAAAGTTCATAATTTGCTGAATTAGCGCACTTTGCTTACTTGTTAATGGCTTGAGTGGAGAAAGCTTCTCCGTTGCTTCATTCTTCACAGTATTTACTCTTTTCTAAGATTAATTAGGTTAATGCTAACGAGAAAATCTGTCCTCGTCAATTAATGATGGCAGTTAGATGGTAATCTTTCCTCACCATTTGGTTTCACATCGGCAAAACATGTTGTAGAATAAATTAAGAATACTTTAGAGATGGATTAAGTTAAGGAGTGGGGTACATGAATCTTCATCCAGATTATCTTTTAAATGAAGTCGAAGAGCCTGCAGACATCAAAGGGATGTCACTGGATCAATTGCACGAGTTAGCAGACGAAATGCGTCAGTTAATTCTCGAACGTGATGAAAAAATTGGGGGTCACGTGGGACCAAACTTAGGAATTGTGGAGACTACTCTTGCCTATCACTATGTTTTTGATTCACCACACGATAAGGTGATTTGGGATGTGTCACACCAGTCCTATCCACACAAGATGTTTACGGGACGGGCACAAGGCTTCTTAGATCCTGATCATTATGAGGACGTATCCGGGTTTACTTCACCTGAAGAAAGTGACCATGACTTTTTCCAAGTTGGTCACACCTCAACATCAATTGCTTTGGCAGTTGGGATGGCGGAATCACGAGATTTAAAGCATAAACATGAAAATGTCGTTGCAATTATTGGGGATGGTTCTTTAAGTGGTGGTTTAGCTTTTGAGGGTCTCAATAATGCTTCTAAGCTCCACTCCAACCTGATTATCGTGGTCAATGATAATAATATGTCGATTGACGACCATAACCAGGGTGGTTTATACCAAGGACTTAAAGAATTGCGAGAAACTGCTGGTCAATCCGCTAACAATATCTTTAAGTTTATGGGGCTTGATTATCGTTATGTTCCCGATGGTAACGATCTAAGCGCCATGATCAAAGTCTTTGAAGATGTGAAGGATATCGACCACCCAATTGTTCTACATGTTCATACGTTAAAGGGAGCTGGTTATCAACCCGCTATTGATAATGAAATGGCTTACCACTGGCGTGGCCCATTCAATGGTCAAACTGGTGAAAGCACCACTCCACAACCAAAGGAATCATACAGTGAAGCTGTGATTGACGAACTCCTGAGTGAAATTAAAGACGGAACCAATATTGCAGCTATTAATGCTGGAATCCCAGGTATGTTTGACTTGAAGCGTTTTGAAAAGGCTTACCCAGAACGGTATTTTGATGTCGGAATTGCTGAACAGATGTCGGTTACGTCTGCGGTTGCAATGGCCCAAAATGGTGTCCGTCCGGTGGTCTTTGAAAGTAGTACCTTCTTACAACGGGCTTATGACCAATTAATCCACGATGTTGCTTTGAATGATGCTCCGGTGGTAATGATTGTCCGGGGTGGGACCATTTCCAGTGAATCAGCGACCCACCAAGGGACGTTCGATATTTCATACATTAGTTCATTGCCAAACATCGAATATTTGGCACCAACGAGCGTAGAAGAAATGATCTCGATGCTCAAATGGGCCATTAGTCAAACAGACACCCCAGTCGTTATCCGTCAACCTGAACGGAAGTTGCTTCATCGACCAGCAACGCAAACTGACTATAGTATCATTGATTATGAAATTGCTCATCAAGGGAGTGAAGTAGCCATTTTTGCTGTTGGTGATTTCTGGCAATTAGGTGAAGATGTTCGGCAAGAATTACAGAAGAAACTTAACATTGATGCAACATTGATCAACCCAAAAACGGTAACGAATATTGACCAACAAGACCTTCATCATTTGCAAGAAGATCATGATATTGTTGTAACGTTGGAAGACGGCAACCTGTCAGGCGGTTTTGGTGAAACGATTGATCGTTATTATAGTGCTAGTGAAATGAAGGTGCTCAACTTTGGTGCACCCCGTGAATTTTCTGACAATGTTCCTTACGACGTCTTAGCGGAATGGTACCATTTGACTCCAGAACTGATTGTTGATGATATTGAAAAGGTTGTTCATCAAATTTAGTAACATCAAAAGGAGGTTAATCGTTTGTGAGATTAACCTCTTTTCATTTGGATTATAATTTGTTGAACGAAGGCTGCCGAACCGAAAGCCAAAACAATGGTTGCTCCCCATAAACTAAATAAAACTAAGTATGGGTGAATAGTTGCGAATTTTACTAAGTGAAGCCCTCGCCAAAGCAGTTGTTCCCAGAAGACATTACTGAGGTAGGCCAGATAGGCGAGATCAGCGGAGTAGTGGAAGAAGTGCTGGATTGCTAAGTGGTGATGAAATTGGTTACTCAGGGAGAGTGTGGCGACTAATTCAATTACCATTAAGCTGTAAATGGCGGTTGATGGCTTATAGTAAGAAGCATTGACTAAATTAACCGGCCAGCCATACTGCCGTAATTCATGATTATACTTAACAAAGGTGATGGCGAGAATTACCAGAAGGATGGGCCAAAAACGGAAAATCCAGTGATTAAATTGCCGCCGATAGTTCCATGCTAGAACACCATAGATAGCATAGAGAATGAAACTAATAAATAAACGGTCAGTGAGATACCAGTAGGCTTCACCGGGTTGGTGGAATACGTAACTGTTGTAAATGCCAAGCCAGACGAGGTACAAAACGGCGGTACCAATAAAAACGGCCCAGCCTTTCCAAACGTTCTGTCCCAACCACAGGTGGAGTTGCCAGAAAAGTGGTACCAGCAAAGCAAACTGGAGCATCATTGTGTTGTACCAAAGGTGAGGAGCCGCATTGCCATTAATGAATTGCCAGAAAAAGGTCAAGATATTATGCCAGCGGAAGCGTTGCTGGAGGTTCGGCATAATTAACAGGTAGATTAACGACCAAATAATCGTCGGCAGAAAAAGAGAAAGCCCAATATTGCGATAATAAGCACGAACATCAAAGTAGCCTAGTTCACTGTGTTGGCGAATGTCAGTATATAAAATCCCAAATATAAAAGCCGGTGCCGTGTACTTAATTAAATTATAGATGCTCCCTAAATTGGTTTGCAGGTGGGGCGACTGATCATGGATTAATAGATCAATAACTGGTTGTCCGATGACGGCGACACAGGCGAACACCTTTAAATAATCACCAATATCACCACGAAGATGAGAACGAGCAGACTTATTCACATGAATCATTCTTTCTAAAATGAAGTAACTAACCTTAGTGTAAATCTTTTTTAGTAAAAAAGATAAAAGTTAGTCATTTTTGCGTCTTTAAATAATGAGACCCAAAAATAGGAGGAATGTTTTATGAAATATTCAAAATGGCAAGGTTACTCATTATGGATTAGTGTAATTAGTGGGGCAGTTATTATTTGTTCTGGGAATCCGATTCAAGCTGCCGAAAATACTGACCACCCAACGACGACAGCAGCAACGGTTCCCTTACCGCAAACTAAGCGCATAATTGAAATTACTTCTACTGATGGTACAGTTCATCAACAGCAAACGGATCTAGTTTCTTGGCGGGGTCTGGCAAATATGGTGAATACCTGCGCACTAGTTCAGCTAAATTACCCCAAATTGCAGGTTATCAAAATAATGCGAATGGATTAGTCATTGATAAATTAGAAAAAATCAATATTACAGTCACGGTTTACCATATAGAATATTTTCCGAAGGACGGTCAACAACGTCAGCCGCCAGCAAATTGTACGGTAGATCTCAAAGATGCACAGGGTAAAGTTTATATTCGCCATCTCTATACCGTCCCATATAACAAAACTCGGCAGGTAACTTTGCAAGCACCAACTGGCATGGACTTCACCAATCCAGCAAGCAAGGATCAATTACTGGTGGGTAAATATGGTGAACATAAGGAAGTATTGGTACAGCCTAAGGTCATATCATCTAAACCAGTAACGGAGACTAAACCTAAGACTGCGGTTCCAGAGAAAGAGATATCAACTCCTTCAAAGAAGAAAACACAAGCAGAAGAACCGTTGACGTTACCCGTGTCCAACCCTCCAGTATTAGTAAAAGAGCCGTTAACTCTATCAGAGCAAACGCTACAAGTGAAATCAACGCAACTGGTAATCCGCCATCAAGTTCCTAAACTTCCTAATCACTCAATTACTTCGGAAATGAAGCCGGTGATTTAGCAATGTTGAAGGAATATAACCGTCCGCTAAAAAGTCACCTAAACCATAAGAAACTCCAATCTACAAATGAGGCTTTACCACAAACCGGTAATCGTGGTGGGCAACTGTTAGTGGCCATTGGAGTGGCACTATTGTCAATATCGGGACTGTTCCATACTCAACACAAACGTTAGAAAATTGTTACTTGCATTCTCATTTTTCTAATGATATCCTAATTAGGTAATCTTTTTGGGAGGTTGAAGACATGTTATATTCAAATGTAAATCAATCAACCGCCACCTCAACTAATCAGCTGATTTAAGTTGGGGGATTTAAGAATGATCAAAATAAAGGGATCTTCCAGCCAGTAATCAACGGCAGTGGAGGATCCTTTTTTAAGAATGAGGGATTTTTAATGCAAGAAGAAAAACAACCCCAATTAAAACGATCCATGACTCCTGGACAAATGGAAATGATCGCCATCGGTGGTACGATCGGTTCTGGGTTATTTATGGGGGCAACGTCAACAATTAAGTGGGCGGGCCCATCCGTCTTGTTAGCCTACGCTTTTGTTGGAGTGATTTTGTATGGAGTAATGCGGGCACTGGGCGAAATGATTTATATCAGTCCCGGAACGGGTTCTTTTGCTGATTATGGAACGACCTACATCCATCCGTTAACCGGATATTTAGTTAAATGGAGTAATGTTTTCCAGTTTATTATCGTGGGGATTTCCGATATCATCGCAATGACCCAGTATCTGAATTATTGGTGGCCCAATCTACCAGATTGGTTATCCGGAATTATCATGATTATTATTCTCACGTTAGCCAATCTGGTCTCAGCTAAAGCATATGGTCGACTAGAGTTCTGGTTTGCGATGATTAAAGTAGTCACGATTATTGCCATGATTATCATTGGGTTATTAGTGATCGTCATTGGTCTGGGTAATCATTGGCAGCCAGTTGGAATTGATAATTTGTGGCGCCATGGTGGGTTCTTTCCGAATGGATTAAAAGGTTTTGTCTTTTCAATGGCTGTGATAGCCGGTTCTTATCAAGGAATTGAGTTATTAGGAATTACAGCTGGTGAATCAGCTTCTCCGCGGCATGCAATTGTCAAATCGGTTAAGTCCGTAATTTGGCGGATCTTAATCTTCTATATTGGTGCGATTTTTGTAATTGTTTCCATCTATCCTTGGGATCAACTAAAGGCAGTTGGTTCACCATTCGTAGAAACTTTTACCAAAGTTGGGATTACCGGTGCCGCCGGAATTATTAACTTCGTGGTCCTAACGGCAGCGCTATCTGGAGCTAATTCAGGGATCTATTCTGCAAGTCGGATGTTATTTAAACTGGCTATCGATAAAGAAGTTCCCGCTTTCTTCGGTCGACTGTCCAAACGGGTGGTCCCTAACGTTGCAATTGTTACCATCTCGTTTTGGATCTTTCTGGGCTTTGTCGTCAACTTTGTTCTAACCTCCATTAGTTCCGCATCCAAAGATCTGTTCGTGATTGTTTATAGTTCAAGTGTGCTCCCTGGAATGGTTCCGTGGTTTGTAATCTTGTTATCCGAATTGAATTTCCGAAAGGCTCACCCAGAACGACTGAACGATCATCCGTTCAAAATGCCGCTCTATCCAGCTTACAATTACTTCTCACTCATCATGCTAGCCTTGATTGTTCTGTTCATGTTTATTAACCCTGATACGCGAGTTTCTGTATCAGCAGGGATTGTCTTCCTGGTCATCATGACAGTAATTTATTTTTACCGAGCTAAGCGTGGTAAGGAGGACGTTGAGATTAATAAACGAATATAAGTCTAGAAAAACGTGGTTATCTAGCCACGTTTTTTAATAATCACGGACGAACTGGTGTTCATTTTAAGCTGCTTAGTGTAAAATAGTAATAATAACATCAGCAGGAAGGATTCATGAAAAGTGAAAAGAAAATTTAAAAAGTTATGGCGTTGGCTAGCAGTTTTTTCAGTGCTCTTTGCTATAGCAACTGGCTTTCAAAAAAATAGTGGTCAGTCTAGTGAAGCATCTACAAATAGTATTGCTAAAATCTTTAATCAATTTAGTCAGTTTTCATCGCAAAATACTTCACATGGTCAGCAACTACCAGCGCCTACTGAGGACGAAGCCAAGGTTGTCTTAACGAGTGCGGTGCGGAAGCAGTTACCAGCTAATTTGAGATGGAATGGTCATGGTGCCTATATCGTCAATAATAACCATCCCCAATTGAACGCCCAAATTTCTAGTGTGCCATATGCGGTTAATCATGTGGATGCTAAAGGGCGCGCGTGGCGCGGTGATGCGTGGCTAAACCATAGTACGCGGCAATATCAAAATCGTGAGCAAACGGGAAATGGCGCAACAAATTGGCGTCCAGCTGGCTTCCTTCAAGCAACTAATTTAACTAATGGTCCGCGGCATGCATATGATCGAGGGCATTTATTAGGATACGCACTTTTGGGTGGCATTAAGGGATTTGACGCTTCGGAATCAAATCCGCAAAATATCGCGACCCAAACTGCGTGGGCTAATGAAGCCCGATCCAGTAATTCGACTGGGCAAAATTACTACGAAGGGCTAGTCCGAAAAGCCTTGGACCAAAACAAACAAGTTCGCTATCGGGTTACTAATATTTACGATGGTAACTGTGTAGTACCAGCCGGTGCTCATATCGAAGCCCTATCTAAGGATGGCTCATTGAGTTTTAACGTCTTTATCCCAAATGTGCAGAATAATATTAGTATTGATTATGCAACCGGTGCAGTAGCCAAAAGATAATAATAGTTACATAACTCTAAAAGCTTCTTTTATAATTGTTGTTTATTAAGTTAATGTACAATTAACTTAATAAAACGACTTGTAAACTTGGAGGCTATGATCCAGAGAAGTGGGAGACTATGACGTAAAACCCTAATAAAGAATGGAGATCCATGAATTCTTCGAGGTTCATAGATCTCCATTCTTCTTTACAATAGTTAATCGATAAAAAGATAGAACTATTATTAATTTTATATTACCTATTTTATAACATAGTGTGGTCATTCTTAAAGTAACGTTTCAATAAGTGGTATATGGAATGATGTGTTTATTATTCAAAGCTTTATAATCATTTAACTATATATTTTTAGGAATTTATAGATTGATGTTTCGAGTAAATGCATGTAATCCAAGCAGTAAATGGCACACTGATTAAAACACCGATAAAAGAAATTAAAACTTCGTCTAACTCATTTACCATAATTTGATTATTAATAATCATACTTGGCGAATAGTGGAGCCCTGCAAACCAAGTAAAAAGTGATAGCAAGCCACCAAAAAAACCAAAAAATAGTGTATTTAAAGCAGTACCAATTATTTGATGACCAATGTGCATTCCCGTGATAAATAGTGGTGAGGGTCGTAAATCAGGGTGCTTTTGTAGAACCTCTTGCATTCCACTACTTATGGCAATAGATGCTTCAGCAATTGCTCCTAAAGTTGCCATCGTTGTAATGGCAATTGAAACTTGAATGTAATTAATGCCAAAAGCAACTGACATTCCTTGCAAATCATCGCTATCTTCCATTCCGAATCCATAAGCCATTGCTAAATGTGTTGTAATAATAACTAAAATCATGGTAACGCTAACTGTTAATAATGAAGCATAAAATGCTGGTACAGTTGCTTTAATATTATCGGATCCCATAAAAATCGTAATTGACAAAACCAGGATGCTAAAAATTATTGTTAGTACTAGTGGTGGTAAATGCCAGGTTATTAAAGTTAACAATAATATCAATGCGCCAAAGTTTAACCACATGCTTATAAAGGAAGTCCAGCCTTGTTGATGACCTACGCTAATCATAATTACTAGTAATACTAAACTTAATGCAAAAATACTACTCATCAACTTGCTTCCTTCCTAATAAAAGAGCGCCAAACATACTAACTATTGGTACCACACTTGCAATACCAATTGCGCTAATCAAACTTTGCACCATCCCTAAACTCATATTCATATTAAATGTATATCCCCAACTATTATTGTTTTTTAAGTATAAAATACTGGAGGCAAAAGTTCCTGTCATAAAAACTAAAAATAAAACATTTATCAATGGCCCGACAATTTCATTTCCAACCTTTTTTCCAGCTTGAAATAGTTGCTGTCGACTAATCATTGGATTTAAAGAGTGCAGTTCAAATAAGGTGGCGATAATATCACTACATTCATCCATGACTGCACCCAATGAACCTAACATTAACTCTGCCAAAAAAAGTGTTTGAGGGATTTGTGTTACATATTGCATGGATTCATAGAAGACACCACGATTTTTCGTTATTTTTAAAATCAAAATACCTAGTAAAACCGAAAACAACGTCCCGATGATCGTTGAAAAGAATGTTGCTAGCATTTTTTTGTTTGGCCCCAAAATAATTAGTAAACTAATTGCTGAGAAACAAATTGTTAAAATGCTAAATACAATTATAACTGCATTGCCATAAACGTGTTGGTCAATCCAAATTGCAAAAATAAATACAAAAGTATTTATAATAACACTAAAGATTGTTTTTAATCCATCTTTATTCATTAATAAAATTAACAGTGTAACAACTAGCCATCCCAGAAAAACAATGACGTAATCACGTTTAACGTTTTTTATATTTCCTTCCAAACCATTTTTAGACTTCACAATTTGAGATACAAAAACTTGACGATTTTTATGGAACTCTTGATCTGTAGCATGAGTTTTAGTAAAGCTATTTTTTAGATGGATTTTTTTACCACAATAATGACCATTTAATACTATGCCTTGTATTTTTTGGTAAGTAATTTGATCTTTGTTTTGAAATTCGTCAACTTGTGTAAGTGGCTTACTGTTAGTTACTTTTGTAATTTTAGCGATCGGCTGGTGGTATAGAAACTGATCATGACATGCAAAAGTCATTAATAGGCACCCCATAAGTAACAGAATAACTATTTTCCAATATCTCGCTGTACGTTTTTTCAGTCTAAACATTTTAAATTATCCTTTAATTTTTTGTTGGTTAACCAGTGTGCCAAGTTTATTGATAAACAAAGCTATAAAATATAATCCTACTTCAAAGGTAGCAACAAAAAAACTAACTGGCCAATTAGTAATATAGGCTAGTGCTAATCCTAAATATGTACCGACTAAGCAGAATACTATCGATAAAAGAATAATAAAACTTATACGATGAGTAAAATATTGGGCACTGGCAGCTGGTAAAGTTAGTAAAATAAAAATTAAAAGTGAACCAACAATTTGAGCTGCAATACTAACACTAATGGCAAGTAATAACAAAAAAATAATTGAAAATAGATGGACGTTAATGTCTGCGGCAGTTGCCCCAATATGATCAAATGAGTCAAACTTAAGTGGTTTAAAGATAAGACCAACCATCACAACTACAAAGATTGATAAGATAACGAGTTGCTTAACTTCATAATTACTAATGCCTACAATGCTCCCAAATAAAATATTAGTTGCAGAACTCGACATTTTATTGCTTAATGACAAAAATAATATTCCTAGTCCAAAACATAATCCAGAAACAGCTGTCGTTGCAGACTCCCTTCGTTCATTATTTGGGCTTAATTGGCCAACTAGTATCGAACTCAATAGTGTAAACGTTAACATTCCATTTAACAATGGCCAACCTACAAAAACAGCAAAGGCCCCACCAGCAAAGCCAATTTCCGAAAGTGTATGCGTTAAAAAGGACATCTTACGGGCGACAATGAAAACACCCATTACTCCACTAGTAATGGCAATAAAGGTACTAGCAATATAAGCGTATCGCATAAAATCTAAATCAAACATGGAATTTCTCCTTTCATTTCGGCAATTTATTTATAGAATCAATCATGTAATTACTAGAAGACATATATAGGAAACGATTACCATATTGTTTAGCTAAGGGGAGATCATGGGTTACAAAAATGACCGTAACACCGTCTTTTTGAAAATTAGCAACAAGATTTAATAATTCATATTTCATAAAGTTGTCTAAACTAGATGTTGCCTCGTCCAGAATGAGTAATGGAGGATGGTTAATCATAGCTTGAGCTAAATATGCTCTCTGTTTTTCACCACCAGAGGCTAAACCAAGTGGTTGGTTTTGTAATTTAACAAGATCGGTTTTTTCAATGATTTTATTTTGGGCAATTTTTTCTTTTGACGTTACCCACGGAATTATTGCCGTCTGGTAATTCAATCCAACAAACTCTCGAATGGAAAGGGGATATTCTTGGTCTAAATTTCTAAACTGTGGAACATAGCCAATTTCTCGTTTGGGTGGTAAAATAATTTTCCCTTTTTGTGGATGCAAGGATCCAAGTAGCGTTTTAATTAGGGTTGTTTTGCCAACCCCATTATCACCACAAATAATAAAAAAGTCTCCCTGCATAATTTTGCAACTAAGAGACTTGATTATTTTATGGTTTCCAAACGCCACTGTTAGATTATTAATCGTTACAAGTGGTTTCATGGATAATTCTCCTATTTTTCTTTGTCTTGAATTTTAGATAATTGTTGATATTGACTCATCATCCATTGTTTATATGTTTTTCCATTTGGCTTTGATTCCGTTACTCTAAGTACCGGAGTATTATGCTTTCTAGCATACTTTACTAGATTATTAACCACCTTATCACTAGTTTGTGAATTTTCAACAAAAAACGCTAAACGGTGATTCTTAATATCATTTTTAATGGATCTAATATCTTTTGGTGAAGGATCTGTTTCATCTTCAATTGCCTTTTCAAAATGGCGATCTGATACTTGATAGCCTGTTGCATTTAATGCGTAGTCAAAAACTGGTTCACTCACTGCAACGTTATTCCGTTGAGGGTTAACATTACTTTTGATTTTATTAACTTTTTCATCAATTGATTGTAAAGATTGAGCATATTTTTTAGCATTAGCTTGATAATAAGAAGTGTGTTTAGGATCAATTTTACTGTATTTATCAGCTAATTTATAAGCTAAGTCTTTCATTGTTGATGGACGATACCAAACATGTTCATTGTCACCAACCTTTTTACCAGCAACAGATTTACCAACATTAATTACTTGCAAATTATGTTGATGATTATTTTTAACTAGTTTATTTAGCCACGGATCATAATTTAAGCCATTTTCAATTACCACGTTAGCTTTAGAAACCTGTTTAGCTTGTTTAGTTCCTGGATGATAGTCGTGTGGATCAATTGAGGTACTATTAATGATTGAAGTAACATGCCCATATTTTCCCGCAACTTGATTTGCTGCTTCTCCATAGAAGTCCAATCCGGTGACCACTTGAATTGGTTTATCACTGTTGCTAGAAGCCAATACACGACTAAAACCAGCAATGGTCAAGAATGCGATCATAGCAATAAATAATTTTAAAAATAGACGCAAATGTTTCATAATTTCAAATCTCCTTTATTAGTTAATCGTAATGATTACTATTTGCAAAAATAATTGTATCCATCTCATGCTATTTTTGTCAAGATAAAGTTTAAATAGCCATAATATTAAAAGTCCTATGAATACCATCAATCAAATAATAAGTAACTTGAAAAAACCGGCTAAATAGCGGAAAATAGACATGTATTCCATGAATAATTATTGGAGATTAAAGAATGTCAAATGAAATCAAAACGACTGGTAATGATGTTAATACCAATCGAATTAATATTATTTATAACAATCAGTCTAAACAAATGACCCTGGATCAAATCTTTGATGCAGAAAAATATCCGCAATTAATGGGGGTCACGGGCCAGATTAGTCCAGAATTTCTAAATAAACATCTTGCGCATTTTGTTCAGGTAGAAATTGCCATTGGCAGCTTGCCGAATTACCATCACTATACTTCGATGGAAAATGTTACTAAAGATGCTTTAGCAAACGCGCTTTTGAATACCGCTAATAAGGAATCAATTAAGTTGTTCCAAAGCCTCAGTTCGCAACTCCAACTGGCGGCATTAGCTGGTGTATTAAAACTTGAAATTGCACCAACCCAAGTCATCCATTCACGCTTTTACCTCTTAGGTAATCCAGCAACGAAGGAAACGCGGGTCATTTTAGGTTCTGTTGACTTAACTGAACCATCATTTGACGTTAATGCCAATCGGTTCGAAGAAGTAATGGTATTTGATAATTCACCGCTATATGAAAATTTGCTAAGCCATTTTAAAAGGGACCTTCGTCCAGTTTTACAACCATACTTTACGAATGAATTATTGAAAGTTGCTGAAAAACAGCTTAAAGCATTAAAAGCAGCAAAGGGTGATAATGATAACATCATTATTTTGTCCAATGATGAGACAGATGACATTTCACACCGAGAAATGACCAATTTAATTGTCGACGACGTTCAACACCAAATCGATAAACAGCATCTGAGTGCTGGTGTCACCCTGGCAATGCGGAACGTTACCGATAATCGGACTCAAGATCAAGACAAGGAAGAACGGGCAATCAAGCAACGGGATACCGTCCTCATGCTTGAGAAAGAAGCCGTGTCACCACGAGCTGCCAGACCCAAAATTAAAAAGCGGGAAGTTATTGCGGAAAATGTTGAAAATGCAATGTCCGCAGCAGTGTCACCGCAGGATCTGGCTGTAGAAAAGAAGTACACGACGTTCCTTTATGATCGTCCACTCGAAAGAAACATTGCTCATAATAAAACAGGGCTATATACGCCCAATGATGCGGGGACTTTTCCGATTGCTTTTGGAAAATTAGCGACGATTAATCAAATTCGAGATGGTATCCATCAAATCGAAAACGTAATCAAAGGGTATCAACAATTTGTCGTTGATTTTACTCCTGAGTATGGAAAACGATTTTACGAAGCGATCATGTACGCATTCACAGCCCCGTTTTTATGGGAAATCCGTCAACGGGCGAGTTTAAACCCAGAAGATGGAAACGATATTCCTAATTTTCTAATCTTAGGAGCAAGTGCCGGTTCGGGAAAGACCACGTTATTACGTATCATTAACCAACTAACATGGAATACTGACAACTCATTAATTGACTTTGGGACCATTTATCCAACAGATACCAATCAGCGGAAAGCAAAGACAATGCAGGCGTTAGAGTCGTATATGAAGCAAGGTAGTTCATACCCGGTACTTGTCGATGAAATCGAACCTTACTTTTTCCAACAGCCACAATACAGTCGTCGCTTAATCGTTGATACAATGAACCAGCTTGTTAATAGTCCCAAGCCATATGCTCCATTGATCGGAACCACGAACTATAATTCTGGTTTTACGATGCGGCGTGAAACTGCTCGACGGACATACTACCTTCAGCTGGATAAGGTCATTGATAGTGAAAAGAAGGGCGTTGCTTCAAAGTATATTTATGCTGTTCGCAAGGATCTTAACAATACTCTATTTAAAGATTTCGTAGTGCGGCTAGCTAACTACTTGGAAGACGATAGTACGCCATGGCGCCTCTTTGACCATACGACTGGTGAATTAGACTTTTTAGCAACCACGCGAAAAATTTTCCGTGATTACTATAAATTAATCGACGAGCCAGTCCCGGATTACTTCTCTGATGGCCTACGGGATGATTTCGGCGAAAATGCCCGTAGTAAATGGGCCAAGCTATATCTTACTCAGAAAGATGATTTTATTTATCATGAAGAAAAGAACAGTTTATTGTTCGACATTACCCGTTTGACGACCTTTAATGGTTTTGAAAAAGATTCCATTGAAGAATACCGGAATGCATTACCTGTTGAAATATGTGTTGATGGGATCAACGGTAAAAACGGTAAGTTTGTTGAGTTAAAGGCGCCAGCCTTTTATGATTGGATTGGGGTCGCTAACCCACAGCTGCATCCAGAAAAGGCGGCAGAAGAAGCGCAAACATCTGCAGCACAAGAACCAGAAGAGGAAAAGCCAAAGAAGAAGAGTTTTTGGGCACGGTTATTCGGTTAAATCAGACACATTAGATAGAAGGTGGCAAGATGATTGCCAAAGTTGGTCGAGTCATTCTCAGAATTATTCTGATCATGATTTTGATTGGTGGGGCAGTTCAGTTGTATCTTTTACGAGGTAGTAAAGAGCAGTCCATTCAAATCAATAATCCACAAGTTCGGTATCAGTCCACGCCAACTTTACTTATTCCTGGCTGGGGTGGTAACACGTGGACTTACCAAAAACTGATCAATACTGCTCAAAAAAGGAATGTTGCCCAAAAAAGGATGACGATTTGGGTGGCCCCCAATGGTCACGTACGCATCAAGGGTAATTTAAATCAGAAAAATTCAATTATCCAGTTACTATATGATTGGAACTACACTCCTGGTTATCAGGCTCAAACCAAGCAGTTAACTCGAGTAATGCGAATATTACATAATCAGTACCATGTTCGCACTTTAAATGTAGTGGCCCATTCCTATGGTGGAACCGAATGGCTCCATGCTTATATTAGTTCGCCCGATATTCAAAAAAATATACGTTTCCCCAAAGTGATTTTGCTTGGGACTCCCGTTGATGAAACTTTCGGAGAACGAACTAAATTTACGAAATGGTTATTTAAGAAATCTAAGGATAGTAACTTTAAATTAATGGAGCGTCAAATTCGTCACACATCCCTAGTCCGCATTGGTAAAATTTATAATTGGATGGGCGCTAAGGGCGGACGCACTGATGGTGAAGTGCCACATATTCAGTCGGAGATGCTCCGCACCCTGCTACAAAATAAACGGGTTAACTATGCTGAACATGTTTATCCGCATACTAATCATGTCCAACTGCACCAAAAAAAGCAGATCTTAAATGATATTTTAAAAACACTCTGGTACAAATAAAAAGGAGAACGTATGCAAAACGCTAATTTTAAATATCCAGATACGAAAGCCTTTAATTTTGTTGTTAAGCGACTTCAGGAGCGTGGGGTAACGATTGATGATCTTGTAAACTTGACCTTTAAGATGCAGGAAGAGTTCATCCCGAAACTAACTCATGAAGAATGCCAGGAAGCCGTCATTGATGTCATGCACAAGCGTGAATTTTTAAATAATGCGATGGTCGGCCTAGAATTAGACCGCTTGACTGAAGACAACCAAGTTGCGGAGCCTCTAGCTGCAATTATTAAAAATGATGCTGGTGTGTTTGGTGTTGATGAGGCACTGGCACTGCAAATTGCGGAACTATATGGCACAATTGGGGTTACTAACTTTGGTTATCTTGATCGAGTGAAGTCAGGGATTATTAAGCAATTTGATACCGACAGTGGACACGTGAATACATTCATTGATGATTTATTAGGAGCGATTGTTGCCGCTGCCTGTGGTAAATTAGCCCACCAAGAAGCATAATTATCAAAATCCGTGAAATAATATTTTCACGGATTTTTTTGCTTTTTAAAAATACTATTTTATCAGCATAGGAAGCGCTTACTGCTCCGTTGGATTTGAAAATAATTAAATTTTGTCGTTGACAAATGAGAAAATTCTAATTAATATCTTAGACAACAATTAATTGAACAAAGATTTGCGACGAGAGGAACAGTAAATGTTTTCTTGACGATCAGAGAGTCCCCGTAGTGGTGAAAGGGGAAGGTTAAGCAAGCATTGAAGATCATCCTTGAGCAATGTGACTTGAACTAAGTAGGGTCGCCAGGAATGCATCCTTTATCATGCCAGCGTATGAACACGTACGTTCAGAGGTTTAGTCAGTAATGACTAAATAAAATTAGGTGGTAACACGGTAAATGGATCGTCCTAAGTAGCTAGTTTATTAGCTACTTAGGACTTTTTTGTTCAATCAAATAACTTTTCGAGTGAGGTGAGGATCATGGAATCAGACATTACGGACATTAGTCAGATTAAAAAGCAATTAGAATTTCGGTTAATCCAACGCCTTACAGGAGGAAAAAATTATGAAGATGAACAAAAAAGTGGTGACTTTAGCTGGTGTTGCTTTAACAGCAATGTCGTTAGCAGCTTGTGGCAATAGTGGGAAAAACAAAGCAAGCGGAGATTTAAACGTGACTTTAAAAGCAAATCCGGTCACCCTTGATCCTGCAAAAACCATCGAAACACCAAGTACTTCCATGCAAGTTCAGTCGTTTGAAGGACTGCTTAAATATGATAAAAATAATAAAGTTGTACTTGGTGAAGCTGCTTCACAGCCAACCGTTACCAATGACGGTAAGACCTGGACATTTAACTTAAAGAAAGGACTCAAATGGAGTAATGGTGATGAGGTGACTGCCCAAGATTACGTTGCCTCAATGCGCCACTGGGCTGATCCAAAAACCAAGTCACAAGCAGCGGATAAGGTTTCCAACCTTGAAAACTACGATCAAGTTGCGAAGGGATCAGCACCGACTTCCTCGTTAGGAGTTAAAGCACTGGGAAAATATAAAGTGCAATTCAACTTTGCTAAGAAACAGCCAACCGTGAACGTGCGGAATAATTTTGCAGCGAATTTAAAGCCAGTAAACCATAAAGTATTAGCTAAGGAAGGCAGTAAATATGGTTCATCATCATCAAAGGCCGTTTATAACGGACCATTTAAAGTCACCAACTGGAATGGGGGCAGTGATGATGAATGGAGCTACGTTAAGAACGAGCATTACTACGGTAAAAAGAATGTTCATATGAAGAAGGTAAATGTCCAAGTTACTAAGGATAATAACACTGCGCAAAACCTCTTTAAGTCTGGTAAAGTTCAAGAAACTGCTGTGACTGCAGATTACGTGAAGGGAAACAAGGGGAATAAAGAACTTCATACTAGCCTGATGGCAACGCAATATTACTTGTACTTCAATGGGCAAAATGAATTGACCAAGAATGAGAACTTCCGCCAGGCCGTAAACTACGCGTTTAATAATAATCAACTTGCCAAGAAAGTTTTACAAGACGGTTCTGTAGGTGCTACTGGATGGGTTCCAGAGGGTGATATGAAGAATCCGAAGACTGGTGAAGATTTTGCTAAAGAGGCTGGCCATCTGCAAAAACAAAACAAGCAAAAAGCCCAAAGTTATTGGAAGGCTGCGCAAAAGGATCTCGGTAAGAAACAAATGACATTAAATCTGTTAGCTGATAATACCGATGATCAAAAACAAGTTGCTGAATACCTTCAATCAACCCTCCAAAAACAATTTAAGGGACTCAAAGTTGAAGTAACTACTCTACCACACGCCCAACACGTTAGCCGGGATTTTGCTGGTAAGTTTGAATTGAACTTAACTGACTGGAATTCTAGTGTTCCTGACGCTTCTGACTTTCTCTCCCTCCTGAAAACCGGCAATAAAGTTAACTTCACAAATAACACAGATGAAAAGCTCGATAACTTGCTTAATGAAGCCAATGACGGTACCAAGTCAGCTAGCGAACGTTACAAGCTTCTCCAACAGGCAAACAAACAAGTTCATACCAACGCTGATGGGGTGCCGATGTACACTGCAGCACAAGCCCACTTAGTTTCAAAACACGTCACTGGTCTAAATTACGGACCATTCAATACAGTTGCTCAATACCAATATGCTCAATGGAAAAAGTAATTAACGTGATCAATAAAGAAGGTCGACTTGCTCCTCTGTCTGACCTTCTTTATTTGTAGAAACGGAGGTTCTTATGAAAAGATACATTTGCAAACGATTATTAATGATGGTCTTAACCCTCTTTATCGTGGCAACACTAACCTTCTTCTTAATGAAGATGATTCCGGGATCACCACTTGGCAATACAATGAAATTAACGAAGACGCAACAACTAGCGGTTGAAAAACAGTATGGATTGAATCGACCAGTGTGGCAGCAATACCTTTCCTATATGGGTGGTTTATTTCATGGTGATTTTGGGATGTCCTACCAATACACCAGTACATCCGTCGCTGAATTAATCGGGCGCCGAGTTGGTCCGTCAATTCTCATTAGTCTTCAAGCACTCGTTTTAGGCGTTGTGGTTGGCATTATCTTCGGTAGTCTCGGAGCGCTGAAGAAAGGAACCTGGGTTGATACAACGAGCAGTACATTAGCAGTAATCGGAATCTCATTCCCCAGTTTTATTTTGGCAATTCTGTTGCAATACTATCTCGGATTTAAGCTCGGCCTGTTCCCGGTTGCCAGTTGGGATGGCTTCCCTTCGACGGTTTTACCAACGATTGCGTTATCAGCAGTCCCAATGGCCCAGGTTTCACGCTTTGTACGGACAGAAATGGTAGAAGTTTTGAATTCAGATTACATTTTGCTCGCCAAAGCAAAGGGCCTTTCAACCCGCGAAGTTGTTTTTCATCATGCTTTGAAGAATAGCATTATTCCAGCTTTAACCCTAATTGGTCCATTGGCCGTGACCCTCATTACCGGTTCCATGGTGGTGGAAAATATTTTCTCTGTTCCGGGAATTGGGGAGCTATTTATTAACTCCGTCTTGTCAAACGACTATCCGGTCATTATGGGACTAACAATGTTCTATTGCCTACTGTTATGTAGCATCATTTTATTAACGGATATTGTTTATGGCCTGGTTGATCCGCGCATTCTTTCCGAAGAAAAGGGGGAACACTAATATGAAACAGCCTGAAACTGCACAGTCATTTGAGTTTGTGAACGCTGATGTTCTCCACAATCATTCGGGGGAATTAGCAGAACACTCGCTTTCCTTTCGAACGAAGGCATGGCGAGAACTTAAGAAAAATACTGCAGCAATGGTCTCACTTGGCTTTTTAACATTTGTTGTTGTCGTATCGATAATTTCGTTGGTTTGGATGCCTCATGATCCGAATGCGCAAAATGTCAGTTTATCGAACTTACATCCATTTCAAAACGCAAGTTACTTATTAGGAACTGATAATCTTGGTCGGGATATGCTATCGCGGTTATTATATGGCACCAGGATTTCACTAATGATTGCGGTCTTTGCAACAGTTGTTGATATCGTCATTGGTGTACCTTACGGCCTCGTTTCCGGTTGGTGCGGGGGTCGCGTTGACAACATCATGCAACGGATTATCGAAATCATTAGTTCGATTCCGGAACTGGTATTAATCATGCTTCTGTTGATTATTTTTAAACCAGGATTAACTTCGATTGTATTTGCGATTGCATTAGGATCTTGGGTTCTCATGGCACGATTGGTACGTGCTTCTGCAATGCAAATCAAAAGTGCTGACTTTGTCCTTGCAGCCCAAGCGATGGGGGAAAGTCCCGTCAAAATTGCCTTAAAACACATTCTACCTAATACGATGGGTGTAGTGATTACCAGGACAATGTTCACTATTCCCGCAGCAATTTTTCTAGAAGCTTTACTATCCTTTATTGGCATTGGGGTTAAAGCACCAAATGCATCATTAGGGACTCTATTAAACGCTGGTGAAAAAGGATTTCAATTTTACCAATACCAACTCTGGGAGCCAGTGATTGTCCTCTCACTGATGATGATTGCGTTCAATCTTCTTGGTGATGGCCTCCGGGATGCTTTTGATCCAAATACAAAGGGGTGAGATAAAATGGCGACAGACGTATTAAAAATCAAACATCTTTCCATTGACTTCCACACAATGGAGGGTGAAGTCCACGCAATTCGCGATGTCACACTAAAACTTCATCCAGGCGAAATCCTGGCATTAGTCGGTGAATCTGGTTCTGGCAAGTCAGTGACTACCAAGGCAGTAATGCAACTTCTCCCTAACAACGCCAAAGTTGTGGGTGGATCCGTTGAGTATGAAGGGAAAGACCTTCTAAAGATGCCGGAAAAGGAACTTCAAGAACTGCGGGGCAATGAATTAGCTGAGATCTTTCAAGATCCAATGACAGCTCTTGATCCAACTATGCGGGTGGGCAAGCAGATTATGGAACCGTTATTAAAACATCAAAAACTTGATCGGGCCACTGCCAGACAACGGGCACTCACCATTATGGAAAAAGTGGGCATTGTGAATGCTAAGCAGCGTTTCAATAATTTTCCATACCAATTTTCTGGCGGAATGCGACAACGAATCGTAATTGCAATGGCGCTTATCTGTCACCCGAAAGTGTTGATTGCCGATGAACCAACCACGGCCCTTGACGTAACCATTCAATCGCAAATTTTGGCGTTGATTAAACAGCTTCGTGATGAACTCAAAACAGCGGTCATTTTCATTACCCATGACTTAGGGGTCGTTGCTGGAATTGCAGATCGGGTGGCCGTTATGTACGCTGGGCGAATTCTTGAATTTGGCACGGTCGAAGATATCTTTTATCATCCGCAGCATCCGTACACAGTTGGACTGCTTAAATCAACACCGACAATGGATATGAATGAGGGTGACCTAGAATCAATTCCGGGTAATCCGCCGAATCTAATCAATCCACCAGCGGGCGATCCGTTTGCAAACCGCAATCAACATGCTCTAACGATTGATTATCAAAAAATGCCTCCGTTCTTTAAGGTTAGTGACACTCACTATGCCGCTACTTGGCTCCTTGATGAACGGGCTCCACAAGTACACCTGACAGAAAAACTTGAACAACGCCGGCAACATTATGCTGACCGTTTAACCAAGGAGGGGTCCGCCAATGAATAGTAATCTAGTTGAAGTTAAGCATTTGAAAAAATATTTTCACCAAGGCCATCCTGATGAAGTTCACGCGGTCGATGACGTGACTTTTAGCATTCGTCGTGGAGAAGTATTTGGCTTAGTTGGTGAATCGGGATCGGGTAAGACCACCACGGGGCGCTGTGTCCTTAACCTTTATCAACCAACCACTGGTCAAATTCTCTATCACGGTCAAGATATTACGGCATTAAAAAGAGGGCAAGCTTTAAAAAAATTCCATCACGAAACTGCAATGATTTTTCAAGATCCGTATTCATCATTGGACCCACGGATGGCGGTACGCGATATCATCGCGGAAGGTTTAAAAGTTCATCAGCAGACCAGTAGTCGGCAAGAACTTGACCAGCGAGTAGCAGAAACAATGGAACTAGTTGGCCTCACGCCTGATGTAATGAACCGTTATCCCTATGAATTTTCTGGTGGGCAACGGCAACGGATCGGAATTGCCCGCGCTTTAGCTACGGATCCAGAATTTGTGGTCGCGGATGAGCCGCTATCTGCGCTGGATGTTTCCATTCAGGCTCAAATTGTTAAATTAATGGAACACCTTAAAGACACAAAACAATTAACATATTTATTTATCGCTCATGATATTTCGATGGTTAAGTATATTTCTGACCGAATTGGCGTGATGTATCACGGTAAACTAGTTGAATTAGGAACGGCAGATGAAATCGTCAACCATCCATTTCATCCATATACTAAGAGTTTGCTATCGGCAGTCCCGGTCCCAGATCCAACTTATGAGCGGGTGCGACAACCATTTACTTATGATGGTGATTCCGCTAAATTACCGTTACGCGAAGTGTCTGCTGGTCATTACGCTGCTTTAGTGGAATAGGGCAAGGTGTTTTTATACAAAAATAATTAGTTAACGAAAGCTGGTGAAAATTATGGATGGTGTAACGGTCAATGATTTAGTAAACCTGGTCAACGTCGGTGAGTTAAAAACAAATGGGCAACACACTGTTTTTGTAACTGCCCAACCGGATGCAAACCAGTTAGACCATTATCAATGGAATGTTTATGATCAGCATGGTAAACAGTCACAACGACTACTTTCGGTTAGTCAACACCCTGGTTTGGCCTTGAGTAATCATGATCCCAAGCAACTTTATTACTCCACTGCGGATCATAGAACGAAAAGAACACGCCTTCATCAATTTAATCTGACAAATTTAAGCGAAGAGCAGCAGTTTACAGTAGACGGTTATGAATTGAAGGTTGAGCAGGAACTAAACGCTCATGAATTACTTTTATCTGGTGCTTACCAATTAAATGAACCAACTACAGAACCATGGCATGAGGTTACGGAGGTGCCATACTGGTCGAATGATGAAGGCCAAGTTAATGGAGTTCGTCATCACCTCTGGATATTTAATTTAGCTACCCAGTTGCTGACGGATCTCGTTCCACCAACCTTTAATGTTGCGAACTTTTGGTACCAGGGTGGGCGACTACTTATCGCGGGCGTATCCTACCAAAATAGTCGCGCATTTAAGGATGGGCTTTACGAATATGATTTTTCTCATCACGATTTAGTCGACCTAATTAGCCCCGGTCAATATCGCTTTGATGATGTTGCAATTTTGAATCAGCGGTTATTTGCGGTTGCAAGTAATGGTCAAAAGTTTGGGATGGGAGAAAATCCCGATTTTTATCTTTATCATGATCATCAACTAGAGCTAGTAGCAGCTTGGGATGGTAATTTAGGGAACATTGTAGTAAATGATATGACTGTTGTTAGTGGCAATGCATCCTTAATTCAGGATGACAAACTGTACTTTTATACGACAGTTGTGGATCATAATGAGTTTTACCAATTCGATGGTCACCAAACAACACGACTTTTTTCGTGGTCCGGCGCTGTAAATTCATTCGTTATTAAAAACGATCAAGTTCTCTTTACTGCCACCACGGCCGAACAACCGCAACAACTGTATCAATATCACAATGGAACAGTTACCCAACTAAGTAGCTTTAACCAATTCCTAGAACAGCGCCAGGTTGCTAAACTTCACGAAGTTCGTTACCAGGACTCTACTGGGAAAGCAGCAACTGGTTGGCTAATGTTTCCGGCCAATTTTGTGAAAGGACGCCAGTATCCCGCAATACTAGAAGTTCATGGGGGTCCACGGGCTGCTTATGGAAAAAGCTTTTTTCATGAAATGCAGACCTTAACTACTAATGGCTACTTTGTCTTTTTTACCAATCTACATGGTTCGGCTGGTCAAGGGGATAAATATGCTGACCTCCGTGGCAAGTATGGTCAAGTCGACTACGCTGACTTAATGTCCTTTACTGATGCGGTATTACAGCAAACAGCTGCAATTGACCGAACAAGACTAGGGATTACTGGTGGAAGTTACGGAGGCTTTATGACTAATTGGGTTATCGGTCATACCCGCCGTTTTAAAGCCGCGGTCAGCGAACGGAGTATTGCCACATGGTCATCGATGATGGTTTCGGATATTGGCCCTGAATTTGTTCCAGATCAGTTGTCAGTAAACCTCAGTGATCAAAATGGAATGGAAAAGTTCTGGGTGCATTCACCGCTAAGGTACGCCAGTCAAGTGCAAACGCCAACATTATTTTTGCATTCAGATCATGATTATCGGTGCCCAATTATTGAAGGTTATCAAATGTATCAAGCATTGAAATTGCGTCAACAACCAACTAAATTAGTATTTTTTCATGGTGCAAATCACGATTTATCACGTACGGGACGGCCAGGTCAACGAATTCAGCGTTTAAAGGAAGTTTTAAAATGGTTTAATCAGTATCTTAAAAATCAAGAAGAAGGCGATTAAAATGACAACTACTGTTTATCTCAATTGTAATTTATTTCAAGGAACAAGCGATCAAGTGCAATCCGATGCCTGGATGGTGGTCAATAACGAAACTGGTAAACTAACCCATGTGGGTCAAGGCAACTACTCTGGTTCTGCAGATAACACAGTGGACTTAGAAGGACGCTACGCTATGCCAGGATTGGTGGACGCCCATACGCACATGTTCATGAATCCACTAACGAATAAACTGTATTATCTAACGGAAACTGAGGGGACCTTGCAAGCATTGGAAAACTTACGAGCGGGGTTAAAAGCCGGTCTCACTTATGTCCGTGATTGTGGAGCAGCGTTTGATGTCGATGTCAAATTGAAAAAGTACCGGGACGTGCATCCGTTTGTTGGCCCCCAAATTATGCCATCGGGACGGCCAATGTCAATGACGGGTGGTCATGGTGACTTTACTGAAGGGGAACATGGTGAAACTACATGGGGATACTTGGTCGACTCACCAGACCAGATGCGGCATGCTGTCCGCTGTGCGTTTAAAGAAGGGGCGAAAAACATTAAAGTGATGGCGACCGGTGGGGTAATGTCTTCCACTGACCAAGTTGATGATACTGAACTAAGCCTAGAAGAACTCCAAATGGCGGTCAAAGAGGCCCATTCCAAGCATATGACGGTTGCTGCCCATGCTGAAGGTGCGACGGGCATTCACAATGCGGTCGTGGCCGGTGTAGATTCTGTTGAACACGGATGCTATGTGCGGCATGAAGATGTCGAGTTGATGAAACAGCAAGGCACCTTCCTAACTCCCACGTTGATTGCGGGATATACAATTCCTAAGTATGGTCAGGGCAAGCTACCGCAATACATGTTGGACAAGGCAGAAGCATTTTTAGATGACTTCTTTTTACATGTCGGTGATGCAATCAAGTCGGGGGTAAAATTAGCCTTTGGGACTGATTCAGGAACACCATTTAACGAATTCAAAGATGCGCCAGTGGAGCTTAGTTTAATGGTTAAGGCCGGTGCAACTAACTACCAAGCATTACGTGCAGCCGGCCTTGGGTCAGCCACCTTACTGGGTGTTAATGACGAATATGGAAGTCTAGAACCAGGCAAATTTGCTGACTTCTTAGTGCTAGACCAAAACCCGCTTGCAGATGTCACAGCCGTTCAACAAGAAGATAAGCAAGTATACCAACATGGCCAACGGAAATTTTAGGAGGTGATTGAAATGACTGAAGAACGACAAGCAGTTGAGCAATACGCCCTTGAACATTGGGCGGACTTTAAAGAATATTTAGAGCACCCGAGCATTTCCGCGCAAAATACAGGAATTCAAGAAACTAGTGATTACTTAGTGCGAACCTTTCGGGAGCTCGGTGCTAAGAATGTTGAAAAATGGGATGATCAAGGTGGGAATCCGGTGGTTTTTGCCGAATTTAAGGGCCAGTCAGATCGTACGGTGCTGTTTTATAATCACTATGATGTTCAACCTCCCGAACCGTTAACGGAGTGGCAATCCGATCCATTTAAGCCAACTGTAAAAGGTAATCATCTTGTTGCACGCGGCGTTTGTGATGATAAAGGCGAATTAATGGTCCGCCTGGGCGTGGTAAAATTCTTTAATGAACATGGTGGCTTGCCAGTGAATTTGAAATTTTTTGTCGAAGGTGAAGAAGAAACTGGTAGTCAGCATGTCGAAAAATATGTGGATGCCCATCAAGACCAGCTGAAAGCCGACGCCTGCATTTGGGAAGGCGGCGGTAAAAATTCGGCGGATCACTTTGAGGTCGTTGCTGGTGTGCGGGGAATCGTCAGTTTTGATGTTCATGTCAAAACAGCGGAGGCGGATGTTCATTCTTCACTGGCCAGCTATGTTCCCAATGCGGCGTGGCGGTTAGTCGAAGGACTGGCGTCATTAAGGAACCCGAAAACTGGGCGAATTACGGTTCATGGTTTCTATGACGATATCACACCATTGTCATCGGCTAAAGAAGAAGCGGTGCAGAAGATGGACTTTGCAGAAGCTGAGGTTAAAAAAACGTATGGATTAAAACAGCCATTAGTTACCAGTCACCCACGCGAAGAGGTTGTGAACGGCACCACTTTAACGATTAATGGTCTATCCGCCGGGTATGAAGGAACCGGTGTCAAAACCATCGTGCCAAAGGAAGCCACTGCAAAGTTGGATTGTCGCTTGGCACCAAATCAAGATCCTGAAGATATTATGACTAAACTACGGCGGCAATTAAGTGAAAATGGTTATGACGACTTTGAGGTTCAACTAAACGTTGCCGAAGATGCTTGGCGGACGCCAATGGATAACGAATTTGTTCAAACTGCTTTGCAGACAGCACGAGTGGTTTATGGACCGACCACTAAATACGTACCAAACACTGCTGGAGGGGGACCAGTCCGACCGTTTGGTGAATTGCTTAAACTACCAGTTATAATGGTGGGTGTTCATTACGCGAAAAGTGGACCGCATGCTCCCAATGAGCATCTGCGATTAAGCGATTATGCAGAGGGGAGTTATTTCTTAGTAAAATTGTTAACTGATTTGGCAGTTGATGATTAGTTAAACATTAAAAACGTTTGATAGAAATCATTCATGACTTCTGTCAAACGTTTTTTTAACCAATTTTAAGTACTAAAGCTTCATATGGTTGCAGTTTAATCCGCTCCGTTAAGACCTGATCCTGCTCGTCATAATTACTTAGGATAACGTGAGCTCGTTGATTTTGATATTGTTCTGAGAGTTGCGTTTCACAGGGTTTTCCATAGAAATTAGTGAATACTAATAACTTAGCTGACTGGCCAGCTAAAAAACGTTCGTATGCTAAGATTTGCGAATCTTCTTTTAAAAACATCCGGATATGTCCGGCATAAATTAGTGGTTCCGTTTTTCGCAAGTGAATTAGACTTTGATAATAATTAAAGATATCACCAGAAGATAATTCTTTCTGGACATTAATTTTATCTTGATCCGTCGGCATTAACCAGGGCTTAACGGTACTAAAACCAGCAAATTGACTGTCGTCCCAATGCATTGGCACCCGAGAATTATCCCGCGCCTTGGTTTTAACAATTGCAAAAGCTTGATCAGCATTTAGACCATTTTTTAATAACGCTGAATAAGCATTTTTAGCTTCAATATCGACATAGTCATCAATCGAAGAATAGTGGGGATCGATCATCCCTAATTCTTCTCCCATGTATATATAAGGGGTCCCTCGCATACAATGAATTGCGGTTGCTAACATTTGAGCCGACTTAATTCGGTAGTGCTCGGGGTCTCCAAAACGGTTAAGTGCCCATGGCTGATCATGATTATTCCAGAATAGGGCATTCCAGCCATTTCCCTGATCCATTTTCTCTTGCCAGTCAGTAAAGAGCCGCTTTAACTTCATGAAATTGAAGGGAACCTTGGACCATTTTTGTCCATCACGATAATCCACTTTTAAGTGATGGAAAGTAAATACCATTGATAATTCATGTTCACTTGGCTTGGAATATTCAACTGAATTGGGAATGGTTGCTGACGACATTTCACCAACGGTGATTGATTCACGATCTTGACCAAAAGTTTTTTGATTAAGTTCTTTAAGATATTGATGAACTACTGGTGTATCAGTATACAGACTTTTTTCTTGATTAATGTCGCCAGTGGAATCAATTAGTTGCTCTGCTTTTCCAGTGACGTTAATCACATCAAAACGAAATCCGTGGCCTCCTTTTGCACGCCAAAAATTAACAACTTTAAATAATTCATTTCGTACTGCTGGATTATGCCAATCTAAATCTGCTTGCGTGGGATCATAAAGATGTAAGTAGTAGTAATCAGTATCGCCAAATTTAGCCCAGGCTGACCCACCAAATTTACTCTGCCAATTATTGGGTACCGAGCCATCAGCTTTTGCTTTACGTAGGTAAAAGAATTGACGATACTTTTCATCTCCGGCTAATGCCTTTTGAAACCAAGGGTGGTCAGTTGAACAATGGTTCAAAACCATGTCTAGCATTACCCCAATGTCGTTGTCGTGCAGAAGCTTCGTCATTTTTTCAAAATCCGTCATTGTTCCGAAGCGGGGATCAATTCGATAATAATCCGCAATATCGTATCCATTATCATTTTGGGGTGAAACGAAAAACGGGTTAAACCAAATCATATCGATATGCAGTTTTTTTAAGTAGTTAATTTTATCAATAATTCCGGGCAGATCACCAATTCCGTCATTGTTAGAATCATAAAATGACTTGGGATAAATTTGATAAATCACTTTTTTACCTAATTCTGTCATAAGATCTTCACTCCTAGATTTTAATTTTTTGTCGCCGCGCAAAATCAATAAACTTAAACCGACGGGGATTATGGAAAGATAACGTCAGTTGGAATAGGGTAGTATCCGCTAAATAGTTCTGGCTAGCTACTAATACCGCCTGCTGATTAGGTAACTGTAATTTTTTTTGGAAATCATCAGTAATTTTTTCAACGGTTATCGTTTTAGTAGCGTAAGAAACTTCTAAGCCCAATTGATTTTCAATGTAACTGTAAATAGAATGCTTGGCTTCTACTGCCGGTAATTGTTCAACTGGTGGGTTTAATAAGAAATCACAATCCAATACCACTGGTTCATCGTTAATTAACCGCAACCGTTCAACATATATTCCCGTATTCGATAATTGCTCAGGGAAATATTTTTTAAATAAAGGTGGCAGGCTATTAACCATTTTGTCCTGCAGTAATCGTGTTTCGGCATGCATTTTTAAAGATTTATTCAACTCATCAAAACTGGAAATTCCTGAAATCGGGAACGCAAATTTTTGCAAATCTAACACAACCGATCCCTTGCCCTTAATTTTTTGAATTAGTCCAAAGGTCATTAACTGTTGAAGTGCTTTCCTAATTGTCTCACGAGAAGCCCCATAGAGATCAGTTAGTTGATTTTCACTGGGTAAATACTCACCGCATTTAAATTGTCCATGCTTAATCTTAGATGCTAAATCTTGTGCAATTAAATCGGATTTTGCTTTGACCATTTATCAGAGGTTTCCTTTCTTGAAATTAGCCCCATTATATGGCTGGTGTACATACATGTCAAACGTAATTAATTATGTTGATATATAGATATTGTAATCGGTTTTAAAATTCACGTTGACAACTTGTACATACAAGTTTATCATGAATCACGAAATTAATGAAAGCGCTTCACAAAATTCAAGAAAGGGATTTTAATTATGGCAAAGAACGAAGTTGCATTATATTCTCCAGCTAGTGGTGAAGTCATTGCTTTAAGCAAAACTAGCGACCCAATTTTTAATCAAGGGACCATGGGTGAGGGGTTCGGAGTTGTACCGAACGATAAAATTGTTGTTGCCCCAGTTAGTGGGACTGTTTCAATGATTGCTGAGACTAAACATGCCATTGGTATCATTACAGAAACGGGATTAGAAGTTTTGATCCATATGGGAGTAGATACAGTCGGTCTAAAAGGCAAACCATTTACTGTGACCGTAGAAAACGGACAGGTTGTAAATGCTGGCGACCAAATTGCGACAATGGATATTGATTTTGTTAAAGCTGAAGGATTGGACACAACAATCATGACTTTAGTAACCAATTCCAACAGCACTTTAGCCGGTCTCGACGTGACGGAAGGCCCATGTGAGGCTGGAGCATTAGTTGCTCAAGCATATTTGAAAACTGTCGCTGGACCAGATTCGGATAAAAAACTATCGTATGACGACTTAGCAACGTTTATTATTAAGAACGTTGGTGGTCAAGAAAATATTCAGAGTTTGATTCACTGTATTACCCGTTTACGCTTTTACCTCAAAGATGAATCCAAGGCGCATGATGATATTTTAAAAAATCATCGAGGAATATTAGATGTGAAACACGCTGCTGGTCAATATCAGGTGGTGATTGGCAATGAAGTTACCAATGTTTACGATGCGGTGGTGAAACAATTACCAAAACTAGAAAATGCTCCTAAACCGGAAAGCCAACAGCAAACGAATGGAGGCAATCCAGTTACAAGAGCCTTTGGCAATCTAATTGGGTTTATCACCGGTTCCATGAGTCCAGTAATTGGAGTGATTGCCGCATCAGGGATTATCAAGGGTTTATTAGCCTTATTGACCCTACCGCAACTTGGTTCTTTATTGAGCATTAAGAGTCCAACTTACGTTACCATTAGTGCCATGGCGGATGCGTCATTCTTCTTCTTGCCAATTCTGGTTGGTTTTGCAGCTGCGAAACGCTTAGGATCTGATCCGATGATTGCTGCAGTTATTGGTGGCTTTTTAACTTATCCGCAAATTGTAACGTGGGGGAAAGCTGGTAAGCTGATGTTTAGCTTGGGTGGCTGGCATTTCCAGTTTCTAAATTATTCCTACTCAATTTTTCCCATGATTCTAGCGGCGTGGTTAGCTCAAAAGTGCGAACAATGGTTGAAAAAGGTTCTGCCGAGTTACTTACAAATGATTTTCACACCACTATTTACGATTTTGATTGTCTCAGGGATTACGCTATTAATTACAGGTCCGGTAATTCAGGGAGTGGCGAACGGAATTGCTGTCTTCATTAATTGGTTAGTTTCTGCTTCTGGATGGATTGGCGGGTTAGTGATTGGGGCCTTCTACCAACTACTTGTTATTTTTGGCTTGCATTGGGGTGTGGTCCCATTAGTAGCCCAGCAAATCGCTTCAACCGGACAAAGTTCGCTAAACGCAATTATCTGTGCCTCGATGGTATCTCAAGGAGCAGCGGTTCTAGCAGTTGCCATTAAGTCCCGCAAAGCAGATATGAAAGAGTTGGGGTTTGCCGCTACGATTTCCGCATTCTGCGGTGTCACAGAGCCTGCAATTTATGGGATTAATCTGCGTTATCGCAAGGTGTTTGCTTCAGGATGTATCGGATCTGCCTTTGGCGGGTTGGTAACCGGACTGATGCATGGTACTATGTATGGATTTACGGGTGGCTTAATCGGTTTTTCAAGTTTCTTTAATCCGGCACATCCAACACAACTCAATAGTTTCTATACTTTCTTAATTGCTAGTGCAGTATCAATTGTGGTATCCTTCATTGCCGTTTGGGTTTGGGGATATAATGATAATATGACAATGGGCAAAAAAGTTGCCAAGAAGCAACGTCCAGGAACAACTAAATAATCAAAAAGGATTTCAGAGTTTGGCCGTGCCAAGTACTGAAATCCTTTTATGTATTGTTTATTTAACTATTTACGAGTAATTAACGTTGCCGCACCCATACCACCACCGATACAAAGACTCGCAACTCCTGAATGAACTGCTTGCCGTTGCATTTCGTGGAGAAGGGTCACTACGATTCGTGTTCCTGAGGCCCCAAGTGGATGACCAAGTGCAATCGCACCACCATTTACGTTTACATTTTGCGGATCAATTCCTAATTGATGAATAACGGTTAATGCTTGGTTAGCAAACGCTTCATTAATTTCAAATAAGTCGATGGCACCCTGATCGAGGTTAGTTTGTTGTAATAGTTTTTGGATGGCATAGTAGGGCCCAATTCCCATGATTGCTGGATCAACGCCGACCAGACTAGCTCCAGACCAGTGCCCTAAGATGGATAAATCATGATCTTGTGCATACTTTTCAGAGGTCATGACCACGGCCGCAGCACCATCGTTAATCCCAGATGAATTACCGGCAGTAACCTGACCATCCTTTTTAAATACCGGTTTGAGTTTTGCTAACTTTGCTAATGATGTATCACGAATGGCCTCGTCTTGATCGATCATATACATCTTCCCGTGGTGATCACTGACCGTCACTGGCACTATTTCAGCATTAAAGCGACCCTTATCGCGTGCCATTGCCGCTTTATTCTGACTATGTAATGCAAATTGATCGATTGCTTGGCGACTTTCGGGATATTTTTGCAGAAGGTTCTCCGCAGTCACCCCCATGGGGTATTGATAAAAGGCATCACTTAACCCATCCTGGTACAAACTATCTACTAATTCTGCATTCCCATAACGATAACCAAACCGGCCTTTGGGGATGAGGTAGGGAGCATTAGACATGCTTTCCATTCCGCCTGCAATGACCACATGCGCTGTACCAAGCATGATTTGTTGAGCGCCTAACCGCAGGGCTTGCATTCCTGAACCACAGACATCATTAATGGTCGTTGCCGGGACTGTATTTGGTAATCCAGCACGAAGGGTGACCTGACGAGCCGGATTCTGACCTTGCCCAGCAGAGAGAACATTCCCCATGAAAACTTCGTCCACTACACTTTTTGAAATGTGGGCGTCGGCTAGGACACTTTTGACAACGATCGTTCCTAAATCGACTGCAGATTGGCTTGCCAGGGCACCACCTAATTTACCAATTGGGGTCCGTTTAGCACTAACAAATACTACTTTCTCCACAAAATTCTCCTCACTTTGTTAAGTATGCCGTTAATTCCGGTAATAAGTGCTCGGCTTGCTGCTGTCCTTGATGATAGAGTTCAGCTAGCTTATTCGTGTTCTTTTCCAGACGTCCGACCTTGACCATATTTTCCGGTGAAAAACAGAACCAGTCTCCATTAGCCGCTTTTTGATTAACCACTTCAACCTGTTGATTATAGACTTCTGGTCGTTTAATACCAGTTTCTGCAAATGCAAGGTGCTCTTTAAAAACTCGTCGGTACATTTGCTGCAGCAACTTGGAAGTTGGCTTCTTTTGATAGGCCCGGGGACGCGTCCGCACGATAACAATCTTATCAAATCCTTGCTGTTCAGCAATGTCATAAGGAATTGAATCAGCAACACCGCCGTCCAAGCATTGACCCTTCGATGTAATTTGCGGTTCCATTAAAAAGGGCATCGAGCAAGAAGCCTTCAAGTCATTGACCAGTTCCGAACCGGTGGGGTTAATAAACGATACCATTCGCCCGGATGATAACTGGGTCGCCACAATTGTAAAATTAGTTGAGGAGCGTTCATATGCCCGTTCGTCAAAGTTATTCCAATCCCAACCATGATCTTCAAACAAAAAATCTAAATTTAAAATATCCTGATGCTTCAGCATGTGCAAAAGCGAAATGTATTCCTTGTCTTTGCGATAATGCGTATGAACGTGAACCATCCGTCCATACTGTTTAGAAACGTATTGAGCACCGCAAAGGGCGCCAGCAGACACCCCAATGACACTTTTAAATTCAATATGGTGGGCCAGAAAAGCGTCGGTAATTCCAGTCGAATACTGACCGCGCATTGCCCCACCTTCTAAGACTAAGGCTGCATTATACAACATCAGAAAGCCCTCCGTTTTCATAAATAGATGTTCCCATTTTACCATTATTCAGGGATAAGTAACAAAGGTTGTTTTTGTTATTAGTTTACCGATATTATTTTTATGTAAAGTAAATATTCACTTATCATATCATCGGATTACTAATTATTGGTAAGGCAAAGAAAAAATTTTTAACCGGTAAATGAGCCCAAACTTGCGCGATTGCTTGTTGATAAATGATCATTTTGCAAATTCAAATTTCAAACCATTCATGCTATACTCTTCAATCAGTGACATTTATTGTCAGAGATGCCGAAAGGCGGATAAGGCATGATGGATATCATCATGAACCTAAAAAATAAAGGAGTTTGGTTATCAATGGGAAATTCTCATGAGAACTATTTTGTATGGTTGTTTAGACAGTTGAAGGGGTGGCCAGTGCAAAACTACTGTCTCTGGTTCTTCGCGTTTGGCTTTCAATTAGCATTACTAATTGAAGCAAAGGTTACTACGGTAACGTTAATTACTTTTATCGGTACTTTGCTAGGGACCCTTTGTGTTTTAGCAATCAATGCAACCAAGGCAATTAACGGTTGGTTAGGACTAATTAGTGCTGCCTGCTTTATTTATGCAGGGTTAGCCGCTAAAAATTACCTATCTATTTTTGAACAAATTGCCTACATTGCAACATTAGATTTACCAGTTATTTTAGCGATTAATTCTTGGAATGACGATACCAAGAACCACCTGCGCAAGTTTGGTGGTAAAGAATGGACGATTGCAATTATTGGAACATTACTGGTTTACCTAATTTCCGGTTACCTGATTGGTCAGTTTACCGATGATCCACGTCCTTGGATCGATGCCATTAGTTTCTCAATCAGTTTAACTGCCGGGATCATGTGCTTTATGCGTTATAATAACCAATACTTCTGGTGGTTGGCTTCCGGGATTTTTCAATTAATCCTCTGGGGGATTACTTTCGCCCAAGGTGATGCCACTTTAGCCATGGCGGTGAATAGTTCAATCTACGTTATCAATGATATTTTGGCCTTTACCGTTAGCCCATGGTTCAATCATGGGCGGAAAAAGCAAGGGTTAAACGCAATTAAATAACTCAGTGACTAACTCCGTGAACGTGAATAGTTCGCGGAGTTTTTCTTTATCCTCAACTTACTAAATCACGAACATTCAATTCAAGGATCGTTTTGTTGTTATTGACTTTCCGAATTTTCTCACTAATAATATGAATGAATAGTTAACTATTGGTTTCACAGTCAGAGTTTTGTTCGTGTTTAGGAGGAAGTTATGCATTGGTTAGCTGATTTAATGGCCGCAATCGGTGTGGTTTTGAACGGAATTCCCCAAGGGATTATGGCCATGGGGCTTGGGTTTGCGGTTTTTCCTACAACCTTTTCATTTATCTTAGTTACCGGAATTAATTTTATGTTCAATTCAGTTGCCCCGGTTTCTTTTCAGGCAGAATCCCTAGCGGTGACTGGTGATATCGGCGAAAACCCCCGGGAGTTTACATCAATTATCTTTGGTGGGTCTCTAATCATGTTAATTATCGGGGTTACCGGAACGCTTACCAGAATTGTTCGGCTTTTTGGTAATCAGATTATTTACGGAATGATGGCAGGCGTCGGTATTATGCTGGCAAAAATTGCTTTGCAAATGGCCAAAGGTTCCAATCAAGAGCAAGCATTCCAGCTGACTGGATGGTTATCAATTCTTGTGGCCGTTATTACTTACCTAATCACTAATAATTTAGTTTGGACAATCTGTTTGTCAGTAATTCTATCTAGTTTGTATGCGGTCTTTATTGAGCATTATCGCGCCACATTACCGACAAATGTTAAACTACGCCGGTTTGTTTTTACCAAGCCGATGGTTAATCAGCGCATCATTCGTGGGGCACTCAGTTTAGCGTGTTTGAATATTGGTGCGAACTTGTCGTACGGACTGATCACAGGTCAGATGACTGGAATCAAACCAAATCCCGTTAATTTGAATTTACTAACGACTTCGCAAGCATTGGCGGACCTGGGAACTTCTTTGCTAGGAGGCGCACCAGTTGAAACAATTATTTCTGCAACCGCTAGTGCGCCCGAACCAGTAATTGCCGGTTGTTTGATGATGTTAATTATGGCGCTAATTTTGGTTCTTGGCTGGCTCCCTAAATTAGGTAAGTACGTGCCGAGTTCATCCATCGCCGGATTTTTATTTGTCCTCGGGGTCTTTGTGACATTTCCGGAAAATGCGACAACTGCGCTTCACGGTAGTCAACCAATCGTAGCTACATTAACAATGGTCATTACCGGATTAGTTGATCCATTTACTGGTCTGTTATCTGGCGGCATTTTAAAAGTCTTATTAGCTTTCATTTAAGGAGAAATAATTATGGAATATCAATTACAGGTCGCTGATTTAACACGACAGTTGCCCATTATCCCAATCGATTCTAAAACAGCAATTGCCTCATTTGTATTACTTGGTGATGATGAATTATCGTATGCGGCTGCTAAATTACTCCAACCCAAATTACCGACAGAATTTGATTATCTTGTCACGATGGAAAGCAAGGGGATTCCCTTGGCCCATGATCTAGGTCTGTTAACACAACATCCGCGTTCAATCGTCCTAAGAAAGTCAGTTAAAGGATACATGGCTCATCCAATCAAGACGGTTGTTAATTCCATTACAACTCAACGCCCCCAAGAACTAGTCCTCAATGGAAATGATGAAAAATTATTGCAGAATAAACGAGTAATTATCGTTGATGATGTCATTAGCACTGGTAGTTCTATGCAGGCTGCGGAATCACTATTGAACCAAGTTGGTGCCAAGGTAATGGCCAAGGTTGCTATCTTAGCAGAAGGGGCTGCCGCCAATCGATCCGATATTACTTATTTAGCACGGTTACCATTATTCAATCATGATGGTTCTTTAAAAGGGTAGCTCGGAGTCCAAACGGTTACTTGATCAATAATATTTAATAATAAGACGTTTTTGACAGGTTAGTTTGAGAAATTAAATGGTTTGCATTAAAATAGGGTTAGATGTTGAATAGGTATTTTAAACAAAAAAGGGGATCATAGATATGCCTTGTACAACAATTCTAGCTGGTAAAAACGCGACCGCAGATGGTTCAACACTGATTTCACGGAATGAGGACTGTGGCTATACGTTTAACCAAAAGCATTTTGTCGTTGTAACACCGGATAAGCAACCAAAGAATTATAAGTCGGTTACTTCAAAGATTAAGATTGATTTACCAAGTAACCCCATGCGCTATACTTCCATTCCTGGAATTACGGCTCAACAACGGAAAATGGGTATCTGGGGTGAAGCAGGGATCAACGACGCCAATACAGCAATGTCCGCTACTGAAACTAGTACCACTAATTCCCGTATTTTAGGAATTGATCCACTAGTAGAAAAGGGGATTGGTGAAGAAGATATTGTTACCATTGTCCTGCCATACATTCATTCTGCACGTGAAGGAGTTAAATTACTGGGTGACTATCTCGAAAAATACGGGACTTACGGAATCCAACGGAATTGCGTTTGCAGATCACGACGAAGTTTGGTACATGGAAACCATCGGTGGTCACCACTGGGCTGCCCAACGAATTCCTGACGACAGTTATGTAGTTGCACCAAACTGGTTTAGCATTACAGACTTTGACTTTGCTTCTGCTGATACAATGGCATCTGCCGACTTACAAAAGATGATTGATGATTACCACTTAAATGTCGATCCCGATGGTAAATACAACCTCCGGCACATTTTCGGTAGCCATAAAGACTCTGATTATCGCTACAATATTCCACGGCAATGGTATGTTCAAAAGCTCTTTAATCCAAGCATTGCTGAAACGCCGGATAACCCAGATCTGCCATTTATTCGTAAGCCAGAACGGCTGATTACGGTTGAAGATGTTAAGTATGCTCTTAGCTCACGCTATCAACACACACCATATGATCCATATGATAGTGAAGGAACCTCTGCAACGCGGACGGCCTTTCGGCCAATTGGTTTCCAGCGGAATGCTGAAAGTCATATTATTCAACTACGGAATGATGTACCAAAGGAAGAAGCAGGGATTTGCTGGTTATCGTTTGGTCCGAATGCCTTTAACTCAGTTGTTCCATTCTATACTAACGTGTTAGATACTCCTGCAACATACAAGAACACCAAAGAACACTTTGATATTCATAATATGTACTGGATGACTCAATTAATTGCAACAATTGCGGATGATCATCCAAAGCGTTATCAAATGAGCCTTGAAAACTTACGGCAAAATACGATGGCCGCTGGTCGCAACGTTATGATTAAGACAGACCAAAAAGTTGCTAAGTTGTCTGGTAAGGAGCTTCAAAAGCAATTACAGGAAGCTAATAACGAAACGGCAAAGCGCGCTTATGATTTGGCAATGAAGTGCCTTGGCGGCATGGTTGAAAATGGTGCTTTAAAGCTTCATTTGAACTATGGAAATGAATAATTTGCTACGTAATTAAATGGTCTTCAATCGCGCGTGGTGGTTGAAGACCATTTATTATTAATGAAAGGAAATGGAATTTTGCAAATTAAAACGGGCTATTTACCTTTTGGCGACTACCGGACTTATTACCGCATCGTTGGGGAGCCTTCTAAGAAGCCACCATTAGTTCTTCTACATGGTGGCCCTGGCTCGACCCATAACTATTTTGAAGTCTTAGATGAATTCGCCAACCAAGACCATCGCCAGCTAATTATGTACGATCAGCTTGGCTGCGGACAGTCTTCAATTCCAGATAATACTCCAGAGATTTACCGTCCTGAAACATGGGTGCAGCAACTAGTCAGTCTTCGACAACAACTGGGTTTACAGCAAATCCATTTATTAGGTCAATCGTGGGGTGGCATGTTAGCCATTATTTACCTATGCGACTATCAACCAAATGGAATTCACAGTATGATACTAGCAAGCACGTTATCATCATCTAAGTTATGGGGTGCAGAACAGCACCGGTTAATTAAGTTTTTGCCGCCAGAAGAACAGGCAGCGATTGCCAAGGCAGAACGTACTGGTAATTACCAAGCTGCTGATTATTTACAAGCCAATCGTCATTATATGCAATTACATTCTGCGGATGAAGCTAATCTAAACAGTCCAGAATGCTTACGACGGCCTAAGCAGGTTGGTACGGTGTCTTATGAAGTCGCTTGGGGACCAAACGAATATACTCCAAACGGTAATCTTAAAAACTACGATTATACTCAAAAATTGCAAAGGGTTACCACGCCAACGTTAATCACTAGTGGAACTAATGATCTTTGTACACCGCTAGTGGCGAAAACAATGGCTGATAATTTACCTCACGCTAGTTGGCACTTATTTAATGGAACCCGGCACATGTCATTTGTTGAACGAACAAGTGCTTACGAACACTTATTACAATCATGGTTAAATCAGCATGATTAATCAATTATCAAAACCCAGTCACCAAAATTGCATCGGGACTGGGTTTTCGTTATGATATTAAATATTCAAGTAAAAAGAGGGGAGTTGACAAAGGAATGATTAAACACTGGCAGGGGTTCATAATTAAGGTTACTTTAATTTTATCAGTAGTAATCATCCTTACACCCACCACCAGTTTAGCCAAGTCAATTTCTAAACAGCAAGCCGGTGCGATTCAGCAGCGGCTCCAACAGGCGAATGCTAATGCCCTTGTTCTGGTTGGAAAGGGAAAGCAACCCACAATTATTAGTAATCAAGCAATCGTAAATGGTCATCAAGCATCAGCAATCAATCCCCAGCGACTGTTTCCAATTGCCTCGTTTCAAAAAACGATTACTGGAATTGCCATTCAGCAACTAATTAATCGCCATCAATTAAGCCTTGACACAAAATTAAACCGGTATTTACCAGAAGTCGCCAATAGTGAACAAATCACGATTCGGCAATTAATGATGCACACGAGTGGTTTAGCAGATGTCAACCGAATTGCTTCGGAACCTTTAACAAGCGAAAAAGCAAATTGGCAATTCACCATGCACAATTATCAGGTTCGTAGTCAACCGGGACCATGGCATTACGCTAACGTTAATTACGGACTCCTAGCGATGGTGGTTGCCAAAGCTAGTCATCAATCATATCAACGATATGTTCAAAAACATATTTTTAATTACTACAACTTGCCTAACTTAAAGTTCTTCACGCAGGTCTCCGCATCTGGGGTGGTTCCATCGCTGACCGCTGCTCAACACCACCGTTTGGACCCAAGCGAAAAGAACAACTGGCGTTATTTACAACGCGAGATGTCCGCAGAATATGGTGCTGGTCAAGTCCTTGCGACTCCCCAAGGTTATTGGCAATTGATGCAAAAAACACTCCTTAATCATCACGGAATTGGCCATCAATATCAGCACATTCACTTCCAACTAACTGATAATCCATATTATGGAGGAATCTATATCCATCAAAATGCTATCCACGCAAATGGCTCCTATGCTGGATATGCATGTACATTATTTGCGGATTATAAAACAAAAAAGATCCTGATCTTATTCAGCAATAACATTACTTTGAAGCAATGTCGCCAATTAGGTCACGATCTTGATCAAATCTACTTTGGTAGCAATCACCAAGCATTTCCGTATTAAAGTTTTTTGAGCAATAGGTAATCCGTTTGCTGATCCTCGCCAACCGTGAAGGTGTGTTGACCAACTCGTTCAAAACCATAATGATGATAAAAACCTTGGGCATTATCATTATGTTCCCAAACACCCAGCCAAACTTCATCTTTTCCTAAGTCCTTAGCAACACTAAGGGCTTTTTTCATTAAACGACCACCAATATGGAGCTTCTGGAAACGTTTTAAAACATAAATCCGCTGAATTTCCATCGCTGCTGGGTAATTATTTTCAGTTTGTGCATCAGCCCAATTAACTTTCAGATAACCAGCAGTTTGGCCATTAACATTATAGAAATAAGTCTGGCTAGTTGCTGATTCAAGTTCATGAGTAAGTTGCTGAATTGAGTAAGCTTCTGCTAAGAATTGTTCCAGATCTGCTGGATCATTATCATCCCCAAAAGTTTCAGTAAAGGTAGTGCGACAAATTGCTTGCAACCGATCCAAGTCTTGGGGATCCGTTGTCACGAGTTGTAGATGGGGATCATTAACGTCATTAATTGCCATTCTAAAATGCCTCCAAATTAAATTAATCATTAACTATAAATATAAGTGCTGGTGGTAGTCCCTGTCAAAATTATGTTTTTACTTTACATAATATATATTAAACAAAGTAATGACAAGAAAGAAAAAACTAAGGGAGTACTACCCCCTAGTTTAAGCTCATTAAAAGTTTAAGCGTCTTTTGACAGCGGGAACCACTAACATTGTAATAATAACCCCAATGATTCCTTGCAATAAATTAGTACCAATTCCTAAAACACCAGCTGTCCACGTATAGAGTAATGAGTCCGCAAAGAAATAACAAACCACCATTACTAATGCTGCGGTGATTAATGCGCACCATTGGCCGGCTTTTCGTGAACCTGCTTTCTTTGCTAACCAGCCCGCAATTAATCCTTCAAGACCATGAGCGATTAATGAAAATGGAGCATACTGGGTAAAACCAGAAATTAAGTCCAAAAACAAGCCACCCAAACCACCAACAGCGGTTCCATATACGGGGCCTAAAATCATTGCAGCAATCATAATTCCAGCATCACAAAGATTAACATTACCGTGAGTCCAAGGAATTGGGATAATAAAAAGTCGGCCAAATACGATTGTGATGGCTAACAATAATCCAGCTAAAATTAATCTCTTCAGTTGACGACTTGAATTGTTCATCCTAATTATACCTACTCCTTATTTATCATCAGTTGTGACTAATTGTTTCACCAATTGTCCCAACCGCAGTCCATATTTTCGATTAGTAAATGGCTCTTCTTGAGCAGTCTCATTGACTGCAACAGCTAGCAGCTGCGTAGCAGTTCTGACGGCCGTCGTTAATGAGCAATCCGTTAATAACAAACCTAGCAATAGCGCTGCAAAAGTATCACCAGTCCCATAAAAATGTCCATGCAAGCGACGATTACCAATAAATTCTAATCCTTCTTCGCGTGACCGAAATAGGCAGCCAATTTCAGATCCCTTTGTTATTCCGGTAATCACAACTTGAGCATCGATTTTATTAGATTGCAAAATACTAAGCAGACGCTGGACATTTTTTTCAGTTGGTTTAAGACTAACTGGTTGGTTTGCTAATAAACAAAGCTCAGTCCAATTTGGGGTCAGCACAGTAGCGTGTTGACAAAGTTGCTGCATTGCTTTCAGATAATTATTATTTAATCCAGGGTACAACTTCCCCTCATCCCCCATCACCGGATCAACAATCACTGGTCGATTACCGAGCTTGGCCAGCAAAATCTCTTGAATTAGCGGAATTAAACTTTGGTGACCGATATAACCAATCAATGCTCCTTTAAAATCAAGATCTGGAATTAACTGCCAATGGTCAACTGAGTTTTTAATCCATTGGTTAGTGGACAGGCGTTGGGGATCACCAAAACACTCTGTTTGGGTGGATAATACCGTCGTGGGGAGAGAAGCGGTTGTGTAATCCATTGACTGCAGGACGGTTAACGCAGCAACCATTGAAATCTGACCAAGCGCCGAAAAATCTTCGATTACTAATGCTGCTTCTTTAATGATAACCACCCTCATTCGTCTATTAACACAATTCTTAGTATACAGCATCTTCCCCTTCTCCACCAAATAAAAAAGCCGGGAAAGCATCCCAGCTAGTGCGAAAATCAATTCTTAAATTCCATACATCCCAATTACCATGGCAATAATTAAAATGATCATTACGATAGTGGTAATCCATACGTACAGGTGATCCTTCATCACTGCAAAGGCATAGATCGATACTAAAACCCGGAGTGCAGGGGTTAATATTAACATAAATAGCCCCAACATAATAATTGCATACGGCTTTAAAGCAATAATCCCCTGCCCGATCGTACTAAACGAATGGGGGAATGTCGTTCCAGCATAGCCAGATTGTCCTGTAATAAAGAACATCAATAAGCCAATCACAATTACTAATGCGGAAACTAAAACACCAATCTGCATGATAATACCAATTACATTTTCAACCTTGGCCATTTCGGAACGCGTTGCTGAACTTTCTTTACTTGCCATTAGTTAATCACCCCACAGCCCTTGAGGATCATTTGGATACCCATAATTAAAAGAATCGGCACAAAAATCATACGCAACAAACGTGGTTGAATTCGCTGCATTAAACGAGTCCCAATTGCCGCCCCAATCAAGATTCCGATTGCGAGCGGTGCGGCAATATGCGGATGAATAGAACCGTTAAAGAAGTAAACGGTTGCGCTCGCTGCCGCCGTTACCCCCATCATCAGATTACTGGTCGCGCTCGATGGCTTAAGGGGCATTTTCATGATAGTATCCATCGCAATCACTTTAAAAACGCCACTACCAATCCCGAGTAAACCACTGGCTAATCCGGCAGCGTACATCATTGCAAAACCACCCGGAACCCGTGTTACTTGGTAGTATTTCTCTTGCATAGATAACTGATCATAATAGGAACCTTGTAGCTTTAATTTTCGTGCCCACTTGTCGTCACTGACGTTTGTTGCATCTACTCTAACTTTCCCGCGCAGCTTTTGAATCAAATTATAGGTAGAATAGACCAAGAAAATACCGAAAATTACTTCGAGCCATTTACCGTCAATTACTCCTGTCAAAATGGCACCGGTAATTGCCCCAATAGTGGTAGCAATTTCTAAAAACATTGCCACCCGTAAATTCAACAAATCATCTTTCAAGTACGCAATTGTGGCCCCAGAACTCGTTGCAATTACTGCAATCACACTGGCACCAATTGCATAGCGCATTGGCAAGCCCATTAGAATGCTTAAAATCGGGATAATAATCATTCCACCACCAATTCCAAGCAAAGCACCTAAAGAACCCGCAAAAACGCCAATTAATAATAAAATGGCTGCTTGTGTAACCAAGACTCAAGCCCTCCCTTATTAAAACGTTATTACGGGTTCTTATTCTACTACACTTATTAAACTTGCAACAAGTTAATCTTTAAAGAGCTGTGCATACTCGCCATAACCGTTTGCTGCCAGCTCAGTTACCGGAATAAATTTGAGCGCGGCAGAATTGATACAATAGCGCAAACCGCCACGATCCACTGGACCATCGGAAAAGACGTGCCCTAAATGAGAATTAGCTTGTGGACTTCTAACTTCAGTCCGTTCCATGCCAAAAGATTGGTCACGTTTCATTTTTAACTTATTTAGTGGTTTGCTAAAGGCCGGCCAACCACATCCTGAATCATACTTATACAGAGAAGAAAAGAGGGGTTCCCCACTTACAATATCAACATAAATACCAGGCTGGTCAAAATGATCATACTTCCCACTGAATGGTCGTTCAGTGGCCGCATGCTGGGTGACTTCATATTGTAAAGGCGTTAATCGCTGCTTTAAATCATCATTATTCATTGAATTCACTCCCAACTAGCAATCATGGGCCTTCGTCATTTGGATCTGTTGAGGTTGTTTATCACTAACGTCCAAGATTTCTAAATCATCAGTTAAAATTCCCTGAGGAGACTTTAACGGCATCGTAAAAACGTGGGCGTTAAAGCTAACCGTCATTTGATCAGCCAATTGCGGTTTAGTGTAACCCTTATAGTAAATCTTTCCGAGGTTCGAATCGAAGCTTGCATCAAAGTCCTTAAATGACTGATTCTGATTAACAAAAATTAATTTAAAGTTATCATCAAGAGAACAATTGCCAAGTGCTGAAAATGGGCCGACACCATCATCGTAATCTAAAAGCATCTTTTTAGAAGTTCCCAAGTAGCGACTAAGCCGTTGTTTTGCGTCATCAGTAAACGTTAAATACATCGTAATTCCCTCCTCGTTATTGTTGATTTAATTATATCTCATTTTGTTTTAACTTACAATAAGTAAGCGCCACTCTATAAAAAAACCTCAGACTAAAACTGAGGTTTTAAGGTTTAACATGTAATTAGCCTTCAAAAGCGTCCGTCAATGGAGGAACCACTTGCTTCTTCCGCGAAACAACGCCAGGAAGATTCATTCGGTGAGCATCATTCAGCTTCTTACCAAAGGCCTTTTCTACCTTATCAGTGTTGCCACCAACAACCAATAAGTCAGAATCACTATTTAAAATGTTGGTAGCAATCAAAATGAAGGTATCATAACCATTTTGGTCCATCAATGATTGCATTTCTTTTTCTAAGTCGGCTTGACGAGCAAAGACATCATCCAAGTCTACTGTGTTAACTTGACCAATCCGCACTGTCGAACCATTTAATTCAAATGACTTAGCATCGCCATCAACAATATCGTTATCTGACTTAGCATCCAGATTAGTGCCGGCCTTCAACATCTTAATGCCATAGTCTTCGTAGTCCACATCAGCAATCTTAGCTAAGGCCTTAACTGCTTCCCGATCATGATCAGTCGTGGTTGGGGACTTCAAAAGCAAAGTATCTGAAATAATTGCTGAAAGCATCATTCCGGCTAGGTCAGCAGGAATATCAATGTGCTTGCTTTCAAAAAGTTCATAAATAACGGTACTTACACAGCCGTATGGACGAACTGTTGCCCATAATGGTTGTGCAGTGTTGAAGTTAGCAATCCGGTGGTGGTCAACCAAGTGGGTTACTTGAACTTTATCAATATCTGAAACACTTTGTTGTGGTTCGTTATGGTCAACTAACATAACTTGGTCAACTTCGTTAGCAACGGTCTTAACCACCCGTGGTGCTTCCATATCAAAATGCTTAAGGGCGTACTTAGTTTCATCGTTTGGTTCACCAAGTGCAACGGCTTCTGTTTCGTAACCTAATTGATTTTGTAAGTATGAAAATGCCATTGCCGCTGTAATGGCATCTGTATCCGGATTTTGGTGTCCAAAGACTAATTCTTTACTCATAATATTGGATTCCTCCTCAAAATAGTGATGTTAATCCATCTCACATCTTTAATCATATCACGACTTTGGCAATTCTCCATAACTTTTTTTGACAGAATTTCAAAAACGATCAATTACTTAATATCCAGGCTTTCTTGCTGTGCCCCATGGCTTTGGGGATCAGTTTGAGTATTCTTATTGTCAGAGCCTTCCTTAGCTGGATTTGCCATTACTGTAATCTTACGGCGGAGAGTCACTGGTGTTCCCTGTGTATCAGTATCAATCACAAAGGTCCCATTAGACTTAGCCGTTCCCAAATGATGATCATCAACTAAGATATCTTGGAATTCAGGACGATCGGTAATGACTTCAAATGCACCATGATAATCAGCAGGATATGCTAAGAAATCAACAATTTCGTGCGGATGTTTCTTCAATTTATGCAATACCAGCACACCACGCCGAGCTCGACTACCAACTTCTAGTTCGTTGGCACGCATTTCTTTAAAGGCTCCCCGCTGGGTCATAATTGCAAGGCGGTCGTCATCAGCCGTCTGGACTAAATTAACCAGTTCATCATCATCTTTCAAATTAATTGCCCGCACTCCAGCAGTCCGCGTGCCTTGAGTTGGCACTTCAGCAACATCAAACCGTAATCCATAGCCATGTTTACTGATTGCCGTCAGACTAACATTTTGGGCCTGTGGTTCATAGTATTCAGCATTAATCATTCGTGCACTAGCATCCTTAAGCTTCATAACAACACTGGCCCGGCTCTTATATCTGGACCCAGGTTTCAGATCCTGAATGGTAGTCTGCTTGACTTGGCCATCACTAGTGGAGAAGATCATTGTTCCTGGTAATTCCAGATTTTCAAAAATCAGTGCTTTGATAATTTCCTCATCGTCCGCTAACCCAATCGACTGTGATATATGCTCACCAGTTTCTTTCCACTTAGCATCCGTCAGTTCATGCACTGGCCGATAAATAACGTGCCCCTGGTTTGTAAACATAAACAAATGGTTAAGCGTCGAAGCCCGTTGAATCAACAGTGGGTAGTCGTCTTCACGGAGCCCATTCTCTTCTAACACTGAAGCCTTAAAGCTCCGTAAACTGGTGCGTTTGATATAGCCGGCGTGAGAAACTAAGACAACAACTTCTTCATCCGGTACCGTCACTTTAGTATCGACCGTCAGTTTTTGGATGTGTTTTTCAATTTGAGTTTTTCGATCAGAGCCAAATTGCTTATCAATGGCCTTAAATTCCTTAACTAGCACGCGATTTAACTCGTTTTGGTCATTTAAGATCTTGTTATATTCTGCAATTGAATCATTCAACCGTTGCTGTTCGTCACGAAGATCAGTCACATCTGTATTCGTTAAACGGTATAGTTGCAAAGCCACAATTGCTTCTGCTTGTGGTTGGGTGAATTGATATTCATTAACTAAGTTTTGGGTTGCATCTTTTCGATTCTTACTTGCCCGAATCGTCTTAATAACTTGATCCAGAATGGAGAGCGCTTTAATCAACCCTTCTACAATGTGCAGTCGAGTTTGAGCCTTATGGAGGTTAAATTGCGTCCGGCGCGTGATGATTTCTTGCTGGAAGGCAAGATAAGATTTCAGATAGTGTTTTAAACCAACCCGCATTGGCCGTTGGTTATCAATCGCCACCATGTTGAAGTTATAGTTGATTTGCAGGTCTGTATTTTTCAGTAAGTAGTTCAAGATTCCATTGGCATCCGCATTCCGTTTCAGTTCGATGGCAATCCGCAACCCACTCCGGTCAGTTTCATCACGGGCCTCTGAAATTCCTTCAACTTTTTTATTTAAACGTAAATCATTGATCCGCTTAACAAGCTGAGCTTTATTCACTCCATAAGGAATTTCTGTCACGATGATTTGTTGGCGTCCGCCACGTAATTCCTCAATGGTAGTGTTAGCACGTAAAATAACCCGCCCTCGACCGGTTTCGTATGCTTTACGAATACCATCAACGCCTTGAATAATTCCTCCGGTTGGGAAATCTGGTCCTGGTACGTAAGTCATTAAATCATCTAAAAATGCTTCCGGATGTTTGAGTAGGTAAATCAACGCTTGAATCAATTCCCGCAGATTATGTGGTGGAATTTCGGTTGCGTAACCAGCAGAAATCCCGGTCGCCCCATTCACAAAAAGGTTGGGAATTCTAGCGGGGAGGACGGTCGGCTCTTTTTCGGTATCATCGAAGTTTAACGTCATTTCAACGGTATCCTTGTCAATATCCCGAAGCATTAAACCGGCAATCTTACTTAACCGTGCTTCGGTATACCGCATTGCTGCGGCTGGATCTCCATCCATTGAACCGTTATTACCGTGCATTTCAATTAATGGTTCACGCAATTTCCAGTCCTGACTCAGCCGAACTAACGCTTCATAAATGGAACTATCCCCATGTGGGTGAAAGTTCCCCATAACATTACCGACCGACTTAGCGGACTTTCGGAAGCCCTTATCATAAGTGTTACCATCCTTATTCATCGCGAACAAGATCCGGCGCTGAACTGGTTTTAATCCATCACGAATGTCAGGAAGCGCCCGCTCTTGAATAATGGACTTTGAATAACGGCCAAACCGTTCACCCATTAACTGTTCCAGCGTTAACTCTTCAATTTTGTTATCACTCACTTGGCACAGTCCTTTCTCATTTTACTATTGGTTATTCCATGTTTTAATGTGCGGATCGGGAATTGCAGTCGCTTGACCCTTATGCTCAACTAATTCATCGGATTCTTTATCATCAGTCATTGTAAACTGGACGTTTTTTTCAATCCATTCACGACGTGGTTCGACCTTATTTCCCATTAACGTTGTAACCCGCTTTTCTGCTAACTGGGCATCATTGATTTGTACCCGAATTAACGTCCGCGTTTCCGGATTCATCGTTGTTTCCCAAAGTTGATCGGCATTCATTTCACCAAGCCCCTTAAACCGTTGTAAAGAAGCCGTTTTACCCATCTTCTTGGTTAATTTAGTTAATTCTTCATTAGTCCATGCATAGGTGATTTTATTCTTGGCCCCCCGTCCTTGTTGCAATCGGTACAATGGCGGCAATGCAATGTAGACTTTACCAGCCTCAATCATCGGTCGCATATACTTGTAGAAGAATGTCAACAACAAAATTTGAATGTGGGCGCCATCATCATCAGCATCCGTCATAATAATAATTTTATCGTAATTAGAGTCTGCCACGTTAAATTCAGACCCAACGCCGGCTCCAACAGTGTAAATAATCGTATTTAATTCTTCATTCTTTAAAACGTCATCTAACTTCGCCTTTTCAGTATTTAATACTTTTCCTCGTAATGGCAGGATGGCTTGGAATTTTCGGTCCCGACCCTGCTTAGCTGAGCCACCGGCAGAATCTCCTTCGACCAGGAATAATTCGTTCTTTTGGGCATTCTTAGATTGCGCAGGAGTTAATTTACCAGATAGATTTCGTTCTTTGCGACTCCGCTTTTTGCCGTTCCGCGATAAGTCCCGGGCCTTTCTCGCAGCTTCACGCGCTTGACGTGCTTTAACTGCCTTGCGGATAAGCATTTGAGCAAAGTCACCATTCTCGAGAAGTGCATAATTCAATTGTTCACTAACAATGTTATCAACAATTTTTCGTGCTTCTGGTGTCCCCAGTTTATCTTTAGTTTGTCCTTCAAATTGCAAAATTCGTTCTGGGATTCGAACCGAAACGACAGCCGTCAATCCTTCACGAACGTCGCTCCCCTCTAAATTCTTATCACGGTCTTTGAGAAGATTTGTCTTTCGTGCATAATCATTAAAGCTCTTGGTCCAAGCGCTGCGAAAACCAGCCTCATGGGTCCCACCATCTGGTGTTCGCACATTATTTACAAAGGAGAGGACATTTTCGGAGTAGCCATCATTGTACTGAGCAGCAACATCTACTTCCACACCATCTTGCTTACCAGTAAAGGTCAATATTTTGCCTAACGTATCCTTGTCTTCATTCAAATATTCGACAAAGTCCTTAATCCCATTTTCATACTGGAACGTCTGACTTTGTTCTTGTCCTGGTCGTTGATCAGTTAAGGTGATCCTCAACCCCTTTAGCAAAAAGGCTGACTCCCGTAAACGTCGTGCTAAAGTATTGTAATCATAGACCGTCGTGGAAAAAATGGCGGGATCAGGTTTAAAAGAAACGGTGGTCCCGCTGGAATCCTTAGTTTTACCTAGTTTCTTCAGAGTACCAACTGGCTGACCGCCATCTTTAAATTTTTCTTGATAGCGCACATGATCACGAACAATCGTTAGCGTTAAGTTAGTTGATAAGGCGTTGACTACCGATGCCCCAACACCGTGCAATCCACCGGAAGTTTTGTAGCCATCGGCTTGACCAAACTTCCCACCAGCATGTAAGACCGTCATAATTACTTCCGGCGTCGGTTTCCCACTAGCGTGCATCCCAACGGGCATTCCCCGACCGTGATCTTGAACAGTGATGGAATTATCAGCACCAATGGTTACGTTAATCTCATCACCATAGCCGGATAGTGCTTCATCAACGGAATTATCAACAATTTCATATACGAGGTGGTGAAGTCCATAGGTATCCGTTGACCCGATATACATCCCAGGCCGTTTTCTAACGGCTTCTAACCCCTTTAAAATTTTGATCGAGGATGAATCATATTGATATTCTTTTTTTGCCACTGTTGGGGCCTCCTCACTTTTGAAAAATGTAACATTACTAGTCTACTCGAATTAATTCATCGGTGCAAACGATAATTTATGGTAGCCACTGATTAGTAAACCATGCTATGATAACAAAGTTAATGCATAAAGGAGTTTTGAAATGACTACCATTATAATGATCATAATTGCCTATTTATTAGGCTCCATTCCATCGGGATTATGGATTGGCCGCTATTTTTATCACCAGGACATCCGCAAAGAAGGCAGCGGCAATATTGGAACCACCAATACATTTCGCGTACTCGGTCCAAAAGCCGGAGTGGTTGTGTTATTAATGGATATTTTAAAAGGGACGTTGGCGGCCAGCCAACCATATTTGTTCCATTCTCCAGTTAACCCGCTACTGATTGGATTGGTAGCTTCGGTTGGCCACACATGTTCGATTTTTGATCATTTTCATGGTGGTAAAGCTGTAGCAACCAGTGCCGGGATTCTCTTAGCATATAACCCCATCCTCTTTATAATTGCCTGTGTCCTTTTCATAAGCATTATTCTGTTAACTAGCATGGTCAGCTGTGCAAGTATTATCACAGTAACGACTATTTTTATCATTGCTTTGGTAATTCATGACCATATTCTAGCAATAATTGCTGGAATCATTACTGTTTTAATTATTTGGCGGCATCGTAGTAACATCCAACGAATTCTCCATGGCAACGAGTCAATGGTTCACTTTGGACTTGGAAATTATCTGCGTCACCGTCATCAGTAGCTAAAAAGGCCGCCTCAAAAGGCGGTCTTTTTTTATGTGATTAGAATGGTTGAATTGCAAAATGATATTGTCGTTGCTGACCAGGTTGTAAACGATCCATCAGCTGTTTATGGGTTAGTTGTCCATCACTGTTAATTCCATCCGCAATTCCCCATCACGGTTCAATGCAAAGCAAATTAGCTTTTGCCGGGAACGGCGACCAAATTCCAATCAATTTATTATTATCCGTAATAACGTGTACACCATGCTGACCATCAGCATCACTGATTGTTACCGTCACTGGTTGTTCTTTTGCATCCAAAATTAAGGCATCCTGGTTAAACAAGTCATGACGTAATTGAAGTGGTGAACGAAAATCGATTGTTTGTGGATGTTCTAAGTCATTCAATGGACCTGGTGCTATTAGTTTAATTTGAGAATAGACTTTAGCTGGATTAACTGTTACTCTCATCTCCTCAAACCGCTCTTGATCAGTTAATGGAACGTTAAATCCCGGATGAGCACCAATGGCATAAATTAGCTGCTGATCATCGCTCGGGTTTGTAACTTGATAGGTTACTGATAGTTTGCCATTTGTAACTTGGTAAGTTACTACTAATTCGAACGTAAATGGGTATGCTGCTCGAGTACGATTATTATCCTTCAAAATTAACGTGACTTGGTTTGCACGCTGGTTTACAACTTCAAACATTTCATCTCGTGCAAAACCATGTTGAGTTTGATGATAAGTCATACCGCGATACTCATACTGGTCATCCTTTAAGCGACCCACAAACGGGAACAGAATTGGAGCTTGCCGTTTCCATGAACTGGGATCCCCTTGCCATAAGTATTCTTGGCCAGCATGAACTAAGCTGTGCAGCTGAGCGCCTAGTGGATCGATTTTAACTATTAAATTGGTATCTTGAATTGTAATCATGATTGATCTTCCTTTGTCATTTTGGCACGTGGAAACAGTTTCATATAGGTTTTCTGTAGATTTTCCCTTGTAACGTGTGTATAGATCTGAGTGGTTGACAGACTAGAGTGCCCTAGCAATTCTTGTACTGAACGAATATCAGCGCCATTATTCAACATCGCCGTAGCAAAACTATGCCGTAGCATATGCGGATGGATGTGGATATTGAGTGAGCTTTTTTTTACCACCTGGTTCAGGACATATTCGATCCCCTCACTGGTGATGGGTTTACCATAATGATTGATAAAAACCCGCCGATGTTCTTCATGATACTTGTCCATCAACGGCTCCCGACATTCATGAAGATATCTTTCTAAGGCCACTTTAGCGTAGTGACCAAAGGGAACGTAACGCTCTTTATCTCCCTTCCCATGAACCAGAATCATCTGGACATCCCAATTAATCTGTTCTAATGAGAGACTAGCACATTCGCTAACCCGCATTCCCGTAGCATAAAGAAGTTCGATAATGGCCCGATTTCGAAAGTCGAGTGGCCGACCGTCGCCATCCGCTGCTTTAAACAGTGCGTTCATTTCTGGTTCATAAAAATAACGCGGTAGAGAACGGGAATGATGTTTCATTCTGACTTCATCGAATGGATTAGCAACCACTAAACCATTCGTTAATAGAAAGTTATAAAAGGTTCTGAGACTCGCTAATTCGCGGTTGATTGTCGTCCATTGACGACGGAGATCATTTAAGTGGGTTAAATACGCCTGAATATCTTGACGCTTAATCTTTAGCCATCCCAGCCAATGCTTTTTTGCGGTCAAAAACTTTCGAAACATCCGGAGGTCATTTTCATACCCCTGAACCGTAGTTGCAGCTAATTGGCGTTCACCAGTTAAATAGATTGCAAAAACGTTTGCTAAATCAAATGGGTTTTTAACCACCATTTGACTGTCCTGGAGTAGCATCCCTAATTGATCTAATGAAAAAACCTGTTGCTCCAATTGTGAATTAGGAGTGCGTTGTTGATTAAGCACGCTTAAATAAGTCGCATAATCATTAGCCGTCACTTTTGACCACCCCGGGAAACCGCCCGCAGTCGTCAAAAAGTCTTCAAATTTTTGACCGCTATGAATAAGTTTTGCTAATGGTGTGGGTAAATCGTTAAGTTGGTACTGTTGATCTAATTTAATTTTTAAACTTTGATCCATCAACTCACCATCCCTTAACTATTTTTGTACTTCTTCTTCGTAATCACCATTCGGACAAATAACCTGCTTGCCACCTTTAACTTTCTTTTCAACTAGGAAGTGACCATCCTTTGGACAATTTCGTCCAACTGGCTTGTCCCATGAAACAAAGTCACAATCAGGGTACCGAGAACATCCATAGAACGTGCGGTTTCGTTTGGACTTTCGTTCGACCACGTTCCCTTGGCCACATTTAGGACATGTAATACCAGTATCCTTCACAATTGCCTTCGTGTTTCGACACTCTGGAAAACGTGAACAAGCAATAAACTTTCCATAGTGACCCATCCGAATGACCATTGGTGCCCCACAGATATCACAATTAATATCCGCAAGCTCATCCTTCATCGGAATCTTTTCAACTTTTTCTTCTGCAGTCGCAACTTCTTTTGCAAATGGCCGATAGAAGTCATCCACGACCTTAACCCATTCTTTTTTGCCTTCTTCGATCTTATCTAAATCGCCTTCCACATCCGCTGTAAACTTAACGTTGACAATTTCTGGGAAGTTCTTTTCGATCAGATCATTGACAATTTCGCCGAGTTCTGTTGGTTCAAAGTGACGTGAAACTAACCGGACATAGTAACGACGTTGGATAGTATCAAGGGTTGGTGCATAAGTTGATGGTCGACCAACACCATTTTCTTCCAGCGTTTTAACTAAGGCCGCTTCTGTAAATCTTGCCGGTGGTTGCGTAAAGTGCTGAGCTGGATCATCATTTACCATTCTAACTTGATCGCCAACTTCAAGGTTTGGTAGTAAGTTATCCTTTTCGGTGCCCCGCTTGTAGACCTTGGTAAAGCCCTTAAACTTAACTTTCGATCCATTAGCACGGAAGTTAACGTTATTTTGGGAGATCGTAACTGTCATCGTATCAATAACTTCTGCAGTCATTTGACTAGCCACAAACCGACACCAAATTAAGTTATAAAGTTTGTACTGATCAGGGGTCAGATACTTTTTCATCTTGGCAGGTGTTCGGAAAACAGAAGTTGGACGAATCGCTTCGTGAGCATCCTGAGCGCCTTCAGGGAGCTTTCCTTTGATTGGCTTAGTCGCTGCATATTCGGCACCATATTCTTCATTGATAAACTGTGAAGCTTCGTGCTTAGCGATTCCCGCAATCCGCGTTGAATCTGTCCGCATATAGGTAATTAAACCAACGGCTGCCCCTTCACCAATGTTAATTCCTTCATACAACTGCTGAGCCGCCATCATTGTTTTACGGGTTCGAAACTTCAAGCACCGGTTAGCATCTTGTTGCATCGTCGAAGTCGTAAATGGTGGTTGCGGTTGGCGTCGTCGTTCCTTACGTTCCACATTATCAATGTTAAACATCTTTTGGCGATCTAGCTTGCGCAAGACAGCTTGAACAGCATCATTATTGCTTAAAGCCATCTTCTTACCATTTTCGCCATAAAATGACGCTTTAAACTGTTCACTACCCTTGGCAAATTCAGCATCAATTGTCCAGTATTCTTCAGGCTTGAAGTTACGAATTTCCTTTTCTCGTTGAATAATCAAATTCAATGCGACTGACTGGACCCGTCCAGCACTCAAGCCTTTTTTCACCTTTTTCCACAAAATCGGGCTGATAGAATACCCAACTAACCGGTCTAGAACCCGCCGTGCTTGTTGGGCATCGACCAGATCCATATTAATTGCCCGAGGTTCTTTAAAGGCTTCTTTAACAGCGTCCTTCGTGATTTCATTGAATGTGACCCGATTTTTGGCAGTATCATCCATTTTCAACAAATTGGAGACGTGCCAAGCAATGGCTTCCCCTTCACGATCAGGGTCAGAAGCCAAGTAAACCGCCTTCGCATTCCGCGCATCACGCCGAAGTTCCTTAATTACGTCACCCTTACCACGAATCGAAATGTAGTCAGGTTGGTAATTATTATCAATTTCGACTCCCATCCGACTCTTAGGTAAATCACGAACGTGGCCAAGACTAGCAACGACCTTGTAAGTCCGCCCAAGGTACTTACCAATTGTTTTTGCTTTTGATGGTGATTCAACGATCACTAATTTCTTTTTATTACGATTTGCAACGCGTTTGCGGCGTTTAGTAGTAGTTTTTTTAGATTGTGTTGTTTTAGTTGCCAAAATAGTGGCTCCTATCTTTGATAATTTTAATTCAACATTCATTATTAAGGCATAACCGCCTGGCTGTCAAATTAAAAATTATTAAATGAAGAAAAAATTCAATCATTTTGTAATTTGTAGAACCGGTTACCGAGTTCTTCTAAAATATCATTTGCATTTAAAATTGGTCGTGCTCCACTCGCAATTAATTCATTGCAGCCAAGTGATTGTTCACTATTAATCGGTCCAGGAATTGCTAAAACATTCCGGTTTTCTTTTAAAGCTAAGTTAGCCGTAATCAAACTGCCGCTCCGTTTTCGTGCTTCCACTATTAAACAAGCATCCGCTAATCCTGCAATAATGCGGTTCCGCTCGACAAAGTGGTGGGGTAGTGATGGTGTATCTAATGGATATTCAGAGATCAATAATCCATGCCGCTTAATCTGCCGTTGCAGTCGGTCGTGTTCCGGTGGATAGATCCGATTTAAACCATTCCCCACCACCGCAATGGTTCGGCCGCCATGCTGAAGGGTAATTTCATGGCTTAAACCATCGACACCACGTGCTAAACCACTCACAACCGTAATATGACGTTGAATAACGGGCGGCAGTAACTGCTGCAGACTTTGTCGAGCATAACTGGTCATTTGACGTGCTCCTACCACCGCTAAACATGAAGATTTTAACAAATGACGATTCCCCATAAAGTACAAAACTAGTGGTGGGCAATAAATCCGCTTCAGTAATTCTGGATAAAGCGCATCAACTATTGTAATTAACGGCATTTGGCAATTACGTTGATAAGCTGTTTCGGTCTCCTGCGATGACCAGGCACTTAAAAAGCGTTCTCGTACCTTACCGTTAATATTCGCAATCCTTGTGATGGTCACCATATCATCAAATTCGTAGCGTTCAGCAGCAATTTCCCAGAGGCGATATTTAGAGATAATTCCTAAACCTCGACAAACGTTAAGTTTAATTAAAAATTCTTTCGGTTGCATGTAAAAAACTCCTTTCACTACTTAAAGACGAAAAGGAGTTTAATTTGTATTTTTTTAATTTAACTTTTTGATAAAAACTGGGGAACAGGAGCAAAAGTTCGCCGGTGAATTGGGGTTACACCATGCTTTTCCAAACCAGCTAGATGCTGCTTTGTTCCATAACCCATATTGTTTTCAAAGTCATAACCCGGATACAAACGAGCATAGTCTGCCATCAAATGGTCCCGATATTCCTTAGCAACAATACTAGCGGCAGCAACACTGATACTTTTCTGATCACCCTTAATTAAGGTTGTCTGGGGAATTGATAAAGATAGTGGAACAGCATCAACAATCAAATGGCTTGGTTGATGCCGTAGTTCGTGAACCGCTCTAATCATCGCATCCTGCGTAGCACGATAGATATTTAATTGGTCAATTACTGCTGGTGAATTTACCGCAATACTTACTTCTACTGCCTCATCAACAATCCGCAAATATAGGCGTTCCCGTTCGCGTCGTGATAACATTTTGGAATCTGTAACTTCAACTAAGTCAAAGCGATCATCTAAAATTACTGCACAGGTCACCACGGGACCAGCTAAAGGGCCACGGCCGACTTCATCCATCCCGGCTACATATTGATTACCAGCCTGCCACAATGCCCGCTCATACTTAAAACGTTCTTCAAAGGCTGATAGAGCTGCTTGTTGCTTTGCAAGTCGCTTTTTTAATTGCTGAAGCGCCGCCTGGACTCCCTTCCGTGGATCTTCTCGTAAATTTTGAACAAATGGGTCGCTAAAACTAGTAACCATTTTTAACTGTTCTTTGACCTGCTGAACACTTAATCGATCAGTCATTTTCGTGCTTCGTTTCTAGATCCGCTGGCGTTTCTAAGGAAATCTTACCTAATTTTCCTTTTCGTAATTCAAAGATTAGCCGTTCACTAGCCCGATCATAGTCATCCCGAAAACCCATTTTTTGCGTAATCGTTAATAACAGATCTGGATCACTTACCGTTTCATCAACATCTGCTTTAGATAATCGGTAGCGTGACATAAGCTCTGCTAAACGATGCTTTCGTAAATAATGTAACGCAAATAGTGCGACATCATCCTTAGCAAAGAGGCTGTCCTTGATTGCTCCCGTTAAGGCCAATAAAGTACCTTGCCGTTCCGTTGCAAATTTCGGCCACAATACCCCGGGGGTATCCAATAACTCAAGCTGAGCGGATGAACGTAGCCATTGCTGTCCCGTTGTCACGCCAGGACGATTACCAGTTGCAGCAACATTTTTCTTCACCAGGTGGTTTAGGAGGGTTGATTTTCCAACATTTGGTACTCCGACGCACATTGCTCGAATTGCGCGCTTTTTCATTCCCTTTGCCTGCTCCGCTGCTAGTTTATCTACCAAAATGGACTGCGCCTTTTGGGTTACCACTTTAGCAACGTTTCGCCCACGCGAATCTAAAGCCAGCACTGGTTGATCATGATGTGCAAAGAAATTCAGCCATTCTTGAGTAACTTGTGGATCCGCTAAATCAGTCTTCGTTAAAATTAATAATCGGGGTTTATCTCCAGCCGCCCGTGCAACTTCGGGATTTTGACTTGAATATGGGATGCGTGCATCAACTAATTCAAAGACAATATCTACCAACGACATTTGTTCACGAATTTGGCGAAGTGCTTTGGCCATATGACCTGGAAACCATTGAATTGTTGCCATAATTATCTCCTACTCCATTTTATTCAAATACAATTGCCAAGCGTCATCAAAGATGGTCATCGATGGCAAATAATTAGCATTTTCTTCTAAATATTTTGAAATCTCATCAAAATCTTGGGATTGCTTTGGAAAGGTTGAATCCAAAAAAGCGTTGTTAGCAAATTGTTCCACAGCTGTTGGCGAATCCGGTTGACGAAGAGTCATCAGGAAATGGTAAAAACTAGTACGATACATTTTAAAAACCTCCGTTCTTCGGAATTGAGATTAAGAACCTGAATTGACCATTTTTAATATCAATTTGTTCAGCTGAATAGTGAAGAGCGTGGTTCTTGCTATATTTATTCAGATCTAGCAAAATAGTTTGCTTCTTTTGGTCCACGTAAACCCAATTTGGGAGCTTATATTGCTTCTTAATGTATCCCATTACGTACTTAATCGGCAGATTTAGCCGACCGACTGATAAGCCCTTTGCCCGCAGCAAAACATTCCCGTTGGTTTGCCGTTCTGGAATAAAATTAATTGCAAACTGAACCTTGGATCCCAAAAATTTAGTAGTTCCAATTACTGTTGCGTATTCTTTACCAACAATAAAGCGATACTTAATGTTATTGCCCTTGAGTAACCGATCAAGGTAGTTACTAGAAAGTGCATTTACTTGCTTACGATTTAAGGTTACTTCAAAGGAATTGGCCGTCTTAGCTGGCGCACTAACTTCAGTGGGTACAGTAACTGGTGCAGTCACGCGACTATAGATAAAGCCACCGGTAAGCACTAATACAATTACAAGCCCCCAGAAGGCCCACTTCCAATAATTACGTTTTTGACCTAATTTCTTCATAGCTATCCTTCCTATCGTTCTTGATACTCAAAACCGTCATGTTTAACCATTGCTTTAAACAATCGTTGGGTCATTTGACGATACCCTAAATGGTTCGGATGAAAGTTATCATCCGTTGAAATGTATTGATTGAGGTTCTTATCACGCTCGTTCATAATTGACACCAACTGTTTTTGGGATGTTTGTCCGCTATTAGCCTGCTCAGAAGATTTGATCAACTGTTGTCGTTGACGCTTTGTTTTATACTGTCCATATGACATTAAATGATTAATATCGACAAAGTAGGCTGGTCCATATCCTTGAAGGGTCGATTTAGTAATGCGGTTCCATTTACTGATAGAATTATTAATACTATCCACCTGCGGAAAATACGTGTAAACCGGATTATAAATACTCATCACAAAAATTGGCGCAGTCTTATTCTGCTTTCGCACTGTACTAAATAAACGCTGCAACTTTTTTTGGTAGGTATTGCCAGCTTTGTTAATATCACGATTAAGTAACTTTGTTGAATTGGTGGTGAGATTTTTTTGCAACGACTGCATTAGATCATTACCACCTACCGTCATCACAATTACATCCGCTTGATGCAATTGTTTTCGAATAGTCGCTTGTTGGTTGATCCGGTCTAGGATTTGGTCGGAACGATCCCCACTTACCCCGTAGTTGACAGTTGTAACTTGATTATGAAATTTTTTCTGTAACCGTGGCTTAATAATTCCCACATAACCACCATTTTTATCTCCCTGACCATACGTCATCGAATCACCAATTGCAACCAGATGAACTTTCTTTTTAACTACTCGTGTCGCTCGAGGTCCAGAACTGGATTGATGTTGATGATAATATGATCGCCAAACAAACCAACCCCCAACCAGTAAGCAAATAATGACTAAACTGGTAATAATGACATTTCGTTTTGCCTTTCCCAAGTTATAACCTCCCATCTTTAGTCATCAAATAGGTATAAAGAAAGGCCCAAAGTTCGGTACGACCGAGCTACAGGCCTCGTTGATACACATTCAATTGAGATTTAGTTAGCTTTAAGCCAGGAGCCCTCCCCCAATCTATTCAGTGTAATAATGTAGACTATTAGCCCCAATTCCCGTATGCGTGGCGATAATTGGAACAGTTTCACGCACTACAATGTTAATATCAGGAAAATGTTCTTTCAAGCGTTCTAATAACCAATTAACTTCCTTGGTTGCTTGCACATCAGAAATTCCAATTGCTTTAACTTTGGGTCCTTCCACCATCTGTTGTAAGATGCGTTCCCACGTCTTGTGTAAGTATTTGGTTCCACGCCCCTTACTATCAATCGTGATTTCACCATCTTTAATTTCTAACATCACTTTAATATTTAATAACTTAGAAAGCGTTCCAGAAAACCGGTTAACCCGTCCACCAGCAACTAAATTATCTAATTTATCAATCGCTAAAAAGAGCTTGGACTTAGAAAAAACATCCCGCATTTTAGCTACAGCTTCGTCCATCGTGCCATCACGTTCGATTACTTTAGCAGCTTCTATAATTTGAAAAGCCATGCACCGGTCCGTCGTATGACAATCAACTACAGTAACGGCAGTTTTCGTCATTTTGGCAGCCTGCTCTGCAGCATGAACCGTCCCACTGATGGATTCCATCATGCAAACACACAGGACTTCGCTCCCATCCGCTCCCAATTGATCAAAAGCCTCAACAAATTTGCCGATTGGTGGTTGAGAGGTCTTTGGCAAACTTTGGGCATTCTTCATCAGTTCTGGAAACTGATCATTAGTAATGGTTTCGCCTTCAGTATAAACAGTTCCATCAATCATTACTGTTAATGGCACAATCGTAATATCATACTTTTTAATTTCTTCTTCAGTTAGCCCCGCTGAAGAATCACAAACAATTTTGATTTTTGACATGGTTTTGCCACACTTTCTAAATAATTTGCTATAATATATCTAGTTATCAAAACTAGATGATGTCATATTAATACTATTTGGTTACTTGTTCAAGTAATAATCGCACGGATCACACCTGTTGCGTACCTAATTAGTATACCAAAAGTTCCATGACAATGCATAACTTCGTAATTTTTGTTTAAAGGAGTCCGATGATTAATGAAGAAAGAACGTACAATCCACAGTGATTTAACGATTGAGGTCATGAATGCCATTTCGCATGGTATCGGCACCCTCCTATCAATTGCCGGATTGGTCCTCTTGATTATTATGGCGGTTCACCGTGGTGGTGCTTTACGAATCGTTACCTTTACTATTATGGGAAGTGTAATGGTATTGTTTTATTTAAGCTCAACCCTATTCCACAGCCTGATCTACACAAAAGCTAAGGCTGTTTTTCAACGACTTGATCACTGTTTTATCTATGTGCTCATTGCTGCTAGCTATACCCCATTTTGCCTTGTAGCAATTAAAGGCTGGCTTGGCTGGACACTTTTTGGTATTGAGTGGGGAATGGCCGTTTTAGGAATCATCTATAAAAGCATTTGGCTTAAACACAAAAGTAATTGGTCCAAGTTAATTTATGTCATCATGGGGTGGTTGTGTGTCGTTGCTTTCTGGCCACTTTGGCACCACTTAGGAACGGTTGGCTTCTCACTTCTTGTGGCTGGTGGTCTTACTTACACCATCGGGGCCATTATTTATAGTTTTCCCCGGAAAACAGCTCATTTAATATGGCATTTCTTTGTGTTAGCTGGTTCTGCGTTTATTTACTTTGCCGTTCTATTTTTTGTCTAACACCCATTCTTCAAAATAACAATTAAGCGCGCCAGTCTTGGAATTATAGACTGGTGTCTTTTTAGTTAGTTGCCATTGATGATAATCAATTGGAATCATTTTGACATCACCATGGTGGTTACCCATAACGATTGTTCGATGAAGGCAGTTCACATGAGCAACCATTTGGGCAAATAATCCTGCTCCACCAATAATACAAACTTCTTCCTGATCAGCATACCGTTTAAAAATCAAGTTCATTAAGTCTTCAATATTTGTAACTGTAATCACTTGATCCACGGCGACCGGATGATGAGAAACAACAATATTGGGGCGATTTGGTAATGGCCGCCCGATCGATGCAAAAGTCCGTGCTCCCATCACAATCGGGTGATGATCTGTAACCGTTTTAAAGTGTTTAAGATCGACGGGCAAGTGCCATGGTAACTGACCATTTTTGCCAATCCAGCCAGCTTCATCTTCAGCCCAGACAAATGAAATTTTCATATTTAACCTCTCTAAACTGCTACTGGTGCTTTAATTGCCGGTTCATGTTGATAACCATCTAATTTAATATCATCAACCGTGTACTCATCCAAACTCTTGGTCCCGTTGGGAAAGATCAGCTTTGGTGCAGAATGAACCTGACGCATTAGTTGTTCTTTAATCTGTTTAATATGATTGTTATAAATGTGCGCATCCCCTAATGTATGAACAAAGTCGCCCACTTCCAACTGACACTCGCGAGCAATCAAATGAGTTAGTAAAGCATAACTGGCAATATTAAATGGTACTCCTAAGAAAATATCTGCTGATCGTTGGTAAAGCTGACAGCTTAATTTCCCATCGTTAACGTAAAATTGAAACATTGTATGGCAAGGTGGTAACGCCATTGACGGCACATCCTCCGGGTTCCAAGCGGACACAATTAATCGTCTAGAATTAGGATTCTTTTTAATTTCATTGATTACATTTTGGATTTGATCAATCGTGTCACCACGTGAAGTTCGCCAACTTCGCCATTGACTCCCGTAAACTAATCCTAAATCACCATATTTCTTAGCAAACTCATCATCATTCAATACCCGTTGACAAAACTGCTTTTTTTCGGCTAAGTACTGTTCTTTAAAGTCTGGATCAGATAACCAGCGATGTCCAAAATCCGTCATATCCGGTCCCTGATATTCAGCACTAGTAACCCACTTTTTAAAGGCCCATTCATCCCAGATATGGTTATTGTGTTGTAATAGGAAACGAATATTAGTATCCCCGCGTAAAAACCACAATAATTCACTCTTGATTAAACCAAACGCTACTTTTTTGGTCGTCAAAATTGGGAAGCCCTTTTGCAAATCAAAGCGCATTTGATAGCCAAAGATTGAACGTGTCCCGGTACCTGTACGATCACCCTTTAAATGACCATTTTCTAGAACGTACCGCGCTAAATCTAAGTATTGTTGTTCATTCTCGTTAATTACCATGCTGTCTCTCCTTACTCAACGTAGTTACTCAAGTATTCCCAACGAGCCGTTTTATCATTAATCTGTTTCTGAACAGCGTTAAGTTCTTTTTGCAACTTGGCTAATTTTTCATAATTATCGCCACTATCGTTCATTTGTTTTTCAATGGATTGTTGTTGTTGGTCCAAATCATCTAATTCGCCATCAATCCGATCCCACTCCAGTTTTTCTGCATAGGTTAGCTTTGTTTTCTTTTTAGGTTCACTCGTTACTGATTTTGTAGAAGACACTTTATGAGATGTTTTTTTCGGTGTCGGCTTTTGAGTTGCCGTTTCTTGTTGTGTTAGGTAGTCGGTAAAACGTCCCGTATAGTCTTGAATAACACCATTTCCTTTAAAAATTAATAATTGGTCAGCAACCCGATCAAGGAAATACCGGTCATGTGAAACCGTAATCACCGTGCCAGCAAATTCATCTAAATAATTTTCTAAGACCGTCAAAGTTGAAATATCAAGATCATTCGTAGGTTCATCCAGAAGCAAAACATTTGGCTGCTGCATTAAAATCTTTAAAAGATATAGGCGGCGTTGTTCACCACCAGACAATTTCCGAATCAAAGTACCGTGCATAAATCGTGGAAAAAGAAATTCTTCTAATAGGTTCGTGACACTAATTCGTTCACCATTGGCGTTTTGCACAGACTCAGCGACTTCAGATAAATAATTAATTACTCGTTTATCCTTATCGATTGGCTCTGTTTGTTGAGTATAATACCCTAACTTAACGGTCTCACCAATTTTAATTACACCACTGTCTAATGCTTGCTGACCAGCAATAACGTTTAACAACGTTGACTTACCAGCCCCGTTCGCTCCAGAGATTCCGATTCGGGCTCCAGGTTGGACAAGCCAGTTGAAGTCTTTAAGAATCGTTCGCTTATCAAATTGGAGGTTTGCATGCTCAACTTTAATGACATCCTTACCCAATCTCTGGGACCCGAGGCTAATCTGCACATTCTGGTCTTCTTGTAGGTTACCGATCGAATCTTTTAACTGATTGAAACGGTTAATCCGGCCCTTTTGTTTAGTACTTCGTGCCTTCGCTCCATGACGCATCCAAGCTAACTCTTTTTTGTATAGGGACTGTCGTTTACGCTCCCCCTCGGCAGCTAATTCTACCCGTTCTGCCTTCTGTTGTACAAAAGCTTGATAATTACCATCATAATGATAGAGTTTACCAAATGATAATTCCCAAATGTGGTTGGTAACTTGATCTAAAAAGTAACGATCGTGAGTAACAACTAAAACTGCTCCCTTATAAGTGGCTAGAAAATCTTGTAACCAAACAATTGACGGAATGTCTAACTGGTTCGTAGGCTCATCCAGCATTAGAAGGTCTGGATGTTGGATTAATATTTGTGCCAACCCAACCCGTTTTTGTTGACCCCCAGATAGTTCCTTAATGGGTTGACTCAATTCAGTAATTTTTAACTGAGTCAAAATTGTTTTAACTTGACTTTCGGCTTCCCAAAGATCCTCTTGATCCATCTTTCCCTGCATTTTGGTGAACCGATCAATCGATTGTGGATCATCCGGATGTTGACTGTAGTTATTCAGTGCTTCTTCATATTGACGAATGGTATCAAAAATGCGCTGATTACCAGCAAAAATGGCGTCCATCACCGTTTTATCGGGATCTAATACCGGCTTTTGGCGTAAATAACCAATAGTATAGTCATGGGGTTTAGTAATCTCACCAGCATCGGCGCTCGTTAATCCGGCGAGCACATTTAGCAAACTGGTCTTACCGCTACCGTTAGTCCCAATCAGACCAATCCGGTCACCTTCATTAATCATTAGTGAAACGTGGTCAAATAACGTTTTTTCACCATAAGTGCTTGTTAAATCATCTGCCCGTAATGTCTGCATTCGTTAATTACCCTTTCTCAATTAAATCTTGTGCTTCCTGGAGAAGTGCTGGTTCTTCGTTGGCGACTTTTCCTTCAACAACTAAAGCTAATAATTGATTCATTACCTTGCCCAATAGCGGTCCCGGCTGAATCGAAGCATGGCGAATCAATGCACCACCATCAATTGCTAAATCATGTCGATCATGAATTGGTAGTTGATCATTCATTGCTAGTAAGTCAGGATGCTGTAATTCTTCAAATTCAGCAACCTGGCTCGCCGTTAAGATAGCTTTACGACCAGCATTAAAAAGCATCATCGGCTTAATTTGATCTTTTTGAATTGCCAGCAAAACTGTCATCGCATGCTGAACAAGACTGATCAGCGCGTTTGATAATTTCCAATCCTTCATAAAACTACTGATTGCCGACTGACCAGTAATCTGTAGTGAATATAGTAATGCTAACCATGCTTCAGCTTCATTTGTAATTGACGACCAATCTTGGTGCTGACTCAATTTAACCAACGCCTGATAATGGTGTTGTAAACGAGGACAATAAAGATATAAATCGGTCGTCAGAAAATAGTCTAACCCTCGTTTGGGATTGATTCCCAGCAACAATTTGGAAAATTCTACTTCAATTCTTTCTACCGCAATCTTGGTTAGCAGTTCACCATGATCTTCAATTCCCCGTTGCGTTGCCGGATCAATCGCAAAATCCAGTTTAGCCGCAAAACGGACCGCCCGCATCATTCGCAAAGCATCTTCATGGAAACGCTCTTCAGGATCGCCAACGGCCCGAATTAAATGCCTCTGAAGGTCGCCAAGGCCATCAAAAAGGTCGATAATTGTGCCATCCTCCTTCATTGCTAAGGCGTTAATTGTAAAATCTCGACGTTTCAGGTCATCTTTTAAGGACCGCACAAACGTTACCTGGTCAGGACGGCGGTAGTCCTGATAGCCACTTTCGGTTCGAAATGTGGTGGTCTCATAACCAGTTCCGTGATCCAGAATCATCACTGTTCCATGCTGAATCCCTGTATCAACTGTCTTTTTAAAAATTGCTTTAATCTCACTGGGATAGGCAGAGGTGGCAATGTCAATATCATGAATTGCATCACCAAGGATGGTATCACGCACACTACCGCCCACAAAGTATGCTTCAAAGCCAGCCTGTTCAATTTTTTGCAAAACTGGTCGAGCGGGTTCGAATAATGATGGTAACTTTTTAATCTGCATTTTATCACTCTTCATTTTAGAATTACTGCACTAATTTTAACAAATTTTCTAGCTTACTGGTTACTTTTTATAATTAGCAACAAAAAATGAGATTCAGAACATCAAAGTCTGTTCTGAATCTCACTTATATTATAGATATGACACCTAATCAGCATTTTAGAAATCACGGTATGAATCTAGTAAATCAACCATTTCTGTATCTGTTGGTACTAATTCAACATACCGTTCTAATTCATCAATTAATTGATCGCGTTGGCCACTCTGTTGATAGTAATCAATTAACTGCCGCAAAAAGGTCGGGTTATCTTGATAGGCCGGCAGTGCGGTTTCAAACGCCTGTCCTGCTTGATCAAACTTTTCCAATGCCAAATATGATTGCGCTAAATTCCACTCCACTTGTGGGTCAACTTCATGTTCTTCTTCAATTGGCTTTAATAAGTCAATGTTGTCCTGATAACGATGTTGCTGCAGCAAATAATTACTGTATTGCAAAGCAATCGTTAAATTATCAGGTGCCAATTGATGTGCCGTCGATAGATACTTCCCCATCAATGAATAGTCACCGAGATGACTAGCAATTTCCGCGGCCAATGTATAAAGTTGTTCATTATACTGATCAACTCCAAGCCCTTCTTGAGCTGCCTTTAGGGCCTTTTGATACTGATTCTCTTTTAAATAGGCACTCGCAAGCGCTGGGTAGGCGGATGCATACTGATTATCGTAATCAATTAATTCCTGCAGAGTACTGATCGCTTCTTTGACCTTTCCCAAATGCAACTGAGTCATACCAGTTTGAAAACGAATATCTGAAGTTTGATAACGGGGATCAACCTGGTCTAGATAGCCTAAAGCCTGATCAAACCTACCACTCTGTGCATATGACATACCCAAACGCCCAGCAATGTCAACCTTAGCAAATTCTAGGTACCCTTGTTTAATTAGTGAAATATATAAAGGAATTGCCTGATCAAACTTACCAACCAGATAATAATATTCGCTCAAAGCAAACAAAACTGCGGGTTCTTGAGGAGCTAAGCGAAAGGCTTCACGGAGCTTCTCTTCGGTAACTTCAAATTGTTCCTCAGTTTGATATAGATCCGCTGCTACGAGCAACGATTGAACATAGGCCGGTGACGATGGAGCAATCTGTGATAAGTATGCTAGCGCTTCATCATTGTGACCACCATCAATTGCAATTTCAGCTAAGGAAGCTTTGATTTCATCTTCATCTGGATATTTATCAAGGAGCTTGAGATAGATCCGTTGGGACTGGTGTAAAAAGCCTAAACCATATAATTGCTCTGCCAAATTAAACAAAGTATCATCATCGTCTTTTCGTAGTGCCCACGCAAAAGACTTTTTTGCTTCCTCCAGCTGACCACTATTTAATTGATCTAGCATTCTTTCTGAATAGCTCATTCGTTGCCTCCCGATGATTGTTGCGTTACATGAAAAACAAAGTAATAAAAAAAGGCTGAGTAATACTCAAGCCTCTTCTTGCGTTATTAAAGTAATTATTAATTACTTAACAGCGTCCTTTAAAGCCTTACCTGGTTTGAATGCAGGTACTTTGCTTGCAGGAATTTGGATTTCTTGACCAGTTTGTGGGTTACGACCCTTACGGGCAGCACGTTGACGTACTTCGAAGTTACCAAAACCAATCAATTGAACCTTTTCACCCTTAGCTAAAGATGCTTGGATTGAACTAAATACTGCATCAACAGCAGCAGTAGCGTCTTTCTTGGTTAAGCCAGTTGCGCTAGCAACATTGCTTACTAATTCAGCTTTGTTTGCCATGTATTTTCACCTCCCACATTAGTGAGACAATCACGTCACACCAAGCGTTGTTAATTTTGAGTGGTCCAAAATTAACGAAATAATAACGCAACAACGTATCATTTCAAAATTAAGATTAGCATAGAGAAACCGCATTGGCAAGGCGTTTTGACGATAAAATCAGATTATGTTGCGATTATTTAATAAATTCGGTGATTTTCTTTTGGATTTTACTTCCGTGCTCGCTTTATCAAGTGAATTGGCGTTCCAGAAAAATCAAATGCCTCCCGAATCCGGTTTTCTAAATAACGTTCATATGAAAAATGCATCAAATCTGGATCATTAACAAAAATAACGAACGTTGGTGGTTCCACCGCTACTTGAGTCCCATAATAAACCCGCAGGCGTTTTCCATTTGTACTTGGGGTTGGATTGGCAGCAATTGCATCCATCAAGACATCATTTAAGGTTGATGATTTAATCCGGCGCCGGGCATGATCGTAAACTTCTTCAATGAGTTGAGGAATCTTAATCAACCGTTGCTTTGTAACAGCTGAAACAAAAATAATTGGGGCGTAACTCAGATACTGAAATTCATTTCGAATCAAGGTTGTGAAATCTGTCATTGTCCGATGATCACGATTCTTAATTAAATCCCACTTATTAACGACAATAATTACACCCTTACCAGCTTCATGAGCATATCCCGCAATATGTTTATCCAAATCACGAATACCCTCATCGGCATTTAATACCACTAATACAACATCACTGTCATCAATTGCTTTCATTGAGCGCATTAATGCGTAGCGCTCCGTATTTTCGTATAGTTTCCCCTTCTTTTTGATTCCGGCAGTGTCCACCATCGTGAACTTTCGATGATCCGCCACAAACTGGGTATTAATGGCGTCACGAGTAGTCCCAGCAATATCGGAAACAATTACTCGCTGCTGTCCTAAAATTGCATTTACTAGAGAGGATTTCCCAACATTTGGCCGGCCAATCAAGCTAAACCGAATACTATCATCTTTTTGATTATCAGCGGTATCAGGGAAATTTTTGATAACTGCATCCAGCAAATCACCAAGCCCAATTCCATGAACACTAGAGACTGGATATGGTTCGCCAAGCCCCAACGAGTAAAAGTCGTAAATGTCACTCCGCCGTTCAGGGTTATCCACTTTATTAACCGCTAGCACGACTGGTTTATTTGACCGGTACAACAATTGAGCGACTTTTTCGTCTGCATCAGTAATCCCATTTTGCACATCAACCACCAAGACAATTACGTCCGCCTCATCAATTGCAACCTCTGCCTGCTCACGAATCTGCGTCGTAAGAGGCTGGTCAGACATATCAATTCCTCCGGTGTCAATCAAATTAAAGTTTTTGCCAAGCCATTCTGCATGGGTATAAATCCGGTCACGAGTAACCCCCGGAGTATCCTCAACAATTGAGATTCGTTCACCTGCAATTCGGTTAAACAGCGTCGATTTACCCACGTTTGGTCGACCTACAATTGCAACAATCGGGTTTGCCATCATAATCCCTCCTTTATTGATTTAAAAAAAATAAGGCTGCGAAGAACTTACCTCTTCTCAGCCTTATTAATCTAAATGAAAAGCTTATTTACCAGCGTTCTTCAGTTCATCACCGATTAAATCACCAAGAGTAAAGCCGTTTTCTTCTTCTGGTGCATCAGCAGCGAAGTTATTCCGCCGAGGGCGACGGTTGTTACGGTTATTACGCTTGTGGTTATCATCACTATCAGCAGGCTTTTCTTCCAATGCCTTGATTGAAAGACCTAACCGTTGACGTTCTGGGTCAACATTGATGACCTTAACCTTAACCTCTTGGCCAGGCTTCAAAACATCAGCTGGTGTAGCAATGTGCTTATGAGAAATTTGTGAAATGTGAACTAAACCTTCAACACCTGGGAAGACTTCAACAAAAGCACCAAAGCTAGTCAAACGCTTAACTGTACCAGTTAAGACGGTGTCAACAGCAGCCTTTTCTTCAATATCATCCCATGGTCCTGGCAAGGTTTGCTTAATGGATAATGAAATCCGTTCACGTTCAGGATCTACGTTAAGAACCTTAACTTTCACGTCTTGACCAACTTCCAAAACATCAGAAGGCTTGTCAACGTGATCGTATGAAATTTCAGAAACGTGAACAAGACCATCAACACCACCAAGGTCGATGAAGGCACCGAAGTTTGTCATCCGTGCAACCTTACCTTCAACAACATCACCAGCAGCCAATTCAGAGAAGATCTTCTTGGCAGCTTCTTCGTGTTCCTTCTTCACAATTTCCTTGTGAGAAAGAATCAAACGGTTTTCGCTTGGTTCAATTTCGATAATCTTAAATTCTAATTCTTGACCCTTAAATTGGTTCAAGTCTTCAACATAATGATCAGTAATCATTGATGCTGGAACGAATCCACGAACACCAGCGTCTACTACCAAACCACCCTTAACAGATTGGGTAACCTTAGCAGTAATTGTTTCACCGGCATCGAACTTCTTTTGAATATCGTCCCATACCTTCATGGCTTCTAAACGCCGATGTGAAAGTAAGTAACTGCCGTTTTCCTTGTCAGATCCGATCTTTGAAATAACTACTAAATCAAGAACATCTCCAACCTTAACAACATCATTGATGTCTTCAACTGGCTTAGTAGTAAGTTGGTTTGCAGGAACCACCCCTTCTACACCAGCGTCTTCGATTCCAACGATTGCTTGACGATCGTCGTCGATTTGCAGTACTTTACCCTTAACAACATCCCCAACGTTAACTGTCTTGATGCTGTCGAGCGCTTCTAACATAGCGTTATTGTTTTCATTTTCAGCCATCTAAAAAAATCCTCCTTGCAACAATCAACTCTGGCTACTATTCTACTAGATTTCAACCGAATTTACCAGCATTAACTTTAATTGTTGCACTTTTTTTCAATTATTTTCGAAATTTCCGAAACCACTTGATCGATAGTCAGGTGAGTACTGTCAATTTCAATGGCATCCTTAGCTTTGGTAAGCGGTGATACCTTTCTAGTCGAGTCCTTTTGGTCGCGCAGTTCAATTGCTTTTTGTAACTCTTCTAAAGTACTAGTTGCAATTCCCTTGGCCTGGTTTTCTTCAAAACGACGACGTGCTCTTTCATGCGCACTGGCCACTAGAAAAATTTTTACCGGTGCATTTGGCAAAACGGTGGTTCCAATATCACGACCATCCATCACAATTCCACCTTGCGTGGCAATTTTTCGTTGTTCTTTCACCATTTCACTCCGTACTTCAGGAATCGCTGCAACTGCGGAAACATTTTCCGCGACTTCATTCGAACGGATTACCTTGGTAACTTCATGGCCATCGACAAACACCCGTTGTTCTTCAGCACCAGGTTCAAAACTAATCGTGATTTCTTGAGCCAATTTAATAATTGCCGCAATGTTATCTAGTGTAATATTCCTATCTAATGCTGCCCACGTCACTGACCGATACATTGCCCCAGTATCACAATAGATATAGCCAAACCGTTTTGCAACGAGTTTAGCTACGGTACTTTTACCAGCGGAAGCTGGTCCATCCATTGCCACTTGAAGTGCCTTTGTCATTCTTTTTTCGCTCCTTTTAATTACTTAACTCGCAGCCGTTGTCCTGGCTGTAAGGCCGTATTAGGTGAAATATTATTTAACCGCGCCAATTCACTAACCGTTAATCCATTGTTAGCTGCTACCCGATATATTCCCTGGCCAGCTTGAACTGTTGCGTACTTATTATCACTGCTGCTCATACTAGAAGCAGATGAAGGAGCACTACTAGTTACCGAACTGGCTGTCGTTGATTCGCGATCTACAGTTTTATTACTGATAGAACTTGATTGCCGACGAACTGTTTTGGCGTGATGGTCTTTTGAATGTGTTTTACTCTTACTCGCCACTTTTTTAGTATGTGTTTGGGCGACCCGTTGCTCACGGACTGGATGATCAAAAGACTGTTCATGCCGCACCCAAAAGAAAATTGGTGCAGCCGCTAAAATAATAATTAACACGACGAGAATTGTCGTAATTCGCGAATTTTGTGAATCCTTCTTCCGGCGTTTAACACGGGAAAGGTTACCTTTTGAATCAGTTTCTTCATCATCTTCAAAGGTTTTATCCCACAATTTTTCATTTTCTGGCCGTTGGTCTTCACGTCTTTCACTCATGTACTAACCCTCCTTAAATTACATACATAAAATTGTAGCGCATTTCTATATTAACTGTCTACATATTAGTCCAGTTAATGAAATAACTGTTTAATTACCTGTTGCCAATCCTGCTGATGAGCTTCCTCTTTTAATAATTCAACAGCGGGTAGTCCTAAATCCTGAACTTGCCAATCTGGCTTGTCAATAGAACAACACATCCGAGGTTGCTTAACCATTTGCTCACCAAAATATTCAGTAATTATTTGCCGCAAACATCTGTCTGCATTAATGTAATTCATCATTATCTGTAATCGTTGTTTACTTAATCGGTTTTGTTCTCGCATAATCGTTTGAACATCATGAACGGAATAGTGATGATTAAAATAAAATTCGAATAACTCTTTTTGATCACCTAATGAAGCCGAGGATAATTCTCCATCATGAATTCGTTGTAAAACACTGCTACCCGGTAGTTCAATTTGTCCCAACACTTGCTGCAGATATTCATCTCCCGGGCAATACAATAATAGCGCTAACGCTGGTTGCCCGTCACGGCCAGCCCGAACGAATTCCTGAACATAACTTTCTAAACTCCCTGGTAAGTGATAATGAATAACATAGCGCAAATCATTCTTGTTGATTCCCATACCAAAAGCACTAGTGGCACAGATAAGGTCTAACTGGTTATTCATAAATTGCTGTTGGATTTGAAAGCGTTCCAAATTATTCAGACCTGCATGATAAACACCCACCCGTAATCCACACTTTTTACTAATTAATTGACTAACTTGATTAGCAACTTTCTTGCTAGAAAAATAGACCACCCCGCTTGACCCAAGTCGATGAATGGTTTCGATCAAATACCGCTGCTTAGCTTGGTCATCCATTAGTTGTTTGACAGCTAAAAAAATATTGGGCCGGTCGACAGACTGACGAATCGTTTTAACCCCGTTTCGATCAAGACCGAGTTTTTGAATAATATCATTCGCAACGGTGGCAGGCGCCGTGGCAGTCAAAAGTAGCAATCGCGGCGGTTGAACATCCGCAACCACGTTCTTTAAAAGAAGATATTCCGGTCGAAAGTTGGGACCCCACTGAGAAATACAGTGCGCTTCATCAACTACCATCATGCTCAACGTTACCTGACGCAAACGAGATAACACAGCCGGCTTCACTAATGTTTCTGGTGAAGTAAAAAGAAACCGGTAATCATTTAACGATTGTAAAATTGCCCGTTGTTCCTGATAATCTAAACGAGAATTTAACATTGCAACTTTAAAATCACCCTGTTGGCGAATCCGATCAACTTGATCCTGCATTAATGAAATTAACGGCGAAATTACGACAATCAGCCCCTGGGTAACGTAGGCTGGTAACTGGTAAAGCAAACTCTTCCCTGCACCAGTCGGAAGAATTGCCAATGTGGGGATGCCCTTTAGAGTACTGACTAAAGCTTCTTTTTGTCCAGGACGGAACGCTTTGAAATGGTACTTTGATAGTAAAATGTTATGTAAAGTTATTTCAGATTGCTCCATGAATTTGCTGTAGCTCCTTAATTTGATACAGACGAAAAGAAAAAAATTCTGCTGCCGAATCCGTAGTAACGGACTTAAAATGCCATTCTGCTACCGGGCCTGAATAACGATCACGTAACTGCTGCTCAATGGCCCATGGTAACAAACGGTCCCAGTCAATTGCCTGGGGAACAATTATCGCCGCCTCCAATAAATGCTCCCGAACAGTACTAACTTTCAGATGGCGACGTCGCGCGATTGCTTGAATTGTTACTTCTTCTTGAAAATCCTGTAAAGTTTGCCAGGCACTATTACTAATTGGGACTTGTGAGATTAAGCTTTCCATCAATCGGTAAAGATTACATTGGGAATGCATCTTAAGATAGCCGGCAACCCCCAGCCAAACATCCCAATTTAGAATTTGAATTTCCTCTGCAGAAAGTTTTAACGTCAACTGCGCCTGCTGATTAGTCCATCCTGTTGTCCGGTAGCCAATCAGACGGTGAGCAAAAAATTCTGCTAAACGATTATCCTGCCGTGCAAGATTTTGGCCGATCATTTGGAGTTCTATTTCAAGCTGATTTGTTATCTGTGGATTGGCTAGCCATTTCCGCACCGTGACCATTTCAGTGGGCGAAATATTTAATGGCACATAATGACGATGTCGATGAGCTAACTCAGAGGCTGCTTGAACCCCCAGTAAAAAACGGTCAGCAAATTTCTGCTGATTAATTAGCCATGACCATTGACTATTATGTGGTTGATACATTGACTGCAAGCAGGACTGTTTCAGCTGCATTCCAACATTGGTCAACCACGCGTAATTACCTTTAATCATGAGTGAGCCAGCTCGTTGTTGGCTACCCAACCACTGGTCAAATTCCTGACGCGAAAGCTGATTATTACTTCCTGACCAGTTCAATAGTTGATAGTTTAACCCCCAAAACAAATTAGCCTGGGTTCTCTTATTTCGCACAATATTTTCAATTACTCGAAACCGTCGCGGCTGGTCTGTAAACATTGTCAACAAATATCGATCCATTCTTTCACCGTCCTCAATAAAAAAGAGGCCGCTAAAAATTGGGCCTCTTCTTTTGGAAATATTTCATCACTGGGTTTGTGATTGAAGCCAAGTCCGTAAATGAATTAAGACAAGGCTAAAGATAATCCCAACCGCAACCCCTTTAATTAAGTTAAATGGTAAGACCCCAATTAACATCATCTTATCAATCGGCAACGTTGGATGCCAGTTAAACATCTTCATATAAGCTGGGGTCAAAACATAATAATTAAAAATCGTCATTACAATGGTCATCACAATGGTTGCTAATCCAGTCCCAACCAACAACCGTCTTCTCAAAGACCACTTAGATCGGTGCCAGATAATATTAAATGGAATAATTAATGCAATCGACGTGCATAAATTAGCAAACAACCCCAGCATTTCAACAGGTGAAAAGCCACGGGTTAAACCGTGTAGCAAACATTTTAATAATGCAATCAGAACCCCCGTCCATGGTCCATAAATAAAGGCTCCTAACAATACCGGAACATCTGAAAAATCCAATTTAAGATACGAAACTACTGGAATAATCGGAAACTCAATAAACATGAGTAAAAAAGCAACTGCTGCCAAACAAGCAGTCATTGTGAAGCGCTTGGTACGTGAATATGTTTTGTACATAAAAATCAACCTCCATTATTCGAGGTCATCTTCGAGTAATTGTGATAAAAAAATGGGAACAAAGATTATTTGTCCCCATTTACCCCATCAAAATGACGAGGCGAATCTTCTATCTACCAGACTTTACTGTCGGCACCCAGAATTACACTGGATTCCACCGTTTTCACGGGTTGCGGGCTATACCGCCGGTCGGGAATTGCACCCTGCCTTGAAGACAAACCACTATTAAATTTTGTACCAACCATATTATAACCAATCTTTTTTCTAACGTATAGAGTTAGTTAAGATTTTTTAACTGCTTTACTTCATTTGGTTTTAATTCACGCCATTGACCGCCACTAGCCAAACCATATAAATTCAATGGGCCATAACTTTCCCGATGCAATTTAATGACAGGGTGACCAACTGCTTTCAGCATTCGCTTAACTTGATGATAATGACCTTCATGAATGGTTAAACGAACTCGCGAAGATTGTCGGTTATCAGCAACTTCCAATAGCTTGCTTTTTGCTTCCCGTGTCTTACGTCCATCTACGATCACACCCTGGCGCAGCTTCTGTAAATCATGGTTGCTAAGGACCCCTTTAACTTTTGCAATATAGGTCTTCTCCACTTCAAATTTAGGGTGCATTAGTTTATTTGCCAACGCTCCATCATTCGTCAGCAACAAAATCCCCGTAGTGTCATAATCAAGTCTGCCAACAGGATAGACTCGTTCTTCAACATCGTCATCTTTTAAAATATCAACTACCGTGCGCCGTCCTTTATCATCATGGGCGGTGGAAACCACACCCCGCGGTTTATTTAACAAATAGTATTTAAGAGGTTCCCGCTTAATTGGCACACCATCAACCGTGACTTGGTCGCTCTTGGTTACTTTTGTCCCTAGTTCCGTAACTACTTGACCATTCACCGCCACGTGACCTGCAGCAATTAATTTTTCTGAAGCACGACGGGATGCCACCCCCGCCTCTGCCATAACTTTTTGCAGACGTTCCATAAATTTACTTTCCTTTCTTTTCTGCTTTTTTCTGTCGTGATTGAAGGGCACGCAGAAAAATATCGCTATCCATATCTTCTAAAGACATTTGCTCGGTTAACGGTGGTAAATCTTTGATAGTTTGCAAACCAAAATAATCTAAAAAGGCATCCGTCGTAACATATTTAAAGGGCCGTCCTGGCACATCTAACCGACCATGAGTCTCAATTAAACCACGGGCAACTAGTTTTTGGATCGAGCCTGAGCTTTGCACACCACGCAAATCATCGATTTCAATCCGCGTAATTGGTTGACGATAAGCAATAATTGCTAGTACTTCTAACAGCGCCTGAGTTAGTGGCGAAGTCAATGGTTTTTCAAAGTACGCTTTCATGACCGGTGCTAATGCCGCTTTAGTGGCTAATCGATAGGTTTCCCCACTTTGGAGAAGCGTGAGCGCACAAGAATCATCCTCTGCGTAATGTTTTTGTAGTTTCTCAAGCATCCCCAAAACTGCCGGTTTCATAAAACCAGTAATACTACTCAGGTCACCTAGACTAATTCCCTCATCACCACTAATAAAAAGAAGTCCTTCAATTTTAGCTAGATTGTTCATTTCGATATTCCTCATTTCTCGGTCCCGGGATGACAATCAACGGGCCAAACATCGTTGTTTGGCTAATTTTTACTATCTCGTGACGGGTTAATTCCAGAACAGCCATAAAAGTAGTAATCAAATTATCCCGACTCACATCATCTTGGAAAAGGTCAACAAAGCGGACCGGCTTAGTTACCTGATGAACAACAGCTTGAATTCGTTCAGCAACCGTAATCCGCTCCGGTCGCACATTTTTGATTTCTGGTTCTTTAAAATTGTACCGAGCTAATATTTTGGCAAATGCAGCTTGGAGCTGATCAATCGTTACTCCAGGAGCAACTTGTTCTTGCACAAAACCGTCTGGAACCCCAGCTGCTTCACGTGTATATTCCATCTGGCGCTGTTCCTCTTTGTCCTTCAAATTTTCCGCTGCTTTTTTATATCGTTGGTATTCCAGGAGCTGCTCAACTAATTCTGCTCGGGGATCTTCTTCTGGTTCAGAATTTTCTTCTTCATCAGCTGGGGGTGATGGAAGTAACATTTGACTCTTAATTGCCATCAATGTGGCTGCCATCACAAAATAATCACCAGCAATTTCCAGCCGGTACCGTTGGTTTTCAGCAAGGTACTTCATATACTGATCAGTAATTTCGGCAATCTTGATATCATAAATATCCATTTTAGATTGTCGAATTAAGTGAAGGAGTAGATCTAATGGTCCCTCAAATTCATTTAATTTTAGGGTTGGTTGATATGGTAAATTTACTAATTCTGCTTCCGCCATTCGATCAGTTCAATCCTCCTCACGCTCTGCTATATTGATTACTCCGCTGCCAGTTAGTAACTAATGATTGGGTCTTAAGGGTTCCCACCACTTGTTTTTCCGGTGCTTGATTGGCAATTGCCGTTAAAAATAAGTACATATTTCGTCCTGAACGTTCACTGGGCGTAAACGACATTCGTCGCAACAAAATGTAATCATCACCATGTTCGACAATGGCGACGCCACTAAATTGATCAATATTCGTATTTTTCCATAAAAAAATCTGCCGCGGCCGTTCATTTCCCCAACTAATCTCATCATCTAAGCGATTATACTCACGCAAATCAGGAATAAACGAAAGAAGGCCCATCACAATCTTTTCATAATCCTTCCGATAATTTACTAGCATTGTTATCTTCCCTTCTATGCCCGCGGATGGGTATTTTTGTAAACCGTTAAAAGTCGTTTCTGAGAAACATGCGTATAGATTTGGGTTGTCGTAATATCACTATGACCAAGAAGTTCCTGAACTACCCGTAAGTCAGCGCCATTTTCTAATAAATGAGTAGCAAAACTATGGCGCATAGTATGGGGTGTCACATCTTTATCAATCTTGGCTGCTTGGGCAGTTTTTTTAATCAATTGCCAAATCGCTTGGCGCGTTAATTGTTTCGCCCGGGCATTTAAAAATACGAAGTCACTAGCTGGCTTATTCGCTAACTGGGGTGCTCTAACTGAATGTAAATAGCGGTTAAGCCAGCTTTCAGCTACTTCGCCGATCGGAATAATCCGTTCCTTATCGCCCTTTCCACGAGGCTGAACCAGATGAACATCCAAGTGGAGGTCATTCAAACGTAGATTGGTTAATTCGCTAACCCGCATTCCAGTGGCATACATTACTTCTAAAATGGCCCGATCCCGAATTCCCATTTTTTTACCGGTATCAGGAACTGCCAACATTCGCCGCACTTCATCCTGGGTTAAAACCGTTGGTAAATGCCGCTGCCCTTTGGGAATTGTTACAAGCGCCATCGGATCATTCATTACTCGATGCTGACGTAATAAATATTGATAGAATTGGCGCAAACTAGAAACTTGACGGCCAATTGTTGTCCGACTTTGTCCTAAATTAGTTAAGTGCGCCAATAAATTTAACACCGCATATCGATCAATATCACCCCATGATGATAAATTTTGGCTAGTAAAATACTCCGCTGCCTTTTTCAAATCATTTTGATAGCTTTGAATTGTATTATTGCTCAAGCCCCGTTCCACTAAAAGAAATTGGCTAAAATCTTGAACATCTTGCTGCATTTGTCGATTAATCATCAAGGGCAACTTCCTTCAGCAGAATAAGCTGACCATTTACCTGGCTAACTAAGCGCTCCTTCAATAAATGACCAATTGCCCGTTTAAATTGTCCCTTACTCATGCCAAAAACTTCCTTAATAATGGCCGGTGAACTTTTATCCGTATACGGTAATTGCTTATTTGGTGCGTGTTTTAATAATTCATAAATTTGGGTGGCATCATCGTCAATGGCTTCAAAAGCTCGCGGCTTCAAAGATAAATTCAAACTACCATGACTAGATAAGCCAATCACCCGTGCATGAACCCGTTCTCCTAGACGTGGTTCACGATCCCGTTCTGAAGGATGAATGAACCCGAGTTGAAAATTGTCCGTTAACACTAACGTACCAGATAATTTCAGGCGGTAAACAGTAGCGTTGACATTCCAATTTAACATTTTTTTGGATGGTTTGACCGCCATCGTTTGGAAAATTTGCTCATCGGCAAGCTGCCCCCAAATTCGATCATGGTCATCAACCCGAAGCGAAATTAATAAACGATCCCCTTTTTGGGGCCAAAGATTCTTGAGCGTTGGTAAATCATCTAAAGAAACTGCGATGTCTTTATTGGGCAGACCGATGTCAACAAAGACCCCTAAATCACGCCGAACACTCACAACCTCGCCAAAGTCATAGTGGTCCACCTGGACGGTTGGAATGTGCTGACACGTCATCTGTAATTGGTGGTCTTCATTTTCATATACAAAACCCTGCACTGAACCACCAATATGCAATACTTGTGGTGATTCATCCTTTGGTAAACGATAGGTTTGACCATTCCGTGCCGGCTGGACAAAATAATATTGATCATTTTCATCAATCATTACTGCACTAACAACTTTTCCCAGGTCTTGGTTCATCTTTTGTTCCTCACTTTTTGCTCAGCATCATAACCATTCTATTTTACATGGATTTTATGTAAAGTAAAAGAGGTTGGAACTAATTCCAACCTCTTTTAAGATTAGCTAAGAACATTACTTAACAGTTTGGATCCGCATCATGTTAGTGGTTCCCTTCTTACCAACAGGCAAACCAGCAATCACAATAATTTGATCTCCTTCGTTAGCAAAGCCTAACTTCTTAACTTCATCATTAGCTAATTTAAACATTTCATCAGTATTAGCTGGTTTTTCAACAACGTATGGTTGAACACCCCAGTTAATCATCAGACCCTTTTGAGTCCGTTCATCAAACGTCAAAGCCACAATGTCAGCATTTGGACGGTACTTTGAAATCATCCGGGCAGTGTAACCAGAAGCAGTAGCCGCAACAATCGTCTTGATGCCAAGATCACGTGCCGCGTTAGAAACTGCTGAACCGATAGTTTCAGTAACATCTGACTTGTCAAAATTGAACGTTTCAGTACCAAATTGATCAAGGTTATTTTCAGCCTTAACATCAATCCGAGCCATTGTAGCAACAGATTCAACTGGGTAGTCACCATTAGCACTTTCACCAGAAAGCATCGTTGCGTCCGTTCCGTCAAAGACGGCATTAGCAACGTCAGAAACTTCGGCACGTGTTGGCCGTGGGTTTTCTTGCATAGAATCCAGCATCTGGGTAGCAGTAATAACTGGCTTTCCTAAAACGTTGCAACGACGAATCATCCGCTTTTGAACCAACGGAACATTTTCAGCTGGAATTTCAACCCCCATGTCACCACGCGGAACCATCAAACCGTCAGCAACCGCAATGATTTCTTCGAAGTTGTCAATTCCTTCTTGTGATTCAATCTTTGGGAAGATTTGGACATCTTCCATGTCCTTTTCCTTCAAAAGTTCCCGAATATCAAGAACGTCTTGAGCCTTCCGAACAAAGGAAGCGGAAATGTAGTTAATTCCATTTTCCAAACCGAAACGAATATCACTGGAGTCCTTTTCAGTAATTCCTGGTAAATTAATGGAAACCCCAGGAGCATTTACACCCTTCCGGGAGCCAAGAACACCGTGGTTAAGAACCTTACATACTAATTCCTTATTAGCTTCGTCCTTCTTTTCAACGACCATGTCAATCAAACCATCGTCAAACAGAACGTGTCCACCTTCGTGAACGTCATCATAAAGGCCTTCGTAAGTAACCGCGATCTTATCGTGAGTACCTTCGATACTGTCATCCATTGAGATCCGTACTTCGTCACCGATGTTGTATTCGATCTTACCATCCTTTTGAACGGTCGTCCGAATTTCAGCACCCTTGGTATCAAGCATAATCCCAACTTTTTTACCAGTGATTTCTTCGGCCTTGTGGACGTTGTTCAAACGACCCAGGTGTTCTGGATGATCACCATGTGAAAAGTTAAAACGGAAAATATTTGCACCCGCGTTAATTAACTTAACAATCGTATCTACGTCCGTACTTGCCGGACCCAAGGTACTAACAATCTTGGTTTTCTTCATAACAGAATTCTCTCCTTTTGCAATACTACCTCAATCAATCTTGATTTAGCAGCTTTGATAGTACAGTGCTATAATAACACGTTTTAATTTAAGTGTCTGTAAAATTACGTTAATTTTCTCGTGAAAATCATCATTTTTCGAACGTCTTTGTGATAGCGCTTACTTGTCAAACGCTTGTAGAACAACGTTGTTGCTGCCGAATACTTTGTTCAATGCATCACGAACTTTATCTTGCTGACCAACCCACTGTTGACGAGGTAATGTCGTTGCTTGCTGGGCGGCCACGTTATAAATTACCACCGGCGTATTGCCATGCATACTCTTAGTTAAAGCGAGCATCTTAGGCAACAACTCATCAACTGACGAATTATCACTGACCCGAATAACCCACCGTTGATGGCTGACCTGACGTTGATTATTCAATAATCTTTCGACAGGGATAATTTGGTTTGCGATAACCTGTAACCGCTCATTGCGCTGCTCAACTGATCCCTCAATCATTACAATTGTGGTCGGCTTTAAAGCATCCACAAAACGCTGGTACTGACGAGGAAAAATAGTAATATCCATACTACCGGTTTCATCAGAAGCAGTCGCAAACGCCATCGGTTGATGCGTCTTTTTGGTATTAATTTGACGAATTTGGTTGAGTAATACTAAGAGTTTAACTGAAGATCCTGGTTTGAGATCCATAATCCGCTGGGTATGCTGTTGTTGACGAACTCGTTGATACTGCGTAACTGGGTGGCCGGATAAATACATTCCCAAATACTCCTGCTCCTTTTGAAGGCGATAAGTTAAGGGGTACTCTTGGCGACGTTTCATAATTGGCTGTAAATCTGCACTCTGAAAACTAAATTCGTTCCCCGCAAAGACTCCTGACAATCCTTCAATCATTTCCGCCCGATTATAGCCAAGCTGATCAAAAGCGCCAGCATAAATCAGGGGTTCAATCAACGCCGCTTTTTGCCATTTCTCACCCAGTCGCTGTACAAAATCTGGTAGGTTTTTGAACTGTCCCGCTTTGCGTTCTTCAATAATTGCTTGGATGAAATCACGGCGCATTCCCTTAATCATCGAAAAGCCCATCACAATTTGCCCATTTTGCAGTGAGTATTCCATTTGACTCTGATTAATATTGGGACCAATAATCCGAACTCCGAATCGTTGAGCATCCGCCAAATGAAGACGAACTTTATCCATGTTTGGTTCGATTGCTAACAGTGCCGTAAAAAAGGCCGTGGTGAAGTGACATTTTAAGTATGCCATCTCATACGCCATTTTCGAATATGCAACCGCGTGTGACCGGTTAAAACCATAGTTAGCAAATTGATCAATATAGTTAAAAACTTGCTCTGCGATGGGTTGGTTATAACCGTTCTTAACCGCTCCGCTAATAAATCGTTGTCGCATACTTTCCATTGTCGCTTGTTTCTTCTTACTCATTGCTCGTCGCAGTAAATCGGCCTGGCCAAGTGAAAAGCCGGCCATTTTCGAGGCCACCTGCATTACCTGTTCCTGATAAACTAAGATCCCATAAGTTGGACCTAAAATAGGCTGTAAACTTTGATCTGGTAATTGGATTGGCTCCTGACCATGTTTTCGGGCAATAAAATGCGGAATATTTTGCATTGGTCCCGGTCGATACAGTGCATTCACCGCAACTATATCTTCAAAATTGTCTGGAGCTAATTGTTGGAGTGTTTGACGAATCCCAGTCGATTCAAACTGAAAAATGCCGTCTGTTAACCCTTGCTTAAATAACTGAATGGTTTTATGATCATTCAGCGGCACTTTGGTAATATCAAATCCTGGCGTAGTCTGGTGAATGATCGCTAACGCACGATCCATAATGGAAAGGTTCCGCAATCCCAAAAAGTCCATCTTTAACAGACCGACTGATTCCACGATTTCTTTTGGAAACTGGGTCATCAGTAAACCCGCTTCATCATTTCCCGGTTGCAAAGGGACAATCTCTTTTAAAGGTGTTGCAGATAACACCACCCCTGCGGCATGGGTAGAATAGTGCCTTGGCAATCCTTCTAATTTTCGGGCCACTTCAATCACTAATTTATTAATTGGGTCATCCGTCATCAAGTTGCGAAGTGGCTGCGACTGCTGAATTGCCTCTGCCAAGGTAACTGATCGATGACGACTAAGCACTCGTAAAGTATCAATGATCTGTTCAACCTGGTACTTAGGTACACCAAACACTCGGCCAACATCACGGACAACCTGACGCGCCGCTAACGTCCCAAAAGTAATGATTTGCGCCACCCGTTCGTGACCATATCGTTGATGAACGTATTCCAGAACCTCCTGCCGCCGATTATCCGGAATATCTAAATCAATATCTGGCATTTGTGCACGTTCCGGATTTAGAAAACGTTCAAATAATAAGCCATATTCAAGTGGATCCACATCGGTAATGGCTAACGCATAGGCAACTAGCGAACCCGCTGCAGAACCCCGGCCAGGACCAGTAGTAATTTGTTTGCGGTGGGCAAACGCCATGATATCCCAAACAATTAAAAAGTAATCATCAAAACCCATCTGATGAATAACTGTCAGCTCACGCTCTAGTCGATCCCGGTATTGCTTAATCGTGGTGTTTGGCGCCAAGTGACGCTTTTTTAAGCCGATAATACACAGTTGACGGAGGTATTGCGCTGTATTCACCCCTTCTGGAACCGCAAATTCCGGTAAAACTGGCTTTTGAAAATTAATTTTAAATGAACTCTTTTGTACTAACACCTCATTGTTTTCTACGGCATCCGCTAAGCCCGCTCGTTCATAGGCAACTGTAAGGTTTTGGGCATTTCTTAAATAATGCTGACCAGTATTATGGGCGGTACTTAATGGTGACTCAATTTGGCGACCATCGCCAATTGCTCTCAACACTTGGGTTGGGAAATATTGATTAGCTTCTAAATATTCAACAGGTTCATCCGCAATTAACTTCAGACCATTTTGCAAGCTGAGATCTTTTAAAACTTGCCGTTCGGTCGGGTCTAGTACTAGATTAATCCCCATAAAAATGTCTCCTGGTTGATTTCCAAACCAAGATAATAATTTTTGAATGGTTGGATCCCGATGAGCAGTTAAAATTGCCATCGTCGGTTTAATAATTATTGCACAATTATCAATTTGCTTTACTACATCCTGAACCGTCAGCTCTGCTTTTGATGTCATTTGTTGGGTAGATAACTGCATTAACTCCGTGTATCCTTGCTGATTTTTTTCAATGACGGTGACGGTTGTTTTTCGTTCATCCAATTCTGCAAAGGTTAGCTGTAATTTCAAACCAATAATTGGACGGATTCCAGCCTGTTGAGCAGCATTATAAAAATCTACCGCACCATACAAAACATTCTCGTCAGTTAAAGCAATTGCTGAATACCCTTGTTCACGAGCAGCTTTCACCAAATCACGCGGTCGAATTGTGCTTTGTAATAATGAATATGTACTTGTGACGTCTAATGGCGTTACTGACATTTTTCTCACCCATCCTTCTCGTTCAAATTATACCAAATCTGGGTTCCTGTGTTCCGAGGATTTTAATTGTGGTCGCGATCAATTGTGAATTATGCTAAAATAAGCTTGTGATTTTAAAGGGGTGATAATAAATGAAAAAACTTATGGGTAGCATCATGGCAATTATTTGGGGTGGTATTTTAGGAATGCTCCTCGGCTATATCGGTAGTCAATTGGAAGCAACTTCCATTAACTTTTTACATGCTGCAATCACAGGAGCAGTTTTTGCAGTAATTGCAACCAATTGTGTTTACGCGATTACCACCAAGGCCAACCCCGCACGACAAAAATAATAAAATATTTTAACTCAAAAAGTTCGCGAAACGTTTATATCTCGTTTCGCGAACTTTTTATTTTGTCGCTTAGTTATTTATTATTAGCAACGTTTAACTTGTTCATTTCAAGTAAGACGTCAATTACCCGATCCATAGTTTGAGCTGAAACGTATTCAAACCGACTATGCATGTTTTCACCACCAGCAAAGAGGTTTGGCGTTGGCAAACCTTTATAAGAAATGGTTGAACCATCAGTACCACCCCGGACAGGGTAAATATCAGGCTTGATGTCTAAGTTTTCCATTGCCTGCTTGGCCAAATCGACAACTTCCATATGATCCTTAAGGGCATCACGAAGGTTGTAATACTGATCATTCATCGTTACCTTTACCCGGTCTTCACCTAGTTGAGCATTGATATCATCGGCAGCTGCTTGAAGCGCGTGCTTGCGTTCATTAAAGATATCCTTGTCATGGTCACGAATCAGGTATTCCATTTGGGCACTGTCAACCGTACCGCTAAACTTGTAAAGGTGGAAGAAACCTTCCCGACCTTCAGTTCGTTCTGCGCGGTCGTGGTCAGGAAGACTATTATGTAAGTCAATTCCTAATTGGAGCGCATTAATCATTGTTCCCTTGGCAACCCCAGTGTGAACATTCTTACCAGAAATATCAATTACCGCATGGGCTGCATTGAACGTTTCATATTCCAATTCACCAAGCGGTCCACCATCAACCGTGTATGCAAAATCCGCACCAAATTCATCCGGTTCAAAGTGATCAGCCCCAATGCCAATTTCTTCATCAGTTCCCAAGCCGATTTGAATCGTACCGTGCTTAATTTCAGGATGCTGAAGTAAATATTCACAGAAAGTGATGATTTCAGCAACACCAGACTTATCGTCAGCTCCTAACAGAGTTGAACCATCAGTAGTAATTAATGTATCACCTTTGTACTTCTTTAATGATGGAAATTCCTTTTGAGTCAAAACATATTTTCCATTCGCATCTAATTTAATATCAGACTTGCCATCATAATCTTCAACCACTTGAGGATTAACATTATGCGCATTGAAATCTGCCGTATCAACGTGTGCAATCAACCCCATCGCTGGTACATCATAATCTAAATTACTTGGTAAGGTTGCTAACAAGTAGGTATTAGCCTTGTTAAAGCGAATATTGGATAAACCAATTTGCTTTAATTCCTTCTCCAAATCCTTCAAAAACGCCATTTCTTTTGGATCTGAAGGTAATGTATCACTATTTGGATTAGAACGTGTCTCAACCTTAACGTACTTCAAAAACCGTGGTAATAGATTTTCATACTTTAAACTTGCCATTTGTTTAACACCTCATTTTTTCGTTACGAACTCGAATGGCTCTGTGTTTATTCTAGACTGAATTACTTCCACTGACCAGTTCTTTTTTTGCTTCCATTGATTTAGGAGGTCACTCAACCCTTTGATCGCCACTGCTTCAATGTGGTGTCCTGGATCAACAACGACCAGCCCAGCCGCTTTCATATCATGCGCAACATGGTAGCTAACGTCACCAGTAACGTATGCATCTGCTCCCTTAGCAATTGCCTCATGATAAAATTCTGAACCAGCACCACCTAAAACGGCGACCCGTTTTATTTTCCGTGGATCATCAGCGGGAGCAATCAACCGTAAACCAGGAATTGAAAAGACCTTTAGACAGTACTCAGCAAATTGGGTGACGGACATTGCTGTAGACAACTCACCGATTCTCCCCATTCCGCGAGGCATTCCAGTAATCGGATAAATATCCTTATCAACCAGCGGTACTGCATTTTGAAGTTGCAATTGATCAGCCAGCCAATCATTCATACCACCATTCACACTATCTAAATTCGTATGTGCCGCATAAACCGTGATTCCGCTATTCAAAATCTTTGCGTACATCGCATTTTGGGGATTACGAATGTCTAGATCCTTGGCCGGATGAAACATGACCGGATGGTGAGCAAAAATAAAATCTGCTTGCCTTTCAATTGCTTCATCGACAACTTCCGGCCGCACATCCAAGGTTGTCATAATTCGTTGAACAGGTTTATCAGGGTCACCAATCTGTAATCCAACATGATCCCAAGATTCCGCCAATTCTGGTGGGCAAAATCGTTCAAATTGGTTGATTATCTCAGTTCCCGTCATCATGACTTAACACCTCTTTGATTAAATTTATCTTTTGTTGCATTCGCTGCAATCGCTCCACAGGAACAGTCGCCGCTTGATGCATTTGATTCACTGCATTTTGACACCGTTCAAGTTCCTGTTGCCATTTGGTAATAAAGATTGGCGTCGGCTTTTCCAAAAGAAACGGACCAAAAAGTAATTCTTTGGCTCCATAACGTACTGGACACACGGTTGGCTCAGCCACAATCACTTCATAAACGTGCCCATCTTCTGCCAACATTTGCTCAGCCATAATTTGGTACTGATGATTCATTAACCATTTCCGAACCTGATGTTCACCAACATTAGGTTGTAAAATCAAACGCTGCACTCCAGCCAGTTGTGCTTGTCCTTCGTCTAAAATACGGGCAATTAATGAACCACCCATCCCCGCAATCGTCACTACGTTAATTTGGTCATCAGGGTGAACGGCCGCCATACCGTCCGCTAGCCGGGGAATTAGTTGTTTTTGAAATCCTAACCGCTGAATTTCTTTTTGCTCATTTTCAAACGGCCCTTTTGCTACCTCTCCGGCAACCGCATAGCGAATCCGTTTTTGGATTAATAATGCGGCTGGTAAGTATGCATGATCAGAACCAATATCTGCCAGACGAGCTCCATCAGGAACGTACTGGGCTACCGTCGCAAGTCGTTTAGAAAGATGGTTTGCATCCACCTCGATCATCCCTTCTTAAATCAAATTCTTTTCAAATTTTATTATAACAAAAAAGACCGGGGAACTTCCCAGCCTCTTTGTTTTCTATTCCAGATTATCAAGGTAGGATTCGATGTAGTCCATCGCCTTTGCTAACTTCTCATCAGAAGCAGCATATGAAATCCGAATATATCCTTCGCCACCGGCACCGAAGGCACTTCCTGGAATTACCCCAACTTTTGCCTTCTTGGCAAGATCTAAGGCGAAATTAAAGTCATCATTACCAAATTGTGCTGGAATCTTGGCAAAGACATAGAATGCTCCTTCTGGTGTAGCAATGTCGAAGCCCATCTTTTCCATCCGGCTAACCACATAGTCACGACGCTTCTTATATTCTGCCCGAAAAGCATCTGGGTCTTGACGACCATTGTTTAAAGCTTCAATAGCTGCATCCTGGGCAATGTCGTTAACACAAGTTACTAAGAAGCCATGGATCTTATAGATTTGACTAATTAGTGCTGATGGTCCTGCAATGTAGCCAAGCCGCCAACCAGTCATTGCATGGGACTTGGATAATCCAGAAACTAAGAGCGTTTGTTCTGGATAAATCGTTGCCAAAGAAAAATGTTCTTGATCGTAAGTTAATTCACTGTACATCTCATCAGCCACAATTAAAACATTCTGATCATGCAGAATCTTGCCAAGCTTTCTGAGCAAATCTTCTGGGTAAGCACGACCAGTTGGATTACATGGGTAGTTTAAGATAATCATCTTAACGTCCCCGTGTTGGTCAAGTTCACTTTGCAGCTTTTCTGGAGTCAGCACAAAATCGTCTGCCGACGTATCAACTTGGATACATTCCGCTCCAGTTAAAGTAATAATTGGGAAGTAAAGTGAAAAGACCGGTGTTGGTACCCAAACTTTATCACCAGGGTTAAGGAGGCTAAAAGTAATGGCCGTCAATGCTTCAGTACCACCATTTGTAATTAGCATTTCGTCCTCTGGATTGTAATCCACATTTCGCGTGTCCTTTAAGTAGTTAGCCACTGCTTTCCGTAATTCTAACTTACCAGCAGCGGGTCCATAGTGAGAATCATTGGCTTGAATTCCACGAATTGCCGCCTGCTTCACGTGTTCAGGAACGTTAAAATCTGGTTCCCCAAGGGTTAGTTTAACCAATCCCGGAATGGATGAAATCTGCATATCAAAATCCCGGATGGCAGAAGGACGAATTTCCTTAACATCCTTGTTAACATAGTTTTCCATACTCTTTGCAAGTTCTGGCATAATCCATCATGCTCCTTTTTTAAAGAATGTTTTCTAATCCAACAACTAATTCGTCGAGTGTGTCGACCTTTTGAAGGGCAACCTTCACCCCGCTCATAAAGGAACTCCGGTCAAAGGAGTCTTGGCGAATCGTTAGGGCTTCCCCTTTACCGCCAAATAAGACTTGTTCATGAGCAACGTATCCCGGTAAACGAACAGAATGAATCTTGATTCCTTGGTAATCTCCACCCCGAACATCCGCGAGTGTTTCAATCGTATCTGGTGCGGTTTGATGTGGTTCGCGATTTTCAGCAATTAATTTAGCAGTACTAAGGGCCGTTCCTGAAGGAGCATCCTTTTTATCTTCGTGATGCATTTCAATAATTTCCACATCAGGGAAGTATTCAGCTGCCTCTTTAGCAAACTTCATCAATAACACTGCTGACATACCAAAGTTGGGGGCGATTAAACCACCTAGCCCATTCTGCTGAGCTAGCTTCTTCAAGTCAGCTTCTTGGTCATCCGTCAGGCCTGTAGTACCGACAACAGGACGCATTCCATGACTTAACGCATACTTAACATCAGGAAAAACTGCGGCTGGTGCAGTGAAATCTAACCAAATATCAGCCACATCTTCATCGATTGCATCTAATGATCCATACAATTTAGTATCAGCAGCCACATTATACTTTGCTTGATCACCATCTTTAATTCCCAGGCCAAGTCCTGCGGCAACTTCAAACCCATCGAGATCATTAATCATTTTGGTAGCATATTGCCCCATTGCTCCATTAATTCCAGCAACTAATACTCGTTTCATTCTACATTTCCCCCAAATCTAATGGTAAATCGCCATTTAAAGCATCGACTGGCAAATCTAGTGCTGTAGCTAATTGTGATTTTTCATCATCATTTAAAGTCATAATTGGTAAACGGCATCCGCCCACTTTAAATCCTTGGGCATTTAGCAGTGCCTTAACCGGTGATGGTGATGGGAACATAAATAGTGCGGCCATCTTTGGCGTTAACCACCGTTGTAATTTAGCAACAGTTTGGTAGTCACCCTTATACAAGTGATCATACATTGATCGCATCTGAGGAGCGTAGCTGTGCGATGCTACAGAAATAACCCCGTTAGCACCCAGAACCCGCGCCGTCAGTGCCTGAGCATCTTCTCCAGAGAAAACACAGAAATCACTTGCTTTGTGGTCAATCACGTATTCCATTTCTTCCAGTGAAGCACATTGCTTAACACCGGCAATGTTTTTATGTTGCGACAACTCACAAATGGTTTCCTGACTCATTTTCGAGCCAGTCCGTCCCGGGATATTATAGATAATAATTGGCAAATTAACGTTGTCCGCAACGGTTGTAAAGTGCGCAACCATTCCCCGTTGATTTGGCTTATTATAAGGTGGTACCACTACTAAGGCATAGTCGATTCCATCAATTTTAGCCACTTCATTTGTAAAAGCAATTGTTTCTTTAGTGTTGTTACTTCCCGTCCCTGCGATTACAGGCACCCGACCATTAACAATTTGACTAAATTTTGTATATAACGCGATTTTTTCATCATGGGACAATTCTGGTGTTTCACCAGTTGTTCCTCCGACTACGAACCCGTTACTTCCTTGATTAATTAATGAATTAGTGAGCTTTTCAAGCGTTGCAAAATCAATTTCATTATTGTCATTAAATGGTGTAATAATCGCTGTCAGTAAATCTGCGTCTGCTAATTTCATTATTGTTCCTCCTTAGCACTCATCCGGTATTCAAGAAAACCTGTAATTGCATCCACCCCACGCTGGATGGCAGCCTCATTCGGCGTTAACGTTGCCGAGTGAAGTTGTGAATCATCATCAACCCCTAGCCAAAACATCGTTCCGGGAAACTTCGCTAGCAAATAGCCAAAATCCTCTCCCGTCATGGCTGGCTTGGTTTCAACAAAGTTAACCGTTGGCGTATCATGCATGTACTTAATAAAACGTTTTGTTAATTCAGGGTTATTTTCAACTGGCCAATAGCCACCCTGATTCAAGCCCAACTTTACTTTTACACCAAAGCTGGCTTGAATACCGTTACAAACTTCTTGTAATCGACGGTCAATTAAGAGAATCATGTCCTGGGTTAATCCACGAATGGTCCCCTCAATTCGGGCGTGACCAGCAATCACATTTCGAATAGTCCCCGCTTCAATCTTCCCCAGTGTAATCACTCCGCTATCAATCGGATCAATGCTTCGTGAAATAATGGTTTGCACTTGGACAATTAAATTAGCTGCAGCAACGACTGCATCCTTTGCATCCTGTGGGAAAGCGGCATGGCCACCTTTTCCTTCAATATCAATGTTAACTTCGGTGGTTCCAGCAAACAACGTGCCCATCCGACAACCAATCGCGCCAGCAGGTAATTCTGGATTATCATGCAGGCCATAAAACTCATCTGGACACCATTTGTCCTTAAAAAGTCCTAATTCATAGGCTCGCTTACCACCCGCCTCGCTTTCCTCGGCCGGCTGGAAGAAGAACAGGAGATTATCCGTTGGTTGATGTTCACTAAAGTAGCTCAGCACACCAAGCGCAACTGTCATATGGATGTCATGTCCACAGGCATGCATTACACCTGGATGAGTTGATTGGTATGAGAGGCCAGTTTGTTCTGTGACTGGAAGAGCGTCAATATCCGTCCGGTAACCAATCGTCCGGCGTGGATTTTCCCCATGGACGAGCACCATGATGGCGGTCGGTAATTCATCAAATTCACGAACTTCTAGATATTGCTGGTTCATTTCACTAATGACCTGCATTAAATAGGCGTGCGTTTCCGTTTCTTGAAGCGCTAGTTCCGGAATTTGGTGTAAATGGCGACGAATTTTAATTAATTGATCTTCATTTAATTGTGTCATGATTAAAGCTTTCTTAAATTATCCTCGAGCCCCGTCTTACTATCAGTTTGTGCATCAACCTTCTTTACAAACTTTGCAGGGACACCCGCTACAACAGTATGAGGCTCTACATCGTGAGTAACCACTGCTCCAGCGGCAACCACTGCTCCTTCACCAATGTGAACACCTTCAAGTACAACGGCATTGGCACCAATTAATACATTATCATCAACCCGAACTGGTTCTGCTGAAGCAGGTTCAATCACACCCGCTAAAACAGTTCCAGCTCCAATGTGACAATGCTTACCAACGATGGCCCGACCACCAAGGATTGTTCCCATATCAATCATGGTGCCTTCGCCAATTTCAGCTCCAATGTTAATGGTTGCCCCCATCATGACAACTGCATTATCACCAATTACTACTTGATCACGAATTGTTGCACCAGGTTCAATCCGTGCATTTACATTTTTAAGATCCAACAACGGTACAGCTGAATTCCGTGCGTCATTTTCCACGTGCATTCCAGTAAAGTCAGCTTGATGTTCATCTAAGAATGGCCTGAGAACTTCCCAATCACCAAATACCGTGGCGGTATGTTCTTCAACGTATGGGTCCACCCCTTCTGGAAACTTCAGCTGTGATAAATTATCACCACGTAAGTAAACCTTTACTGGCGTCTTTTTGGGAGCATTACCAATGTAATTAATGATGCTTTGTGCGTCTAATTTTGCCATGTTATTACCTCTTCCTTAATCATTTAATTGATAATCAAGATCAAGCTTGGTTAGATCATCATAAGTTTCGCGCTTAATTACAAGCTGATCATGACCATTTTCAACAAAAACAACTGCTGGCCGGGGGTTCCGATTATAATTGGAAGCCATTGCGTAATCATACGCCCCCGTATCAAGCATAACCAAAATATCTCCTGGCTGTGTAGCAGGTAAATCCTGTTGTTCACTCAAAATATCACCGGATTCACAATATTTACCAGCAATTTTGACCGTTTCAACAGTCGGCGCTTGCGGATCCCGGGCCAAGACACTTTCATACTTAGCATTATACAAGGCTGGACGGATGTTATCACCCATTCCTCCATCAACACTGACGTACGAAAGTAAACCAGGAATATCTTTCCTTGAACCTATAGTATATAACGTATAACCGGCTGGTCCAACTATTGAACGTCCTGGTTCAATCCAAATCGCCGGCATGACAAGGTTTTGCTCATGAATAGATTTTTTAACCACCTGAACAATGGCGCGGACAAAATCTTCTGGATTGATGGGATGGTCTTCACTAGAGTACTTAATACCAAACCCGCCACCAACGTTCAAGACTTCTGCGGTAAAATCATACTTTTGGTGCCAATCTGCCGCAATCTCAACTAGTTTTCTTGCAACTCCTTCAAAGCCCTGCACATCAAAAATTTGTGATCCTATATGAGCATGAAGACCAGTCACATGAACCTGTGAAATGGCTAATAATTGCTGGAGTGCTTTATCTGCCTGGCCAGATTCAACATCAAAACCAAATTTACTGTCAACTTGTCCCGTTGCGATATACGAATTGGTGTGTGCAGCAATTCCTGGAGTTATTCGCAGTTGAACATCCACTGTTTGCGTCCGATTTGCTAATAATTCCTTTAATAGCTCAATTTCATGAAAATTATCAACGACGATCGTGCCAACTTCATGATCAAGGGCCATCGCTAATTCATCCCGAGATTTGTTATTACCGTGAAAACTGACCTTAGCAAGAGGAAATTTTGCTTTAATAGCAGTTGCCAATTCACCACCAGAAACAACATCAATATGCGCATGTTCCTGCTTCATTACTTGATAGATGGCCACAGAAGAAAAGGCCTTACTAGCGTAACTCACTTCATACTGGACCGCTTCCTGGTTAAAAACATCCCGAAACCTTTGCATTTGATTACGGATCCGGGCAACATCATAAACCAGCAATGGTGTACCGTACTTGTGTGCCAAGTGCAAAGTATCAACGCCACCGATTTGGAGATGTCCAGCCGCATTGATCTCATTGGAACTAATTTGATCATTCATTGTTCCCATCGCTCCTTTTTATCCCTTTTCGAAGAGAAAAATCCCGGTACACTGCGCACGTACCGGGATGGTGATTAATCATAAGATATCCGATAGTCGATAGCGCACCGCAAGCTCTTCTTGTCTTGCGACAGTCCGTAACTTTTTTAGTTACGCCCCAGCCAAGCAAGTTATTACCATCCTTACCGCTTCGGCAGCCGCCCCTTTCACGATTATTCACTGTCCGGTAAAAACTCCTAACCGCTACTAATGTTGGTTGCTCCTCTTCGATTTGATATCTACTATAAGACTTGAACAAGTCAACGTCAATAGTCTAGCCAAATCTTTCTCATCATTTTCACATTTTTCAACAAGTGTCTAAATTGGTGTTCCTTTGTTAGTTTGCAAGGTTCGTGATTAATGGTAAAATCCTAGATAATAAACTTTTAATTAAAGAAGGTAGCAATCAATGAAAGTTGTAAAGTTTGGTGGTAGCTCACTGGCTAACGGTGATGCATTTGAACAAGCCATCGCGATTATTAAAGATGATTCAGCACGGCAGATCGTCGTAACATCAGCTCCGGGGAAACGATTCAAGAATGATATCAAGGTTACCGACCTGCTCATTAATTATGCCAATGCTGTTATTAATCATGCAGATTATAGTGCCATTCAAAATGAAATTTTTTCTCGCTATGAAGAGATTGGTGCTCACTTTGGTGTCCAACGCGATCAGCTTTCCGTAATTCACCAAATCATCGTTGAATTACCAAATGGTGATTACCCAGATGATAATTTCTTAATGGCCGCTTTTAAAGCCCATGGCGAGCGATTAAATGCTCGTCTAATGGCATTAGTCTTACAGAAGTTAGGAATTAATGCCCGTTTTGTCGACCCTAAGGAAGCTGGTCTAATTGTGGATGGTGAACCAAATAACGCGATTGTTGATCCACAAACTTATAATAACCTAGCAGCATTCGATTACTCAGCTGATGAAAAGCTAATCTTCCCTGGTTTCTTTGGTTTTACCATTGACGGAAATATTGCAACGTTCTCCCGAGGGGGCTCAGACATTACTGGTGCAATTTTAGCGCGTGGTTTTCATGCTGATCTCTATGAAAATTTCACAGACGTTGACGCTATTTTCTCTGCCAACCCCTCAATCGTTAATGATCCCCAACCAATCAAACGAATGACCTACCGCGAAATGCGGGAATTGTCATACGCTGGCTTTTCTGTATTCCATGATGAAGCTCTAATTCCGGCGATTGAAGGTAACATCATTGTCAACGTTAAAAATACCCACGCACCAGAAAAACCGGGAACGTTGATTGTGCCTGATCAGGGATTTCATCCGGAACAAATCGTTACCGGAATTGCTGGTGGTAAGCATTATGCGGCTCTTTACCTGCACAAATACTTGCTAAATCGTGAAGCCGGGTTTACACTAAAGATTCTCGAAATTCTGAATAAGTATGGGCTGCCATACGAACACATGCCATCTGGGATTGATGATATTACCATTATCTTCGACCGCAAGCTCATTTCTGATGATTTAGTGCAAAAATTATGCGATGAAGTTCGGGCAACCGTTAATCCAGACAGTCTGGAATGGATTGATGATTATGCGGTGATCATGGTAGTTGGTGAAGGAATGTTTAACCGCGTTGGTGTAGCTGCTGGAATTTTCACAGAACTAGCTGAACATAACATTCGAATCTCCATGATTAATCAGGGGGCATCCAGAATTTCCATCATGATCGGGACTTATAAAAAAGACGCTGATAATGCCATTCGGGCAATTTACCAGCATTTCTTTCCAGAAAAATAATTAGGAGGTAGCGATCCATGGTCCAATTATTAAAAGTTCATGGTTCCCAAAATAAGTTTTTTATTTTAGATCAAACCACATTGCAGCAACAACTTACCGATTCTGAGTTAGTTGCTTTAACCAAGCAAATTACTAATCCACAAACCGGGATTTTGCATGGAGCTGATGGGCTCTTGGTGGTCAACAATTCAAACCATCCAGGTGTCACTGCCCAAATGCGTGTGATCAATACCGACGGAAGCGAAGCGTCCATGTGTGGTAACGGAATTCGAACGGTTGCCCGCTACGTTGCCGAAAAAACTGGGCAAGATTCCTTCAAAATTGAAACCATGAAGGCAGATCTAAAGGTTGCAAAACATGACGAATTTGCCGATGGCGTACCAGCTTATGCAGCTGAAATCTCACCAGTACTTTTTGATAAACATGACCTTCCTTTCGACCATTTAGGTCATGAGCGAATTATTGATGATTATGTTCCTGAACTTGCCCCCAAGTTAAAGTTCACTTCGTTAGCTGTGCCTAATCCACATTTAATTGCATTCATGGATGAACAGACCATCACTGGCCCCCTGCTCGGAAAATTAGGTCGCCGTTTAAATGGTAAAAACCCTTATTACTCAGATGGGGTTAACGTTAACTTTGCCAAGATTATCGACCATAACCAGCTTTTTGTGCGGACCTTTGAACGAGGAGTCGGATTTACTAATGCTTGTGGTACTGGGATGTCTGCAACGACATTAGCCTTTGCTCTGACTCATCCTGACATGGCTGATTTTGATCAACCAATTACAGTTTATAATCCAGGTGGAATGGTAAAAACAATCGTCCACAATGATGATGACCAATACTGGATTGAGTTGATTGGAAACGCCACCGTTACGGAGCAAATTGACGTTTCAGAGCAAGTCCTCCACGAAGCCAATGTGACGGATTCCAACGTTTCTGTCCACCACACTAATGAACAGGACGCTTATGATGAATTCGTTAATAATCTGCCAAAGCCTGTTCAAATTGACGTTTTACAATAGCCGCCACTAATGGTTAGAGATCGTGAAAAAGGCGCAGGGTACGATTTAATTCCGTACCCTGCGCCTTTTCTGCTTCTTCGATTTACTCTAAGAAATCTTTTAATTGTTTTGAACGTGATGGGTGACGCAGCTTACGCAACGCCTTAGCTTCGATTTGCCGAATCCGTTCACGAGTGACACCGAAAACCTTACCGACTTCTTCCAAAGTCCGGGTTCGACCATCATCTAAACCGAACCGTAACCGCAGCACATTCTCTTCCCGATCAGTTAATGTGTCTAAAACATTTTCCAATTGCTTCTTCATCATCTCGTATGCCGCGTGATCCGCAGGACTCGTGGCGTCATGATCTTCGATGAAGTCCCCTAAGTGTGAATCATCTTCTTCACCAATTGGGGTTTCTAAGGAAACTGGTTCTTGAGCAATCTTAAGAATATCCCGTACCTTTTTAGTTGGCATATCCATTTCCGCACCAATTTCTTCAGGAAGTGGTTCCCGACCTAAATCCTGGAGCAATTGACGTTGAATTCGAATCAACTTATTGATGGTTTCAACCATATGCACCGGAATCCGAATCGTCCGTGCTTGATCAGCGATTGCCCGTGTAATCGCTTGGCGAATCCACCACGTCGCATAAGTTGAAAACTTGAATCCCTTCCGGTAATCAAATTTTTCAACGGCTTTCATTAGCCCCATATTTCCTTCTTGAATGAGGTCCAAGAATTGCATGCCCCGACCAACGTAACGCTTAGCAATTGAAACCACCAACCGCAGGTTAGCTTCTGCTAACTCTTGCTTAGCCGTTTCATCGCCCTTTTCGATCCGCAAAGCCAATTCAACTTCTTGGTCCGCCGTCAGCAAGTTAACCCGACCAATTTCCTTTAAGTACATCCGTACTGGGTCATTAATTTTAACTCCAGTCGGTGCGGAGGTATCCCGATCATTAACCGCCTTTTGTGACAATTTTTCGGTAGCTTTCAATGCACGTGGATCTGGGTCACCATTTTCATCAACCACACTGATTCCGGCATCTTCAATATTTTGCATTAAGTTATCTAAACCATCAGCATTTAAGTCAAACGGAGCAGCTAATTGTTTACTTAATTCATCATATTGGATTGTCTTTGCTTTCTTGTACTGACGAATGAGTTTACCAACAGCTTGATCATATTTCTTTTGGTCAAAGTTTTCATCATTTGAAATTACAAGTTGCTTTTTTGCTTTTGCCATATTAGTTAATTTCCTCCGTTTTCATTTGTTGTTGTTGCTGGTAGAGGTTTACCAATTCTGTTGCTAACTTAGTGGTCAATTCCTGATCATTCATCATTGCCGCCTCATCAAGGGCTGCCCGCTTCGCAGCAATCTGTTGATCTAAAGGCGCCTCATTAATGATAACACGAATACAATCATTTACTGCATCATCACTAATATTATCATCAATCGATAATTCCGCCATTTGGGTTAAAATTTGCTGTTGTTCTGGATTATCAATTCGATCCAACATGGCGGCCGTAGAAAACTCTGTATGATCAACAAAGTATTCGGTAATCTTTTGGTACAGCTGCTGATATGCAACATCTGCAAAGGAAAAGCCCTCCTGCCCATGCAATCTTTTTCTCACGCCTTCATCTAAAACATAGTATTTTAAGAGGCGTTGCTCAGCGCTCTGAAGTTTTGATAATAACGGCTGCGTTGTCATTTGCACTGATGGCTGAGAACGTCTTGCTTCATTCCGATCTGGTCGTGATTGTCTATTTGAAAATTGATATGACTGCGCTGGCCGTGAAGGTGGTTGAATCTTGGCGAGCTGATTAACTAAGCTCGTCTTATCTAGTCCAAATTTAGTAGCTAGTTTTTGCAGATACAAATCCTGCGCAACTGGCTCACTAACTCCGGCGATCACTTGTAAAGCGGCATTCAAATACCCCATTAGTTCATCTTGATTTTTCAGATTGAGTCCCCGTTGAAGGTACTTTAAATGAAATTCAACTGAATTTTCGGTATTTTGACTTAAATAATCAGAAAACTTAATGCCACCGTATTTCTGAACATATTCATCCGGATCAATCCCTGCCGGCAATTGAATAATCTTAACACCCAATCGTGGCGCATTGTCTGTGAACATCTGAACTGCCCGATTGATAGCGTTTTGACCAGGATCATCACCATCGTAGCAAATGTTAACCTGACTGGTTATCCGCTGGATAATTTGAATCTGCTCTTCAGTAAGGTTAGTTCCCATTGAGGCAATTCCATTTTTCACACCAACCCCAAAGGCAGCAATTACGTCCATAAACCCTTCAAAGAGAGTTAGTGAACCAGATTGTCGAGCACCCTTTTTAGCAAGATCCAAATTAAAGAGTGTCCGCCGCTTATTAAAAATTGGCGTTTCCGGGCTATTCATATATTTGGGTTCGTTCTGGGTCGCTTTCGGAGCTAATATTCGGCCAGAAAAAGCGATGACATGGCCATTTTCATTTTTAATCGGGTACATTATTCGACCATGAAAGCGATCGTGAAGATTCCCCTGCTGGTCTTCTGTAAAGAGGCCAGATTGACGTAGTAGTTGGTAATCAATTTGCTGCTTTTGGGCGTATTCCAATAGCACCTCTTCATCGGATTGTTCAACGGCATATCCAAGGTCAAATTGGTCGATCAGTTTCCGACTAACGCCCCGCTTAGTTAAGTAGTGAAGAGCTTTCTCACCTGCTTCAGTATTGACCAAAAGATGGTGATACAATTTGGCGGCCTGATCATGGAGCTTGGTCAATTGTCCCTTCGGACTATTATCAACCGACTGATGATTTTCGCTAACATATTGCGTTGGCAGTGTAATATTACTCATCTCAGCAACCTGACGAACCGCATCTGGAAACGACAGATTATGAAGCTGCTGTAAAAAGCCAAAGACATTGCCACTTCTGTGACAGCTAAAACAATAAAAGAATTGCTTTTGTTCATTTACCGCAAACGATGGCGTATCATCCCGATGAAATGGACAATGACCCATCAAATTTTTACCTTGTTTTTTTAATTGAACATCTTGACTGATGACATCAACAATATTCACTGAGTCACGAATTTGGTCAATTAATTCATTTGGAATTCTTGCCATTCTGTGCCCCCTGTCACCAAAGATATAGTTACGAAAGGTCGCTTTCCAAAACGGATTGCGACCTTTCGTAACTTAACATCTAATTCAACTACATAACATGCTATCACATTTCAGATAAAAAGCCAAGTGACTATTTAACAATTAATTGGTTAAGGTCTCCAAATACTTGGGTCATGCGTGCAATTTGCTGTAATTGAGCTAAACGATTATTTTGCACTTGTGGATCTTTATCCATAATCATATTTTCATCAAAGTATTCGGTAATGATTGGTGCCAGTGACCGAAGTTGATGCAATGCTTCTGCCAGCGGTAATTCAGCAAACTTACTTTGGAGCTGTTTGGTAGCTTCATGTAATTTTGCTTCTGATGGATTTTGAAACAATCCTGGATTAACTTCACTTGAAGTTGGCTGACCCTTTTGAGCAAGTCGAATCACCCGGGTGAGTGCTTCAATATCATCCTTAAATTCATCATCACTCTTTTGATCGTTGATAGCAGCTGCTGCTTCAATAATATTCACGAGATCTGCTTGGTTGGTTTTCGTCACCGCGTCAACAATATCATGACGAAGATTTTCACCCGCAAAGAATTGCTTGAGCCGGTCCATAAAGAAGTTGTTGACTTGATCAGCATTCTTTAAATAATCAAACTTCAGTTGCATATCTGATTGTTGAATCTGTTCAGCAATCTCTTTTTGCATTGCAAGCAATGGTAAGTGCCATTGACGATCTGCAACAATTCGAACAATTCCATAGGCCTGCCGACGTAGTGCATATGGGTCGTTAGAACCTGAAGGAATCATTCCAGCACCAAAGAAACTAAAAATACTATCAAGCTTATCAGCAATCGCTAAAATAGCACCAATCTTTGTTTGGGGAAGCGCACCTTCGGCAGAAATTGGCATGTAATGCTCACGCACCGCAGCAGCAACATCCGCTTTTTCACCAAATAGTTTGGCATAAATTTCACCCATAATCCCTTGTAATTCAGCAAACTCGCCGACCATTTGAGTGGTTAGGTCAAATTTATAAATCTGTGCCGCCCGTTGTAAATCAGCTTGTTCTTGATCGGTTAAGTTCAACTTTTCACCTAATAACTTAGCGATAATTGCCGTCCGGGCCATTTTATCAGCCATCGAACTGATTTGATCATGGAAGCTGACCTTCTTTAAACGTTCGACGTATTGATCAATTGTTAATTTTTGGTCTTCGTCATAGAAAAATTGGGCATCTTCAAGCCGTGGTACTAATACACGTTCGTTTCCTTTGATAACGTTTTCTAGATGCTCACGATTACCATTACGAACTGAGATAAAATGTGGTAAAAGCTTGCCATCTTGATCACGCAAACAGAAGAACCGTTGGTTGTCTTTCATTGAAGTGATAAGAACTGGTTCCGGAAGAGCCAAATACTTTTCATCAAAGGATCCTGCAAAAGCCGTTGGCCATTCCACCAAATTATTAACTTCTTCCAGAAGGTCCGCATCCCAGTCAATTTGCCACTGATGTTGGTCAATAATTTCGGTAATTTGCTTCTTAATTAAATCTTTTCGTTTACCCTGATCAGCAATTACAAAATCATCGTGCAGCGTTTGTTCATAGTCATCTGCTGTAGCAATGTCGACCGGATGGCCAAGAAAACGATGACCCTGAGTTTGACGCCCAGCGGTCACATCTAAAATGCTAAATGGCACAACTTCATCATTCAGCAATGAAACCAACCAGCGAATTGGCCGGATAAATTGAAGGTCATGATATCCCCACTTCATCAAAGTTGGAAAATTCATTGAAGTAATTACATCTGGTAATCCCTTCAACACTTCTGCTACCGGTTTACCGGCAATGTGCTTTTCTACAAACACATATTCAGTGCCTTTAACTTCTTTGAATTCAATTTCATCCACGGTTGCCCCCTGACCGCGAGTAAAACCAATCGCCGCCTTTGTCCAATTACCATCTTGGTCCTGAGCAATCTTTTTAGCCGGTCCCTTTACAGATTCATCAATATCTGGCTGCTGATCGCTGAGTCCATGAATCAACAGAGCCAATCGACGCGGTGTCGCGTACTCTTGAATTTCTGTAAAATCAATTCGTTGATCTTTTAAATACTTGGCTACCCGTTCGTGCAATTGATGGATACTAGGCGTGACCACGTGAGCGGGCATTTCTTCAACCCCAACTTCAAGTAAGTATGAATTTGCCATCTTATTTGTCCCCCTTTGCTGCTTTCTTGGCTTGCTTAGCCGCTTGTTTAGCTGCTCGTTCTTTAGCCTTCTCTGCTTTTTTCGTATATTCTGCAACGGTCGCTTGCCGTTTCTTTTCATCATGAATTAATGGGAAACCACGTTTCCGTCGTTCCTCAACAAATGCCTTGGCAATTGACTTTGCCATAATCCGAATGCGGTGCAAGTAACCAGCTCGTTCAGTGACCGAAACTGCACCCCGGGCATCAAGTAAGTTAAAGGTATGGCTACACTTCAAAACGTAATCGTAGGCTGGATGGACTAGTCCTAACTTAATTAAACGTTTTGCTTCACGTTCGTAATCATTAAATTCATTGAGGAGCATCTCCTGGTTGCTTTCTTCAAATGAATATTTGGAGTGTTCATATTCTGGTTCTTTGAAAATATCACCATAAAGCACACCATCAGCCCATTCCAAATCATAGACTGAATCAACATTTTGAATGTATTCAGCTAACCGTTCCAAACCATAAGTAACTTCAGCAGCAACGGGGTTCATTGTCAATTCACCAACGACTTGGAAGTAAGTAAATTGGGTAACTTCCATTCCGTCAAGCCAGACTTCCCAACCAACTCCGGCACACCCCATCGAAGGGTTCTCCCAGTTATCTTCAACAAACCGAATATCATGTTCTAATGGTTCAATTCCTAACTTCTTTAAACTACCCAAATATAGTTCTTGAATATTATCTGGAGATGGCTTCATCAACACTTGGAATTGGTGGTGTTGGTATAGCCGATTGGGGTTCTCACCATAGCGACCATCTGCTGGCCGCCGTGATGGTTCAACATAGGCAACGTTCCAGGGTTCTGGTCCAATTGCCCGCAAGAAGGTATATGGGCTCATCGTCCCAGCACCCTTTTCATTGTCATATGCCTGCATTAGCATACAACCTTGCTCTGCCCAATATTGTTCCAGTGTAAAAATAATCTTTTGCACCGTTAATTTTTGTGTCATCATCCTAACCCCTTTCAATACAAAAAGTCCCTGCAATGGCTCCACACCATCACAGGGACGAAATAAATCGCGGTTCCACCCTGCTTTTCCGTACTTTATACGGAACAGCTTAATTTAAATTCACTGCTAGAGCGCCACTTAACAAGGTTGTTTGTGAAGCTTTCACTATTCTTCACTCGCTGGATAAACATCACTTATCAGTCTCTCCGTCATCGTTAAATTCATTTAATTACACTTGTTAATGATACAACCAAGATTTGAAAAGTCAATAATTTATTGGCGCCATTTCTTCAATTCCTCGGTCCAATCACTCATTTGATCAATAAATCGTTTACTCCTTAGACGCAAGCCAACCTGGTCACCGTAAATTTTGTCTAATGCCCATCGCAAATTCCGCTTCACTAACTGATCAACCTGCACTTGATCAACCTTTTGCAGATTTAGAGTCGCAAAAAAGCGCAAATAATTAATTGTTTTGGCATCTAAATGCAGGCGATGTGGATCATGATCCCAATGGTTAACACATAATAAACCACCATAGGCTTCAGAATAATCCATTAGCTTTTGGTTTTGACCACAAATTACGCAGTGCCGCCACTCTGGCATAACACCAAAACGACCTAACAGCTGAACTTCGAGAACGTTAGCAATCACCTGTGGATCCTGGCCATCATTAATCAGATGCAGGGCCGCTAAAATTTGTCCATACCAAGCGCCAATATCATGGCCGTCTTCAAATGCACGGTCAACTAATTCTAAAATAAATGTGGCATAAGCATTGGCAGTAATATCATCGCCAATATTACGGAACTGGTGCGTTTCTTGGGCAGCAACGATGTAATTTAAGCGGTCAGAAGAAAGCCAGCTAACATACCGGCCATGAGTAAATGGTAAAATGTCGGCTGCCATTTTGAAGTTCTTCCGCCGTGCTCCCCGTACCAAAAACATCGAGGGTCCTTGCTTATCAGTTAAAATTTTAACAAGCTGATCACGTTCTCGATAATCACGGCGATTCATAATAATCCCGTTAAAAGGTTCATTAATACGCGCCAATCAGCTCACCCCATCTAAATTAATAATCTGTCTTTCGGTAACCATAATCTTTCAGCATCGCTGATTTATCGCGCCACCCTGGCACCACCTTAACCCATAATTGCAAGTAAACATGATCACCTAATAAATGTTCAATATCCCGGCGAGCCATTTGGCCAATTTTCTTTAGCATTTGACCCTTTTTACCAATAATAATTCCCTTTTGGCCAGGGCGCTCCACAATGATATTAGCATTGATATGCACAGTTTCGTTGTCTTCCCGCTTAATGGAGGTTACATCAATTGCAACTGAGTGTGGTACTTCCTCCCGAGTCAATTGGAAGACTTTTTCACGAATCATTTCCGCAATTACAAACCGTTCCGGATGGTCAGAAATCTGATCACTAGGATAATATTGTGGACCGACTGGCAACTCTTGGACCAATTCATTCATAAGGGTATTGATGTTGTTTCCTTGTAATGCAGAAACCGGCACAATGTCCTTGAAAGGCAGTGCATCCTTATATTGACCAACAATTGTTGGCAATTCATTTGGGTGAACCGTATCAATTTTATTCACTACCAAATAAATTGGTTGTTTAACATCTTTCAAGTGATTGATGATGTAATCATCACCTGGCCCTCGCTTTTCGTCCGCGGCTACCACGTAGAGCACCGCATCAATTTCCGCAAGTGCAGACATCGTTGAGCGTTCCATAAAATCACCAAGCTTAGTTCTTGGCTTATGAACACCTGGCGTATCAATAAAGACAATTTGTGCATCATCGGTGGTATAGATCCCCTGAATTTTATTGCGGGTGGTTTGTGCCACATTACTCATAATGGCCACTTTTTGTCCAACAATGTAGTTTAAGAGCGTGGATTTACCAACATTCGGGCGTCCAATCAATGCTACAAATCCTGAATGAAATTCTTTATTCTCCATTTTTTACCTCCCAATCAGCGCCAGCAGACGGGGCCCAAAGATAATTAACCCAACTACAACGGCAAAGAGCGCAGCAATTAATACTGCCCCCGCTGAAACATCCTTTATTTTTTTTACATTCAAATCAAACCGGTGACCAACCATTAAATCACAGAAAGTTTCCGCGACCGTATTCATAAATTCAGCAGAAAAAACCGTAAAAATAGCTAAAAATAACCATAACCATTCCCACGGTAATAACCCTAGCCAGAGTCCTGCAATAACAACCAAGACACTTGCCGCAATATGATAACGCATGTTACGTTCTTGGGATACTACCATCCAGATTCCATGAACGGAATGACGCATTGCCTGACAGAGGCGATGATTTTTGCTAGTCTGTTTATCTGGCGAGCCCATAGTCATCTAAGATCTTCTCCTGTAAGCTGAACATTTTCTTTTCATCATCAGGTTGCTCGTGATCATAACCGTTCAGGTGCAAAAAGCCATGCACCACTAGAAAGCCCAGTTCACGATCTGCTGAATGTCCTAAGAACAATGCCTGTTCCTTGACCTTATCGACAGAGATAAATAAATCACCTAAATCATGTGGTAATTCAGCAGCCATTGCGTCATCCATCACAATTTCTTCATCTCCATCGCCCATCGCAAATGAAATTACATCAGTGGCGCGGTCAACGCCCCGATATTTTGCATTGAGCGCTTTAATTTCTGGATTACGAACAAACGTTAATGACATTTCGTCGTTTTCTTTCAGCCCTAATTGGTGAGCAGCAAATGCCAACAGTTTTTCCGCCAATTGTTTTTGATGATCTGTCAACTGACCATCGGTATGATCATACATTTCTAATTCCATGATTACTTCTCCTGATCAGCGTGTTCTTCATATGCAGTAATAATTTTGGCAACAACTGGATGCCGAACAACGTCTTCCGCACTAAAGCGAACAAACTCAATGGAAGGAACATCTGCTAAAATCTTTTGTGCACTAATAAGTCCACTGCGCGATCCATGTGGTAAGTCAATTTGCGAAACATCACCATTCACGACCATTTTGGAACCAAAACCAAGTCGTGTCAGGAACATCTTCATTTGAGCATTGGTGGTATTTTGGGCTTCATCTAAGATCACAAAAGCGTTATCCAAGGTCCGACCACGCATGTACGCAAGTGGCGCAATTTCAATGACATCGCGTTCCATTAACCGTTCAGTATGGTCAGCGCCAAAAATGCTATTTAAGGCATCATAAATTGGGCGGAGATAAGGATCTACTTTTTCTTTTAAATCACCCGGTAAGAATCCTAGGCTTTCACCAGCTTCAACTGCGGGCCGCGTCAAAACAATCCGTTCAACCTCACCACGTTTTAATGCTGCAATTGCCATTGCCACTGCTAAGTAGGTCTTCCCCGTCCCCGCAGGACCAATTCCAAAGGTAATATCGTTATCCTTCATCGCATGGACATACTGCCGCTGGCCAAAGTTTTTTACCCGAATGGGACGACCTTTCCGATCATTAATAATCTTTTCATTATAAAGGTCACCAAAATACTGAAGCGTGCCGCGATGAGCCATTTTCATTGCACTTACGATATCTGCACTACTAATCATGATCCCTTGTGTTAACAGATCAACTAATTCTTGAAGTACCTGAATCGTAAGGTGAACATCTTCCTGCTCACCAGTGATCTTTAATTCGTTGCCAAAAGGATTGATGGTGACATTCATTCCTTCTTCAAAGAGGGCAACATACTTATCCTGAGTTCCTAATAATCCTACTTCTACTTGAGGATTTTCAATTTGAAAACTCATTGTAATTTTCTTTGCATCCGCTGCCAAAAACATTGCTCCTTTACTTTTTTTCTAATTATATCATCATTATTTGAAAAATAGTAAAGGGCGGGTAAAATCCCCGCCCCATGATAAATCTGATGATCTAATTACTTGCTCTGTAAGACTTTCTTAACGGTTTCGTTAACAACCTTACCGTCAGCCTTACCTTTAACCTTCGGCATAATGGCGCCCATTACCTTACCGAAGTCCTTCATGCTCGTTGCATTGACTTCAGCAATCGTTTCTTCAACAACTTTTTCAACTTCATCAGCACTCATTTGTTTAGGCATATACTTAGCAACAACCGCCATCTCTTTCTTGGTAGCATCAACTAGATCTTGGCGGCCGCCCTTTTCGAATTCAGCCATTGAATCTTTCCGTTGCTTGTATTCCTTTGCCATTAATGCATTTTCTTCATCTGGAGTAAGGTCATGACCGAGATTGATCTGTTCATTTTGAACAGAGGCCTTTAGCATCCGCACAACGCTCAAAGTATCCTTATCCTTGGCCTTCATGGCAGCAACCATATCTTTTTTTAAATTATCCAATAAACTCATTTTATAATCTCCTTTAACAAAAAGCTCCCTGGCCGCATGACCGGGAGCTTTACACTTTTAGTGACGACGCTTGTTCTTACGCTTACGTGCCGCTTCAGATTTCAACTTACGTTTTACGCTAGGCTTTTCATAGAACTCACGCTTACGGTATTCTTGAAGAGTTCCGTTCCGTGAAACCGTACGCTTAAAGCGCCGAAGAGCATCATCTAAAGATTCATTCTTACGAACGACTGTCTTTGACATTTTAAATTCCCCTCCCTCCGAGCTTAAAATCGTACTGTGTTTCGACTAATTAATACTTGTCTTTACACTACGCAACTAATTATAGACAACCGCACTTTCAACGTCAACATAAAAGTCAGTTTTTTCTAATTATTTTCTGAATCATCCTTGACATCGATGTGTAGTTCATCAAGTTGTTCTTGATCGACCGTCCCTGGGGCAGCGGTCATTGGTTCAATCCCCTTCGAGTTCTTCGGGAATGGAATAACGTCACGAATATTATCTGCGCCAGCAAGCAACATTACCCACCGGTCGAAACCAAAGGCTAACCCACCTTCTGGCGGCATTCCGTTTTCCAACCCCTTAATTAAGAAGTTGAAACGTGCTCGGGCCTCTTCTTTGGTGTATCCCAACGCCTTAAACACCTTTTCTTGGATTTTTGGATCATGGATCCGGATGGAACCACCACCAATTTCATTCCCGTTTAAGATGATATCATAACTCTGCGCATGCGCCTTATGTGGATCTTCACCATCTTCCAAGTAATGCAGATCTTCTTCATTCAACATCGTAAATGGATGGTGCGCAGCAATCCACTTGCCAAAACCTTCGTCGTATTCGAACATTGGCCAGTTAACCACCCAGAGATAATTCCATTGACCAGGCTTAATCATGTCCATTTCATGGGCAATTTTTTCTCGTAAATAACCTAGTGAATCGGCAACAACGTGAAAACTATCAGCAACGAATAGAATTAAATCCCCTTCTTTAGCGCCTAAGCGTTCATTAATTGGTGCTGCTAAATCATTAATAAACTTAGCAATTGGTCCATTGTACCCATCAGCAGTGACCTTAACCCAGGCCAGTCCCTTGGCACCATAACGCTTAATGTAGTCTTCCTTTTTGGTGATATCTTTTCTTGAGTAATGATCAGCTCCACCTGGGACACAGATTGCCCGAACAAATTTGCCATCAGCAACTGTCCCTGAAAAGACCTTAAAACTACTGTCCTTCACGATATCTGACAGGTCAGTAATTAACATTCCAAACCGGGTATCTGGTTTATCGGAACCGTAACGATCCATGGCTTCTTGCCATTCCATCCGGGGGAATGGCGTTTTAACGTCAACATTTAAGGCTTCTTTCATGACCCGCTTAATTAAGCCTTCCGTCATGTCTTGAATATCTTCAGCGGTGGCAAAACTCATTTCGGTATCCACCTGGGTAAATTCCGGTTGCCGATCACCACGTAAGTCTTCGTCACGGAAACACCGTGCCATTTGGTAATAACGATCCACGCCGGCTGCCATTAATAATTGCTTAAAAAGTTGTGGGGATTGTGGCAAGGCATAGAAATGACCAGGATATAGCCGTGATGGAACTAAGAAATCACGCGCCCCTTCAGGAGTTGAACGAGTTAGGTCGGGTGTTTCCACATCCATAAAATCATTATTGTCATAGTAATTATGAATAATGGAAGCAACCTTGCTCCGTAACTTCATATTCTTCATCATTTCCGGACGCCGTAAGTCAATATAACGGTATTGCAAACGCAAATCTTCACTGGCATCAACATTATCCTTAACTTCAAATGGTGGCGTTTGTGACTTTGCTAGAATATTGGCTTCTTTAACTTCCACTTCAATCTTACCAGTTGGTAAGTCTGGATTGATTTCGGCCCGTTCACGAACTAATCCCCGGACTTCGAGAATGTATTCGCTTCGACATTCATTGGCAACTTTAAAAGCCGCTGGATCTTGCTTTTCATCGAAAACTAATTGAACAATCCCTTCCCGATCTCGTAAATCGATGAAAATTAAGCCACCAAGGTTACGGCGCTTGGCAACCCAGCCCTTTAAAACGACTTCTTCACCAATTTGGCTTTCATTTGTACGTCCAGCATAATTTGTTCTCTTCATTTCGCTTACCCCTCAATATGTTCTTCAAAAACGTTGGCAAAATCATTTAATAAATCAGCTAATTTGACGGAGACTTCCTTACCAGTCGCCATTACTTTAAGGTGAACATTTCCTTCTTCTAATTCACGCTTACCGACCGTTAAAACAACCCGTGCATGCATCCGGTCAGCAGTTCTAAACTGGGCCTTTGGTTTCCGTCCCATAAAATCTCGATCAGCAATCAAGCCCGCGTGACGCGCTGCTTGCACTAATTGTAAGCTTTCGAGATTCGTATCATCACCAATCCCGACAACGTAAACGTCTAAGTGATCATCAGTCGGCAGTTGAATACCTTCATCATTTAACAATAGTAATAGGCGTTCCTCACCAATCCCAAAACCAACTCCAGAAAGATCAGGACCACCAAGTTGTTCAACCAGGCCACTATAACGTCCACCACCACAAATGGTCGTGTAACCGTTTCCTAATGACTTCGCTTTAACCATCACTTCAAAGATGGTGTGGTTGTAGTAGTCCAAGCCCCGAACCATATCTGGATCAACTACATAGTCAATCCCTAAAACATCCAGCATCTGCTTAACCTGCTCAAAGCGAGCATTGGCTTCTGGGGTTAAATAGTCCAGAATTGATGGAGCATCGGCAACGAATTTTTGATCACGTGGATCTTTGCTATCCAATACCCGAAGCGGGTTTTTTTCTAACCGTTCTTGAGAATCTTCACTCAATTCATCATAGTGTGGTTTCAAATAGTTAATAAGGGCGGTTCGATAATCATCCCGACTCTTTTGGTCACCTAACGTATTAACCGCGACCCGCAAATCAGTTAATCCTAACTTCGTGAATAACTGAAGAGCCATCGCAATTACTTCAACATCTGTGGCCGGATTATCACTGCCAAATGCTTCAACCCCAATTTGGTGGAATTCACGTTGGCGACCGGATTGCGGACGTTCATACCGGAACATTGGTCCAACGTAGTAAACCTTGTACGGCTTTGGATATTCTGGACCGTATAATTTGTTTTCGTTAAAAGCTCGGACAACCCCCGCAGTTCCTTCTGGACGCAAAGCAATGTGACGATCTCCCTTATCATGGAAATCATACATTTCTTTGGTGACCACGTCTGAAGTATCTCCGGCTGAACGAGCAAAAATATCATAACTTTCAAATAATGGCGTGCGAATCCCCTGATAACCATACTGATGGAAGATCTTTCGAGCCAACTTTTCTACATATTCCCACTTAGCAGAATCGCCGGGTAGAATGTCGGCCGTTCCTTTTGGTCGTTGATAACGCATCTTGCTTCCTCCTCTGATTTAAACCAACAAAATAAAAAAGCACCCCTGCTAAACAAGGGTGCAAATGCACGGTACCACCTTGGTATCACTCATGGATAACGTCGCATTAACGACGGGCATTGCCGGGCCTCAAAAGTGTCACTTAATAATTCGGTAATGGAGCTTTCACTATCCTCCACTCGCTGAATGCGAATCCATTAATCACTCTTTTTTCATCGGTCATTAATTCTTTATTTACGATTTTAAGATTACTCGCGATTATCTTAATAGTCAATGTTTTTCAGTAAATCAAAGTTAATTTTCTTGCTTTTCAATTGTAAGATTTTTAAACTATTAGATGACAATCACCTTGGGGGTGGAATGCATCAAACAAGTTGTTAGTAAATCCTTTATCGTTGGGGTCAGTTTTATTGTGCTGGCCATTATTTTACTTACCGCACTTATTTATCAACGAACCGTTGCCATTGATCCGGCCACAATGCCGATTCAAAGCGGCCCGGGCATTAGCTATCGACACGTCAGCATCACTAAACGAAAACGCGTCCTTATTACTGGCGAGCAGCGTAATTGGTACCGAATTCGTCTGAGTGATCACGAAAGTGCGTGGGTGCCAAGTTGGCTCATTAATTCCAAAACGCCATTAAAAAAATCTAATCACCTTGCTGGAGCTATCATTGCGATTGACCCCGGGCATGGTGGCTCAGATAGTGGTGCGGAATATAAAAATAATTCCGGACAAGCAAAATACATGGAAAAAACATATACCTTAGCAATTGCCAAACGGCTTGCTAAACAATTACGATCTTCGGGAGCCCAAGTAGTAATGACTAGATCAAAAGATCGGGCAGTCGGTTTACGGGAACGGGTGCGAATTGCTGAAAATGCCCATGCAGATTGTTTCATTAGCTTACACTTAAACTCGTCTAAACTCGTCACCAGACAAAAATGAAGGTTCGGGAATAACAAGTTATTATTACCACCGTGGCAAGTCTAAAACTCTTGCCCGTAACGTTAGTCATCAGTTTAATAACTTACCATTAACCAATCGCGGCATTGATTTTGGTGACTTTTTAGTTATTCGTGATACTTCTCTGCCGTCAATCCTCTGTGAAACAGGTTACGTTAATACCCATAAAGATTTCCGTGAAATCAAAAAAGCCACATTCCAAAAACGAGTGGCGCTTGATATTCGTAATGGCATTAATCATTACCTAGCAAATCATTAGAAAGAAGCGATTATTATGCAAACAAATGCCTGGTTTGAATCTCTACCCATTGCTCCCATTGGTTCATGGGAACCAGTCAGTGGCGGTGACATTAATGAAGCATATCGTGTTATTGCAGACGGAATTCCATACTTCATTAAAGTCCAGCCTCATCAATCTGCTCAATACTTTGCCCATGAACAAGCAGGTCTCAAAGCTTTAGGTGCTGTAATCAACACTCCAACACCGATTGCTTCGGGTGACTTAGATGGCAACGCCTACTTAATTCTAAATTGGATTGATGAAGGACCAGAAGATCAAACAGCGCTTGGCCGGGCAGTCGCCAAACTGCATCAACAACATGCTGACCAATTTGGTTTCACCACTAATCACCGCACTAAGGTGCTTTTAAAGGATAATCACTGGAATAACGATTGGCGTGATTTCTACGTTAATCAACGTCTTCAACCTTAAATTCAGACTGCACAAAAGCTCGGTCGTTGGAACGACTGGCGTGATCAGCATTTTCAAAATATGGTCACCGCTTTTGACCAGTATTATGCAAAACATCTGGTCATGCCGAGTTTGCTTCACGGTGATTTGTGGTCTGGCAACTACATGTTTGACCAAAATGGAACCCCAACTTTAATTGATCCAGATGCTCTCTATGGTGATCGTGAATATGATCTTGCCATGACTACAATCTTTGGCGGCTTTTCACAAGCATTCTACCAAGCCTATAATGAAGTTTCACCACTTAGAAGCGGTTTTGAAAAACGGTTGCCTTGGTATCAATTCTATTATTTGTGCATGCACCTAATTCTTTTTGGCGAAACTTATGGTCCAGCAGTTGATAACATCTTAGCCCAATATTAAGCCAATACTAAAAAACATCCCATTCATTATCCGAATGGGATGTTTTTAGTTAGAAGTAATGATTACTTATTAGAAGTAATGATAATATCGGATGGCTTAACATCCTTGCTAAAGTAAGGCTTTAGCTCATTATTGTAATCCTTAGTAAAGAAGTCTTGCTTATTCAGCTTGGTAATTTCCTGGTTACTCCAGTTCAATAATGACTTATTTCCCTTCTTGACAGCTGGGGCAATGTATTGCTTTGGTCCAATGCTCTTAATACCAACGGTATACTTTGGATTATTCTTTACCCAAGCATAGAGGTAGGAATTATCATCAGCTAACGCAGCCCCACGGTTATTCTTAAGGGCATTAAATTGTTGCGTCTTAGAATCAAACTTCAGAAGGGAAACCCCTTTTTGCTTGCTAGTAAAGTAATTTTCAGCAGTGGTTCCCTTTGTGACAATCACCTTTTTACCCTTGAGTTGACTAACTTTAGTAATCGCCTTCTTCTTTGGTGAAACAACGCCCACTGAAACCTTCATATATGGTTTAGCAAAGTCGACCACTTGCTTACGTTCGGAAGTAACCGTAAAGTTAGCCAAAACAATATCGGCCTTGTTCGAATTTAAGGTATCCACCCGGTTATTCGCATTCACTTGCACAAACTTAACCTTTACGCCAAGATCTTTCGCCATTTGTCGAGCCAAGGCAACATCATAGCCGACCCGTTTTCCATCCTTATTTACCCAACCGTATGGTGGCAAGTCGCCAAACACCGCCACCTTTAAAACACCACGCTTTTTAATTGCGCTAACGGAGCTTGGGTTAGAAGCTGCATTCACGGTGGTTGGCCGGACTGCCGCAGTTGCTGCTAATGCAGCGATACTAATGGTTGCTAATGCACCCGCAATCAACTTTTTCCAATTAAATTTCATTTTCATAATCTCCTTATATTAAAATTCCATACTCGATAAGAATTCAGCAGCCCGCTTGGTTTGCGGATGATCAAAAAATTCTTGACCAGCCGTTTCTTCAAGAATATGGCCGTCTTCTAAAAACAAGACTTTATCAGCAATCTTAGCCGCAAAATTCATTTCATGAGTCACAATGATCATTGTCATGTGGTCACGATCAGCTAACTCTTTAATAATTTCAAGAACGCCACGAACCATCTCTGGATCCAGCGATGCCGTTACTTCATCAAAAAGCATTAGTTCCGGATGCATCGCTAACGCACGAACAATTGCGATCCGCTGCTTTTGACCACCAGACAACTCACGCGGATAAGCATGGGCTTGTTCCGTTAAGTGAACCCGTTCTAGCAATTCTAGAGCTTCCTTCTTCACCTCCTCTCGCGGCCGTTTTTGAACCTTAGTTGGTGCTAACAAGATATTTTCGAGAACTGTCAGATTCGGAAAAAGATCGTAACTTTGAAAAACCATGCCAATCTTTTGTCGCAATTTCTGCCATTCTTTCGGTGACAGATCTACCTTTGTGCCGTGGAAATAAATCTCACCACTCCGGAACGGTTCCAAACCGTTTAAAGTCCGTATTAACGTACTTTTTCCTGATCCCGACGGACCCAATAAGGTTACAACCTCACCCTTATTCAGACTAAAATTAATATCATGAAGAGCTTGCCAATCACCGTAATACTTATTTAAATGGTCAACTTTTAAAATTTCTTCTGCCATTTTTTCACCCACCTTTTTTAATAATTCTGCTTAGCAGTCAGTCGCTTTGCCCATAACGACAACGGATAGTCAACTACAAAGTAAAGAATAAAGATCAAACCATAAACCCAGAACACTCCTGTTGGATGCGTCTGATTATTAGCTTCAATAATCTGTTGACCAACATTGATCACATCCATAATGCTAATCGTCATTAATAACGAAGTGGTTTTAATTACCCGAGTTGCCAAGTTAATTGTTACTGGTAGTTCTAACTGAAATGCTTGAGGAAGCAAAACATACCGAAATAATTGGCAAGATGATAAGCCTAGTGCTAATCCAGATTCTCGCTGATGTTTAGGCACTGACTCCAAAGCTCCACGAACAATATCACTAAATTCAGCAGCTACCCAGAGCGCAAAGGCGAGTACCGCCATCCAAGTCGCCGGCAAGTCAATCTTAAACTGCCGTGGCAAAATATAGTAAACCAAGAATAAAAGGACAATTGTTGGTACAATCCGGAAAAATTCTAGATACAGCCATAATACGAAACGAATTAATCGATTTTTCATCGTTCGTAATAAACCAAGAACGGTCCCGAGAACCAATCCAATTAACAATGAAACCACCGCAATCCAAACGGAAGTCCAAAGGCCACCCATCAGCCTTGAAAAATTGCTCCCTTCAAGGAGCACGCTAATTCCCGAATGAGCCATAACGAACCCTCCTTTCTAACCAGTCTAAGAACAGGATCAACGGAATTAAAATAATCGCATATGCAATTACTAACACTAACAAGTATTCATTTGATCGATAGTACATTCCAATCAAATCCAGCGCTGTATTGGTTAATTCCGGAATGGCAATAACAGAAAAGATTGACGTTTCCTTGATTAGGAAGATCACATTTGCTGATAGTGCTGGAACACTTAGCGCCAACCCCTGGGGAAGAACTACATACCGAGCTAATTCCCACTGGTTCATTCCTAACGCTAATCCAGCATCAATTTGTGATTTACCAATACCATTAAAACCACCCGTAAATCCTTCAGCCATGTATGCACCACCCAGAAAGATTAAGCCAATAATTCCACTCGCTTCTGCAGATAGTTTCATCCCGAGAACTGGAAAACCATAATAAAGAAAGAACAACTGAATTAGTAATGGTGTATTTCTACCAACTTCTACATATGCTCCTAAAATTTTACTGATGATTGGTATTTTAAAATACCGAACTAAACTTACCAAGACCCCAACAATCAATGAACCAACAATGCCAACGAAGGAAAGCCATAACGTCAGTTGGAATCCTTTAACGAAACTGGGGATACTTTGTTGGATAACTTCCCAATTCATAAACCTCCATCCTTTCTGAACGCAAAATAAAAGGTCGCTAACCACTGCCATGGTTAACGACCTAAATTTATTAGGAAATGAGAACTCTTTAATTTAGTACCTTTTATGCACCCTAAAAGAGTCCAACTGCTACCATGTCAGTTCGACTATTCATTTGAGTACAAGTACAACAAACTAATTGATGTAAAGCCAACATGGTAATTCCTCCTCGTTCTTAAAGTATGCTTATACTATAAAAGCGTACTTACTAAATGTCAATACTAAAATTAGATTTTTTTAATATTATTTTTCGTACCAGATTGTGACCGGACCGTCATTTTCTAAATCAACTTTCATGTCTGCGCCAAATTGTCCCGTTGCAACAGGAATTCCGGTCGCCGCTAGTTTCCGATTAAATTGATCGTAGAGCGGTTCTGCCAAGCTTGGTTTAGCAGCTTTTGAAAATCCCGGACGATTACCGTGCTTCACATCCGCATACAGCGTGAATTGAGAGATTGATAAAATCGCCCCATCGACATCACGTAGTCCTAGATTCATTTTACCTGGTTCACTTTCAAAAACCCGCAAGTTTGTAATCTTGTGGACCATGTAGTCAAGGGTTTCTTCGGTATCATCAGGACCAAAACCGACTAACAGCATGTAACCCTTACCTATTTTTCCGATTACTTCGCCATCAACACTTACTTGGGCATGATTGACCCGCTGTAATACAACTCGCATCCTTTTTCACTCCTAATGAATTACTCGTTTAACAACATAAACATCCGGAATATTCTTGAGAGCATCCATAATGATCCGCAGTTGCGCCAAATTACGCACGCCAACCGACGCCGAAATCGTTGCTAACCGGTTATTATCAACTTTTCCATTAACTGAAGTTAGGAACCGAGTGTTGTTGTTGATAGAATGCAGTACATCATTCAGCATCCCATTACGGTTATATCCTTGAACTTCAATATCCGCATTATAGTTGGTTTTATCGCCTTCTGGATTACTCCAATAAACCTGGACAATCCGCTGGCCACTTTGCTCAGCAGATTTAATATTTGGACAATCCACCCGGTGAACGGAAACTCCCCGCCCCTTTGTAATGTAGCCAACAATTTCATCACCCGGAATCGGGCTGCAACAATGGCTAAGACGGGTCAAGAGATTATCAACTCCTTCTACAACCACACCGCCATTGCCCTTTGCAATCTTTTTCTTATCGCTAGCGGAACTTTCCAAGGTTTTATGTTCTTCTAGTAATGCCCGTTCTTCCTCACGCTGCTTATCATCTTTGGCCTTTTGGCGTAGATCGGCTGTAAACCGGTTTTTAACACCAACCGGCGGTACATCACCAAAGCCGACTGCCGCAAAAAGGTCATCCGCATCCTTAAAGTGCATTTCATTGGCAACCTTTAAGGTTTGGTCAGCTGTAATAAATTCTGATGGTTCTAGACCATCATTCCGCAGCTGTTCCTCAATAATTCGTTGTCCTTCAACAATGTTCTTTTCGCGATCATGGGCCCGGAAAAATTGGCGAATTTTATTTCTAGCCCGGCGGGTCGATACTAAATCAACCCAATCCCGACTTGGTCCCGCAGACGATGTGGACGTTAGAATATCAACAATATCACCATTTTTGATTTCATAATCAAGGGGCACAATCCGGCCATTGACCTTGGCTCCTGTCGTGTGGTTTCCGACTTCGGTATGAATTTGATATGCCATGTCCAGCGGACCTGCGCCCTTTGGCATTTCAATCACGTCACCTTTTGGGGTAAAAGCGTAGACCTTATCCGTAAAGACATCACTTTGGACCCCTTGCATGAATTCATCGGTACCGTGACTCTCGCTCCGCATTTCTAAAATTTCTTTGACAACGTTTAGCTTACGACTATCCAGCGTTGCTTGAACTCCGTCCGTCTTACCTTCTTTATAAGCCCAGTGAGCAGCAACCCCGAATTCTGCCACTTCATGCATGTGATGAGTTCGAATTTGGATTTCTAGTGGCCGCCCTTCTGGACCAATCACTGTCGTATGCAAAGATTGATAACCATTGGCTTTCGGCATCGCAATATAATCCTTAAACCGTCCGGGCATCGGCGTCCACGTGGTATGAATTGCTCCCAAAACGGCATAGCAATCTCGAATGGAGTCAACAACCACCCGGACTGCTAACAGGTCATAAATTTCACTGAACTGTTTATGCTGGGTTACCATTTTCCGATAGACAGAATAGATGTGCTTTGGTCGTCCATAAATTTCAACATTTGAGCCTAAGTTAAGGTCAGCCGTGGCTTTTTTCACTTCTTTAATTGCCTCGTCAATGTATGCAACTCGTTGATCACGACGAGAGTGCATTAAATGAACAATCCGGTAGTATTGCTGGGGATTGAGGTAGCGCAAAGAGAGATCTTCCAGCTCCCACTTAATCGTACTAATCCCCAAACGGTCAGCAATTGGAGCATAAATTTCCAGCGTTTCGTTAGAAATCCGTCGTTGCTTATCAGGACGAAGATGGTTAAGCGTTCGCATATTATGAAGCCGATCAGCGAGCTTTACAATCATCACCCGGATATCCTTACTCATCGCCAACAATAATTTACGGTGAGTTTCAGCCATTTGCTCCTTATTCGACTTGTAATGAATTTTACTAATCTTGGTATCACCATCAACAATCATCGCAATCGTTGGGCCAAAGATTTCTTTAATATCATCAAGTGTGGCTCCAGTATCTTCCACAATATCGTGCATATATCCCGCACAAACCGTTTCTGGATCCATTCTTAATTCAGCAAGAATTCCGGCTACCTGAATGGGGTGAATAATGTACGGTTCACCAGACTTTCTGACTTGATCATGGTGAGCCACTTCAGCAAAATGATAGGCACGTTCACATAACGCGACATGCTCCTCATTCATATAAGAAGAAATCATCTTTTTAACATCTTCATGCGTTAATTCTTTAACTTTTGACATTCTCACCCCTCCTGACTTGACGATTAATTATTATTGCTGCGTCCCATTGACCACGCAAGATAGGCAACTCCAAGATAAATAACTACGAAGTACCACATGTAATGGGGAGCAAAAAAGTAACTGCCAATTAAATACATGATCGGAAAGCATAATAATCCCCAAGGCCGGGAATGTTGTACATAATGATGACCTAACCATAAGCAATAACCACCATTAATCACAATCAAGTCTAACCACATCATCGTGACCCGTGAGATAAACGATAATTTAGCAAAACCCGCGGTTAAAATAATTCCGAAAACGACACTACTAATTACAACGCGCCAATCAATTTTCTTTTGCAGTACTTTCATACTTCTCTCTTCATTCCTTACTGATTTAATGGATTAATTTTAGCACATCTTTGCTATTGATAGAGTTTCAACTTAACTCCGTGGCAAAAGAAATTGCACTTAGCAGATACAAAGGCGCTGTTTCTGTCCGCAAAATTCGCGGCCCTAAACCAACTGGGACCACGCCAGCTGCTTGCATTTGTGTAATTTCATCTTCGGTTAGTCCACCCTCAGGACCAAAAATAGCTAGCATTCGATCATCTGATTTTGTTTGTTGTAAAACCGTGGCAAGTGCACTCGTTTCACCCTGTTTTGCTGATTCTTCCCAGGCAACCACTTTTTGTTCTGCTGAAGTTTGCTGTAAAACCGTCGCGAGGTCGGGCAAGTACGAAATTTGCGGTAGCCGATTTCGATGTGATTGTTCAGCCGCCCCATTCGCGATTTTTTGCAAACGAGCAATTTTTTTAGTTTGTTTATTAGTCGCCCAATGGCTAACCGAGCGCGCGGCCTCAAAGAAGATGACCTCATCAGCCCCAAGTTCTGTTGCCTTTTGCACAATTAATTCCGGCTTACCTTTCGTTTTGGGTAAGCCACAGGCCAAGATTGGGTGAACCGGTAATTCAGCATTTTGCTGAAGATCTTCAAGTACCTCAACTTGTGCTATTTTGGAGTCAATTAGTGATGCTCGATAAACATGTTCGTTATCAAAGACCAATTCACACTGCGTTCCGGGCTCAGCACGAAGGACGGTAATAAAATGATGAGCAACCGATGATGGCAAAGATAATTTTTCATTAATATGCGGTTGCGCTTGGTGAATAAAGTATCGCTGCATTATTCGTCCTCCGTTGGTTTATGTGCAATAATGCCATACCAATCCTTCATGCGGAGCGTTTCATCAATCACAAATCCCTGTTTCAGCTCTGCGTCACGAACCGTTGCAAACTTGTCCTTAATGATCCCAGAAGTCAAAAATTTACCTCCTGGCCACAAATTAGCAAAGGCTTGCGGGATGAGTGGCAAAATAATCTCGGCTAAAATATTAGCAACAATCACATCAGTTTGAGTTTCGATCCCATCAAGTAAACTGTTAACCCCGAGTTGAATATCAGCTGCTTGCTGATTTAACGCCACGTTACGCTTAGCTGATTCAACTGCCACTTCATCAACATCATAAGCCGTGACATTGCCAGCACCCAGCAATTTAGCAGCAATTGCGAGAACTCCCGAACCAGTTCCAACGTCAATTACAGATTCACCACCCATTACAACTGTTCCTAAAGCCTGAAGCATTAACTGCGTTGTTGGATGAGTTCCGGTACCAAAGGCCATCCCTGGATCTAAAATAATTGTTTTTTCATTGGGATTCACTAACTGATAGTCTTCCCATTCTGGCACCACTGTTAGTTGACTGGTAACTCGAACCGGATGATAGTACTTTTGCCATTCTGTCGCCCAATCTTGATTATCGATTGCTGAAGAAGTAACCGTCGCTGGAGCCGGGTTCAAGTCAAACTGTCTCAGTTGCTCCACCCGTTGTTTAATTTCAGTTACTAATTCGGGAACAAATATTTTTGGTGGAAAATAACCAGTAACCGCTGCACCGGTTTCACGATGAGGTAATTCACCCGGATCAATAATCTCACCATATGGCCCATACTTTCCTCGCTTTAGCTTTGCAAAATCAGCTGCATCGTCAATCTTAACGCCTGTGGAACCAGCATCGCTTAGAATATAACTAACTGCTTCCACAGCTTCATTCGTGGTTTCAACAGTAATGGCTGTCCAGTCCATAATTCACACTCCTTTAAATGACAAAAAAAGCGACTACTATCGTCGCCCTTTTCCACCCCAGTTATTCTTTTTCAGTATTTTTGGCCTGCTTGCCTTCACGCTTACGCGCCCGCTTCTTTTCGAGATGTTCCGTTAAGTATAGGAGCAAATCTTTCTCAGTCTTAAAAATGCGCGGATGGTGCTGGTGGTGCAATCGAACATCAATTTCATTAATCTTCAAACGGCCCGTCCACGTGTGAGAGTAACGAATGATCACCCGATTATTTAGCTTATGCTTGCCAAACCGAAAGACATATACATGCTCTGGGGTCATCATCGGCCGAATATATTCCTTCTTATATGTTAAATCATTATCACGCATAAACTGCTTGATCCGATTTAAAATGGTAATCACCTCCCAGATTCCTTATTGGACAAAATTTGTTAAACTATATTTTACCACAAGGACCTGTTCTACAAAAGGTACAGAAAATAAAGATCTCTTAAATCTATTAACTAAAATGATCCGTTACTTTACAAAAACGCTATAATAGATTCCACATTCAGAAAGGATGGTAACCACATGAGTTTATTAATCGGCCTTTTGGTCATTTGGCTCCTTTGGAAATTGCTAAAGTTTTCCTTTTGGCTCTTAGGGGTCTTAATCATCGTTGCCTTGATCGGCTTTTTCGTTAAAGCCCTCCTGATTCCCGCCATCATTCTTATTGCAGGTGGATTACTATATGGGTTTGGGTCATTTTTTAATTAAATTACAAATCAAAGATGACGTTAATTAGTATTTGATGTTATAATTCAATGTTGTAAAACGGTTGATCGATATTTGATCAGCTTAATTTTTTGAATGAAAGAGAGTGTTTCTATGTCAAAGAATCATCAAAAGGTTGTTCTTGTCGGAGACGGTGCCGTAGGTTCAAGTTATGCCTTCGCCATGGCTCAACAAGGAATCGCTGAAGAATTTGCAATTGTTGATATTATCAAGGATCGGACTAAGGGTGACGCATTAGATCTAGAAGATGCAACACCATTTACTGCTCCTAAGATTTTCTATTCAGCTGATTACGACACTTGCAAGGATGCTGACCTGGTTGTTATCACTGCCGGTGCACCACAAAAGCCAGGTGAAACTCGTCTGCAATTAGTTGACAAGAACTTGAAGATCATCAAGTCGGTCGTTGAACCAATCGTTAAGTCTGGTTTTGACGGCATCTTCTTGGTTGCTGCTAACCCTGTTGATGTTCTGACTTACGCTGTTCAAAAGCTTTCTGGCTTCCCACGCAACAAGGTGGTTGGTTCAGGTACTTCTCTGGACTCTGCTCGTTTGCGGGTGGCTCTTGGTAAGCTCTTCGACGTTAGTCCAGCTGATGTTCAAGCTAACATGATGGCTGAACACGGTGACTCCGAATTTGCTGCATACTCCAGCGCAAATATTGGTGGGGTGCCAGTTTTGGAACTTGCTAAGGAAAAGGGTATTTCAATGGATGAATTACTCAAGGTCGAAGACGACGTTCGTAAGAAGGCTTACCAAATCATTAACTTGAAGGGCGCAACCTTCTATGGTGTTGCCACTGCCCTTACCCGGATTTCACGGGCCATCTTACATGATGAAAATGCCGTCTTACCAATTGGTGCTCCATTAAACGGTGAATACGGCTTAAAGGACATCTACATTGGTACACCTGCTGTTGTTAACGCCAACGGTGTTGGTCGAGTAATGGAAGTTCCATTGGACGATCGTGAAAAGAAGGCCATGGCTGATTCTGCTAAGACTCTTGAAGAAGTTGCCAAGAACGGAATGGCTAAGCTTCAAGGAAACGCCTAAGAGTTTCAAATATAGTAAAAAGATCTCAAAATTTTGTTGAGATCTTTTTGTTTACTCTAAACCACATGGTGTATAACCTGCATTACGAGCCTGACTCACCGTCATCTGACTAACACTATGCGACCGCCGCAATGCCCGACAATTAGGATCATAATGGTATTTGTGACCACTTGGTGTTACATACACCGTTTGATTTTGGTTATCATCAGATCCTGAATTGACGGAAACTGAATTACTGGACACCGTAGTAGTTGCACTTTCTTGCTGACCATTAATTACCTGGCTGGTTCCATCATCATAATTAATATTGACACCATCTTGAACATTGAAAATGTAGACATTAAAGCTGACCGCATCACTACCCACTGACTGTCCTTGCATGTGAACGCCACGGGCCACCTTTTCTGAGCCCCGATAAACTGGTGTAACCTGATAACGGACATACTGATTTGGATGACTCTTTAAGAAGCTGGCCACCTGATCTTCATACTTCAGCATCGCCGGATCATTTAATGAGCGGGTACCAGTAATTAGATTTTTCCAGTTGTTATTCTGACCACTAAGCTGATAACCAATCAAATGCGACCGATTGTAAAGGTATTTACCATTCACTTTCTTATTATGCCAGCCACTCGGGTTAACATGGAGTGGCTCGCGCTTTGCAGTTGGCATCATGGACTTATTTAGTAATCCGTCTGCTCCTGTCGCGCGGTTGTATTGATCCAAGGATGCATACTTTTGCCAACTCCCCTTGCTCGTGTCAAGATCATCACTGGTAAAAGTTGGTTGATTATTATTTAACACAATCACCTGCTGTCCTTGATAATCAAGATTGGCCAATTGCTTTTCATCCACCGTTAAATGGTGTTTTTTGGCTGCCAAAGCCGTGACCTGTGATGATGGTTCAAGCTGAGTAGCAATTGGTGCTTGAATACCAATCCCAAGCGCTAAGATTCCAACACTAATTTTAGTTAACCATTGCCGATAATTCATAAATTCACTTCCCTAAATTAATAATTTAATGGTAGCATATTAATACAAACAAAACATTCAGAAAGGAAGTTTTATTATGAGTAAATCAAATCAAGAGCTAGCGGTTGAATTAACCATTGCCATGCTTCAACACAATGCAACCGTTAAGACTAGTATGGACGATCCAGAAGCCAAAAAGCTAACCAATGCAGTGGCGGTTGGTCAAAATTATAAGTACTTACTTGGAGTTTTAAATAACGATATCGACCCCTTCCAAAAGTAGTTAAGGAGTCTCATCATGATTAAAGAATTTAAAGAGTTTATTAGTCGGGGTAATGTCATGGACATGGCCGTCGGGGTAATTATTGGGGCGGCTTTTACCTCCATCGTTAATTCGCTCGTGAACAATATTATTAACCCGTTTATCGGGATCTTTGTGGGAAAAATTGACCTGTCCAACCTCACTTGGAAAGTTGGCGGGGCCACGTTCAAATTTGGTGTTTTTATTAATGCCGTAATTAACTTTTTGATCATCGCCTTTGTGGTTTTCTTGTTGGTTAAAATGGTTAACAAGTTATTTCCTAAAAAACTAGCAGATCCAGAACCAGCCCAGCCCAGTGCTGAAGAATCACTTGCGAAGATCGTCAAAATGCTTGAAGAAAAACAATAGTAAGATCAAATTAGGCCCAAAGTTCGGTGAACTTTGGGTCATTTTTAAATCAAAATTGAATATCCAGCAATAAAAATCAAGCTAACCACTAAAAGAAGCAGACAGTATTTTCCATTCCATTTTAAAGAAATGGTGGTTGAACTAATGCCCAGAATATTTGCAATCACGACCACAATTCCAGCAAATGGTGACATCATGTACGCTAATACACTACCAATATTGAGAGCTAAAGCAATTGCCAAAGCATTAAATGGCAAACTAATTCCCATCATTATCTGGCCCAATAACGTTACTGAAGCGAGCGGATGCACACCAACTAGGGATAAACCAACAACTAAGAGTGGAATTGAGGCTAACGCTCCCCATGATAAATACCCGATGGCCGGGGCCAATCCTTGACCGATTGTTTTAGATACCTGCGAATGTTCAAAGACATTTGAAAATAAACCAATTGCCACGAAAAACGGTGCTAGGCTACCACCACGTAATAGCCCACTTTGCAAGTATTTTTTGCCAGCCTTAATAGTTTGCTGATGATCACGATCGCTCGCCTGTAAAACTAGTAACCAAAGCAAAATAACAACTAGTCCAGCTAATGCTACGTCTGTCATGGCCTCACCAATTTTAAGATGAATCAAAGTAAAAGCAATCAGCAACAATGCCACTACTGCTAATCCAATTTGAAAGACCTTTAACGTTGCTTGCTTTGTGTCGGCTGGGCTTTTAATATCCTGATGTTCTTTTTTGGCTGAAAGCACATGTAGTTCAAACACCCAAGCCATCAAGAGACCCAATAATCCTATAACAAAACTGGGGCCAAACAGCTTTTGGAGCGATACATGTGTAATGGTACTAATCAGAAAAATCGTCGCTGCCCCAGGTGCCCACAACGTTCCCAAGGTAAAGGAACGACTAATGGCAACTGACGAAAAATGATAATATTGATCTCCAAGCCGTTGCTTTATCGTTGGGCCTAAAATCGAATAAACAATTGGCACGGTTCCCATTGAAAGAATACTTGAAAGTAAAAATGTAATTAGCATTGTAAAACCAAATAAACTGCGGTTCGTTGGTAATTTTCCATTAATAAGTGTCACAATTGAGCTTTGATAACGCCCCACCGTAATTGGAATAGTAAACAATTGCATGACGATTAACAACACTATCAGATTATCCATTGAATTCACAGCATTAATTACTCTAACTAAGGTAAAGTGATCATACCGAGCAATTATCAATCCAAGTAGCAAAAAAATGCCGGTTGCCCATTTAAAAGCACTGCCTAAATGGTGAAAGCCACAAATCAGCACCAATAGTGAAACAATTGCTAATGCCACTGCAAACCGGTTAGCAAAAATCAAATTGAGAATACTTATAATTACCAAAAGAATTAATAAAATTCTTTCACAATTTTTAACTGTCACTTTGATGTTTCCCCTTTTAATCGCGCGCATTTACTATTAATTCTGTTTTAGTTAATATCTTCCCGGCCAGTTCATCCCGGAAATCATTATAGAAAAATTTATCCTTTACATTCACCACCTGACTTAATGCATAAATTGTTAGAGTATAGCGGTGCGGCTTTTCAGGCGGCATGGGACCAGTATAGTGACTAATAACGTATTCATCATCTACACCGTAAAATCGTGAAGCCCACGTATTCATTCCTTGTGGGCCTTCAAAAACACTACTAAAATCTTCCGTAATACTTTGAACAGGCAGGTTTGTCGCTAACCAATGGATAAACGGAAAGCCCGTTCGTGGAACTGCATCATAGTCAATTAGCGATAATGCTAAGCACTCAGTTCTTTCAGGTACATCCGTTATTTTAATAGGAAATGATACGACTGGTTGGCCGGCTCTTTTTATAGCCGAATATTTAGAATACTTATCTGGTAAATACCCATCTGTAGTTAGTGGCACACTTATTTTCATTGATGAATCCCTCCTACTTTGACCATAAAAAGTTAATTAATGCTTGATCAACTTGTCGATTACTATGTAATTTACTGTGTTGCGCTTGCTTACCAGCAAATTTCTTTTCTTGATAAGATGCAGCCCGTCCAGCAACTAAATAGCGCATTGTCTTTGACGATTCATTCGTTACTTGGCCATCTGAACCATCGCCGATATCACCATACATATTTAATACCTTGGCTGACTTTGGATAAATGCTACGCAATCCTAGTAACTGTCGATAAGCAGGGCTCATCTTATTAGGTTGACCAGTATGAGAATCTATCTCTAGACCACTTGGTAAATCACGGCCCTTGATCCCATCAAAATGGCCGGCAATTGCCACCTGTTTATTTAGCTGTGGCAATTTTTGATTATGAGTATGATCTAATAAGTAGAAACTAATCGACATGTTACCCATCGAATGACCAACCAAGTTAATTTGTTTAAAATGGTAAGTATTTTGAAGTTTTTCAATTACGTTGAATGCATACTTACCATCTTGGTGATAATCACTATTTTTGTTATCTGCATAATTAACCATAACGATTTGATTATTGGCGTGGTGCGGAATCTTTCCGACCAAAGTTACTTGACCTTTCTGATTAACATTAGCGTGGATCACGGTGTTAGTAACTCCTGCCCGTTTAGCCGCATTAACCATATGTTGTTCTGCATGCGCGCTACTCCCCCAACCATGAAAGAAGATCGTTGGAGTTGAGGACTTAATATATTTACCACTATTTGAATGAATCATTCCTTGTTCATAACAAATCCCTAAGATAATTGCTAAACCAAGAATAACAATTCCTGTGATTCGTAACTTTTTCATTTTGATTCCTCCGACAATTCAATTGTGATGTTAACCGTTAAAGGTAATTGCGCAATTTTATCAATGTCTTCTTTATTTACTAATTGTCCTAAATTAACTTCCTGGTAGCGGTCTTCATTATTAGCGCCACGTAAAAACAGGGCAAACCAGTCGCCACTAATGTCAAAAGCAAGATCGCCATCAAACCAACCACTTTGAACATCGTCTTCACGATATGGTAAATGATCCATGATACCACAGTAATCATGCATTCCTTGGTTTACCGTAATTGTATAGGGAAGCTTCTTAATCAACGCTTGTGCGGCTTGAGAATCGTTGAGCACCGCTGGAAACGTTTGACCGTTTATAATCAAATTTACTGCCGTTGGCTTTTCAACAGCTATGATCCGGTTATCTATTGCTGAAGTGTGATGGTTTTTAATCATTATTTTCTCTCCTTGTAGAAAAATAAGGTTGAGCTTCTCACTCAGCCTCATAAATCATTATGCTTGGTTAGTTGGGTAAATTGTAAATTCAGAAATATCAACATCTTCCGGTTGATCAATTGCGAAGTTAACAACCCGTGCAATGGCATCTGGTGAAATCCCATGTTGCTTGTAAAAGTTCTTCATGTTAGAAGCAGTCTGTTCATCACCGATGTGGTCAAGCAATTCAGTATTAATTGCAGCTGGGTAAAGGGTGGTTGTCCGGATATTCGTCCCTTCGTTAGCACTTTCCATCCGCGTAACTTCCATCGCGTTCTTAACGGCAAACTTAGTAGCACCGTAAACACCAGAGCCAACGTAATTCTTAAGGCCAGCAACTGATGAGGTCGTAATAATGTGACCATGCTTTTGGGCAGTAAAGATTGGCATTACCGCAGCAATTCCGTTCAGAACCCCTTTGATATTAACGTCAATCATCTTATTCCATTCATCAGTCCGTACTGCACTCATTGGTGAATTTGGCATGATTCCGGCATTATTAAAGATAACGTCAACCTGACCGAAACTATCTTGGGCTGCCTTTACTAACGCTTCAACTTCTTCTGGCTTTGTCACATCCACGGTTCGATAGTCTGCTCGTCCTCCATTGACGTTGATTTCGTTGGCAATCTTGTAAAGTCGGTCTTCACGACGGGCGCCAAGCATTACCATTGCTCCGTTAGCAGCTAATAACTTAGCTGTGGCTTCGCCAATTCCTGAAGATGCACCTGTAATTACTACTACTTTTCCTTTAACCGCCATAATTAAATTCCTCCTTAAAATGATTACTTTGTATTATCTCTTTCAACACTATTCATCTTAAATCCTTAGCAAGATTAATAGAATCGCCGATGATTTAATATTATATTAACTATTGGTTGATACTCATCGACATATCATTAGCAGATCGACTAGTGGATAGTATAGCCACCATCGACAGCCAGTGCTTGTCCAACAATATAACTTGCGGAATTAGAACATAAGAAAAGCACTGCATCCGCAATCTCATCTGGTTCAGCTAATCGGCCTTCTGGAATATCTCGGATATATTCATCCATTGCGTGTTTTTCAGTCTTCATCATTCGATCAACCATTGGTGTATGAATCACTCCTGGGCAAACCGCATTGACGTTAATTCCCTGATCTGCATATTCAAGGGCCGTACTCTTAGTCATCCCAAGCACCCCATGCTTAGAAGCGTGGTAAGCACTCCGTCCTGGTAATCCAACCAGGCCGCCCATTGATGAACAGTTAACGATCTTGCCACCTTCATTTTGCTTTGCCATTTGTCGTAATTCATATTTCATACAAAGAAAAACACCTTTAAGATTTGTATCCATTACTTTTTCATACTCATCTAAGGCTAGGTCAGCAGTGTTAGTAATGGGGCTTTGGATTCCGGCATTGTTATATGCAAAGTCTAACCGACCGAACTTTTCAACGGCAAATTCAACCATTTGGCGAACTTGTTCCTCATTAGCAACATCGACAGCGAATGAGTCAGCTTTATAACCTTGCTTCCGGAGAGCGGCTGCTTCATCTTTTGGCTCATGATGTCCTGCTAATACAACTGCTGCCCCAGCTTGGGCAAATTGTTGTGCTGCTGCTAGGCCAATCCCGGTCCGCGCTCCTGTAACAATTGCAACTTTGCCACTAAAATCATATTTAACCTCTGTCATCCTGATTCCTTCCTTCCGAATAGTTACTTCTAAATTAGGCTTTTAATCGAAAGGTAACGTCAGCTGAACCCAGCTTACTAAAGAAGCTCACGTCACTATCAATGTGACCAATTGGTTGTTGTTCAAAAATTTCACCATTTTGTTTGTATAGAATTACCAAACTCCCCATCGGCGGCCAGTAAGAGATGTCGCCAACTTTGTATGAACGATCTCTGGCATCATCGGTTGGCAGGCCACCACGACCATAGCGATGGCACATTTCACGTGCATAGAGGTTATCCATACTAATCGTAAATAGCATCCGTGAAATTAATTCACGTGTTGTCGCGTTATCTTCAAATTGGGCGGTTACTTTAATATCATTATTAATGATAACTTCGACTAATTGCTTACTCATTATAATCATCCTTTCTAGTGGTTATCGTGGATTTCTCGTCAAGACGTGATCGTAGTTAATCACCGTCATTTTATGGTTGTTCTGACTAAATCGAATCACTTCATCATATGGTGCCAAGGTAATTTCATGTTTGCCAGTTATTTTCCAAGTACCTTTATAAATATCCTTTTGTCCATGCTGGTTTTCCCGCCAATGATGGTTCTTGGTAAAGGTAATTTGTTGATGGATATCCTTATCACGGTAGTTAACCCAAACACCCACAACGTCATCAGTTGTTACACGTGAACTAGCTGCATGAGCAACTAGTGGAACACTCGCAAAAAAGAATAGTACAACTGCAATTACGATTCTTTTCATTTGATTACACCATCCTCTTTTAACCATTGTTTAATTTGGTCGATACTACTTGGAACCGCGTGGGTTTCCAAACGTAATCCTTGTTTGACAAGTGCAGTTGGCAAGAATTTCTTCGTGTCTTTTTCAGTATTCTCAATTCCGATATCCCCTGAAGTTGCAAATGGAATTACTGTTTTGCCACTAAAATCATAAGCATCCCAGAATGAGCGGATAACCATCGGTTCCCGGTACCACCAAATTGGATGACCAATCAATACCGTGTCATATTGATCCATATTAGAAACTTGATTCGTTAATGCCGGACGATAATCAGCCAATTGTTCCTTATGTGCCTGAATTGAACATGGATCATGCTCTTCTGGATAGAATTGACTCGTTTTAATTTCAAATAAGTCTCCTCCAGTTAGCTTTTGAATTGCTTCTGCAAACTCCTTACTGTGACCCCAGTGACTAAAATATGCGATTAAAATTTTATTTGCCATATTATTTTCCTCCCCTAGTTTTGTTTAGGTAAAACTACCGAAATGATAATGTAACTAACTACTAAAGTGATTAATGTTTGCATGTTAATTCCTCCAATCAGTAAAATAATGGTTTAGCCCATTTAGTATTCGGCTCAGCGACACCAACGCTTTGATAAGATGCTTTCTCCGGATCACTTACTATCTCAGCAATAAATTGTGCAGCGGCCTGACGAGTTAACTGTGTATCTAAAAAAGCCTGTCCTGCTGGAATGGTTTCATATTTTTCGTTACCATCCTGGTCATAGAGCCATGCTAAGCGCATTAAAGTGTAATTTAATCCACTATTTTTAATGACATCGGCTGCTTGGACTAGATTCCGGTTATTCCCCATCATCTTCTTATTCCATTCGCCAAAAGCACCAGTAACTTCATTTTCAATTCCCAATTCACTAATAGTGATTAACCGGTTAACATGATTGGCTTTCATCACAGTAACCACATTCTTATTTGCCTGAATAAATTGGCTAGTCGCCATAAAAACCAGTTCTTGGTTTTTTATTGCATGCTGAAGATCGGTGATGTTATTCCAATCGCCATTCATTACGTGAACTTTAGAATTACTTACTAGTTCTGTTAGCCGTTGGCGGCCATGACGGGCAAACAAAGTTAAAAAAACATCTTGATGGAGTAACTTTGGAATCAAGTAATGTGAGATATTACTCGTTGCACCCAAAATCAATATTCGTTTCACCTTAATGCCTCCTTGCTTCATTCGATGGTTTTATTATGCATCCAATATGATTGACAAGGAAGAAGCTCATCGTTAAGATGGTGTTAACTAATGGTTGATAGGAAGGCAAAACTATGGAAACCAATAATTTACAGACTTTTATTTCAGTCGTTCGCTCTGGGAGTTTCACAAAAACCGCCGAACAAAATTTCATTTCCAGTACTGCGGTAATGAAACAAATTAACCGACTGGAGCAAGAACTTGATACTAAGCTCTTTGATCGGTCCAGTACTGGTGTAACCCTGACCCCAAGCGGTAACGTCTTTTTGAAATACGCAGAAACCGTTCTTAAGTTAACTACGCAGGTATATACTGACTGCCATCAGTTAGATGGTACGATTCAAACCATTCGCCTAGGAACATCCCTTCTCCACCCAAGTATGCCCTTTATGCCCACCTGGAATCAGATTAAAGACCAACTACCAAATTACCAGCTACAAATTTTACAAATCCCAGGCGACTTAACTGCCAATAATCGTGAATATTCAATGCTTGGTCGCGAATGCGATATTATGATTGGAACATTTGATCAAGCCACTACCAGAAGTTTGGTAACTGCAATTCCACTGGGGACTTACCAATTTGGTATTGCGGTGCGGAGTGATAATCCGCTCGCTAGCAAAGAAGAACTGTCAATTGCGGACTTAAAGGGACAAACCCTTCTAATGGTACCAACCGGAGTCAGTGAAAAAAACGATCAATTACGTCAAGAGATTCTTGACACTGATCCGGAAATTACCATTAAGTACACCAATGGACGTTATGATATTAATGTCTTTAATCAGGCGGTTGATGAAAATGATGCCTTAATCAATGTAACTCCATGGAAAAATATTCATCCAAACTTAGTTACCATTCCCCTGAAAACAAGTATCGAAGTGGAATATGGAATTCTTGCACCGAAGCATGCTACTGGTAAGGTCAAGCACTTTATGGATCACGTTCATCAATTAATTCAACAATAAAAAAATCCGCTCATTTGAGGAGCCGTAACTCCTTCAATAAGCGGATTTTTTCTAATTTAGCTTTATTATTTACGTAAATTCATCACTAAACCAACCACAGCTTCACACAACATAGTGCCAGCCATCCAGTACATTCCCATCATCATATTGCCGGTAAAGGTAAAGTAAGCTGTAATCGCGTAGGCAACAACCCAAAGTACTCGCCAAAAAGTATTCATAATTTCCCTTCTCTCAAATCCGATTTTCGGTAAACCTAAATTTACTTCTTTCAGTATAACCCTTCAAGAAGAAATCTGCTAATAATCGGCTGCTTTTATTAACAGTCTACCCAACTTTAATCCGTAATTCAGTAATAAAGTTAGTACCATCATTCAAACGGCGATAATCTTGTGGATATGATTCCTCAATCACCATTAGACTTTCACTACCTTTTCCTCGATGCATATCTAATAATTGTCGATAGTAACTAAGATACTCAGCCCGTGACCATCTAAAAGCAATACATGCATAATATCCATCCTGCTTAATTGCCCCATCAACGTTATTCATAAGAGTCTTAAATTGAAACTGATAATGAATGTCATTAAGGCTGGAATACTCACTAACTGGGAAAATAAAGCCATATTCTAAATTAGGAACTTGTCCTAATGCAAGCAGTTGTTGGTCAAGGGTTGTTATTTCCTGATCAGGTTTATCAACTGGCGTAATAATATTTTTTATCGATTGCTGAAATATCAACTGGTTTACGTGCCGATAATAAACTCCCGCGCCCACTTTCTGTTCCAATAATTTGACAGTCTCAAATTGCCGCTTTTGAAATTGGGCCATTCGTAAGCGTTCTTTTTCTCGTTGAATATTTCCACGAATTACTTGTTCTTGCTTCTCCCAGAAGTCCGATAATAAATCAGGTTGCTCCATTACCTGCTTTATTTCCTGCAACGACAATCCGGTTTCTTGTAAATACTTAATCAACTTTAACCTAAATAATTGATCAGCTGTATAGTATCGATATCCGCTATCAATATCACGATGGGCCGCCCTTAATAAATTTAGACGGTCATATAAGCGTAGTGTTTGAACAGACGTCTGACCTAACTTGGCCATTTTCCCAATCGAAAACATAATTTTTCTCCTTGACTCTATTTTTACTATAGACTTTATCATGTACCCATAGGAAATTCAAAGGAGTTGACAACAATGGAAAAAACACTTCGATTAACTGTTCCTGATTGGCAAGCAGGACAAAATCCAGTCTATCGACTTGGTGCCGAAATTCTAACAACAATCGCACCAGAAAATTCTGAACAAGACTCTGCAACAGTTCGCATTCCTGACCAACCAGCCAAATTAGAAAAAGAAAATGGTGTCTTTGGGCAATCAATCGTCAAACAAAACGTGATTGATACAGCTGAAGTCATTCAAAAACACCATCCCAATAAAATTATTACTTTAGGTGGTAACTGTTTAGTATCACAAGCCCCCGTTGATTATTTAAATGGTTATTATAATGGTGATCTTGCTGTAATCTGGGTCGATGCCCATCCAGATATTTCAACACCTGAAATGTTTTATAACGAACATGCAATGGTGTTAGGAAATTTACTAAATGCTGGTGATCCCGCTTTAGCCAGCCTTGTTCAGCATCCAATTTCAGCAGATCAAGTCTTTTATCCAGCCTTGTCGGAACCATTACCGCATGAAAAGGACGAACTAAAGCGGCTCGGTATTTCATATCAACCGCAAGTCACTAATACAATTGACTTCTCCGCAACTGTAGACTGGCTTGAGAAGCATAATTTTAAGAAGGTCTTCGTTCACTTTGACATTGACGTAATGGATCCAAAAAGCTTTTATGCAACTTTCTTTAATGATCCAGCACTTAGCCAAATTGAAATTCCAGATAATGCAGCAATTGGTAAAATCACTCAGAAAAGCGCCTGGAACTATGTCAGCCAATTAAGTCAAAAATACGACCTAGTTGGTTTAACGATTGCTGAGTACATGCCCTGGAGCGCACTGCAAATGCAGAATTTAATGAAAAATATCCAAATATTCTAAATAAGACATCCAACATAATCTTTTTACGTTATTCATTGAAAATATGAACAGTTTGTTATATAAATGGACTCTAGCTCGCTTTTGTGAACTAGAGTCCATTTTGGTTTAAAGTTCAACAATCTCTCCGGATTATCTCTGCTTGTTGATTAAAGTAATAATGTCCTTAATTTTTCTAAATTCTTTTAATTACTTTTGCTGGTACTCCAGCGACAACCGTATTTGCAGGGACATCCTTTGTTACAACTGCACCAGCCGCAACTACTGCATTCTGTCCAACTGTCACACCAGGTAGAATCGTTGAATTAGCACCCAACCATGCATTTTTATCAATATATACCGGCTTCATTTCAACAGTGTGTCTCTTTTGTGGATCTAGCGGGTGGTTAACCGAAATAATCGTGGCATTGGGACCAACTAAAACATTATCGGCCAATTCAATCCCGCCAAGGTCGGTAAACATTACTCCACTATTGATAAAAACACCTTTGCCAATTTTCAAGTTTGCGCCGTAGTCACTACGAATTGGCAGACGAATTTCAACCGAGTCGTCAATTTTATGCCCTGTAATTTTACCAATAACTTCACGAATTTCTTCTTGAGTTGCTGCACTACTATTTAATTTTTGAAGGATGTCCTGCGTTTTTAATGCTGTTTTAGTAATCTCTTTTATTTGTTCAATATTTGCTTTCTCCATTTATATCCCTCATTTCATTGATTGTATATATCATACTTGCTCTCCTCAAAGATGTTAAATACTTATAATTTATGTTCAATAATAACTATAAGGAATGTTAAACTTTGAAATTATAAAAATAGGGCTACTGACCGAGAATTTACCGAATCAGTAGCTATCTACTTATTTAAAATTTAAGTTATCTACCCACGCATCAATTTGTCCAGCATTATTTAATACCGCTCCTTGATTAACATGTGTATCATAATTATTTTCTTTGACCGTTCGTTCAATAAAGCTTTGTGAACGATCATAGTTGGTCCCGCCAGAAGTAGCAAACATCGCCAAGTTCTTGCCATTTAAGTCCAACTTATCAACTAGATCCGCAATCATTCGTGGTGGGATCGCCCACCAGACTAGATCCGCAATCATTCGTGGTGGGATCGCCCACCAGATTGGATGACCAATCACGATATTATCATAAGCCGTGATATCAGGAAGATCATCTTTCACAGCGACCCGACTATTATGCTGATGTTGTTCAATCGATGTCCGGCTAGTCGGATCATGCCAATCTAAATCAGCCGCTGTATATGGTTGCGCAGCATGAATTTCTACAATATCTGCGTTCAGTTTTTGAGCAACCTTTTTTGCAATTTTCTTGGTCGTATTGGTCGCGGAATAATATAAAACCAGTGTCTTTGCCATTTGAATCACTCCTTTAAAGATTGATCTAACCTAATTTTATCATTAGATTCGTTTTAAAAATTCAACTATCTTTTGACTGACATCAGCTTGCGTCCGTCCACCATAAATGCCATGACCAGCTTTAACCATCACTAACTCACAATTAGGATAGAGTTTTGCTGCTCTCTTTGCATAACTAATCGGAACAATTCGGTCTAATGAGCCATGGATTAGTAAGACTGGTGTTTGATCATTTTTAATTTTTTGAAATGGATCAATTGATACTGCGTCAGTTAGATATTGATGTCCCAAAGTCATCCCCATCAATTGGAAAGTCGGTGCAGAGCCATACTGTTTCAAAAGCTCTTTCGCACTATCCTGAATCAAGAATGCCTGATAGAGTAATATTAACCCGGTAATGTCATTTCGCTGAGCCGAAACCATCGCTGCAACATAGCCACCCTGGCTTTCACCACCAATGATTATTTTTTGTTGAGGGTTTTTGCTATAAAAGTGGTCAATGACATCATTTAATTCGGCTATCTCGGTCTTAACAGTCATTTCTTTCATCGAGCCACCACTTAAACTAAAGTCTGACCCACCAATAAAATCAAAGGTAAATACATTGTAATTATTGTTACTTAAGTCGACACCATAGTTACTTAATAAACTGGCACTGCTCCCTAATCCGTGACATAAAATCACCAGCAGATTATTGTTCTCTGCTGAATAAAAGGTTCCTACCACTTCACCGTTGCGAGTTGGAATTGCTAAAGTTGTAGTCATGGTAATATGCCTCCTTCACTACTTAATCTAAACATCAAGCCATCAGCATGTAAAATACCTATTATTACTAATTATTGATACTTAAATTGAATAAAAATGATATAAATTAAGCCAACCACCTGACATCGGTAGTCGGCCTTTTTATTATCGGTGAATAGTCAAAATATCATCTAAATCCATCCGGTTTGATTTAATTGTGTTAACCAACGCACTATCATCAGGATAGCCTAGGCCAATGCCGATAATAATCTCTTCATCGTCAGCAATATTTAGTTCTTTACGTAACATGTCTGGATACTTAATGAATTGGTAAGCAGTCATTGAAGCCAATCCCTGGTTGGTTGCTGCTAATACAATGCTATTGCCAAATGAGCCCAAATCATACAGTGACCAAAGTGAATACCCCTTAGGCAATGTTAAATACAGGATTGCTTGGGCATTATAGAGCTTAGCGGACGCAGGACCCATTTCTTTACCGGCCGCACCAAGGCCATTCGTCCACTCAGCCATGTTTGCCTGCGGCTTGAGTTGGCCAATCTTTTCGTGACATCATTGGTAAATCAGGGTTCCCCTTAGCACCACTATTATCAAACTTTTCTTGTTGTGCGCGAACCTTTTCTAGGGAATCTCCCACTGCCAAATGAATATGATAAGGTTGGGAATTAACCCACGAAGGTGCTAACTGCGCTTCTTGTAAAACTTTCTTAATTGTCTCAAGCGCTATTTTTTGATCAGTAAATTGACGGGTTGATCTGCGATTTTTAATTACCTGTTCAAAATCCATTGCTATTTACCTCCTAGTAATTACGTTCAATTAACATTGTGCTTGGCCAACCACCTGCTTGTCTGCGGTCTTCATTTTGAATATCAGCAATGTCTTGATCGCTTAGCTCAAAATCAAAAATATCTAAATTAGCTTTCAAGTGTTCTGGATTAGTGGACTTTGGAATTGCCAGGATATTTTCTTGCACATAGAAGCGAAGCATTACTTGCGCAGGTGACTTACCATACTGTTGTCCAATTCGTACTAATGTTGGATTACTCAAAATATGGCCGGTTCCTTCACCAAGTGGTGCCCATGACTCATGAAGGATTCCATGTTCCTGCAAGTATTCGTGCATCCCCCATTGTTGCCAAAGGAGGTGGGTTTCAATCTGATCAACCGCCGGAACAACTTCACTATTGTTAATAATCTCTTGTACTTGCTGATGGTTGAAGTTGCTCAAACCGATTGCCCGCAATTTTCCTTCATGATATGCGTCTTCTAAGGCCCGGTAAGTATCAAGGTCATTACCATTTGGCCAGTGAATAATCATCAAATCAAAGTAATCAAGGCCTGCTGCTTTAAGTGAAGTATCAATACCTGCTTTTGTACTACGATAGCCGCTCGTTTGGGTCTTAGATGTCACAAAGATTTCTTCACGATTAATACCACTATTCCGAACAGCTGCACCAACTTCACGCTCATTTCCATAGTTTTGCGCGGTATCAATTAAGCGGTAACCAACTTTTAATGCTTGTGCAACCTCCTGCTCTGTTACCCGTGGTGAAGTAAGGTAAGTTCCATAACCAATTGCTGGAATCTTAACATCATTATTTAAAGTATAGTATTTCATTTTTCGTTCCTCCATCTTTACTTATTGATAATTAACTTCCCAAACATTCCGTTCTTGCGCTAACTCAACAAACTTTTCTGCAATTAAATCTGGTGCAAAATGGGTGTCTGGCTTAATCACTCCACCAACAGTGATAGTACCCGCAAAAATTCCACTAGTCTTCAAAGTAGTATTCAGTAGTTGAACCATATTACGTAAGCCTGCCTTGGCAACACTGAGCCCCATAAACCCTGGAAATGGCGTAACTCCAGCAATCCCACCAGTAAATAGTGCAAAACCCTTTGTTGCTACTAGATTATCGTGTAGAGCAACTACTGTTTGATAAGCACCAGCAACATCCGCTTGGAAATGCTTTTCTAAATCATCACGGGTGAAATTATCATTATCCGGCGCCGTAATACCAACATTGTAAATAAAACCAGAAATTTCTTCTTGCTGAATAATAGTTAAAACACGTGCATAGTCTGCTTCATCAGTTACATCCGCAGCATATGTTTGGATGTCAACTCCAGTATTAACTTCAGCAGCTATTTTCTCAAGATTTTCCTTTTGCCGTGCAATAAGAATTAAGTCATTTCCTTCTTGTGCAAATTTAGTAGCAAGGCTTTTACCTAATCCACTACCTACACCGATAATTAAAACTTTTTTACTCATAATAATCACCCCTCGTACTAAATACTAAGTTTTTTCAAGTTTTTTAGGCCATCGCTTTAAATTGAGAAGTCTATTTGCCAATTTTCAATCATGTGGTCAGCATTGGTTGTTTGCCGCCAAACTGCTAATCCCTGTTGAACAACATACCATATACACAATTGGTTAACTGACACCTGATATTTTCTAGCGAGTTGTCCTACTATTGGTGCCCGTAACAGTAAGCCATACATTACCGGGGAATATGCTTCAACCGTTATATTATGTTCTTTGCAAAAGTCTAATAATGAAGACGGTGTATTGCCAATTTTTACAATATATTGGTCAATCATTGGTGTTTCATCGGTCGAATTCATTAGTTTCTGTAATTCATCTTGATTGAAATCAACAACCCCAATTGCTCGAGCTTGCCCTTTCTGTAAAACTTGAATCATTTTATGCCATGCTTCAATATTTTTACCTGTTGACCTCAGATTTCTCATTAATAAAGCATCCACATATGATGTTTCAAGACTATTTAAAAGTCTGTCAATTGTTTTCTTGATTCCATAATGCTTAACAGCTTCTATACTGAGCTTACTAGTTATGAATACTTGTTCACGATCTAAACCAGCCATATGTATCGTTGAATTAACTCCTGCAATCCCTGCAAAATCCTGATCTACAGCAACATGACGATATCCGATTTGAAATGCCGTTACGATTGATTGCCTAACAACTTCAGGATCATCAAAAAATGCGGTCCCAATTGCTAACTGTGGCATCAAACAGCCATTACGTAGTTTAATATTTTGTGGCATCTTTAATCACCAAATTCCAGCAGTTGGTTTAAGCTTTGTTCTAGATGTTCTGGATTATCTGAAATTTCAGAATCAATGCAAAGATCTTTCCGATATTTAGCATCAGCTGGCAGTAATGACTTAAAGTCTACTTCATAGTTGTAATCAGTATTCACACATGTCCAATAAGCGTAGACATCCTTCCCAGATAAGTTGGCAGAAGTCAAGAAGGTCATAATCGGGTTCGCCATCGTCCAACCCCAAACTGGCCCACCGATGATTACCCGCTGATAGCCAGCTAAATCAGGCAATGATCCTTTGAGCTGTGGTGCCTTGCTAATATCTGGTAGTGGCTGTCCGTGCTTAGGGATAGAACCAACGCCACGCCACTTCCGCACAATGTCCCAGCATGAATACATTGCTTTCGGGTAGTTAAAATCTGGTTCTAGCTTAACTACATCAGCGCCAGTTTTCTGTCGAACCCGATCTGCAATTACATCATTCAAACCAGTTAAAGAATAATAAATTAGTACTGTGTCTGCCATTATTGAACCTCCTCATCAACTTGTCGATTTTATTATAGGAGGCAGTGACCATTGACAGAAGATAGTGTTTAGTTAAGTCAGTTTTAACTTTAAGTTAATTCTAATTAGCTCGTTGGTTTAAATACTCCTGACCGACTAAGCTGATAAATTCCTTTACTTGTGAATTGGCATGGCTTGACGATAAAATTCCGTAACTAATTGCATAGTCCCAATCCATCGGGATGCTAATCATTGAGGGATGAACATCATGCCACTGTTCGAGTGCTTCCATTAAATAATTATGGTGAACACAATAATTAAACGTATCAATATCATAAAAATAATCAGTGTTAACAATGGTAATGTCTGGATGGTGGTTGACAATTTCATTCCTTAATTCATCAATTTTAGGTGACAAGCCTGGCCGAATTAATAATATTTTTTGCCCTGCTAGATCCGCCCACGTTAATTTTTCCTTACTGGCAAGCTTGTTTTGCCGTGAAACCATAATATTGCAGCGTTGATCGCCGAGATTAAAGAAATCAAACTCATTATCCATTAAATAATTAGCATTGGTTGGCCCTACAAGTAAGTCAACTGTCTTACCAAGTTGATTGGTAATCCGCCGCAATGAAGCCGCATCATCATTAAAGGGTACAATTTGTAGTTGGTAATCTTTTTGTTGTTTACCCATCCGCTCCCAGACCTCCATTAATGGTCGCGCTGACCGTAACATTGATGTCGCAATCCGAATAGTTGTCTGCCCTTTCTCAGCGATCGCTTGGGCAGCACTGATCGCCTCCCGTGAATCGCGAATAATTTGTTGAGCTGAATCGTATAATGCTTTCCCTGCTGGGGTTAGGATAATTCCCCGTGGCGAACGATTAAAAATTTTGAACCCTAATTCACTTTCAAAATTATTCATCTGTTTCATGACGGAAACTGCAGACATGAAGAGACTACTAGTTGCTTTAGAAAAACTTCCTTCACGAACAACCGCAATAAACGTATCTAACACTTGACCATACATTTTTAAACCACCTTTAACTAATTGTTAACTCTCAAATCTATTATATAATAATCAAAAATAACATTGCTAAAAGGAGTGTCTTCTAATGTCAATCCTCATTTCTACAGTAATTATTCTTTTGGCAGTGATTCTAAGTATTGTAGCCAGTCGCTGGATATTTACTAAAATCTCTGTCAACTATGTTTATATCTTAATGGGAATGATCGTTGCTGTGATCCCGTTTCTTAACCAAAGCATCATTAGATTTAACGCTGACTTTTTTATGGGAATTATCGTTGCCCCCTTACTATTCTTTGAGGGTCAGAATACACGAATGAATTTGGTGTTACGCAACATTAAAACTATCCTTAGCTTAACAGTGATGATGGTCCTTTTAACTACTATCTTTGTCGGTTTCTCAACGTCCGTAATTTTAGGAGTAAGCTTGCCACTCGCTTTTATTTTAGCGGCAATTAGTACCCCAACCGATGCAACAGCTACTGAATCAGTTACTAATGGTTTAATCATGCCTGACCAACAGAGTACCAATTTAAAGCTCGAATCCCTTTTTAATGATGCTTCTGGAATTGTTCTTTTAAATATGGCAATCCTGTGGTACGTTAATGGGACCATCAAATATGGTGCTACTCTTGGTAACTTTGCCTATTCAGCAGTGGGTGGCGTCATTACTGGGATCGTAATTGCTGGAATTCTTGTATCAATCCGGCAAGCAATGCTTCATTCCAAAGTTAACTTTATCGGTAATACTTACAATACCGGGATCCCATTAAAATTAATCTATCTTTTAACTCCTTACTTGATTTATTATCTTGCAGAAGCGATTGAAGTCTCTGGAATTATTGCAGTAGTCTTTGCGGGCTTGGTTCATAATGCTGAAAGCCAGCGAAGCGAATTGAGTAATCCACGGTTGGCCTATGACACTATTCACTTAACAGCCCTAATCAATAGGGCCTTAAACGGAATTGTTTTTGTAACATTGGGAATTATGTTTGTTCGTGTGATTAAACAACAAATAATTGGCATCCATGATTCTTACATTTGGCTTGTCATTGGAATCATCCTATACTTGGGTAACTTACTTGTTAGATATCTTTATGTTCGGACCATTCACCATCAGAATAATAAAAACGCTTGGTTATTTTCACTGGGTGGTATCCATGGGGCAGTGACATTTGCTTTAGCAGTTACCGTTGCGGAAGCGGCTGTTCAGACACAAGACTTTCGAACAATTGTTCTAGCTGAAAGCACCTTAATCATTCTCAGTATGATTATCCCAACAATTCTTTTCCACTTTTTACTACCAGCTAAACATACGGATAATGAACGCCAACAAAAAATTGCTAATATGCGGCAAGAAATGGTTAACAATGCAATTAACATAATTCACCACAGTAACATCCCAGCAGAAATTAAAGCAGCAGTGATTTTCGATCTCCGTGTGCTCATAAAAGCCCCGGGAAGTCGGGTTTTGTTCATTCACCGCTAATTCGTTCGCTCTCTAAACATGGGCGAACCGGACAAAATTATTTGATAAATTTTAAATTATCTTACCACGATTAAAGAGCTAGCCGATAATATATCACTAGGAATTGTAGTAGCTTCGAAAATAATTTAATGAAAAGATACCTACTAAAACAACAAGCGTAATAATTAGGAATAGGTCTTGACCACAAAGTACCAGGCAGACGATAGCGGTTAGCATCCTAATAAAAGCATTCAGTTTAGACTGGGCAGTAGTTAACTACTCGACAAAGAGAAGAACAGAATTAGCATTAGATATATAGTTTCTTATCTCCATATTGTTTAAACATCTAAGTCAATATCACTCTTTGTATGCCTTCCGGAATGATGCAGAGAGCTAGCACCTGAAATTGAATCGCCTTGTCAACGCTGGTTATCGAATATTTAAAAAGTAACGGCAAACTTGACCGTTAAGATGATAATATTTTGATATTTTTTGATTGATTAGTCATACAATAGCCTTCTTTATGAATCTAATATAATACTCAGTAAGCATAAGGGAGGAATCTTAATGACTATTAGTCTCGGGTTGTTGATATTTATTGGTGGGATTATCGGTGGAATCATTTCCTCAATCGCCGGAGGTGCTTCAATTGTTTCTTATCCGGTATTGTTGTTCTCCGGAGTTCAACCACTTTTTGCTAACATTACTAATCACGGAGCCTTGATTTTTGATTATGCTGGAGCAATTGCGTCTTCCAAGCGAGAACTAAGAGGCCACTGGAGCCAAGCTGGTTTTTACGCCACTTGTTCAACCATTGGTGCCATACTGGGAACTTATCTTCTATTAGCCTTTCCTGCTAAGGTATTTGAGCGAGTTGTCCCAATTCTCTTATTAGTCTCTGGTTTGTTATTTATTTTCGGTAAGAAAAAGTCAGCACACCAATCAGCCACAAGAAAAGAGCTACCAAAGACTTTAGTAGCAATTATTATGCTCTTAATGGGCTGTTATACGGGCTATTTTGGTGGCGCTAATGGTGTCATTGTCTTGGCCGTATTACAATACATGACTCGAAATGATTTCTTGGTTGATAATGCTATTAAGAACGTTATTTGTGGCTGCGGAAATCTAGTCGCCTTTATCATCTTTGTTTTTCGCACAAAAGTATATTGGACTCAAGGAATTATCCTAGCAATCGGAATGCTTATTGGTGGTTATCTTGGTCCCATGTTACTACGTCATGTTTCAGTCAAAGCAGTGCGACTAATCGTTGGTTCACTGGCTTTTATTCAGGCAATTTACTTCTTTATTACTGCTTATTAAGTAAAAGAGCTCGCATCAAGGCGGGCTCTTTTTTATTTTGGTTCACGAATAAGAAACGAGAAAACAAGCGGAATCAAACCGATCCCTGCTAATATTTGGAAAACCTTGACTAAGTTTGTGGCATCCCCAATGTAACCTAAAAATGGCGTGGCAATTCCCCCAATACTAATGGCTAGTCCTAACGTTACACCTGAGGCGAAACCCATATTATTTGGTAAATAACGCTGACCCAAAATAACGATGGCACTATACGGTAAAAAGATTAGTAAGCCAATCGGTAACAGAAACAAAGACCCGATTAAAACATTTCTAGTTAAAGAAAGAGCTAAAATCAGGAATGGCAAAATACAAAAGGTGAGCCGGATTACTTTAATTGAACCAATATTGTCGGCTAAGCGACCACCAAGTAACGTTCCTAAAGAACCAATGACAAAGAGAACACTCAATGCAATACTACCGTTAGTGTTGCTTTGCTTTAGAATATGCATCCAATACAGGGCCAAAAAGGTATTTAATCCATAGAAAATAATTGAACGTCCAAATAACACCATTGAAAGCAGCGAAAAATGAAACCAGTCATTGTGACCATGGACAGCTATTTTGGAATTGCGGTCCTTTTTTGAACTCGACCAAAAGGCGACCGATTGACGATGCATGATTGGGTAAAGTTTCAACAAAATTAACATGATAATAATCGCAATTATCAAGAAAATACCAATTCCATGAATGCCAAAATGATTAACAGCCAAAGTCAACGTAATCGGTCCAATGGCAAAGCCGATATTCCCACCAAATGAAAAAATACTCATCCCTTGCCCAGGATTATATCCAGCAAGGCCATTAACCAATTTAGCTGCGTCCGGGTGATAGGCCGCAATTCCAATCCCACAAACTAAGCATCCCATAACTAATAGTGCATAAGTTGGCACATAGCCCAAAGAGCTAAAACCAACCCCCGTAATTAAAACCGCCAAAATAATAATCCAACCGGTATTGTACTTATCTGAAAGAAAGCCAAATAAGGGCTGGACAACAGAAGATACCAGATTCATCGCAAAAACTAAGGTTGCCGCGATAGCATAATTGTAATGGTGTTGCGTAATCAGGGTTGGCAATAAGGCCGCTAATGCTCCCTGACTGAAATCAACAAATAAATGTCCCAGGGATAAGCTATAAATATATTTTGATACTTTCAAACTAATTCTCACTTTCTTTTGGGATTCTGAACTTACTCACATCAATTTTTTCTAGCTGCAATAATTTCTTCTTAATTAATAACCCTGCAGCGTAACCTGTTAAGCTCCCGTTAGAACCAACTACCCGGTGACACGGTACAATAATTTCAATATGATTACGACCAACCGCCCCGCCAACTGCTTGCGCTGACATATGCTCTTTATGAAGCTTAGTAGCTGCAATATCGGCAATTTCTCGGTAAGTCATTACTTGCCCATAAGGAATAGTTAGCAAAATTTGCCAAATCATTTTTTGAAAATCGGTTCCCATTAAATGGAGGGGGGAGCATAAATGAAGGCTGACGTTGCGAAAAGTATTCATCTAACCATTGCTTAGTTTGCTTTAAAATTGTTGTTTCCATCGATATATTCTCCACTCCAAGACTGTCCGCATAATATTTATCATTTTCAAACCATAATCCAGTTAATCCTTGATAATCACTCGCCAGTAGTATTTTTCCTAAAGGTGACTGATAGCTAGTGGTATACTGCATAAATCAACGTTCCTTTCTTTCACTATTATGATTATATCTTCACTAAAAGCTCTATATTATGTTAATATGTCCATGAATTATCTAAATATTATCAAAAGGAATGTTTATGAATAAATATATTAACTCCAAAAATGTTAATGCCCAGTCTGACTTCCCGTATTTAGTACTAGACGTCATTAATCACCATGCGAACCCGATTAACCCCGGATTTAGCGTTATGCACTGGCACAGTGATTTACAATTTATTTACGTATTGAAAGGAACGGTTCAGATTAAAGTGCTAGAAAAAACTAAATATCTCTCAGCCGGAGATGGCGCTTTTATCAATCAAAATGTTGTTCACCAGGTAATCCATCAAAATAACTCTCATTATCGTTCGTTTATTTTTCCATCATATTTCTTAGAGTTCTACTTCGGTGGACCAACTCAACGACTAGTTGAAGACTTAACATTAAAGTCTAATCTGGAACTAATTAAATTTAAGTCAGCAGGTAAGTGGTCAACCATATGTAAAGAATTAAATAGATTATCCCTACTATTTGTAAATGATCGCCATCAGCGCTTATACCCTTACGAAGTTTTAACAACTTTAGTTAATATTTTCTTAGAACTACAAAAAAGGGTCTCACTGCCTCAACAGCAGCAAGACTCCATCTCTAAGATTAGAATAACAGCAATGTTAAATTATATTCAGGAAAATTACCCACAGAAAATTACACTAGCGGAATTAGCAAAGAGTGCCAACATTAGCAAAGCAGAATGCAATCGGTGCTTTCATAATATTTTGCAAACTTCACCTTATAAGTATCTACTGGAATATCGATTGTCAAAAGGCGCTGAATTATTGAAAAGGACAGAATTGCCAATAAGTGTAATTGCTAATCAAGTTGGTTTTGGTCAAGCTAGTCAATTTGGTAAGTATTTCAAGGCTAAAACTAACCTAACCCCTTTTCAATTTCGTAAAGAATAAATTTACATATTCTATCCATTTTTATACTGTCAATTTTAATTAACTCGGTTCATTTTTAAAATTGGATAAGGATTCACCTGATCATCAATTGGTGAGTGAGAAACAACTTTAAATCCCATATGCTCATAAAAGCCTCAAGCAGCAGGATTCTGTTCATTCACTGCTAATTCATTGATATGATACTTGTCAATCCCTAAGCTAAGTAATTTTGTTCCAACTTCTTGAACAGCTTCAAACGATGGTGTTAAAACGGTTGGTGAACCATCTTAATATGCGGTGTTGACTTGTAAATAAATGGTTTCCCTTCACTAACAAAACCAGCTCGCTCATAAAAGCCCTGCACTTGTTTCTGTGCTTCGATCTCAATTGATTTACCGGGAAATTTGCGCTTAATAACTTCCATAATTTTATCAAGAAGTTGTCCACCAACGCCTTGACCACGAAACTTATTACTGGTGACCACCCGACCAAAAGTTACTGTCCGTTCGTCAGTTAAAAATACTCGAGCATAAGCAACAACTTCTCCATCTTGATCATACTTAAGAATATGGATAGCCTGTTGATCTCGGTTATCTGGATCCTGATAAATTCGTTTTTGATCAACCACAAACACCTTAGCCCGCAGCACCATAATCTGGTATAGTTCAGAGACTGTTAATTTATCAAATTTTTTTACTTCCCACATTATTTATTCTTGTCCCCTTTAAAATAGATATTCATTACTAATATAACTATAATAACCGTCCATAATCATTCCATTCACCAAACATCTTGCCCTCTTCTGCCTTATCGATCAACTTTGCTAATCGCCGATCAAAGACTGCCCGATCTTTCTTTTTATCACGTTGGATACTATCAATTCGCACTCGCTGATAAAGTTTCGGGAATGCCTGAAAATTCTGCCAAGCTTGGGGATGTTTATTAAAAGTAGCTTGAATATCCTTATCAATTTTAAAAGAGTCTTCGGACATATCTGGCAGCTCTTTGCGTCCTGCATCGGTCATTAATCCCAACTTTTCAAGTCGACGACAACGCTCTTTGTTTAACTCCGACCACTTACTTCGTTTAGTTCGTGGTGTAAATCGTTGCATATCGACACCATTAATTCGCTTATGAGTAGTATCAATCCAGCCAAAACAAAGCGCTTCTTCAACTGCATCTAAATACCAAAGCTGGTTTTCAGGCTGCTTTTTCCCTTTCTTAGCAACCGCCCAACACTCAGTTTTTGTGGCATGATTTTCTTGAAGCCACTGGCGAAATTCTGCTCGACTCGTGATCGTTAAAATATTTTTTGGTTCCAATATATTCATCCCTTTAACTAGTTAATTATCACAGCTTATAGTATCATTCATTTGCAAAATAAGTATCTGAAATTTCCTAAGTAAATTTTAATGGCACCATCTGATAATTTTTTGGCACTTTATGATGTTAAACTATTGCTGTTCTTCTCATATAATAACTACAACATCAAACGAAAGATAGTATTTGAGGAGGAACTTATTATGTCAAAGAAAACTGCTTTAATTACTGGTGCAACTGGTGGACTTGGCCAAAAATTTGTGCGGATTCACGCTGAAAAAGGTGGCAACCTAGTATTGGTTGGTCGAAGCCCTCAAAAATTAGCACAGCTTCAACAAGATATGCAAAATAAATATCACGTTAAGGCAATGACGATCACTGTTGATTTTACTGAATTTGATGCCGCTGAACAAATCTTTAATGAACTTCAAAAAGCTAATGTTCAGGTTGATTACCTAATCAACAATGCTGGCCTTGGTGGTCAAGGAACATTCCTTAAGCGAACAATGGAACAAGATATTAACATGGCGAGAGTTAACATGATTGTTCCAACAAAATTGATGAAACTAATTCTGCCACAAATGGTCAAGCGCGGAAGCGGACGAGTACTAAATGTTTCATCTTCTGCCGCCCTCATCCCTGGACCGCTTCAAGCTGAGTACTACGCTACGAAAGCTTACTTTACTTCCCTTAGTGATGCACTTTGGTACGAACTAAAGGATACTGGGGTAACCGTGACTACCCTCATGCCTGGTGCAATGGCGACTGACTTTGCAAAAGCTGGCGGGCTTACTGATACCAAGATGTTTGCAAACGGTGTTAGTCCAGTAAAGGTTGCTGAAGAAGGGTATCAAGCAATGCTCAATGGTGAAATGAATGTCTTTGCTGGATTACCTGGTTGGCAACGTCCATTTGTCGGCATGATGCCAATGATGCCTAAGAAAACTATTATGAAGTTTGTTGCCGACCAGCAATCAATCCAAAAGAAATAGGTGATTTTGTGGAAAAGTTTATTATTGATGGACGTTATGGAAAATTACTTGCTGCTAATGGCATCAAGCCACAGATGGTACTAACTAAGGCTAATTTACCACTTGATACTTTTGCTCATGAATCGCTCAAGCTAAGCGAAGAACAGTATTTTTCGATGATTTCAGCAATTGATGAAATTACCGATGACCCACTATTGCCAACTAGATTAGTGGCAACAGATAATATTGAGACCTTTTCTCCAGCAATTTTTGCAGCTTACTGCAGTAAGGATGGCTTTCATTTTCTTCAACGACTCGCCCATTATAAGAAGTTAATTGGTCCAGTTACTTATAAAATCACCGAAGACCAAGATGCAGTAACTATCACCCTCTCAATGATCAATTCTGGTAATCCTTTACCACCATTTTTTGTCAAAGGTGAATTTGCATTTATGGTTCAATTACTATCGAAAGCCACTAACCATAATATAAGACCAACTAAAATTACAACAATCTTTACTGAACATGACCGTGCAATCCAAGATTACTTTGGCCTTTCTTTTATCCCCAAAGCTTATAATAGAATTAGCTTTTCCAAGACCGATTTACAAATTCCATTTACTAGTGAAAACACATCGCTTCTTGATTACCTCGAACCAGAGCTTAAAAAGCGACTTGCTGATTTAGATGTAGATGATTCTTACAGCAAACGAGTCCGAAACACCCTCGTTGAGCTCTTGCCACGTGGTGAATTCACAATTGAAGATGTTGCTAGTTCATTAGGTATTAGTAAAAGGACACTTCAACGAAAGCTGAAGGAAGAAACCACCAACTTTCAGCAACAATTAAATGCCACTCGTGAAATGTTAGCTAAAAATTACTTACTAAACACTTCGATGACTACTGATGAAATTGCCTTTTTACTTGCCTATCAAGAAACCAATTCGTTCCTGCGAGCATTTAATGTTTGGACAGGAATGAGCGTCCAACAATATCGTCAATCGCATAAATAAACCTTTAGATCCCGATGTCGTGCGTTATTAAAATTAATTCTTATAATTAAATAATTAAAAGAATGAGCTCCAATAGCTAGAGTTTTTTGTCTCTAGCTATTGGAGCTCAGTTTGGCTAATTGTTTATTAATCGATGCTTTTTTCCAATTCATATAAATCATTCAAAAAATCTGCAACAATTTGTAAATCTTGCTCTGAATACTTAGCAACCAATTCAGTAACAACTTTTTTCTTAATCGATTCATGCATCTCATCATGAACTAAAGCCAATTTTTCCCCTCGATCTGTTAGGGAATAATAAATGTTTCGCTGATTATCGGGATGCTTTTGAGCGATAATTAATTGGTTTTGCAATAGTTTTTTTGCTGCTCTTGTCACTCCGCCACGGGTTACACCAATTCTTTCAGAAATTTCAATTCCCGTTAGTTCACCGCTTTCCAGCGCAGATAATACGTGAAAAGAGACAATTGATAAATCTAAAATAATTTTACCTAACTCTTGATCATCAAGATGAGATTTAATCCATTGCTGTTCCTTGGACCCATGAATATTATTATGCTCTGCTCTCAGTAATTGGATTGTTTGTTGAATTTTATCAATGGTTGCTTCACTCATACTTTTATCCTCGCTATTAGATTTACTAACTTGATTATATCAAAATTTGGGAGCAAGATTTTTAGCTTCTGTTAACGCATTATCAAGAATTTCTTGTCGTTGATCACGATAAGCATCGGCCCCTTCAATAAATATTTTTTCAATGTCGGTAATTCCATAGAACTTCATCACATTGGTCAAATATATGTCACCAAGATCCATTAAAGCTGAGCTTTCTTTACTCTTTATTCCAAACATCTTTCTAACTAATAATTTTACAATACCCCACTTACCACTCTTATGGTATTCACTTCCAGCTGCTTGAATATGTAAAGCTTTTTTCCCATTTAATAATCCTACAGAACCATGTGAAGTGTACTTAAATGTTTTATGTGCTACAGCGGTTAAATCCAGGTATTGCTTCATCTCTGCCGGTAAAAAGTGATTATACATTGGGTTAATAAAAACATACTTATCTGCATTGATAAATTCATTTAACCATGCTTCATGACGTTTCAGTAAATTATTTTCTTCTGTCATTACTTCACCAAACTTCTGCTTTCGCCATGCTTCCATCGTGACATCATTTAACGGTGGAACACCTTCGCCTTTATAAAGTTCTCGAACAATTACCTTGTCATTTGGATGTGTTGTTCGGTATGTTTCAATAAATTTATTACCAACAGTTAATGACAAACTATTTTCAGTGTGGGGGTGTGCTTGGATTACTAATAACGTACTCATAAATTCATTCTCCTTTTTGTTGCTTATCAACATTTTATCATCAGGTTACACCTTTTTATGTTGCTTGTCAACAAAATAAATTAAGAACTTTTGTGGCACGAATCAGCCAAATTACCTACCGTTTTCTGATTGTAAGCGATATAATATCATCGCAAATAAATTAGATAGCGAGGTTTCATAATGGCTACCCAGAATAAGCAAAAACCAAAACAACTTTTCCGGCAACAACCACATTATGGTTTACGGAAACTATCAATTGGTGTGGCTTCTGTCCTACTAAGTACTTCTTTTTATTTAGGAGTAACCGCTCATGCTGCCACTTCTGATAATGGAGTAACGAGCCCGGTTACACAAAAGCCTCAATCAGAATCATCTTCTGACGCAAGTGCCAGCTCAGTGATTCTTTCTAACCCGACACCTGATGACTCACCTACTCCAACCCAAAAGGTCGTTAGTAAGCAAATTGTATTTAAATACAATAATCCAGATACCGGGAAAACTGATACAGTAGCAACTCAACAAGTCAACGGTCACTCTGGTGAAATCAAGATGGTGACTGACACAGGCGCAGATGAGTCGATCAAGCTGGCAATCCCGACGAATTGGGAATTAAGCGGCGAATATAATGGTCATTTTGCCGATCAGTTAAACTTTTCAAATAACGCTCCCCTCGAAGTTTTCCTGAAGCACCAAACTAAAGACACACTGCTGACTTCAACCAAAAATTTGACGATTACCGTTAATGGTTTACCTGACCATTACCAAAATAGCGTTTATAATTGGGACTTTTCTAACAATCAACAATCACTGGTTGGTAGTGGTCACCAATTAGTACTACCAATTGAAATAGAAGTTACGAAATCGATTGACCTTGTTACTAACGAAATTTATTATAGCTCACCTGCATACATTATCGACGGTTATAAACTTCTTTATAGTGCTGGATCGCCCGGACTAACAGGGCTTCCAGTGGAAATTCCGTGGGGATATGTGGCAACCATCAGCACTTCATCCAGCGATGTTACTCATAGTTATTCTGATGCAGGATTATTTGCGATTAAAGGAACCTTAGTTACACTTGTAAACGTTAGTCAATATGATTTTTTAGACTATCAATTCGATTCTCAAAAATTAACTGATTATGCGCAAGCGATGAATAGTTTTCTTAACGGGGGACTTGATAATGAGCCTAAATCAAAGGTTATTTTTATTGGCTTACAAGGTTACCAAGATGGTAATTCAGTCAATCCACTCGATCAATTTGTTGATGAAAATCTGACCATCAACGTTAAACCGATTGAATTGACTAAAGACTACTACTTTGTTGATCAAGATGGAAAACCAGTCGGTAACGGCACACCACAATCGTTTAAGGGAACAATGGATTCAACGGTTATCGTGCACCCTAAGCTTCCTGCTGGCTGGGAATTAGTGGATCCAGCACAAGCTAATTTTGATTATTCATTTAGTTTTCCATATGAACTGTCTAATAAAAAAGATGATTCCTCTGGACTTAAACTTCATAAGACGGTTTTAAATTCTGAACCGCTTTTGATTCAAATTCGCCACAAGATAACCCAAAGTTCGGAGACGACTACGATAACGCGTCCGATTACAGTTCACTTCCCCAACGGAACAATCATTGACGCTACTCAATCTCTGACCCTCTCCCGACCACTAAGCATTGACGAAGTTACTAACAAGCCGACTTCCAAAGGTGTTTGGTCCACAGGTAGTTTTGATCAATATGATGCACCAGTAATTCCGGGCTACACTGCAACTCAGAATGCAGCTGCAACTAATGTGACCATTAATAGCAGTTTCAGTCCAATCGACATTTCATACTTGCCTAATAAACAAACTGGTAAGATTTCCTACCTTGATCATGGTCAAGAAGTTGGATCGACACCGCTCTTCGGTAAAACGGATGAACTTGTTGCAATTAATCCAGTGATCCCCGATGGTTACACCATTATTCCTGGTCAAACCATTCCAACCAGCATTCAAGCAACTGCTGATGGTATCCCGACAGTAGTAATCCAAGTTCAACATCCCACTCCTGCGGTAACTGACCACTCAACAAATCCTGAAATGCCGAAAACAACACTAGTTACTTCTGACCCAACGATTTCAAATACCACTCAATCTGATATTCAAAAAAGAAATAATGAAGTTGCTACTAAGTTAACAACAACTCCATCAAATCATCATCAATCGCAATTACCTCAAACCGGTACGAACGATAATCAGGTAATCATTGGGTTAGCACTTGCTGGTCTGGCTAGTGTTCTCGGCCTAACTGGTATTCAGAGAAGAAAAGATAATTAGAATAATATGTAACTAAAAAAATAAACAGAGTTAGATCAAACTTTGGCTTGATTCTAACTCTGTTTTAATTTTCGTGGTAAATTTGTGGGAAAAATCAATTAAAATTGGTCTAATATAAATTTCTATAAATTAAAGAATGCGGGTATATCAACGTTTACTTATCGTCAACTTCTTCATCCGTCTTCAAAACGGCCATGAAGGCTTCTTGTGGAATATCCACTTTACCAACAGCCTTCATCCGCTTTTTACCACGTTTTTGCTTATCCAATAGCTTGGCACGCCGATCCGGATCACCAGTGTGAATCCGTGCGGTAACATCCTTCCGGTAGGCTTTAATGTTGGTCCGTGCAATAATCTTGGACCCAATGGCAGCCTGAATTGGAATTTCAAAGTTTTGCCGCGGAATAATCTTCTTCAGCTTAGATGCAATCTCCCGACCACGTTCCGCTGCAAAGTCACGGTGCGTAATGAAACTCAGCGCATCCACTTTATCACCGTTCAAGAGAATATCGATCTTAACCAAGTCGGAAACTCGATAATCATCAATCTCATAATCAAGTGAAGCATAACCCCGGGTGCTAGATTTAAGTTTATCAAAGAAATCAAAGATAATTTCTGCTAACGGAATATGGTAGATCACGTTCACCCGCGTATCGCTCAAGTATTCCATCGTATCAAATTGTCCCCGCTTGCGTTGACACAATTCCATCACCGCACCAACATAATCATTTGGCACCATAATGGATGCCTTTACAAATGGTTCTTTAATATCCTTGATTTCCGTTACATCTGGCATATCCGCTGGATTTTCGACTTCCTTCATCGAACCATCATGCATATCCACATGGTAAGTTACCGACGGCGCCGTGGTAATCAGGTCAAGATCAAATTCCCGCTCCAATCGTTCTTGAATAACGTCCATGTGCAACAAGCCAAGGAAACCACATCGGAATCCAAAGCCTAACGCTTGTGATGATTCTGGTTCAAAAGTTAAGGCGGCATCGTTCAATTGTAATTTTTCAAGTGCATCCCGCAAATCGTTAAACTTAGCATTATCAGTTGGGTATAAACCAGCATAAACCATTGGTGTCATTTGACGATAACCAGATAATGGTTTCTCAGTTGGGTGAGTAGCACTCGTTACCGTATCACCAACTCGCGTATCTTTAATATCTTTGATGGCTGCAGTAATGTAGCCAACATCGCCGGCCATTAAAACATCTCGTTCCAGTGGCTTAGGTGAGTTAATTCCAACTTCAGCCACTTCGTATTCAGTACCGCTATTCATCAAGCGAATGCGGTCACCCTTCTTTACCGTTCCCTCAAACACGCGAACGCTGAGAACAACCCCACGATAATCATCATACTTAGAATCAAAGATTAAGGCCTTCAGGGGAGCCGTCAGATCACCAGTCGGTGCAGGAACATCTTTAACAATCTTCTCAAGTACTTCGTCAACGCCAAGCCCAGTCTTAGCACTAATATCCACAGCATCCTCTGTATCTAAACCGATCTCGTCCTCAATTTGTTGTTTAGTACCTTCGGCGTCCGCTGATGGTAGATCGATCTTATTAATTACTGGTAAAATCGCTAGGTCATTATCAAGTGCCAAATAAACATTCGCCAGCGTCTGTGCTTCAACCCCTTGGGTGGCATCAACAACCAGAACCGCACCTTCACAAGCCGCAAGTGAACGCGAAACTTCGTATGAAAAGTCCACGTGACCAGGAGTATCAATTAAATGGAAAATATAGTCCTGACCATCCTTAGCATGGTAGGTTAACGCCACCGCGTTCAGCTTAATTGTAATCCCACGTTCGCGTTCTAGCGGCATGTCGTCCAGGATTTGGTTCTTCATTTCCCGCTTAGAGATTGAATCCGTCATTTCCAAAATACGGTCAGCTAACGTTGATTTCCCATGATCAATGTGGGCAACAATGGAGAAATTCCGAATTCGCTTTTGCCGTTCCTTCATTTCATCTAAGTTCATTTTGTCACTACTCGCTTTCTACATGCATACTATTGATAATTATAACAAAAATCCCGTTGAACACAAAGAAAGCCCGAGCTTTTCACCACTCGGGCCTTCTTAATCTGAATTCACTATTTTTCATCAAAGGCATCTTTGAGTTTATCAAAGAAACCGTTTTTCACACCCTTCACATCTTCGCCAGAAGCAGCAGCAAATGCCATCATTGCTTCTCGTTGACGCTTATTCAAATTCTTCGGCGTCTTAACGTGAATCCGGACGTGTTCATCACCATTGCCTTTACCATTCAGGTGTGGAACCCCCTGACCACGTAATCTAAAGTTAGTTTCTGATTGCGTTCCAGCTGGAATCTTCAGGTCAACATTGCCATGAACCGTCTTCACTTTGATCTTGTCACCCAAGGCTGCTTGTGAGAACGAAATATCGCGGTCAACAAAAATGTTCGAACCGTCACGTTTGAATTCTCGACTTGGCGTGACCCGGAAAACAATGTATAAGTCACCATATGGTCCACCATTAGTTCCCGCTTCACCTTGACCTTGCAAGCGCATTTGTTGACCATCATCAACTCCTGCAGGAACCTTAACTTTCAGTGCATGTCGTTCAGCAACGTGGCCAGTTCCATGACACTTGGTACATTGATCTTCAGGCTTGATTTCCTTACCTGTACCGTGACAAACCGGACAAGTTTCTTGGGACTGCATCATTCCCATCATAGTTTGCCGTTGCCGAAGAATGTAGCCCCGACCCTGACACTCATGACATGTAACTGGGGACTTACCAGGCTTAGCTCCGGAACCATGACAAACATCACATTCTGCTTCCCGATGATACTTAATTTCGGTTTCTTTACCATTAATTGCATCCATAAATTCAAGAGTCATGGTATATTGGAGATCACGTCCTTGCTGAGGCGCAGTTGGGTCACGCCGTGAACGACCACCACCGAAAATGTCACCAAAGATATCACTAAAGTCGCTAAAGCCTTGCGCACCGCCGAAGCCTTGACCACCAAAGCCACCAAAACCTTGACCACCAGCGGCATTGGGACCAGCAGATCCAAATTGGTCATATTGTGCCCGCTTTTGCGGATCCGTTAATACTTCATGAGCTTCATTGATCTTCTTGAACTTTTCTTCAGCTCCCGGTGCATGGTTAACATCCGGGTGGTACTTTGCAGCTAATTTACGGTATGCACGATTGATCTCTTGTTCTGAGGCATCTTTTTTTACCCCTAAAATATCGTAATAACTTTCTTCAGCCATCAATCTTCCCTCATTCTTTAATAATTGTGGTTAGTATACCATAAGTAAAAGCCAAAGTCCGGTCACCCGGCCTTTGGCTTTTTCATGGCCGACAATTACTTCTTGTCGTCAGGATCAACTTCTTGGAAGTCGCCATCAACGGTGTTGCCATCGTTGCCTTTCTTATCGTCATTATTTGAAGCACCGCCAGTTGGGTTACCTTGCGCACCACCATTTTGTTGTTGTGCTTGTTGGTAAAGCTTAACGGTTAAGTCTTGAACGATCTTATTCAAATCATCCTTCTTGGACTTCATTTCTTCAATGTTATTATCGTCCTTTGCCTTTTGCAAAGCAGCCTTGGCATCTTCAGCCTTCTTGATTTCGTCTTCAGAAACCTTACCCTTAAGTTCCTTCAACGTCTTATCAGTTTGGAAGAGCAATTGGTCAGTTTCATTCCGCACATCTGCTTCTTCCTTCTTCTTCTTATCGGCATCAGCATGTTCTTCGGCATCCTTCTTCATCCGTTCGATTTCTTCGTCCGAAAGGCCTGAACTGGACTTGATCGTAATGTTTTGCTTCTTGTGGGTTCCTTGATCTTCAGCAGAAACATTTACAATCCCGTTCTTATCAATATCAAAGGTAACCTTGATTTGAGGAACCCCACGTGGTGCAGGCGGAATGTCCGTAAGTTGGAAGTTACCAAGCGTCTTGTTATCGGCAGCCATTGGACGTTCACCTTGGAGCACGTGAATATCAACAGCTGGTTGGTTATCTGCTGCAGTTGAGAAGACTTGACTCTTGGAAGTTGGAATCGTCGTGTTCCGATCAATCAACTTCGTGAAGACGCCACCCATGGTTTCAATCCCTAAGGAGAGTGGGGTAACATCCAAAAGAACAACGTCCTTAACGTCACCAGTTAAAACCCCACCTTGGATAGCAGCACCTAAAGCAACGGCTTCATCAGGGTTAATTGAGTGGTTTGGTTCCTTACCAGTTAATTCCTTAACCATTTCTTGGACCGCAGGAATCCGGGTAGAACCACCATTTAAGATAACTTGATCAATATCACTAAATGATAATCCTGCATCCTTCAAAGCATTCATAACTGGTTGCTTAGTCTTTTCAACTAAGTCATTAGTTAATTGATTGAATTGTGCTCGGGTCAGAGTCTTTTCCAAGTGCAGTGGACCATTTTCACCAGAAGTGATGAATGGTAAACTAATTTGGGCTTCTTGAACACCAGAAAGATCCTTCTTAGCCTTTTCAGCAGCATCCTTCAACCGTTGTAATGCCATCTTGTCTTGTGAAAGGTCAATTCCATGTTCTTGTTTGAAACCATCGATTAACCAATCCATGATCTTTTGGTCAAAGTCGTCACCACCAAGGTGCGTATCACCATTTGTGGAGAGAACTTGGAAGACCCCATCACCTAATTCAAGAATGGAAACGTCAAATGTCCCACCACCAAGATCATAAACTAGAATCTTTTCATCTTTGTCTTCTTTATCAAGACCATAAGCTAGTGATGAAGCAGTTGGTTCGTTAATAATCCGCTTAACATCTAATCCGGCAATCTTACCAGCATCCTTCGTCGCTTGCCGTTGGGCGTCATTGAAGTAAGCTGGAACAGTAATGACAGCCTTATCAACTGTATCACCAATGTAGTCTTCAGCGTATTTCTTCAAATATTGAAGAATCATTGCTGAAATTTCTTGTGGAGTATACTTTTTACCTTCAATATCAACCGTGTAGTCTTTTTCACCCATGTGACTCTTAATTGACTTCACAGTATTAGGATTTGTAATTGCTTGCCGCTTAGCTACTTCACCAACTTGGGTTTCACCATTCTTAAATGAAACAACTGAAGGAGTAGTCCGACCGCCTTCAGGGTTAGTAATAATCTTTGGTTGATTACCTTCCATAACGGCAACCGCGGAGTTGGTAGTCCCTAAGTCGATACCAATAATCTTGTTACTTGCCATAATTATCCCTCTTTTTATTAATTAATTTCCATTATTGAGCTACAACAACCATTGCTGGGCGTAAAACCCGGTCCTTCAGAACATAACCAGCCTGGAGAACTTGAACAACGGTGTCGGCTTTTTGATCACCACTTGCTGCGACCGTTTGGACCGCCTGCTGAGTGTTCGGATCAAACTGCTTACCTAACGCATCAACTTCCTTAATGTTATGATCAGCCAACGCTTTTTCCAAATGATCATGGACCATTTGGATACCTTTCTTCAGTTGCTGACCATTTTCATCAGAAACATCAATGGCTAATGCACGTTTTAAATTGTCGAGCACTGGTAAAATACTGGTTGCTAAATCTTGCCCATCGTACTTTGCCATTTGACTACGTTCTTTTTCAAAACGTTTAGTCATATTCTGGATTTCCGCTTCAGCTCGTAAAAATTGATTATCCTTTTCTTCAAGCTGTTTTTTAAGATCTGTAACCTGTTTCTTTAATTCATCAGTCGCTGAAGGAGCTTGCTCCTTTTTTACTGATGAAGCTTTTTGAGTTTGTTCAGTAGTTTTCTTTTCTTTCGCTGAACTACGCTCGTTTGCCTTTTCTTGCTTGGCCATTTAATCCCTCCTAAGAGCCATAATAATGATGATAATAGTTAAGCAACCGCTTGGCTAGTTCCTTGCGAAAGGCATCTACAATCCCAATCGTCCGTGAATATGGCATGGCGGTTGGCCCCAATACAGCAATCATTCCTTCACCATATTGATCAACATTATACTTAGCAGTAATTAACGAGTAGTTATTTAAAACATCACTATTCGCAATCTCATTACCAATTTTGATAGTAATCCCAGATCCCTCACTATCCGAATCAATAATTCGCGAAATCCGGTCATTTGTGTCTAACAGTTCATACAACGCCTTCATTTCACTAGGACTTTGCTTACCAGCAATTCCCATTAAATTAAGTTGACCACCAACAAAGAAGCGTTCACGTTCCGCTTGGGAAATAATGTTGTCGAAGATATCCAAAAAGCCTTCCGGACTCTCTAAATAGTGATGAACCTGAATCGGCAAGTCCGTCTGCAGTCGTCGAACAACTTCAACTAAAGTCTTGCCGGTCAGTTGATCATTAATCATCCGGACAACCGCTTCTAGTGCATCGGTATCCATATCACGTGGAATACGGAAAGTTTGGTTTTCAACATCACCAGTATCGGTCACCAAGATTCCCATTACTTTTTGGTTACCCAACGGCACCAAACGGAACCCACTCAAACGGGCATCCTTTTGTTCCGGCTTAATTGTAAATGCGGTTAATGAAGTCAACTGTGATAAAATATCAGCAGAGTGCGAAATGATCTCGTCAAGCTTAGCAAAGTTCGTACCTAGTGAATTCTGAATAACAACTAAATCGTTATCAGAAACACTATCTGGATCAAGTAAATGGTCGACATAGTACCGATAACCCTTTTTTGAAGGAATCCGGCCCGAAGAAGAATGTTCTTTCGTAACCATTCCTTCATGCTCCAAATAAGCCATTTCATTACGAATCGTTGCTGAACTGACTTTCATTGGCAATTGGTCAACGAGCACCTTGGAGCCAACGGGCTGACCGGTGTTCGTGTACTGTCGAACAATTGCTTTTAAGATTGCTTCTTGACGCTGTGTTAGCATTTTGATCACTTCCTTTTAGCACTCTTCATGGCTAAGTGCTAAACACACTTTATAATATACCAACCATCTTTCTAAAAGTCAAGAATAGTCAAACATTTTCTAGGAGAAGTAATGTCAGAACGTCATAACTATATTCAACCCAAAAATACCCATGAAGCAATGGTATTAATTCAAAAATTATTTAATGAGTATCGTCACGCCCCATTAACTGATGTTTTGCTAAACTACCATAATGATTTAATTCACCGGTTGCGCTCCGATATTCATGATGCTGCAGTTCAGGAAGGCAACCGTGAGCAACTCCACAGCTTAGAGCAAATGATTCACGCGATGGAAACCTGGACAAGAATTCGACTTAGTAACCAACCCTTTAATGGTAAAATGAAAAACTTTCAGTTGGTGGTCAGTCAACACCCGCACTTTAAACGCCGTGTTCATAAAATTAAAGGTTCGAGCAGTTACCGTGCTAGCCGCCATTAATTTGTAAATTCGTACAGGGAGAATACCATGACAACTATTTTTATCGTTGAAGATCATCAGCCACTAATTCAACAAATCCAAAACGCATTGCAAAGATGGCAATACCAAGTGCAAACTGTTCATAATTGGCAAAACGTCGCCAATGAAATTCATAACACTAAACCGAATCTAATTCTTTTTGATCTGACTTTACCAACTTTTGATGGTTATTACTGGATTCACGAGGTCCGTAAACAAACCAACGCTCCAATCATTGTCATTTCGGCTGGGGATATCGACCAAAATATTATGCGTTCGATTACAACAGGTGCTGATGACTATATTATGAAGCCTTTTTCAATGGCAGTCTTATTAGCAAAAATTCAAGCGCAATTACGCCGATTCAAAGATAAAAATGTCCTCAATAGTAACTTAACTTGGGAAGATAACCAATTTAATCCACTCACTAATGTGTTAAGTAATCCGGCAGGACAGATTAAATTATCACCGACCGAAGGAGCAATGATGACAGTTCTCATTAACCATCTAGGACAGACTGTTAGTAAAGAGCAATTGCTGGAGTGGCTCTGGCAAGGTGGTAAATTCTTAAATCAAAACACGTTAAGTGTCAATATCAGCCGCCTTCGGGCCAAGTTAACAACCATTGATTTGGCTGATACATTACGAACTGACCGCGGCCTCGGCTATCGTTTGGTGAAGACCAATGAAGAATAATTACTTCATTAGGCAAATTATGCCAACCGTAATTGTTTATCTCATTGTAATCAGCTTAGCCTTTCTATTAAGTTTGCTATACCACCTCAAATTTAGCTTAGCTATTGACTTGGTACGATTTTCTTGCCCATTCTTAATCATTTATCTAATCAATAGTTTTAAATATACTCGACACCGAGTACATCTTCTCCAACAGAGCCAGCCGTTTTCGCCGAAGACACCAGTTGAATATCAACTAACGGTTAACTACCAAACACTAAGCAAAACAACCCAACTTCAAATTCATCAATTACGTCACGATGAGCAAGAACAATTAGACCATCTTGAACTCTACGCCCATGAAATGAAAAATTCACTTGCAGCCTTACAATCGCAAGCGGCAGATCACAATCAACTAGATCGTGCCTTTGTTTTATCAGCAGTCCATGAAACAAACTATTACTTAGATTTAATCTTAAATGAAGATCGGCTATCAATGGGAAACAACGATTTTAAATTTGAATGGATTAATTTATTTAAGTTGGTCAATGAGATCTTGAAACAGGACGCTAGTATCTTTATCAGTCACCAATTAACTCCAGAAACTCGTAACCTGGAGAACGTCCAAGTGTTAACTGACCGGAAATGGTTACGTTTCTGTCTCAGGCAACTCTTTTCGAACGCCATCAAATACTCCACTCCTGGTCAAAAAATTGAAATCGTGTGGCAAAGAAATGCCATTCTGATTAAAGATTTTGGATCAGGCATTACCAAACATGATTTACCCCGGATCTATGAAAATGGTTTTACCGGAGAAAATGGGCATCAAACCAGTCACTCGACTGGCATGGGACTCTATCTAGTAAAAGCAGTTACCCAAAAATTAAATTTTTCCGTTCAGATTACCTCCGAGCCGGATCAGGGAACCACTGCACAACTTATCTTTTCTCCTAATTACATTAATGTCTAGATTAAAAAATGGGCATCTCAATTAAAGTAAAATTGCTTTAATTGAGATGCCCTTTTCTTACAAAACTGTAAGGTTAATTAATAGACTGTAAGTATGAATTATAAAACTTTCTTTCTATAATTAAGGTAATCAAATGAATGAAAGGACAACCGTTATGACACTCTTACAACTCCATCATGTTCAACGAACTTATCAACCAAATTCTACCCATCCGGTTCAGGCACTCAAAGATATTAGCTTTGACGTTCAACTAGGTGAGTATATCGCAATTATGGGAGAATCTGGAGCCGGAAAAAGTACCTTACTTAATATCATTGCGACTTTAGAAAAGGCCTCCGGTGGTGAAGTAATTTTAAATAAGCAAAACTTAAGTCACTTCACGGCTGATGAAGCTGCACGTTTTCGCAGAGAACACCTTGCCTTTGTCTTCCAACATTTTAATTTATTAGACAGTTTATCTAATCGCGATAATATATACCTCCCCTTAGTATTAGCATCTCAGCCATTAAAACTAATGCAAGAACGGATTGTCCCGTTAATTCAATCATTACATATTGAGAAAATTATCGATCGTTATCCAAATGATATCTCAGGTGGTCAGCAACAACGAATTGCCATTGCAAGAGCATTAATTACTCATCCTAATTTGATTTTAGCTGATGAGCCTACCGGCGCGCTTGATTCTAATACTAGTCAAGAAATTCTAGCATTATTTGATCATATCAATAAAAAAGGTCAAACCATTCTTATGGTCACGCATAGTGCCGCCGCAGCAAGTCATGCTAAACGAACGATTTTTATTAAAGACGGGCGGATCTACCACGAACTCTACCGTGGTAATGATTCTTATTCTGCCTATCAGCAAAAAATTAGCAATACTATGATGGTTATGACAAATGGTGGTGAATAAACATGTTGTTCGTAAAATTAATTAATTCTAGCATGAGGCGCAATCGGCAAATCTACTCACCATATCTAACGGCCTCCAGTATGCTCGTATCCATTAACTATATCTTTTTAGCTATTGCTGCTAACAATAGTTTAAAACATCTAAATACTGGTGCGGCCACCACCGCACTACTAAAACTAGGAACTGAATTTATTCTTTTTGTCACAATTGCATTTTTAATCTACGTTAACCGCTTCTTATGGCAACAACGGCATCAAGAAATGGGACTCTACAGTATGCTCGGTATGACAAAGAGTAATCTGCAACGATTAATCATAATTGAAAAAGGCTCCTTATTAGCAGCTAGTTTATTAATTGGACTCATCATCGGTATTATTTTTGAAAAACTAGCCTTTCTGGGGTTGAGTTACCTACTGCAAATTGACCATCTTACTCAGCCCTGGGTGGTACCAAGCGCCATTTGGCAAACAATGCTTATTTTTTGTGGTGATTTCGCCATTTTAGTACTAATTGACTTAATCAAAGTTAAACACTTCACACCAACAGAATTGTGGCAAGAAACTACTGATCCAAATAAGCACCCAGGGCGAATGTTTAAAATCGGTGGTTTGATGGTTTTTTTATGCTTGGGTTATGCTTATTATTTAACCGTCACAATCAAACCCAAGATTTCTGCAATTTCAACTTTCATGCTCGCTGTACTATTTTTAGTAATTGGTTCCTATCTCGTCTTTATTGCTGGTAGTATTATCCTCCTCCGTTACTTACAAAATCGACGGCATTTTTACTATCAGCCACGTCACTTTATTGCAATTTCAGGGATGTTACAACGTATGCAGCAAAATGGTGCTAGTCTAGCAACCATTTGTCTCCTATGTTCATCAATACTAGTAATTCTTTTTACCTCAGTAACGCTCTACGCTGGCATTAGTAGTACGGTCAAATCCTATGCTCCTCGAGATATTGTGATGACTACCACCCAACCACTCAATCACCAACAACAATCAATCATCAAGAAAACTGCTCAACATCACCACGCAGAAATTAAAAAACCATTATCATTTCAAATGACAACCCCGCAATATGGCTATTGGAAAAATCGTCACTTTTACAGTCAAGGGAACATTGATCGCATGACTTCACAAACCACAAGTTCTGTAATTTTCATTAATACCAAAACTTATAACAAAATCACAGGGCATCACATTCAGCTCAATAATCGCCAAGCTTTGACCTATGCTTCAACAACAAAGCATCAAGGAAAAATTAAGCTGTATGGGCAATCATATCAAGCTAAACAATTAAGGCTTTTCCCATCATACTTCAATCCAGACCGTTCAATTTATTTACCAACATTTATTGTGGTTAATAAGCTTCCCACAAAATTACCAGAAACCACGGTAGCTAGTTTTAATTATAAAATCGCTCAATCAAAAATGGATCACCTAAAATTTGAAGCAGCATTACAAAACCAACTCCACTTGCAAAATAGTAATTTCACTGGACAACAGACCATCAAATCGTTAATTACGAGTCTCTATGGCGGCTTAGTATTTATTGGAATCCTAATTAGTCTTGCTTTAGCAATCACCACCACCGTTGTAATCTATTTCAAACAAATTTCTGAAGGCTATGCTGATCATGACCGCTTCAGAACAATGCAACAAGTGGGGCTAACCGAACACGAAACTGTGAAAAGTATTCATAGTCAAGTGTTAATGGTTTTTTTATTGCCTGTCATTGGTGCCCTAATCAATTTTGCTTTTGCGATTCCGGCTATTCACCAAATTATGATCCAATTAAATTTCTATAATTCTTCCTTGATGATGGTTATTGGTATCATAATTTCCGTTATTCTACTAAGCTTTTATTTAATTATATATGGGTTAACAACTCGGATCTATCGATCGATTGTTGAACAATAACTCTTCAAAAAAGGGTCGTGAGCAAATGCTCACGACCCTTTTGCCATCAATAATATTAATGTGAATGCCGATTTTTTAAAGCTTTTTCGGCTTCTTCATAATCATCAAAATGATGTTTAGTTTTACCAATAATTTGGTAATCCTCATGTCCTTTACCCGCAATGATAATAGCATCACCCGGTTTAGCACGGTTTACCGCATACTGAATAGCTTCACGACGGTTAAAAATAACCGTTGCTTGGTCAGAATCAATTCCAGCTAACATATCATCCATAATCTTGTGTGGATCTTCGGTTCGTGGATTATCCTCAGTCAGGATGGCATGGGTACTATTATCAACCGCAATTTTGGCCATCTGTGGGCGCTTCTGTGCATCTCGGTCACCACCACATCCAACAATACAATACGTATCCTGTTCCGCAAAATCATTGAGTGTTTCTAAGACATTCAATAGTCCATCAGGAGTATGGGCATAATCGACAATTACACTCACCCCAGTATTCGATGGCACTAATTGGAATCGCCCCTTGACTCCCTTTACACGACTTAATGAATCAACAATTTCAGCAACACTTGCGCCAGCTGCATAAGCGGCTCCTACAGCTGCCAAACTATTATAAACATTAAATTCACCAATTAAGTGAGTCTTAACATGTTTTACTTCATCAAAAACATGTAAATCAAATTCGGTCCCATGAATTGTGATCTTAATATGATCAGCATAGATATCCGCTTGGTGCTTGATTCCATACGTTAAAATATTGCTAGTTGTGTAATCAATAAATTCCCGACCCACCGGATCATCAATATTCATCACTGCAGTTTTACCAGAAAACGTGTTGCCCATTTGAGCAAAAAGCAAGCTTTTAGCTAACTTGTATTGACTCATCGTCTTATGGTATGCCAAATGATCTTCTGTAAAGTTAGTGAACACACAGATATCGTAATTAATTCCCCAGACACGCCCTTGAACTAAGGCAATTGACGAAACCTCCATTGAAACAGTTTTAACATTAGCATCACGCATTTCCGCCAAAGTTTTCTGGTTTGTAAGAACGTCAGGAGTCGTATTGGTCGTTGGATAGACTTGATCGTTGACTTTGCGATACAGGGTCCCAATTAATCCGGTCCCTTCACCTAAGTCATGAAAGACTTCTTCAATTAAATGTGTCACCGTCGTCTTACCGTTAGTCCCGGTTACCCCAATCATCTTCATTGATTGACTGGGTGATCCATAAAATTTATCTGCTAAAAAGGCCATTGCCCGATGCGTATCCTTAACGTAAACCACCGGAACAGTTGTCTCAACCGGCTCTTGAGCAATGATCATTTGGGCACCTTTGGCAATTGCCTGCGGAATAAATTGATGACCGTCAACATTGGCTCCAACAATGGCAATAAACACGGCTCCAGGAACAACTTGACGTGTATCTTGGGTTACCGTGGTAACCTTAAAGTCGGTAAATTCACTTTGAGATAATCGTTTATATTTAAGTGCTTGAATTAAATCACTTGCTAACACAGCTGCTCTTCCTTCCTCAATGGGTTATTTAATTAATCTAGAGCTGCCAATAATTGTACAACCCTGTTCAGTAACTCGGTAGGTCGACCGAACGCGGAATGGAATCTCCGCGTTCATCGCAATTTTGACTGCTCGTGGATGAACAACCTTTGCCCCATTTTCCGCCATTCTAACCATTTCAGTGTACGTTAAAAAGGGAATTACCTGTGCACTAGGATCTTGCTTTGGATCTCTGTTCATTACCCCGTTGACATCCGTAAAAATATCAACAAAGCACGCATTCAAGGCCGCCCCAATAGCCGTTGCTGATGTGTCTGAACCACCACGACCTAACGTGGTAACATGCCCATCAGTCGTGACTCCTTGAAAACCAGCCACAATTACAACATCCACCGTTTGAAAAGCTGTAAGAATGGCCTTTGGGTCAACATGATCAACTAGCGCACTTTGGTAATCATAATTAGTTATGACCCCTGCTTGCGCTCCGGTTAAGCCAGCAACTTTCATTTTTCTTTGACGGGCCTGATTAACCATGACCGACATCGAGATCAATTCACCAGTTGCCATTAGCTGGTCCAACTCTTGAGCAGTTAGTTGGGTTTGATGATTTTCACTAACTAAATTCAATAGCGAATCAGTCGCATATGGGTCACCCTTACGACCCATTGCCGAAACAACCATCACAACTTGATATCCTTGATCAACGGCAGCCTGAACATGGTCCAGTGCTAAATCTCGCGCAGAATGGTTTTGCACTGAGGTTCCACCAAACTTTTGCACAATAATTTTTCCCATTTTCCGTCCTCAATTTAATCCATTCAAATTAGAATGGAGACTTAAAACTAGAATCTGCATTGACAATATATTGTTGATACCAAGTCATAAACGTCAAAATCGTCCAAATCTTCCGTGAATTATCACGAACTCCTTTTCGGTGATCTTCCAATAATTGCAGGAAATATTGCTTATTAAAGAACTTGTCCGTTGGCGAATCAATAATTGTTTGACGTGCCCAATCATACATCTCATCCTTTAACCAGAACCGAATTGGTACTGGGAAGCCCAATTTCTTCCGATGAAGCACGTGACCAGGAATAACATCTTCAACTGCTTTACGCAAGATCTGCTTAGTGGTTCCATCTTTGATTCGTAAATGACTTGGAATTTGTGAAGCCACCGCAAAGACTTCCTTATCTAAAAATGGCGTCCGTAATTCAAGACTATGCGCCAAGGAAGTTCGATCGGCATTCCGGAGCAAATCACCATTTAACCAGGCATGAATATCAATGAATTGCATCTTGGTAATTGGATCATACTGTTGAGCTTCTGCATACCACGGCGCCATTGTCTTAGCATACGAATGCTCATCATTATAATCCTTAAAGAAGCGTTTCTTTTCTGCTTCATTGAAAATAAAGGCGTTTCCAACATACCGCTTTTCTAATGGAACGGTTCCCCGCATCAAGAAGGATTTACCTTTCATTCCTTCTGGCATTAGTTTACTAATTGCGTGCAGTGCCCCATTCAGTGGCTTAGTGTACTTAAATGGTCGTAGCGAAATTGGTTCGTGGTAAATAGTATAACCGCCAAATAATTCGTCTGCTCCTTCACCAGTCAATGCCACTTTAACTTGTTCCCGAGCAGTCTTAGTTAGGAAAAACTGTGGAACCGCTGCCGGGTCAGCCAGTGGATCGTCCATTGCCCATACAAAGTATGGAAAAGCCTTCATAAATTCTTGCGGTGTAATCACATGGCTATAGTTTTCTACCCCAAGGACATCCGCAGTCTCTTGTGCAACGTCTAATTCACTATATCCTTCACGTTGGAAACCAACTGAGAAGGTCTTTAAATTATCATTAAACTGCTTTGCAATCGAAACCACAATGGTGGAATCGATACCGCCAGATAAGAAAGCACCAACTGGTACATCTGAGCGCATGTGAATCTTTACGGAATCAAAAAGAACATCCCGAACTTCCTTAGCATACTCTTCTTCCGTTTTTTCAACTGGGTGAAAAGTTGTGTCATAGTATCGTTGCAACTTCAATGGTTCACCGACCTTTTTGATCAGTGACATCCCAGGTAGTAACGCTTTAATATTTTTGGATAACGTTTCAGGTTCTGGAACGTATTGGAACGTCATGTAATCCTGCAAAGCGTCATGATTAAATTCTTGTTCACGTAAAACTGGATACAAGGCTTTTTCTTCTGAACCATAGAACAATTGGTCACCAACTTCTGCATAGTAGAATGGCTTAATACCAAATTGATCCCGTGCCGCAAACATCGTTTTTTCTTGACTATCCCAGATTACAAATGCAAACATTCCGCGGAAATGCTTTGGCGCATCGACACCCCACTTATCATATCCAGCGAGGATCACCTCAGAATCGGAATCACTATTGAAAGTGTAACCATCCGTTTTTAGTTGATTACGTAATTCAATATAGTTATAAATTTCACCATTGAACGTTAACATGTACCGTTCATTATCATATGGCATCGGTTGGTGACCAGCCGCAGTTAGATCAATGATACTCAACCGCCGAAAGCCAATTGTAATATTATCGTCCTGAAAATAACCAGCATCATCCGGTCCCCGGTGAATAATCATATTATTCATTGTATGAACAGCATCGTTCATTCGTGCCGCGGAAGCGAGCTTTTTATCAGATAATGCACCTGCAAAACCACACACAGGAAATCCACTCCTTAATCTCTTTTTCTCGTTTGTATTAAATTCCGTTTTTTAGACCAGTTTTAATAGTAGCAAAAACCGTGTAAAAATCAATCATTCAGTTCAGATCTTACAATTTATTTTAATGGTTGCTGATTTAAAATTCGGCAACTTGCCACCTGATCTTTTTTCAGTTGTTCAACTAGATCATCAACATCAGCAAACTTAACCTCGTCTCGTAAGCGTTGTACCCATTGTACTTGGACATGCTCACCATAAATATGACGGTGGAAATCAAAAATGTTGACTTCAATTGTCTTATTCGTTTGTTTACCAAAGGTAACATTGTAGCCAACACTAGCCATCCCGTTAAACCATTGGTTCTGCACTTTTAAACGCACAGCATAGACGCCAACTGCGGGAATTCGTTCATTTTCCGGCCATTGAACATTGGCAGTTGGAAAGCCAATTGTCCGTCCCCGGGCAAATCCATGAACAATGATTCCAGAAGTCGTATATCGATACCCAAGTAATTGATTAGCATTGGCTACCGCTCCCTGGTCAATTAATTGACGAATTACCGTCGAGCTGATCTTAGTTTCATCGTTATCATTAGTTAATTTGCTAACCGTCTTAATAGCAAAGCGTCCTTGAGCATACTCCGGTAACTTAGCCATATTAGCAATCTCTTTGGGACCGTAAGTATGATCGAAACCAGCAACGACCGTACTTGGTTGTAACTTCATAATCACTTCATCAACAAACGTTTGGGGAGCTAATTCACCAACCATTGATGTGAAATCCATGACATAAGCAACGTCAACCCCAAACTCTGCCAATAAATGCAATTTTCTATCTAATGACGTAAGGTATCGAACTGGCTGCTCCAGCTGTTTAAAGACGATTGCCGGTAATTTATCATAAGTTAAGACTGCTAATGGTTGATTCTGTTGTTCAGCGATTCGCCTTGCCGTCGCAAGAACTTGTTGATGACCACGATGAACACCATCGAAGAACCCCATTGCTAAAACTACCGGCCCCGGCACCGTCTTCACTTCATCTACTGGATACTTCAACCGAATCTCTTTCATGTCGTCACCTACTTTACAGAAATCATGGTTGCCGGTTTATAATTGACGCCCACTTTTTGATAAACTGCTTTTGCTTGCCCGTCGTACAGTAATACAATTTCCTTTTCAGAATGGTGTAAGTCTTGCGCCTTCAACCAACCTCCATTTTGTACAAGTCGCCACTGTTGCGCAGTTAATGTAATCTGTGGATAAGTCTGGAGGACAAAACGTGGCGGATAAATGTAATTTTCAATTGTATTGTTATTCACTTCATCTTCCACGTCCGCTAAACTCAACGTTTGATCTAATTCAAAGCCGCCACTTTTTAATCGGGTTAACGAAGACATCGTCCCTGGGTATCCCAACTGTTTTGCCAGATCGACAGCTAAAGTCCGTACATATGTCCCCTTTGAACAGTGCACCTCAAAGCGGATTCGTTGTTGTTGCTGCTCTGAATCATAATTGGACGCCAATAGCTTAAATTCTTTAATGGTGATGATCCGTTGTGGACGTTCGACCGTTTCACCAGCTCGGGCATATTCGTAGAGTCGCTTGCCATTAACTTTCACTGCAGAATACATTGGTGGAATCTGCGTAATTTTACCAGTTAAATGCTGCATCGCTTCCTTAATCTGCTGATCATCGATTGGCTTCAACACGGCTTGGCGGTCAACGACTTCACCATCTAAATCTTCAGTTATGGTAGCTTGACCAATCAACACTTCTCCAGCATAAACTTTCCCTGAAGCCATCAAATACGGCACCAATTTCGTCGCCGTTCCAATACAAATCGGTAAAACCCCACTCACATTTGGATCCAGAGTACCAGAATGACCGATCTTTTTAGTATGCAAAAGTTGGCGAAGACGCCGAATGCAATCAAAGCTGGTCATTCCACGTTCTTTATAAAGCGGCAGTACGCCATTCATCGCTATTTCTCCCTTCTGCAAATTATAAAAAAACTCCAAAGCCCGGCGAGCCGAACTCTGGAGCCCTATTTAAATTATAGTTGATCTTCTCGATGTAATTTCCTTAACAATTCATCAATTCGGTTCCCATAAGCAATCGATGGGTCCCGTTCAAATTTAATTGCTGGAGTTTTAAAAATATTAAGCCGTGCCCCCAGTTCCTTGCGGATTAAACCAGTTGCCTTATCCAACCCCGCTTGCGCTTTTTCGCCATCAGAGGCTTTGTCTGATAACAGACTATAGTAAATGGTTGCTTGTTGCAAGTCACCAGTAACATCCACTCCGGTTACGGTAATGTCTTGTACTCGAGGGTCACGAACTCGTTTCAGGAGAATATCATCAACTTCTCGTTGAATTTCTTGAGCTAACCGTTCTGGTCGATAACGTTTATTCGGCATTGTGCGCCTCCTTACTTAACAGGAATTTCCTTCATTTGGTAAGCCTCAATGACATCGTTTTCTTTAATGTCATTGTAGTTTTGAATCGTCAAACCACATTCAAAACCAGCCTTAACTTCCTTTGCATCGTCCTTAAACCGCTTCAGACTACCTAACTCACCATCATAAATAACAACACCGTCACGAATCAAGCGTACTTTGGAATCACGGGTAATTTTCCCAGTCGTGACCATTCCACCTGCAATCGTCCCGACTTTGGACGCCTTGTAGATCTGCTTAACTTCAACTTCACCAATGGTTTCTTCCTTGTATTCTGGTTCAAGCATACCTTTCATGGCATCTTCAACTTCTTCAATCGCCTTGTAGATAACTTGGTGTAGCCGAATATCAATGTTATTTGAATCAGCCATAGATTTAGCTAGTGGCGTTGGACGAACGTTAAAACCAATAATAACCGCGTTTGAAGCTTCAGCCAACGTGACATCTGATTCACTAATGGCACCAACAGCCTTGTGAATAATATCTACGCGAACTCCATCAACATCAATCTTTTGCAAACTCTGTGCCAAGGCCTCAACTGATCCTTGAACGTCAGCTTTGATAATAATTGGCAAGGTCTTCATTTGACCCTTCTTCATGGTATCAAAGAGATTATCCAGAGTAACGTGTGAAGTCCGTGCTCGTTCTTCTTCTTGAGCCCGCTTAGCTCGTTCTTCACCAGCTGCCCGAGCAGTCTTTTCGTCTTCAAAGACGACGAACCGGTCACCGGCTTGTGGAACATCATTTAACCCAGTGATTTCAACTGGTGTGGATGGTGTTGCTTTCTTAATCTTACGACCATTTTCATTATTCATGGTCCGAACCCGACCGAAGGTGTTTCCGACAACGATTGGGTCCCCAACATGCATCGTTCCTTGTTGAACCAATAAAGTAGCGACTGGACCACGGCCTTGATCTAACCGAGCTTCGACTACAGAACCTGCAGCACGTTGCTCAGGATTAGCCTTTAGTTCCATCATTTCTGCTTGCAAAAGAATCATATCCAGCAGTTCATCGATATTCTTATCGAACTTCGCAGAAATCTTAACGAATATGGTGTCACCACCCCAGTCTTCTGGAACCAGGCCATACTCAGTTAATTGTTCCGTAACGTGATCTGGATTGGCACCTGGCTTATCGATTTTATTAACCGCTACAATAATTGGCGTCTTAGCTGCCTTCGCGTGATTAATTGCTTCGATCGTTTGAGGCATTACACCATCATCAGCCGCAACCACAAGGACAGTAATATCAGTAATGTTAGCACCACGGGCCCGCATTTCGGAGAAGGCCGCGTGACCTGGAGTGTCCAAGAAAGTAATTAATTGATCATTGTAACGAACTTGATAAGCCCCAATCGCCTGGGTAATTCCTCCTGCTTCATGTGCAGTAACGTGCGAGTGACGGATTTTATCCAGCAACGTGGTCTTACCGTGGTCAACGTGGCCCATTACTGTAACAACTGGTGGCCGTGGAACCATGTGTTCTTGATTCTTTTGTTCATCATCAAAGAACTTATCCAAGTCAGCAATATCTTCTTGAACCTTCTCCTTGGCTTCAATTCCGTAATCAGCCGCCAAGATTTCAATTGTATCCTTATCAAGAGATTGGTTTTGGTTAACCATTACCCCAAGCATGAATAACTTCTTAACAATTTCGGCTGCAGAACGGTGCAGAATCTTTGCTAAGTCTTGAGCGTTCATTCCTTCAGTGTATTCTAAGACATCAGGCAATGGCCGATCTTTCCGTTGAGTTGGTTGCTTTGGCGCAACATTCTTCATCCGTTGATTATTAAGGTTCTTCTTATTACGCTTCTTATTCTTTTTACCATTGCCAAACCAATGGGCACGGTTCTGGTTGTTTCCGCCACGTTGATTATTGTCATGACGATTATTCCGCTGTGGTTGATTATTTTTCTTAGCAGAATGTTGACTAGTATTAGCAGTTGACTGTTGACCTTGCGCATGCTTCTTGTTTGAATCACCATGATGATCATTTTTGGCTGCCTTTGGCCGGTATCCCGACTTTTGCTTAGGTTGACTAGCCTTCTTTTGTGAAGCATGGTTCGGGGTAACATCATGATGTTGTTTTACCGCATTACCATTTGGCTTTTTAGCTTGTTGGTTGTTACTACCCTTAGCAGCTTGCCGCAATTTGGCAGCTTGATCGGGCGTAACGGAGGACATGTGACTCTTAATGCTCATTCCTTGATCGTTAGCAATCTTTACTAACTGCTTACTTGGCATTTTGAGCTCTTTAGCTAATTCATAAATTCGTTCTTTGGCCATATGCTCACTCTCCTTCGTTTATTTGCTTGGTTAATTGTTGGAATTTTTTGGCGAATCCGCTGTTATTGATTGCCACAACTGAACGGGCTTGACCGATTGCCTGACTAATTTCCTGTCGACTAAAGACATCACAGGATGGAATCTTATAGAAAGTGCATTTATCGGTAAACTTTTTCTTTGTGCTAACCCCTGCATCACTAGCAATAAAAACAAATTGCGCCACCTGATGACGAATTTGATTTAATACTAATCCTTCTCCAGTGGTCAGTTGGTTTGCCCGGCGGACTAGACCTAATAACTGTAAAATTTGGTGCTTAATCATTACCAAATAACTTTTGTCGCGCTTGAGCATGATCAGCGTACTTGATTAATTCATCATAGAATTCATCATCAAGCGTCACATTAAAGGCCTTATCAAAGGTTCGCTCTTTTTTGGCTTGTTCAGCAATTTTCACATCAACTGCGACATATGCACCGCGACCCGGCTTCTTACCAGTTGGGTCTAGTGAAACTTCATTTTCTTTATTGCGAACTACACGAATCAACTGTCGTTTAGGCATCATTTCGCCAGTCACAATATCTTTCCGCATCGGTATTTTTCTCTTTTTCATTTTTTCACCCCGCTGCCTATTATTCGTCAGTCTCTAAGGAACTGCCTTCATCAAGGTCATCAGTATCAACTTCAGAAAGTGGCTTGATATCAATCTTATAACCAGTTAACTGAGCTGCCAGTCGAACATTTTGCCCCCGTTTACCAATGGCTAATGATAATTGGTCATCTGGCACTATAACGGTACAACCTCGGTGAACCCGTGGTTCACTTTCCTCACCATCAACTTTTGGTTGGTTTTCTTCAATTTCACCATTATTTTCATCAAAGATAACAGCCTTAACTTCGGCTGGATTAAGTGCATTGCGAATAAAGTCTTCTGGTTCTTCTTCAAACTTAACAATATCGATATTTTCACCGCCAAGTTGGTTCACAATTGTCTGCACTCGAGCTCCCCGCGGACCAACACAGGTACCAACAGCATCAACATTACTATCTCGAGAGAAAACCGCAACTTTAGCCCGATCCCCAGCTTCACGGACAATTCCCTTAATTTCAACAATTCCTTGACTAATTTCAGGAACTTCCTTTTCGAATAAGCGCTTAAGTAAGTCGGGAGCAGTTCGGCTAACAAAGACTTGTGGCCCTTTGGTATCTTTTAATACCCGTGTAACGTAAACTTGAACATGGTCATGAGTACGATAATGTTCATTTGGCATTTGGTCATGTTTATTCATCGCCGCTTCAACCCCACCAGTTAAATTAATGTAAATAAACCGGCTATCTTCACGAGCAACTTCACCATCAACCAGGTCATCCTTCAATTTATTGTACTTTTCGTACACGATTCGGCGTTCTTCTTCACGTAATTGTTGAAGAACCACGCTTTTTGCAGTTTGAGCAGCAATCCGACCAAAATCATTGGGGGTCACTTCTTCTTTAAAGTCATCGCCAATTTCATATCCATGACTCACATGCATTGCGTCACGTAAGCTAATTTGTTCAATTGGGTTGGTAACCTCATCGACAACCTTTTTGGTTGCAAAAACTTTAAAATCACCAGTTTGCTCATCAATTTTTACTTCAACGTTAGCATTATTATCATCGTAATTCTTTTGGTAAGCATTCGCTAAAGCATCCGTTAAAGCATTGACAATGACGTCTTTTTTGATGCCCTTTTCCTTTTCTAAGACATCCATTGCTCCTAACAATTCAGCTTTTTGTTTTTTTGTGCTCATAATTTATTTTGGCTCCTTTTTAAATTTTCACAGCTAAGCGAGCTTTTGCAACTAATTTTCGTGGAATCGTCAATGTTTTATGCCGAGTTTTATCAAGATAATCGATCGTTAATTCATCTGCCGTAACGGTCTTTAAATTACCTTCATAAACTTTTTTTCCTTCCAGAGCTTGATACAAAGAAAGGTGAATATATTCACCAATTGCCCGGTGATAATCTTCTTCCTTCTTTAAAGGCCGTTCTGCCCCTGGTGAGGACACTTCTAAAAAGTAAGCTTGGGGAATCGGATCAGGATCACAATTGTCCAGTGCTTCACTCAACTGATCACTAACGTTAACACAATCTTCTAATGTAATTCCGCCAGTTTTATCAATATAAACACGTAAGTACCAACTATGGCCTTCCTTCACAAATTCAGTATCAAAAAGATAAAAATCATATTGATCCAAGATGGGTTGAACCAACTCATTAACGGTTTTAATTACATCCTTTGTACTCAAATTGTCACCTCCAATTAATTGCAATAAAAAGAGCGAGCATTTCTGCTCACCCCTTTCCGAAGTCATTTACCGTTATTAATAATAACATTAACCACGATAAAACACAAATTTTATAATTGGTCAAATAAACTAAGTTGGTTTTGGTCGGGCAGGCCTTCGAGGACGTTATTAGCATCCATGAACTCAATAATAGTTTGAGAAACCTTCCCTCGCTCAGCCAGATCCTCCTTAGATAAGAACGGCTTTTCCTCCCGAGCAGCCACGATCTGTTTTGCAACGTTCATACCTAATCCTGGAATAGCACGGAATGGTGCAATTAACGTCTTACCATCTATTAACCAGTTTGACGCATCTGAACGCTCTAAATCAACCATCTTAAACTTGTAGCCCCGTTCCAACATTTCATTAGCTAATTCAAGAATGGTCAACAAGCTCTTTTCCTTTGCTGAAGCATCATTACCCTTATCAGTGATTTCTTTCATTGCGGCTTTAACCGCATTCTTACCACGCGACATCGCCACAACATCAAAATCATCCGCCCGGACAGAAAAGAATGCACAATAATAAGTTAATGGGAAATAAACCTTAAAGTAGGCAATTCGCAACGCCATTAAAACGTAAGCAGTAGCGTGGGCCCGCGGGAACATGTATTTAATTTTTAAGCATGAGTCAATATACCACTGTGGTACATTGGCCTCGTGCATTTTAGCCTGCCACTCGTCAGGGATTCCACGACCGTGTCGAACAGATTCCATTACCTGGAAAGAAGTTTCTGAATCCAGGCCGTAGTGAATTAAGTCAGTCATAATGTTATCACGACACCCAATCACGTTAGCAATCGTTGCAACACCATCCTTAATTAATTCTTGAGCATTATCCAACCACACTCCTGTTCCGTGTGATAACCCAGAAATTTGGAGTAATTGTGAATAATTCTTCGGATGGGTATCTTCCAGCATTCCCCGCACAAATCGGGTTCCGAACTCTGGCAACCCCAAAGTCCCCGTTTTAGAATTAATCTGTTCTTCAGTTACTCCTAAGGCCTTCGGACTAGAAAAGAGACTCATCACGCCTGGATCATCCATCGGAATGGTTTGCGGATTGATTCGGGATAAATCTTGCAAAGCACGAATCATCGTCGGGTCATCGTGGCCCAGAATATCCATTTTCAAAATATTGTCGTGAATCGAATGGAAATCAAAGTGAGTAGTTTCCCAAGCAGCATTTTGATCATCCGCCGGATACTGGACTGGCGTAAAGTCATAAATATCCATATCGTCTGGAACAATGATGATCCCAGCCGGGTGCTGACCAGTCGTTCGCTTCACTCCAGTAGCCCCTTTAGCAAGGCGGTCTTCTTCAGCACCCCGAAATTCCTGGTCAGTATCTCGTTCGTAAGCTTTAACGTATCCATACGCCGTCTTATCAGCGACAGTTCCAATTGTTCCGGCCCGGAACACATTCTTTTCACCGAATAAAACCTTCATGTAATTATGGGCGATTGGCTGATAGTCACCTGAGAAATTCAAATCAATATCAGGAACCTTATTTCCCTTAAATCCTAAGAAGGTTTGGAAAGGAATGTCATGACCGTCTTTAATCATTAACGTTCCACACTTTGGACACTTCTTATCCGGTAAATCATAACCAGAACTGTACTCACCCTTGGTGTAGAAGTGATTATATTGGCAATGTGGACAACGGTAATGTGGAGGCAGAGGATTAACTTCAGTGATCCCTGAAAGAGTTGCTACCACACTGGAACCAACTGATCCCCGGGAACCAACTAAGTACCCATCCTTATTCGACTTGGCTACCAACCGTTGAGCAATTAAATAAATAACTGAGAATCCATTTTTGACAATACTATCAAGTTCCAACTTCACTCGATCGTAAACTAACTTCGGTAACGGATCGCCATACCACTTTTTAGCGGTAGCCCATGTCCGATCCTGGATTTCCTGTTCTGCCCCTTTCATGTGCGGTGTATACAGCTTATCCTCAACTGGACTAATTTCTTGATCAACTTCATCCGCAATTTTGTGCGTATTTTCAACCACAATTTGGTGGGCCAAGTCGGATCCAAGAAAATCAAATTCTTGTAACATTTCGTCTGTTGTTCTGAAATGGACATCCGGTCGTTTGGTTTTATTTAACGGGTTAGCACCACCTTGAGAGTTAATTAAAATCTTGCGGTAAATTGCGTCTTCTGGATTAAGGTAATGGGCATCACCGGTCGCCACAACTGTTTTCCCTAATTCATCACCAAGCTTGATCATATTTTTTATGATTGATTCTAGATGATGTTCACTTGAAATTACTTTTTGTTCTAATAACGGTGCATAATTTGGTTTCGGCTGAACTTCAAGATAGTCATAAAAAGCTGCTTTCTGCTTTGCTTCTGCGTATCCCTTCTGCATCATTGCCGTAAAAACTTCTCCGCTCGAACAAGCGGAACCAATCAACAGGCCCTCGCGATACCGTTCCAGAACGCTTCGGGGAATCCGCGGAACCCGATAGAAATATTTAACGTTTGCTAGTGAAACCAGTTTATACATATTTTTTAAACCAGCTTGGTTTTTAGCTAATAACGTCACGTGGAATGGCCGCGCATGACGGTAAGCGCCATTGTCAGTCATATGCTTATTTAAATCGTCAACGTAGACTACTTGATACCGTTTTTCCGCATCTTTTAAAAAGATATGTAGCAAGTGTCCAGTAGCTTCAGCATCATAGTTTGCCCGGTGATGATGCTCCAGTGATACTTTAAATTTCTTACTTAATGTATTCAACCGGTAACCACGCAAATCAGGATAAAGAAATCTGGCTAATGGCAAGGTATCAATTACCGGCTGCGTGATTTCTGGAAGATGATGGCGCTGATAACCGGTATTCATGAAGCCCATATCAAAGGAAACATTATGCCCGGCAATAATACTACCTGCACAGAAATCTTGAAACATCTTAAAAACTTCTTCTTCTGACTTTGATCCCTGAACCATATCATCAGTGATGCTGGTCAATTCAGTGGTCTGTTCAGATAATGGAAACCCGGGATCAATAAATTCATCGAAACGGTCTAATACTTTACCATCTTTCATTTTGGTTGCCGATAATTCAATGACTTTATCATAAATGGCAGATAGTCCCGTCGTTTCTACGTCGAAAATAACGTAAGTACTATTTAATAAATGATCATGATTTTCGTTATAGACTAACGGAATGCCATCATCAACGACATTCGCTTCCAGCCCATAAATCATTTTAATATTATATTTCTGATGTTTACCATCATAAGCAGCTTTATAGGCTTCTGGGAACCCTTGAACACCCGCATGATCAGTAATCGCAATTGCTGGTTGTCCCCATTTGATGGCCTGCTTGACATAGTCACTAATGGAATTAGTTGCATCCATTGTCGACATATTAGTGTGTAAATGTAATTCAATCCGCTTCTCATTTTCGGGAGCATTATCTTGGCGAACTGGGTGTGATACCACATTGATATCATACGCATTCATGGTCAGGTCCCGCATAAAGCTGTCTTCCTGGACTGAACCACGAACTTTTACCCATTGACCTTCACTAATTGCTCCAAATTGCGCTTCATCTTTTTTATCGCGGGAAAACTTCTTAACAGCAAATGAAGAGGTGTAATCCGTAATTTCTAAAATCATCAACTGACGACCAGAGCGCAATTCCTTAACCTCTTTGGAGAAGACGTAACCCTCGACAATCACGTTTCGTTCCTCTTCGGTAATTTCGACCATTTGGGTGACATCAGCCTGTGGATTGATCTCTTTACCAATCCGAGCTGGTCCGTCCACTTTCAAACTACCTGCTTCTTGTTTTTGGCGGTTCGCCTGATCTGATTTGATTTTTGCCAGTGCCTTCTTAACCAACGCAGCATCTGCAGCCTGCTGTTTTTCTTTCAGCTCTTTGACTGTTGCAGCTGAAGCTGTTTGATCAACCACTGCATGGATCCTAAACGGAGCAAAACCTGCCTGCTGATAGGCTTGTTCGATTTTACCAAGAAACTTATTAGCAACAAAATCTTTAACTTGGTCATTTTCCAAGGCTAATTCAATTCTGCCATTATGCTCTTCAGGCATTGTTTGTTCCGCAATTTCAAAGCCCATTCCCCGGTCACCGACTTCTTGTTGGGCCAGAAAACGCCAATAATCACCAATTAATTTAGCATCATTGGTTTCGTCAGCTGTTTGAATTACTAACTGAACCCGTGCATTAGCCAGGCTTTGAAAACTCATCTGTAAACTGTGTAATAATCCGCGGTAAGTATCTGCCGGAACAACATGAGGAAGTTGTAAATGAATTTCCCACACACGTGATTTTTGATGAACAATCACCGTTTTTACCTGACCATCAGCTAATGATTCATCCTGGTAGTTAATTTGTTCAAGTAATTTCTGAAATTTTTCTTGTGCGTTTAAGGCCACTGAATTTCCTCCTCAAAATTAAAAAATGTGGTTAATTTTGATTATTCATCTTAACCACATTTTAAATCTACTTATTCGAATAATTACTCTTGATGATCACCGTTCAATTGTTTTAACAGAATTTGAACCGTATTAGCGACTTCTTCGGTCTTCACTTCAACTGTTTCACCAGTTTTCCGGATCTTGATTTCAACAATTCCTTCACTCGCTTTTTTACCGACCGTAACGCGTAATGGAATTCCAATCAAGTCTGAGTCCGCAAATTTTACACCAGCCCGTTCTTTCCGATCATCAACTAAGACTTCAAGACCAGCTTTTTCGAGTTGTTCACTAATCTCGTTGGCCATCTTCATTTGATCAGCTTTTTTAGCGTTAACTGGAATAACGTGAACATCAAATGGTGCAATACTATCCGGCCAAACCAAACCATACTCATCCGCATTTTGCTCAGCCACCGCCGAAAGCAAACGAGTAACTCCGATTCCATAGCAGCCCATGATCATATCAACAAGGCGACCATTTTGGTCTAAGACCTGTGCCCCTAGTTTTTCGGAATAACCAGTTCCAAGTTTGAAAATATGACCAATTTCAATTCCGTTAGTAAATTTGATTGGATTACCATCCGGAGCAATTTCACCTTCTTGAACAGTTCGGAAATCGCCAAATTGATCAACCCGGAAATCACGGCCAATATTCGCATTGACATAGTGATAACCATCATCGTTAGCACCACAAGCCATGTTGACTAAGACTTTAACGTAGTTATCAGCTAAAATTTTCACTTCTTCACCAACGCCAACTGGTCCTAAAGAACCTGGATGAGCGCCCAGATACTTTTGCGCCTGTTGCTCAGTTGCTAATGTGAGCTCTTCACAGTCAACCGCGTTTGTGACTTTCGTTTCATTAACTTCATCGTTACCACGCATTAAAACCAGTACTGGTTGATACTTATCTTCACCCATTTTAGCCATGTATAGCATTGACTTAATAATTTGCGTAGCATCTATTTCTAAGGCTGTGGCCGCTTCATCAACGGAATGAGCACCTGGAGTTGGCTTTTTAGCTAATTTGGCTGGTTCCGCAGTTTGTTGTACACCAGTAAATTTACCTGTAGCTTTTTCAAGGTTAGCAGCATAGTCACCATCAGTATAAACAATCGTATCTTCACCAACTTTAGCCGGTGCAGAAAATTCTTGCGAATTGTCTCCACCAATCGTGCCTGAATCAGCAAGAATGATCTTATAGTCTAAGCCAATCCGGTCAAAAATGTTTCGGTAAGCTTGTGCCTGCTGATTGTAAGCTTCATCTAAGCCAGCTTGATCAGCAGCAAATGAGTAACCATCCAACATGGAAAATTCCTTGCCCCGTAATACACCAAATCGTGGTCGTGGTTCATCACGGAACTTATCGGTAATTTGGTAAACGGTTAACGGCAGCTTTTTGTATGACTTAATGCTATCTCGCAGAATCTCAGTCATCACTTCTTCGTCGGTTGGGCCTAAAATATGTTCTCGATCATTACGGTCTTTAAATTTAAATAGGGTATCACCATAAGCTTCATAACGACCAGTTTGTTGCCATAAATCCGCTGGAAGCATCGAAGGAGTTTCCATTTCAAATGCGTCAGCTTTTTCCATTTCTTCTCGGATAATCGCCTTAACTTTACGAATTACTCGGTAAGCTAACGGGAGATATGACCAAACCCCAGACGAAACTTGGTAAATATACCCAGCCCGAATCATCATTTTATGGCTAAGCGCTTCAGCATCACTTGGTGCTTCTTTTTTAGTTGGAATTAAAATTTTTGATTGTTTCATCAATCTATCCTCCACTTATTTAATAAAATACCGTTGAATATCGTTCCACGTAACCAGAATCATTAATAGCATTAAAAAGCCGAAACCAATTAACGTTACGATTCCTTCCGCCTTTTCTGGAATTGGGCGACGGATAATCCCTTCAATAATATTCAATACTAACTTACCGCCGTCCAGGGCGGGGATTGGTAACAAATTAACGATTCCCAAATTAATAGAAAGCATTGCTAAAAATGCAAGAACACCATTAACTCCTAGTGAAGTTGCCTGTGAGGTCCCCGCATAGATGGCAACTGGCCCGCCCAAGTCGTTCAAACTAAAACCGTGGGTAAACATGTGACCTAAAACACTAAATATTAACGTACCAGACAAAATAAATTGGTGCCAGCCATATTGAATTCGTGATGCAAAGTCTTTCTTTTGCTGTTCCATGACCCCAATTTGGCCAACCGTTTGTTTGCCACGCCGAACCTTCTTTGGAATCAACTTGATCGTATACTCCTGGCCAGCCCGCTTATAACTAATTGTTAACCGTTGACCCGGCTTACTGGAAATTGCAGTTGTCATTGACTGCCAATTGCGAGTGGAATGTCCGTTAACTTTGACAATTCGATCACCAGCCTTTAGGCCTGCTTTAGCGGCAACTGAAGATGATTGAACTTGTCCAAGTTGATTACTATTTGTTGGAATACCTGGTAAGGTAAAGCCTAAAATAATAAAAACCACTAACGCTAAAATAAAGTTATTCATCGGACCCGCAAAATTAGTCATCATCCGATGTGGTAAACTAGCGGAATTAATTTGTACATCTCGCGGAGCAATCCGTAGTTCAGTCCCATCACGTTCGATTACATTAGCATCATGATTAACACTGAACTTTTTGACAACACTTTCGTCGCCATTAACATAACCACTAATCCACAAGTCATCAACCAAATCTTTGTCAACAATCTGTAATGGCAGCCCCTGAAACAAAGTTGTCTTTTCACTGGCATTAATCGTTGTCACTTCATTTTGATCATTAAGCTGAATGGTAACTGGCGTCCCAGGACGCAGTGTTTCATCATCATCTTCATCCGCTCCAGCAAGGCGAACATAACCGCCGAGTGGTAATAACCGAACTGTATACGTAGTACCATTACGACGACTCCACCAAATCTTTGGCCCCATCCCAATCGAAAATTCGCGAACTAAAATTCCAGCTCGTTTTGCAAAATAATAGTGACCAAATTCATGGACTAAAACAAGAATCCCAAAAACAATTATAAAAGTTATGATTGTGATTAACAAAGAATCACCTCATTAAACAATCCCTAGTAAGTATAGGGATGGCATGACCATTAACATACTATCAAATCGATCTAAGATACCACCATGACCAGGTAAAATCTTACCTGAATCTTTGACACCATAGTAACGTTTAAGTGCTGATTCAATCAAATCACCAAATTGACCAAAGATGGACAACAAGAGGGTTGCTAAAACCATCATGTAGTAATTGTCATAACCAACATGGAAGAACAACAGGTAAATCGCTAATATAACTGTGGCAAAAATCGTTCCTAATACTGAACCTTCAATTGTTTTGTTTGGGCTGACTTTAGGAGCCAATTTGTGCTTACCAAATTGACGACCAAAAATATAAGCCCCACTATCCGTCAACCATACAATTAACATGCCATATAGTAACGTTGTGAAACTAACTGCCCGAGCTTGGATAAAGGCATTAAAGCCCATGCCGATATAGAGCATTCCAAGAATTAAAACTCCAGCATCATCAAAACTAAACCGTCCTTTATGAACAACAGTATGCAACAGGATTAAAATCACAATTAAGTAAAACGTTGTTAATCGATTAAAGTGGTCTGGTAACCACGCCAGCCACGATTGCGGAACCGTCACAATTGCAACTCCTAAATATGACATAATTGCTGCAAACGACGTTAAAAACATCTTTTTCATAATTAAAATTTCACTCATTGCAACGATGGCTAAGGCTATTGCTGCAATGGTTAAAGGTAAGTGACCAATTAAAATTAATGGAATAAAAATCGCCAGAGCAACGATTGCAGTTATTACTCTTGTCTTCAAAATTAACACCCGTCCTCTTTACTTATTTTTTAGACCACCGAAACGCCGATGTCGATGCTGAAAAATACTAATGGCCTTTTTCAAAGATTCACCGTCAAAATCTGGCCAATGTTCATCCATAAAAACGAACTCACTGTATGCAACTTGCCAAAGCATGAAATTACTTAAACGCTGTTCACCACTCGTACGAATTAATAATTCCGGATCTTCATAGGGAGTTAGTGGTGCAGTCATTAAATATTGACTCATAGTCTTTTCAGTTATGTCCATTGAAGAAAGCTTGCCATCCTGAACATCCTTAACCATATCAGTCGTCGCGCGAACAATCTCATCTCGACCACCATAATTAAGGGCAAAGTTCAGGACCATTCCTGTACACTGCTCAGTATCATGAATTGCATTCCGAACAGCAATACGAGTTTTCTCGGGTAACTTTGTAATATCACCCATTACAGTTACTCGAACATTATGTTCAACTAAATCAGGAACAAACTTTGTGAAAAATTTAATCGGCAAATTCATTAAAAAACTAACTTCACTTTGCGGACGTTTCCAATTTTCAGTGGAAAATGCATAGAGTGACAATACCTTCACACCAAGCTTACTAGCTGCGATCGTAACCTTTTTAACGGTTTCCATTCCCTGCTGATGGCCCGCAACCCGTGGTAAGTGCCGTGCTTGTGCCCATCGTCCATTACCATCCATAATTATGGCAATGTGGTGCGGGATTTTTGCTAAATCAATCTGGGATGAATTTGCATCCGTCTCTTTTTTTTGGGAAAACAACTTAATCCTCCAATGAACATTATTTACAATCTTTCTTATTCTACCAGATCTACCATAATTTCTCTACAATCGTTACTTATAAAAAAAGGTGAAGCACCACGGTACTTCACCTGAAATTAAGGGAAACTACTATTACTTACCCATTAATTCGTCTTCCTTATCCTTCGCAATTGCTTCCAAATTCTTGATTCCAGCATCAGTTTCTTTTTGAACTTGGTCTTCTAGATTATGGAACTCATCATCATTAAAATCGCCATCTTTGTTCCCCTTCTTAAGGTCATCCATGGCCTCACGACGAACGTTTCGAACAGCAACTTTAGCATTTTCCAGTTCTGCTTTAACGTCCTTCACTAATTCTTTCCGCCGTTCTTCAGTGAGTTGCGGAATCATGATGCGGATTGCTTCACCATCATTTTGAGGAGTTAAACCTAAATCCGCTTCATAGATTGCTCGTTCAATGTCCTTTAGCGTGCTCTTATCATATGGGGACACAAGCAATTGCCGTGCTTCAGGAACCGTAATGGAAGCCATCTGGTTAAGTGGTGTTAGCGCACCATAATAATCAACCTTAACCGGATTTAAAATACTGGCATTTGCCCGTCCCGCACGAATATCAGCTAAGGTCCGTTTTAACGCCTCACCTGATTTAGCCATTTTTTCTTTTGCATTTGCTAAAATTTGCTTACCATCCATTTTAACTATTCTCCTTCGATTGTTGTTCCAATTTTTTCACCCCGTACAACCTTCATGATGTTGCCAGGTGTATTTAAGTTAAAGACTACCAATGGAATATCATTGTCCATTGACATAGAACTAGCTGTCGAATCCATAACGTGGAGATGTTTATCTAGAATATCCATGTGAGTTAAATGATCAAATTTAACTGCTGATGAATCTTTATTTGGGTCTGCTGAGTAGACACCATCCACCCCGTTCTTGGCCATTAAAATAGCATCTGCATTCATTTCGGCTGCCCGTAATGCTGCGGTTGTATCCGTTGAGAAGTATGGACTTCCAGTACCACCGGCAAAAATCACTACCCGGCCCTTTTCAAGATGTCGAATTGCTTTCCGTCGAATATATGGTTCAGCAATCTGCCGCATTTCGATGGACGTTTGAACCCGGGTTTGCACACCTAATCCTTCTAAAGCATCTTGAAGAGACAAGGCGTTCATAATGGTTGCCAACATTCCAATGTAGTCAGCTTGGGCACGTTCCATTCCAAGTTTCTCACCAGTGACTCCACGCCACATGTTACCGCCACCAACGACAATACAAACTTGAACCCCTAAATCATGAACCTCTTTTAACTCTTTTGCCACTGTTTTTAGTTCCGGCGGATTAATTCCAAAGCCCTGATCTCCTGCCAAAGCTTCACCACTTAATTTCAAAACAACCCGGTTGTACTTAACACCATTTGCCATTCGTTGAACCTCCTCAGGTTAAGTTGTTTGCAAACTATTAAAAAGACGTACTAACTACCATAGTACGTCCCAAACTAAAAGCAAATTAACGGTTTAGTTCTTGTTGAACTTCATCAGCAATGTTACTTTGCTTCTTTTCGATTCCTTCACCAACTTCGTAGCGAATGAATGACTTCAACTTACCACCCTTGGAAGCAACGTATTCAGCAACTGTCTTGTCACTGTCCTTAACAAAGGCTTGGTCTGCTAAACAGATTTCTGATAAGAACTTGTTAAGACGACCTTCAACAATCTTATCAACAATCTTAGCTGGTTTGCCTTCATTCAATGTTTCTTCCTTAAAAATCTTCCGTTCGTGATCCAGACGTTCAGCAGAAACATCATCACGCGTCATAAATTCTGGATTAACTGCAGCCACATGCATAGCAACATCCTTAGCAGTAGCCTCATCAGCACCTTCCAGAACAACTAAAGCAGCAATCCGACCACCTTGGTGAAGGTAAGCACCAAAGTTATCGCCATCAGCCTTGTCCACAACAGCAAACCGCCGTAAACTAACCTTTTCTCCGGTTTGTCGAGTGGTTTCAGTTAAGTCTTCACCAAGCGTACCGTTATCAGTTTTGATTTCTAAGGCAGCATCAACATCAGCTGGCTTGTTTTCAACAATCTTCTTAGCAACATCATTCAAAGCAGCTTTGAATGGATCAGAAGCAGCTACGAAGTCGGTTTCTGAGTTTAATTCCACAATTGCAGCTGTATTACCATCAACCACAATGTCAGTTAAACCTTCAGCGGCAATTCGATCGCTCTTCTTAGCTGCTTTAGCAATTCCCTTTTCACGAAGGTAATCCATTGCCTTATCCATATCACCATCGGTTTCAACTAATGCCTTCTTAGCATCCATGATGCCGGCACCAGACTTCTTCCGTAATTCCATAACTTGTGAAGCTTTGATAGCCATAATTCGATCTCTCCTTAGTTTTGAATGTTTTTAAATAAAAAACTGTTTCGCACTCAGGCCACCACGGTCCAACTGCAAAACAGCCTAAGTATTAACTATTTTAATTATTTGCTTTCAACGTTTTTCTTTAAATCTTGTAAAGAATCTTCAGAAACTTCAGCGTTGTCAGCAACATCATCGTCTGATGCTTGTTGTTGGTCATCTTGACCTTGCTTACCTTCAATAACAGCGTCAGCCATCTTAGAAGTGATTAAGCGAACGGCACGAATAGCATCATCGTTTGATGGGATGATAACGTCAATGTCATCAGGATCCGTGTTAGTGTCAACCATCGCAACGATTGGAATGTGAAGCTTGTGTGCTTCACGAACTGCAATTTGTTCCTTGTGAGGATCAACGATGTAAATTACATCTGGAATTCGTGGCATATCTTCAATTCCACCTAAGAAACGTTCAAGCTTTTCACGTTGCTTAGTTAAAACAGAAACTTCCTTCTTTGGAAGAACATCAAAAGTTCCATCTTCTGACATCTTCTTTAATTCCTTCAAACGGTTAATCCGTGATTGGATAGTCTTCCAGTTAGTCAAAGTACCACCCAACCAACGATGGTTAACGTAGTATTGACCTGCACGAGTAGCTTCTTCTTCGATTGAATCTTGAGCTTGCTTCTTCGTACCAACAAAAAGAACTACACCACCATCAGCAGCAACGTTCTTAACGTAATCGTAAGCGGAGTCGATCATCTTGACCGTCTTTTGCAGGTCAATAATGTAGATACCGTTCCGTTCAGTAAAGATGTATGGTTCCATCTTTGGGTTCCAACGACGAGTTTGGTGACCAAAGTGGACACCGGCTTCAAGTAATTGTTTCATACTTACAACAGACATGAAATAATACCTCCAAAATAGTTTTTTCCTCCTCACCGGTCCTCTGGTCCGAACACCTAACGGCACCATTCAAACCATTGCGGTGAGTGTGAATTGTGCAAATAGCACCAACAAGTATTGTACATAAAAACTATTGTGATCGCAAGCAGAAAATTATAATTCTTGAATATTCACACCATGTTGTCTTAAATATGCTAACTTATGCTGACGAGTTTGATGCTTAAAGTGATATTCGGCACTTAATGCACTTCTCTTATCATCAAAACGTTCTTGATAAATTAATTTTAGGGGATGGCGACTTTTAACCCGCGTATATTTTGCGCCACGATATGTCTGGTGAGTCTTAAATCTCCGTTCAACATTATCTGTAAATCCGCAATATAGTGTTTGGTCGGCACACAATAATACATAAATATAATATGGTTTAGTTTGCATGGAGCATAGCCTCAACTTGTGACGTATAGTTACCTTCTTGATCACCGACCACAAGTGGCGGTTCAATAATTGTGCCCCCTGGACGACCGTCCTTAATGGTTTCTATTAGGACCATGTTCGCGGCCTTACCTGGCTTAGGGTAAACAAAGCAAATCCGCTTAACCATTAGTCGATGTTCATTCAAAACTTGTAAAATTTCTGTTAACCGGTCTGGTCGGTGTACTAGATAGCCCTTACCATTCATTTTTAATAACCCGGACATTTTTTCAGCAACTGTTGGTAAATCAATAGTTAGTTCATGACGAGCAATCGCCAAGTAACGATGAGGATTCTTTTTACTCGTCGGTAAAGATTTAAAATATGGTGGATTGCAAGTTACGATATCATATGCATCTTTGTGAACATAATCATAAATATTTTTGACATCCGCATTGATGACCCGGTAGCGCTCCGTCAAATTATTTAGAGAAATACTTCGTCTAGCCATGTCGGCCAAGCGTGGTTGTAATTCTACTTCAGTAAACTGTCCCCCTAGTTTACGGTTTAAAAACAAACCAATAGCCCCATTGCCTGCGCATATATCAATTGTTTGGAGTCGCTGACGATGATTGGGCCGTACAAAATCAGCTAATAGCACTGCATCTAGAGAAAAAGCGAAAACTTCACTGCTCTGAATAATTTTAATTCCTTGACTACTAAGTTGATCGATACGTTCATGCGGTTTTAAAATTGATTTATCCATGCTTACTCCTTTGATCAAACTGAAGATTCAACTTGCATGTTCAGTTTTTCTTGCTCATAATAACCATATTACACAAAAATAATTTGAGGTAAATAAAATATGTATGACTTCCTTGTTCATTTAGTAAAGCCGTTTTTGAGTATGATTAACGGCCGGCCAATCATTACAAACAAAGAGAACTTACCAGCTGGTAACTATATTATTGTTGCTCCGCACCGAACATGGATGGATCCGGTCCTCCTCGCCTTAGCTATTTATCCTAAAAAATTCAGTTTTATGGCCAAAGAGGAGCTCTTCAAAAATAAGTTTGCAAACTGGTTTTTAAGAAAATTAAACGCTTATCCTGTCAATCGAGTTCACCCTGGTCCCTCAGCAATTAAGGTTCCTGTAAAAGAACTTCGCCAATCAGACCTTTCGACCATTATCTTTCCATCTGGATCACGGTATTCTTCAGAACTAAAGGGCGGTGCTTTAATGATTGCAAAATTAGCAAATGTTCCTTTGGTACCCGCTGTTTACCAAGGGCCGTTGTCATTTAGTGCTCTTTTTTCAAGAAGGAAACGTAAGATTGCGTTTGGAAACCCCATTTATATTGACCGTAAGCAGCGCTTAACCGATGAAGTTCAAAAAGAATATGAACGGCAAATGCAAGCTGCTTTTGATCAGTTAGACAAACAGTTAGACCCTAGTTTTCACTATGATATGCCAGAAAAGCCAGCTGATGACCACTTTTAATGTAAATAAAAAAGTCGACTTTTGTCGACTTTTTATTT
>NZ_GG698802.1:0-77111 GCF_000161935.1 Limosilactobacillus coleohominis 101-4-CHN | reverse complement strand
TNTTTTTTATTTACGATTTGCTTTCTTAGCTTGATTCTTCATCGTTTGCATCATCATATGCAATTTCCGATCGGATGGTTTTTGTCCCATTTGAAGCATCATGGTCCGCATCATATCTTCAGAAATTGGTGGATTATTCCGTAAGTAGTTTTCCATATACTTCCGGGCACCAAAGAAACCAATTACTAACCCAACTAACAAAGCTAGAATCATTAATAAGATAACACCAAGAGTACTCAACTTTTTTGCCCCCCCCTTTTTTATTCAATACTAATAATATTACAAAACAATTTAGTTATTGTAAATTTTTTATTGAAATTAATCGTCACGTAACCCTTTTTTACGCTGAATTTCTTTAACCTTTTCTGGAGTAACTTCCTTTCCGCTCTTATCAAAAATTTGCGTCATTTCAATTTTACTCCGGAAAGCTTCACGGAAATTCTTTAAATATTCATCACGAAGTTTTTTTCGTTCAGCCTTTTCTTCTTCGGTCAGCCCTTCCGCCTTATTTTTATGGGCCAATTCGTTAATTCGTTTCAGCAATTTATCTTGTTCATTTTCTTCAGCCATAATTATCCTCCTTCTAATCGCAACTTTAAGTCTAAACAAGTCTGACACTGATTGCAACATCTTAGAAAGATAGCGAACGTACGTTTACAGAGGGATGATGCTATGCTAAAATAAATTGTAATTAATAAATGAGGTGGAATTATGCCAAGAAACGCATTAGACAAACAAACAGCTGTTTTAAACTACATCCATAAGCAGGTAGCTGCACAAGGATATCCACCAACAGTTCGCGAAATTTGCGCGGCAGTTGGTCTTTCGTCAACATCGACAGTCCATGGTCATATTAATCGTTTAATTAAAAAGGGGTATTTAAAAAAAGACCCTGCTAAACCACGGGCACTAGAAATTACTCCAGAAGGTTTATCATTTCTTGGCATTGAACCTAAACAAAATCAAATCCCGCTTCTCGGAATTGTGGCCGCTGGTGAACCAATTCTTGCGGAACAAGACGCAACCGACTTCTTCCCGATTCCGCCTACCATTAATGATCACGATGACTTATTCATGCTTCAAATTCAAGGAACCAGTATGATTAATATGGGTATTTTGGATGGTGATAAGGTTATTGTTCGACGCCAAAATACGGCAAATAACGGTGATGTTGTTATTGCAATGACTAGTGATAATGAGGCAACCTGTAAACGATTCTTTAAAGAAGAAAGCTATTATCGCTTACAACCAGAAAACGACACGATGGATCCAATCATCTTGGATCACGTTACCATTTTAGGAAAAGTGGTTGGTCTCTTCCGTGATAACATCTTTTAAATAAAAATGGGGTTCAAAGTTTGGTAATGACCAAGCTTCGGAACCCTTTTTTCATTAATTTATAGTTGCCTATCCTGAATTTGATAGTTTCGTTGAGCATTCTTTTGACCGGCTAAAACATACTCGCTAGGATCACTGCTAACATCAAATTCAACATCAGCACTTGACATTCCTAGCTGTTGATTAAATAAATGCTCGTACTGATCAATAGTAACCTGTTGTCGATTCTGCAATTCTTCCTGAAGATGACTATCGATATATTCTTGATAACCAGGTTGCAAAATTCCAGAATAAAATTCACCTTCCGCACCTGATCCATAGCTAAATAATCCAATCCGTTCTCTAGGTTGAACATCACCATTTTGCAACAAAGAGATTAAGCCCAGATACAATGAACCTGTATACAGATTACCAACCTGTCGAGAAAATTGCTGTTCTGCCGTTAAATTATTCCGCAGTCGCTGTGCAACAGGACTTTGATCATTGTTGAGCAGTCCGTCTAATCCCTTTTTCCCCATCTTTGTGTATGGTAAATGAAAGGCGATTGCCGCAAAGTCTGCTAAGGTTCGTCCAGTAATCTGAATGTAACGCTGATATGTCTTTAAAAAGAAGTCGACGTAAACTTGGTTAGAATACTTACCATCTACGTGGGCTTCGGCGGCAAATAATGGGCGCCAAAAGTCCATAATATCCTTTGTATATGAGGCACTCACAGACTCAATTGCTAGGACATGGGGATTCTTGGTTACAAGCATGGCAACGGCACCCGCTCCCTGGGTTACCTCCCCAGGTGTCTTTAAACCATATCGGGCGATATCTGAAGCAATCACTAAAACAGTTTCCTCTGGGTTTAGTGCTACTAGCCCTCGCGCAAACTGCAACGCTGCGGTAGCAGAATAACATGCTTCCTTAGTTTCAACAACCCGAATATAATCATTTAGCTTTAACAATCGTTTAATATAAATCCCACTTGCTTTTGAGTTATCAATTCCCGATTCAGTAGCAGTAATTAAGGTTGTGACCTGTCGTAACGCATTTTTTGGCAATTTTTTTGCTGCCGCCGCACCAAGCGTAACCATATCCTGAGTAGGTGGAACAACTGCTTGTCGGTCTTGCCCAATCCCAATTTTAAATTTATTTGGATCCACCCCTCGGGCAGCTGCTAGATCTGATAATTCAATGTAATATGGCGTCGTTGCGAACGCCATTTGATCAATCCCGATTTTCATGACTTCTCCCTACCTCGCTTAATAATTAATAAAAGCACCCGTGAATGATCGATTCTTCATTCACGGGTGTTTTTTCAAACACTCAAATCTTGCTTGAGTTTTAAGGAGAGTACAGGATTTGAACCTGCGCGCCCATTCAACATGGGTTCGCCGGATTTCGAGTCCGGTGCATTACCACTCTGCCAACTCTCCATAACGTTTCACATTATATCAAGTTCGCTGGCAATGAGCAAGCACTTTATGAGCACGTCTCCTGAATCATTTAACTGCAGTATAGGTTTGTTGACCATCTTTAGCAGTGAAAACAGCTGCATTACTATCATCTGGATTCATCAAGCTAACAGAGTAACCACTTCCAAGAACCTTTTTCAACTGTTTAGATGTACTTACCAATGACTTAGTTAAATTTGGCCATCCTGCTTGATCAGCTTGGCTAGGGTTCTGAATCACATAGGTAATAGCCTTACTTTCGTCACCATCTTTTGGCTGAATCTTAAACGTTTTTGAGTCACTATCAAAAGAAACACTACCCATTTTAGTGTAAGCCTTTTGCATTTGTCTTAGAACAGCCATTTCTTTGTTTTCTTGAGTTTGGCCGTTCTGAGACTGTAATCCATTATTGGAAAAAGAAGAAAAACTACTACGATCAGCATTTTTAGTTTGCTGCGTTGTCTGCTGGCTTTGTGAATGGTGATGCCAATAAGGTAAATTAATTGCTCCATAAACTGTGGCAGCCAGACTCACTAAAACAATAAAGGTTGCCCATTTCCATTCACGATACTGCTGCCAAGAGTTGACTAAATAGAAAAACCCTAAGATCAACATTAAACCACCAAAAACTACTAATAAAATCATTTTCTACACCCGATTAATATTCCATTAACGCTTTGCAATCATAGTCAGCAATTTTTTGCCGTCCATTCAAATCTTTCAATTCAATAATAAATGCGGTGCCAACCACAACACCACCCATTCTCTCGACCATATCAATAGTGGCGGAAATCGTTCCCCCTGTTGCCAGTAGGTCATCAACAACCAACACCCGCTGCCCAGGCTTAATTGAATCATTTTCCATTTGCAAGGTTGCTTCCCCATACTCTAAATCATAAGAGGACGAAATTGCGGGACGTGGTAACTTTCCCTTTTTTCGTGCTGGCGCAAAGCCAACCCCCAGTTCATAGGCAACTGGACAACCCACAATAAAGCCCCGCGCTTCAGGACCAACAACCATGTCAACATGCTTATTTTTAGCATAATCAACAATTTCATCCGTCGCCTGCTTAAATGCCTTGCCATCTGCCATCAGTGGTAAAATATCCCGAAAAATAATTCCTTTCTCCGGATAATCTGGAACACTAACTACGTACTTATGTAAGTCTAACGACATAAAAGTCTCTCCTTTAATTAAGATGCAGCTCTTTTTGCACCCATCTTGTTAACTCTTTAGTTGAACCTTTTAATAGAATTTTTTGCACTTGCCAACGGGCAGCATATTCCTGATAAACCCGTGTTTTCTCTAAATTACCCTTTTGTGGATTTGCTGAGATTTTTAACAAGCCATTTTTAATTGTAACAAATCTGAGTTCCAAAAACACTTTAATCATCAAAATTAATTGGTCACCAGTAATCCGTAAATACTGGCATAGTGCCTCTGCTTGCTGATTAAGATCTATTTGTCGGTGTTGGCGAATTATTTGATAGAAATTTACGAATATTGGACGATGTGGAATTGCTACAGCCGCGGATTGACTAGCATCAAAAAGATAAAGTTTAACTTCCCTTACTGCTTGACTATTTTGTAGCACTTGATCCATCTGTGCTATCGATTGGGGAACATCAACGAATACTAACTTATCATAGTTCCCCAGCTCTGGATGTTCCACATCAATAATCCGTCCGTTGACGTGCCCAGCAATATTTTTTCGGATTACTGGATTAAAAACAACATAGGCAGCATTTTCCGTAAACATAGTTGGTTGGAGTTTCTTAACTCGCGCATCAATTACCACTGATCCCTCAATTTTTTGATCTTCCAAAAGTAATTGAGGTGTCGTTCGGCCTTGCCAACTATTAACCGCAACTTTTCCGACCAATTTCAGATGTACACCGGGACTAAAGAAATCTACATTAGAACCCTTGCCAAATGCCAAGACATCTAGCGACTGTCGAGTACCTTTTAAAGTAAACTTCAGGTGTTCGTTATTTTTTCCCATTTGACGTTTGCTAGTGATAATTGGGTCAGTAATTTCAAAAATTGGTTCTTCATTATCTGGACCAAAGGGTGCCAATTGTTGAATTTGCTGATATAACTTCTCAGTAATTTCGTCAGGTTGCAAAGTTCCCGCAATCATTAAGCGCGGTTTTTGATTAGCATCCAAGTGTTGTGCTTCGGCTGCTTGTTCGAGCACTTTCGCAATTGCTGGAACTTGAGTAATCATAAACGACATTCCACAAGCCATTACATGTCCACCAAAAGCGGTAAGTAATTTACGATGGGGATCAAGTGCAGCAAAAAGGTCGTATCCATCGACACTGCGACCAGATCCTTTCGCCACCAGTTCACCATGATTAACACTAGCCACGATTGTCGGCTTACCAGTTTTTTCAACTAATCGACTAGCAACAATTCCCAGAACTCCCTGATGCCAATCGTGACCAACAATTAGTAACGTCCGCCGTCTAAGGTTGTCAGGAGCTTGTGCTTTTTGTAGCGCTTCCTGGGTAATCTGTTCAACTAAATCCTGCCGTTGACGATTACATTGGTCAACATCCTTGGCTAGTTGTTCAGCTGCATCCTCGTCAACTGTCGTTAACAACTTGACACCCTCATTACCATTAGCAATCCGACCTAAAGCATTTAAGCGTGGTGCTAATTTAAAACTAACATCCTGACTGGTCAAGGACTCTTCTTGAACACCCGCAATCTTTAGTAATGCTTTAATCCCTGGCCGAAGCCCCGCTTGTAATTGTTGAATACCAAACTTAACCAGAACGTGATTTTCTTTGGCCATTGAAACAAGGTCAGCAATTTCTCCAATGGCCACTAAATCTAGTAATTCCGTTGGAAATTCACCCAAGAGGGCCCAAGCCACTTTAAAGGCTACCCCCACTCCGGATAAATCGCCATATTGATACAGATCTCCGGGATACTGGGGATGGACAATCGCCACGGCATTAGGAAGTTCTACCGGTAAACTGTGGTGATCAGTAATAACTACATCCACCCCCTGATCATGGGCAAATGCAACTTCTTTTTTACCGGTCACCCCATTATCAACGGTTACTAACAGTTGAGTGCCACCCGTAATTAACCGTTGATAAGCATCTTGGTTCGGTCCGTAACCATCCTTAAAGCGATCCGGAATATAATAATTAACCTTGGCTCCTAGTGACTCTAAAGTTTCAAACATTACCGCAGTCGCCGTCATCCCATCAGCGTCATAATCACCATAAACTGTAATCTGCTCACCTTGTTTAATCGCCTGAGTAATTCTAGCAACTGCTTTATCCATATCATGAAGTCGATCTGGCTTTTGGATTTGTTGCAGTTGCGGTTTTAAAAACAGCTGTACTTCATGAACAGATTGAAAGCCTCGTGCAACCAGTAAATTCGCTAATGCTGCATTGATTTGGCACTGTTCTTGAATGTTATTAACGAGGTCCACGTCTTGATTGGCAACCCTTTGCCATTCATATTTAGTTTCTAGCATCGTAATTCTCCTAAAAGTAATGAAGGAGCGTGGCCGATGTCTTTTGGACGTCGTTTTCACGCTCCTGATGAACCATTATTAAATGATTGACAAACCGCACCTAATAATGCATTCAAGTTTTTTATAAAAGATCCTTGTTTTGTTGAAAATCAAAAAACTTTTTGATTGCCCAATCACCAATTCCCGGCATCACTTGGTAAAGCCAACCAATGGCTGAAGTATATCCTGGCACGTTGATTTCACGTGTTTTATACCCGACATTATTCCACACGGTCTTGGCTAGTGAGTCAGGTTCGATAATCATCCAGGATGGTACATGTGATAAGTAACTACCATCAGGATCTGCAGCTGCAAAGAAATGAGTAGCGACCGGACCTGGATTTACTGTCAACACTTGTACCCCATAGTCCGCAACTTCCATCCGTAAAATATTATCAAACTGAATGACTCCCGCCTTAGTAGCTGAATACACCGCACTATTTGGCGTTGGCAACTTCCCTGCTAATGAAGCAACATTAATAATCGCCCCATAGCCTTGATCCATCATTTGCTTAGCAACACACCGGCTAAGATACATGGTAGCCAATAAATTGACGTTCACCATCTTCGCCATTGATTTGCGATTTTGGTTAACGACCGGAACCATTTCACCTAAACCAGCTGCATTCACCAACACGTCAATTTCACCAACTTCATGGCGCACCTGATCCAACACCTGATCAGTCTGGTCAGGGTCAGTAACGTCCAATTCATATGCAAAAGAAGGCCGCCCTGATAAAATTAAACATTTATGGGCCACTTCTTCCAATTTTTCCTTATTACGAGCACATACAACAACAATTGCTCCCCGATGAGCGGCCTCCAATGCCAATTGGGCACCAATACCACTGGAACCACCTGTAATCAACACAATCTTATTTTTTAATAGTCGTAGTGACTTTAACCTGCGCATCATCTGGGTTGACCTCCTTTAAACGGAATATCATAAACATAAAAATCATTTGCTACTCTAGTATTAGGGAAAATATCCCGGACTTGATATGCAAGACTATAAGCAGCCTTACCTACATATCTTGCAGAAATGTGATTTAGCAACAACATTTTGACATGAGCTTGCTTAGCAATTTGTGCAGCTTGTGCACTTGTTGAATGGTAATAATTATGTGCTAATTTCGATTCCCCTTTGCCAAAGGTACTTTCATGAACTAAAACATCCGCATCTTTAGCAAGCGCAATAGCATTTTTTGTCTTCCGTGTATCACCTAAGATGGCCACTATTCGGCCCCTTTGTGGTGAACCAATAAAATCTTGACCATTTAAGATGGTTCCATCATTTAATTGAACTTCTTTTCCTTGCTTCAATTGACCATACAACGGTCCTGATGGAATTCCTAATTTCTTCAACTTATCAACTTGTAATTCACCTGGATGATCATGTTCAACTACCCGGTAGCCAAAACAATCAATCTTATGATCAAGCTTTTTGGCATAAACTGTGAACGTTTGGTCACTAAAAAGTTGCCCATCATCGGTAATTTCTACAAACTTAATCGGATAACTCAGCCGTGATTCGCTAACCCGGAGCGTCGTTTGAACAAACTCTTTAATCCCAACCGGTCCATAAATGGTTAATGGTTCATTGCCCCCCTGAAATGATCGTGAGCTTAATAAACCCGGCAAACCAAAAATATGATCACCATGGAGATGGGTTATAAAGATTTTTTCGATTTTTCGCGGACGAATTGTGGTATTTAAAATTTGATGCTGAGTTGCTTCACCAACATCGAAGAGCCAGATTGCATTGCGCTCTTCTAATAAGCGTAATGCCAAACTAGAAACATTCCGCTGTTTACTTGGCGAACCGGCACCCGTACCCAAAAATTCAATTTGCATCCTTATACCAACTTTCTAATTCTACTGAAGAAATTCAAAAACAAAGTCATCAATCCAGACTTGATCACCATCTTGGATCCCCTTAGCACGGAGAGCCTCGTCAACTCCCATATGCCGTAATTGGCGAGCAAAACGCAATTGACTTTCTTCATGATCCATATTTGTCATAGCAAATAATTTTTCTAACTTAGCCCCTGAGAGTACCCAAGTACCGTCATCATCACGAGAAATCTGAAACTCAGGTTCATTCTGATCAACTTTCTTTAAGCCGTAGTGAGTAATTAACCGTTTATCATGACTTTCACTATCGAATTCTGGAGCAGCATCCAGAACTGCTGCAGTTTTCTTCATTAAATCATCAATTCCAGCGTGGGTTACAGCAGATATTGGGAATACTTCAGGCACTTCTGGTAACGTCTGATCCTTTGCTAACATTTTTTTAAATTTTTCCAAATTATCTGCTGAATTTGGTAAATCCATCTTTGTTGCCACAATTAATTGTGGTCGTTTTAACAATTCTGGATCATAGCTTGCTAATTCATGATTGATTGACCGAAAACGCTCCATCGCCTGCTCAGGATCTTCACTGCCCATGTCTACCAAGTGCAAGAGGACCCGGGTACGTTCAATATGCCGTAAAAACTGTAGACCTAAACCAACACCCTTAGATGCTCCTTCGATCAAGCCCGGCATGTCCGCCATCGCGAAATCACGACCATCTGGGAGCATTACCATCCCAAGATTAGGAACTAAGGTAGTAAATTCATAAGCTGCCACCTTCGGCTTAGCACCTGTGACTACCGACAATAAGGTTGACTTACCAACTGAAGGATAACCAATTAATCCAACATCCGCTAACATTTTCAGTTCCAGCTCTAAGTAGTGGTCTTCACCTGGTTCACCATTTTCGGCAATTTCAGGGGCCGGGTTTTTAGCGGAAGCAAATCGCATATTGCCACGACCGCCACGGCCACCCTTGGCAATTACTAATTCATCACCATTTTTTACTAAATCTCCCACAATTTCACCTGTATCGAGATCTCGAACCGTGGTTCCCTGGGGAACTGGGATGACCGTATCCTTGGCATCTGCACCGGTCATTTGCTTACTCATTCCATTTCCACCATTCTTTGATTTAAAAATTCGGTGATAACGAAAATCCATCAAAGTGCGAAGTCCTTCATCAACCTTTAAAATGATGCTGCCGCCACGGCCACCATCACCGCCAGCAGGACCACCATTCGGCACATATTTTTCCCGACGGAAAGCAACCATTCCGTTTCCGCCTTTTCCAGCGTGAGCTTCAATTTTAACTTGATCGACAAATGTTGACATGTTATTTCTCCGTTCTATTTACTTATTAATCTAGTATATTGGATAAATCAAAACGCGTCAAAGTTAATCATGACTGCTTCCCTTGGCGACTTCAGCGTTTTTCTGCAAAGAAACTTTGATAAGCTGCGCAGTCGGCCGATTAATTCCTAGGGCATGAATATCATCGACGGAAGCTGCCGCAATTTTGCTCAACGACCCAAAATTCTTCATTAATTTATTCCTGGTTCGGGGACCGACACCTTTAATTTCGTCTAACCGCGAACTAAGTGAATGCTTCGTATGGACCTTATGGTGAAAGGTAATTGCAAAACGGTGAACTTCATCCTGAATTCTCTGGACTAAATAAAAAGCCTGGCTTCGCGGATTCAAATCCACGTGTTCATTGTGATCACCAAATAAAAGGTCGGCAGTCTGGTGCTTATCATTCTTAACCATTCCAACAACTGGAATCGATAAGTCCAACTCGTTTTCCAAAACATCTTTCACGGCATTCATTTGGATCTCCCCACCATCCATAAAAATCATATCCGGCATCGGTTGATTTTCTTTTAAAAGACGGCTGTAACGGCGACGAATAACTTCTTTAGTACTTGCGGTTTCATCAGCATGATTAATCACCGTTTTTAATTTATATTTACGATAAAGCTTTTTGGCCGGCTCTCCATCAATAAACACTACCATTGCAGAAACAGGGTCTGCTCCTTGAATATGAGAATGATCGAATGCCTCAATCTTGTGGCCAGATGGTAACCCCAGCGCATCAGTAATTTCTTTCATTGCCCCTGTAGTTTTACTTTTATCCAGTTCAAGAAGGCGGAATTTTTCACTCAGTGATAATTGAGCATTTTCTTCAGCCATCGACATCAGATCAGCTTTTTCGCCACGCTGCGGAGTGCGCACGGGAACACCTAAAATTTCACTAATCTCTTTGTTTGGCAATCCAGCCGGTAACAAAATTTCTCGCGGCAAAATATTATTCCGGCGGTGATAGAATTGCAAAATAAAACTTGTCATTTCTTCAACAGCGGTGTCAACAATCGGAAATAATCGTTTCTCACGTTTCATTAAACGGGCTTGACGAATAAAGAAAACTTGAATTGAGAGCCATCCTTTATCCATATAATAATTAAATAAATCACGAGGAGTTTCGTCACTCGAGATAATCTTTTGCTTTTCAACAGTCACTTCAATGTAATGAATTTGATCGCGGATTTCAGCTGCGCGTTCGTATTCCATTTTAGCGGCAGCAGCCTCCATTTGTTTGGTAAGATGGCGTTTAACTTGACCAGTATTACCATTTAAAAATGACTTAATTCGTTTGATTTGCCGCTCATACTTATCTTTGGGAACGGTTTTAAAACAGGCTCCTAGACATTGACCAAGGTGATAATAAAGACAAGGTCGTCCTTGATAACCATTGCAACGACGTAACGGAAAAACCTTTTGGATAAAATGAACCGTTTCTTCAGCTGCATACACGTTAGGATATGGTCCAAAATAATAGGCACCATCCTTTTTAATTTGCCCAGTGATCATAATTTGGGGATCACGCTCATTCGTGATTTTAATATATGGATAACCTGTTCCCTGTTTTAGCTTAATGTTAAAGTAAGGCTGATGCTTTTGGATTAAGGTAATTTCAAGGAGAAACGACTCTTTATTGGTTGAGGTAATAATCGTCTCAAAATCGGCAACTTCAGCAACCATTGCCGCCACTTTACCGGTATGACTACTTTTGAAATAAGAGCGGACCCGGTTCTTGAGATTTTTGGCTTTACCCACATAAATGATCTGACCATTAATATTTTTCATAATATAGCACCCCGGTTTATCGGGAAGCAATGCTAATTTGTGCTCTAAATATTCAGTCGCCATCATATTCCCCTTTCTAAAATATTCCTATATATTTTATAACAAGCGAACATATGAACGCAAAAAATATTAAAAAAACTGGTTGCCTCTTCAGCAAACCAGTTTAAATTAACACTTTAAGCATCTAAAATTTTTTGTAAAAACTCTTTAGCCCGAGCCGTTTGTGGATGAGCAAAGAAGTCTTCCGGCGATGCCTTCTCCTGAATCCCAGCATCCGCCATAAACCAAATTTGATCAGCCACATTTTTGGCAAAGCCCATTTCGTGGGTAACAACTACCATTGTCATTCCATCATTAGCCAATTGTTGCATTACCTTCAGTACTTCTCCAACCATTTCTGGGTCCAATGCACTTGTAGGTTCATCGAATAACATTACATCAGGACGCATTGCAAGCGCTCTAGAAATCGCAACCCGTTGTTGTTGTCCACCAGACAAACTAGCGGGATATGCATCAGCCTTCTCACCCATCCCAACTTCAGCTAATAATTGTTGAGCAATAGCTGTCGCATCCTTATCGCTAATTTTCTTAACCTTTTTGGGTGCTAGTTTAACGTTTTCAAGTACAGTTTTATTCGGAAAAAGATTAAAACTTTGAAAAACCATCCCCATCTTTTCGCGAACCTTTTGTACTTCCTTTTCATTCAGGTTCGTAAGTTCTGTCCCTTCGACTTCAACAGAACCACTTGTGGGCTTCTCTAATTGATTAAGACACCGCAAGAAAGTTGACTTACCGGCACCGGAAGGACCAATGATACAAATCACCTGTCCTTTTTTAACTTCACCATTGATATTATTTAAGATGGTATTGTTACCAAATTTTTTGGTAAGATTCTTAATATTAATCATTACTTCATCTGTCATGATAATTCCCCCGTCGCCTAATATTTATGGTGGTATTATACCGAGTTTTTCATTATTATGCAACATTTTTGAATATATTTTCGCTATTTACGTTTTATATTCAAACAATATACAATATAACTATGGTATACTGACGTTATCAGCAAAAGGAAGTGATACGATGGGATTAGTAACCCGACGCAGTGATCAACTAGATAAGTTATTCGAAAACTTTGCGATTGATCCGAAGAAGGCTAAAAAGACAAATCCAAAAACGTCAAAAAAGCAAAAGGATCAGAAAAAGCAACCCAAGAAATAAGGATTGGCTCTACACTAAATCCTGTTGATGAATTACCTTCGGTAATTTATTAATGGGATTTTTTCCTTTTATAATAAAAAAAGAGGTCATAATTGACCTGATCCCATCCATAAATCACCACAATTAAAGAAAGGATATCAATATGACCCTATCTAATAATTCTATTCGTTCTTTGTTAGAAATTAAAGACCCAAACATTAAAATGGACGATATTTTTTATGCTTTTATTCACCACACTAAGGTTCGCCTCGTCCAGGCGCATTTAATAATTTATCAACGACGTTGTCCCTTATGTGGTTTTGAAGATTTAGTGCATAACGGTCATTATACTTCCACGATCACTTATACCAGTGATAATGCTAGTCATCCACTTTTCATTAGACTAGCCAAACAACGTTTAAAGTGTAAGAACTGTGGCCACACCATCATGGCTAAAACGTCGTTAGTGGATAAATACTGCAATATTTCTAATCGCACAAAAGCTAAAATCATGATGAACTTACAAGATGATCGAACGCAAAAATGTGTGGCAATTGACAATAACGTTTCGCCATCGACCGTTGGTCGATTAATGGATGATCATCGCGAACTATATCCAGTTTTTCCGGACCGTTTGCCGAAACATTTAGCCTTTGATGAGTTTCGTGGGGTTCATCATCAACTGCACTTTATCTGCATTGATGGCGGTAATACACATCGAATTATTAAAATCTTACCGAATCGCTTCAAATCATCAATTATTAGGTATTTTGAAGGCGTTGATCGATCCGCTCGGGAAAATGTGGAAACTATTACGATGGATCTAAACAGTTATTATCAAGATATCGTTTCCCAACTCTTTCCCAATGCCAAAATCGTCATCGATCAGTTTCATATCATTGCTATGATGACCCGCGCCTTCAATCAATACCGCAGTCAGTTGATGAAACATTACAAGTATCAATCACATGAGTATAAGCTCCTCAAGTTTTCTTGGCGTTTATATCTTAAAAATGACCAGCAGCTTTCTGATGCAAAAGAATATTATGATCGACATATTCATCAAAAAGTAACAGCTGGAGAGCGAATTGGCTTAGGACTGGCATTAGATTTAAAACTAAATAACGACTACGTCGTTATGCATGATGTTATGAATTACTTAGCGCAGCGAAATAAGGATCGCTTAGCTGAAACCCTCTTTAGTTACCATTATGATCAACTTAGTAAGCCAATGGCTACGGTCATTAAAACCTTACGCAAACACCTCGAAATTGTGTTAAACGCAGCAGAAAATGAGCAGTCTAATGGTCCACTAGAAGGTACTAACCGTATGATTAAGCAAATTCAACGCACGGCCTTCGGTCTGAGCAACTTCAATCACTTACTAGCAAGAATTAATCTACGAATGATGAGAACAAAAAAGCAGTACCAAGTTTAAAAACTTGATACTGTTCTATTAGCTTGCATCAACAGAATTTGACACAGAGCCTACAAAAACAGTACCGACAGATGAAAAAACATCTATCAGTACTGAATATCATAGAGCCTACTTCTTGACGAATAGCCACAAAAAGCCACAAACTACCGAAATGGTAATTCATGACTTTCCTGTAACAATTCACTCGTTAAAGATTTATTTTTCTTCGTTTTGCCAATCCAAATAGAGCTAGCAAGGCAGAAATTACACCTAACAGAACAGTACCCTGTTCATTTATGTTCCCTGTTTGGGGTAGAGTTTGTTTTGTTACGTTATTATTTTCAGCCAGCGTATTAGTAGCCTTTGTTGGCGCGTTAACCGCTGACTCGGTAATACTTGGTACTTCTTTCCAAGAATACTTGGTCACATCAGGTAAATCAGGAAAATTACTGATTCCCTTGGAAGGATCCGGCGTTTTGCCAACTTCTGTATTAATTGGTTTGCCAACTGGATTTTGTCTATCGGCATCAGTAACTTGATGAATTGCAACCCCCGTAAATCCAGAAACCAGGATATCATTGTTATTAGTTAATCCAGTGTGGTTTACAGTAGTGTTAGCTGGCAAAAATGACACTCTTAACTTTGCAACCCCTTTTGGGACAACAAATTTAAACGTTTGCTTACCAGTATTACTTTCCGTCGTAAAGGTTGCTAATGGATTGGGCGTAGCATAGGCGTTATATAAGCTCTGGTTTTGTGGGTCATCCGCATCGTAAATAACCATCTTTAATTGATCTTGTCCATTAACATTCCCGTTACTTACCCAAGTTGGAGTAATCTCCAATTTTTCACCAGATTTTACAGCAATATCTTTGTGAATCCCTAAATTCCAAGCCGAACCAAAAGCTATCCGAATAGGGATATAAAAAGTTTTGCCATTAGGATAAGTAATTTTATCAATGACTCGGTACACTCTGAATGTTTGCCCACTGAATGGGTGAAAATACTTAGCTCCCGCTTCTCCTTTTTGGGCAGGAACATGTAAGAATGGATATTTATCATTACCCTGGGGCTTAAACCACCCACCTACATACTCATATTTGGTCCCCTTAGGTAGCTCATTTTTATTACCAATGATATCAAGATAATCACTAAGATTCCCGCTGGTTGGTTCACCATACTTACCTAACCAGATAATATTATCTTTATTGTCGGGGTTAATAATCCCAGAAGTACCAGTTCCATCATTAATGGCTTCGCCAGTCTTACTAATTCCTACCTTACCATCAATTGTGTACCCAAACTGGTCATTGTTGGTTGGTAATTTGACATTATAACCATCGCCACCTTGTTGTTGAATTGGATCATAAATAATGGCGCCTGGTTTTTGATCTTCCCCTTTATTGAAGTCATTTTCATTGCCCCCGTTTAACGGCTTATCATGCCGAGGGGATGTCCAATTAATATTATCAGGTAAGATACTTAAATCTGCATTCTTACCAAGTTCCTTAGTTGTCGATTGATGATCAGCTGAAGCTGCGACTTGTTCATCAATATTAGTTGCCGCATGAACTGTGACCGGGGTGGTCAGACCCCCCCCTGCCATAAAGAAAAATCCGGTAGTAATGGTGACTGAGGCAACGCCAACAGTCAACCGGCGCAGTGCCCATTTAGTATACCGTTGTGACATTCGATTCTGAATTAATTCACGATTATTGTTGCTAACCATAATTTTTACTCCTTTAAATTTAACTTACCTTAAACATTATACCACTTTATTGCTTGCTTCAAACAGAAACTTTAGTTTTCAATTATAAAACCGTGGGGATACCGCTTATTTAGGGTTTCGATATTCGTTTTAGCAACTTCATCAAAGGGAATATCTGCCCATTCTGCCACTTGTGATAAGTACCAGAGCACATCCCCCATTTCATGAATCAATTCATCACGATTTAGTGATTTACCTTTAAATGTATAGTTCTTAACTAAGTCCACTACCTGACCGGTTTCACCAGCGAGTCCCAGTGCACAATTAGTTAAAACCTGCTCATTACCATATAGAGTCCGTTTTGCTGCCTCTTGATATTCATTAAATTCCATCAACTTACCCCCGTTTGTTCTTCAATCCAACGCCAAACATCTTCCTTGCCACGTTTCGACATTGCCGAAAAAAGAACGAGTGGCTGTTTCTCTTGAAACTCAAGTTTATCTTTAACCAACTTTTGAACCCTCGTAAATTGGCTTGGCTTGACTTTGTCAATTTTAGTTGCGACTACTAAAATTGGAAGCTCATAATAAGCCAACCATTGGTACATTTGCACATCATCAGCTGTTGGCGCATGCCGGCCATCAACTAACATAATCACTCCGCGCAGCTGACTCCGTTGCGTTAAGTAATTTTCAATCATTTGACCAAATTCTTCACGCTGCTTTTTAGAAACCTTAGCATAACCATATCCTGGAACATCAACAAAATACAGTTTATCCTCGACATTATAAAAATTTAAGGTTTGGGTTTTGCCAGGCTGACTTGAAGTATGCGCAAAGTTTTTTCGATTAATCAAAGCATTAGTTAATGATGATTTACCAACATTAGACCGACCAACCAATGCAATTTCTGGATAATCGGTACTTGGATATTGGTCAGGATGTACCGCGCTGATGGTTAAGTCAACATGATTTACATTCATTCTGAAACCTCACCTTTTCTATGATGCTTGATCATCTTTTAAAACATACCGTGGCTCAGTATGGTGCTCAACACAGTTTTTATCGATGACTACTTCGCTGACGTCTTGGCGACTAGGTAAGTCAAACATAACATCTCGCATTACCCCTTCAATAATGGAACGCAGGCCACGAGCTCCTGTATTACGGGCAATTGCTAACTTAGCCATTTCTCGTAGTGCGCCATCTGTAAAGCGTAACTTACTGCCATCTAGTCGTATTAATTCTTGATATTGTTTTACTAAAGCATTCTTTGGCTCCGTTAAAATCCGAACCAAATCATCTTCATCCAACTTCTCAAGAGCTGTCATTACTGGCAATCGACCAATAAATTCTGGGATTAGCCCAAATTTAAGTAGATCTTCAGGAATGACATGTTGCAAAATATTCTTTTCGTTGACTTGATCAGCTTCTTTGGAATCCGTACCAAACCCAATGGTCTTGTCACCAAGTCGTTCTTTAACAATCGACTCAATCCCATCGAAGGCTCCACCCACGATAAATAGAATATTCTTAGTATCAACTTGAATAAATTCTTGTTGTGGATGTTTACGACCACCCTGCGGTGGAACGTTAGCAATCGTCCCCTCAAGAATTTTCAGTAACGCTTGCTGAACCCCTTCACCAGAAACGTCTCGGGTAATGGAAACATTTTCACTCTTCTTCGCAATCTTATCAATTTCATCAATATAAATAATTCCCTTTTCAGCACGCTCAACGTCATAATCTGCAGCCTGGAGTAACTTTAAAATGATGTTTTCAACGTCTTCACCAACATATCCAGCTTCTGTCAGGGTAGTAGCATCAGCAATCGCAAACGGTACATTTAAAATCCGTGCTAATGATTGTGCCAAGTAAGTCTTCCCAGACCCAGTCGGTCCAATCACTGCAATGTTGGACTTTTGCAGCTCTGTATCATTGTTGTCACCAGTTACCATGGCATTAACCCGTTTATAGTGATTATATACTGCAACGGACAAGGTCTTCTTAGCTTCCCCCTGTCCAATAACATAATCATCCAGTTGCTTCATGATTTCCGCAGGAGTTGGTACCTTAAACGTACCATTATTAACCTTGTCTTCTGCTAACTCCTGTTTAATAATCTCAGAACATAGCTCCACACATTCATTACAAATGTATACACCAGGTCCAGCTACAATCTTCTTCACTTCATCCTGAGATTTACCGCAAAATGAACAATGGATATTTTGTTCTGTCGTATCTTCGAACATTCGCTAACCTCCAAATTTATCCTACTTAATACATAAAAAAGGGGTGTAACAATAATTACTGTTACAACTCCCTTCTTTAATCAGATTGCAGTGATGAATAATTACTTTTCTTCATCCTTAGCTGGTAAATCTTGCTTAGCAAAATCGGCAACTAAGTCTACTGCCTTCTTAATTTCAATATCATGAGCTAACATGTCTTTAGTTAAGCTTTTTTCTACGGCATCTTCTTCCATACCAAATTGCTTAGCCAAATCGCTGATTTCTTTCTTGATGTCATCGTCAGAAGCTTTCAAGTCAGCGTCCTTAACAATTGCTTCAAGGACCAAGTTTGTCTTAACCCGCTTATCAGCATCATTTGCAAATTGCTTCTTCAAATCATCTTGAGAAGTACCAGTGATTTGGAAGTACATTTGTGGGTTAATCCCTTGTTGTTGCATTCCGGCAAGGTATTGTTGAACTTGACGGTCAGTATCTTGATCAAGCATTGCTTGAGGAATGTCTTCAATCTCAGCGTTTTTAACTGCTGCTTCAATTGCAGCATCTTCAATCGCTGACTTAGCAGCTTCTTCCTTTTGTTCTTGAAGTTGCTTCTTCGTCTTATCCTTTAATGCATCAAGAGTGTCTACATCTTCATCGACATCCTTAGCAAATTCATCATCAAGTTCAGGAAGTTGCTTTTCCTTTACTTCTTGAATCTTAACGTTGAAGACTGCTTCTTTACCTGCTAAGTTCTTAGCATGGTAATCTTCAGGGAAGGTAACTTTAACATCAACATCTTCATCAGCCTTGTGACCAACTAATTGATCTTCAAAGCCAAGAATAAAGGAACCTGAACCAAGTTCTAGTGAATAGTTATCAGCAGACCCGCCATCAAACTTTTCACCATCAACAGTTCCAACATAGTCAATAACGACTGTGTCACCATTTGCAGCTGGTTCATCTTCCTTAAGTACTAATTCAGCTTGTTGTTGACGTTTATTTTCCAATTCAGCATCAACATCGGCATCAGATACTTCAGTATCTTGTTTTGGTACTGACATACCCTTGTAATCACCAAGCTTTACTTCTGGCTTAACGGCAACTTCGGCCTTAATTGTCCAAGGTTCACCCTTTTCCATACTTTCAATGCTGATTTCTGGTTGATCAACTGGTTCGATTTCAGTTTCCTTAATTGCTGCTTCATATGCATCTGGCAAAACATCATTCAAAGCATCTTGATATAATGATTCTTCGCCGTACATTTGGTTGAAGATTGCCCGAGGTACATGGCCCTTCCGGAATCCAGGAACAGTAATCCGCTTTTGTGTCTTCTTAAAAGCATCATCAATTCCCTTTTGAATGGTTTCTACATCAATATCGAACGTTAATGTCCCTTTGCTGGCTTCGCTATCGCGTTCCCATTTTGCTGACATTTCATTTCCTCCAATAACATCTTAATTAAAGCTAATCCCAATGGTTAGCAAATATCATACTTTCTAATTTTACCGTAGAAGACCAGTAATTTCAACCACAACCCGAAAACTCCCAGCGGTGAATCTCATGATGCAAACCGGGCATTAATTTATGAACTAGATCTTCGGTACTTATTCGGAGGGTTGCATGATTTTCATTTGGATGAAAGCGAAAGTACTTTGTAGCTAAAACATCACTTTGAAAATAAACTCCTACCTGTCCTGCTTGATCATACATCAGCTCGGTAATACTAATCGCTCCAGGATGGCTATTCAAAACATTTTTCAAATCATCAGCACTGCTCATCGTGATTTTTCCTAAGTGAAAAGCATTGCGAAAGGCCTTTTGATCAAATCGCTGTTTTTTTAGCATCACAACCAAATAATAGTGACGATGATGTTTGTCATTAAAAACTAAATTTTTAATATCTAATGTGCCCAGTGTTTCTGTTATTAGCTCTTTACCCACTTCAGTTGTGGGATAGAAATTATAGTCAACCCGTTGATACTTGATTTTTAATTTGTCTAGTAGATCATAACAAGCCCGTTCTTTATCATCTATAATCTTCACAGGACGACCTTCACGAATCGGGGAAATTTCAAATTCTGCCATTATACCCTCGTTTAAAAGCAAAAAAAGGATCTAGTTTTGCTAGATCCTTTTTGAAATTGTCTTGAATTAGTCAAGCACTTCTGATACCACACCGGCACCAACAGTGTGTCCACCTTCACGGATAGTGAACTTAAGACCCTTTTCAAGGGCAACTGGCTTTTGTAATTCAACAGTGAATGTTACGTTATCACCAGGCATAACCATTTCTACACCATCTGGTAATTCAATCTTACCAGTAACATCAGTAGTGTGGAAGTAGAATTGTGGTTGGTAATCAGAGAAGAATGGCGTGTGACGGCCCCCTTCTTCCTTGGTCATAACATAAACCTCACCCTTGAACTTCTTGTGAGTTTGAATTGAACCAGGAGCAGCCAATACTTGACCACGTTCAACTTGGTCGTGTGAAATACCACGAAGAAGTACACCAACGTTGTCCCCAGCTTCACCAAGATCAAGAGTCTTGTGGAACATTTCAACACCAGTAACAGTTGACTTAAGAACATCGTCTTTAAGACCAACGATTTCAACTTCGTCACCGATCTTAACAGTACCACGGTCAATACGACCAGAAGCAACAGTACCACGACCAGTAATAGTGAAGACGTCTTCAACAGGCATCATGAATGGCTTGTCAGTAGGACGCTTTGGAGTTGGAATGTAATCATCAATAACATCCATCAAGTGAAGGATAACCTTTTCTTGTTCAGGGTCACCTTGAAGAGCCTTCAAAGCAGAACCACGAACAACAGGAATATCATCACCAGGGAAGTCATATTCAGACAACAGGTCACGAACTTCCATTTCAACCAAGTCGATTAATTCGTCATCATCAACAAGGTCACACTTGTTAAGGAATACAACAATGTATTCAACACCAACTTGACGTGCAAGAAGAATGTGTTCACGAGTTTGTGGCATAGGACCATCATCCGCAGCAACAACCAAGATCGCACCATCCATTTGTGCAGCCCCAGTGATCATGTTCTTAACGTAGTCAGCGTGTCCTGGCGCATCGATGTGAGCGTAGTGACGCTTTTCAGTTTCGTATTCAACGTGGGCTGTGTTGATAGTGATACCACGTTCCTTTTCTTCTGGCGCAGCATCAATATCTTCAAACTTTTCTTGCTTAGCCAGACCCTTTTCAGCCAATACCTTAGTGATAGCGGCCGTTAAAGTAGTCTTCCCATGGTCAACGTGGCCAATAGTACCAATGTTAACATGGGGTTTAGTACGTTCATAATGTTCTTTTTCTGCCATTAATGAAACCCTCCTGAAATAATATACAAGTATCATGCCGGAATAAGCCCGACACACCCTTGCTACAATTGTACTACTTCTAGGATTTTATTTAAAGCATTAAATTACGCCCTAGAAGAATTCTTAATCATAATATCAGCTCATTTTTAATTTGTAAACGTCTTTACCGCTTTTTTTCTAAATTAATGGAGATTAATCAAACTTTTTTGGATTGCCTTTTGCCACCTAATTGCCTTTTTCAAGGCTGTTTGACTTTCATGATCGTCATTACCAATTAGCACAGCCACCCAAGCTGTTGGATCAGTTATTACTTCTTCGGTCATCGGGTATAAACAGAATGCTTGTAAATGAAACTGTTGTAAATAGTTTCGCTGATCAATCGGATTATCTTTAAAGCAATCGGAAATTAACTGATCGACTTCGTTAATTATTTTCTGGTAGCTACTTGTTTCGATTTTCGCAGGCACAGTAACATGCTCTCCCCCATCGACACCAATGTAAGTGACTGATTGTGAATATCGAATAGCCGCTAGTGTCTTTAAAAGGGTATTGCGAATAACTATCCCAACAAAGGGATCTCTTAATATGAATTTGGCTCCCTGGACATACTTATTTAGTGGTAAGTGATCAGCATCACGGATAATTTCTTGTTGTTTCCAATCCGGCTGATCACCCAAATGATAAAAATTCTTAAAACGTTTTTCGAGTGTTTCAGCTTGCTGTGCTTCAAAAATTTTTTCTGCGTCCTCGATTTGAGTCAAAAATGGTTCCTTTGCACCCTTTATATTAAGTGCAATTCTCGCCGGAATAAATAACTGATTAGCTAATAGTAGCTGCTCCCAAAAAGTAAATTTCTTTATTAAATATTCCTCTTCATACGGTAATGCTTCTTGATAAGCACGAACAGCTTGCCCTTTCCGATACAAAGCTTTAACATACAGCAAATTGACTTTCCATGGTACCTTTTCCTGACAGATTGGCGCTAACCTTTCAATCACTTCATCGTCTTTTTGTTCTCTAAACAACCGTTCAGCTTCCAGAATTATCTTTTTATTATCATGTTCCATATTTTATTCCTCAAAATAGCGCGTGACAGAAGTCTGTGAAATACGACCCCAATAAGTACAAATAGGGTCCCAGAGTTCGACTTACCGAACACTGAAACCCATTGGATGCTGTGCTGACCATATTTTAGTCAAAATAACGTTTCTTGGCTTAGTTTATTTGACGATTATTTTTGCGTCCCCGACCACGACCAGACCGTTGCTTTGAATTGGTCTTTTCTGAATTTTCATCCTTCTTCTTTGAATGGTTCTTCTTTTTTGGATGTTGATTAATCTCCATAATAACCGGTAAAATCACTGGATGACGTTTAGTCTGATTAAATAAGAATCGGTTAAGTTTATCTCGAACATTTTGCTTTAAATGACTCCAATCAAATTCCTTTTGATCGAGATCTTCTTGAATAACCTTCTCTACTAAATCCGCACTCTGCTTCATTAGTTCACGGTTAGTCTTCACAAACACAAATCCACGAGACGTAATTTGCGGCCGAGTTACAATTTTTTTATTTTTCCGATCAATGGTTGCTACAACGACAAAAATTCCATCTTCAGATAGAATTCGCCGATCACGTAAGACAATATTACCAATATCACCGATACCGGTCCCATCAATCATAGTATTCCCAACTTCAACGTGATCGCCGAGATAAAATTCGCCATCCTTCAGGGATAACACATCCCCTTTATTGACAATAAATACATTTTCACGTGGAATTCCCACTTTCTCAGCCAGAAGTGCATGTTGGTCCAGCAAACGGTATTCACCTTGGATTGGCATTAAGTACTTAGGACGCATGAAATTAAGCATTAATTGTTCGTCATTTTGGTTAGCGTGTCCTGATGGATTGAGGTCTTGTGAAATAAATTTAACATCTGCACCAGCGCGATATAACGCATCCGTAACCTTTTGTTCCATCGTTTCCATTGCATAAGACGGGGTTGTCGTGATAAATGCAAGATCATTCTCACCAAGTTGGACATCAGGATCATCACCATTAGCAATGTCATTCAGTGCTTTGAGTGGTTCACCCATCCGCCCAGTTACAAGAATCACAATTTCGTTGGGTTCTAGATTAGTAGCTTCATCCATTGAAATTAAAGTATTATCTGGTACTTTAATTTCGCCAAGTTTCATCGCCGTATCAATAATTTGTTCAATGTCACTTCCAGAAAGAACAACTTTCCTACCAGTTTTTTCGGCGGCGTCCAAGATTTGCTGAACCCGCATAATATTTGAAGCCACACTTCCCACAACAATCCGGCCTGTATAATTATCAAAGGTATCGCGAATATATTCAGCAATGTCTTTTTCCTTCGTACTTGCACCAGTAATACCAGCACCTGCTGAATCGCTCATTAGAAGTAGTACTCCCTCATCACCAATTTTAGCTAGTTGAGAAAGATCTGTCCGGTAATCACCACGAGCAGTTTGGTCAAATTTAAAGTCTCCTGTGTAAACAATGTTTCCTTCGTCAGTATGTAAAACAATTCCTAACGTTTGAGGGATGGTATGCGTAGTACTGAAAAATGTAACAACGACCCCATCAAAATCAATTTCTGTGTCAGGATCGACCACATGGAAATCATTAAATTTTTTAACTTGCTTGTTATTTTTAACCGCCAACTTGGCAAGTTCAATTGTTAACTCACTGCCAAAAACCGGTACGCGGAAATCCATCAAAAAGTATGGTAGTGCTCCAATTGAGTCAGCATGCCCTTGTGTCAAGAAGACACCAGCAATTTGATCCTTATGATCCAACAGATATGACCAATCAGGAATTACAAAATCAATCCCCATTAATTCATTCTCTGGATATTTTAAACCGCAATCTAGAATAAAGATCTGCTCGTTAATTTCTACTGCATACATATTTTTTCCATTTTCGCGAACGCCACCAAATGGAATTACATTAATCTTACTCAATTTAAACTCCTTCATTTTCATATTTAGAATATTCAATTTTCATGGCAGTTAACCGGATGTTAACCGCTAAATATTCAACTCTTAATCTATTAAATTTAATGATAACATAATTTATCGCAAAGGTGAAAAATAACGCAATAAATAAAAAAAGAACGAACATTAATGTCCGTTCTGGAAAATAAATTAACGACGAAGTCCTAAGCTCTTGATTAATTCACGGTAAGCTGGTAAATCAGTCCGCCGTAAGTAGCCAAGCAAATTACGACGGTGACCAATTTTCTTCATTAACCCACGTTGGGAACTGTAATCATGCTTGTGTTCCTTCAAGTGTGCGTTTAATTCGTTAATTTCTGCAGTCAAAACAGCAACTTGCACTTGAGTAGAACCAGTGTCCCCTTCATGAGTTGCGTATTGCTTAATGAGTGCGTCCTTCTTTTCTTTTGAAATAGCCATTGCTATTTTCCCACCTTTCATAGATAAATTGCCCGTCTCTAAGTAAAACGTCGGTGAGGATCGTTAAACTGAGAAAGGGTTTGGCGAACTCGCCTTAGTCAATATAACTGAAATTTGATCTAAACGCAAGGTGACCTGATGAATTTATTGGAGCTTTTCCTGAAGAAAGTTGCAATGCACCGGATGATTCTGTATAATGACAAATGTTGAAAATTCAGGTCAACTAATACCTAAAGGTGGACGGAGGTGAAATTCATGCCAATTATCAAGTCAGCCATTGAACGTGTACGTGTAAATGAAAAGGCTGCTGCTCGTAACGCTTCACAAATGAGCGCAATGCGGACTGCAATCAAGAAGTTTGATAAGGCTAAGTTAGCTGGTGAAGGTGACCTTGACAAGCTTTACAAGGATGCTATTTCAGCTATTGACCACGCTCACGCTAAAGGATTAATCAAGGCAAACAAGGCAGCTCGTGATAAGTCACGTCTTTCTGCACGTTATGCTAAATAATTAATCTCATAACGATCAAATAAAAGAACCGGGTAAGATATATCTTACCCGGTTCTTTTATTATTTTCTTACCTGCTGAGAATACTGAAGCATGAATAACTGGAATAATAATTCTGGTGAACGGCTCGTCGTCTTTAACGCTCGCTCACAACGAATCAGCCCTAGATATGCATTCATTAAATCCGTTAATGAAAATTTTCGAACCATTTGTAACCCTAATTTGACGCGATACGGGTGAACGTTTAACCGCTTGGCTAAAGTTCCTTGGCTAAGCCCACGGGCGCTTAAAATCTTTAACTGTAATAACAACCGGAATTGACTAACCAAAACTGCATTTATTTGCAGTGGTTGTTGTTCACTATCTAGCAATTGACGGTATAAATCCAGCGACTGCGTTTGCTGGTGATTTAAAACCGTCGTTACCAAATCAAAAACATTGCTATCTAATGACTGTGGAACTAACTTCTTAACCGATGCCACTGTAATCTCTTGATCCTGGTAGTTAAGGATCATTAACTTTTTCAAATTAGCAACCATCAAACTGTAATCGGCATTAGTTCTTTTTACCAATTCGTCTAAAGCCCCCTGCATGAACTGAAAACCAGCAGCTGAAACCTGTGACTGAATATTTTTGCGTGCTGATTGTTCGTTTAGCAGCTGAACTTCAACGGTGACTGCTTCCTTCTTTAATTCTTTAACAATCCCTTTGCGTCCATCAAGTTTCTCATATGGTGCCATGATGACCAAGATTGTCGACAATTGGGGATGAGTTAAATAGTTTTTTAATAATTCAGGGTTTTGTTTCATCTTTCCCTTTTCTCCACCAGTGGTTAAAAAAGCTGGTTTGTTCAAAAAAACTAATCGTCTTTTACCAAAAAAAGGCGCTGACATTGCGTCATCCAAAGCTGTGGAAAGCGATTCTTCTTCTAAATCATAAGAGCCTACATTCATCACACGTTCTTCCTTGGGAACTAAATTTAAGAACGCTTTTCTAGTCTCTGCCATCATTACAGATTGCGTACCTAATACAAGATACACAGGAGCTGCAGCAGCAGTTTTTAGTTGTTTTTTAAGAGTCAATGCATCCAAGCGAATTCATCTCCTTTTAGTGTCGTTTTAAATTTTCCTTTTTGATGATAATAACTATATTTTATCATTCCATAATCTTGCGTAGACCAAAACGGAATTTGCAGTTGGTTCAACGTCGTAATTGTTTCCTGATTAGGATGCCCATAGCGGTTTTGTCGTCCCGCAGAAATAATCGCTAACTGTGGATTCAATTGCCGCAAATAGTGTTCATCACTAGAAGTTTTACTTCCATGGTGACCAAGTTTAACAATATCTGCTTTTATTTTGGGATACTCTTTAACAATTTGACGTTCGCCTGCTTTACCTAAATCACCACTAAAAATAAATGTTCGGCCGCCAAATCGTCCATATAAGACTAATGAATCTTCATTTTTCCCTTCCCCCACTCCGAATGGATGGAGAATTTGGAGTTTTGTATTAACTAATCTAAACTGATTAGTCATGGGCAGAATTTTAATATTAGCTGGAATTTGATTTGTTAGTTTCGGTAACTTTTCCATTCCGGCTGGTACCACAATTTTTTTGACCGTTAATTCCCGACAAATTGTCGCGACATTGCCAATATGGTCAGCATCACGATGACTTAAGAAAAGTAGGTCCAAATGATGGATGCCCTTACTTTTCAAATAATTAACACTAATCCGTTGGGCATCGTCATCTTGATAGCGAGCTTGTTTCCAGTGGGGAACTTTAAACTGTGGTCGACCTCCAGTATCAATCATCATAATCCGCCGATTAAACGGTTCACGAATTAAAATTGAGTCACCTTGCCCAATATCAAAAAAAGTAACTTCACCAGTTAAAGGGTAATGATACCAAATAAAGGTGCTGGCATACGTCAGGATAATAATCCATCTTAACAACTTCCGTCGCTTGACACCCGCAATTGCAAGAATACTTGAAATTATTAACCAAAATGTCAGTGCAGTATTCAATTTACCAAATACCAAGGTTCCAGGCAGATTGGCCAGCCATTGAATAACACGCTGAAAATATAGCAATCCCCCATTCCCCATTAAAACTACGAGAGGACACACCTTACCCATTAAGGCGCAGATCAACACCAATGGAGTAATAACCAAGGAAAATAATGGAATCATCAACCAATTAATCACAATTGTCAGCAAATGAACTTGATAAGTTGCATTTAAAATAACTGGTAAGCTAACAATGGTCATCCCAATGGTTTGATGCAGTTTGCTCTGCCACTTAATCCGTTGAAGTGTAAATGATAGTAAATAGCTTAATCGTCCTCCCAAATTCAATAATATTCCGGGAGTAATTACGAGCTGAATTATCAAACTGAGTGACCAACTGTCTAAATGGCGTAGTCTAGGAATTAGTTGGGCAAACAACCCCAATTCCATCATTAACACGGCCCGCGTTAAACTAATTGAACTACCACCAATAACCCAATAAATTGGCAGAATTATTATCTGGCAACCCGTTATCCATTCTTTGGGGATATTTAACGCATCCAAAAAGCGCCGAATTAAATTGCATAAAACGGTAACATGCAGTCCCGATAAACAAAACAAATGAATAATCCCCAGCACTTTAACTTGACGGAGCGTTTCACCAAATTCTTCATCATTAATTCCCAGTAACAGACGATTGCAAAACAACCCTAACGGCTGGGAAAATGACCTGAAATAATGTAACAAACGACATCGCCAGTAATGTAAATAGTCTATGTTCCTCATTGGGAGATCTTTAATGCTCACACAATCTCCTCGTAAACTTCTCACGACTGCCTGCGAGTAGCAAAAACGTTGTAGATCAAATTGATTTTCATTTGTCGCTGGTTTGAGTGGTTCAACAGTGCCGCGAACTTTTAATTGAATAGGAGTTCTGGCAGATTTTAACCAATTTAGTTGATGACGAGATGAAAATGTCACCGTTACAATATATTGCTGACCATCATCTGCTCTGGTAACTCCCCGCATTCGATTACCATTAATTCTTATTTGATCTGGCAAAATCCTAATGGTCCGTTCAGTTTCAAACGCTGTTTGCACCCTTTGATGATTAGCAATCTTCATTATTCGAGCACAATTTCCACCAACCATCAGCAAAATAATTACCGTTAGACAGAACGTTTGCCAAGCACGACGATACAAAATTCCTAAGAATAAAATTAATAGTAGTACGTTGCACCACATCAATTGTGTCAATAAGATTGCACTGAATAAGCTTCCAGCAATCGCTGCATAGAAAATAGAATTTCTGATTAGTCTCGGTCATCCGGATAAATATACTGATCCAGATTAACTTCCTCAAGAATATTTGAATCTAACCTAATTTGGTGTAATTTAACATTTTTAAGACGGATGAGTTTCATTGCGTATTCATCATTATGATAATTACGTAAATAATTAATTTGCTTAATGCCAGCTTGGAGAAGACTTTTTGTACATTGCAAACAAGGAAAATCTGTAACATATAAAACAGCCCCATCTGTTGGGGTCCCAAACTTGGCACATTGTAATAATGCATTCATTTCTGCATGAATGGTACGGACGCAGTGACCATCTCGCATGTAACAACCAACATCAATACAATGATCATCACCTGCTACGGCCCCATTATAACCACTTCCAATAATTCGCTTATCGCGCACCAAAATTGCCCCTACCGACAGCCGGCGACAAGTTCCTCGTGACGCAACAAGACCAGCTTGAACCATGAAGTATTGGTCCCAATCAATTCGTTTTTTCATTCTCCATCCCCCTTTTTTGTTGTTAAGTATACCAAATTCTTGATTATCCATCAGATTAGACTGCTAATTGATCTTTTAATTTTGCAACGGTCTTCTCACCAAATCCAGTAATATTCTTTAAATCATCAGGTGTTTTAAAGCTACCATGTTGATTTCGATATTCTAAAATCTTATCTGCTTTTTTATCTCCAACCCCATCAATTTTAGTTAGTTCTTCCTTAGTGGCAGTATTTAAATTAACTTTTGTGGATGAAGATGAATTATTAGCATTCCCTAGTGTGTCACCCAACGGAAGCACTTGTTCACCCAACCGTGGAATTTGAATTACCTGTTGGTCTAATAATTCCTTAGCTAAATTGACCTGATTTAAATCAGCCTGGCTTGTACTACCACCAGCTGCAGCAATCGCCTCTTCCACTCGTGATCCTTTCAACAAATGATAAACACCTGGACGGTTAACAGCGCCTTTAATGTCAATACACACCTTGCCGCCCTTTTCCGCTTGGGTACTAGCCACCGCCTTTTTCTTTGCCAACTCTGGTTGAACTGGCAATCGATCGGTTGGCTGTTTCGTGAAGCCAGCAGAATGCGTTAACAGTAGCAAGACTACAGTTGCTACTAATCCACCAACGATTAATAGTCGCCAATGCAACCAACAAAATTCTTTTATTTTTTCTATTTTAATCACCCCCTACAATATAGAGACGAAAAAAAACGTTTTTTCCATTAAAAAAAGTGATGAATTATGAATCCATCACTTAGTATGATTTTCCAAATAATTGACAGCATCTTCAAAGCTCGTTACTGGAATAACTTTCATCCCCGGAGCATACTTTTTGGCTGTTGCTTTGGCCATTTGATAATTCGTTTGGTGTCCCTCTTCATACTTCAGTAAAAGCTTGGAAGGCTTAACATAAGGAGCAAAGAAAACTTTTGCCCCAGCGCGGTGAGCAGCCACGACCTTTTTATCAATTCCACCAATTTCACCAACCGTACCGTCACGATTAATTGTCCCGGTACCTGCTATCTTCTGACCATGTCGTAAGTCACGTCCACTAATTTGCTGATAGATCTGTAAAGCAAACATTAATCCACCAGATGGGCCACCAAGCCGTCCTGGGTCAACACTTACCTTTGGCTTTGTATGGACCTTTGTATTATCAGTTAAGATAATGCCAATTCCGACACGAGAGTTAGTAATCTTTACCAATGGTGCCGTCGCTGTTAGTTGCTTGTTATTATGCAAATAAGTTACCGTTAATGAGCTTCCCAGCTTTTGTCTACCAATGTACTTTTGATAACCGTGGGCCGTGTCAAAATGATGACCATTAACTTTGGTAATCGTATCTCCAACTTTAATTTTTCCCTTAAATTTAGAATTCTTTTGCACTTGAAGAACATAAATTCCTAAATAATCAGTTTTGACGGGACGATGATCCGCTTTAAAAGCGACCGCAATGGCTTGATTAACCGCACTTTTCATATAAAAATCTTGAACCCGGTCAAATGTTTTGCCACTTTGTCCGCCAGTGACATCTTGGGCATTCTCAATCGTTGTGTTAGGGGTTAATTTAGCCCACAAATATGTTACCGGCCGCGCCTGTTGTAAGTAAACGGAAGTAATCATAAAACTTCCCTTCCGTTTATCTGGATGTCCTGGAATTGTGACATACGATTTTAAATTGTCAGCACTACCAGGACTTTCAATATATTTATTTAGCGGCCAAAAAACAAACCAGCCCAAGAACAGCACCACAGCAACCGCCGCAAAAACTCGACGTAATATTCGTTTATCTTCTTTTTTCATTATGTTTCTTCACCTGTCTCATTTGTCGCTCATCGAGTCGCTTCTCAAGAGCAGCATTAATGTTTGCGGGAAGATAGGCTGAAATATCGCCTCCCGCCATTGTGACCTCTTTAAGTAAACTACTTGAAAGGTGTTGATACTTAGGATCAGCTAGGAAAAAGACTGGTTCAACCTGATCATCCAAAAACTGGTTAATTGTTGCTATATCCCGCTCATATTCAAAGTCTTTCGAATTACGCAATCCGCGCATCAAATAGTCAGCACCAATCTTATTCATTAAATCAACCGTCAGGCCTTGACTTGTAATCACTGAGACATTATCTAGGCCCGCAACCGCTTCTTTAACCTGTTTTAGCCGTTCATCAAGTGTAAATAATGGGTGCTTGCTTTCATTAGCCATCACTGCAACCGCCAACTGGTCAAATAACGCGCTTCCCCGCTTGATCAGGTCAAGATGACCAAGGGTTAATGGGTCAAAACTTCCTGGAAAAACTGCAACTTTCATTATTCATGTTCCCCCTGATATTGGTAAATTGTCAAAACTGTAATTCCATATTCATGTTGACGAAAGAGCTGGAACCCAGTCAAATCAATGGGTAAATCAGCCTCCTGATTTGTTTCGCATACTACAAGGGCATCCGGCTTCAATAGCTTCTGGTCAACCATCATTTGAATATCCTTAACGATCTGCTGCTTCGCATATGGTGGATCTAAAAAAACGAGATCAAACTGCTTCTCTTGTTCGGCAAATATATGGAGTGCCTTATGTGCATCCTGTTTTAATACAGTAAATTGTTGTTCGCAATGTGTGAACCCAACATTCTGCTTAATTGTTTTAATCGCCGCATATTGGCGATCAACAATGAACGCATGCTCAACACCCCTTGAAACGGCTTCAATACTGAGTCCACCACTGCCACCATATAAATCTAAGCTTTGGCCACCATCAAAATATGGCCCGATAATATTAAACAACGATTCTTTAACCTTATCAGTCGTTGGTCGGGTCGCCATCCCTGGAACTGCATTGAGCCGGCGACCACGAAATTTACCTGAAACTACGCGCATTCCTAATCATCCTCATCGTTCTTTTTGTACACGCTGGCATTTGTCAAACGAAAAACAGTTGGATCAATATTTGGCCACTCTGAACGTTCCGCTCTTGTCACATTGTGGAGCGCTAAAATTTTCTCCTTCACTTCTTCAATCTTGGATTGGTCAACATATAAAATTACATAATGTAATCGTCTAGAATAATACATGATATGACCATAACGACGAAGGCGACGGAGAACGTGTCCATTATTAATATAGATAACTAATCCCTGACGATCTGTAATCTTGAATAAGTTTTTCGTTTCCATCTTTTACTCCCTACTTATGTTGACGATACAACCGACTTACATTGAGAACTAAACCAATTGCCGCACTCAACACTAACATACTCGAGCCACCATAAGAAATAAATGGTAACGTCACTCCAGTAATCGGTAACAGACCCGAAACGCCACCAACATTGAAGAAGGTTTCCACAGCAATAAAAGTGGCAACCCCATAACACAGTAGTGCCTGATATAACGAGTTAACCCGCACACCCAATTGAATCGTTCGACAAACGATAATCATCATTAAAATTAAAATTACTGCAACCATCAGCCAACCCATTTCTTCACTAATGATTGCCAAAATAAAGTCAGTATTAGGTTCTGGAAGGTACCCCATCTTCTGAATACTATTTCCCAAGCCAACACCAGTTAATCCACCATTTGAAATTGCATAGTAGGAGTTGACTAGTTGATTACCAACCCCGCTATTATTACCAAATGGATTAATATAGGCAACAAAACGGTTTACTTGGTAACCATGAAAGTGATTAACAATAAAACGAGCAAAAAGTGGTAAGCCAATCACAATGGCGGCCAAAAACGCTAGCAAGAGTTGAACCCCTTTGCGCCAATTAATTTCACTACCAAGGAACATTACAATCACAATGGCACTGTTGATCGCAAAACCACCAAAATCTGGTTGAATTAAAATTAAAATTAAGAGCAACGCCGTAATAATTAATGGGTAGCGTGTACTCCAAATATTGTAAACACCAACCTGCTCATTATAGTGTGCAAACTGGTTTGCTAAATACATAATCAAAAACAATTTGGCAATTTCTGCTGGTTGAATACTGAAGAAACCAAGGTTAATCCATCCTTGAGCCCCGTTCACAGCTGCCCCAAATATTTTTACATACAACAACATTACTAAGAGCACAGCAAAAAAAATCATTAATAACCGCGGGTGGCGGAGAATTGCCAACCGCATCATTGCTACAACCATAGCAATCGTAATCCCCATGACTACAAAAATGGCCTGACGAATTAAGTACCCAGTTGGTGACCCCCCGTTTTGCATCTCAATACCAGCACTCGCCGAGTACACCATAATAATACCAATAATACATAACCCTAAATAGGGAAAAGCAATCCAGGGATCGAGTTGTTTGATTTTTCTTAACACTTTTTGCATTGTAGTCCTCACTCACAAAGAAATTAACAAAAAATATTATACACCACTTATTTCTGCAAAGTTGGTGTCTAAAATAAATGAGGCTGAGTAAATCCCAGCCTCATTAAAATAGTTTACTTTCGTGATGCCGCTTTACGACGCTTAGCAGCCTTTTCACGTGCATTCGTATTCAAAATTTGCTTCCGTAAACGAATATTTTCTGGAGTGACTTCACAGTACTCATCTTCATTTAAGAATTCCAGTGATTCTTCCAAAGTAAAGTGAGTTGGCGTCTTAATCCGTGCCATTTCATCAGAACCAGCGGCCCGCACGTTCGTTAAGTTCTTACCCTTTGTGATGTTAACAGTAATATCGTTTTCACGGCTGTTCTCACCAACAATCATTCCTTCGTATACTTCCGTACCTGGATCAATTAACAAAGTCCCACGGCTTTCAATTCCCATCATTGCATAAGTGGTTGCCTTACCAGCATTCATGGAAACCAGGGTTCCCTTTTGTCGACCAGGGTTCCAATTCTTAATTACCGGAGCGTACTTTTCAAAAGTATGACTCATGATTCCGTATCCACGCGTAATTGACATGAATTCAGTTGAGTAACCAATTAACCCCCGCGAAGGAACGAGGTAAGTCAAACGAGTTTGACCATTATTATCAGGTTCCATGTTCTTCATTTCACCCTTACGCTTGTTTAAGCTATCAATAATTGATCCGGTGTATTCATCAGGTGTATCAACAATAACTTCTTCAAATGGTTCACACATTACACCATCAATTTCACGATAGATAACTTCTGGACGAGATACTGATAATTCGTAGCCTTCCCGACGTAAAGTTTCAATCAGAATTGAGAGGTGCAATTCACCACGACCAGATACTGTCCACGCACCAGGATCATCCGTGTTTTCAACCTTCAACGAAACATCGGTCTGCATTTCACGCTTCAAGCGGTCTTCCAATTGACGTGCAGTCACAAATTTACCTTCACGCCCCGCAAATGGTGAATCATTGGTCCGGAAAGTCATCCGCAATGTCGGTGGATCAATTCGTAATGGAGTAATTGCTTCCGGATGGTTAGGATCAGTGACCGTTTCACCAACGTTGATGTCTTCCATCCCTGAAACGGCAATCAAGTCTCCAGCTTCAGCTTCTTGAATTTCTTCACGTTTCAAACCGAAGAACCCAAATAATTTAGTAACCCGGAAATTCTTTTTAGAACCATCAAGCTTCATCAGTGTAACATTATCACCGATCTTGATCTTACCACGGAAAACCCGACCGATCCCAATCCTACCGACAAAGTCATTGTAATCGAGAATCGCAACTTGGAATTGAAGTGGTTCATCTGAATTGTCAACTGGAGCAGGGATTGTCTTGACAATGGTGTCAAATAATGGCTTCATAGTGTGTTCTTGAGTAGAAACATCGGAGCCGTAACTTGATGTTCCATTCATTGCAGAAGTGTAAATAACAGGGAAATCAAGTTGGTCTTCATCTGCCCCTAATTCAATAAAGAGGTCCAGAACTTCATCAACAACTTCTTCTGGACGAGCACCCTTTCGGTCAACTTTGTTAATAACAACAATTGGTGTCAAGTGTTGTTCCAAAGCCTTCTTTAAAACAAACCGCGTTTGGGGCATTGTCCCTTCAAAGGCATCAACGACCAAAAGAACTCCGTCAACCATCTTCATAACCCGTTCAACTTCACCACCGAAGTCGGCGTGACCTGGAGTATCCAAGATGTTAAATTGATATTTACCATACTTAACTGCGGTATTCTTTGAAAGAATCGTAATTCCCCGTTCACGTTCAATGGCGTTAGTATCCATTGCCCGATCTTGAATATCAAAGTGTTCTGGTAAAGTATCAGACTGCTTCAGCATTTCATTTAGCAAAGTGGTCTTACCGTGGTCAACGTGTGCAATGATCGCAATATTACGAATATCATCACGTGATTTCATGCTTAATCTTCCTTTCGAAACTTAGTAATTTAATATGATTTCATAAAAAAACTGTGACCTTCGTCACAGTATCAACGGCTAATTCACAAGTTCCAAAACATCGTCTGTAACCTGCTTTGTCGCTACCAATACAAGGTTAGATGATAGCACATCGACGCTCTGCTCGTCAATTCCTTTCACAACTAATCCTAGTTCTTTTGCTAGAACCATTCCAGCTGCTAAATCCCACGGCTTTAAGTATGAAAGATAACCGCCAATTCGTCCAGTTACCACGTAAATCATCTCAATACCGGCACTTCCATACATTCGTAACCCCCGTGCTTGACGTTCAACTTCACGAACATTATGACCACCATCAATAGTCAATCCAGCATTGACAACCATTAAGCTATCATGAAGATTATTATTAGCTGGAGCATTAATTTGCCGATCGTTAACAAATACTCCCGTACCATTACCGCCATGATACAATTCACCATTCATAACATCCATAATGTATCCATAGGTTGGCTTGCCGTCAACATATAATGCCACCATAATGGCAAAATTACGATGTTGCATAACGAAATTCATTGTTCCATCAATCGGATCGACGATAAAAACATGACCATTCAGTGATTTAACTCGGTCCCCATAACCCTCTTCACTAATAATCTGGGCTGACGGATCAATTTTTCGTAATTGTTGATTTAAATACTGTTCATTTTCCTTGTCAACAGTTGTCACCAAATCTTTATAGCTTGTTTTCAGATCAACATCATAGGATTCTTTCATTCGCTGCAGAGTACGCTTTTGGATATCCCACATTAAATTTTGAACTCGTTGGTCAATTTCTGATAGCATCATCCTACCCCCGTGCTAGCTTAATAATATTTTGCTTGCTATTTTGTGCAGCTTTGATTACATCATACAATTGATAACCACTTACCGCATAAAAATTTCGTCCCAGCTGCTTTTCCTCTGATTTGGCTGGCACGATTTTTTTAAATTCACGGTATGATTTTAAAAGGGTTGAACGCGCCACTCCGCTTTCATAGGCAGCCTCGACATTATTTAATAAACCAATCACCGTCTCTAACTCAGTAGTTGTCCAACTTGGGTCAATTGGATACGAATAATTACCATTTGCCATATTATCCACCTCTATTTTTTATTATTTTACCATTCTTCTTTTGAAATGACGCCTTAGTTTTAATGCAACCATGAAATATTTTGTGATAGACTTATATATTAAAGAAGTTTGGAGGTAAAAGAATTGTTTTTAATGAAAGATATTGTGCGTGATGGTGACCCTGTGCTTCGCCAACGTGCCGCTAAAGTTTCCTTTCCCTTAACCGACGATGAACGCGAATTTGCCCATCAGCTAATGGAATATCTTGAAGTTAGTCAAGATCCTGAATTATGTAAAAAATACGGACTCCGTGCTGGTGTTGGTTTAGCCGCGCCACAAGTTGGGGTCTCAAAGCAAATGGCTTCAGTCCTTGTTCCGGCAGATGAGGAAGGCGGTAAACCACAATTTAAGGATGTCATCATTAATCCAGTCATCATTAGTGAATCTGTACAATATGGTGTACTAACCGAAGGCGAAGGATGCCTTTCCGTGGATAAAGACATTCCAGGTTACGTGCCCCGTCATGATCGAATTACGTTGAAATATCAAGACGTGGATGGTGAAACACATCAAATCCGTTTAAAGCACTATCCAGCGATCGTTTGTCAACATGAAATCGATCACCTCCATGGGGTTCTTTTCTATGATCATATTAACAAAGAACATCCATTTGAAGCGCCAAAAGATACAGTGTTATTTGGCTAAAAGGGATTGGCATCCGCCAATCCCTTTTTATGATTCCTGCAATTTACGCAAGTCATGAACATATTCATAAGATGCTTCATTTATTAAATAAGTTACATCCATATGAAACTGTTTTTTTCCTTGCCACCAATCCGTAATTTTAAAAGCCTGTTGAGCTTGCGAATAATATTCAACTGCACGTTCGTGAGCAACCTCATTTATTCGTTGTTCCAATCCGTCACGCGAAATTATTTTTTCTCTCAGTTGTTTTTCTGATGACAAATTAACGTTATACTCAAAGGAAAAGACCCCTTTCCCCCAAATATCCGAAACTAATTTAGATGACTGATCACAATAATCCAAACCAACTTCTTCGTCCAACACCTTAAATACCACCGCATCAGTAATCTTCTGTGCTCGCTGGCGAACAATCAGGGTCGCTCGCCGAATCAAAAAGCGATGAACAACTTCATAAAGTACGCCAACAATGATCACAGCAATAATAATGATCCATATTAAAGACATCCAAATTCTCCCTCAATTAATTATTTATTATCAGGATACCACACTCGGACGACAGCTCTTAGATTTTGTGCTAAAATAAATTGGTATTTAAACGTTATTCAAATAACTTAAAGGAGACTTATACATTTATGACTTTCAAAGTTTATTTCCAGCCTAGCCAAAAGACTACTCCACGTCGGGAAAACACTCGTTCCCTATATTTAGAAGCGGCATCTGAGGCGGAAGCTCGGCAACTAGTTGAAAATAATACTGAATACAATATTGAATATATCGAATTATTAGATGAAAAATCGCTAGAATATGAAAAGCAAAACGCCGATTTTAAGATCACCAAATTCTAGTAAGATCTTTTTCTGGATAACCGGGACTTTTACTCGCCCCGGTTTTTCATTTTTGAAGGGAAGACAAGCAATGCAGTATTCATTCATCATTAATCCGCATGCCCGTAGCGGACAGGCTCAGGCAACCTGGTCCCATTTAAAAAATTATCTCGATACTAACAATATTGAATACCATAGTGATTTCACTCGTTATCCTGGTCACGCTACCGAGATTGCTAGCCAATTTGCTAATCAATCAAACCAAGATATGGTGATTATAGCAGTCGGTGGCGACGGCACCGTTGATGAAGTCATTAATGGTTTATACAATCGTGAGCATCCAAAAAATGTTAATCAAATTCCCATTGCCATTATCCCAGCTGGTTGGCAAAACCAATTTGCAAAAGCACTGGGCATTCAGGCTCAACCAGTGGATGCATTTCAGCAAATTCTGGTTGCAAGTGAACCCACGACCATCAATATTGGTCATTACCATGAAAGTATTAAAGATGAAGATGGTTACTTCATTAATACTTGGGGATTAGGATTCGATGCGGCGCTCCTCAGTCACCGGAATGGTTTGAAAAAAGGTCAACGAAAAATGGGCCCCCTATCATTCATGCGTAATGCGGGATCAATTCTCTACAATCAACAACCATATTCATTAATGGTGCAGGAGAAGCAGCGTCATTCGCTTTACGCTAATACCTTCATTTCAACCTGCTTCAATTTCTTACCTGAAGGTTCCCGTCAACAACGCTATCAATCATTATTGAATCCAGAACTCTCCTTGCTAATTATTGAACGACGAAATTGGCTCATTACCTTTTGGACCCTCTGCCTTCTCATAACAGGTCATATTACAAAATCTAGGTGGGCTCATTTTATAACCGCCAAGCAGTTCCACTATACGACCTCTTCGCTTGAATTTGTTCAAAAAGACGGCATTGAATTAGGTAACCGCTTTGTAGACGTCACAATGGAAAGCGTTCCTTGTCACATTTGGCAATCTAATTCTGCAAGTGTCAAATCAATTGATAAAAATAATTAAGGCTCTTAATAAAAACTTAAACTCAGGTTCGATTACCTTAATTACTAACTGATGATTATAAATTAGTAGTCACAAAGCTTGTGATAGCAGCGATTTGAAATAATTACGGAGCAGTGATATTCACTGCTCCGTTTCATTTTTGTTTTAATGACCAAAACCTCTTTATAAACTTTTATTAAACAATCACCGTAATGATCGTTTAATAGATAAATATTGTTAAAATAATTATAAATGATTTAGTAATCGAGGTGTAAGTATTGGTATATCTTTATTTTCATACAAATGATCCTTCAAAAAGAAAGGCGATTCGGTGGTTCCGAGATCATAAAATTCCAGTAATGGAGAGAAATATCGAAAAACAACCACTGACTGCTGACGAAGTTCTCCATTTACTTAGCATCTCGTTAAACGGTACTGAAGATTTAATTTCCCTTCGCTCACGGGATACAAAAGCTCTAAAAATGAATCGGCCTAGCGTCACTATCAATGAATTTACAGCAGCTGTTCAAACAAGTCCACGAATCTTAAAAAATCCAATTATTTTTGATACTAACAAGCTCATTACAGGGTTTGATCAGGAAAAAATGGGCATTTTCATTCCGCAAAGTGAACGTCGTTTGGAGCTTTCCGAATTGCTAGCCAAATTCACCCACCCGCAAGGGCATATTAAACTAGCCTAAAACAACCTTCAGGCTTAAAAAGTCTGAAGGTTGTTTTTTACTCTAGATTTAATGAAATAGTGTTTGCAGTGATTGTTGATTATGAACCCGCGCAATCGCTTCTTTAATTAAATCAGATACCGTTAATTCAACAATCTTTGGCGAACGCTTTGCCTGCGGAATCAGGATAGAATCAGTCACCAGCATTTGCTTGATTGGCGATTGTTCAATTCGTTCCACCGCACCAGCTGAGAGAACAGGATGTGTTGCAACACCATAAATTTCCTGTGCACCTTCATGCTTTAACAACTCCGCAGAATTAGCAATCCGGGTACCAGTATCAACAATATCATCTACAATAATGGCAACCTTACCTTTCACGTCACCAATTAGCGCCTCTGGCATTCGTTCGGCCGTATGCAAACGGCTTGAATTATCACGTTTATCAACAATAGCAATCGGTACCCCACCCATATGCTCAGCAAACCGCCGCACTAAAGAAACTCCAGCATGATCTGGAGCGACAATGACAACATTTTCGTTCAAATGATGTGCTTTGAAGTAATCAACAAACGTCATTGCAGCACGTAAGTGGTCTACCGGAATATCAAAGAAGCCTTGCACTTGCGGTGCGTGTAAATCAATCGTGATCAATCGATCAATTTTATCATCTTGTAATAAGTTAGCAACCAGTTTAGCTGTAATGGGTTCCCGAGAACGAGCTTTACGGTCTTGACGAGCATAACCATAGTATGGCATAACAACGTTAATCTTCTTGGCACTAGCCCGACGAAGCGCATCGACCATAATGAGCAATTCCATCAGGTTCGTATTAACAGGATCCGAAACGGATTGAATTACGTATACCTCCTGTCCACGAACACTTTCGTTGACCACCACCGAGATCTCGCCATCTTCAAAATGGCTTACGGTACATTTACTTAATGGAATTCCTAACTTCTGTGCAATTTTTTCCGCTAACGGTTGATTGGAATTTAAAGCAAATAATTTAACGTCTTTAGCATTCTTTATTTCTGTCATTTTTCAATCCTTCCGCCAAAATCGTGGTTAACATAACGTTTCATTCTTATTATTACAGGGTCTGTCTAACATTTCAATATGAATTAAAAATCGCTGGGTTTAACTCCTGCCATACCAATCATTGGATCAATGAGCTTTTCTTCAATCACCCGTGGAGTAAGCTTAGTAACAACCGGTTGCTTATTCTCATCACCATGGTCCGTCTGTTGACGAAACTCCTCTTTTTCATTTGGAGCGTCTACATTGATTTCATTTTTCAATACCATGGTGATCCGTTTAGTTAACGTTGTTTGACGGTACTTAGTTGGTGATTGCGCACAATTAACAAAGGCTTGTGGACTACCAACCATTAGTAACGCTTGGGAAGAACGAGTAACGGCAGTATATAGCAGATTTCTATGCATAATAGTTGGAATTCCTGGCCGTCTTGGAAAATAATCATCGGTCATGATAATAATCACCACCGGCGCCTGACTCCCCTGTGCCTTATGAATCGTCATACAATAGGCCAATTGGAGAGCATTAATTTCATTTAATCGTAAATACTCTACTTCTGCACCATCAAAATCAACCACAACTTTCTGCTTTGCAACAGCCTTTGGCGCTCCATGAATGACATTTTGCCCTTCAATTGTTTTGATAATTCCCAAATCACCATTAAAAACATTTTTATCCGGATCATTAACTGTCTGCATGACTTTATCACCCACTCGCAAAATACGACTACCAAGTTGAATCGCCGGCTTGGTAGGCTTATCAGGATTTAAAGTTGCCTGTAAAACACGATTAATATTAACCGTCCCAGCAACCCCACCATGAATGGAAGCTAAAATTTGAATATCCATAATTGGTACGTCATGTTTTTCATGATAAAGCTTTACTGCTTGCGTAATTAACTGCGGAATATTATTTAAACTCGCGCAAATAAATTGACGATGAGCATATTGATTGGCCGATTCAGGAGCAAACAGTTCCTGAGTAACAGTTCCCTCATTAATCCGGTGAGCCAATGGAATAATTGATGAATGGCTGGATTGCCGATAAATATGTTTAAGCCGTCGCTGGGGAATCCCTTCAGCAGCTAATAAATCATAGAAAACCTGGCCGGGTCCAACTGATGGTAACTGATCACAATCCCCCACTAACACAAGATGGGTTCCCTGATTAACTGCGGATATTAGGGCCGTAAACAACGCTAAACTAGTCATTGACATTTCATCGACGATTAATAATTTGGCATCTAGGGGATCAAAGTCCATTTGCATTAGCTGATCATCATTGATATCAGCCGTTAATCCCAGTAAACGGTGAATGGTACTTGCTTCAATCCCCGTTACCGAATTGATTTGCTTAGCTGCCCGTCCCGTTGGCGCCACCAGCATGATATCTTCTTCACTTAATTTCGGATGTAATTTTAAGTAAGTTTCAACCAGTCCATTGACAATCGTTGTCTTACCCGTTCCTGGACCTCCAGTAAGAAGCATGACTGGTGATTCTAAGGCCTCTTTAATGGCAGACGTTTGGACCTGATCATACTGATAACCTTTGTCCGCTTCAATTTCACTAATCGCCTGCTGAAAATCCTGATGATCGACTGGACGATCATCAGAAAACTTCATTAGTTCAACAAGTTTTTGGGCAATTTTCCATTCAGCATTATAAAATGCCGTCTCATAAATATGCTGATGATCCTCAATTTGAATCTGCTCTTGATCAACCAATTCGTTCAACTGTTGGTTGAAACTTGCTTGGTCAAGTTGATAATTTAAGCACCGATTAGTGGCAGCAAACAAATCAGCCTGCGAAACATAGCTTCCCCCTTGTCGATATATAAGCTCCTTTAATGAATATAGAATGGCTCCTTGCAAACGTCGGGAATCATCTGGGGCAATCGAGTAAAAGCGTCGAGCAATTTGATCCACGTTCTGAAAAGGAATACCATCAGTAAACAAATCAATTGCGATCCGATAGGGATTTTGGCCTATTTTGGTCAAAGTTTGAACACCATATTGATCAAAAATCAAATTAACCTGCCGTTCGTTAAAACCAAATTGTTGTAGTTTTTTGATAATTTGACCAGTTGAGTTGCCAAAATCTAATTTAGTAAAAAAATCTATTAATTTCTGACGATCATTTTCACTGATTTCAGGAATTTCAGCTAAGCATTCAGGATTATCAAGCACAATATTCATTGCCTGGCCACCTAAAGCATCAAAGACAAGGCGACTACTCTTTCTAGGGTGTGCTAGATGAACATTGTGGTACTTTAAGTATGTTACTAGCTGGCCACTTGACTGTGGCATCACAACGTGACAGCCAGTACTAGCAAACTGCAGCCCATAACGCTGGTCATCCACGACCCGTCCTTCAAACTCGTACCGGTCACCTTCCACAATTTCGCCCAACTGCCCCTTAACCGTAATACTTTCTTGATCCCATTCAAAATTAGCATCTTCTACAGATACTGATAAAATCCGAAAAAGACCACGTTCAAAAATCAGGACCTTAACCGTACCGATAAAAGATGTTGGCCCAGTTGTGGTCACCCCATCAAGGTGCTGAACTGGCTGATAATATTCCACCATTTAAATCTCTCCTCCTGATTTTTGTTTTAAATAGAAAAAAGTCATTAACAAAGGATGTGCCTCCACCAATGACTTCTCATCATCTATTTAGATTGTGACTTGTTGATCTTTTGCAAAGCGCGTTGAATGTCCACAATCTTTTGCTTACTTTTTTGGTAGTAATCCAAATCAAGCTGTTGCGCCTGATCAAAATACTTTTCAAATGGTTCATCTAATGCCATTGCCACTAGTCCCCGATTGAACTGCGTGTCCGCTCGTCCTGGATGGTGTAGTAAGATTTGATCATAATACTGCTTGGCCTTGGAAAATTCGCCTAGCGCCAACATAGAATCACCTAACGCTTGGTTAATCTCAGGATCATCCGCTGACAAATCATACGCAGTTAAACCATACACAACTGCTTGCTTATACTGTTTTTTCTTCATGTAACTTTGCGCCAGCATCAGATAAGCATCCGCTTTTAATTTATCATCATTAATCTTATTGTATAGTTTGATTGCTTCATCAATTTTGCCAACAGTGTAATACAAATTACCTAAACCATATTGCAAAAAGTTAATAGCTCGTTCATCACCACGCTGCTCAAAAATCCCTAAAGCCTTCTGGAATAATTCTTCCGCTTGGACATAATCGTTTAAGCGCGTTAATAACGAACCCAGATCATAATAATTATTAAACTTATTTGGCTCTTCATCAATGGCTTTGACCAGCCGATGTACTAATTGCTCACTTTGCTGTTTTTGTTCTTCTTGTCGTTCATTGGCCATTTTAATCACCTCATCAAATTGTATCGGTTGGATCAACACTGGTCTTATGAAGATAAGAAGTGTCATTCCATTTTTCAAGCTGATAATCTTTACCATCAGTTGTTTTCAAAATCGTGGTCGATGTATTGCTCAATCCGCCGCGATCTTTTAAATGATTCATCGGAACTTTTAACAACCCATTAATCGCCGCATTGAGTGCCGCACCATGAGATACCACTACAATGTTGCCGTTGGGAAATTGTTGCACATAATCATGCACTGCTGCGCCAACTCGGTTAATGACTGATTCAAAGCTCTCACTTTTAACCACTTTGGGATCATACTTATCCGGGTGATGACGGAAATTATCCAAGACTTCTGGCCACCGATCAGCAACCGCAGAAAACTTCATTCCCTCCATTAACCCTAAATTAAATTCTGCTAAGCGCGAATCAATGGTTAATGGAATTGGCCGATCCAAAGCTTCAATTAATTTTTCAGCAGTGGTTTTTGCACGGGGAAGCGGACTCGAAAAAACATGGGCGATGTCAACCGCCGCTAAGGAATGGGCTAACAACTTAATCTCATGATAACTTTCTGGCAACAGTGGTGAATCCCCATGGGCACCTTGATACTTAGCAGCAAGATTCCACTGTGTCTTTCCATGTCTAATAAAAAATATTCTCGTCATTTTCTCACCATGCAATTACGAAATTTTACTTAGTCTTATCATAACAAAAAAAAGGAGCTGATGACGACTTTTTATCTAATTTATTTAGTAAAAAAGAGACTGGTCATAAATCCAGTCTCCCAATCATTAAATATACTGCAATTGCCGTTCATGACTGAATGCCCGATCAATGATCGCACTTCCTAGACATTCCTGACCATCATAAAAGACTACTGCTTGACCTGGAGTAATGGCACGTGCCGGATCATCAAACGTCACCGTTACCTTAGTTTCATCATCACTTATATCAACTGTAACTCCTTCATCAACCTGACGATAGCGGAATTTAGCAGTACAGTGGAAGTGGTGGCCATAGCGACTTACCACATCGTCAACCCAGTGAATATCGCTTGCTTCAAGGTGGGTGGCGTACAGGTGTGGGTTACTATAACCCTGACCAACAATAAGGACATTCCGCTTAATATCCTTACCAATTACAAACCATGGCTCATTACTCTCCTTATTACCACCAAGACCTAATCCGCGCCGTTGACCAATCGTATAATACATTAAACCCGCATGTTCGCCAACAACTTTTCCATCAATGGTTTCCATCTTACCAGGTTGCGCAGGAAGATATTGACTGAGGAATTCACGAAAATGACCATCCTCACCAATAAAACAAATCCCTACCGAGTCTTTCTTATCCGCAACCGCTAAACCAGCTTCCTTCGCAATTTGACGAATCTCCGGCTTAGTGTAATTTGCTAATGGAAACATCACATGATCCAATTGTTCATGATCTAATTGACTTAAAAAGTAGGTTTGATCTTTATGTTGATCCTTAGCTCGCATCAGATGCATATTACCATCCGCATCACGCTTTAAGTCTGCGTAATGACCAGTAGCGACGTAATCAGCCCCCAACTGGTTGGCATATTCAATAAACGCCTTAAATTTTATTTCCTTATTGCAAATAACGTCCGGGTTTGGTGTCCGCCCCTTTTTATATTCAGCAATAAAGTATTTAAAAACTCGATCCCAGTATTCCTTTTCGAAATTAACCGAGTAATATGGAATCCCAATTTGGGTTGCCACCTTGGCAACATCCTTGTAATCCTCAGTAGCGGTACAAACGCCATTTTCATCCGTGTCATCCCAGTTTTTCATGAAAACACCCACGACGTCGTATCCTTGCCGTTTCAATAGTAGTGCAGTAACAGATGAGTCAACTCCACCACTCATACCGACAACTACTCGTGTATGACTATTATCAGCCATGCCAATCACCATCATTTCTAAATAGATTCTGGATCCATCTACGATTGAAGGTCGCATGTCCAGTATTTTTTATTATAACAAACGTTACGGTGCTGGTCACTGGTTTTACTTACTTTTTGTCAAAGATACCGCGTTCAACCATTTCATTTAAAATAAAATGTAGTTGAGTAACGAATTCATCCCGTCGAGCCTGTGTAAAAATATTAACGTTACTAAGTCCGTTCGTACTTACCGTTGACATCTTAAACCCGGTTAAATCATCGTTGACCGTGATCTGTAATCGCGCAAATGGTTTAAAAGGTGATTGCCGATCAAGAGAACCTAAATAACGATAATTTCCCCGCTTAGTCCGCTCAAAACCAAGATCAATTAACGTATACTCCCTAATACGATCACTTATTTGATAGGTATCCGAATCACCAGTTAATTGGACTGCTCTTTGAAATTCCATTATGCCGCCTTCTTTAATTCATCGAATAATTCCAATAGCATCTTTGCGGACCGCTGGCCAGCTTGAATAATAAATTCATCAAAACTAACCCCCGCCTCTTCGTCACCAGTATCGGACATGGCCCGAACTACAACGTAAGGGACATCATGATCAGTGGCGACTTGACCAACTGCTGCACCTTCCATTTCAGCTGACAAAGCATCCGGGAAATAATGTTTAATTTTCGCAATAGCGTCCTTGCTAGCAACGAATTGATCCCCAGAAACGATTAATCCCTTTTCAATCTTTAGGCCGGTCTTTTCACCAGCCTTTGCCAGTGCATCACCCCACTTTTGAGAAGCAGTAAAGCGAGCTGGTTTGCCTGGTAACTGTCCATAAACATAATCAAAAGCCCGGGCATCCGCGTCATGATATGCCGTTTCAGTCGAAATCACAATATCACCCACATGCTGGTGTTCACCAATTCCACCAGCCGATCCAGAATTAATTACGACATCGGTACCAAAGTCAGTAATTAAATGTTCTGTCGTAATTCCTGCCTCAACCTTGCCAATTCCTGATTCAACCAGCACAACTGATTGATTACTGATCGTTCCTTCATAGTACTTCTTACCACCAATTTCATTAATTTTCTCGTTTTCTAGATGGTTTAATAACTCTTTTAATTCCTCTGGCATCGCACAAATAATTCCAAATTTCATTTTATTTCTCCTATCCCACAAAAAATAATACTAAATACACCAAGATGATCGCGATCACTAATCCAATCATGATGTGATTCAATTTTTTTCGCAACCGATTGGTTTTTTCCTCAGTGATGGTGGCTTGTTGCGCCGCCAAACTTTCTTCGCGACTTAAGTAAGGTGATTCCTGGTTTGTTGAATCCTTCTGAATTAATGGTCGATCATCTAAATTAGATTGGTCTTGACTATCTGAATGTTGCAATGGTTGTTGAATCCGATGTGCCTGCTGCTCACGGTATTCCCGCCTCGTCATTTGATGTTCCTCAGACATTAACCATCCTCCTGACTCAACCAATAATAAACTGCCATTACGGTTTTCTGATCATCAATTTCACCATTCTCAACCATTTGACGGGCTTGATCACGACTAACCTTTAAAATCTGCAGATTTTCATCTTCATCCTGCGGTAATTGATCCTTAACTGAGCTAACCCCAGTTGCTAAAAATAACGTAATTTGTTCATCTGTAAAGCCAGGTGAACTATATGTAGTGGCAACCTTGGTTAAATTAGTTGCTTGCAAACGAGTTTCTTCATTCATTTCTCGGCGTGCAGCATGAAAGAGATCATTGTGGTCCCGCTCATCGACCTTCCCAGCCGGAATTTCTAACGTCACCTTTTGCACAGGTGCTCGCCATTGCTTTACTAAAATCATTTCCTGCTCTGGGGTAATGATTAACAGTGCAATGGCAGCGGCATGACGAATAATTTCGCGAGTTGCTGTTTTTCCTCGCGGGGTGGTTACTTGTTGTTTTTCTAAACGTAAAATATGACCATCATAGATTGTTTGTGATGATTTAACTCGTTCTCGAAAATTCATCGCTTTAACCTGCCTTTAAATCACTTTAACGTGCGCAGCTTGAAATCCCTTCACACCAGGGACAATTACAAAGCCAACTTTCGTGCCCGCCTGAATGAGATGACGAGAGCTTTTTTCAATTCCTTTAGTATGCATAAAAATTTCACCATCATGAGGTGAGTTAATAAAACCCCAGCCTTTGGTTGGTTCGTAACTTTTTACCGTTCCAATAATCATTAACGGAATTCCTCCAAATAAAAAATGAATCATAGCGAATTGCTATGATTCATTCTACACCACTGCTTTTAGCTTGTCATGAACCAAACCGTAGCTTGAACTTTTCTTATTTTTCTAAGCCTTCAGTTACAGTTTCAGGAAAATGCTCACGGACAATGCGTGCACAACGAGCACATAATTGAGGATATGCTGGATCACTACCCACGTCCTCTTTTGTCATCCGACACCGTGCACAAACTTCACCAGCCGCTTTTTGAACACGAACAGCGGCCCCATCATTAAAGTGTTCGGCTTCTGCCGGCGCTTCATCTGCAGCATGAATTTCCAGATCAGAAACCCCTAATAGCAATTCTACATCATAATTCAACGCGTCTAAAACTGCCTTTTGACTTGGCTTGACATAAAGATCTGCCCGTGCCCCCAAAGACCGTCCAATCAATTTATCATTACGCGCATCTTCAAGTACCTTGAGAACGTGTGAACGTAATTCCATAAATTGATTCCATTGTTCTAACAATTGTTCTTCATTAGTAAAGTGACGTGCTTCTGGAATTTCAGTTAGCTGAACAAATTCTTCCGGTTCATTCATGTAACCCCAAACTTCTTCGGTCGTGTGTGGCAAAATTGGTGTTAACAATTTAACCAAACCAACTAAAATCTGGTAAAAGACCGTTTGCATAGACCGCCGTTCTAATGAATTAGCTGGTTGAATGTACAAAACATCCTTGGCAACATTCATATAGAACGCAGATAGATCATTGTTAACAAAGTTAATCAATAGTTTGTAACCATCAAGGAAGTCATAGGCATCAAATTCATCCCGCATTTTGGCTAAGAATTGATTAAATTTCACTAACATATACTGATCAACACTGGTTAATTTCTCGTATGAAACCGTGTTTTCATCAGCATCAAAATCGCTTGTATTAGCTAATAAGAACCGGAAAGTATTCCGAAGTTTCCGATATGCCTCAGAAATTTGTTGGAAAGTCCCCATTGATACTCGGACATCGGCAGATGTATCAGCGCTCATTACCCAAAGACGAATAATTTCGGCCCCCATCTGTTGAACAACTTTGGCAGGATCAATAACATTTCCTAATGACTTTGACATCTTCTTACCCTTTTTATCCAGGGTAAATCCTTGAGAGAGAACACTCTTATATGGAGCATGGCCTGAGACAACCACACTTGTGATCATACTAGAATTAAACCAGCCACGGTACTGATCAGAACCTTCTAGATAAAGGTCTGCAGGATACGTCAGGTAGCTACGTTCATTTAAGACCCCTTGGTGTGAGGAACCAGAATCAAACCAAACATCCATGATGTCAGTTTCCTTAGTAAACTCACCATTCGGTGAATGGGGACTAGTAAAGCCATCCGGCAATAAGTCCTTAGCTTCCCGTTCAAACCATACATTTGAGCCATATTCCCGTAAAAGATCCGCAACGTGGTTAATGGTTTCCTCAGTCATAATCGGGGTCCCATCTTCTGCATAGAAAATTGGTAATGGTACACCCCAAACCCGTTGCCGAGAAATGACCCAATCGCCACGATCTTTCAACATATTGCGTAAGCGAACCTTCCCCCATTCAGGGAAGTACTTAACTTCATCAACGGCCTTTAAAATTTCATCACGCATCTTATCGATGGAAACAAACCACTGATCAGTTGCCCGGAAGACAATTGGCTGCTTGGTTCGCCAGTCAAATGGGTAACTGTGCTTTAGAGGTTCTTCGAGCAGTAAGGCATTCTTTTCCTCTAGCAACTTCAAGGAAACATCGTCCGCTTTTTGATAGAAGACGCCATCAAATTCAGGACCATTTTCGGCAGTCAAAACCCCCTGGTCATTCATTGGTGCAAGAATAGGTAAATCATATTTCTTACCAAACCAGTAGTCATCATCCCCATAACCAGGTGCAGTGTGAACAAGACCAGTCCCAGTATCGTCAGTGACGTAATCACCTAGACCGACCAGTAGTTCACGATCAAGGTATGGGTGCTGCGTTGTGACGTATTCAAGCTCTTGTCCCTTTACCGTCTTAACAACTTCGTATGATCCCCAATCAAGTTTGTCTGCAATTTCAGCTAATCGGCTGCTTGCCACGACAAACTTACGGTCATCATTAGCCGGTTTAACAACTGCATACTCAAAATCAGGATTAATTGCCACCGCTTCGGAAGCAGGTACCGTCCATGGTGTGGTGGTCCAAACTACTAGGTAGGTATCATTATCCAGCACACCTTTACCATCCTTAACTTGTTCAGCAAAGAATGCGGTCTTAGCTACAACATCGTGGTATTCAACTTCAGCTTCCGCAAGTGCTGATTCGGAAGACCATGACCAGTAGACTGGTTTCTTAGCCTGGTACAGGAGCCCCTTCTTAGCAAAGTCACCAAACACCTTAATTTGTGCTGCTTCAAATTCCTTATCTAAAGTTAAATATGGATGATCCCAATCACCACTGACCCCGAGGCGCTTAAAACCAGCCATTTGTTTTTGCACTTGTTCTAGTGCATATTTACGACAAAGGTCACGAAATTCAGCCGTCGACATCTTTTTTCGATCATAGCCAGACTTAGTCAATTGATGTTCAATTGGTAACCCATGGGTATCCCAACCAGGCACATATGGTGCTCGATAACCGGTCATCGACTTGTAACGAACAATAAAGTCCTTACTAATCTTGTTCATGGCATGTCCAATATGAATATTCCCATTCGCATATGGAGGTCCATCATGTAAAACAAAGGTTGGTTTCCCTTCATTTAACTTTTGCCGTTGTTCGTAGACTTTATTTTCTTCCCAAAGCTTTTCACGTTGCCCTTCAGTTTCTGGCAAATGACCCCGCATTGGGAATTTGGTTTTACCCAAGTTAAGCGTATCTTTAACTCGCATCTTACTTCCCCCTTAGTTGATTATTAATTCTAAAATAAAAAAAACAGCCCCATCCGCAAGGGACGAAGCTGTTCGTGGTACCACCCTATTTTAAAGTAATTATTACTTCCTTAGGCATTGCATAACGGGAATGACCCGGCAGTTTCTACAATTTTCAAAACTGCACTCCGAGCTGATGGGGACACTCATAAGTCATCGATTTTCACCAAACATCGACTCTCTGCGACATCCTAGTATCCTCGTGGTCTCGTCAATATTTTAGAATTATTAGTGATCAGATTTATCACTATCCGGGAAAATCACAACTGTTTTCCCTTCATCATTAGCGACTGGTTGATCTGCAGTGGCTGATGAATTAGTGTTTTCATCTGGTGTTGTGTCAGAGTTTACACTGCTTTGTTGAGCATTGTCAACCTTGTTGCCCAGAATCTTTTGAATTTCTGTAAAATCACTCATGTCAGTGTTAGCAAGTAATTCATCCCAATCATTACTCTTAACAACCTCTAATTGTGATTCCAACATTACTTGTAGACGTTGCCGGAAAATCCGCGTTTGCTTCTTCAAATCATTTGTTTCCGTCGTCAGTTTACGGGTGGAATTGGTACATTCTTCAATTACCGCATTAGCTTTTTCATTGGCTTCTGAAACTATATCGGTTGCTTGCTTTTGAGCCTCACGCACCATAATTTCAGCTTCTTTTTTCGCGTTATTTTTAACTTTATCAGCCGCTTCTTGGGCAACCAAGATGGATTTGTTTAGCGAATCTTTTAAATCAGTAAAGTATTTCAGTTTTTCCTCGTTTGCTTTAACCATTTCCGAGAGTTCCCGGTTTTTCTCGTTTAACTCTTGAACGGTTTGGGCAACCTCATTTAAGTAATCCCGGACTTCACTTTGGTTAAAGCCCCGCATTTTAGTATCAAATGTTTTATTAGTAATGTCCTCTGCACTCACTGTCATGATCATTCCTCCAAAATATTATGCCTTAATTAACTGTATATCTAGTCGAAGATTATTCTTCCGGTTTTTGCCACCAGATTGCAATAGTTTAATTCTGCCACCATGCCGAACAGAAATTAGATCATGAATTGCCATCTGATAATCTGGACGATCAATTTCTTCCCAATTAACCCTTACTAAACCATGTTCAATCGCCGCCTTAGCACGATTTCGTGAATAGTTAAAGGCGTTGGCAATCACTGCATCTAAGCGCAGTGAAGGCACCGTAATTGATACTTTCTCCCAATCATCATCCGGTAAAACTAATTTATCCTGACTAATTCGTTCAAACTGAACATTGATTCGGCCAATTCGTTCCAACTCTTGATCCACAAATTGGCTAACTTCACGACTGACTGCTATTTGCCATACCAAATCATTATTCAAAATGTCACCAAAACTCCCTCTGGTTAAACCACTTCCAAGAAGTGTTCCCAAAATTTGCCGGTGATGGAGCTCAACAAACTTTGTAGGATAATTAATCTGGTAATAGTTAATCTGAAAGTCCTCACGGTTAGGTTGATAATAATCAGGATAAATTAAAAAACGTTGCATTTCTGCATCGGGGTAACCACCCCAACTTTGAAATCGCAAATCTGCCTCACGATTAACAAGCGTTTCGGCAATAAAGATCTGTCGCGGATTCAAAAAATTGGTTAATACTGGACGGTACTCACCTGCAGCAGTAGCAATTTGATCCAAAACTTGATTAAGAAAATCTCGTTCGTCCGGTCGAAAATGTTGACTAATGTTTAAATCAACCAAATTATTCACCTTACCAACAAGGAGAGCATCTGAACACCCCGTTGGGCGAACCACAATACCAATACTGCTACGATTGGCGCAAAACTGACCCCACCAAGTGGTGGAATAATTCGCTCAAACACAGACAAGTATGGATGAACTAACTGATTCAAGAAGCGTCCTAAAGAACTTTGACTCGCTCCTGGGAACCAAGATAATAAGCACCAAATAACAATTAGAAATACATACAGGTTAATCAGGCTATTCACTGCCCATACAATAAATCCAATCACAATCTCTTCTCCAACTTCATTTAGTCATCAAACGATGGATGACTGTTTTCAATGTCTGACATTGTCTTACCAGTCACTTCAAAATTCTTCGGTGTGCACAAGAAAATTTGCTCACCAATCCGCTGAATTTCACCATCCATTGCAAAGACAGCACCGTTTAAAAAATCTACTGTTTTGATAGCAACTTTGGCATCCATCTGCCGAAAGTTAATAATAGCAGCTTGACCATTTAGTAATTGTTCCGTAATGTCGCGGGCATCACCATAGATCCGTGGTTCGAATAATGCAATTTTGCCATTTTCATGTAATGATTGCACACTCTTAATGGAAACAACTTTCCGATTGTTGGTTGTTTGTTGTGCTGGTTGATCATCATAGTAATTAGTAGCTGTGGCATCATCATTCATCCCAAAGAAGTTATTTAAAAATTTACCAGCCATGTCAATCTCCCCTTTCTTATTTCAATTAGATAAACAAAAGGAGGAACACAACGTTCCACCCTCGATTTATTGACGCCGATTTTTAAAGAACGCAGGCGTGGAAAGGTCTTCTCCCCCATCATCAACGTTCGTTAAATCATCATCTTGAACACTGAAATCAGGTTTCTTCACATCATCAAAATTGCTTTCCCGATTGTTTGGGCGGTTGACTTCATCACCCGGGTCATTCCAACCGCTAAATGGATCTTGATGATCATCTTGATTTTGGTCATTTGAAGCAGCGTTCCGTGGTTGACTTTGACCAACATTTAATGGAGCAGTTCGGTCATCTGCAGACGTCGACCGTTGAGCAGCGTTATTTTGCTGCTTCCCTTTATCAATCCCCGTAGCAATTACAGTGACTCGAACTTCATCATTAAGATTATCATCTACAGACATCCCAAAGGTAATGTCAACATTTGTATTAGCTGCTTCACGAATTACACTCGAGGCTTCTTGGGCTTCAAACATTGATAAGTCCTTGCCACCAGTAACGTTTACTAGGACGTGTTCTGCCCCGTCAATTGATACTTCCAGTAATGGTGACGAAATTGCTTTCTTGGTTGCTTCAGCAGCACGATTTTCGCCCGTTGAAGAACCGATTCCCATCAATGCTGAACCTTGATTAGTCATTGTGTGACGAATATCAGCAAAATCCAAATTGATGTATCCAGGGTTAGTAATTAGATCAGAAATACCTTCCACCCCTTGACGTAAAACATCATCAGCTTCTTTAAAGGCTTCCATCATTGGAGTCTTCTTATCAATCATTTCAAGTAGTTGGTTATTAGCAACAATGATTAACGTATCAACATTCTTCTTCAGATTTGCTAATCCTTGAGCAGCAAGTTTAGCCCGACGAGTTCCCTCAAAGCTAAATGGCCGAGTAACAACCCCAACTGTTAAAGCGCCTGAATCCTTGGCAATTTTAGCAATCACTGGAGCGGCACCGGTTCCAGTACCACCACCCATACCGGCAGTTACAAATACCATGTCGGCACCTTCAAGGATCTTAGTAATTTCCGATTCACTTTCTTGAGCTGCCTTAGCACCAACCTCTGGATTAGACCCAGCACCCAATCCACGCGTCAACTTAGGTCCCAATTGAATCTTAGTTTTAGCAGCTGAACCATCCAGTGCTTGTAAATCAGTATTGGCAACAATAAAGTCAACACCTTTAACCTTTTCATTGATCATTTGGTTAACGGCGTTGCCACCACCGCCACCAACACCAATAACTTTAATGCGGGCGCCTTCCATCTCCATTTGATCGTTTGCGTTCGTTGGATTGTCCATAAAATTTCCCTCCGTGATTACTTAATTAGTCAAAAAAGTTGCTAAAGAAACTCTTAATTTTACTTTCTCCTTCAGATTTTTTGCTTTCCCGTTCTTGATTTTGTTCATGAGCAGGTGCTGAATTCTTCGGGTTAGAATGGCGGATTTTGCGTTGACGTTTTGGTTTGCTCTGGTTGATCACCATATTTTCATTTTGCTGACTTTGATGAGGACTAGCAATCAGATTGCCATCATGAACAGTTTCCTTAATCAAGCGGTCAACATCCGTCAGACTACTTTCGTATAAACAAAGTGAGAGTGCGGTCGCATAACTCGGCTGTCGAATTCCCATTTCGTTAGGAACGAATACTCGAACATTCCCTGTAAAGTATTCAGCAGCAATTTCCTTGATACCCGGTAATGCAGCAACACCACCATAAAGTACCAATCCACCTGGCAATTCTGGAGCATTGATTGAATCAAGTTTGTCCTTCGCTCGACGGAAAATTTGGCGAATTCGTGCTTCAATTACCTCAGATAAATACTTTTCAGTGTAATTAACTGGTTGGGCCTTGCCGACAACATCCACAGCTAATTGAACATCCTCAGCCGCCTGCCGACTATCTGCATAACCATGGTCACGTTTTAATTGTTCAGCGTTCTTTTGCGAAGTATTCAGAACGGCTGAAATATCCTTGGTAATATAGTTACCACCCTCAGGATCAACATAGGCAAATTTAAGCTGGTGATCATGAATAATGCTGGTGGTGGTTTGGCCAGCACCAAGATCCATGATGACAGTACCAAAATCCTGTTCACCATCACTTAATACATTCGAACCGGTGGCTATCGAGTCAACAACCATGTCTTCAATCTTCAAGCCAGCCTGTTCAACTGATTTCCGTGTATTATATACAATGGTCTTCGGTCCACTATAAAGAGTTGCCCATAATTCTAAACGAATCCCAGACATACCACGCGGATCTTTTATTCCACGGAATTGATCAACCGCAAAGTCACGTGGTACCAGATCAATCACTTCACGCTCTGGCGGTAGCCCTTGAGAAAGTGTCGAGTGGGCGACATCAATCACATCTTGATTAACAATCTCTCGTGGTTGCCCCTGATCTGATAGGTTGATCATCCCATGAACCTGATTCATCTGTAAATAATTAGCGGGTAACCCAATTACCGCTTTGCTAATTTTGACACCAGACTTTTCAGTTGCTTGAGCCACTGCCTGTTTAATAGCATTGGCCGTCCGATCAATGTCGACAATTACTCCACGATTCAGGCCACCAGATGGTTGTTTGCCAACACCGATCAATTTCAGCTTGCCCTTAACGTTTTCGCATACAAGTACTTTGATCGAAGTGGTTCCAATGTCTAAACCAACATAGATTTGTGAATTATTCATTTACAAGGAACCCTCCTAAAATTTTTTTATTTATAATTTGACTTACCATTTGATTTTACCACAGTTTAGGCGGTTACACCTGCTAAATCCACAAAACTACTTATAAAAACCTTATTTTTGTTTATTACCGTAATTATATGAGTAAGCACCATATTGCAAGTCAATAATTCCGTTTCCCTTCATCTTAGAAACAATTGAAGGATAATACTTCATCTTTTCACCAAGCGTATCTGCACGGACCAAAACTGTATTACCATCATTCATAATAAGTTTGAGACGATCTGGATTTAATTTAGTCGGTGAATAGCTAACTTCAGAAATACTTTGTCGAATATACTTTGGCAAAGTTCCAATCTCTCGTGCCGCAATCTTTAAATGGGTGTAACTATTATTAAAGTTTGCATAATGAAGAAAATTATCAATCTTACCAGTGATTGGACGATACTTACCATTTGATAAGAGTAATTGTTGTCGACCATCGTGATTAATAATTCCAATTACCGGATACTCAGTGACCCGTACCCTCACAGATCGAGGACCCGTCAACTTAATTCGGAGAGTTTTAATTTGCGGATTTCGCTTCTGCGCTTGTTCAAGGGTTGCCCCTTGGTGCCGAAATATCCACCAAATATAACGTCCTGAACGGATATTCGTTGCCTTCTGAACTTCACGGCTAGTCATTTCTGTATTCCCCTCCACCCTCACAGTCTCAATTTTACTGAGTGGGGAGAGCATGTAGATGGCTATCAATAAAACTAAAATAAAGGGAATCAAGATACTGGCCGCCCGTTTACCATTACCAACTTTCTGTCGGTAACCAACAGCGGGGACCTCATTATTTAATGACGTTTCACGATCGCGAATCTCTTTGATGGCATGGAGGCCACTATTTTCAAGCTTCTTAAGGCGTTGCAAATAGCGTTGATGATCGTCGTTGTCGTCATAATGATGACTCACCTTTCTCCCCTCCTTTATTGATGGTCACGCTCTGCTTTCTTTAAAACATCAATTAATAAATCTGCTGCATTTGGCTTACCAATTTGTTTAGAGGCCTCCGCCATTTTTTGGCGCACTGCTGCATTTTCCATAATTTTATCAGCTTGAAGTAATAAAGTCCGCGCATCGAGCTGATCCTCTAAAATCATTAGCGCGGCGCCTTTTTTAACTAAAGCCTGGGCATTTTTAACCTGATGATTAGCTGTTACATATGGGCTTGGAATTAAAATGGTTGGAATCCCCAACGCAGTAATTTCCGCAATTGTCGTGGCTCCAGCACGTGAAACTAATGCTGCAACCTTAGGAAGCTTTTTAGGCATATCCGGAATGTAGGGAACTACTTTCACGTTCTTGCCAACAGAAACGTTGCGTAGTTTTTCCATTACTTTCTGATAGCGCTTTTGACCAGTTGCAAAAATAACCTGGTAATCACGTTTGTTAAATTCCGGAATGGCATCGACAACGCTCTGATTGATTTTTGGCGCCCCCTGGCTGCCGCCAAAAATCATCATCGTTGGTTGATCATCACGTAATCCATCATTCGTCCATGAATAATCTGAATTTAAATTAGCAGCAACTTGCTGAGCCCGTGGATTACCAGTCATGTGAACTTTATTAGCTGGAAACTGAGCTCGAGCCGCTTCAAACGCGATCGCAATTTCATCAACATAACGACTCAAAAACTTATTCGTAATCCCAACCACACTATTTTGTTCGTGGATAACTGTTGGAATATGCATTTTAGCAGCTGCATATAAAACTGCACCACTAACGTAACCACCAGTTCCTAAAACTACATCAGGGTGAAAATCACGAATAATCTTTTTGGCATCGTGAACCGACTTTACGAATAAGTATAACGTTTTGAAGTTTTCTAAAGACAGTGATCGTTTAAAGCCTTGGGTGTGCAAGGTTTTAAGTTTTAAGCCGGCAGCCGGAACGATTTTATTTTCCAACCCCCGTGTGGTACCGACGTATAACACCTCGGTATCAGGTTCAACTTGTTTCAACCGTTCAATTAAGGCCAGTGCTGGATAAATGTGACCACCAGTACCACCGCCTGAAACTAATAATCTCATTACTTCTGCTCCTTTTGACCGGTTAACTGTTCAACCGCCTCAATAAACTTGTCGCCCCGCACTTCAAAACTTGGGAATTGGTCCCAGCTGGCATTGGCAGGTGATAAGAGGATCACATCACCCGGTTCGCTTAATTTCCATGCCTCTGGAACCGCAGTAACAGCATTCTCACTTTCATATACTGGAAGGACAGCTTGTTCTCCTGCATCTTTCATTTTGTCTTTGCATTCTCCAAAGACAATCAACGCTTTAACATGTTTCTTGAAATATGGAACTAGCCGTTCAAAAGTATAACCACGATCAAGACCACCAGCGAGAAGAATGACTGGTTGTTCAAATCCTTGTAAGGCAACTTCAGTCGCTTCGATATCGGTTGACTTGGAATCATTGTAAAAACGGCGTCCTTGATAATCCATTACGTATTGAAGACGGTGACGAACACCACCAAAGGTAGTTAGAACATTAATAATCGCTTCATTATCAACTCCACTTAACTTGGCTGCGGCAATTGCTGCTAACGCATTTTCTACATTTTGTGGTCCAATCAAACGAATATCTTTGGTGGGCATTACCTTTTCACCACGCCAATAAATAACGCCATCTTCAACATATGCACCATCCTTACTCTTTCCAAGGCGCGAAAATGGCACAATCGTGGCTGAGGAACGCCGCGCGATTTCTTGCCACTCATCACGATCCCAATTCATGATTAGGTAGTCGTCCTTAGTTTGATTGCGTGTAATGTTTAACTTAGCGTTAATGTAATTTTCACGAGTCTTATGATAATCCAAGTGATTAGCAAAAATATTGGTAATCACTGCAATATGAGGATGAAGGTCAGGAGTTCCCAAAAGTTGAAAACTAGACAATTCGGTTACTAGGTAGTCGTCTGCACTTAATTCTTGTGCCGTCTTCGTAAAGGACACCCCAATATTACCGGCATATTTTGCTATGTGGGATAGACCAGCATCCAACATTTTTTGAATTAATGTCGTGGTTGTCGTTTTTCCATTAGAACCAGTAACACTGACCAAATGTCCTGAGAAAATTTCATAACCAAGTTCAGCTTCAGTAATAATTGGAGTGCCCTTTTTAACAAAGGCCGCAACCAACGGAACATCATACGGAATCCCAGGATTCTTAACCACGTAATCGAAATCTTCATCCGCCAAACTAACTGGATTATCACCAGTAATCACTTTAATACCATCTTTTTTTAAATTTTCAACAATGGTTGGATCATCAGGAGTTTTTTGATCATTTGCAACCACGTTTGCCCCTAATTTCACTAACAAATGAGCGGCATTTAAACCACTCAGTCCAAAACCCATCACTAATACGTTTTTGCCATTATACTTTGTTACATTATTCATAATAGTCACCCTTCTTGATTTAACCAAAAATAACAATCATTGAAACTGCGATTATAGCACAAATCAACTGGAATCCCCAGAATGTGAGGTCAATTTTCCACTCACTCCAACCAATCATTTCAAAAGTATGGTGGATTGGTGTCATCTTAAAAATCCGTTTTCCAGTCGTTTTAAACGATGCAACTTGTAAAATTACACTAGCTGTTTCTAGAACGTAAACTAAGCCGATAATTAGTAACGACCATTCATGATGTAATAAGAGTGAGACAGCAGCTAGACTCGCTCCTAGGGCTAAAGAGCCCATATCACCCATAAAAATTTGGGCAGGTTTGTGATTAAATGGGAAAAAGCCAAGCAATGCCCCAATAATCGTCAAGCCAAAAACTGCAACCTCAGTTTGTTTTTGAAACAAAGCAATGACAAAGTAAGCACCAAATGAAATGACCGCCAATCCGGTAACCAAACCATCCAATCCATCAGTTAAGTTAACTGCGTTCGAAAAACCAACCATCCAGAAAATAATGAATAAGGCGTAGATCCACCCAATAGAGGTTGTTCCAAAGCCCATTTGGAAGTTTTCATGTTGATAAATGACTGCAAATACCATGGCAGCAATCACCTGACATAAAAACTTTTGCCAAGGTTTAAAGCCTTCATTTTGGTGGTGAAAAATCTTAATACTATCATCCCACATTCCAATTAGGCCGTACACCACTAATGTAAACAACAAAGCCCACATAGTGTTGGTTAAAAGGAATCTATTAAAAATACCCACCAGTAAAATGGCAATCACCGTTGCCGCAATAAATAGAATTCCGCCCATGGTCGGCGTGCCGGCTTTTTTTGCGTGCCAGGTTGGGCCAATCTCACGGATCTGCTGACCCTCCTTTTTCGCTCGGAAATAGCGAATCAAGTAGGGCATTAATAGATACGTCAATCCTCCAGCAATCACCAATGAGATGAGACCACTCAATAAAATTTTGCTCATCATTATCTTCCTCCGAATCTTTTCTATTTCTCTTCAAACTTAACGGTTAATTGTTGACCAGATTTAACCGTTTGATTTTCTTTGATGCTTTGATCAGTTGCAAACCCGCTCCCGGATGAGTCAACTTGCAAATTCAACAACTGGGCTAGCTGACTAACGTCAGATTGGCTCCAGCCATTAATGTTTGGCATCTTAATCTTGCCACTCGTCACCAGGATAATGCGATTGTTAATCACAACTCTGGTCCCCGGAGACAGCGATTGTTGCTGAATTTTCTTTCCATCACCAATTACTGTCACTTGAAGATGGTTTTTCGTAAGGATGTCTTGTGCATCCTTGACATTCTTACCGACAACATTAACAACCTTCACAACTCCTTGCTTTTTAGCTTGTTTGCTCTTTTGTTTATCCAGTAATGTTTTGATTAACGGTGTTGTAATCGACGCCATGGTCTTTTCCGCAGGACCATTTGTCGAAGTTGGCTTCCGCATTGTGATGTACAGAATATACTTAGGGTTTTTAGCTGGCGCAAATCCAACGAATGAATAAATATAATTATTCGATCCTTGCTCATAACCATTGGCACTCCCAATTTGGGCAGTTCCCGTTTTCCCAGCAATACGGTAACCCTTAACTTTGTATAGTTGTCCAGTACCGACTTTATCGTAAATAACTCCCTGCATATATTTACGAGTCTCTTTAGCAGCAGAACTACTGATTGGTTTGCCGACTTGCTTTGGTTTAACTGTCTTAATGGTTTCACCCTTACTATTGGTTACCTTGTTTACAATATACGGTCGCATCATCTTACCGTTGTTGGCCACTGCCGTAAAAGCCTGCATCATCTGCATCGTGTTAACAGTAATTCCCTGACCAAATGAAGTATTAGCTTGTTCGAGGGCCCCTTTAAAGGTTGTCGTTCCAGAAGATTCGCCAGACATCCCATAAACTTTAGTGGGTTTTAAAAAACCAAATTGCTTCAAATATTTCATCCAAGTAGATGCCCCCATATTTTGCTCAATATGGGCAAATCCAACGTTGCTGGACCGATAGAAGGCTTCACGAAAAGTGATATTACCCCAACCACTCGTATTCCAGTCAGTAATTTTACCGCCACCCATTTCCCAAGTTCCGGATTTATAGGTTGCATTGGGGTTAAAGTTGCCAGAATCAATGGCTGATGCTAGTGCAATGACCTTCATGGTTGAACCAGGTTCGTATGTATCTTGAATTAAGGCATTCGTCCACGCTGGCTTCTCTGAAGTCATCGTTGGACGCTGCGTTGCTGCAATAATTTCCCCGGTCTTAGCTTCCATTACCACCGCAGTCATTGCGGAAGGCTTAGCAGACTTATCTGCGCTAGTAACCAAATTTTCTAGTTGATGTTGGACCGTATTATTCAGGGTTAAGTGAATATCATCACCATTTTTTACTGCATGCCCTTTTTGCGGCGAATCTGATAATTGATAGCCATAAACATCATTTTCTGATTTTTTTAACCCATCGCGGCCACGCAACTGCTTATCAAAATACTGTTCCAAACCAATCTGCCCAACTAATTTAGACTGCCCCGTTTTACTATTAGTCTTAACCGCTGTTGAACCTAGTAGCTGCCGAGCAAATTCACCTTCAGGATATTGGCGTGCCGGAGTTTTAGTGAAATTAATTCCCGTCAAATGACGTGCTTTAATCTCCTCCATTTTGCTGACTGAAATGTTTGATCCCGCAGTGCCAAATTGGACTTGGTACAGTTTTTTCTTTGGCGTCAATGCTTTATAGATTTTCTTTTCTGATACATCTAGGTACTCTGCCAAAACCTTTGCAGTTCTTTTTTTGTTGGTGACGTATAGTGGCTTGCCACTCATAGTCTTTTGATTCTTATCAAGAACCGCATAGACCGTATACTTACTAGTATTACGTGCTAAAAGATTTCCTTGATCATCATAAATGTTTCCCCGCTGGGCTGTGATAATCCGTGAATGTGTGTAACGTTGTACAGCGGCCGTTGATAAGTCATGATTTTTAACATCCTTAAATATTGAAATATATGCAAAACGAACGATAAATAATAAAAAGATCGCAGCGGTAACCAAACACAGCCATTTACCGAACTGTTTATGGTTTCGTTGCCCTTTACTACTCATCGTTCGCTTTTTTTGATCAGGAGATTTCATTATTTATTAACGTTCCTTACATTAGTATTTGAATCATTTAGATTATACTTAGCGGCAATTTTTTGCAAGTTACTTTGACTGGTCAAATCACCGATTTCCTGTTGTTGACTAATGTTGGAATTATTGACTTTACTAATTTGGGTTTGAATATTTTGTAAGTGGCGTTGTGAATTATTAACACTAATTTTAGCCGAAATTAAGGAAATCATCATTGCACAAATAACTAATGCACAGCACCCCGTCAATAAATATTCAAATTTAGAAATCGCCACTGATTGGAATTGAGTTTGAGTAGCTTGCCGAGGCTGTTGAACCGGCTGTGTTTCAGTTAATTTTTTGGCAACATTCGTATTAAAATCCATTTTGTCCACTATCCTTCAATCTATTTCACTTTTTCAATTACTCGTAAATGCGCACTATGTGCACGATGGTTGCTTGCCAATTCTTGTGGTGATGGCTCAATTGCCTTTCGATTAACCAGTTTAAAATCAGGCTGCTGTTCCTTAGGAATAACTGGTAAGCCTGCCGGAACATCTTTAAGGGTTGTTCGTTCACGAAACATCGTCTTTACTAACCGATCTTCCAGAGACTGGAAAGTAATAACACTAATTCGTCCACCGACATTGAGCATTTCAAAAGCCTGTTCTAATGATGCTTCCAAAACACCCAGTTCATCGTTCACCGCAATCCGAATGGCCTGAAAAGTCTTTTTGGCAGGATGACCGCCGTGGCGTCGTGCCCGCGCTGGAATGGCTTCTTTAATCACATCCACTAATTCAAAGGTAGTGGTAATGGGTCGTTCCTCACGATGGCGTTCAATTGCCCGTGCAATTGACTTAGCAAATTTTTCTTCCCCATAACGATATAAGATCTTTACTAATCGGTCATAGGGCCATTGATTTACAATTTCATACGCTGATAAGGATTGCTCCTGATTCATCCGCATGTCTAACTTGGCATCATGTTGATAACTAAAGCCCCGTTGCCCATCATCAAACTGCGGTGATGAAACGCCGAGATCGTAGACAATTCCGTCGACTTTAGTAACCCCAAGTTTATTCAAATCAACTTGCAAATTTTTAAAGTTATCCTTGATAAAGGTTAATTGATGACGCGCTAAATAATCAGCTAAATGTTCCTGGTTGTATTCAATTGCCGTTCGATCTTGATCAAAAGCATATAGGTGACCACCATGCAATTTGGATAAAATCAGGCCACTGTGACCACCACCACCCAATGTTGCATCTACATATTGACCATCTGGTTGCACATTTAAACCGGCAACTGCTTCATGGAGGAGTACGGTAACATGATCAAATTTCATCCGACTTGTTCCCTCCTTCTAGAAATCAAAATCAATATCTTCAGCCACCTCGTCAAAGTCTTCCGCGGCTTGATCACTATATTTCTGCCAAGCATCCTCATCCCATATTTCAAAATGGGACGACACACCGACTACTACACACTTTTTACTAATGTTGGCATAGTTAATCAGGGTTTTAGATAAGTTAACCCGTCCTTGACGATCAAATTCACACTCAATTGCTGCTGAATAAATCAAACGCACAAATTGTCGAACATTCTTTTTCGTCATCGGTAGCTTTTCTAATTGCTGCTTTAGTTGGTCCCATTCATTCATGGAGTATCCAGATAAGCACTTATCCATCCCCCGAGTAATGACAAATCGTTCCCCAAGTTGAGAACGAAACTTGGCAGGGATGATTAGTCTGCCCTTATTATCAATCGAGTGATTAAATTCACCCATAAACATGACTAATCCCCCCTTTTGCCAATTACAAATTTTAGTTTACCACAATCCACCACTATCCACCACATTCATCCCTAAATTACCCCATTTAAATCAAAAAAGGCATCATCCAAAATGGATGACGCCTTGAAACACTGGTAAGACAGCCTTTTATGGTGTGGGGAGTTGATAACAAAAAATTGATATAACATATGAAATAATCATCAGCAAACAACTTAAATTCCAGAAACTTGGCCAGAAAATTCGATATAGAAATTCATGCTGACCAATTAGCTGTTTCATCACTAAAATGATTCCGAGACCAGCTATGATGATAATTGGATAAGCAATGTAGTAATAACCTAAATTCCACCAAGTCAGTATTAGAAGAAGAATTGCCCAAATACTTGGGTGGTGAATTCTGGCTTGTGACCGATTTTTAGCATTCACAAACACCATAAAAAACATTTTTTCAACAAACCAGTAACAAATAATTATTAATATTTCAATCAGAACCCGCTGATAATTCAATTTTGTAATTCCCTTTCCTCAATTGATTACTAAACAATATTACCATATCTCCGCTTGGATGATTTGAATTTCATCGCCAGATTGATTAAACTGTAAGCTAACATAACATTAATAAGGACTGAATATGATGCAAAAAAAGAAGAAATCAACTTTTCAAAAGATTACAATGGTCGCAGTTTGGCTGATGCTGATTGCAATGCTCGGATCATTAATTTTAGGAGCGGTGGCTTCACTTAACTTAATTTAAAAAAATTGCGCGCTTTTCACGGCGCGCTTTTTTTATTCTTCATCTTTTTGCTTATAGACTTCCCGTGGTTTGGATCCATTCGCCGGTCCAATATAACCGCGTTGTTCAAGATCATCAATGATGCGAGCCGCACGGTTGTATCCGATCCGAAAGCGGCGCTGAATCAAAGATGTTGAGGCCTTTTGTTGATCAACAACAAATTTTAAAGCTTCTGGAAAAAGTTCATCCTGATCGGTAACTTCCTCTTCATGCTGAATTTCTTCATCGCTAACCACCATTTTTTCATCATAATCGGCTGGCTGCTCATCTTTAATAAACTTCACGACGTTTTCAACATCTGTATCTGAAATGAATGCTCCTTGCACCCGTGTTGGTTTGTTTTGATCAATTGGTTCGAAAAGCATATCACCCCGGCCTAACAATTTTTCAGCTCCATTGGTATCAATAATCGTCCGTGAATCTACCCCACTCGAAACGGCGAAGGCAATTCGTGACGGTACATTGGCCTTAATTAAGCCGGTAATAACATCAACCGATGGTCGTTGAGTTGCTAAAATCATATGGATTCCTGCTGCTCGTCCCATCTGAGCAATTCTGACAATTGAATCTTCAACTTCTTTAGAAACCGTCATCATCAAGTCAGCCAGTTCATCAACAATTACCAAAATTAACGGTAAGTAGGGATGATTCTCGTCAGTTGAAGAATTTTTCTGCAATTGTTCATTATATCCATTGATGTTGCGGATCCCAAAACTAGCAAACAATTCATACCGCCGTTCCATTTCAGCAACAACTTTTGCTAACGCTCGCGCCGCCTTTTTCGGGTCTGAAACAACCGGAGATAGCAGGTGAGGAATTCCATTATAAACACTCAGTTCGACCTTTTTCGGGTCGATCATGAGCATCTTCACTTGGTGTGGTTTGGCCTTTAAAAGAATACTGGTAATAATCACGTTAATGGCAACTGACTTCCCACTACCGGTCGCCCCAGCAATCAGTAAATGTGGCATCTTAGTTAAGTCGGCAGTCATAACATCCCCAGTAACGGTCCGGCCAAGGGGTACTTCTAACGGCTTTTCAGGATGGCTGGCAACCGACTCAATCATATTGCGAAATCCGACTGTCGCGACTTTCTTATTTGGTACTTCAATTCCAATCAAAGATTTACCAGGAATTGGTGCTTCAATCCGAATATCTTTTGCTGCTAAAGCTAAGGCTAAATCATCCGCCAAGTGGGTAATTCGACTCACCTTCACCCCAACTGCTGGTCTCAATTCGTACTTGGTAACTGACGGTCCTAAATTAACATTTTCAACGGTTGCATCAACACCAAACGACTTCAGTGTCGATTGGAGTTTAGCAGTATTCTCCTTAATGGAATTTAGATCCGCACTTTGGTCAGTTGCATTCACTTTGGTCAACAACGAGGTTGGCGGAAGTTGATAATTTTCATCATCATTTCCCGAGGCAGTGGCAAAATCGCCAACCGCTTTCTCATCTTTCTGATTCACCGTGTTCACTTTATCCTGACCAACTGGATTATGTTCTTTCTTGAGTGGTGTTGGTTGGGCTGCCACGGTAATCTTAGGTTCAACTGCTGGCTCCAGATTATTCTTACCAGAACCACCAGAACGCTCAGCGGATTGATGTATTACCGGTTGCTTATTGTCAACCGTAGGGAATGATTTACTTTGACGATGTCTTTGCTTAACAGTTTGCTGTTGGGTGCGTATTTGTTTGAGCCATCCTAATATGGCTTGATGACCACTAACAATTATTTGGTGCCAAGGCAATTTAAAAAAGATCACGACTCCAATAATCATCAGTAACCAAGCAAAGGCAACTGATCCGGTTTGTCCCAGCAAAACATTGGTAATGGAATATAATCCTGCCCCAATCAATCCGCCACCAATGGGCATCGTCTGGTCAGAATTAACAATACTTTGTCCTACGTTATTCCAAGTTACTTGAAAAAAATGTCCATGTTGATTCAACTCTTGAAACATGAGTGAATGAAGAAATAGTAATAGTCCACTATAAAAAATAATCATTCCCCATACCCAATTTTTTCTAAAATGAACCAACTGGTTATAAATCACAAGACCAAGCGAATAAAGTAGGACAATGATCATTAATAATAGATAACTTTGTCCAACTAACATCTTATAGATGCCTAGCACTAACGAACCCAGCACACCTAATTGAAACATTCCGGTTAAAGTCAAAAGGATTATTAAGGCCCCAGAAAGACTTCCAACTAGTGAATTATTTTTTTTACCGCGGGTAGTTCTCGTCCGCTTTTTTCTAGTTCTAGTTTTCATTGATCCTTTCCTCGCCATTTTAATCCTTCCTTTATTTTAATTTATCAAATGGGTACCGATGAGTACGCGCCAAATTAGGAAAACTTTGTTGCCGTAATGCTTCATAAATTATGATTGCAGCACTATTAGATAAGTTTAATGCGCGAATATTTTGATCATTTTGTGGAATCCGAATTGCTAATTCAGGATACTTCCGCATAAATGGTTCCGGCAACCCTGTTGTTTCCTTACCAAACAAGAAATAATGGTCACCAGACTCTGTATAATCAACATCCGTATAATCACGGGTGGCAAACTTGGAAACAATATATAGATGCTTCAAATCTGGTACAGTTTGAATAAACGATGGTAAATCATCGTGATAAACCACCTTCACTTTATCCCAATAATCCAATCCAGCGCGACGCATATGCTTATCATCCGTTGAAAAACCTAGCGGCTTGATTAAATGCAGTACTGTATTTGTCCCAGCACATGTCCGCGCTATATTCCCAGTGTTGGCCGGGAATAGTGGCTCAAATAATACAATATGATTTGTCATAGTTTTTCCTCTTTTTGCAAATAAAAAAAGCAGGGTCTCGGTGTGGGCACGGCGAAACGCTGCTTTAATGAAGTACACCTTAGCAAGTACCAACGAACTCACCCGATCGATGTCGCTTGCTAAACGATTTCTAATAGTTATTATAGCATATAATTTGTCGGGAACAACAACTAATTCTGTTTACCAATTAATAGGTCCACATCAACGGTAACAGTCGTTAATTGATTAATTTCAGCTTCCGTTAAATGACGAGCATTTTTGCCCCAGTGAAGTGGCGACATCTCGATCATTGATGACCGCAGTGATTTTGGAATGGTAAACCGATATTGAACATTCTTTACGTGGGTTGCACCAAAATGATCGGCGAATAGTTTTTTTACAGCAGTATTATCATATTTTTGATGTTTATCATCCGCTGGATAAAGTAATGCACGCATTTCATGGAGATAATTTCCTGTTGGAATCACTTTGATTATCTTTCCATCGTTTTTTTAAACTCGGTGAAACTCACGATAATCTGACGGTGAAAACAGTTCAATGATAGTGGAAAATGAGTTATTTTGAAACGGAAGCTGACGCAGGTCTGCCAAGCAGAAAAATAATTCCGAATCTAATTGCGTCGCTAATTGCACCCCTGGACGTGAAATATCAAAGCCAACATAAGTTTCATCATGCCGATTTCGTAACTGTTGAAGTTGGAATAGTGGGGTTCCTTCACCGCTACCAACATCCAGAATCCTCTGTGGAGTCGGTCCTAATTCTTCATTTATTGCCGTAATAATTCCCTTAAATAGGCCTGCAGACAGGAGTTGGCGTCTTGCAAGAAGCATCTCGCGATCATATTCAGACTTAACACCCTTTTGCAAAAAATAGACGTAACCATGTTTATTAATATTGATCCGATGACCGTTCACACAAACCAATTGTTGATTATTGACCTGCATAAATTTTTCATGACAAACTGGGCAGTTAAATAGTGCCAAATGGTCGCATAACCAAGAACTAACTTTTTCAATTTTTTTCATAGCAAATTCCTTTCTTAGATAGTTTACCATATCACAAGAACTGGTAGAAGCTATTGAGACCTGCTATGATAGAGACAATTCTATTTAGGAGGCGTTCTCATGGCGGAAAATTTCTTAATTGGGACTTATACCAAAAAAGCTAGTAAGGGAATGTACGCTGTCACCTTAGATCCAACTAAGGGACAGCTTGTTAATGATCGAGTCATTGTTGAGTCTGAAAAGCCAGCGTACTTACAGGTTGGCCCTAACCATCTTGTGTTTTCAATTCGTCAAGAAGGTAATCTTGGCGGCGTAGCATCCTATCACATCGAAAATGGTGTGGCAACATTAGTGGATAAATCATTATCAGCCGGTTCTCCACCAGCTTATGTTGGCCTAGATTCTAAACGTCACTTGATGTTTACGGCTAATTATCATAAGGCAGAAGTCAATGTTTATCAGATTAATCCAGATGGCACATTCGTCCAAACTGATTCGGTTAAACATGAAGGAACTCACGGGCCTGAACCAGAACAAGCAGATGGTCCACACCCCCACTTTACTGACTTAACACCTGACGGTCGGTTAGCAGTTTGTGACTTAGGAATGGACCTATTGGTTATCTACAACATCAGTGATGATGGCAAATTAACCGCAGCCAACCAATTTAAGTTTGAACCTGGTTTTGGAACTCGTCATATGGTCTTTGCTCCGAATGGTCAATATGCATACGTTTTAGGCGAACTTAGTAGTAAATTAGCGGTCCTTAAATATAATGCGGCGGACGCATCATTCACCCATATTCAAACGATCAAGACAATTCCTGATGATTGGACCGCTCATAATGGAGCTGCTGCCATTCATATTACTTCTGATGGTAAATTTATTTACACATCCAATCGTGGTGAAAATACGATTGCTGTCTTCGCAGTGCAACCTGACCACACGGTTAAACATATTCAATCAATCTCTTCCGAAGGTGACTTCCCTCGTGACTTCGAACTGAATAGCGATGAAAAGTTCCTGATCGCTTCTAATCAAAATAGTGATAACTTAACCCTTTATCGGCGGAATACTGAAAATGGAATGTTAACCTTAATGCAAAAAGATGTTATTAGCCCTGAACCAGTTTGTGTTAAAAAGTGGTTTGAACAAAATTAATAATCTGATGTTCCAAAGAAAGAAACCCTCGAGCTCAATGCATAAGAACTCGAGGGTTTCTTTATAAATTTAAAGTTTTGCGATTAATTTGTTCATATCATCAGGTAGTGGTGCCTGACACTCAATTTGTTGTTTTTTAAATGGACTGTAAAAACTAATATAGCGACAGTGAAGCGCTTGACGAGACATAAATAAACCTGTTCCTCCATACATATCGTCACCAATTAACGGGTGTCCTAAAAAGCTAAAATGCACCCGAATTTGGTGAGTTCTCCCCGTATGAAGACGAATTCGGACAACTGAAAACTGTTCGACAGTCCGTTCCGTCCAATATTCAGTTATAGATTCCTTTCCATCATCACAAACTTGTCGTTTCACAAATGACTCCGGATCACGACTAATTGGCGCATAAATATAACCGTGGTGGTTGCTTAATTGACCACCAACAATCGCTACATATTCTTTTTTTACTTGATGACGTTTTAATTGCCGGTCCAAAACAGCATGAGCAAATCGATGCTTTGGAAAAACTACCAATCCACTAGTATCCTTATCCAAGCGGGTTGCAACGTGAGTTACCTGATTTGGATACTGATGAACTAAATAATAATTTTTGACACGGTTAACTAAACTATCTTGCACTGCAACATTATGAGCAGGTACGGTTGCCACTCCTGCATCCTTATTAATCACTAAAAAATCGGCATCTTCATAAGCAATTTGAAATGAGCCCGGGAAGGCCGTAATCCGCGGATTGGCGGTTTCATCAGGCAGCTCAATACCAACCATTTGTCCTGGTAAAACTTTATCCACCGCCCAGGCTGGTTGATGATCAATTTGTAATGAACCGCCATGAAAAATTGCAACCTTTAAAAGTGAACTGGTCACACCAAATGATTTCAAAACACTTCTTAATTTACGTTCAGTTGTTCCTTGGTACTGCCATGTAAAAATCATCTAGAGATCTCCAATGAATGACTCACGAACCCGCTGCCAAAAATTAGTATGACGGTACTTAGCAAACTTAATCTTTTTACTCGAAACTTCAAAAGTTAACTCAACTAAATGATGCCGTTTAGAATCAAGGACCCATTTTTCACGATCACAGGTCAGAACAATGCTTGATTCATCTTTTAGCCGCAACGTGAGAATATTATCCGCTCCAAAAATTGTAGGTGAGCCTAGCGTACGAAAAACACGATTATTAAGTGATGCCATTTCTGCCAGTTGGAATCCAATAATGTGCGGATCCATAACTGCACCCCCCACTGCTTTGTTATAGGCGGTGGAACCAGTGGGCGTTGAAACACACAGGCCATCTCCACGGAAACGCTCAAACAGTTCGTGGTTAATATAAACATCGCACACCATTGTCTTGGTAATGTTTTTGACAGTTGATTCATTTAAGCAGATTTTTTTCATGACTTGACCGTCAGAAAACTTCGCCGTCATCTCAATTAATGGGTAACTTATTGACTGTCCGGCGCCATTTTTAAGACTGGCAACTAAATCATGGACTTCAAAATTACGCCAATCAGTATAAAAGCCCAAATGCCCAGTATGAATACCAATGAATCGAATGGTATCTAATTGGTCCTCATATTTATTAAATGCCGACAGCAGTGTCCCATCACCGCCAATCGTAATTACGATATCTGGATGTCCCTCATCGTAATCAATTTTATACTCGTCTAGTCCTTTAATAATCAAATCGCGTAATCGCAGGGATTCCGGCGATGAATAAGTATAGACTGCTACTTTCATATAATCACCAACTATTGTTTATTCTCTTGCTGATTTTCTTGTGTTGAGTTCTGTTGCGACCAATCAGAGTTTTTACTATAGGAAAAAAGATTTTGAGCTTCTTGAATTTCTTCGCGAATCTCGGACATTTCATTATCAAGTTTAAAGGCCGCTTCTGCCGCACTCTTCAATCTTGCTGATAGGTCACTCGGAAAAGCTCCTTGATATTTGTAATTCAATGAATGTTCGATTGTTGCCCAGAAATTCATCGCCAACGTCCGAATTTGAATTTCTGCGAGGATCTTCTTTTCACCAGTGATCAATTGAACTGGATATTCAACAACGATGTGGTATGAACGATAACCACTCGGCTTGACATTACTGATATAGTCACGTTCTTCCAAAATATTAATGTCACTTCGTTCACGCAATAAATCGACCACTTCATAAATATCCTCAACGAATTGACACATAATCCGCACACCTGCAATGTCTTGCATATCTTGCTCAAGTCGATCCTCGGCAACATGGCGCCGAACCATTTTTTCCTTTATGCTATCGACGGGCTTAACGCGCCCAGTGACAAATTCAATTGGTGAGTGTTGAGCTTGGTCCTGATATTGCTTACGCATTCCCCGCAGCTTAACTTTTAATTCATTGACTGCCTGCTGATAAGGTAATAAGAAGTGCTGCCAATCCTCAACCATTACTCTTCCTCCTTCATTCATACCCCACCATTCTATCATACGTTGAATCAGTCTGCCTATTTCTTGTGGAAAGTCGCTGAATTTCACCATACTTTTCTTCAATAGTTGAAAACCAATGAGGCATCTGACGATAAATTACTGTCTTCCTATCTATAATGATAATCCTGGATTTGACTAATGATTTTTGCCAGTCATTAATTGCTTGAAATCGTAATTGTTCGACTATTCGAAAGTCTAAACAAGGAAATTCAAGCCAATCGGCCTGTTCAAATAACCACTGCTGCCAATATTTAAGGGTAACTTGTTTACCAATTGGCCATTTTTCCATCATTAATAACGTTTTCAACCGCCATTTCATAATTGGTTGCTGCATTACAGGCCAACGTTTTTGAATATCATGAACGAAAAGTGGACAACAGCTGGCGATACGACCATTTTGATAAGCTAAATTTATTAATGAATTTGAAATTAAACGGCGCCGTTGTAAGTGATTTGTTTGGTGTCTAATCTTTTGCCAAATGAGTCCCCAATTAGCATTAAAAGAGCAAGTTGCATAATTATTACGATATACCAAACGGCAAGTCGTCGAGTTCCAAAAATAGAGATAAAGTTGATTATGATACTGCTGGGTAAACTGCGCAATCTTACTAAAATGTAATTTTCTTTGATAACGAGGGCCTAGAATCCACTTCACAGAAATACCCTGAATTTGATAGCCGCGATTGCGGGCTTTGATTTTGGTTAGGCTCAATGGGCTACACTGATATTCCAACGCAATCTGCTTATTATTAATCCGCAGACGTTGTTTAATAGCTGGTAAATACGCTTCTAGCAGCGGGTCCCAGCCACGTTGATTTGCCCATTGAAAAATTTGTTTTTTCCCTCGTTCATGACTTTGCGACTCTCCACATAAGTATTCTGAATGATAATAATGAGCAAAAAAAGGTCGCTCATTTTTCGACCTCTTAATAATAAGAGATTGTGAACACTCAGGGCAGAAATATTGCTCATTAAATCGTGCTTGTTGAATATGGACTAATTCATGATGACTATTCATTCCAATTTGCATTTTATCACCCATATTTTAAATACGAAAAAAAGTTAATAAAAATGCAAAAAACTCCAGTGTCCACTGAAGTTCCTACTTGAAATAATATCTTGCTGTCTCTAATGCTGACTGACGCATGATCAATTTACCATGTTCTTGCAGTAATGATGGTGTAATGTCAACAATCTGACCATATTCACTGGCAAGAGCTCGGTAATTAAGAATTGTGTCCTTTGACATTCCGACATTATTGAGGTCTTGCAGTACCAAATAAAACTTTTTCTGGTAATGGAAAAGATCGGCATTTAAATTATCATCGGTTAAAACATTAGCTAACTCAATAAAGTTTTCGAAATCTGCAAATCGAACCACGAATGTATTTGAAAGAACGGCATCACTATGAACGGTATTATTATCAGACTGAGGATTACTCGAATAACTTTGATGATCGTGTCCCCGCAATTGGTCAGCAATTAATTTTGAAACTTGATTCATTTCAGAATTAGATCCACGATTAACATTTTTCGAAATAATTAATTCCAAACCATCTTTAATCGGTAATGCCTGAAAAGTAACGGAATCATTTTTTTGAAATTGATGTTCTGTATCAACCTCTTCGAGAATACTATAAAAGAAATCTTCAATTTGCTTTTGGTTTCCAATTAGATCAAGCATTGAAATTCCACGTTCTTCTAAATCATCTTGGTTAATAATCACTTGAATCGTATTCTCATCCAGCTGGCGTTTTTCCAAAATTACACCCCCTACCCAAAACATTTATAATATATTAATTTTACCTTTTCTATTAGCTGAGTCAAGTTTGCAGAAAACCATAATCAGATTTTTTACCATTCTATTTTTAGTGTATAATACATCTGTAAAGGAGTGAATGGAATGATTAAGGTTATTAACTATGCTTTAGGCTCCAAATCATATTTTGATGATGAAATTAAAGCCAATCCTGATCGGCGGTTTGTAATGGCGGAAAACCTAACAACCGAAGATAATTACATTTTAATGGATCTATCTGATCAACCAAGTATCTTTGGCTCTTCGATTAAATTAGAAACGACTCATCATGTCGGTGATGACTCTTTTGATGGCTTTTTCTTTCTCCAAGCATTTGATTTAGCTAAAGAAACTCGTGCTATGCTAAAGAAAGTCGGCCCTCATGTCTTAGACGAAACTTATGATCAATTTAAAGATCAAATGAGTGGCGGTTACTTTGCAACACGAATGGATCACCCACAAACGCTTGTCATGTTAACCGTTTGGAAAACTGAAGACGATTTGAAAAAGTGGTTAAAGAGTCCTGTTTATGCATAGCTAAAGGATTATACCAATCAACAACTACGTAATTTTACAGAAGTTTTTAAAACAGTGGAAGAATAGCTACTATTGGCGGCCTAATGGCTGCCTTTTTGTTTATCATTTTTGTTAAATTTAGAAATAAAAAAAGCATTCCACTTAAGGAATGCTTCATTAACGGTCCGTACGAGACTCGAACTCGTGATCTCATCCGTGACAGGGATGCGTCCTAAACCAACTAGACCAACGGACCAATTGCGGGGGCTGGATTTGAACCAACGACCTCCGGGTTATGAGCCCGACGAGCTACCAGACTGCTCTACCCCGCGATAATAAAAGTGACCCGTGCGGGATTTGAACCCACGTTACCAGCGTGAAAGGCTGGTGTCTTAACCAACTTGACCAACGGGTCATAAACTCACATTACGCGAGCAATAACGGAGAAGGAGGGATTTGAACCCTCGCGCCGCTTGTCGCGACCTACACCCTTAGCAGGGGCGCCTCTTCAGCCACTTGAGTACTTCCCCAATGGGCCTAAATGGACTCGAACCATCGACCTCACGCTTATCAGGCGTGCGCTCTAAACCAACTGAGCTATAGGCCCATACCAAAAATATCGGTAGAAGCGGGTAACGAGAATCGAACTCGCGACAACAGCTTGGAAGGCTGTGGTTTTACCACTAAACTATACCCGCATAAAACAATGGCGCGGGACGGAATCGAACCGCCGACACACGGAGCTTCAATCCGTTGCTCTACCAACTGAGCTACCGAGCCATACGGTCCGTACGAGACTCGAACTCGTGATCTCATCCGTGACAGGGATGCGTCCTAAACCAACTAGACCAACGGACCAATTGCGGGGGCTGGATTTGAACCAACGACCTCCGGGTTATGAGCCCGACGAGCTACCAGACTGCTCTACCCCGCGATAATAAAAAAGGAGGATAAGAGATTCGAACTCTTGCGTCGGTTGCCCGGCCTAGCGGTTTTCAAGACCGCCCCCTTCAGCCACTTGGGTAATCCTCCATAATATATAATCAACATTTACCTTTCGGTAAATGGACCTTGTAGGACTCGAACCTACGACCGGGCGGTTATGAGCCGCTTGCTCTAACCAACTGAGCTAAAGGTCCAATCTAACCACCCAAATCGCGGCGGAGGGAATCGAACCCACGACCTCCCGGGTATGAACCGGACGCTCTAGCCAGCTGAGCTACACCGCGAATTAAGTATAGTATATATTTTACTATAAATCGGAAAGACAGGATTCGAACCTGCGACCCCCTGGTCCCAAACCAGGTGCTCTACCAAGCTGAGCTACTTTCCGAAAAAATGCACCCAGCAGGAGTCGAACCTGCAACCTTCTGATTCGTAGTCAGACACTCTATCCAATTGCGCTATGGGTGCAAAAATGCCGAGGACCGGGATCGAACCGGTACGGTCATCACTGACCGCAGGATTTTAAGTCCTGTGCGTCTGCCAATTCCGCCACCCCGGCATAATATTATGGAATTGGCAAAGCGGAAGACGGGATTCGAACCCGCGACCCCCACCATGGCAAGGTGATGTTCTACCACTGAACTACTTCCGCATAAATATTTAGCTAATGCCGACTAGAGGACTCGAACCTCCGACCCCCTGTTTACAAGACAGGTGCTCTAGCCAACTGAGCTAAGTCGGCAAACGAATGACCAATCGGCCAATGAGCCGTGGCGGGTTCGAACCGCCGACCCTCTGATTAAAAGTCAGATGCTCTACCGACTGAGCTAACGGCTCATGAGTTTTTCAACTCAATGGAGGATACAGGGCTCGAACCTGTGACCCTCTGCTTGTAAGGCAGATGCTCTCCCAACTGAGCTAATCCTCCATAATAA
>NZ_GG698803.1:353169-386829 GCF_000161935.1 Limosilactobacillus coleohominis 101-4-CHN | reverse complement strand
CTGTACGATCCTCACTTGACGGTTTTAGAAGTTCGATTTATCCGTTTCATCCAACAATCACTCTTTGAGTTTATCCGGATTAAAATGAATGTCTAAAATCATACAAGCAGTCATAAATTTCAATCGCCGCTAAATCAATATTATCAAATACTAATTGGCTCTCTTGTTGATAGTGATCCACAATAAATTCTCCATTAACCTGATCGTAAATCACTTTGCACACTGGAACACCATACTGCTGAAACTCCCTCACCTGACGATCACCAGATTGATCCATTGACATCGCATCTAACCGACTAATAATCTTTTGCAAATTTGAATGAAGCAATACAACCCGTCCTCCTAAAATAAAAAGAGTTTAGTTCTCCTAAACTCCCATACTATTTTTTACTTTATCTGGTTTAACCATTAATGCAAACATCCCTGCAAACATGCCAAAGTAATAAGTTAGAATTCGCCATAAAAGCATCGCCAAAACCAATTTACTATGCGAAGTGGTAAAGCTGGTAAACAGAACTGCAAAGCTATACTCTGCACCCCCTGTTCCACCCGGAATCGGAAATAGCGAAATAATCATAAAGATTAACGTATGCAAGCTCATCGCCATAATCAAACTGACGCCATGGACATTTAATGCTAAGAGAATGAAGTAAGGAATAATGTAGTAAGCCATTAATTGCAAAATCGTGACTACCGCCACTTTGACTAATTTTCCATACTCAGACTTCATTTTAATGCTCTCTTGGTAAAAAGAATCTACCTTTTCATTCAATGAATCCTTAATTTCTTGATAACGTTGTTCCTTAACAAACCAACGAACTGGCTTAATCACAATATTCATCAGACGCTTAGTAAAGTTATACCAGTACATTACCATCAATAATGCCACAATCACACTTAAATGAATGACAAAGCCAAAAATCACTAACAATGCAAGGACATGTAGTTTCTCTTCAATATAGTGAAAGCCAATCAATAAACTAATAACGAAATTTACTACAATCATTGATTGAAAAACAACAAACTTCATTAACAATACCGAGCTTGCAATCCCACCATCAACACCAGACTGCAGCATTGCGACCAGTTGCGCTGGTTGCCCACCAGTTGAAAAAGGAGTAATTCCATTAAACAGTTGCTCAATTAATGGTAAACGTATGGCATCTTTCCACGTGAAGTTGGGATAACGATTCGCCATAAAGATCTTGACCGTGACCCCTTCAAAGATTAAATACAAACATATACATAACAGGTCAACTAAAAACCATCCCCAATTCATGGTTGCTAAATCAGCGCTAATCTGTTGTAAATTAGTATCCCTTAGTGAATACGCAAATATGCCAATGCCTAACAGCAGCATCGTTGTTAACACTAACCAATTCTTTCGCGACATATTACTTCTCCTTCGCCTGACTGGTATAGAACCGATACCAGATCTTAGCCAGATGATCTTTTGAGTACCGTTGTGAAGCTCGCCGTGCTTTATCACGCAACCCTTTCAATTCATCTGAATTATTACTCAAACGAGTCAGCTTACGTTGCATATCATCAACATCCGTCGCTGGTTCATAGTATCCTTCAATAATTGAATGGTAAAGAGAAAGATCACGGAGCATCACTGGCGTACCACAAGAAAAAGCTTCTAAAACCGACATCGGAAATAATTCATTATAAGATGGCAGTAAAAAAAGGTCCGCAACATTATTAAGTTCAGCAATTTCTTGTCGACTCACTATTCCCGGAAACCAGAGGTTTGCAGGCGGATCATCAACCACCCGCTTTAACTCCTTATATCCATCCGTCATGGCACCAAATGAAAACCCACCAGCCCAAATAAATTGAATGTCTGGATTTTGCCGGGCAAGTTGAATGAAGTCCGGAACACCCTTACGTTCCTGGACCTGGCCACTACCAAGCACCACGAATTTAGTCAACGGGATTTTAAATTTAGCCCGTAATCGTCGGCGTTGGGCATCATCAACCGGATAAAACTCCTTCGCATCAACAAAATTAGGAATATATGAAATCTTATTCTCCGGAATTCCATAAGCCACTAATTTAGGAATAAATGATGGGTTCACAACCACTAAATGATCCATCCGCTTATAAAATGCAATTACATAATGATAAAAGATCCCCCGGAATGGTTGTGGGATCTTCAAACTTCCTTCTAACGTTTCCGGCAAAAAATGAACATAGCCAATTTTACGACCACGTTTTTTGGAAAAAGTTGAGAAATAAAAAGGTAAATCAATTGTGTGGTAGTGACTAATATCACTAGCCCGCCACTTATTAATCTCAATATCGAACTCTTTGCTAAAACGCTGTCGCAGCATTTGAACCAGCTCTAAATAAGCACTGCCAACCCCCTGGCCTTTCACCTTATCAGCCGACGAATACATTGTAATCTTTAACATTAGAGTCTCCTTGAACGATGAAACAAGTGTCGACGCTGCTGTTGTTTAAGGGCACTTTCCTGATCTAAACGATTTTGACATTCTTCATAAAAATCGAGGACCCGCTTAGCAAATACCGCCGCCGAAATATCATGCAATTTTTGCTGACGTTTAGCAACGGCTTCAGCCCGGGGCGGATTCTTCAAATAATTCAAAACCCCGTTGACCAGTTCAGCCCGCCGCTGAAAACTAATGCCAATTCCTGGATCATCAATTAGTTGATCAGTATACTTGCTCCGGCGAACCACAATCGGCAAATCAGAAGCGAGTGCTTCATCATAGGTCAAGCCTTGAGATTCAGAATCAGATGCCGAAACAAAAACATCCGCCATTTGATAATAATGGTGAACTTGATCATTATTGACCTGGCCCGCAAAAGTGACGTGGTCCCCTAAGTTCATTTCCCGAACCTGACGTTCTAACGAGGAACGCGCGGGGCCATCACCAACAATTAATAACTGCGTAGCTGGTTCTTGGGCAACAATATCAGGCATGGAGTTAATCAATTCTTGAATATTCTTTTCAAACGCGAGGCGACTCAGCGACAGCATCACTGGGGTATCAGCTTTAAAACCATACTTTTGGCGAATCGCTGCTTTCTGTTCATCAGTATCGCGAAGCTTATACACGCGTAAATTAACTCCCGTCGGAATGATCCGAATTGGTGACTCGACGTGATAACTTTCAAGCGTATCTAACACTCGTTCACTCGGAGCGATAATTCCTGACATATTCTTAAGATATAAATGCGCTAAGCGAGCCACATCCTTTGGCTTGAGAATGCGCCCATTGGCAATATAGTGAAGATAATCCTGGTACATTGTGTGGTAAGTATGCAGGCAGGGAATCCCCATCTCCTTCGCGACCATCTTTCCCATTACTCCAAGTGAAAACTCGGTCTGATTATGAATGATATCTAATTGAAGTTTACGAGCAATACGGAGGGCTTTAAACCAGCCACTGAACGCAATTCGCCGATCCTTAAACGAAACGAACGGGACACTGGCAAAGCGATAAATCCCGTCTTCAGGACTATCCGTTGCCCGCGGGTCTGAGGATGTAAAAATGTAAACGTGGTGGCCCTGCGCAATTAACTCATCTCGTAAGGTCTTAATGGATGTCGCCACGCCGCTTACTTGTGGAAAATATGTATCTGTAAACAGTCCGATATTCAAACGAAATTCTCCTTTTTCAGCGTTTTTAACTCTTAATAACACATTCTAATCATTTTAAACTTTCTCAGCTTTTGTCGCAAGTCAAAACCCGCACCAGTAAAATCACAAATCACTAATGCGGGTTAGAATTAATTTTGTTCTGCTTGATAAAGTTCTGGTAAAGAGTGTTTGATTAACTGTTCGACTTCGTTTGCATTCTCTAAAGCGAGTGCTTGATGCAATAGTGGCTGTAGTTGCCGAACTGACAAACCACTAATGAGGTGCCTTAACGGTAAAATGTGATCACTAGGAACCGAAAATTCATCCAATCCCATCGCCAAAAGCAATGGCTCTGCAACATGGAGGGCCGCCATATTGCCACATAAACTCACCCACTTACCTTCGTGATGTGCCTGGCGAATAACGTGCAAGACGGAACGGAGCATTGCCGGATGCAACGTCTGCAATAGTGGTACCACCTGACTATTAGTACGATCAACCGCAAATAAATACTGTGCAAGATCATTTGAACCAATGCTAAAGAAATCTGCATATTGAGCAAACTGATCAATCATTGTCACGGCTGCTGGCGTTTCAACCATCATCCCGACTTGAACATTATCAGGAATCTTAATTCCCTCATCAGTAAGCTGTTGCCGTTCTTCATCAACAATCTGCCGCGCTTGGCGAAACTCCGCTAATGTTGTCACCATTGGAAACATAATCGCGATTTTGCCATAAGTTGCCGCCCGCAGTAGCGCGCGGATTTGTGGACGCAGTAACTCTTGATGAGCTAATCCGAGCCGCAGGCCTCGCAACCCCAGCGCCGGATTGTTACCATCATCATAACTCGCGTCCTGAACTAATTTATCACTACCAATATCGAGTGTCCGAACCACAATTAGTCGTTCTGGCATGGCAGTGGCGACCTGTTTATAAATAGCAAATTGGGCATCCTCACTGGCAAACCGGGCGTCCTCCATCAGCATAAATTCCGTCCGGAATAAGCCAACGCCTTCCGCACCACTATGAGTAATTGTATTAATCTCGTCTGGCAAGGACATGTTCGCAGCAATCCGAATCCGCTGCCCATCAGTACTGCGCGTTTCCTGGTGTTTTAACTTACCAAGGGCACTATTTTCACGAGCATACTGGCCAGCCATTTTTTGATATTGATCAATCTCCTGCGGTGAAGGTTGTAAAATAACTTTTCCGTGAATGCCGTCCACAATCGCCACCATGTCATCATGAGCATATTTAGTCACTCCATGAGTCGCTACAACACTGGGGATAGCTAGTTCTTCGGATAGCAAAGAGAAATGTGATGTTGCACCACCTTCATCCGTTACCAGGGCAGCTACTAATTGGCGATCTAGGCGGACGACCTGAGTTGGGCTAATTGAATGAGCAATCACAACGGCCCGGTGATCCAAATTAGCAACGTCAGGAATTGGTTCTTGTAATAAATGGCTCAAAAGGCGCTGCCCAAGGTCATGAACAACCCCCACCCAAAAGGGACTGCTAACTGCAATCGTGGAAAGTTTTTGCAATCGATCTACCAACTGTTCCACTGTCCACTCAGCGGTCCAGTGATTTTCAATCAACATATCCATCGCCAGTTGGCGGACGGCTGGATCATTTATGACGGTCTGGAGCGTTCGAATGGTCATAATGGGTCGACCAAATTCTGCTTCCGCTTGGTCGCCAATTTGTCGCAAATCATGGTTAATTAAAGAAAAAGAATCACGAAGCCGCTCTGCTTCATGATTCTCATCATCCGCGACCTTATTAGGTGCGGCCAGACTGGATGCCCCCATGACATAGACCGGTGCGATGGTAATTCCACCACCGGCTGCAATGCCGTTGAGTGTGTGGGACATGATTAGTCAGCCAGTCCTTCCTTCTTCATTGTATCTTCGATTGCTGCGATAGCGTCCTTTTCGTCGTCACCTTCAGCAGAAATTGTTACTTCAGCGTTTTGACCAACACCAAGTGACATTACACCCATGATGGACTTCAAGTTAACACTCTTACCGTTGTAAGTTAAGGTAATGTCTGAAGTAAACTTTGAAGCAGTTTGTACTAAAATCGTTGCAGGACGTGCGTGGATTCCAGTTTCAGCAGTAATAGTAAAATCACGTTTTTCCATTATAATCATTCTCCTTAGAACAATAATAGTTAAGCAGCACTTTTCGCGCTTTACTTTGTTTTATTATAGCGATTGTAAGCGGTAAATACAAGCGTAAAAATTACGATTCAGCCCGCTCACTAATTAGATGATAGTGAATTTCTCCACCGTGCTTTGCATCCCCTTCAATTTGGGAACGGTACTGATAACTTTGAAACACATCTTGAAAATCCATAAACTGTTCCGGTTTAATGATCAGTTCTTTCACCTTTCCCGCATGCAGTTGATCCAATTGTGCTTGGTAATCAATTTCTGGCAATCCATCATCCCCTTTGCAAATTATCTACTATATTATACATGATTTCCAGTTCGATTTAGCAATCATTCATAAAGAGTGCTAAAATTTATTTAGATGCTTGAGTGAATAAGTGGCGCTACCGCTTGATACAACAGCGTTTATTCACAATTCACTCAATCAGTGCATTTCCTTGCTTTCTGAAAAAAAGTAAGTATAATTATAATCAATAGTCAAGAAAGGTCAAACTTTTTTGAAATTAATGAAGGAGGTATCTTTCGACAATGTTATGTCAAAACTGTCACGAAAATCCTGCAACCATCCATCTACAAATGATGATTAATGGTCAGAAAATGCAGGTAGACCTCTGTCAAAAATGTTATGAAGAATTTAACAATCAACAATTAAATATGATGAATGGAGGAAATGATATGAATAATGGCGGATTTGCGTTCGGTAACATGGACGACTTTATGAAGGCGCTCAATAATATGCAAAGTCAAGCCGCAGCTGGGGCTGCTCAAGGTCAACGTCAAGGCGGTAATGGTCGCGGTGGTAAAGGCGGCATGCTCGCTCAATTTGGGATCAATATGACGGACCTCGCCCGGCAAGGAAAAATTGATCCAGTCATTGGCCGTGACAATGAAATTAAGCGGGTCGTTGAAATTCTTAACCGGCGGACCAAGAACAACCCCGTTTTAATTGGCGAAGCCGGAGTTGGTAAGACCGCGGTGGTTGAAGGACTTGCCACTGCGATCGTATCCGGTGACGTTCCAGAAAAACTGCAGAATAAGGAAATTATCCGTTTAGACGTGGTTTCCCTTGTGCAAGGAACTGGAATTCGTGGTCAATTTGAACAACGGATGCAACAATTAATTAAGGAAGTTTCGAAGAACCCGAACATCATTCTCTTTATTGATGAAATCCATGAAATCATGGGTGCCGGAAATGCGGAAGGCGGCATGGATGCCGGAAACGTTTTGAAACCAGCCCTTGCACGTGGTGACTTCCAATTAATTGGTGCCACGACCTTAAATGAATACCGGAAGATTGAAAAGGACGGTGCGATGGCTCGGCGGTTCCAACCAGTGCAAGTGGAAGAACCTTCCGTTGACGAAACTATTCAAATCTCAAACGGGATCAAGACCCGTTACCAAGACTATCACCACGTCAAGTACACGGATGATTCCATTGTGGCCGCTGCTAAGCTATCTGATCGTTATATCCAAGATCGGTTCCTGCCAGACAAGGCGATCGACCTCTTAGATGAAGCGGGTTCACGGAAGAACTTGACTTTAAAGAATGTCGATCCGGCCGCAATTGAAAATGAAATCCACACCGCTGAAGCACATAAGCAGCAAGCCGTTGATAATCAAGACTATGAAAAAGCGGCCTTTTATCGGGATCAGGTTACTCGCTTGACCAAGGCTAAGAAAGCCGCTGAAGAAAACAAAGTTGAAGATGAAGCAACGGTAACCGTTAAGGATATGCAGGATATTGTTGAAGAAAAGACCAACATTCCGGTCGGTGATTTGCAAAAGCAAGAAGAAACACAACTCAAGGATCTTGACAAAAAGCTTGACGCTCACGTTATTGGACAAACGGAAGCTGTCGATAAGATTGCACGGGCTATTCGCCGGAACCGGATTGGTTTGAACAAGTCCGGCCGACCAATTGGTTCCTTCCTCTTCGTGGGTCCAACTGGGGTTGGTAAGACTGAAACTGCTAAGCAATTAGCACAACAACTCTTCGGCTCAAAGGACGCCATGATCCGTTTCGACATGTCCGAATACATGGATAAGATGTCAACATCCAAGTTAATTGGTTCTGCCCCTGGATATGTTGGTTACGAAGAAGCTGGTCAATTAACCGAACAAGTTCGTCGGCACCCTTACAGCTTGATTCTCCTGGATGAAGTTGAAAAGGCGCATCCAGATGTCATGCACATGTTCCTACAAATTCTGGACGATGGACGTTTAACCGATTCCCAAGGCCGTACCGTTTCATTTAAGGACACCATCATCATCATGACCTCGAATGCCGGTTCTGGTGATGCCGTTACCAGCGTTGGGTTTGGTGCTGAAGCTTCTGGCAACACTTCATCCGTTTTGGATAAGCTAACTAATTACTTCAAGCCGGAATTTCTGAACCGGTTTGACGATATCGTTGAATTTAACGCCCTCACTAAGGATGACTTAATGAAGATTGTCGACCTGATGATTAAAGACATTAACACAATGTTGGCAGATCGCAACTTACACATTGACGTTCCAGAAGATGTTGATGAAAAGTTAGTCGAACTTGGCTACAACCCGAAGCTGGGAGCACGTCCATTACGGCGGGTAATTCAAGAGCAAATTGAAGACCGAATCGCCGACTTTGTTCTGGACAACAGTGATGCCCACAACTTGGTTGCCAAAATGGATGGCGATCAAATTACGGTGGTGGCAAAGGATGACCACCAAGAAACAGTCACAACAGAAAATAACGACTAATTTAGACTAACCTAAAGGGATCGTGTCATAAGTAATTCTGCTAGATGGAAATACGAATGGCGCGGTACGCAAATGGGCTCCAGTGCTCGGTCAAGCCGAACTCTGGAGCCCTATTTGCACTCGCGGGGGGGCGTGAAAACGAAGCCATAAATGGCTTCTGTCACGCTCCCTTTCTTTGCAGGTGCCTTAGTAGTGGCAATGCAATTAATGGTGTCACCACCGCGGTGATAATTAACTCCACCACCCCGTTGGTTCCAAGAATGACCGCTAAAGCATTAAGCAGTCCTGATTGATGAACATGGTAACCAGCAGCAACCGCCGGGGTATTCGCAAATAAATAAATTCCCCCAAGGACCAACATCGAATTGGTTAACGATGCCAATGCTCCGGATAAACTGGCCGCAATGCGTTCACTTCGTTGACGGACAATTTTGAACACATATCCAGCAACAATCCCCACCATTATCCGTGGTAAAACAGCGATGAAGGGATTAGTAAAAATCAGTGGTGCCAATGGACTGCTGGGGTAAACAAACGCCCTGATCCAGGTTAGAACTCCCCAGGCACCACCAATCACCGCCCCATCTAAGGGGCCAAAAAGAACCGCAACCACCGCGACCGTGATCGGTAACGTTGTGATTGAAAGCGGACCAATCGGTAGGTTGCCAATAAATGGTAACAAGTCTTGTAATACGATTAACACAATTAACATCGTGCGTCGGGTCATATTGTGGATTTGCTGACGTTGACGATTCATGATTATCTCCCTAAATTTGATGAAGAAATTATAGCATACCCAGTAACTAAAAAGCTCGTCATTTCTGACGGGCTTTTTGTGTATAAATTTAGTCGATTTTTTCTAAATAATGATACTTTAAAATATCATCATCCGTAATTGGCGTATTTTGCCCCTTTGCATACGCACGACTCCATGGCGTACCTAAGTTATGGGTAGGATTTTCGTCATCATTCTTAAAGCTGTTCGTCTTTTGAAAATACTGCCCGTATTTTTTAACAACTCCATCTAAATATTGCTTAATCTTTGGTTTAGCTGCAATCTTTTGTAAAAAATCAAATTGGTAATTCATAGTTTCTGGTGAATATTTAATCCATTTCCAGATATCATAATCAACTGGTCCATGAGAAAAAGCAATAAAATGAGCGTTAAAGGGTCGTTGATGGAATTCCGTTAAAAAACCTGCATAACCATAATATAGGACCTTTTGTAAGGAAAAGGCATCTAAATGATATTTGGTTTGTAGATATGAAGCAATGTCCTCATCATTTAGTTCACTTTTGCTTTTCATATCAGAGATAAATGATTCCAAGGACGATTCATACTGAACATCTTTAAAATATGGGTCCTTTTCTTTTAAAGCTTCCAAGGAGGCATCGCGAGTCGATAAAGTATGGATACTGAACGACAACGGAATGTTTTTAATTAAATGACTGATCTTTTTTTCTTGTTCTTCAATTTTTTGATAATGTGTTGAGGCAAAACGGTAAGCCAATTTTTGCCTACGATATGTCACTAATAGTATTAATTGAATCATCGTTACTTACCTCCTTCTTTTAGTATATCATCCCGCTCCTGATTATGCCTTAGATGGGCAGTCACGTTCTCTTGTTCATCTTTCTGATCCCAAATCTGTAATTCCCATGGAAAAGTCATATTACTATCCTTGAAATAACAATGAAACGCATGGTAGTTATGATCATCACGATGGTAGAAACGACTGATTATTTTTTGTTTCTTTAAACAATTCAACAAAGCTCTGATCTGATCATAATTATCGTTAACATTTGGTAAAATGATTCGCATTCCCATAAGATCGTTAATAACTTTAATGATCGGATATTCCCCATCACTTTCTTCAGAAATACTTTTTGCTAAAACTTTATGATATGCGGTGTCATACTGCTTTACTCTCATTCTCAAAAACTCTGAATATTTTAGCAACCCCTTTCCAATAATTGCAGACTGGGCTTGGGTAAGACTATTAATATAAATAAACATCTGAACTAAAAAATCATCATTCAGCGCTTCGGCGCAAGACAACTTTCTTAAATTCGCTTCAAATGGATACTTAGAATAATAAAATTCACAAAATGTTTGATAGTTTTGGTGGATTATTAAGATAATTGTTTCAATCTGATCGGTAACCATTAATTTTATCCTCTCACTGGTTAAAACGTATGTTCGCTATTAAATTTTAGCATAGCTAATTTGATTTTCCTATACTTATTTAAAGAATGTTAAGATCACTCTCTCCGCCAGAGATAAACGCGGTATACTAACCTTAATGAACAAAAATAATGGAGTTGAAACTCATGAAATCTTTAAAAACTGGACGCCCCTTCTGGGTTTATTACCAAGATATTGATTCGGGAGCCAATCTCGCTGTCCCGCAATTAATTCGTGGATACGAAAATGACGGATACACCGTTGTAAAAAAAGAATTACCCCAATATAAACTTATTAAAACTAACGGTCAAACTTCCGGCAAGTTCGATGGCAGTCAAGAAAATGTCCACTTCTACTACCGGAAAAAGAGCTGGGGTGAAATCGAAGATATCGATATGTACCTCTACTTAGAACAACCTGTCCAACAGTATGATCAGGTGGAAGGAATGCCGGTTGATAACATCCTCCCCGGCGAAATGTACGTCCGCTCATTCGAACGGGTCGCAACGACCAATGGTGAATTTTGGTATGAAGTGAATGCTGATCGTTGGATCAAGTTTGATGTGAATACCATGAAAATTGTTCACCATGACCCATTTGCTAAGGAACCACCAGTTAAGGATGGACCGGTTACTAACCTACGCGTTTTGCCATTAAATAAAGTGCCAGCCACCGTTGATTACTTACGGGGCGGTCATCTCTACACTTATGATTATCCATATGGTCAGTCCACCGGTACTGTCGCCAACGGTCAAGACCTGGTATTAATTGGTCGACTGGAAGACGAGAATGGGGTCACCTGGTATCAAAATGAGCAACGGGGCTTTATCAATGGTGCTTACGTGCACTTAACAAAACAAGATGAGGATGAATAAAATGAAAATTGGTGTCATTGGTGCCGGTAACATGGGGACGGCAATGATTGAAGGATGGCTTAATGCTGGTCAAGATACCATTGCAGTAATGAATCCACAAAATCCGCGGGTTACTAAATTTTGTGCTGAACGGCAACTTTCGCTCTTTCATCATGCAAACGAAATGATGGACTGGCAGCCCGATGTATTACTATTGACCACTCCCGCATCCCGGACGCTCAACATCATCAACGACTTTTATCAGCTCCCTACAAAAGTTGTCATGATTTCGGCCGCCGCTGGAATTTCATTGCAGAGCTTAGAAAAAGTCTTGCCTAATAATCCATGGATACGCATTATTCCAAATATTCCCGTTAGTGTTAACGCTGGTACCATTGGGCTGGCACTCGGTAGCAACACTGATCATTCTGCGAATGTCATTTCTCTGATCGAACAACTAGGCCAAGTGATTACCGTGCCTGAAGATCAACTAAATATTGTTGGTACCATTGGCGGATGTGGTCCCGCGTTCATTGATGTCATCATGGACGCATTGGGCGATGCAGCAGTTAAGCATGGCCTTAACAGGAAAACTGCGAATGAACTTGCTGCCAGTATGGTTGCCGGGACCGGCAAATTGGCATTGGAAGCTGGATTATCCCCAGCTGAATTACGCGACCAAGTTACCTCACCTGGCGGAACCACAATTCGTGGTGTTGAAGCATTAGAAAAACACCGTGTCCGTTACGCCATGATGGATGCTGTGGATCAAGCAAGTCAAAATTAATAAAGGATCCCTTTTGGTATTTGTGACCAAGGGATCCTTTACTTTAATGAGAATTAACCGTTGCTAGTAATGCCGTAATTTCATCTTCTGAAAGAGCAAAATCCGTTTGCAGCTTTTGCTTAATTTGCGTTTCAGGAATCTGCATCTGCTGAAGAAGTCGAACTGTCTTTACAAGAGTTTCCTTTTTACCTCTTAATATTCCTTCTTCAATCCCCGCTTCACGAACATCTTCATCATGAAACATCATATGCGTTTTATTATCCATGTAGCCGTTCCTCCATTTCACATTGCGACTCAAACGATGAATATAACTGGCAATTTCTTTAACATAACTATCATCCTGAACATCTTTATTATCAACATCAAAACTAATTACTTAAAGTTTGTCGTGCCAACTTACTATTAACAATGCGTAAACCAGAGGCACCTGAATAAGAGTGTCCACCGAAATTTAAGTCGCCATACCAGCAAATCTGTTTATTAATAATGCACATATTATTACCAATGCTTTTAAGTCTTATAAGTTTTACATTCCTTTATAATTTTTGAATCAAGGCTTCACTAACATCGCTATTAATTTCTAAAGTAATCTCACGACCTGAAGTATCCAAATTATTCAATAGCATTACTTGATCCAACGATAGACGTTTTAAACGAATAAAAATACTTTTGGCTCGTAAAAGATCGTTCTTCCAATCAGGTTGATAATTTCTACTTGTATAAGGGGTTGATTCATAATTATTCCATTGACTATTTTTCACAAATTCATAATGAAGCTCTTTATAAACGCGTATCCGTTTTTGAAACATCTTTGCAAAAGAATCATCCCCAATATCAACATAATCATAGACACGGAGTTCATCTTTGTTATCTAATCCCCTTTCTAAGCGACCAAGATACTGTTTTGTACTCCCTTTCCAAGAAAAAGGTAAAACCAAAAATAATGTATCTAGAATTGGCAAATCAAACCCTTCACCGACATACCTATTAGTTGACAATATAATAAATGGTTCACTAGTATCTGGAAGAACTGGTTGATGATGAGTGCTTCCAGTAATTAAATAGACATTTTTACACAATTTTTCCTTAACAACTTTTGCAGAATCTTCAAATGATTAACTCGATCACTTAGTAACAAAATGTGCCTTTTTTCATCCAATGCCTGTCTTAAATCATTAATGATTTGCTGATTTCTAGTATCATCACTAACTAACTTATTGATCTTATTGGAGTAACTTACGCTATTGGCAATTCCATTAATGCTAGTATATCTAACATACAAATACCGCGAAATTAATTGTTCTTCGTTCTGACCAGAAAAATAAATTGATCCACAACGATAATGCATGAATTGTTCTAAACCATCTTTACGTTCAGGCGTTGCTGTTAAACCAACAATGTACTTAACATTGGCTTGAACCAGAACTTTTTCGAAAGTTACCGCAGAAATGTGATGGCATTCATCAATAATGATCTGACTATAATTTTGATAAAAATCCTTTCTGTCATCATCAGACATCCGAGTCAATTTGCGGTAATTAACAATATCAACAAGATGTGACGGCCGATTTCGGTTTCCAGAAATAATTTCCACTTTCTTTTTTCGTACTAATCTTCCCGTTTTTGTTGTTTCTTCAAAAGGATTATCATGAATGTTCAAAAATTTTAAACCTGTTTGTTGCCACTGTTTAGCAATATTCTCAGTAGGTACAATAACCAAAGTCCGCGCTTGTCGTTTAGCAATTAAAGCACATCCGATTACCGTTTTTCCAAAGCCAGTTTGCGCACAAATCATTCCTAAATCATGTTCTTTAATTGCCATAATTGCTTGTTTCTGCTTGGGACGAAGCTTTCCCTTAAAAGTCACACTCATTGTATCTGCATTCATAAAAGATTTTATAAAACGACAGTTACAATATTTTTGAAGGTCTTTAAAAACACCCCGTGGTAAATGTAGATACTCCTTAGTAATATGTCCAGCTGTTAAAAGTGATGGTGTATTCCATACCGGCATCCGCATATACTGTTTCTTTTTAAACTCCGGATTAACAAAAGTTGCTAATCCCAATAGTGAAACTTGTTCTTGTCTTGTTAAGCAATCCCATTTAATTAGAATCTCTCCCCGGATTTCTCCTTCAATCTCTTTTGGAAATTTTTTAATTTTAATAAGATCCATATCATTATTGAATGTCTTAATAATTTTTAAGTCATCCAAAATTTTCTGAATTAATTGATCAACTTCACCTGCAGAATACCGTTTGATTGATTCTAGGCGATCCCATTGTTGATTAATCGGAAGTGGATTTAATGAATCATCAGTAAAAATTGAACAATTTATTTGTAAATCCGCCCATTTTAAAGGCAAAGCAATTAAATTGCCAAAACCTTTTTTAGGCATCCGATCTTGGTTAGGTACTAGGCGATCGAAACATTCAATATCAACCTGGTCACTGGTACTCATGGCTTCAATTAATATTAATTTACCAAGATTTCGAGCAATCGTTGCCCTCACTGGCTCACTAAAGAAAATCCATATATGATAACTATTACCCGAATGCGACACTTCTGGAAGACAACTGATTCCATATTTATGACATACATTTAAAATCGCTAAAGTAGTTTTAGTCGGGTCAATTAGCACAGCATGCTTATCTAGATCAAATACCAATTGTTTTGTTGTATCATCTTTAAGTAACGGATAAATTCCATAGCGATGATAAGAATCATTAGAAATTAATTGATCATAAATCGTTTTATTACTATAACGTCGATATTCTTTAGTCAAATGCTTCAGTGCATTCTGATTAGTCCTTAATTGGTAAAAATTCCACCAATTTTTCAAAGCGGGGCTCCAACCTTTACCATTACTCCACTTCTGAGCGTAAACATCTGATCTGCCTGTAAAATAACGCGCGTATAATGCTAATTTCTCTGAAGTTGTTCGTTGCTTTACCATCAGCGAAACTAATTCCTTTTCCTGAACAATAAACCTTTCACCAATTTGATTAATTATTTCGTAATCGATTTGGTTAGACTGATAGTGTTGAAACCGATTTTTAATTATAATCGTCTCTCCATTATTTAAATGATATGCCTTACCAACTTTCATAAATAAACGCCTTCATATTATTCAAAAATAGCTAGTTTAAGACAGTCTCCTGTCATAAACTAGCCTTCTAATCACGTAGTTTTATAAATAAACTTTCTTAATCTCTGTGTTACTTATTTTATCATACTTGTTTGTTAGTATCGTTTAGAGATTTATACAAAGCGTTCATATCCTCAATAATTAAAAAAAGCAAGCTGACATTCAACTTACTTTACATACATCGGCTTCATTTCCGTACTGAGTCAAATCCGATGTCTAATGAAATCTTTTTCATTTTTCACCTCAAGATTAGTTCAATTTGACTCCGCATTTTGTACAAAATTTATTTCCGGGAACTACCTTATTCCCACAAGTAGGACAGTTTGCAACTCTTCTATTCAAGTTATAACAATAACTATGATAAATGGATTAAGAAATAACTCAAGAAGACAATTTACCCAAAAATACTCTATAACAAAAAATTCTATCGATAATTTATCAAAAATTTATTAAAATAATTCATGCAGTTTTAAATGCTGTTACTTTCAATTTGAAGGTATCAAAAATAAATTTGGGAGGAGTTCTTATATGAAAGAATGAGATGTTGCAGGTGGAATATTCTGTTTAGTTCTACTATGTGTATTTTTTAAATTTTTTATGATTATTGGAGGGTTAGTAGCTCTTGCGGCAATTTCATATTTTGGTACTGAAGCATATGAAGATTCAGATAATCGAATTAGCCTTTTAAAGAAAAGAGTTGCGCCTTCAATAATCATCATGTTTCTTTGTTTCGGCATCGCTTCTTCACTACCAAATCATCATAAAAATATCCATAATGAAGCTGTTTCAAGTTCTGAAAACCGAAAAGAAGCAAACAATGATGATGAAGATGAAGACGATGAAATTGATAGCAAGTCTGACGAGGATGATGACGATATTGATGACGAGTCAGATAACACTGATACTTCATCCGATAGTCAAGAGGTTTTTGAAGATACTAACAACGAGAACAACAATTCTAGCGCCTCTTCAAGTGTTGATAACAGTAATGCTGGCGGTGACAATAATCGTGGTGATATGACTACTGATCAGCAAGGCACCATTGTTGGTAATTCAAGATCAAGAATTTATCATACTCCTGATCAACAAAGTTACAGAATGAATTCTGCAAATGCCGTTTACTTTAATACTGAAGCAGAAGCTCAAGCCGCTGGTTATCGGAAGTCTTTACAGTAAAACTATTGATTCAACCAAATAAAAGGAGTCGATCAATTTGCTTGATCGGCTCTTTTAATAGTTTATCCATATAAATCAGAATGGTCTAGTTACTCTCCTCCACCATTGTGTGTTCCTTCATGCGAAGTTTGTTCACTTGGTGTTGTTTGAGTATTCGAAGAAGCTGGACGGTTTGTTGTGTAACTGTTCGCGTAAGAGCGTAATCCTGATTGTGGTGATCCACCAGTTGTACCATTTCTTCCATTTCCGGTGTTATTAGCAACGCGGTTACTGCTGGATGAACTTGACGAAGTGCTACTGCTAGACACACTACTACTTTGAATCGATGATTCATGAGAACTTGCAGGATTATCTTCAACCACTAATTTCTTAGTAATCTTACGTTTTCCATTCTCAGCAACAATATCGTACGTCCCGGAATCACGGAAAGTGTAATGAAAAGTTCCCTTATTTTTGCCTGAACGTACATTAAATTCTTTGTATACTTTTTTACTGTAATGACCAACTATTTTTAAATGAGTATTTGGCGAAACTTTAAATGACACTCGTCGCTCACCATTTTCATCTAAATGAACTTTTTTATTAAAGGTTAACGAAATTTGATCATTACTCCCCTCTTTTACCTTAGTTGATTTTTTGGAAGATTCATGAGAAGCTGCTTGCCCACTTTTATATGAAAGGTATCCTCCTCCACCAAAGCCAACAAAAAAGATAACTATTAATAACCAATTAATAAAAACACGCCAACGTCGAACTGTCGAATGTCCTCTTTTCATTCTTAATACTTGAACTAAATACTGTAAAACAAGCAGAACGACTGCTATCACTCCACTTAATTGAAAAATTCTTTGTAAATCCATACTTTTTCTTCCTATATATTGATTAATTATAAAAGAAAACTTCTACGTTATTTTATCATACTTATTAAACTTTCTATATTGTTATTGCCAATGATTTTAGCTAACTTCCTGTTATATTTAAAATCGTTTTAAATTAACATTTAGCTAGCTACATTCCCAAATTTCCTTCTTCATATTGATTAATTAGACCTATAATTAAAGTAATGAAATTATCTAGCCAGAAGGTTTAACAATCTAGGATATACTATTGGGAGAAAAACAAATGAAAAGAATCAGTTTAGCTAGTTTTATTATAATTATGTGTCTATCTTTAGCTGCGTGTGCAAAAAGAGTAAACGGACAGAAAGTTTACAAAACTCAAATTGAAAACGGTATAAAGCCGGTTGCAGGAACTGGTAAATGTAATCGTGAATTAATCCGTATTAAGGGTACCACTTCAGCCCCAAGTGGTTACAAGGTTGTAGCTATTTCTAATACTGGTCAGCATAGTCGAGTTGGCGAAGACACAACTATGCAAAATAATGTTAAAGTAAAAGATGGTAAGTTTGCTGGTTATATCGATCCTGCTAAAAATAATCCGAAAGTCAAAAAGGGTGACAAGCTTAAATACCACTTCTTGGCAGTCAAGAATCCCAAAGACATCAAAAATAATAAATCAACTAAGAACGCAATTAATACGACAACCATCAAAGTAAACTTTGAACCAACAACCCTCTTCGTTCAATCAAAAGTTCAAGCGCGTTTAGGTAGTGGTGCGAAAGTTACCAAAAAATCAAAAACTGTCTACACAATTACGCCGAAAACAGATAGTTCATTTGAAAATGATGTTTCAAAGGCAATGTATGACGATAAAGGTAGCTGGAATAGTATAACTAAGAAGATCAATAAGCTATCTAAGCAAATTAAAACACCGAATGGACGGATTGCACTTGTATTAATGAATCCTGAAAATCATAAAAAATTCCTTTTTGTTTCCATTGGTGGCAAGACTAAATATTATGCAATTACTAGTGGCACCGTTAATAGCAATGCATCAAATGCTAAGAATGTCTCAAGTAATTCCGATAATAGTGACGACGATGGTGATGATTTTGAACTAGCTATGATTCTGGCTTGGTTACTGGCATATGATGAAGAATACGGTGACGATTCATCCGAATCCGAAGATACTAATGACGATTACTACGATGATAGCGATACCGATGATGACTACTATGACTATGATGACAATTACGATGATAATGATTCACAAGATGATCAAAATTCTTCTGATGATTCGCAGAGTAATAATGGTCAGCAACAGAATGGCGGTCAACAAGATAATGGACAAAATGGTAATACTGCGAATGTTCAATAGTTATTTGTAATGATCAAAATCCTACTAATATTGTTCTATTTTCAAAACAATATTAGTAGGATTTTTGATTCTATACAATTAGACCTTGTAGTTATACAAAAATAATTTAATAACTTATTATGAAATAATTCGCAACTAGGATGATTGTCTAAAATTGTTTAAAGAAGGTTAACTAGTTTATTTTCATATTCACCGCATTCTGCAGTGTAACTTATCTTGACACCTATTCATAGTTTCGGAATTAAATTTCTCGGGATTATTCTTCGCCAAATCAACTGCCTTTCAAACTTGTCGATGTTGTCTCCACAAGTCTATCCATTTATTCATAACAAAACCACTATTGTTACCATTCTTCCTCATTGCAGCTAACCATTTCCGTTTGTTCCTTGAATGAATTAAGTTCTTTCCACAATCCTGCAATTCTGCTAAAGCTGTACTTTCGGCATTTATGGATTTTATGTGGGTCAAATCTATTGTTTTCAACTCCTGAAGAATAATGCACTGTTCTTTTATATAGAATTCCAATTTAATTTGACCCTTCTTTATACAAAATAGTTAGCAATTTTATTAAATTTGTGATTTCTGTATCTTGCATACACCCATACCATTAAGAGATATATCAGCTACCTAGTGATTTAACCCCCGTTAAGTAGACCAATAAATATATAATTAGACATCCTGCTTTCGATATTCTATAGGAGTAAGTCTGTTTAATTTTTTTGATAACCATGGTGATTATAGAAATTAATGTACTCGTCAATTAAATTAACTAATACTTCATAGTTGGTAACCCCTTCGTCGTAATACGTTTGTCCTCATAGTAACTCCAGAAACTTTCCATTTGGACATTGTCCAGGCATTTATCAATTCGTGAAATACTTCAATGAATTTCATTCTGTGATGTTAAACATTCATATTACTTCTGGATTATTACATGCCTGTTTTGATTATTATTTCGCCAACTTACCACATAACTAATAATTGAGCCATTATAGAGATCACACTTAAATATGCTCTTTTCTTATCGCCATAGTTTAGCTATAGGAAAGTTGGGCACAATTACCTACCAATTCTCGTTGTACTTATAATTTTCTCAATTTCTTGTGCATCATCATGATCAGAAATGTCTAAGTCCGAAGGGCCATCAATTTTTAGTGTCTTTCCCTTATTATTGAATAAACAAATAGTGTGAAGATCCGTTACCCCCTCTCTCCTTTTATCACCATTTTCATAACTTATGATCTTATACACCTTGTTTACTAAGTTTCTTGGAGTCATAACGTTTATTTTATTAGGAATGACACATACACCAATTCTGACCAATATTACAATGATAATTTCAAAATATTTTTTCAGGACAAATTTTCCCGTCAATAGCCTAATCTATAAAATCAAGATTTGAATTTACTGTATTCCTCCCGTCTTCAAATTCATCACCGAAGTTATCAATTTCTCCAGCAGGCGGATTAAGAACAGTGTTTTCAAGCTTCTTAATATCAGAATAATATGCACGATATTCCTTATAATCGTCCATATTTCCTTCCTTAAGTCGCTTTAAAGCTTCCTTCATATCAGATATATCACTTTCAATTGCCAGAACATCTTTTACATGTTTTTTCTGAATAGACTCTAAAGTGTCATCAATCGTACCACCGGAACCAGAATTATTTTCTTCTGCCCACGCGTTATATTCACTTACACCAATACTATCCAATTTATCAAAAGCATCGGCATAAGCAACGGCAAAATCTTTTTTGGCTTCTTTAGCGCCTTGCTTGGCCTGATATTTTTTCCAAGTACTGGTTTTCTTTACGACTGTGTAATCTGAGGCCGTCTGACCATTTTTACTAACCTTAACGATCCATTTTCCTGGTGTTCGGGCATCAAATTCAAAATATCCATCATCATCTGACTTCTCGGCAGGCTTAATTTCATCACCATTTAAGTATGTCTTGACCTTTGCATTAGGTGTTGCATACCCTGTGATCGTGGCACTCTTCTTTCCAAGGTTTATTGAGTAGTCGCTTGTTTCAATATGTGCCGTATTATAATTGGCATTATTTCCGATAGCATAGACAATCAACCCAATAATAATGGTTGCTCCTGATAAGAAATACTTTTTACTCATTTGAAGTAATTTGTTTCTCTTTACGAAAACGGAAAGATAGATTGAAAAAATTCCTAAAATAACGAAAGCAAGCATTGGATATAAACCATCATCACCACATGCTCCAACAAAAGCAATTCCAATACCCATTAACCAATCTGAGATTTTTCTATCCGATACAACCGAATGATTTCTTCCGACAATTGCAAGTACCAACATAATTACTATTAGAATAATACCAGCGATATATGATGAATTATTGCAGCATAACAGCGTAAAAATGAGTAGTTCATATAATACCAATGGTATTATTGAACTACTCATTTTTAATTACTACTCCTGAATTTCCATTTCATAACATTATCAAAACCAATTGCACTTAGAAGAATTACTAATGGTAAAAATTGGATAATATACCTAGCTCTCCCCCCTCAAATAACAACAGAAAGGTAAAAAAGCCAACGACACTATATTTTATTAGTTGGACAGAAAATGATGAAGAAGAAAAGGAAAATAATATAAACGTTAATGTAACAATCCAAGTTAATTGAATGATAATACCATAGGATCCATTATACTTTTCAGCAATGCCACTTTTATTTAGGAATAACTTTCTACTAAACGCTTTACCGTATTTACCTTTTTTATATCTAAATACTGTTAGAAAGTTTCCTTCTTTTCCCCAACCTAAAGATCCTTCTGCAGAATTAAAAGTTTGTTTTCTTATTAAAAAACTCTCATATCCTAAAAAGCCCATTTTCCGATATCGATCTCTCCATATTTTTTGATCATAGTCTTTTCTAGAATTGGCGTTAGTTAAAGCAGCATCTGCATCAACATCTCCTTGATTATATCCTCCCATTCCATTAATTCCCATCGCTGCAAAATGGTACAAAGAGAATTCGTCATTTCTATTCAAATCGAGAAATCTGTTATGAAACTTTGCAAAATTAAGTCCACTTATCATTAGTATAAAAATAGTCACCATTACTATAATATTAATTATTCTATTGACAACTAATTTCGATGGCTTTACAAAAACAACAGAAATAATGAAAAAGGCAATTGTTGAAATCATCAATGATGGTTTAATCATATAGCCTAAGAATATTAGAAAGCCTGTTAAAAGACTATATAAAATTGACACCCTTTTTTGATTATGAATAATCAATAAAATCCATATAGTCCAAATAGTAATAGCGAAAGATAACACATCAGTATACGGAATACAAATCCAAGGACTAATACCGAATAGCAAAACACTTGTTACTAAAGCATAACTAGCAATTCGTTGATTAAAGTACTTTTTACTAACTCGAAATAAAATATATAACGAACTATCAAGGACGACTACATTTATTAAATTAAGGATAAGTGTAAAGCTTCTAATACCTGGCTTGCCTAGAGTTAACCATAACCCATGTTCCAGCATTAACATTCCAAATGTATTAGGATAAAAAGAAAAGTATCTCATGCCTGACCATGGTATTTTATTCATAGCTTTAGTCATAATTATTCCCGGATCCCAATAACAAAATCCGGATATGGTTAAAATCAAATACACTTGCCATATCATCAGCAGTAAACTAACCAATATTAACAATAGTGCTTTTCTGTTCTTACATATCTTATATATTCTTTTCAAAAACTTTATAAAAGTCTCTTTAAAAATAAAAATAAAAGTCAAAATTATTAAACAAATATCGAGAATTAGTAATGTCGTTCTTGATATACTAAACAATTGATCTTTTAATAAAGAAACTGCAGCAATTATACTAATAACAATTATTATACCCAAAGCGATATTTATAACGTTATTTGATATTTTTTTGATATTCATTTGATTTCTTCCTTATATAAGTGTATTAGCATTAGTCATTTGATTTAAATAAGTCATAATATTCATAACTCCTAATTAATTTAATATTATCTGGCAATTTTTCCTTATCTGCTTTCTTTTGAATAATATACATTGCATCTTGCTTATTTTTTATTTTATTAGTTAATAAACTACTATTAACAATATGCCACTTACCGTAGTTATTGTATGACATAAATTCTTCTTTTTTTACACTTTTTGTTTCCTCATGAAAAACATAGGGACTGATTTTAGTGTAAAAAATTGGAATGGTAAACATTGCACCACTATTCATATTATTAACCCGACTATCTGTAACTATATAAACATCCTTAGCTGATTTACTGCGTTGTATAATTTGCCGTAACTCAGTCGGCGAATTTTGTTCACCATTATGAAATAGTTCCTGATACTTACTAAAGTAAAGCCCCATTGTTATAATAAACATTATTGAAAATACGATGCCAAATATAGATAATCCCATTTTAGTCTGAAATACCTTATCTACTCCAACAGCTTCAAAATATAAGAAAGGTAACATCATTGCATTTAAATGTGTCCAAGATGGAGCAATTAATAAAACATTAAATATATTAGATATTAACATTATCATCATATATTTGTTTAAATAAACATTATTCTTAAAAGCTGTAATAATACCAATAAAGCCAAAGATAAACATAAATGGATATAACGCACCAAAATAAGGTAAAGAAACTTTGGCTGTCCCATCATACCCTAGTACAAACAATTTAATGAAGCGGTAAATATTATAAACAATATTTTTTAGTATATGCCCATCAGCCACTACAAATGCAGATCTGGTAGCCGCTAATTTAGGAATTCCCATCCCTAAAAAATACATACTTCGATGACTAATATAGTTCACATAAATAAAAAGAAGGAGTGGCAATATGATAATTACTAATAAAATTAACTGGATTAATAAAGTCTCCCAATTTATTTTCTTTATAAAAAGTAGCCAGGGGTAAAATAGTACAACAAAACACCCTAAAAATATCCAATTATTGGAATATGCATATCCTGATAATCCTATACAGATAGTTAAAAGAGTTAAATAAGAAATACGCCTTATTGGAGTTTGACTTTCATAAAACAAAATAAAAAAGGATGCTACGAATATCATCAAAACAGGAAACAGGTTACTTTCAACAGCCCAACGACTAGATTCTATAGACCATGGACTCAAAAAAATAATTGTTATCACTAAAATAACCAAGCGATTACTTAATTTAGTCTTTAAGATTGAAGCTACAAAAACAAATATGCTAATTAAACAAACAAAAATTAATGGAAAACGATAAATAACTAGATTTAATCCAAAAGACTTTACTAATGGAACAGTAATTAGTGGATAAAGAATGTTCATTCCTGATCCCCATGCAAACAAATAAACTGGATGTTTCACTAAGTTAAAATAATCCACACCATATTTACCGATTGACCAAGAATTAATCCCCCCCATAGCTTCATCCATGTCAAGACCTACAGCAGTATCGTAGCGAAAAACTCTTGCAATAAAAATGATAAATAGTAAGACAAATAATAAATACTTAAATCTATTACCTCTTTCAGACAGACTTGCATATTTCTGTAGTAAAAAATTTCCTATAATAAATTCAATTATAAATATTCCATAAACATAGGTAACCATAATATCTCCCAAAATACAGGATGTATTCAAATACGTATTACAATTTCGCCGTCAATTCAACATCCGGATACTTCTGTTTGAACCAATTTTCGGCAAATTGATTTTCAAACAAGAATAGTGGATCGCCGTTAATGTCTTTAACCAAAATATTCCGTGAAGAAGATATCTTTGGATCCAATTGATCTGGATTAATCCAACGGGCTGTCTTATTCCCCATTGGTTCCATGACTACTTCTGAATTATATTCGTTTTGCATCCGGAACTTAAAAACTTCAAACTGCAATTGACCAACTGCCCCAAGAATATAATCATTCGAATTATATCCTTGAAATAATTGAATTGCGCCTTCTTGAACTAATTGATTAATCCCCTTGTGGAACGACTTCTGCTTCATCACATTTTTAGCCGAAACCCGCATGAACAGTTCCGGGGTAAATTGCGGCAACTTTTCAAATTTAATATCCTTTTTCCCAGTGTAAATGGAATCACCAATCTGAAAATTACCTGTATCATATAGACCAATAATGTCACCAGCAACGGCTTTTTCAACATTTTCTCGAGTATTGGCCATAAATTCAGTGACATTGGATAAACGCACTGGTTTCCCAGTCCGTTCCAAAGTAACATCCATTCCCCGGTCAAATTCACCAGAACAAATCCGCACAAAAGCAATCCGATCACGGTGACGTGGATTCATATTTGCCTGAATTTTAAAAACAAAACCAGATAGCTCAGAATCTAATGGTTCAATCTCCTCGCCATCTTCAGTCTTGTGCGCACTTGGTGCTGGAGCATACTTTAGATACGTTTCTAAGAAAGTCCGCACCCCAAAGTTAGTCAGAGCAGAACCAAAGAAGACCGGGGTCTGATCACCCTTCAAGATTTTTTCTTCACTAAACTCGTTCCCAGCCATTTCGATAAGTTCCATCCCGTCTATGGCATCCTTCCACTCGCCTTCACCAGCTAAAGGATTATCGCCCATTACTTGGCCGTCATCGTCCAGTGGTAGATATGGATTGTCTTCATTCGCAGGGTGGGTCAATGCAACCCGTTTATTATACCGATCATAAACACCCATGAACTGACGTCCCATTCCGATTGGCCAATCCATCGGATACGTTTCGATCCCAAGGGTTTCTTCAATTTCGTTCATTAAATCTAATGGATCACGAGCATCCCGGTCAAACTTATTAATGAAAGTAAAGATTGGAATTCCCCGCATCTTACAAATTTGGAATAATTTCCGGGTTTGTGGTTCAATCCCCTTTGCACCATCAATTACCATGACCGCAGAGTCCACAGCCATTAAGGTTCGATAGGTATCTTCAGAAAAATCTTCGTGCCCAGGGGTGTCTAGAATGTTAATCCGTTTGCCTTCAAAATCAAACTGCATCACGGAAGAGGTAACGGAAATTCCCCGCTTTTGTTCGATTTCCATCCAGTCAGACTTGGCAAAATTACTACTACCCCGTCCCTTGACTGTTCCGGCTTCCCGCACAATACCACCAAAGAGTAGCATCTGCTCAGTAATGGTTGTCTTACCAGCGTCTGGGTGCGAAATAATCGCAAATGTCCGGCGTTTATTAACAGCTTCGGCTAATTGTTTTGCTGTTGTCATTATTTAATCGTCCTTTCAAGCATTATCTTTTTAATATTACCATATTTAGGGACTCTATAATAGAAGAAAAGTGTTACATAATTCTTAAAAACTGCTTTCTAAAATTGACTACAACGCATTGATTTGCTAAGGTTAGAAAGTTAATATATAAATGATAATTATAAATTTAAACAGAGGTTGTCGAATATGAATCACGAACACGAAACGCGGGCCGAATACCGACGTCACCTTGAAGAAGAAATCGACCAACGAGCACATCACAAATCAAATGATGACTTTGACCATCGTCCACCATATGTCCACCATCATAAAGGTGGCTTTAAGTGGGTTTGGCGGATTATCGCCATCATTTGTGTCCTACTTTTTGTGGCTGGTGGTTATGAATACCATCAACTTCATAATACTGCTAAGGGTGTATTTACGAATGGTGATGGGAAAGTTGATAAAAAGCTAGCCCAAGGAAAGCCGGTTTCTATCCTAGCAATGGGGACTGACGTTGGTGCTCTTAATCGGGGAAACTCCGGTGGGAATACTGATACCCTGGAAGTTATTACTGTGAACCCTAAAAAAGAGTCCATCACGATGACCAGTATTCCTCGTGATACATTAGTTAGGGTTAATACCAGTAAAGGTGCTGACTACGTTAAGATTAACGCTGCATATTCACTTGGTGGGCCTAAACAAACCGTTAAGCAAGTTAAGGAACTGCTCGGGATTCCGATTGACTACTACGCGGTAGTAAATATGGGAGTTTTGAAAAAAGTTGTTAACGCTGTTGGCGGTGTGGACGTTGATAATCCATTTGCGTTTGATTATGAAGGACATCATTTTCCGAAGGGCAAACAACACTTAAATGGTAACCTTGCCTTAAAGTATTCACGGATGCGCTATGATGATCCAAACAATGATTACGGACGGCAAAAGCGGCAACAACAAATCATGACCAACGTTATTCATAAATTTAAGACTTCCGGTTCCGTAAGTGCAGTTAATAAAATTCTGGCTGCTGTTAAAGATGGTGTAAAAACCAACATTCCATTGGATAGTATTTCTGTGCTCTATGGCAACTATCGTCCAGCAATGAACAGTGTCAAGACTTATCACTTCCAAGGAAAAAACGCCACCATTGATGGTGCTTCGTTCCAAATTGCGAGTCCAAAAGAAATCAATCGAATTTCTAAGATTATTCGCAAACAATTAGGACTTGATCCAATTACCGTTGATAACCATGAGACTCGGATGTACCGTATGCAGTCTAACTATGACGGCTACAATCATACTGACTTTAAGCTTCCTGGCGGTGCTGAATATAATGTACCTGGTAGTGGTTCTAGTTCGTCTACATCAAATAGTATAGGTATCTCATCAAGTAATAACCTTTTAGATGAGAATGATAACAATTATTAATCATACTAAGTACTGGTAGATAAAAAATCTATTGGTACTTTTTTATTACTTATTAATATAATGCTTCTTGGAATGAAATCCTAAAATCTTTGATTAGATTTACTAATACGTAACTTTCCTCTCACAATCCTAGTGGCACTATATCCCGTCAAGTATGCAAGTTAAATAGATGAAATTTTAGGTAGCTTAATTGCGGAAGTGTTCCGCGATTAAGTCCTTTTTACATGTGTAAACACGTTTATTTAATGGCGCCTTTTAAGTCTTCCACCACAATCCATTGAAGCATTTTCAAGGATACCCAGGATTACAACAACAGAAGACATCTATTTATGGCTTTAGAAGGACCGTCATATAAGGTTTTCTTTGAGAATTAAGAGTTTTTCTTCTGTCAAGTTGAGTATGCTCTCATAGAAAAAGCGGCCCTCCGATAAAAGATGAATTTTCTATTTCATCTTTTATCGGAGGGCTTTTTAGCCAAACTAAGTGGCTAACATAACATATTATTTACAACTTTTTTATCAATAAGACCATTATTTGATCTACTGCAATAAGGCATATTCATAATTAACTAACATTGTAAAGTCCCACATATTGTATCCACTTCCAAAATAGTTCCATGCACGATCAGACCAATAATTATCCGGATCAGTATGATCTGTACCACCTAAATACATACTTACATCATGATGTGACCATAAAGTTGCATTTACTGGATTATTACTACCAGCTAAACTAGGGTACATGCCATATTGTTTCATCTTATAAGCAGTGTAGTATGCTGCATTGACTAACTCAGCTGCAAAATTCCAACCACCATATACTTCAACTTGTTCAAATTGAACAGCACGTCCATTGGCAGGATATGCTGCCCCCCCCATGCCTCATGATCTGTATCAGAAATTTGAATTATCTGATTACTGTCTACAAAAGCATGGACAAAGGCATTGTTGTAAGTAGACTTTTCATAATTAATTTCTCCCCAAATACTATCATTAGGATTGGCTGTTTCATGTACTACAACCATATTTGGCTTCCCATTAGCAGTACCACTATATTTACCAGTAATATTTTGCGGGATTGCATTATAGTAGGATATATTAGCATGACCAATGTGATTATTAATAATATATTGATTAATTGTATTAGTAAACTGAGGAGTTAATACACCAAGTTCATTAGCCCAATAATTAGTCCAATTAACGTTAACACTCATATTTCTAGCTAACGCACCGTTGGACCCATAGAAATATAAATTCCCCCAATTATTGTAAAACTGGTTAGTATATCTAGCACCGTCACTACCAAAATAGTAAGTATTTCCCCAGTTAAAATAGAACTTATTATCATAGCGGGCACCGTCAGCACCAAAGTAGTACATCTTACCATCTTGACTGTAAAAATGGTCTTTGACCATTTGACCATTATCATCAGTCAAATAGGTTGTTCCATCTTCATCATCGACGGTACTATTCTTTACTACTTGGCCATTTTGATAGTAAACCCCATTTTGCCAACCATTTAATACTGGTTGTGAAGGTTGGCTGGTTTCATCATTGTTACTTTGCTTAGTCAGAGCGGTTTGATCAGCGTTGGTTGTATTAGCCGACGTTTGACTATCGCTATCAGCAGTATCTTCACTCTATGAAGCCATTGCTTGTTGATTATCATTTACATTTACATTTTCATTGTTATTAGAAGAATCGTTACTGTTAACTTGAACACTAGTGTTCATATCATCTGCAGTAGTATTAGTATCTGCATTCGCTGAACCAGTAGACGCTAAAGTAACACCTAGAACAACCGTAACGGTTGTTAATGCCATGGTGCACCAGCTCTTACCTTTTTTGAACATTCTAAAATGCCTAATATAGTCCATAAATCAATCTTCCTTTCAAATTATAGAAAAATATTATAATGCCTTCATTCATTATTTCTATTTTCGATTCGATATATCGACCAAATGTAATTGAAAATAGTTTTGATAACCGCATAAAAGGGGATGCAAAGAATCATACCTGGAATTCCAGCTATGTTACCTGCTGCTAATAATAACATAATTATTGTTAATGGATGAATTTTTAGTGTCCTACCAATAATATTGGGGTAAATGATATTTCCATCAATCTGCTGAACAATAACCACCACAATTATTACCCAGATTATCTTTTTAGGTGCCATAGCTAATGAAACCATTAGAGCTGGTGTAATGCCTATATATGGGCCAACGTAGGGAATCATATTAGTTAATCCGGCAACTAACCCTAATACAATCGCTACTGGTTGTCCGATTATTAGATACCCGATACTGGTTGCAACTGCTACGAAAATACATTCAATGGCCTGACCTGAAATATATGATGATAAAGTTGTATTCATTTGATGCAACAGCTTAGAAATTTCTTCACCATGTTTCTCTGAGAAGTACTTTTGTATACTTGGAACAAATTTATTACTATCCTTTAACATATAAAAAAGCATAACTGGAACTGTTATAGCAACAATTACAGTACTGGTTAACATACCTATTAGAGATCCAGCCTTGCTTGTAACGCCATTTAAAATAGTCTCAGATGATTTTGACAATTGATTGGTCATTTCTTTATAGTAGCCATTAAAGTCAATATTCTTTAGCCATGGATGGTGAGATAATCTGACTACCCATTTCTGAGTTTCTTTTGCCGTTGCTGGCAAACTTTTAATAATTTCCGTTAATTCATTTATCATTGGAGGAATAATGGCAGCAATAACGCTAACTACAATCAAAATAAGTAGTAATACAATAACGAAGCTAGCCACTCCTCGTGGTATTCTATGTCTTCCTAATCGAACCTTCATTAAGGCGCTCATCACTGGTCTCAACATATAATACAAGAACAGTGAAATAATGAGCGGAACAAAAACGACAGAAATAAATATTAAAATTGGTCTAAAAACAAAATCTATTTTTGAACATACCCAGATAAAAAGTGCTAATACTAGCAATTCAATCGACCAATATAAAAATGATTGCTTTTTTACCATTATTCTTGATCTTCCATTTTCTTAGTATAGGTATCAGTCTCAATCGTAAATCTTGGACGACGCTTTACCTCAGAGAATATCTTTCCGACATATTCCCCAATCACACTAATCGAAATAAGCTGAATTCCACCCAGCAACCAAATAGAAATCATTAAAGATGACCATCCACTAACAACATGGCCACTAATCTTCTCCACTAGAGTGTAGATCATACAAATAAAGCTAATAATTACTGTTATTATACCCAAGTACATGATTAAGTGGATTGGAGCAATTGAAAAGGATGTAATTCCATCTAAAGCAAAATGAAGCATTTTACCCAACGGATATTTTGATGTACCAGCATATCTTTCTTTTCGAGCATAATACACCTTAGTGGATTTATAACCAACCAAAGGCACCATACCTCGAAGAAATAAATTACGTTCTTGAAAACGCAATAAAGCTCTTGTAGCCCTCTTACTCAAAAGACGATAATCAGCTGAATCAGGAATCAAATGAACTCCTAGTCGTTTCATCAAACCATAAAAAGCTAATGCTGTTCGACGCTTAAAAAAAGTATCAGTAGCACGGCTATTACGTACCCCATAAACGACATCGTAACCATTTAAATAACTATCAACCATTTCTGGAATTGCATTAACATCATCTTGAAGATCAGCATCGATTGTAATAATCATATCCGAATAATCTACACATGTAGACATACCAGCTAATAATGCATTTTGATGTCCGTAGTTACGACTAAACTTTACACCAGTAACATAAGAATACTCTTTAGTATATTTTGAAATTAATTTCCAAGTTTCATCATGACTTCCATCATTCACAAATAAAAGTTTACTTTTTTCAGAAACCTTATTTTCATCCTGCATTTTAGTTAGAATAATTCCCAACTCTTTTACCGTTTCGGGTAAAACTTCTTGCTCATTGTAGCAAGGAACAACAATTGTTAAAGTATTTCTACGCATTTTCCCCTACCTAATGTTTTTCCTTAATAATATAAATCGGTCTATTTTTAGATTGCAAGTATGTTTTACCAACATACTTACCAACAATCCCAATACAAAGTAATTGTAAACCACCTAATAGTAAAATAAGACAAACTAAAGAAGCCCAACCAAAAACACTACTATTTGGCTCAACAATTCGTCTAATAATAACAAATATGATTCCAATAACTGAAGCAACAAAAGAAACAGTTCCTAACCAAACCGCCAAAGATAATGGAACTTGTGAAAAATCCGCAATGCCATTTAGGGCATAACGAAATAACTTCCAGGTTGACCAATCTGTGGTTCCAGCTGCCCGTTGGATATTATGGTAATCTAAATATTTTGTCCTAAATCCAACCCAACTAAAAATTCCCTTAGAAAATCGATCATACTCTTTTAAAGATAAGACGGCATTTACCATTTGCCTAGTCATCATTCTGTAATCGCGAGCACTTGGAATAATGTTTGTCTGAGAAATTTTATTGATTATTTTATAGAACTGATTGCTTAGAAATGATTTAAGCTTTGACTCTCCCTCGCGATCGACTCTCCTTGTACCAATACAATCATATTTTCCAGTTTTTATTAATGAATACATTTTTGGTAATAAAGCAGATGGATCTTGAAGATCGGCATCCATAACTACAACATAATCACCTGAGCTAGCTTGCAAACCGGCATATAATGCTGCTTCTTTTCCAAAATTTCTGGAAAATGATATGTAATGGACTCGTTCAGGAAAATTTTTATGAAGCTCACGGAGTTTTGGTAAAGTAAAGTCTTCTGAACCATCATTTACAAACCAATACTCTGTTTCTAAAGACTGAATTTCGTCAATGGATCGTTCTACCGTTGAATAAAATAGCTGAATAACATCTTCCTCATTGTAACAGGGTACCACAATTGATAATTTATCCATGTATTCTCCTTTTTACATAATAAAAAATCGGTACAAAACTGTACCGATTAATTATACACTATTTACTAATCTCTAGGCACCAGTAATTGCATTTGGCGTTACATGGTAGGTATAAGTCTTACCACCATAAGTACCAGAAATAGTCCAATCATTTGTACTATTTTGGGTCGCGCTAAATCCATCAATTGCACTTACTGCCGGCTGAGTTGGTTCACCATTACCAGCTTCTAATGAGTTAGCACGCTGATTACTTAAATGTTCCTTAACCAAATTACGAGCATCAGTCTCAGTCATTGTTTGTGTCTGACGTTGACTTACAGAATGTGCTGTAGCACTGTTCTTAACACCATTAATAGTCGTATTAGTAGAAGAACTACTCTTGGAAACGACTACATTGTCACTAGAACTATTATTATTATTACTTTGAGCATTCTTTTTGGATACTTTAATAGAACCCTTTTTACTATTATGCTTCTTGGTAACATGACTGCTTTCCGCAGTATCTTTCTTAGTCTCAGTGGTTGACTTGCTTACACAAGCAGCTAAGGATAAAACCATTGCCCCAGCCATTGTAGACATCATAATCTTTTGTAATTTCATAGTTTACCCCTCTCGTTATCGTTCATGTATTGAATCAATTATATCAAAATTAATTTTAAAAGGTTACCTTTTAATTAATCTTATTAATTCATTACAATATAATAGCTTGGAGTATAGTAGGCCATCTTTGTAGTCTTCACTACGTCACCTGGTTCTGGTGCATGAACAAATGATCCGTTTCCTAATGAGATACCAACGTGATATGGTGCACTATCGCTACCAAAGAACACCAAGGAACCTTTTGGTGCATTATACACATCATAATGGTGAGCACCTAAATTAGTTTGTTGGTATGTTGTACGATAATTTGAACTTAGACCAAATGCCCATTGAACTAATCCAGAACAGTCAAAGCCTGAAGGAGTATTACCACCCCAAACATATGGAGTACCTAACATTGTTAAGGCACGATCAGCCTTAGAAGCAGCAGAATTTTCCGTTAAAACACCATCATTATCTGCTACATAGGTCTTACCATTAACAGTAAATGTTGTGTTTTTTAACATCGCGCCATCAGATCCATAATAATAATTATGTCCCCAATTAGAATAGAATTGGTTTGTGT
>NZ_GG698803.1:348878-352321 GCF_000161935.1 Limosilactobacillus coleohominis 101-4-CHN | reverse complement strand
TCCCTTTCATGAGTTACATTTAAATCTTACTATTAATTTCAACGGTTATTACATTAACATACTTCGATCTATAAATGTTTAAATAAGAGTTATTGTTAATCAAAGGTAATTTATGTTGCTTTTTTGTAATAATAATGAAATCTTAATTGCTGTGTTATTGTTCACCTATTAAAAATAGACTAATATATAATTAAAAAAGGGATGATCAATATTTTAGAACAAGGAATTTCTGTTATTGTATGTGCTTATAATGCTGAAAAAACAATTAAAAAAAGTTTAAATAGCATTTTAAATCAAAGGCTTTGTGTTCCCTTTGATATAGTTGTTGTTAATGACGGCTCCACTGATAAAACCATCAAAATTCTAAATTCTTTTAAGGATAAAAATAATATAAGTATTATTAATAAAGAAAACTCAGGTGTTTCAAATTCTAGAAACGTTGCTTTAAAATATGTACGAAAAAAATATGTGACATTTGTAGATGCAGATGATTATATTGATTTTAATCATTTGCAATCTTTATATGACCAATATAAAGAATATGAACTTCTTGATTTAGCTATTGGCGGCTATGTTCAAGAGACTACTGATGGGAAAACTTTGGTATCAGCACAAGGTGCAAAACAAATAATGAATAAAGAGCAGGCTTTACAATCTATCTTTAAAAGCTACATGATTGAAGGTTACTTAGTCAATAAACTATTTAGAACCACCATTATTCAAAATAATCACATAGAATTTCTTCCGCAACTAAGCGTAGCAGAGGACCTAGTCTTTTGTATTAATTATCTTCATTATTCCTCTAAGATTAGCTATAATCCAAGTAACACTTACCATTACATTATGCACGGTAATAGTCAGCTTCACTCAATTGAAATTGGAAAACCATTCTCAAGTAAAAATACAGAATTAGTATCGTCACTAATCTACATAAAAAACCACTTAAAAGATGATTATCCGTCTGTTAATAAAGCATTAAATGCTAAACTATGTTGGTCAGCTACCGTAGTATTAAGAGCTATCTACGCAGCCCCAAACAACTATACAGTTAGTACTGAAACTATTAATGAGATGAAAAAAATTACTATGAAATATAAAAAAGATTTTATGGCAAACACTATTTTACCAAAACGCGATAAAATAATTTTCATTTGGAATAAATTTTCGCCAAAAAGTCTAGCGTTCATTTGGAATAAATTAAATAAATAGCAAAGAGGACTTGAAAACAAGATTTCAAGTCCTCTTTATTTACTAGTAATAATTGGCTCTACACTAAATCCTGTTGATGAATTACCTTCGGTAATTTATTAATGGGATTTTTCCTTTTATAATAAAAAAGAGGTCATAATTGACCTGATCCCATCCATAAATCACCACAATTAAAGAAAGGAAATCAATATGACCCTATCTAGTAATTCTATTCGTTCTTTGTTAGAAATTAAAGACCCTAACATTAAAATTGATGATATTTTTTATGCTTTTATCCATCACACGAAGGTTAGAATCATCAAGGCCTGTTTAATAACTCATCAAAATCGTTGCCCTCTATGTGGTTTTGCAGCGTTAGTACATAATGGGCATTATACACCAACGATCACTTACACCAGTGATAATGCCAGTCATCCGGTTTTCATTCGACTCGCTAAACAACGTTTGAAGTGTAAAAATTGTGGCCACACGATCATGGCTAAAACACAGTTAGTTAATAAATACTGCAATATTTCTAACCGCACCAAATCGAAGATCATCATGAACTTGCAAGATGATCGAACACAGAAATGCATTGCGATCGACAATAATGTTTCCCCATCGACCGTTGGTCGATTAATGGATGAAAATCGAGCACTATATCCGACTTTTCCTGATAGATTACCCAAGCATTTAGCATTTGATGAAATTTCGCGGTGTCCATCATCAATTACATTTTATCTTATTGATGGCAGTAATCATCACCGCATTATTAAAATCCTACCTAATCGCTTCAAATCATCAATCATTAGGTATTTTGAATGCGTTGATCTTTCAGCTCGGAAACGGGTTGAAACTGTGACGATGGACCTGAACAGTTATTATCAAGATATCGTTTACCAACTCTTTCCGAATGCCAAAATAGTCATCGATCGTTTTCACATTATCGCCATGATGACCCGCGCATTCAATCAATATCGCAGCCAGTTAATGAAACATTACCAGTATCAATCACATGAGTATAAGCTACTCAAGTTTTCTTGGCGTTTATATCTTAAAAATGACCGTGATCTTTCTAATGCCCAAGAATATTATGATCGACATATTCATCAAAAAGTAACTGCTGGAGAACGGATTAGCTTAGGTCTAGAGTTAGACACCAAACTAAATAACGACTACGTCGTTATGCATGATGTGATGAATTATCTAATGCTCCGCAATAAAGATCAATTAGCCGAAGCACTCTTTAATTATCGTTATGAACAACTTAGTAAGCCAATGGCCGGCGTAATTAGAACCTTGCGTAAAAATTTAGAAATCGTGCTCAATGCCGCTGAAAATGAGCAGTCTAATGGTCCACTAGAAGTACTAACCGCATGATTAAGCAGATCCAACGCACGGCCTTCGGCCTGCGCAATTTCAATCACTTACTAGCAAGAATTAATCTACGAATGATGAGAACAAAAAAACAGCACCAAGTATAAAAACTTGATACTGTTCTATTAGCCCGCACCAACAGGATTTGACACAGAGCCTAATAATTAAATCAACTCTTATTAACAGAATAGAATACAGAGCCTTAAACTATTACACATTGGCCTTCTCTGCTCTAAATGCAACCTGATCGAAACGTGTCAAATTATAGTTTGAAATTGCATTTCGTAATGTTGAAGTATAATTCGTAGCCGTAGCATATCCATCTGCTCTAACAAGGTAAGTTACACTATTAGAATCCTTATTCCATAATAAATTATGATAACGTGAATTATCTACAAAGAAATTAGTGTGATCTTCCACACTCGCATCATTATCTGGATATGCACGGAAGTAGTCATTAATTAAAACCAAACCATTACCATAGTTTTCATAAGTCGGCATGTTTACACTTTGGCCATTATAGCTACCCTTAATCCCAAAAAGATTATGGTAACGAGACGAAAGCGTAGATTTACCCCAACCACTTTCAATAATTGCCTGCGATATAGTTAAAGAAGGTAAGACTCCATGATTTAGCCATCCTCGAATGGCACCATTTACAATGCTCCCGATGAAAGAGTTTGTATCTGTTAATATACCGTTAGAATCAAAAGTTAAATTACCAAATCCTAAATTAATAGTTTGATTAGTGGCACGAGATCCATCATTCGCAAAGTAATAAATTTTCCCCCATGCACTCATAAACTTATTATCCCAACGGGCACCATCACTACCAAAGTAATAAGTCTTACCCCAGTTTTGATAAAATTTATTATCCC
>NZ_GG698803.1:82887-348030 GCF_000161935.1 Limosilactobacillus coleohominis 101-4-CHN | reverse complement strand
GTGTTATGTTCCTTTCCATCGTTTTCAAACTCATCAAAGTATAGGTTATCACAATTATAATCAAATGCTAGCAATCTACTCATTTATAAATAATCGGTAAAGTTTGAAATAATAATGTAAAGGAACTCAAATAACTATTTAAATATCTTAGTAAATAAATTACTTATCAACTGAGTTAATTCTTTAAGAGGCCACTTAAGTAAAATTCTTCTAAAAATAATATCTATCATCAGACAAATTACAAAAACCTCAATAGAGCTTACTAGTGCGAAACTAATAAAACTATTTGCTTGTGTAATTTTGCTTGCATTAACTAACTGTTTCCAAATATAAGGCCTTAAAAACGTATTGTCATGAATTAAGTACACTCCGAACATCGATCCGCTTATATAATTAATCAAAACACTATGGAAGTTAAATTTTGTAAAAAAACTAAAAATAAATATTGCTACAATCAAGGAAATCGGATTAAAAATAGTTGAAACTAGTGAAAGTACCTTGAAACTTTGTCTAGTCTGAACTCCCAGTGACGTTAAAAAAACGCTAAAAATAATTATACATACTAAGTAAAACAAGCTTTTTGATGTTCTAATATCTCTACCGTTTTTTTTAATATAAGCACCTATTAAATATAAAAGAAGAAAGAATGTGCCACCAGAAAATCCAATACTATCTGTGGAAAAATCTGGCTTAGTTGGAAGTATCGCCAATAACGTGGGGACAATACTCCATAATATAGTTAATGTTATTATTAATTGCTTAATTCTTCTTTTACTAAAACTATTAATAATCTTGTTTAAGAATGGCATGCAAATAAGCATAAATATATATGAATTAACAAACCAGTATCCATTAGGTATTGGAAATGGCAACAAAGCTTTCAATAAAGTCATATGTGTTGGCTCTAACAATTTAGGCAAACAACTATAAATTATTAAAAATATGGTAAAACTATACAAAAGTGTAGTTAAGATTAACGAAATGGGCCTTCTGAAATTAAATCTTTTATCTACTAAAAAATATGCGCCCAACATAACAAAAATATCAACGCCTGTTTTCCCTAATAAAACAAAATAGGCGCCGGCAGCATTAAAAGCATGATTGGTAGAGCTATACTGTGACCACATCGTTCCATGATAGGTAAAGTGATGAATAACTATCATAAACATACTAATAATTCTAAGCAACTCAAAACTAGAATTCCTTTTTTTTAAATTTGACATTATTGCCCTCTTTTAAATGATAAAATTATTTTCTTTAAAAATTCTCCAGATGATATATTTTATGGGTAAGTATACTGAACCAATCTTCCTCGATGTGAATAAATTAGTTTTAAAATAATTATGTAGTAAGTACCTCAGTCTTTTATTAAATTTAGACTTATTAGTTCGGATAGCTAGTTTTATGGTCTCATCATCTAAGGAATTTAAAGCATGGTATCCAGTGGTATTCACATAAAACATTTTTGTATTTCTATTCAAGAAATACCTAAACTTTCTTTTTTGAAAGTGAAAATACCCAAAGTCTTGAGACTTAATCTGATTATTTTGTTGATAATAATAAACTGCATTACCATTATTCCAGGCAAAAACACCAGGATAATTGAAAAATCTTGAATCATTACTGAGCAAATCTAAATTTTCAAAAAAAATGTCATTAACTAAGTTTTTATTGGTTTCCCAGGAAAAATGATGCTTTTCATAGATTTTATTAATACCGTTTGTTTCATCAAAATGCGTTACATCATCCGTAGAAATCATTTCATTAAATAGATTAATTTGTTGATCATTATCTATGATATTTAATTTATAACGACTATTCACATCATTATTATTTTTAAAAAGTGTTAAATGCCCCCAATTACCTATTTTATCTATTTTTCGTTGAATAGATGTAGATATATACTGCCAAAGGTTTCCATAGACTACATCCATATCGGAATATCCCCAATAATCATAACTTTCAATGTATTTTTTAAAAGCTTCACCATAGACTGGTTTGTAATCACACATTTTATAAGGCGTTTTTAAACAAATCGGTTTCCCAATCGTTTCACGCATGTTACGGACAAATTTTTGAAATGTCCAATTTAATTGCTTTACATTACTAGGTAGATTTGTATCATCATTTATTAAATCGGTAACTATTAACCAATCTATTTTTGAATTCATCCTACATGTTTCAATAAATGTTTGAAAATTTTTTGGTAGCTGCCCATAATACGGGATTATTATAACGACATTCTGTTGCATTATTTTACTCCTATAAAAAGGGCTCCTTTGATATGAAGGAGCCTGACTTTTCTTAATTAATAAATTGTAATTGCACTTCCACCATACTCACTGGCAACACTACCCCATGAACGCCAAGCGTAAGCTCCAGTGTCATAGTAGTTTCCACCACCAGTATATGGTCCGTCCCAAGGATGATTATAGCATGGATCCAATACTAAGAAATTACCATTCTGTTCACCAATAATAACTTTGGCGTGATCATGTCTAGCAAACGTGCGTTCATATGAGGAGTACCCATAGTATAACACTGGATGACCTTGTGCAACAATGGATGCAATATCGCTTAAACTAGATCCACTAATATTTTTTACCGTAGGATCATAACGATGGAGGAAGTTAGCTAAATCATTAATAGGAACAATTCCTCTAAAGTTGCGACCGCTAAATACCCCACCATATTGAGGAACATTTCGATATGCTTCCATCATATTGAAATAAATGTTCTTAGTACTCAATAAAATTGCAGACGAAGCAACCGAACATCCTTCAGTGGCAAAGATTGGAGTAAACTGACTAAACCATTGAGGAGTGTGTAAAACACCATCACTCGTTGCATAATAGTCATATGGTTGAATAAATACATACCCATTAGTTAACAAAGAGCCATCACCAGTAAACCAGTATGAATGTCCCCAATTTTGATATAGACGATTGTCTAAACGTCCTCCGTCACTGCCAAAGTAATAGGTCTTACCCCAATTGAAGTAGAACCGATTATCCCAACGGGCGCCATCATCACCAAAGTAATAGGTCCGGCCCCAGTTTTGATAAAATTTATCGTCCCAACGAGCACCGTCATCACCAAAGTAGTAGACTTTACCCCAATTAGAATAGAACTTGTCATCCCAACGGGCACCGTCATTACCGAAATAATAGGCTTTGCCCCAATTAAAGTAGAACCGATTATCCCAGCGAGCACCATCATCACCAAAGTAGAATGTCTTACCCCAATTCTGATAGAACTTGTCATCCCAACGGGCACCATCTAAGCCAAAGTAATAGGTCTTACCCCAATTGAAGTAAAATTTATCCTTATATTCCCTACCATCAGTTCCAAAATAGTGCATCTTACCATCTTGACTATAGAAATGGTCTTTGACCATTTGACCATTCTCGTCCGTCAAGTAAGTTGAACCATCAGCATCATCAACAGTACTATTTTTTACGGCTTCGCCGTTACGGTAATATACACCATCGTGCCAGCCATCACTAACTGGATTAGTTTCTTCGCTTGAAGATGGAGTATCAGCCGTGGATGTTTCTCCCGTCGTGAAGTTTTTATTTTCACTCAGCGGTTCGCTAACATCATTAGCTTGTTCACGTTCAGCAGCTGTACTGGATGGCCGTGCCGTCTTCACTTGACTGTCTGTAGTAACCGGATTCGTATCCGCCTTAACAATATTGCTGGTTACCAAAGTAGCCCCAGTAAATGTTAACAACGCAATGGCCATGGCACACCACTTCTTGCCAGCCTTATACAACTTATAATGTCGTTTCATAATTTTCATGCTTTCCTCCCAAGTAAAAACTTACTTCTACATTTTAAAGGTTCCTTAATATTAATCAATATTTATTAAAAGAAATTTTCAGTTACTGAAATATTTTTTTAATTGGCTGACTTCTATTATCATAAAGATTTTTCAAAATAGGTAATCTTGGAATTAAATAAGTCCAGAATGAGGCGAATATCACTCTATAAATCATACCCACAATAATAGCCAATAAATAACTAATCGGAACCAATATTGAAATTACCACTGGCCATATTTGAACAAAATCTAAATCTACCAGATGGAAGCATAACATTAACAAAGAACCTCTACCCCAAAAAATAAGGACGCTATTAATGATGCTACCATGATACGTTTTACCTAACTTTTGACAAAAAATCATAACACTTAAGCTAGACAAACATCCGATCACTATAGCAAAGACAATGTGATTAGCCGAAGCTCCTTCAAAAGCAAATAAGTTATACCTAGCATCAACAAGCCACATAACCAGCATCACCATACTCATCCACAATTTAATATGTTTCATGACATTATACTGTTTTATTAAATAGCCAAAATATAGAAAAATTTGTGCTAGTAAGGCAGGCTGAATGGAAAAAGGAAGAAAAATAAATCTTGCACTATATGTTCCTATGAAGGATAGAGCTAAAAAAATAATACTTCTCTTGAGTTCAACGCTTTTTTTTAAAGGTATTGTCATTACTAAATTAAAAATCTGGGTTGCAAAAAACATTGCCACTAAAAACCACAAAGCTCCAATTGGTATCAAAGTTATATTAAAATATGGTACCTTAACTGCACCACCAGAAGCATAGATACTAGAAATAAGAAATTCTTTGACTGATGATGTTTTACTTGGAGCAATAATAGAATTAGGAAATATCTTATAAAAAAACAATAAAACTAATTCAATCACTATCGTTGTTAAATACGGGATTAAAAGATTCAAAAACGAATTCTTCAATAGCAACCTTTTTGATTTGTTTTTATATAAATATCCACTAAGTACAAAAAATATTGGCATATGAAAAGCAAATATAAAATTACCAAAATATCCTGGGAAATACTTACCCAATGAGTGACCAATAACCACCGCAACTATGGCTATTCCTCGTGCTAAATCTATCCACTCAATTCTTTTTTTAGTTCTCATAAGAATTAATCTTTTCCCTTAATTTTATCTATTGTATGGTCCAATCTACTAAAATAATTATCTTCATAAAAGTCATTAATCGTTAATTTAATCTCACTATTTGTCATTTCTACTCCATTGGTGATGTACTTTATAACTTTTTTTGCTAAATCATCACTATCTCCCATGTTATAAAGATATCCATTTTTACCATTTTTAATTAACTCAGTTGTGCCAGAGGGACAATTTGAACTAATGCAAGGGACTCCATAACTCATTGCTTCAAGAATCACCATCGGTAATCCTTCGTATGTTGATGATAATAGCAATGCATCAGCTGTTTTTATCTTTTCAAAAGGCTTTTGTGTAAAACCATGCCAATTAATTTTATTGCTGATTCCCTTATTTTGAGCATATTGTTGGCAGGCATCAAAATCAGGGCCGTCTCCATATACATCTAGATGCCATGGGTGGTCAACCAATGCTAAACCATCCATTAACTCCGCCAAGTTTTTTTGCCCATGAAGATATGTTCTGCCTATATATATAAAATTACTTTTACATGGTGATTGAAAAATTATTTTGGACTGGCGTTCAATTGGATTCTTAACTCTGAATACTTTTGAAGATGGAATTCCTAGTTCTAACATCTGATTTGCAATTCCGTCTGAAATTGCTAAATGATAATCTGCTAATTTTAACCACTTAGTATTAACAGATGGTTCATTAAATAAAGAAAAATGAATCCATGATACCAATTTAAATTGTAAATTAAATATTCTTCTTATATGAAACAGAAAATATACATAATTAGTATGTAGTGAGATAACAACTTGAGGTTTAATTTTTTTAATAACTTTAATCAGATCTATAATTTTCTTAATTTTATTGTTGTTTCCAACATAAATATCAGAATCATCTATCTTGGTTCCCTTAAGCCATAAACTATCTTTTGTAGAAACCACAAATAAAAAGTACCTATTAGGATTTCTTGAAAGAACCTTCTTAAGGACTGACTCAGTACCACCATGTCCGCTCATAGGTGGTACAATAATAAGCATTTTTTTCATTTTTTCCTCTAACATTGTAAATTACTTTTTAGACACAATAATTCTATTAGCCTGTTTGACTATCGGCGCTTTACATACAATTAACCCCACACCATAGACAACGCTACCTATAATAACTTGAACCATCAGATTTATAATATTCATATGCATTATTTGATTAAACCGAAAAACAATTAAGAACATTAATAATCCAGGTAATAAATATCGCCAAACATCTTTAAATAACTTTCGCCTTTTTATTGTCGTTCTCACAAAATATAGCTGTACTGCCGTGACTGAAAATTCCGAAATTACGGTTGCAACAGATGCTCCATTAGCTGCATATGGTCCAATTAAAATTGCGTTAGCTATGATATTAACTATTGCACCCATCGTTACAGAGATTGTAAACTCCCTAACCCTATTTACTGGCATCAAATACTGTGTTCCAGTTACATTACTCCACGCAATGAATAAGATGACTGGTGCCTCAAGAAAAATTACCATTCCAGTATGTACGTACTTCTCCCCTAAAAACCATGGAGCAAACTTAAAGGAAACAGCCATCAATCCAAACATCATTGGTACTGCCAATGATGTAACAAAATCAAATGAACTATATAAACTTTTCCGCACTCCCTTAAAATCACCATTTGCAAATTTATTAGCAACATGTGGTAACATGACTGTTCCAGTTGCAGTAACAATTGCCAAAACTAGCTTTACAATTCGATCTGAATAATCATATTGACCTAAAGAAGCTGGCTGACCAATTTTTCCTAGCATTAATTTATTAACAACTAAATATACTTGAGTTGTAATTGTTGGAATAAAAAATAGAATTGAAGGATACAAATGTTTCCAAGGTTCCCACTTCCGTGGACTAACCCACTTAACATTATCTTTTAAATATGGCCATAAAGTTAAATTACCAAACAATTGAGCTAGGCTTAACAATAAAATGTATTTCCATAAATCTCCTTCATTTCTTACAAATAAGAAAATTAAACAGATTGAAATAAGCTTAACAATCGTATTTCTCGTAACTGTCTTTTTGAAATCTTCTAATCCTTCAAAGTACCATGAAACATCTACTCCAGCGGCAATAATCCAAAATGTCTGAAGAAAATAATACTTTTGAAAGGTTGTACTGAAAAGAAAAACAGCTAATAAATAAATCAAAAGAGCAATAGTGATAGTAAAAGCCTGCAATGCCTCAATACCCCAAAAGGTTTGAGATCGTTTATAAATATCATCGCGATTATAAGCAACCTCACGGTTACCATATAATGTGATCCCCATTTGGCCAACTAAATAAAATAAAGTAACCCAACCATTCGTATAGGTATTAATTCCTGACTCCCGTGGTCCCAACACTCGTGCGACATATGGAGTGGTTAATAGTGGAGCCAACATGATTAAAATTTGATAACCTGCATTATACAAATAATTCTTGATTACTTTCATAGTGCACTAATCAAACTCCTTCTCGACAGTTTTTAATGCAGCCGCAATAACTTGATCCATGTTGTAATAACGATATTGACCTAAACGACCACCAAAAATCACATTATTAGCTTTATCCTGGGCTAGTTCAGTGTATTTCTTGTACAAACCATTATTCTTTGAATTATTAACCGGATAATATGGTTCATCACCACGATGCCAATCCGCCGGATATTCACGAGTGATGATTGTTTTATTCTTATCACTCTTGCCGAATTCAAAATGCTTATGTTCAATAATCCGCGTAAATGGCGTCTCTGCATCCGTGTAATTAATCACAGCATTTCCTTGATAGTTATCTTCGTTAAGTTCTTCTGTTTCAAAATGAAGACTCCGGTATTCTAATTCACCTAATTGATAATTAAAGAATTGATCAATCATTCCTGTGAAAACAATTTTTGGATAATCCTTTAGATAATCGTCCTTCTTATCAAAGAAGTCGACTCCGGGTTCAATGTCAATCAAGTCATTATCCAACATCTTTTCAACAATTTGAGTATAACCACCAATTGGAATTCCTTGATAGTCATCGTTGAAGTAATTATTGTCGTAAGTAAGACGGACAGGGAGCCGTCGAATAATGAACGCTGGTAATTCGGTAGCTTTCCGTCCCCACTGTTTTTCCGTATAACTTTTAATAAGCTTTTCGTAAATGTCACGGCCAATCAAAGAGATAGCTTGTTCTTCAAGATTTTGTGGATCTTTACCTGCCATTTCTTGACGTTGTTCATTAATCTTTGCCATGGCTTCTTTGGGAGTCCGGACACCCCACATCTTATTAAAAGTGTTCATATTGAAGGGCAGGTTATACATTTCACCCTTGTAGTTAGCAACTGGGGTATTCGTATAACGATTAAAGTCTGCAAATTGATTAACGTAATCCCACACTTTTTTATTTGAGGTATGGAAGATATGGGCACCGTATTGATGAACCTGAATTCCGTCAACTTCTTTGGTGTAAATATTGCCAGCAATGTGATCGCGTTTTTCAATTACTTTAACCCGCTTACCTCGTTGGGCAGCTTCATAAGCAAAGGTGGCACCAAATAAGCCGGCACCAACTACTAAATAATCATATTTCATTTGATATAATTCCTTTTAAATAATTAAATGTTTATTTTAGTCAATTATTGTAATAATATCGTATTTGCACAGTAGAAACAACTATCTATATTTATAAATCAAACAAGGCAAGGAGCTCTAATTAATGAAAAAAGGTCTTTTATTGGTACCATTTATGTCCGGAAAGGGTGGCACCGAAACAGTTATTCATAATTTATTCACAGCTTTATCAAAACAAAATCAATATAAAATATCCATTTATTCAATTGGTGGAAGCAATGACTATAATTGGTCTAACGGTACAGATATCCATATCCAAGAGATTAGCTCAAAACGTTTCATTCGAACTAGTTACTACTTAACATTTTTACCACACCGGATTTATAAAATAATTAAGAAAACTCAACCTGATTTTATTATTTCAACTAATCCAGTGATGTGGCTTCTAAGTAAAGTTGCTGTAAAAAGACTACATTTAAGTATTCCTATCATTGCGTGGTACCACTATTCATTACAACAAAAACCAATTAAAAAGTTGTTTTTAAATTCGGCTGATTATTTTCTAGCGATTAGTAGTGGTATCAAAAAGCAACTAATTAAATTAGGGATTCAAAACCACCGAATTTTTTTAATTTATAACCCTGTCGAAAGCAACCATAAAGTCATTCCCCGTCCAAAGGATAAATGTCATTTTATTTATTTAGGAAGAGTTGATTTGGATAAACAAAAAAATGTTCGTGAATTACTACAAGGATTGAGTAAGGTGTCTGGAGACTGGACACTGGATATTTACGGTGATGATTCCAATGCAGAACCAGTAAAAGAATATGCAAAAAAATTAAAGATATCTGACCACCTTAGTTGGAAAGGATTTATTAAAGAACCATGGAGTCATATTAATGTTGCATCATCGTTGGTCCTGACTTCTAATTATGAAGGACTACCAATGGTGCTTTGTGAGTCAATCTCGCATGGAATTTATTGTATTAGTTCTGACATTGAAACTGGTCCTAATGATATTATCAAAAATGGTATTAATGGAAAACTTTACAAACCCCACGATATAAACCAATTAACTAGCGACTTGCAAGATCTGGTTTATCATCCAAATTATTTGCCAGATCAAAAGCAAATAATAAATAGTAGCCAGAAGTTTTCTATCGACAACTATGGTAAATACTTCACTAATGCTTTGAATAATATTTTATAAAAATACGCTTGATTTCGTATAGAGTTTGTTACTCCATATGAAATCAAGCGTTTATTATTTAGGCTCTTTATCAATCAGTACTGATGAGATATTTTGATGAGGTTAGTTTAAGCAGCGAAGCTGCTTGAGCTGAGCTTTTACCATGAGATTAGAGTTTTTGAGGGCGAGGAAAATTCGAATCCGGAAATGCTCAAAGTTGCGGAAACCATAAGCCGTTCTTTTAATGGCTTTAATCTTATTATTGGTCCCTTCAATGGGGCCATTAGTAAGCTGGAACTGAAAGCTATTGATAATCTCTTGCTTGTGAAGTTGAAGGGTCCGTTGCGTTTTTTGTAATGGTTGCGGCAGTTGGGTTAACTTCCAACTTAATAACTGTCTGAGTACGGCTGAATCGTGATAGTTCACGGCACTAATCAAGGTTTGGTAATATTCATAAGCGACCTTGAGGTCGTCAGACAGGGATAATAACCGATCAACAATCTCACTATTAGACAAGCAGGTGTTGCCAAAGATCCGTCGACGGTAATAATGCTTAAAGATAAGATGATCGATTTTCTGCATGAGGAGTTTCCAAAACCGTTTTAGAAGCCGGTATTCATGGGTCCCGGTCCCATATTGATTCATGACCTGAATCCGGACCGCTTGTAAAGCACGATAGGCTTGCACGACCACATGAAAATGATCGGCCACAATGACGGTATGCGGAAATAACTCGTGAACTAAGCGACGATAGGGTTGAAATAAATCAACGACCACAATTTTAACGGCACAACATGCCTTGAAAGAATAGTGCAATAAGAAGTAGTGACGTAACGCTTTGGACTGTCGTGATTCGATAATATCGATAGTTCGGTGGTTAAGCGGGTTCATCAGAATCATACTCATCCCACTTTGGGCAAATTGTCCCGATTTAAAATCATCAAACGCAATTGCGACCGGTAACCAGTGACGATTAGGGGTAAAACTATCCTGCATTTGAGTTAACACCCGACTGACGGTATTAGTGGAGACGTTGTGCTGGCGAGCAATAGTGGTTTGTGAGATGTTTTGCGTTAGTTCTAACGTGATGTGTTGTTTAACCAGGTTCGCAATGCGGCAGCCTTTCTGAATGCCCTGAATCGGGGCTACGCACGTGACGGGATGTGGGCAAGAAGCCGAAGGCTTACAAAGATATTGTTGTTTGATAATACTTAACACCGTTGGTTGTCCAGCAATCGAAAGGATCTTAATTTTGACTGGTCTCCTCCGGAGCCAGCCATTGCGTTGCATTAACTGACCACATACCGGACAATGCATCGGCAAAGACTGTAAAAGATGAATTACCTTCTGACCATTCTCGATCGTAGTGGCAGGTTTATCAAATTTTAAGTAAGGATCATTGATTCCTGTTAAAAAACTGATATCATTACACATGAGGATTAAGTTCCTTTCTGGAGGACAATTACCACGGTTTGTGATTAGGGGGTAATTGTCCGTTTTTTATTTTTAAGCATAATACAAAAACAGTACCAAGCTTACTGCTTGATACCGTTCGATCAGTCTGCATAAACATAATTTTTTACACAGAGCCTTAGTTTGCATTAATATCATTTAGCACGGGACCACTAATCGTATCTATCTAAGTTTTACGTTTGTAGGGATATGATATCAATGTAAAGCTACTTCTAATTTTCCAAAGATTCAATAGCACGAATAATATTTTGTCCAGACTTTATTACTTTAGAATACTGAATTGCATTACTTTTTAATTCATTGTATTCGCAGTTTGGAATCTTGTGTAATACTTCTTCAATATTTTTCAAATTGTTAACACTAAGGCCTAAATTATATTTTTTCACTAATTCAGAGAGAGCAGATTGTTTCCAAACAATTATAGGAATTCCTGCACTTAAATACAAAGATGCCTTATGAGGGCTATTATATTTAATATAATTACCATAAGTTCCATTACAACATTGAATACTATCTCCATCCCATACTAATCCAAACTTCTCATTAAGAATAAGTGGCAGTTTATCAGGCGGGAAAACCCCTTTATATTCAATTCCATCTTTATACAAAGACGATCTATTAATACCATATACATCAAGTTTTATGCTATTTAAAGACATCTTATTAATGAATGGTGCTTTATCTAAATTTCCTGCAAAACAAATTCTGTCATTCATATTATTTTTTTGATTTTTATAAATATTCTTTTCATTTACTAGATAGTCAAAAAAATCTAAACATGTAATTTTACTCTTAACACCTTTTTCTTCTAGGTATTTTTTCATTGATGGATTATGGGCCACAATACCATCTACTAAATTTAAAAATTCAATCTCTTCTATACCAAAAATACTATCATCTTTATAAAGTCTCAGACCTTCTAAATCGTGTACTATAAAATATAATTTACCATTTGAATACTTTCTAAAATTTTTTATTATGGCTCTAATAATATACCTTGAATATACTGGATACTGAACAACTAATTCATCTATATTAGTATTCTTGAACAACTTAACAAAATAAAAATGGGCGTAATACCACTTTTCAATTTTGGAATTTAAATTTAAGTGAAATTCTTTAGATTTAAATCCATTATTACTTAGTATAAGCTCAATGTCGTGTGTAGCTTTTGGTCCAGCATGATTTTTTCCTATATCCTTAAACGTTAACAGTACTTTTTCTGTCATAACTATTCTCCTTATACTCGACTTGTTTCCTAATGGTCAGCATGATAATACCACTCTACCATTAACCTTAGTAAATTCATGTGATAATTACTCATGAATTTATTCTATTTAGTGTAGAAACAGTGCTAGATTCTTCAATTACTAAATACTGATACTTGAGAAGGAGTATTTTTATATTACTGACTTCACTCAGTGGTTCTACTCATCCAGAAAGCTATATTGAAGTGATTATTCATTCTCTACATGACTTTATTAAGGAATTCCATCTCACTATTGAAAATTTATATTACGACCTAAATAAATTAGTAATTTCTGATAAACTTAATGCTTTCATCTTTTATTCCACTATGAATAATTGTTGTTCTGACATAGGACTATGCGTAACTTACTCAATATTACAAATTACTGCCTTAGCTAATCATTATAGTAAATATATTTAAAACCACCTAGTGAACAGAATACACTAAAGGCGTATTTTCGTTCTTACCCAGCATAAATAAATTAAGGAAATCTTTTTCTCAATTAAACGATCACAATTAGGATTAATTTTTAAATTTTTCACTCAGCTTATTAAAAGACAAGATTAGATTCTAATCCTAAGCACGAATATTGTTCTATTTTATCTATTCTTTAGATAATTTTCTATAGAAATACAACTAAAGGAAACAATAATCCCAAATAATCCACCAATTGCAATCCCAACAACAGCATATTTTTTTGCATGTGGAGTTGTTTCGCTATCTACATCTTTATAAGTTGGACTAGCTAGTAACGTTACATCACCCGACCCTGGTTGTAATCCATGAAGTTCATATTTCATAGCTTTTCCAACTGACTTTGCAATAGCTACCGAGTATTTAGGATTTTTAGTTTTAGCGGTGATAGTTAATACAAGGGATTGATCATGAGTACTAGTATTTACACTAGAATTTATATCGCTTATACTAATTTTTTTCTTCAAATGCGAAGGTAATTCTTTATGGGCTGCCTCTGAAATTTTCATATTTTCTGCAATTGATGAATATGTTTTCATCATATTCATATCAGCATTAACTAATGAATTTTGCGCATCAACATTATTTTGACCACTAACATTATTAATGTTATGGGAAATTACAATATTTTGCTTAGCTTTGTAAGTGGTTACTTGCTTTTTTTTTGCATAGAAACCCATAACAAGTCCACCAACTAAAGCACAAATTATAATAAAAACAATACTTTTACCAAATATTTTACTTATGGCTTTTAGAGTATATTTTTCCAAAGTTATTACTCCCCTTTAAACTAATACTAGATAAAATTGGAATTAACGAAATAAAAAATGGATTAAAAGCAATTTCCAACAGGTGCTGCTCAATCACCGCACTCATGGAAAGTATAACAATAATACTTGCCAAGTTATAACTGCCCCGTTGAATAGATAGCCAAGAAATTATTGTCATTATAATAAGAATTATAATTCCCATAATTAATCCATATAATATGAACATTCTAATAAATGATGAATCGACAAAAAAATACCTACCTGTATTGTGTTCCATCATTTTAAGTCCTTCGATTCCTCCCCATCCTGATTCACGCATATGTGTTCCAAAAATAGAAACCGAATATAATCTTAAAGCTTTATGCCCTAAATACAACCTATTAGATAGTAGATTATTCACCTTCTCGAAAATCTTGTTTGAACTAATGTAAAAATAAGAAAGCATAAATATTAAGTACGCGGATGTCACAGGAATTGTCCAATAAAACGAAGATATAAATTTGCAAATACTATTTCCCTTTCGTGCCATCTTTCCAATGTATACTGTTGGAATTATAGATAAAATACAAATAGTATTTAACCTTGCCTGAGTTATCCAATAAACTAAAATAGCAATTAATATTAGTAAAGAATAATCTTTCCAATTTATTTTCGCAAATCGTAGGTAAGTATATGCTAGTACTGCATAAAGAATGTGAGCAGCCAAGTCTGTTGGATATGTAATACCTAGCGACTGTCTAATCACTCCAGATCGATGATACACTAAATTTCTAATAATCCCTATTCCTGACATTAGCATAATGCCAATGAGAAGAATAACAGTAACGTAAAAGAACAGATGAACTACTCTAGTAAAATTAACATCTCGACCACCCAAAATAAATATTCCCATGGTAAAGAGAGAAAAATCTTTGGATGTTCTCCATGTTAAAACTAATAATGAAAGAATAACAACACCTAATAACAACCACTTTAAATTAATCTTATCTAAAAAGAAGATCTTGTACAAAACAAGAGCAATTCCTAAATAACTTAATAAGTGAATAATTTGACCTGAGAGATATTCCGTTGCTGTTGTGCCTGAAAGAAAAGTTAAAAAGGTGTTATATACAAAAGCAATTTCATAAATAAACTGCCCATCAAATTCAAAATTATATAAATTTATCAGTACTTTTTTCATTGGTGAATTCCTTTATACTACGAATGTCCTAAGATCTTCCGCTTCAAAAAATTCCCGCCTTTGACTAACCAATTAGTGTGCTCCATAAACACATACTTTACTTCATGGGTAGAATATTGTGAATTGTGATCTAACCAGACATCAAGCAGTAGTTCACTCAAGAATCCATAAACCCGTTGTTCATAGTTGTTATAACTAGAGATATATGTCTGAGACTCAACATTACTCAAAACATCAAACATCCATGTACAATACTCATCAAGTGGTTGTTTCTTCATAATGAACATATTAAACATGTGTGCCCACGTTCGATTCATTACTTTATTAAAAGATTTAGCATACTCTGGATACTCTGATTTAATCACTTTTTCCATGATTTCAAACGGTTCATGTTCATGAGCATGTAGGTAGTGGGACTTATTTGTTTCAATATAATAGTTCCGCTTCTTGGGCAAAATAACATCATATTCTGTCATTAACTTTTGAGCTTCATTCATTGATAAGATATTATCAAACGACTTTCCGTCCTTTAGGCTCAAATATCTACGATAATGTACTAAGCCCATTGCATCCACATCTAAATTTTTCCATCCCCAGTAAATTGCTGTTAACTCATTGTAATGGGCATTTTTAGAAGAAATATTATCTCCCGTATTGTCTCCTTGGAAAGTATGGTTTACATCAGGATGAAGATCCTTACCAACAAAAATTGGTAAATACAGCGGATCTGTTGGCATTTGATAATTTTTATGTGCCGCTACTAATACTTTAATCTCCAAAACAAATCTCCTTAATACGCACCAGTGCTCATGAAGATACTAATGATGTTTTTAAACATAATTTTAATGTCAAACCAGTATGAAGCTCGATCTACATAACTAAGTTCTAGATCACAACGTTCTGGATAACCAATATTACTTCGTCCACTGGCCTGCCATAATCCCATTGCTCCAGGCTTTACTGACAAAAACTTATCCACTCGATCACCATATTCAACCAATTCTTCTTTCACAATTGGCCGCGGACCGATAATACTCATTTCTCCACGAAGAATGTTAATAAACTGTGGAATTTCGTCAATTGATGTCTTACGCAACCAATGTCCCAATCTAGTAACTCGAGGATCCTCTTCAGGCTCCAATTTATAATTATTGTCCACATACTTTTGATAAAGAACTGGATCTGAATGCAGAATCTCGTCAGCATTTACAATCATCGATCGGAATTTGTAAATTTTAAAGGGTTTACCATATTTACCAATTCGAGTTTGCTTAAAAAATACTGGTCCTTTGTTTTCACCAAATAAGGACATAATCCAAGCTACAAGAAAGATTGGGCTAAAGCAGATTAACGCAATGATTGATAAAACAATATCAGTTAATCTTTTCCAGAACAAATACCAAGCTGACTGCTTTTTGTATGAATTGTTCATGATTTTAAATTTCCTATCTAACGATTTCAATTTATAAAATAAAAAGTTGTATTACACTAACTATCCTATAATACCAGTAAATCAACAATTGAAAAAGTCCTTTTTACTTAATTTAAATGTTCCATAACCCATTCATTAATGTCATCGAGGTCGAACCCTTTACGATATAGTGCCTGTTTGAGCTTCATTTGCCGCTCATAGCCTTGATATTTTTGGTAACGACGCAGGAGTTTAGTTGCTTGCCGATCTAGCAATTCATTTTGCTGATCAGCATCCGCCTCTGGCTTCACCGCTTCTTGAATCTGATTAAAAATATCCGCCTGATACCCATTCGTCATTAATCCCTGGCGGACCTTCTCTTCTTGACGCCGCGTTGGTTGACTTCGGTAACGTCTGAATAATTTCTGCGCCAGCTTGATTGCATTCTCGAGCTGTTTTTCATCCGTAAACTTCTCCAACGCTGCATCAATATCTAATTCGCCAATACCCTTCAATCTGAGTTTCTGACGAATCACATTGGGCCCCTTCAGTTCAGTATTCATAACCGTCCGCACATAGCTCATTGCGTAATTATGATCATCAAGCAAACGCTCTTCACGGAGTTTTTGGAGGATCGGTTCAAAATATTCTTCCGGCGTTTCAATTTCTTGAAGCTTCTGGATGACCTCCTTTTCTGTCCTTAATTGATGAGAAAGGTAGTCCAGCATCCGTCCATAGGCCTTCGCAATCTGATCATCCGTCGTAATTTGGGCGACCTGATTCTGATCCAGTTCCATCCCCTTCATCAACCGATACTTAATCAGGACACTCTCCGCCACCGGAAAGGCATATTGATCATCAAGGTAGACGTTATAGCGTCCTTTACGTTTTTGCGCTTCAATTTTAGTAATTTTTTTCATTTTTAAAATTTCTCCGTGTACTTTTTGATTAAGCAGCCGTTATTAGGAAATGTAAGTTGTGATCACCCTTACAAAATTATTTTTTAGGAGTTTTTATCATGAAACATCAATTTAAGTCGAACAAGTTGCAAGTCAAGGTTACTAGTGAACGTCATCCAGATGGGCTAATCCGGACATTTAATAACATCTGCCCGAACCCATCTGATGATCAAATCACGCTATTCCTCGACGCAATTGTGATCTTAACTGGTGAAACAGTGCAAAATATCACTTTGACGAACGCTGAAACACTCGCTCACGACTAAGGAGGACATTGAACTATGAAAACACTGAGTTTATCTTTCAAGGGTAGTTTAGGTAAAGGCCACTCACTGAAGTTGAACTACGCGAATGACGGTTTGACTGAACAAACTGTTCGGGATGCCATGAATAAGATTGTGGAAAGTAAGTTATTCCAAAAGGATGATGACTTACTCTACTTGAAAGCCATGGCGGCCAAGTACGTTACCACTACTGATGAGGTTATCTTTGATTCCTCACAAGACTAGACGAAAAGTCGGGATTCGTTTGAATCCCGACCTTTTTTGTACCCTCATGGACGTTGTTGACGAGTATCACGAATCCACTGCATTAAGTGACGACGTTCCACAATTTCGCCTTCGTGCTCCTCTTGGAGGGTTGCATTAATCGTGGCCCCAATCATGACCAACATTCCAGAGAAATCCAGCCAAATCATCATAGCAATAAAAGCCCCGATTGTCTTATAAGACGTAACCCGCCGGCTAAGCAATTGGGCATACATAGAAAAGACGCGGGACAGGCCCATCCAAAGGAGTGCCACAATTACCGCCCCTACTACCACATACCGTAACCGCACCCGTGCGTTGGGAACGAAGTAATAGAGCAGGGTTAACGCGATGAAGAGACTGAAGAACGTAACCGGCCATTTCAGTTGGGCGAAGGTCTTGATATACGACGTGTTGAACCGGAAGATTGGTTGCAGACTTTGCAGCAAATCTTCACCAATCCCGTAGGTTAACGCCATTAAGAACAGGATCAGAATGACTACCAACATCCAGATAAAAGATACCGTCCGGTTAATGATCGGATTTTGGTTTTCGGCAACCCCGTAGGCATGGTTAACACTCCGTTGGAAGGCGGCAATTCCTTGGCTGGTCGACCATAGCGCAATGACCGCCCCCGTCGTTAAAATCCCGCCACTGCCATGGCGAAGAAAGTCGTAAACGATTGGTTTGATAAAGGCAAACACCGACTCGGGAACGGCCGTCTGCAGATAACCTAACACCGTGTTAGCATCGATTCCGATCATTGGTAGAAGATTGCCGACTACCAGGATTGCCGGAAAAATTGATAATAACGAATAGTACGCTAAAACAGCAGCCGAAGCTGACACTTGGGCCATTTGAAAATGGTGGAAAAAGACCGCCAGAAATTGTTTAATTTTGCCTCGTCGCTCTTCCATGTCGTTCCCTTCATAAAGTTAAAGATGCATCCATTTTATCATGAACGCATCTTTTTTTAAATTTGCAACATAAAATCCCCCAAGAAATTCTACGTTCCCTGGAGGATTGATAAACTTATTACATCACTTTAAAAAACTCTTTCCTAAATAATGGTGACTGGCTGTCATATCATATTGAACTAAAAGATAATCGTGCCAAAGTTCTTTTTGTGATTTTGAAAAATACTTTTGAGAAATAACTTTACCCTGTTCATTGGTAAATTGCGGAGCAGAATGATAACCGTTAGCATCCGCATTACTGGTCTTAAGCGACACCGCTGGCAGGTCTTGATAGACCTTGGTCAATAAGGCGATGTAAGGCGTAACTTTGGAGTTGGTTTGTTTTGCCAGCATAGCGATAAAGTCATTTGGCGAAACAACCCGTGAGTTATGGATAAATTGCTTAGCACCTTGCTGGCGAGCAGCCGGATTTGAGTAGATAAAGTAATCCGTTTCGTGCAACTTTAGTCCATCCTGACTCATATCGTTTTGATAGATTCCGGGTAAATGATCTCCATAAAACACCACTGTAATCGGCTGCTTCATTTGATTAATTTTCTTGATAAATTGCTGAACAGCCTGATCCGTGTAATGAATCCCCATTGCGTATTGAGCGACCGTCTCACTATCAGTGTTTGCTCCACGAATTGAAACTTGGTACTTACTTGCTCCATCATAGAAGTGCTCCGTATATGGGAAATGGTTTTGCATCGTTACCAAACTAATAAATTGCGCCTTGCGATTACGCTTTAGTTGATCTTCAACGTTCTGATAAGAGGTCTCATCTGATAAGTAGGGACTCCGATCGATCTTCTTTTGATGACGAATTTTATAGCGACTTCCTAAATACATAAAACGGTCAAACCCAAATTTCCGATAAACGGTTGGGCGACTATAAAAAGTACCGACATAAGGATGAATTGCCGTGGAATCTTTAAATAACTGATTAATCGACCATGATTGTTTGGCAAATGGTACTAATTGCGTAAACGGCGTCGCTAACGTTGGCGTAAAGTTAGCCAGGGTTAACCCCGTGAGTGACATATATTCTATATTTGCAGTACCGCCACCATATCCAGAACTAATCATTAACCCACTGGTCGTTTTCTTCTTTAACCTATTGATATAAGGAATTGGATCATTCTTTAAATGAACTCCGGGAACCCGATTAGGAGTTGCAAAGCTTTCACTCAAATTCAGGATAATTGTTTGATCACTTAAATTATTCTGCCGGTGTTGATTAATTTGTTTAGCCGTTAGCTGATACTTTTTAGCTAAACGGTTCATCGTTGCTTTAGAATATCCAGTCGGCTGATCCATCACCTTAACATCAACGTTACTCATAAATTGGACAATTGGTCCATTCACCCGGGCCCCACTTAGTTGATTAAATGGGTACGATTCCACACCCATTCCTTGCACAACCGTCTGAATTGGCGAACCTTGATGATTCCAGAATAGCGCACTGCCATAAACAAGAATCGTTAAGATGATGTAAAATCCTCGCGCTTTTATTGAGAGCTTCGTGAACGGCTTCTTTCTGTTTACCCGCCAAATAGCTAAGCAAGCCCCAACAATCACGATCGCTGCACACACTAACAGCCATGGATTAACCATTTTCAAAATACTACCGTATGCCTGATACATAATCATTTCTGAAGGCATAATTGGTTCATTCCGGGCGCCAATTTTAATGCGATTGGCAATGATCCAGATGAGATTGATCATCGTGGTAATTCCAATCCCCCACCAAAAACTATTCGTGATTGACTGGAACAGCTTGAACATCAGCCAAATTAAGAAAGCCGTGAAGATAATAATTGATTGTTTATTGCAGAACGTATAAATCAACGTATTGTATGTGTAATTTACGTTCGGCGTTAACTTCAAGCTATTATCCATGGCTAATAGCGAAACAATAGCCAGAAGATAGCAAAAGTCAATCGCTAAATATTGGTGTGCATGCTGTTGCCAATGTTGTATCAAGAACGTCTTAATATCCGTGAACGTTCTGAAACTAGCAACTGTTTTGTGATAACGGTCGTACCACTTTGTTTTGGAAATTAAATCTAGCAAGCGCAATCCACAGTAACTGACCGGTATCAAAAGGATTGCACAAATTAACATAACACCATACCGGAGGGCAGCATGTGGAAAGTGGCCGACGATCGATGAAACGAACAAATTCATTAGGACCGGGTATGAAGCGAATGTGATACTAATCAGCATCGTATCAACCATCCGAAAATTAAGCTGTTTGGTAAATAAATAACACAGGCCAAGCGCGACAATAATTGTGAGGACGTTTGAAGGATTAGCGAAACGCGCTGCTGTAGAAAAATTATTGTGAACCGAAACTGAAATTTGGGGCATTACAGCTGCCAAAAGCAGATTAAGAAGAAATACCCCCCCTACTGAGATTTTTAGTATCCGTTGATTTAACTGCAGTTTCAGGTCGCACAGTAAAGCACCAATACTTACTATAATTATGGTAAGGGCAAGATTATAACTATTATCAAATCCCCATAAATTAGCGTTAAAAATGGTGCTAGCAAATAAACCAGCCAATAGCGAGGCACCAATTTGGTGGCGACTGGATAATTTTAATTTTGCATAAAATGGAACCAAACATCTTGATAGAATTATTCCCATCACAACCGGAATGACGTTTCTAGAGAAGGGAAACAAACTATTTAATAAGTCTGATAATTGGAATTGGTTCTTCCATAGTAATTGGATCAGCACTTCCAACAGACCCAGAATAATCACTAGAATCCAGCTGTTAACTAACTTTGCTAAAGATGGTTTAGCTTTCACAAACAGCTGACCATATTTCAGTAGCATAAATGTCATACCAATGTTTAAGATCACGTGCACAACCTGAATTAGCATCATCTTATTGTTATTGATAGCATAGTTAGCCAGTGGTAATTGCGGGTTCCACAACCATAAATTCAAAATGGTAAAAATAATCCCCCAGGTAAATAGGATCGAATTTCTCTTTGCTTTCATTGATTTTCTCCATTAATAAAACCTCCACGCCTAGTCGTTAGATAACCTAACCCTGTCAATGTGGAGGTGTGATTATTATTTACTTTATCATTAAAGATCTTTCCAGCCAACCTACTTTTTCTTGCTGTAATCTTGCCAGACTTTATATGAATTCTCGCGAATTTTTCTCAAACGTTCTTTATCTTCTTTGTCTAGTCTTGCAAGTACGTTATTAATTACTTGATTTTCCATCTATTCTTTAGTCATTATTGTTATTCTTCTTAATCATGAGAAACCTTTGCCAATTATTATAAAGCCTAGTTAGATTAATATATGGAACTTGGTTTTCCTTTAAACGATTAAAATAGTCTAGGTTATCATTGATAAAATCTAGTAAAAATTTATGTAGTGGGCTAAAAACCAAATCCTGTTTAACCATATTATAATTCATATAGACTGAAACTTGCTCTAGTTCATTAAAAATATTGCTTAAATTATATTCATCCTTAATCTCATTTCTTAACCGGTCATTAATTGATAGCCACTGTGGCTTTTTTATAAATTCTTGCATAGAGATACTCCTCTCTGGAGCCATTTCTTCATTAATCTCCACCAACACTTTTCTTTGTCTTTGTTGCAATTTACTTGCCATCTTCTGGTTAATTGACTTTACCTCTGGAATAATCTGCTCCGCAAACTTCCGTAAAACATTAATTGAGTTTTGAATCAAAATTTGCTCATCTTGCTTTCGATGAGCATCCACATCATTACAAAATTTGCGAATATTCAGTGCTACCGTCACTACCCCGAGTGGGGTGATCAAATTCGATACCATTTCTAAACAGTTTTGAAAATATGCGATCAGGTCGTCCATGCAACTTCAGCTCCTTAATATTGATTGTGCCCAATATTAAGGTACGAAAGGGAGTGGGACAGAACTAGCTTGTCTAGTTCGTCTTCCCACCCCCGCAAGGATGGCTAGGTGGGTCAAATACTGATTTATCAGTATTTGAACTGCCAGCCAGCTACTGCGCTGTGACATTTTAAACTTTAAAATAGAAAAGCTGTTGGAATAATTTCCAACAGCTTTTCACTATTTTTCTTCAAATGGCTTAGCCACCCGTAATGCAATTTCTGAATAATGCTTTAAATCCTTCGCATATTCATCATCGTACATGTACTTGGCATCCGCTTCCGGATCCTGTGAAGTTAAAATCTTGGGACCGTCATCCGTGATCACTAACGTATGTTCATACTGGCAAGACCAGCCACCATCAGCAGTCTTCGCTAACCAGCCATCTGGATCACTCGTGTCAGCTTCCCAGGTTCCGGTATTAATCATCGGTTCTACTGTAATAGTCATACCCTTACGAAGCCGAACTCCTTGACCATGTTCACCATAGTGTGGCACCATTGGGTCTTCGTGCATCGTTGGTTGAATACCATGACCAACAAATTCACGCACATCACCATAGCCATTTTCGTCTTCTGTATAATGCTGAATAACCGCACCAATATCACCAATCCGGTTGCCAGGAACACATTGATCAATCCCCATGTAAAGGGCCTTCTTGGTAACATCCATCAACTTTTTGATTTCTGGCTTCACTTCGCCAACCGCATATGACCAGCAAGAATCAGAAAAGGCACCATCAACACTAACTACAGTGTCAATCTTGACCAAATCGCCATCCTTTAAGATCAGCTTTTTCCGTGGAAAACCGTGGCAGATTTCATCGTTCACACTGACACAGGTTGCGTACTTGTAACCTTCAAAACCAATTTGTTCTGCCTTTGCACCAGCAGCCTTGAAATACTTCCGGGCAAATTTTTCGATAACCCATGATGAAATTCCTGGACGAACAATCTTTTGGAGACCAATATGCATCCCCGCCAGCGCAGCACCAGCAACTTCCATTGCCCGAATTTCTCGGGGTGATTTAAGACTAATCATGTTCTGAATTACTCCCTTAATTTTTAAAATCTCAGTATTTAGTATAGCACTATCCGCAACGAACCGCTTTTGTGATATACTAGCCCTTGCATTTAATTGAACGGAGGAATCATGATGAAAGCAGTTGTTGTATTTGCAACCATTACTGGAAATAACGAAGACGTTGCCGATATCGTTACCGATGCGTTCGAAAGCCATGGTGTGGAAGTCGACGAAAATGAAATGACTATGGCCGATGTCGCAGACTTTGAAGATGCGGACATTTGTGTTGTATGTCCATACACCTACGATGAAGGGGCCTTACCAGATGAAGGCCTAGACTTCTTTGACGATCTACAGGAATCAGACCTGCATGGCAAAGTGTACGGCGTCGCTGGTTCTGGTGATACTGCTTACGCGGACGATTTTTGTGTTGCTGTCGATAAATTTGGCGAAGCCTTTGACGTTGCTGGCGCTACTAAGGGAGCGGAAAACGTCCACATTAACCTAGCACCTGATGAGGACGACATTAAGACACTAGACGCTTTTGTCGACAAGCTCATCGATCAAGCCAAGACAGGAGCAGGTAATGATTAAGGAACTTTGGAATAAATATAAGCAGGTTGTCGCCTACCTCTTTTGGGGTGTAGTTACCACGATCGTTAACATTGCTTCTTACCAATGGATGAGTACGGGATTGCATTGGAACTACGAAGTGGCCACCGTCATTGCCTGGTTCTTATCGGTCTTGGTGGCCTTCTTTACTAATAAGGTCTGGGTATTTGGTTCACCCTACACCACGTGGAAAGCCTTTTGGATTGAAATTATTGAATTTTTCTTCTACCGGGGCGTTACCCTATTGATGGACATGGCATTCATGTGGTTAGCATTAAGCGTGCTGGGAATGCGAGCACCGCTTGAGCAATTAATCGCCAAAACATTAGATAACGTCGTGGTGGTAATCGCTAACTACATTTTCTCAAAATGGTTAATTTTTAAAAGCAACGATAAAATTGAGGACAAATAAGGAGTTGACGCGAAATATCGCCAACTCCTTTTAATTATCCGCAAACAACTTTGCAACTTCTTGATCTGATAGGTGAAATTCAGCCTGGACTTTTTGTCGCAACTGATCTTCTGGAACACCTAACTGGCGCGTCATAGCAATCATCTTTTTAATGGCACTGTTTTCCCCTTCTTTACGGACATCTTCATCATGAAACATCATATGTGTTTTATTATCCATATAATCATTCCTCCACTTAGTGTTTTGACAAAGTTGTTGAATGTAATCGTGGAGTTCATCCACATACTGATCATTCTCTACCTCTTTATTATCCACGTAGTGCAAGAAGTTTTGCAAGGCCTTTGAGACATCATTTGCAATTCCCTTGGTATTAAGAAAGATTGCTGTGCGACCATCCATCATTTCAATTTTATGATCATGAACACACAAATTACGAAATTCGTATTTGTGCAATCCCTTTCCCTATGGATCAAACGGACAAATAAAAATGGCGTATGACCGTTTCATCAATTCATAACCTTCACCATGATTTAATAAATCACCATCAATTCGGCTCTGATAATACCGAACCCGTTTTGCTAGTCCTTTTGTATGTCGTACCTGCATATCAATTTCGTACACACCATTCTGATCCTCTGTGTAGACATCAAAGCGGACACCATGCTGTCGCGGATCTTCCTGAACAGCCTTTTGCAGCGTGGGAAATTTAATATGACTAATTTTGAGTTCCGGTAGTATAAGTTGGATGAGGTGCTGACACAACTTCCGGTTACTCATTACACTACCGAATACAAAGTCCTCCTGAAGGCTAATCTGATTTTTCATAATTACCACCTCTTTTTTGCCTCTATCATTTAATTACGGCAAAGGTGATAATTTTTATTCTGTAAATTAGCAAAAAGAAAATGTGTATCATTTGTACCTGTTCTGGTAACCAATATACTATATTTGGTATAATAGATCTAAAATAATTTTATTAAGGGGGTGATTCATAATGATGAGCGTCAACGAAGTAATGGCCAACTATGATACCAATATCACCAATATTTCCCATAAATCAGGGATTAGCAAAACTACACTTAGCAATGCCTTTAAACGCCCTATTAGCACTTGGACCATTCGAATCCTTAACGGGGTTGCAACAGCCATTAATGAATCCCCAGAAAAACTGCTCCACTTATTACAGGGGGACCAATATTCCTTAACAATTGACGATCAGGCTCAAACCATCCAGGGAGTTAAAATCGCTGATCCAGAGATCTATCGGAATATTAAATTTTCTGTGAAAAACAACGTGATGGAGGGATGGCAACCTTCTCGGGCAGACATTGAAGAACTAAAAGCTTTTGCTGAAATCAGTCATCCAGAGTTAAATCAAAGATTTAAAGAAATTTTCGGTGAATAACATGACCGACGAAGAACTGAAACAATACTTTCTCTACCCTAACGGTACTCTTCGTAATAAGCTCAATTTACAAGATGCGGCTAAGTTAAGAATGGTGGAGTATCGTACGGTAGCTCACAATGCTGTTTGGCTATTACATCATGGCTATGTAATTAAGAGCATTGATGATTATGCTAAAATTCACCAGTTCCTATTTGGAGAAATTTATAGTTGGGCCGGTCAATTTCGTGATTACTATTTATCTAAAGGTAAAACAGACTTTATGCCGCCAACCGCCTTTGACACCGCCATTACTAATATTACTCACCAATTAAAGATGATTAAAAACACGGTGAAGCCAACCAGTAAACAATATGCACAATTACTAGATTCACTGAATTATCTACACCCTTTTAGGGAGGGAAACGGCCGTACTACCCGTTTATTTATCCAATTGCTTGCGGCTAACCATCACCAATCTATTGATTACAATCGGCAAGATCGTGAAGTCATTGTTGCCCTAAACCAATCCGACTTGGTAAAAATACAAAAGTTTATCAAAATTACAGATATTGATAGCCAGCAGGTGGCCTTTCAACAGAATGCTAAAAAGCAATTATTAAATATGGAAAAGTTAAACAGAGATAAGGAAATCCACTAATTCCTTATCTCTGTTTTTGCTTTATGTCCTGAATTTCCTTTAATTATCTGCAAATAACTTAGCAACTTCCATTACTTCATCTTTAAAATTCCCGCTTAATAATCTCAACAATTTGATCGGCAGCATGGCCATCACCGAAGAGCTGGCCTCCGGACGTCATCCGATTATAAAACTTCTTATCGTGGAGCAACGAGAACGTCGCCTGCTGAATACTTGTTGGATCCGTTCCTACGACCTTAGCCGTTCCAGCCTTAATGGCTTCCAAACGTTCCGTGTTCTTCCGCAACAGCAATACCGGCTTATGGAACACTGATGCCTCTTCAACCGTCCCTGCTGAATCCGTCAAAATAAATTTACTCCGGGCCGCCGTATTCAAGAAGTCTCCCAAGTCCATGAGGGGCATTACATGAATGCGATCGCGATTCGCTAAAATCTCCGTCGCAATCCCAAAAGCCGCCGAATCGGTGGCGACCGGACAAACCAGTTCGACATTCGGGTTCGTTTCCACCACATCACGCATCGTGCGGAAAACGCGTTCCATTGGGAAACCGGTATTTTCAATCCGTCCCATCGTCAGCAAAATCAAATCATGATCGTTGGGAATCGAATCTAGAAGTTTACTATGATAATCCGGATCATAGTACTGCGTCACCGTATCAACAACCGTATTTCCAGTCACAAAGATCCGTTCGTCGGCCACCTGCTCATTCAATAAATTATCGCGCGCCTGCTCAGTTGGTGCAAAAAACACATCACTCAGTGTATCAGTCAAGTGACGCTGCATTTCATCCGGAAATGGATTTAACTTATCATATGTTCGCAAACCGGCCTCGACATGAGCAACTGGTAACCGATTATAAAAAGCACTCAAACTAGCCGCCAGGGTCGTAATCGTGTCCCCTAAAACCATCAGCATGTCCGGCTGGGCGGCACTAATTACCGTTTGAAAATTATGCAACAACTGACTGAGCTGCTCAATCATCCCGATCTCGCGACTAGACTTCACGTTCAAATCAAAATCGGAATCAATTCCGAAGAATCGCATTGCTTGGTGCAGTTGCTGATACTGCTTAGAAGCAACAACAATAATTGGTTCAAAAGTTTCTGGATCCTGCTTCATCAGTTTAATGATTGGGGCCATCTTGATGACTTCCGCCCGGGTCCCAAATAAAATCATAATCCGTAATCGAGCCATGTTGTCACCTCCTCGTGTCTAATAAAAAATTTCATGCTTAATTGTACCGCGATTTTGATTATAAAACTAGCGTATCCCGAGTCGTAATCCCCACCATTAGCTCTATAAAAAGCAAAGAGACTGGGTGAGTCCCCAATCTCTTCATTTTATTTAGTTATGACGACGCTTAGTCTTAGCTAAACCAAGCATACTCATCGCACCAGCAATACCTAAGCCAATTAATGCGCCATCATGGTCGTTACCAGTTTGTGGTAATTGATGGGCTTCATTGCGTTGACCTTTAGTATGACCTTGGTTAGCCGCACTAATGGCGTTGCTTTGGGCTAAACGAGCCTGCCGAGCAGCTTCAACCGCTGGATCAACGTGATAGTTAATTTCAACTGTTAAATCATCACTATCAGGCATTACCGTTGCCGCTTCAACCACCGCAATATCTGGTAAGTAACCCGATACTGAAGGAGCCGTGAATTCAGCTAACTGTTGTGCATAACGATTCCACTTACCATAGGTCACCTTTCCTGTAACGTCATCAACGTCTGCTGTCCGGGTAAAGGTTGCCTTTTGGACAATCGTTTCCTTCCGGTCATCAGGATAATTAACCGTAATGGTCCGCGTTACTGTCCGGTTGAGGTCATCATGGCTGACCCCATCTGGATAATGATGATCCGTTCCCGGAATAATATCATCCGGCGTCTTTGGATCAGTTGGTTGAACCGTGGTGTGGCCGTGAGTCAGGTGTACCGTAAAGATTTGATCAACATTATCAACGTGATCGTAATTACCTAGATTCTTCAATGATTCAGCCAACGTTTGACCATCCAGCGTTACCTTTCCAGAATCATTCGTAACGTCTACGAATTGGTAACCTTGTTTAGCGTAAGCATCCATGATCTGGGTCGCATGCGCAAAACTAATTGGACCACGATCACTCTTCCCTTGTGCTTGATCCCAGTTAGCAAGGCTTGTCTTACTATCATCATCCACAAAGTTCAGATAAGCTGATTGATCATCTGGTGTGTAGCGAACGTCAAACACTTCATTTGGTGTCTCATCCGTAACATCTTCAGCTGGAATATCTGCTAAGTCCGCTTGAGCATCAATACCGTCATTTGAAAGCTGTTTGATGTGATAAGTATAGCCCGGAACAAGATCCATACTTGTCTGGTTAAAGTGACCTTTGGACCAGTCACCGTACGTTACTTTACCAGTAACTTCGTCAACATCTGCTGTCCGAGTCAAAGTAACTGTCGTCTTCGTTGACTTGTCTTTGTTCCGTGGATCACCACTAATGTTAATAGTCCGCGTAATTTCTTTATTCAGATCATCGTGGCTAACTCCATGTGGGTACTTCTGGTCTGTTCCTGGAATAGTGGCATCCGGTGTTTTAGGATCTGTTGGTTGAACGGTAGTGTGGTTATGAGTCAAATGAACAACATAGGCTTGATCATTTTGATCATCGTTATCAAATGTAATCTGAGCTGGGGTCACCGCATGATCAGCTAATTTGTAACCATCCTTTTCATATTCACTAACCTTATCATTAGCTTTGGTATCAATGACTTGATCAGTAACTCCAGTATATGGAACAGTTATCAAAGTTTTCCCAGTTACATCATCGATATATGAAATCGATGCCTTTTGTGGATCAGGTGAGTAAATAACATCAATGTTAATATCATCACTACCATGATTAACCTTCATAGGTTTAATTTCGTAGTGACCGTCCGTTTCCTTTTCCAAATCATTGTCACTTGGTACTTCGATCAGGACAAGGTCTTCGGCACTGGTATTTGAATTCTTTTCATGCGGGGTGTAACCCTTCACAGTTGGAATGTCATATTTAGCAAACGTTCCTTGATCCTGCTTGGTTCCTTCGCGTAACCAGTCACCATACTTAGTAATCTCACCAGTTACTTCATCGATATCTGCAGTTCGGATAAACCGAAGTGTTTCATTATAAGTAGCCACCTTATGGGTATGTGGGTCTTCAACGCGAATCTTTTCATGAACTTCGCTATTTAAACTATCCTGATCAACACCCTGCGGATATTTCTTACCTGGATTATCTGGCAATACGTCATCAGGAGTCTTTGGATGATCAGGCGTAACTGTAGTGTGTTGGTGGACTAAATGAACTTCGTAATCCTGTGAAGCTGAGTCATCATGATCAAATACAATGGTGGCTGGCACATTTCTACTCTTCACCTTGTAACCTTGGTTTGAATAGTCACGAACTTGGTAATCGCTCTTGCTATCACTAGCTCCTGATAGTTCATCATCAGCTAAAACTTTACCTTGATCGTCATCATCAATGTATTTAACTGTTCCCTTTTGGATATTTGGATTGTATACAATATAAATCACATTATCCGTATCATCGTGAGTTACCGTTTGAGCTGCAACTTCAGATCTATTTGGAGTATACCCAGGAACAGCTGGCGTATCAAATTCTTGCCAGGTATCAGTTGTCCATGGATTAGGCGTTACTACTCCAGTCACTTCATCAACGTCAGCAGTCCGAGTTACGTGAGCGGTTTGAACTGTTTGGGAACTCTTGCTTTCTGGGGTAGCCGCTACATTAATTGTTCGCTTAATTGTCTTATTTAAATCTGTGGCGGTAACACCGCTAAACGTTTTATTTGGATTATCTGGTAACTTCTTGCCATTATCTTGTGGTTGATCAGGCGTAACTGTGATGTGCTTGTGGCCTAAAATAACTTTATAAACCTGATCCACATTATCACTTTGGTCAAACTGCAATGTTTGACCATGTGTCTCATCGCTAATAAGTTTATAGCCTTTTTGAAGATAACCATTAATCACATCTTGAACATTGTAATCAACCATTTTATCTGAATAGCCGTGCAGCTCTTTGGATTCAAGAACCTTATTATTATCATCCTGGTCAATATATTGAACTGTCATCTTTTGTGAATTTGGATCCAAAATAAAGTCGTAATCTTGAGTTCCATTTTCAGGATACTGCAAAGAAGATGCCTTACCATTAATAATTACAGCATGGTTACCCTTAGTAATTTGCGTATTTTGGCCCTTATTTAGGTCATCGCTTTGACGATCATCTAGTTGCTGATTATTGTCATTATTTCGGTAAGTATAACCCGGAATTGTTGCTCCGGTAACAGTTAATGTATCAGCAGCATGGCCCTTATTATTACCAGCCGGCCAACCAATATGTTGTTCAGCTGGCTGAATTTCGTCACCAGTTAATCCGTTAATGTAGTGAATATTAACTGTTGTCTGGCCTTCCATTGCAAATTTTTTGCTGGCATCATTGTTTACCGAGCGTTTTACAAAATTACCATCTGCGTCATAGAAGGTAGTAGTGGTTTGACCTACTTTCTTTGTATCATCAAGACTTACACCAATCAACGGTGAAATAATAAATTGAATATTACCAGCCTTTCGAATGGCATTAATAGTGTTTTTAACCGCTTGTTCCGGATTGGGATCCATGGCAATTGCTGGATTATAGTGCAACAAATCACCAGCAAATGACCAATCTTTGATATTACCGTTATTATCAATTCCTAAATCTTTAGTAATCTCATAATCACCGGCTTGTGCCCGTACAACCATATTCAGTGATCCATCACTCTGTTTACTATAAGCAACCCCATGATAATTTAAAGCAAGCAGATCTTTGATACTAAGGTTATCACCGAAGTTCTTATCGTAATTTTTAATATATTTACTTGCATCACCAATGTCTAACGTAACATTCTTAACTTTTCCATCGGAACCGACTAATGGAATCCGGCTTCCTTGAGTACCAGCATAGTCACTTCCACCCATATACGAAACTCCGGTTTGGCTATTCTTAAAGTTAACTGCCACAACTGGTAATTTATAATCTGGGCTGATTTGATAATTTTGCCCTTTTGAATTCTTAAAGTTTGCTTGTTCTTCACTATTCAAGGTACTGGTGCTTGGATATGGATCAAAATAAGTTGTTCCCGTACTGTCCATTCCAATTGGGTTCGCATTATTAAATTGACTTTGATAGTTAGCGTTACTCCCATCATAATCACTAATATTCATATTAAGAATATGATTAATGATGTAATGCTTTCCCTTTTGTGCACCATTCATAATGGTATAAGTATTCACTGACTTCTTATTAGGGTTTTTCCCTAATGGTAATAAGTCTTCACGGAAACCGAACACTCCGGCGTGAGAAACATTTAATCTAATAAATTGATCCGAACCAGCGAAGCTTGAAACATCATCTACCAATTTAATATATAACGTAGCGGAACTCATTTGTTGGTAACCATTTTGCTGCGTAGAACCAGTTAATGTTCCAATCTTTTTTCCATCAACGATTACATCTGGAATCCATTCAAAATAAATACTACTTAGCCATCCCGTATCACTGGTTTGCCCAAGAGTTAATAATTTGATCTCATTGCCACCCTTAATTTCATCTTTAGGAATAACAAATGATCCTTCAACACCAAAACGATTCCAAGAACCATTGTATAAATCAGATTTTGAAGGATACCAATCATTCGTCTTCTCTCCACTATCACGACGAATTTGTAGATCAACTTCTTTTGCTTCCGGTTCCGCAGAAACAGCTTTGCTTTTTTTCAAGCTATCTGCTGGTACAGTTGCTGCAGCCTTCTGTAAATTCTTCACTTGGACTGTTTGAGTTTGTGAAGCTGCTGGTGCAGCAGACTTTTGATCAGCACCCTTCTGCACATCATTTGCAGGTGCAGGATTATTGTTTGCCTTCTTGGCACTATCTGTTGCTTGTTCTGCTGCCACATTGGTTGCTTGACTACCACTAACTGTATCAGCCTTCACATTCGTGGCGGCCATTCCCATAAAAGATAATCCTAGTAAAACCGAAGAAACCCCAACCGTTAACTTCCGAATCCCAAAGTGTTGGACAGTTTGCATTTCTTTTTGTCGCTTTTGCCATTGATTATTTTTCGAAACCATTTTTTACTCCATTCCTTTTGCAAATTTTACATTCTTTATCTTAGGAACGGCTCAAAACGTTGTCAAATCAACAATCAACCGATTTTTTCGTTATTTAATTTTTCCTATTCGCTCGATAATACCCCCAAACCCGACCTTACGGCTTTTCATAGTTAAGGGTGGAAAGCTTTTTAGCTGTAGAAAACGTTAAAGAAAATTTTCGCTTATCGCTTGAAGTAAACATTGCGTAAAAAGCGGTCTTATCAATCCCCCCCCCATAACGAAATTTATAATGTTAACGAATGATAAATTCTTCATAATAAAAAACATCGCTATCCAATTCTAGATAACGATGCTCGTCATTCATTAATGGTCCCATCCGGACTCGAACCGGAATCGGCCGCTTAGGAGGCGGATGTACTATCCAGTTATACTATGGGACCAAACAAGGGAAATTATCCCATTCTTTTAATTTGAAGTAAAGATAATTTCCTTATTTATTTGCGGATTTTCGCCGGTGTTTCAGGCGAATTCCCTTATTCTTACGCTGTTTATGGCGCTTCTTCTTTTTCGGTTTAGTGAAAGTATCCAACGTTCGCTGGACTGACTTCTTGACAGTATTTGAGCGTTGATGCTGCGCCTTCTGGATCCGCTTAGCATTTTCGTGACGGACGGTTTCATTTTTAGTCGTCTCATCGCCCGTTTCTTCCGTTAACTGACGATTATCGATTGTTAGTGGTTGTAAATGATAATCCGTTGCCTTCAATAACTTCTTTAAGTCCCGAAAGTCATGGTCATCACCAAGGTTTACTACTAGACCAGGTTCTCCTTGTCGGCCAGTTCGTCCTGTCCGATGAACGTACTCTTCCACTGATTGGGGCAACTCATAATTAACCACCGCTGGCAACTTTGGAATGTCAATTCCCCGCGCCGCCACATCCGTGGTCAGCAACAATTTAATCTGGTGCTTCCGGAACTGGCGCATTACCTTTTCCCGTTCCGTTTGTCGTTGCCGACCACCTAAAGTTGCGGACGACACTCCAGCGTGTTTCAAACGACTCGCCGTGTAGTGGAGGGTCTTAATACTGGAAAAGAAAACCAGTGCCCGGAAATTCTTGGTTTTGCTTAATCGTTCCAGCATTTGCGCCTTTTGCGCCATGGTTCGTGCATATAGCAGACCATGCTTAACCGGCCCCCGGCTATCGTCTTGCTTACGAACATCATACTTAACCACATCCCGACCAAAAATAACATCTGCCTGACTTAATTGTTTGGAACTCGTCGCCGAGAAAAATGCCAGCTGGGTACTTAGCGGTGTCCGCCGTTCAATATCTTCAACTACCGCTTGCGTATCATCACGGAGTAAGTCATCAGCTTCGTCAATGACCAGCGTCTTCAGGTGTTTTAACTTCAGATGACGACTATCCAGCAAGTGAAGAATCCGCCCTGGCGTTCCCACGACGATATCGGGATGGCCCTTTTTCAGGTGTTCAACTTGCCGCCGGAGATTAGCACCACCAGTTAATGACTGAACCTTAATCCCCATTAAGCCAGCCCATTCGCGCATTACTCGTGCAGTCTGGAGTGCCAATTCTTGGGAAGGTTCCAAAACTACAATTTGGATTCCCGTACCCGCTTGCACCCGGGTCAATAAGGGCCACGTGAAGGCAAGCGTCTTACCAGAACCAGTTGGGGCAATTCCCACTACTGTCTTGCCATCTGCCAATGCGTCGTACACGGCAGCTTGGATGGCAGTTTGTTTCTTAAAACCGCGTTTTTCAAAATGTGCTTGTAATTGCTCGTTCAAAATAACTCCTTTTTAACGGTTCCGATCAGCTGGGAACATCAAATCAGCGGATTGACGCAGGTCAAACATCACTGAGTTAACAACCCGCGCTTCATCAAACCACTTGTTGTAACGTGCCAGTTGATCTTGATCATCTGGATTTTCGAAAACATCCGCAAAATCGTTCATTTCATCAACCATTGAGTTGGTGTAGAAGACTGGTGCCTTAATTGGTTCCGCCTGCTTTTTTTCGTTGTAATACGTTACCTTAGTGGTATCGAAAATACTGTCAAAGTACAGCGTATCCTTTAAGCCGTAAATTTCAGAACCAAGGTACGAGTTCGCGGTCTTACCAACGTTCAGTGTAACTTCAAAGTTGTCATAGGTTAAGATGGCAACTCCTTTACCATCAACGCCGCTGGCAACCATCGTTGGGAAGTAAACGACTGAATTAGGGGTACCAAAGAGGTCCACAGCCGCGTAAACACCGTAAACCCCTAAGTCTTGCAAAGCTCCACCAGCAAATTCCGGGGTAAAGATGTTTGGATATGGCTTTTCACCAGCTAAGACCTTGTCGTACCGTGAAGAATACTTCATGACGGTAAAGGTAGCTCCCTGAATCGTCTTCATTTCCTTCATCTTGTCCTTAGCTTGTTGGTAAATGCCGGTATGGATGTGCCGGGCAGCTTCAATCAAACGAGCCTTAGGGTGGGCCTTCAACAGCGATTCGATTGCGCTAAATTCTTCTGGATTGACGAGCGCTGGCTTTTCCAGAATGATAAACTTATCATTTTCAATTGCTAAGCGGACTTGTTCGTAGTGCAGACTGTTTGGTGAAGCAATGTAAACCACATCGAAGTCGCCTTCATCAAAGAAGTCTTCCAAACTGTCATAAAATTCGGTTGCTCCGTAAGGTTTGCCAAATTGTTTTGCTCGGTCAAGCGTCCGTGAATAAACCGTCGTTAATTGATAACGACCAGTCGTTTTAGCGGCATCTAACATCTGATCAGTAATGATATGAGTACCAATAATTCCAAGTTTCAACATTATCATCAATCTCCTTTGCAATCTTTACTATTCTATTATACAAACTATTGCGAGTTTTTAACAGAAATGAAATCTTTCCCTTCCATAAATCTGTGTATAATGAATGTAATGAATTAATTTAGATCAGACGATAAAAGAAATTATTACTGTTGGGAGAGTTGCAAATGATGAAGAAAAAAGGAATGCTTTTGTTCGGCGCGGGATTAATGGCTGGAATCTCAAGTTCATTTGGTTTCAGCCATTCACGACATAAAACTCCCGCAACGACCTCTCCCCTATTTTACGCTGGTACATGGGAATACTTTGACGAAGAACGGAAGCGGTCGCATATCATCACCATTGCTCCTGATTTAAAGTTGGGGATTGATCATCAAGAGATCCCCGCAACGGTTGAACAGGTGAGCAGTACGGAGCTAGTGTATCTTGATAAATTCGGGTATCATATTACCGTTAAGGCGAACGAACAAATGCCGATTCAAATTATTGATGAAGCGGATGAACAAGCCTACCGGATTAAACCAGTGGTTAGTAAAAAGGCATGAGTTGATTTGGCTCATGCTTTTTTGCTACTTAGATTGGTGGTTCAATGTTAAAATACAGGTATTAATCTAAATTTGGGGATGAAATCATGATTAAAAAACTTGCAGTGTACTGTGGTGCCCGTCCCGGTTGCAACCAAGAATATATTGATATGGCAGCCGCTTTTGGTGACGCCATGGTGAAAAACCACATCGAACTCGTGTATGGTGGTGGTCGGTTTGGTTTAATGGGCACCGTTGCAAACCACGTTTTGGATAACGGCGGTCACGCCTATGGAGTCATTACTGAAGAACTCTATTCCCGTAACACCAGTTTATCCCGCCTCACTGATCTGAAAGTCACCGCCAACATGGACTTGCGAAAGGAAACAATGATGGACATGGCGGACGGGTTAGTAGCCCTCCCTGGTGGTTTAGGGACGGCTGAAGAAGTTATCCAAGCTGCTTCATGGACCGGAGTTGGTGATAATGCAAAACCCGTTGCCTTCTTCAATTACAACCACTTTTATGATCAAATGTACGAACAATTCGTCGTCATGAATCGAGAAGGATTTCTTGAAAAAGAATATCTAGACGCCGTTTGTTTTACCGATTCATTCGGCGAGATGCTGGACTTCATGAACCATTATCAAGCACCAACTTACCGCCAATATCACTAATTTAAAACATTCTGCATCGCTGCTAACTGCTGTTGAATCGCGTTAGCAGCGACTTTTATTTGCTCAGTTTCCAGTGGGTACAGGGGTAGTAACACGTAGTTACCAACTCCCTGACGATTAAGTTGAACTGGATAACTTACATACCCATCAAACTGGGGCTGATTGACCGCTAGGGAAAACGTTGCGTTACTATTCGTGAAAATGGCTTGCAGAACCCGCAATGTCCAAGCTACCACGGCGTTCCAGTCGCTCCCTAACCCGCGGAGTGCATAGAAACCATTTAACTTAGCCTGAACCGTCAGTTCATGATCATCCAGCTTTTTTCCATAAATCGGCTGATCAATAGTTTGGCCATTAACCCGAACCGTTGACCAGGCCGTCACCAAATTACCATCGTGTTGGCCGTATACGTAACCTTCAATTGAGTGCACATTCTGTTGGCTAGCATTTTGAATGGCTAACTTTAACCGTGCGGTATCAACCACCGTTCCCAACCCGATGACTTGTTTAGGCGCAAGCAGCCATTCCTGTTGAATCAGCGCGGTTAGCGCTTCATTGGGATTGGCTAGGTTAAGAACAATTCCTTGTGGATCGGCCTCACGCACCTGCTTTGCCATTTGATGAACCGCCCGGGCATTCACCGTTAATTCACCAAAACGATTCTCCTGTAGTTGCTGTTGGTTACCAAACGCTGTGATAATCACATCCGCAGTGTGCAGACTCGACCAGTCCTGGGTCTTGATTTCGGCGGTCGGCCACCCGGCTTGAAGGTCGTTTTGAAGGCCCACCACCCGTTCGTCATTCTCATCCAGCAATGTTAAACGATCAACTTGGTGGGTAGCCAACAATTGCGCTGCCAATGCACTACCAACTTGACCAACTCCAATAATTACAATTTCACGCATTAATATATCCCCTCGTATAAAAGGCGGTGTGGCCAGTTCTATTGGCCCACCGCCTCTTCAATTACTGAATTTCTGGAAACAGGTTACGAAGATAGGCTTCTGGGCCCTCTGGCATTTCAATTTCCAATTCTGGATCAAGTTTTTCAACATGATCACCATATTCAAATTCAACTTCATCATTAAACCAAACTTGGATTCCCAAGGTAATTGCCACCCGCACTAAGCGCTGAACGGAGACTGAACTCCCTTCAGAAATTACCGTTAATGGTTTACCAGATTGAACCAGTTGGGAGAAGCGGTCATTTGCTAACTTTAAACCAAATGAAAGCAACTTGCCATCGTCAATCTTGCTAACCATTTGACCACAAATTGTCAGGCTGGGATCTTCAATCCGGCGTTGCACAAACTTCAAAGCTAACCGATACCGCTTTGGGGCATCATACTCATCACAAAACGCCGCTAACTTATCGGTAAACTCTGTCGCCTCTTGTTTAGTCCAATCAAATTGTTCCGTTGGATCCTGCATCGCCACTGCGAAGTTCCGTTCCCGCGCGTCCGCAATCTCTTCTGGAGTGTATTCGCCAACGGGCTTTACTAAGTGATAAACCATTACTAATTCAATAAAGTTCAAGGTGTCTTCACTAATTCCAGCCCGGGAGAATGGATCTAGATCAAACATCCGCAAACTAATGAATTGCACCCCTTCTTGTGGTAGTTTCCGAACGTCGTTGGTCTTCCCATGGAAAGCAACCGGACCACAGAAATCACCACTATCCATGTAGGTGCCGTTTTCCAGCAACCGGGAATATGATGAAACGTACTCGTTAAAAGAACCATATTCCACTTGTTCACCTGGCAGATTATGGAATCCATCGGGACCATTGCGGAAGCTCCGCACTTGGTGATCTAGTCCTGGTGCGATGATATCTTGAGCCTTTGGTGGCACTGGGCTAGCACCAAACAAGTAGGTGAACAACCATTGAAGAGCGTAATAGCCAAGGCCCAGTTTAAAGTAGAGGTAGTTACGGAAGTCGGCTTCGGAATCAAATTCGAATTGACCAAACTTTTCATACAGCTTAGCAATTAGCTCTTCATCCAAACTATAACCAACGTGGACTCCACCCATTAGAGCCCGTTTGACACCATACTTTTCGGTCATCCGACGGCAGCGGTCACGAGTACTCTTCTTTGTACAAGAATCACTCAATCGATCCAAGTCATGGAGATAAACGGGCGTCGGTGCAAGGCTAAGCGGCCAAAGCCGTTCCGTTTCGTGCAAGTCACCATCCACGATTTGTTCCAAAATTTCTAGTTGTCGAACCGCCGCTTTGGCGCTCCGGACAATAATCGCGTTGAATTCCATTAAGTTATCAGAATAACCACTTGTTAAGTACGGATTACAATCCCGATCCCCGAGTTCCTTTGGATAAGGGAACGTGCTGGTTCGACCATTGGTGAGAATCCGGTGCATTTCCGTCCGCATCCCAAACTTACCTTCAAATAGCAAATCACGAAACGCTGGTTCGTGAAAGGCGGTTTCTAACTCTTGCTTATCCATTACCTTCACCTTCATCTAATTCTTTTTCTTTTATCTTTTAATCGTGGCAATTACCACAAAAAATTAGCAATCCAATTATCAACGGTTTTACTCTTATGCAATCCCGAATGAGTAGCCTTTGCATTCTTGAAACACTTATTTTTAACTGGCGTCTTTTGGTGACGAAGTAAGTAGTTAACGGATAACGAAGACGCATTCGTTACTAGACTGTCAGAATTTGAACCATCACCTAAGTTTCCGTAAATGTTTAACACTTTCACTTGCTTCGGAAAACTGGTACTCAACTGAAGCAATTGCTGGTAACTTGGGTAATAACTATTCGCCGGATACATAATACTTGGCTTGTAATGATTTTTAGCATTTACCTTATTCTTATTAGCTTCATCGTTCAATGACAGAACACCATCAAACGGCCCCGCCAAAATTACAAACTTTTGGGTAGTTGGCGTATGACTGGTCTGCGCTGCCAAAGCTTGGTACACCGCAACATTTCCTGCAGAATGCGCCACGATATTAATCTTTTGAACCCCCTGTTTTTCATATAGGTAGGTCAACGCCTTATTTAGCCAATGCGCGTTCGTCGTAGTACTAGCGGAATTATTAAGAAAGTTGACTTGAACGAGCGGATGTTTGACCTTCTGGAAGTTCCCGGATGTCGATAACTCACCGTTGGGTTTAACATTAATTGTCATAACCTTTTTAGTACCGGGATACCGACGGCTCAAATCCTGAATCATCGTATCAGTGGAACCATGATTTCCTTGCAAACCATGTACAAAGACAGTCGGCGTTCCACCAGCGTAGGTCGCTGCCTGCGCATTCACTCCACAAGCAACAAAGGCGACCAAAACGGCCACCATTAAGAACAAGTATTTTTTAAGTTTCATTTGTAATCTTTAAATCCTTCTTAAAATTTAAGTACAGTGCTAACATACCACAAATGTTAGTAAATAAGATAGCTTTTTACGAAAAAAACTTCATGTCAAAAAACATGAAGTTTGGCGCCTCATTTAAAGTAAATACTCAAAAAGCTTGGCAGGAGTCGGCCCAAGATCATCGTAATCCAGAATCTGCTCGTTATTAAATTTAAAACCAGCCTTTAAATAGGCCTTTTCAGCAGGCAGATTATGCTCAACTACATCAATGTGAATCACGCGTTGACCATTCTGCCGTGCTTGATTAAAAATCCCCTGAAGGGTTTGCTGCGCAATTCCTTGACCACGGTATGCTTTGCCAACCGCAAATAAGTGCAGAATTGCCACTTCACTATCTAAGAAATGATGCTGCCATGGAACCACTCGGTAATTGGGATCTTCACCGATCGAAAGAACCCCCGCTGCTGCGATTTTCTCGTTAATCACATTGATGATAACTTGCGCATCATCTAATTTAGCGCTGAGGTATTCTTTGCTCGGGTAATCACCCCACTTCCAGCGAGGTGAATATTCATCATTCTGTTGCTGCAGACAAATCTGTAGATAAAAATCACATAAGGCCGATAGATCTGCAGTCGTAGCTAGTCGAATTGTCATCTATTTATATCACTCATTTCCCCGGAAATATTTTGGTATGACTAGGCCACTACCATTGCACGCATTTGTGTACGGATTAAATTAAGATAGTCCGGATTAGCAAAATCTCCTAAAATCTCTGTAGCCCGTACCTTGGCAGAATCATTGGAAGTGGTAATTAGACGATGCACCCGCGGATGATCTTGAACGTATTGACGAGTTATCGTCGTTGCATCACCAATTCCATGAATTACAAACTGGTCTAATTGGTATGCAGCGACTGCTGATTGAATCTCCGCAACCCGTGCCGGAAGACTGGCCATTTCATTTTGATCTGAGAGGTACGAACCAGTTAATTCTACCATGATAATTTCGACATCATTTTGTCGAGCAAAATCAGAAAATACCCGGAGGTAATTCCATGGCATCTCTGGACTTTGGTGGACGAGCATCAGCTTTCGTGGACTATGGCCAATTCGCCGTGTCCACAGGTGTTGACCATTCGGTAATGTTACAAAACGTGTTTGTGCAGCTAACATAATGATCCCCTCCAGTTAATCTTTGTAAACGTTTTCTACACCTATATTGTACTCTTTTCCATCAAAGAATTCAGGAAGAATGCTTAAGTCAGTTACATGCCCTGCCATAAACAGCGTTTAATATCAACATGATTTTCATCCCGAAATGGAATGTTCTCTGCCACTAACATTGGTCGTTGGTCAATCCATCCTGGAACAAGTCGGCCATTAGCAGTGACCACCCGGTGGCAGGGGTGCTTACCATAACCACCAGCTTTACTAAGAGCCTTCCCGACTAAACGCGCATTTCGTGGCCGCCCGATCAGACGGGCAATCTGTCCATAAGTAGCTACCCGACCTAGTGGAATAATATCCACAACATTTAAAACATCACGCATAAATTGATCATCAATTTTGGTCATAAAGCACCTCACTCATCCATAATTTGTCGTACCCGTTTTTGTAAATCTGGTAATACTTCATCCGTGAACCACGGATTCTTAGCCATCCAAATTTGGTTCCGGGGTGACGGATGCACAATTGGAAAATAATTAGGTAAGAATTTCTGATAATGACGAACAATCGTCGTTAAGTTGACGGATTTCTGAATATCAAGGTAAGCGTGGGTAGCATAGGCGCCAACTAGAATGGTTAGTTTGATATTAGGCATTAATTTTAGTAACTGCGGATGCCACTGCTGGGCGAAATTTGGCCGAGGCGGTAAATCACCATGCGGACCATTTCCCGGGAAATAAAAATCCATTGGCATAATGCCAATCTTTCCGGAATGATAAAATTCATCCCAGCTGACCCCCAACCACTCACGCAAGCGCTGCCCACTCCGGTCATTCCAAAACATTCGTTGCGCCTGTGCCCGTTGTCCTGGCGCTTGGGCAATAATATTGATTCTTACCTGTTTGCCTGCATAGTAAAGTGGCTGAATCCCTTGTTCCGTAAATTGCTTATTCTCAGGACTGACCTCGATTTCGTGAAAGATCTTTTGAAATTGATTAGTTGTCATTGCTTTCACCAGCTTCACCTAAATTAATTAATACCATAATAGATTTAAAGATGTTAAAACGCAAAACAGCGAGTTCAAACATTCTCGCTTTGAACTCGCCTTACTTATTTACTTGAGTGATTCTTATCTGTTCGACTCGCCGTTAAAGGATACTTGGTATCCAGTTTTGGATCAATTTTATTTACAATCCACCACCTGCGAAGAGGGTTCATGATCATCCAGCCACCAACCCATAGCATCCCAATAACTGCAGACCAGCGACCATGAATCATCGGAAAGCAAGCGCCCCAGACCAGCATTACAATAATATAAATTGTGCCATAAAGCCGCTTAAACGTTTTGAATTCTTGCCAGCGGTTCGTAAGTTGAACTTGTAACTGACTATCTGAGCGACTAATTCGTTCTTGATTTGCTTGTGCTTGCGGATCTTCAAACAAGTCCCGTACACTAACCCCTAATGCGCCAGCAACAAGGTTTAAGGTTTCAATACTTCCATCTTGACCGGCTTCTAATCGCTGAATTGTCCGAACGGAAACTTTAGCGGCTTCAGCTAATTGCTCTTGGGATAATCCCTTTGCAACCCGTAATTCTTTAATCTGTGTGTTAACCATGTTTATCCCCTCCCTTGATTTCAATTTCATTGTAACAAACGGTAGCCGAAAAGTAGACGACACTCACCCGTCAGACACCCGCCAATTATAACCGGCTAAATTTGACTACTTGATGCTTCAAAGAGATCTTGTCGACTTGATAGCCGTATTCGTTCAACTCTTTTTTATAGTTTAAAAAGGAATGATCAAGCGGTACTCCGGCAATCTGACCAATTTCAGAAAAAGAAAGCTCAGTTGGGTGATTTTGCTGGACGTATTTCCAAAGCTTTTGATATTTACTCATTTTAATCTCCCCACATTTCATATTAGATAGGTTTATTATGTTACGTATTCTAAAAAGATGCCATTTATTAATCGAGAATGATGGACGGACTGCAATCTTTTTAAACACAAAGGGAACACGTAATGATGTATCAAAGGACTTGCAAAATTTTCTCCACTATGTCGATAATAAAGATGTCAATAATGATCCGTATGTCGATGAACTACAAGAGTATATTTCATTGCTCAATCAAAGTACCAAGTGGAGGAAAGGTTATATGGATAACAAGACACATATGATGTTTCATGATGAAGACGTTCGTGAAGAAGGTATCAAAATTGGTGAACAGCGGGGACTAAAACTTGGATTAGAAAAAGGTCAACGAAAAGGTCAAGAGTCAGCAATCCGTCAAATGATTGCCTTAACTCGCCAACTTGGTGTTTCGGAAGATCAACTTAAGCAAAAGGTTCAAAAACAGTTTGATCTATCAGACGAAGCGCTCACCAAATTTTTTGAATAATTTCCGTTTCGTACTAGCAGGGACTGTGCCATAAGACCCTCTACAATCACAGCACATTACAATAAATAAGGACTCCATTGCTCGGTAAAACCGAACTATGGAGTCCTTATACTCTTGCGGAGGAGGACAAAAAGATGAAATCAATTTATAACTTCTGTCTCCCTTATTAAATCTGTTAAAAAATCGTTGGTACTAATCCACCATCAAGACGTAGCGCCTCACCAGAGAATGAGCTAGAGTATGGACTAGCCACAAATGCTGTGAAACGACCAACCTCTTCCGGACGAATTAACCGCTGAATTTGTGACAACGGACGGTGATGCTTCATAAAGTCCCTTTCCCATTCGCTTTCCGGAAGATCCGTATTGCCATACATATCAACCAACATTTGTTGAACTCCTTCCGTTAACGTGGAACCAGGCATAATTGTGTTAACCGTAACATGGGTTCCCTTGGTGAGCTTTGAAAGACTCTTGGCTAATGAAAGGTTCATTGTCTTTGTCAAACTATATTGCGGCATTTCGCCGGATGGCATGATGGCCTCTTCACTTGCAATGAAGATAATCCGTCCAAAGTCTTGTTTCAACATCTTTGGTAAATAAAACTTAGCCAAAGCGTTACCAGACATAAAGTTCACATCGATAAATCGTTGCCAAGTGGCATCATCAATGTCAAAGTAATCCATTGGTTTGAAAATTCCCATATTATTCACTAGGATGTCCACTTTAGGAAATTTTTCAAACATCGCCTGCCGTTGATCAGCTAATGAAATGTCAAATGCGGCTCCTTGTGGATTCGTTTCCGGAAACTTTTCCTTCAATTCATTCACAACATCATTAACGACTTTCGACTGGCGACCATTAATAATAACATTCGTTCCTTCCTTAGCCATTTCAATCGCGATGGCCCTCCCAATTCCTTTAGTAGACCCTGTAATTAATGCGGTCTTCTCATCTAAACCTAATTGCATTTCTTTTTCCTCAACTTTATTTTTGAGTATTATAGCATAACACTTACTTTTTACAAGTTCTTTTACGATTTAAGTTCTGTTTGTAATATCTTTCGGGCTTCCTGAAAATCAGCATAATAGTTAATATTATCAAAATGATGGGTTCCTGAAATCATCGCTGACAAGTGCCGCTCATGATTGCGATGTAATATTAACACTGGTTTATTAATTTTCTCCGCATAAGCCAATTCATAGCCAACTCCCAGGCTCGGCTGAGTGGTTTCTGCCACAACAATATCACTTTCTTCTAGCCAATTAATGTCACGATCACGAATTTCGGTGGCAGATAATTCATGTTCACCATCCTTGGAAAGATTGGGATTGCCGATATGTTCTGTTAAAACCTGATGACCCAAAGATTTCATAAAATCAATTAATTGACGATATAATCCCTGATCAGCACGTCCACCACTAATTGAAGCTGCAAAGTAAATCTTCATAAATTTTCTCCTTCAACATCGTTTTGCAATATTATATCATCACTGTTTACAAATTTAATATACAAAAGCACCATCCCTAAGTCCGTAATGATACTCAAAGATGGTGCATTTATCGATTTAATACGTACGCTTCTTCTGCTCACTTTCAAAGCCAAACAGGCTGGTTAAACCAACAATTGCAAGTCCCAACACCCCCAGAGATTCATCATCATTACCCGTTTGTGGTAATTCAGCATTACTCTTTTGAGGAGCAGACTTCGCAACTGCTCTGCTAGCTAAATCATTCTTCCTTGAAATCTGTGATTTAGAACCTTGCCCAATAGTTGGAGTGACCGGTTTCGATTGATCTGAAGTATTCGATTCAACTTCCTTATTTTTAACATAAGTTACTGTTATATCAAGATCATCCGTAGCCGGCATTTCAGTAACAATTGTTTGATAAGCTGTATATCCTGCAAGTTCCGGACTTAATACTGCAGGGAATGAGGCAGTATTCCAGACACCCCAAGTGATATCACCAGTTGCTGCGTCCTTACTACCTGTCCGAGTCAGGATCACAGCCTGAGTTTTATCAGGGTGTGCTTCTGTTCCATCCGCAAACTTATAGTGAATTGTTTCTGTTACCGTCTTCGTATCTGTAACGGTCGTTGGCGCATTCTTATAATACGTTACTGTTACCTCACGATTGGCCGTAGCAGGTAATCCGGCCACAACAGTTTGATCGGCCGTGTAGCCAACAAGTTCTGGACTTTCAACATCTGGAAAGACACTTGTACTCCAAGCATCCCAGGTAATCTCACCAGTCATGGAATCCTTACTTCCAGTCCGACTTAAGGTTACTGTCTTCACAACATCCGGTTTGGCCGTGGTACCATCCGCAAATCGGTAATGAATTGTTTCGTTAACTTTCTTTGTATCAGTAACCGTAGTCGGCGCACTCTTCACAGTCAATTCAGCAGCATAGCTAACTAATTCTGGTAAAGAGGTTTGTGGGTCAACTTTTAGTGAATTAGTCGCTGGATCTAAATCTGCAACATAATTCCACTTCGTTGCTTGCTTACCAAGTAGTTTTGCAATTTTATCCTTACTAGTTGCTTGGCGAAATGCTGACCAAACACTGTCGGGATCTTCAAAAACAAACATTCCTGGATGTTGCTTGTCAGCATTAATTGAGTAGGTGCCAATCAACGTTGGATTATCGCCGTCAGTTGCAGGCCAGAAGAAACTAAGATAGTTAGAATCATTCCGCCCAGTAAATGTTTGCTGACTAGTCTTGGTGTAGGTATACTTCGCATCATTTAATGCGCGGACCGCGGGATCATCACTCAAGACAACTAACGGTTGACTATATTCTGAATTAGCATTGATAAACTTACCTAATCCATCAAAGGCATCCATCTTAAAGTTGCCTTTAGTCCCCCGCAAATCAATAACAGCTGGCTTCTTAAGCGCTGCAAACATTCCAGTAGTGTTAGCATTACCGAGTTTCATGTTCCGCCCATCAACAAATTGAACAGCACTGTTGAAGAACAGTTGAGAGGCATTGGAATGGCTTAAATCCCAATCACGGGCATCAACATATTCAACCCCACTTTGCGAGAACATTCCGCCTGCATTAGTATTTTTAGCTGAGAGCGCCCACTTCCATGGTGTTGTTCGATCACCAATTTGCTTCAAACTCGTTGTTTGTCTAAACATCCAAGCCGTATCAGTGTCATTTGCAAGATTCCAGTTAGTCAGGTTACCTACCGTTGTTAAATGATCAGCACCATAAAACATTGAGTTCGTGGTTATAACCTTGTCCATTCGCCACTTTGTCAAATCAAGGTTCTTTAAACTCGTACTCTTGGCAAACATTTGATTAGTTTTAACGACGTTGGAAGTATCCCAATCAGTAATTCCATTAATTGTCGTTAAACCTGGATTACCCAATCCAGAGAACATGTTGGTCATGTCTTGAACTTGCCCTGTTTTCCACGAAGATAAATCCGGAATGCTCATTAATGCGCATGGCGTTGGTTGACCATAAAAGTCTGTCATGAAATTAAACATGCCGGCCATCGTTGTGACATTATTGGTATTCCAGTTCTGAATTCCGTCAACTGATGTCAAAGCCAAGTCATGTTGAAAAACCCCACTCATATTCGTGACCTTTCCAGTATCCAGATCAGCTAATCCCTTAATCGTGGCTAATTTTGGATCATAAGCAAACAGGTCTGCCATATTAGTGATCTCTGGTGAATTCCAGCCTGACACATCAACAGTCGTTAAGTTGGCCAAACTAGAGAAAAGCCCGTGAACATCCGCATTATTATTACCAAAGTCCCAATTAGATGTATCAATGCTAGTGGCTCCCGTTCCTTCCAACATCGTCTTTAAATTATCAAAACTAAAATTACGCGTTGGGTAATGCCATGGGGTTAAATCATATAGTTTCCAGCTAGCCAAATTAATCGTTTGCAGTTTTTTAGTATCCTTCAGCATCTGAGTAAAGAAGTGAACGTTGCGGACATCCCATTTATGTAAATCCACATTGGTTAAACCGGTTCCTTGAAATGCGTCAGAAAGGTCCCAAACGTTGCTGACATTAAAATCTTCAATCCCTTTGATAGTCGTTAAATTACCATCATTTTCAAAGGCCGCCGTCATCCGTCCAAGACTATTTCCTTGCCAGCCACTCAAATCAACTATCGTTAATTCAGGACAATTCATCGCTAAATATGTAAGGGAAAGACTAGCGTTCTTCGGATCAGTGACAGTTGGCAGTTTCCAACCACTAATGTCTAATGTTTGAAGATGTGCTAAACCGGTAAACGGCGCCACCCTTAAACCAAATGCTACTGAATAGTCATCTGGAAAACGGTCAACCACTAGTTTATTAGCAGTAAAGTCCCAGTTAGCTGCTTTGATAGCCGTGACTTGAGTTCCTTGGAACATGCCATCCATGCCGGCACCATGGACGTGCGTATCAGCACGATTTTCCTGTTCACCAACCGCATCCAAACTAGCTAAATTCCAGTTAGAAATGTCAACTGTCCCCGTTAGACTACGGTCACCATTGAATAGATTATTAAAGTTACGAACGTTACTTGTGTCCCAAGTTTGTAAACCTGTAATTGCTTTCAATTGTTCATTATTAGCAAACATTGATGAAACATCGGTCACCCCACTGATGTTCAAACCTGTGAGATCAATATTTTCTAATTTTCCACCTTGGAAAGCACCATTCCAGCTACCATCCGCTGCCTTAATAGATTTTTCATCGCTGGTTTGACTGGTGACTAACGTAGTTGCATTCTTTAAAATTCCCGCCAGTTCTGGAGTAATAATAATTTGCTTAACGTCTTGCTGCCCAGCATTACGGAAATCAACTGCGTTGGGAATCACAATCGTTTGGCCAGTAACCGACCCTTGATAATTTGTTAAAGTAACTGAACCATTTGCATCAGGTGTGGTTGCCGTCCATTGATGAACATCCGCTACCGGTGTTGCCTCTTTTGCGGCTGGTGCTTGCTGCTGATCAGACGCTTGATCACCAGTCTTTGCTTGTAAACTGCTTTGTAAGTTAGCAACCCCATTCTTTTCCTTTGAATCTGGAATTGCTGTTGCATTGTTTAGTTTCACCGTCGACTGATTTAATGGCGTTGGATTAGCGACTGATGCAGTTTGGCTTGATGTCGTTGGTTCTGTAGTTACCGGTTGATCACTATCAGCTAAAACACTGGCACCGGTAATGGAAATCCCGATTAATACTGATGCCACCCCAATCGTTAAGTGCCTTAAAGCAAAGTGTTGCTGATGATTACCCAGCCATTTTTGTATTTTAACTTCCCGATTATTTTTCGCTATCATTGTTGAATACTCCCTTTTTATTTATCAAAAATTAACCAGAAATCTTTTATATTGTTACGCCTTTATAATAATATAAATAATTTATCTTTTCAACCGATTAGTAAAATCGTTAATTCAAGTTAATGTTAGATTTAAACTAATAAAAAATAAGCATAATGTCATTTATTAGCACATCATACTTATTAATAAATCTATTGTTCTTAAGAGTTTAAAAATGCTTACGTTGAAAACAACCATAACCAAGCAAGACAAAAATAATGGTATAGATAAAAGTTCCCCAGAATAACTGCCCATTCGAAAGCAATGACGCAGGGTGATAAGCCGCATAGTTATAGTATTGATTGGTCAGATTCAGCATATTAAACGGATTCCACCGAATCAGGTTACGCGAACCGACTTGAGCTAACTGTAAATTCGACGATAACCCGCTACCCATAAAAATGATTAACGTATTCAGTGCAATTACGGTCATATTCGAATTAATGAGGCAGGAGGTTAAACAAATTAGACTAATGATCATGGAGGAAGTGATTAAATCAACCCCGGTGGTTACCAGCATATTCAACCATAGTGGCTGATGATACTGGTAAATTGCAGTCCATGAAATTGGATTATTAATTAGTGGAACAATATTCAGCAAGATGGTAATTGCCATTGCGATCATATGCAAAAAGACGTTATACATCAGCAGAACCAGAACTTTGGCGAAAAAAACGGCTGATCGGCTGCTAGAATGGTACATCAATGGAATGATCGTGCCATTTTGAAACTCCATGGAAAAAATCGTGGAACCCACGATAACAAGCAACAACCAAATAATAGTACTGGAATCATAGCAAGTCATTACTAATAAATTACTATAGGTGTGCCCCATCGCTAAGCCAATGATGATCATCAAAATGACTAGCGGGATAATTACGAGCCACGGCAAACGACGATGCCTTAATTTATAAAGTTCTTGACGAATTTCACTATTCATATATTTTGCGCTCCCCTTACAAATCGCTTTTCCGGAAAACAATCAGTCCAATAAATAGAAAAATGGCGGCGTACACTAGATTACCGATGACTAATTCTGTGTCAGTCAGTGCTGTGATCTTATTCATTCCCGCATCTGATAATTGATTAATCACGTTAATCATATTCAACGGGTTCCACGCAATGACTCTTCGAAAATGCGGAAAAGCCTGCAGCGCAATTCCGGAAAAATTAGCACCTAGAAAGCCGATCAATAAACCGACGACAATTACTAGCGCGCTGGATTTAAATAGTGTAATTAAGAGTAACGTGAGTGCAATTATAAACATTAGGTAGACTGCAACTCCAAGTAGGTTCAGCAGGAGGTCATTAATGAGCGGATGTTGATGATACATCATCTGCCATGCAAACTTATTGCCTACAAAGCCGATTTTAATTAGTAACGCGAAAAGAAAGCCAATCAAAATCAACAAAAGTCCATAAATTACAAGGACGAAAAATTTGGCGAGAAAAACCGTGGAGTGACTAGGACTCTTATAGAGCAGAGTTGTCATCGTATTATTACGGAGTTCCATGGTAAAAAAGTTCGCAGTCAACGCAATCATGATGATAATGCTCCATTGACCAACGCCAAAACCTTGAGCAACTAAATTTTTAGTAATGTAAGCCGTGGGCGTTGCTGAATAAGTCATCAGACAGCAGAGAGCAACGATGGCAACCCATGACGAGCGCTGATGAACCATTTTATAAAGTTCGTGAGAAAACGTCATTTTCATTACTCATCCACCAGCTTTTCTTTCAATACTTCAACAATCGACTGCTCAAAAGTTTTCCGGACGGGCACTAACTCCCGCAACATCATTTGGTGATGACGCAGAATTGTTTGAACCTGATCAATATCTGCAATGTTTATAAACAACGACTGATTCTGACGGCGGTAAAAAATATCATTGGCCTTCAGTATTTTAGCCGCTGCCTCATTGTCGAGCGTCTTGATTTGGTATTGGGTCACTGGTGCATTTTTAAACTGATCAATTGGAACATTCATCACAATTTCATGATGGTTCAGAATAATGACTGAAGTCATAACTTTCTGCAACTCACTTAGCACATGGCTAGAAATTAGGAACGCGGTCCCTTGGGCTGCATATTCATGAATAATTTGACGGATCAAAATAGTTGCTTCAATATCCAACCCGTTCATTGGTTCATCCAAGATGACAAATTTAGGTTTATTCAGCAGTGCTAGTGCGATTCCCAGTTTCTGTTTCATTCCGATGGAATAGGCCTTTGCCGGTTCATCAATGTAGGTGTCCATCCCAAGTCGATTAATCAATCGTTTCATGTCTGCGGTATCTTGGGAGTAAAGTTCTAAATTTTCTCGACCAGACAGGAATGGATAGACCGCTGGATTTTCAATTAGCGCACCAACCTGTTGAAGGGGCTGGTGACTATTCGCTGTAATTGGCTGATGATTAAAAGTGATTGTGCCAGTGAATTTCGTTAAGCCTAGTAAAGTTTTCATAATCGTGGTTTTACCAGCACCATTCGGACCAATTAACCCCACAATTTCACCTGGCTGAATTTGAAAGGTTGCCTCCTTAATCACCTGTTTTCGGCCATAGTAGATATTCAGATTTTGTACATTTAACATTGTTATCCAACCTCACTTCAGAACTTTACCTTCATGTTAAAAGCGGTTTCACTTTAATTTTACCCCCCCCCATTTAAATTTTGGCGATACCCTGGATAGTAAAAAACTCATCAAGGGTTTTGAGGAGCGTGGAAATTAAGTGTGAGATTAAAATATATTTCTTGAATTTTGCCGTCTTTAAATAATGAGAACAAAATTTGAGGTGATAAAATTGAAAAATCAAATTAGTATTCAAGATGATTATGTTTTTGGTAGCGTGATGAGTAATGCGAAACTTTGTCACCATTTGATCCAGTTGATATTACCTGAACTGAAAATTCAGCGAATTGAATTTCCAACATTGCAAAAAGCAGTTCAAGAGGATCCCCATAGTCATGGCGTACGTTTTGATGTTTACACAGAAGATCAAAATGCAGTTTATGAGATTGATATGCAAGTGCGGCACACAAAAGGATTACCGAAACGGGTGCGGTATTACCAGGGACGGATTGACGCTGAACTATTAAATCATGGTGATCAATATGATTTAATGAAAAGAACTTATGTCATTTTTATTTGTCCATTTGATCCATATGGTAAAGGTTTATATAAATATGAATTTCGCAATTTTTGCGTTAATGCTAAAGAATTAGAAATGCATGATGGGCGGACCGCGATTTTTTTGAATACCAAAGGTTGCCAAAATGATGTTTCAAAAGACTTGCAAAACTTCCTTCATTACGTAGATAATAAAGATGTCAAAAACGATCGCTACGTAGATGAATTACAAAGCTATCTCGGCCAACTAAGCCGAGATCGGAAATGGAGGAACGGCTATATGGATAATAAAACTCATATGATGTTTCACGACGAAGATGTCCGCCAAGAAAGTCGACAAGAAACCATTCAACAAATGATCACGCTGACTCGTCAACTAGATGTCCCAGAAGAGCAATTGAGGCAAAAAGTTCAGAAACAGTTTAAGCTGTCTGATCAGGAAGTTGCTAAATTATTCCAATAAAAATACCATCCGTAGGTAACACCTTAAGATGGTAAAAGCTTTTGTTGACACTCAACGATTGTGGTTGGGTGTCCTTTTTTGATAGTAATAGTAACCAATTGAAAAAATCAGTCCAATACAATTTAGAATAATACAAATCAAAAAAATAACGTAAAGCCAATCAAATTTTGTAACCATCATCCTTGTAATTGGGAAAGATATAATTAATCCTAGCAACAACAAAATAATTACGTTGATCATTATTGAATTCAAAGGACTAGGCGTTACTTGGTTAGAACGAGCCGTAGTAAATTCTCCTGACTCGTAACGAGCTTTAATCTTATCGTGTAATTTTTTTAATGTCATCTTCATCACCTCGGATTCTTTTTAGCTATCAGGATTTTGGTTGGTAACCATCCCCACAGACCATCCCAGCCAGCAGAATAAACTTGAACCTCATTGCACCCTAATTCAGATAACCACTTCTTATATTCCTGTACATGTTCAATATCAATAATCACCAATTGTCCATTATTCTTTAATGTCCGCATTGCCTCTTCAATCGCTAGACGTCGCTGTGCTTTGGGCTTAACATTATGGATTGCTAAACTCGCAAATACATAATCAAAATGATTTTCTTGAAAAGGCAGACTAGTCATATCAGCTGTTTGCAGGCGTGCAACATCATCCAGTCCCAATTGATCTATATTTTGTTGCGTAACAAGCCGTGAATTATTCGACTGATCGACAGAATTCCAAATATCGATTCCAATAACTTTTCCAGGAACACTTAACCTTTGAGCAACCGTTAATAATACTGCTCCATGACCGGTCCCTAAGTCTAAAATCTGGGAAGTACTTGGAATCTCCAGCTTTTCTACAACATGCTGGATAATTCTGTATTTACCAATCAAACTCGTATGCAGATAAATTATCGCCATTAATATCATGAAAGCTGGAAAAATATAATTAACGTAATTATTCGAATGCATTGCAAACATTAATCCAACTAAGCCATACATAGTGAACATAAGCGGCGTAATGGGCGCATCAATTCCCTTTTTCATATCCTATCCCCCCCATTTTTTAGGATTATACCTGAAAAAATGGGGGGGTAAAGTACTCGATTAATACATAAAAACGTCACCTTCACGCGATTTTAATTCACGTTCAAAGGTGACGTAATCATTAAGATTTTTTTGATATTGTTGTACTAATTGATCAGCAAAAATTGGTCTCTAAATTTTCACTTTACTGTTACTCAGGAAGTTCCGGTAGACTACGTAAGCTGCAATTCCCATCCCCAGTAAGGTACCTGTCAAACTACGCCACATCATACTTCGTGAACTAGATACTGCCGCCCAAATTCCGACAACGTAAATCAATAAATTATTTACAACATGCGCGGTAAAACTAGCCCAGATACTGCGATTTGCAACAGCAATGAGGGTGAAAAACATCCCCATTGCTGTATAGGCAACCACAAGAAATAATGCATTGTACCAAGCCGCTTTGCCAAGTGATGATAGGTGAATCAGGCCAAAAATAAATGCCGTTAGCCAAATTGTTGTGGAACGGTTGAAAATACTATCTAAGGCACCAAATACATACCCACGGAAAACATATTCTTCAACTAATGGAGCACTAATAACCGTCATGGCAAATTGGAGCCACCAATTACTCATCGTCGTTACTGATGAATGAAAACCGGTTTGGGCCAGTAAAGAAAATAAGTAAACTAATCCATCCGCCAAAATTGCGTAAATTATCGGCCACCATTTAAAATGCCATTTTGCTACTAATGGTAATTCCTGGTGAAATAAAAAATGATTTAGTAGCCATCCACCGCCGATCACAATAATTGGATAGACAATCGTCATCGTGATCACCGCAGCATTTTCCGAAAAGTTTAAATGATCAGCTACTGCTAGCGGTGCAATTTGTCCCACTATCATTAGTATCATCACTACGATGATCATGATTAACGCTTTGGCATATTTTCGCATCTCGTGCCACCTCGATTTGATAGTTCTAAGGTTATTGTACATCTCCATGACGTTTAGACCTTAAAAATATCAAAAATCACCATCTTCCAACGCTAAATAGAGTTCACGTTCAAAGATAGTGAAGTGATTAAAGTTAAGATGTGAATATTTACGGGATATGTCACTTAACTATTTTGGTTGGGTGCTGTTTTTAATTACTGCATTAGCCGTAACTCCACATATTTCCAAAGATCTTCTGTATCTTTTAACTTCGTTAGTTCTTTGTCTGTTCCTATTTTAGAAATTAGTTGGAATATAATCTTGCATAGTTCAAAGTACATATCATCAGCAACTTCCGCACGTCCGTTATGAACAATATTAGACCTCACATCATAACTTCGCTTCATAAATGTATTTAATTTTTTCTTATCTTCTATGTTTTTGCCTAAAAGGGTATAGATAGACATACTTATCTGGCTGACAATGGAGATATTATTGCTTTTTATTTCAAGAATCGTTTCTAAAGCTATCATAGCTTGTAAAAAAGACATTGGTATATTACTTAAATCCGCCAAGCTCATCCAGTCTATAGCTGTACATGCCTTTTCTTGTAACTTCGTCAATGCTTGTTCTTTTTGCACATTTATTAAGAACTCAAAGTTATGTAACGTATTTGATATGTCATTTAATTGAATTTCAGGTATAGGATCTTTCACTCTTGACCTACCAAATGCACCTTTACCATCCACAAATCCATAATATTCATCAATATCGTTATGAACTATCACTTCGTTAATGGGGTATACCTTAATCGGAAACTTGTTACCATATATTAAGTTTACGAGACCTATTATTCGATTAGCTTTCTTTTTTGCTACTTCATAGGTCATATCATTCTGTGCACCTTGAACAGTAACAATAAGAATAGCATTATCTTTACTTAGTATTTTTTCCAAATGATTGCTATGACTCAAATGAAGTTTATTTTTGATACCTTTAGTGTTAGTAAAATAATCCGTTGAATCAATTTGGATAGGCTGTTGAGGAATTTTAATGCCAGACACTAAAAAGATATACGACCTGTTCGTCTGCATTTCTTGTCGCCAAAGTTTTAACTTCTCCCGAAATATGCTTTTTGTTATATTCAAATGGTCCTTAGACAATAGATCACTAAGCCAGTTACTTGTCATCTTTCTTACATCTATAATGCTGTAGCCGGGCAAATTATTTACTTCTAATTTACGTAAAATGTTATCGCATATATCATTGTACTGTTTCAAATTATCCTGGCTAAAATATAAGCTCTTTGACGGACAATATAAATATTCCTCTTTTTTGAAGTACATTACATTACCGTTTTGCTGATTTTGCTTTAATGCTTCAAGTAATTTATTAAAATTTTCGAGAATTTTATCTTTCTTTTTGCTCACTTAATATAACTCCCTTTAAATCATATCAATAAAATTTTTGCTTTGTTATATTATACGTCGAGTACACAACTGTCCTGCTATTTCCTTTTTTTCAGCAAAATTGCTAAAATTCAATATTACACCTATCCACTCAACTCTCCAAAACGGACACTTGCACACTCGACCCGAAAATCCAGCACGCTGTCCACTCGACACTCTAGTACAATAAGCAAAAAGTGTACTAATCCCCAATCAATAAAACGAGAATTAGTACACTTTTCATCTATCAAGGATGCCGTCACACCGACATTCATCGCCTATTTTTATGTGCGTTCCAGCAAAGTAACGCTCTCAACATGCCACGAGCTCAGTTGGTCAATTACACATTTTCAAACAACCGTCACGTTAGGCTTTTTGCTTCGTTTGTTTCAAAACATTGTGTTTGTTAACTCGCTATCGTAATAACGATTTTTGACCTATTATCGCGATAAATAGCAGACTTCCAATTTATACCGGTTTGCGGGAACACATAACCCTCAAAATAAAATTACAGCGTTTGTGGAAAAATATGAAATTAGCAGATTATTCACTTGGGATTACACTAAGCCGATTTTCCAAATTTAATTTATTTACAATGTTATCACCATGTGTTTCGCTCAACGAATCACCATAATTCGTAAGTAAATTATACAAATGAGTTATAGCTTCCTGACGCTTGATTAACTTTTCCTGATCATTCTCGCCAGGATAATAATAGTATTCTATCTTACAATTAGAGTAATAAAGATCATTCTCGTCAAAAATAGCTTCAAAATATGAATAATCTGCTGCACTCAGGGAATGACAATAAATTGTAATCAGATCTTTTCCAGCATACCCTGATGAACTTCTCATTTCATTTATCTCATTCTCAATAACTCTATAGGCTTTAGTAAATGAAATTCTAAGATCTGATTGGCCTTTTCGTGAAACTATACCATGACTATCAATGCCAAAAATAGGAGCTGGATAATATGGTGTTTCCTCATGATGAGCAATTCCATGAATATTAGACCAGGTCTCTAATCTATTATCATCTATTTCTCTATCCAAAATATCCTTAAACCTATCATCTAATGAATAATTAAAATTTAGGACATCAATTTGGTCACTTACGGAACCCTTATTAGACCGATTGTATTTAGAAATATCTTTGTATAACTTAATTGCATTATCAACGTACCCACTATGAGTCTGATTCAAGTCGATTTGGTTTGTAATATATATAGCAAAGCTATGTTCAAATTTTTTTAATTCTCTTAAAAGTTCAGCAGCAATTTCTTCATCCGTATTGTGCCCTGTAAAAGATAAATAATAGACTATCTTTGAAAATAACTTAATACCTTCATCTTCATATGGGCCAATTTGGACATCCTTAACATAGTGCATTTTGTAAGTACTCTTTGCATTTAACGCAATAGAAATAACATCAAAGATTAGAGATTCAACATCTTGCCATTCATATTTATTTACACTCTTATCCACACAAGCATCCGCAAAAAGAAAGAATAAATCCCATCTCGTGATGTCATTATTTTCTGAAAAATAGGTTTCCTTGTAACGTTTAAAATAATCACAATCATTATTATCGTTAGGCTCAAAGTTAAGTTGATTTCTTAAATTCGAAATAAATGATAAAATGCTTCGTCTTCTTTCAGATAAATTATCTTCTAAATCTTCAATGCACGTTGTGCTTTCTTTTTCTTCACAAAATAAGCTTCTAAATCTATCAAAAAAGAAATCTGAATAACTACTCTTTAAACCACAATGAATATCGAAACCATTTCCTAGTACAATCAGCTGATTCACTACCTATACCTCCACATCATGATACCCTGACAGTAATCTGCATATCAGGCACTAGAAGCTACTTATCAATCGCGAATCGCGTTCATAATCATAACTTTCTCTTTATCTTTCAACTTCTTATTAAGACAGTACTGTCGATAAAGCCATATTGAATAAGATCACTCTTGGTTGTTAATAATAAATAGTACCTGGTGCACTAATCTGCTGGCTAGTCCCGACTGTTGACCCAATTTTGGGGAAGCAACATGAAAGTCAGATTAAAATACTCAAAGTACAACCGCACTATAATACACTGTCTGACACAGTGAAATTGATTCACCCAAGGTACTAGGATTTGACACTAATATTTTACTTGCGCATTCCCGGTCTGGAAATGGTTAATCATATCTTCACAGTGCTTCTCACTATAAGCATCATAATTTTTAGAGCTTAAACTTCCGGGACCCAATTTTAACTAGATTTAATTTTTAATACATATTTTTATAGTGGTTTTGTAAACCTTTGACGTATTTATATAATTAGGGAGGAAAAATTTCTATACTATATTATTTGTTCCCTTCCTTAGATTTTATAGCATTTAGAATCGTATCCGTACAATAATTTAAATCTTTGAACACTTGATGTCTTTCCCAAAAACGAATCACTGTCCATCCCATTTTTTTAAGCTCATCGTTAACTTTCCTGTCGTGTTCCATATTATAATTTATTTTCTTAAGCCAGTATTGTCGATTACGATGCACTCTTTTACCTGACTTGATTTCATCATAATTATAGCCATGCCAATATTCACCATCTACAAATACTGCAATTTTGTATTTGGTAATTGCCAGATCTGGCTTACCGGGAAGTTTTTTATAGTTGCGGAAATATCGAATTCCCTTATGCCAGATTGCTTTACCAAGAATGGTTTCCGCCTTTCCACCGGTTGAGCGGATTTTGGACATCATTTTGGAACGATATTCAGTTGTCTCCATAGTCTGCCTTCTTTTCCGTAACATGATAAATAGCCTTATTGACTGGGAACTTAATATTAGGAACCCAGATTTTATCTGACTTCCATCCTTTACCAACCACTTCGTAAAGTGTCATAACTGGCATGTCGGTAATTTGATTTCCTAAAGCAAGATCATTTGGAGAAAGCAATGCACCTGTTCCCTGAGTAATGTCACGATTTCGACGAATAATTATAACTCCTTGGCTTCTATGATCTTTTAACATATCCTGCAAAGCGGTTATGTAGTCACCGACATTAAAGTCAGCACCACCGTCAATATTTTCCAAAATACGGATAAACAATGCTAAATTAACCTGTTCTGATGGTTTATGTGCTTCAATTGGATCCAGAATATTGACAATTTTAGTGATTTCATCAAACGACTTGTTAGATGGATTAAACGGAAAGTAATTTTTGCCGCCGACAAATATGTGAACGAAACGATTATCAAGTACATTGGCACGCGTCGGTGATAATCCTTCTGGTAATGAAATAGTTATTTGAGAAAGGTCACCATCACTGCTGTCAATCTGTTGAACAATCGCATTATTAACAGAGTTGATGTCTTCAAAGAGCTTATAAAGTTCTTTACTGATATAAACAGCCATTAAATTAGCATGTCGGTCATAACCAAACATTCTACTATGTTGCCACATGGTATCAGCCTGCGGGCGCTTAGAAGAGCGTACATAGTAAATTGTTTGCAACTTAGGAAACGTGACCCCACGTCCAAGAGTATTTCCACCGATCACAATATTGCTACCAGTAGCGTAATCTTCAGCTTCAACGTGCTCTTTTCCATTAAGCATGTAGATGTTTGTAATATTAAGCAGATCAGTAGCCAGTTGTAAAAGCTGATTCTTAGTCGTTAGGCTGGCCTCTTTGGCAACTTCATCATACTCTTTAGAAAATTTAGCTTTGAAGTCGCTATTATTTTCTTGATAGGAGCTAAGGATTCTTTTTACCTTATTAGCGTATTCTTGGTGTTTAGCAACTCGGACTGATGGATGGATCATCATGTTGCATACCTTATCACCACTGTTAAACATCTGAGCGGCAACAACCAAATGATGAAGCACAGATTCTTCAAGTGGATCTGGTGTTTCATCGATGTAATGAATGCATGATGGAACTTTATTTTCTGGGAAAAAGAAGTTGCCACCAAGATATTGTTGCCCTGGAGTAAAGTAGACCGCAAAATCTGGATGCCAGGTACTATCAGCAGTTTGTAATAACAAGGCTTGGGGTGTTGCAGTTGATTGTAGGTAAATCGAACCAATAGAAAGCTGATTAATCTCATCCAGATATTTATTAATAGTGGATTGCTTATCCTTATTAACAAGGGTATTCAGTGATGAAGCATCGGCCTCGTCATCCAAAATAAATAAAGGATTTCCTGCGACGACACCAGAAGATTTCAGGTTATTGGACCATTGATGAAGTGTATGAAAATTCTTTTTTAATACAATTACCGTGGGTTTTGCCAGGTTGTTTTCATTGAATTTTTCAGTGTCATATTCACCACAAATGCAAAAATCAGGCAGGTCGTTTTGGATTCTCTCTAGTGTTTGTTTCTGTAAAGTGACGTTGTCGGTAGTAAGTAAAATAAAAAGCGGAAACATTTCGTCTGCCGCGGCGCAAATAATGCCGAACATATGCCCTGTTTTACCAGACTGAATATTGCCAAATAATAGACCGGTTTTTCGGCCACCCATGTAATCAAAGTTATTTGCAATTTTTTGATAGGCTTCTTCAGCAGTTTCTTTAATAGAATTGGCAAATTGCGGGTTTCCACTATTAGTGATATGTGATACGTAATCGTTCAGATAACTCATTTAGCTAATCTTCTTTCAGTTGGTGTGGTAAGAACGACAGGAGCCAAACATCTAGTACTTCTCCATGCTCGTTTTTAGACTTTTGAGTAGTTTTGGTAAGACTCAAGGTAGTCTTGCCATACTGTTCTAACATTTTTTCGGTAATAAGGCCTTTGAAGTCCTTATCATTTTCAACATGATCTATAGGTTTAACGATACCAGCAGCAACAAGACGGCCTTTTAACCAGTAACCCATAATTTTAAGATCATCTTTGGAATAAAAGTTCTTGTTGTGGTCACCGCATGTCCATGCTTCAAACTTCCAACCATCGTCAGTGACAACCATGAATGGTTTTTTATATTCGGGATAGCCTGGCAGAGTATATATTTTCTTTCCGTTAACGACCTCTGTTTCCCACCATTCACGTTTACGACCCTTTGCATAGCAAACATTAATATTAGATCCTCTAAACTTCTGGTCATTATTGTCCTTTGGCACCTTTAATGGAATTTCGATCGTCGTACCAGTTAAATGACGCTCGTAGGTGGCAATTTCATCCGAATTCATGCGTTGGACGTGTTCAACATCTTTTAATTTGGCATTCTCTTGACGAATTAATGGGATATTGTCTTTAACAGCGTCAATTGGCTTGCAACATGACTTATCAAGCTTTGCAATGTGATCATTTAGCTCATGAAGGCTGCTCTGTTCTTCTAAATTGATGGACATCTCATATTGCCGGCGAGTCTGAGCGTTTAATGAAATAGCTCCTAGGTTAGCCGATCCAACAATGCCGGCAAAGTCTTTTCCATCACGTGAAAAAAGATAGCATTTGCCATGATAGCGGAAAGTACATACTATATTAACTCCGCCGATACCGCGTTCTTTCCATCGATGATTCATTCTTATAAGCGTGTTAAAGATGTTTTCGGGCATTCCTTCGATAAAGTACATGCCAATAACCAGATTAATATGGCTGATATTGTATTCAGCTATAAGCCTATCGAGATCTTCAAGCGAATCCTGTGAAACATATCCAGTTGCAATTTCTACACTATCGGCTTGTTTAATATATTCGTAGAATTTATCACGAAAGTTATCTTTAGTGTTATCTGTACGAAGTGGAGGGACATTTGTATATAGAATAGACATAGCTTTCTCCTTTTTGCTGCGAAATCGAAAATATATTCATTAATCGTTTCTTTATCGCAGCTAATATGTTAAAATTATAGACAATTAATAATGTAAGGAAGGTATCATATGAGCGAATCATTAGGTCAATATTTAAGAAGCCTTCGCAACACCAAGCATATGAGCATGGCCGATGTTCGTGAACAAACAAATATAACTAATTCTCGGCTTTCTAAGTTAGAAAATAATCAGATAACCGACCCCTCAATATCAGTAATCTGCAAGCTATCCAAATGCTATGGCGTAGATGTTGTTAATGTGCTAAATGAAGCAGGCATGGATATAGATAAATCTACGCCATTTAATCATACGTCCTTCTTGAATAAAGAAGAAATAGACAGCTTACAAAGAATTATTGACTTGTTAACGAAAGAGAGATGGAACAATGAAGTATAAACTAGGTGAATTATTTTGTGGTCCAGGCGGTTTAGCCCTTGGTGCCAAGACAGCAGATATAGGTAACGGTGATCAAATTGTTCACGCATGGGCGAATGACTTTGATAAAGACACATGTGAAACCTATATTCATAATATATGTCCAGAAAATCCAGAATCTGTCTATTGTGAAGATGTTAGAAAATTTGATTTAACACAATTAACACCAATTGATGGACTAGCATTTGGATTTCCCTGCAATGACTTTTCAGTTGTGGGCAAGCAAAAGGGATTTAACGGAACTTATGGGCCTCTTTACACATATGGTGTCAAGGCGTTGAAAATATATCAGCCTAAATGGTTTCTTGCAGAAAATGTAGGGGGCATAAAATCAACAAATCAAGGCAAGGCTTTTCAAAAGATACTTTCAGATATGAAGGACGCTGGCTATACAATTGTTCCAAACCTTTATAAATTCGAAGATTATGGCGTTCCACAAGCTCGTCATCGGATTATTGTAGTAGGAATTCGTAATGACCTGGCATCCAAATACCATTATAAAGTCCCCTCTACGGAAATGTATAAAAACGTGGATAACAGTGCAAGAAATGCTATTGAAAATCCACCAATTCCAGAAAATGCATTTAACAATGAACGCACGCGTCAAACCAAAACTGTCGTTGAACGATTAAAGTATATTAAGCCGGGGCAAAATGCCTTCAATGCCGACATTCCTGACAAACTTAAATTACATGTTAAAGGAGCCAAGATTAGTCAGATTTATCGTCGACTAGAACCTGATAAACCATCATATACTGTTACCGGTTCTGGCGGAGGTGGAACTCACATGTATCACTGGTCGGAGCCACGAGCATTAACTAACCGTGAAAAAGCTCGTTTGCAAACTTTCCCAGATACTTTTGAATTTATGGGTTCCAAGGAAAGCGTTAGGAAGCAGGTAGGCATGGCTGTACCAGTACGTGGTGCGCGTATTATCTTTGAAGCAATCTTGAAGACATTTGCTGGCATTGATTATCCATCCCAAGATGCCCATATATAGTAAAGATTTTAAGTTATGATAAAAATAAAGATCAAATATTATTAAGCAAGGTTTTGACAATTCAATACCTTGCTTTTTATTTAAGGTGAACTAGATGAATATGTGTCTACCTAACTATTAGGCAAAAAATTTATATGATGCATAAACTACTATCAGCAACATTAAACAAAAATTTCCGGATGGTTGAACATAATATCTCTAGTTTCATCTCTAAGATTTATATCATTAACATTTGCCAAATCACTACTCAATCGATATGATGTGCCATCAACATCAAAAAATTCTGGATGTTTTTCAATATAGTTAGCAGATTCTCTTGAATAACCACATTTTTGTAACCAAATCCGGAACCCGTCGTGAGTCCCATATTCAATGAATTCATACCAATCATTATCTAGGCTCGGCACATTAAAATAATTTTTCATTTCTTTGGAGACTTTCAGGAAATAACTAGCAAAATCAAAAAGCAGAACGTTTTGTATAGCATATAAGGTATCATTAATGATTATATTTTTTTGAGATTTAGAATCATCAAAATCATAGTACTCTTGATTACGATATATAGCATTATGAGGATTCTCACGTTTATATTCGATTGCTTTATTAATTATGTTTCTCAAGCCTAATCCAGAAATCCATTGAATTAAGATAACTGCATACCATCGACGCTTGTTCGCATTACCGATTTTACTTTTCTCATACTGTTGCCAATTAAATATTGAGTCCAGCTGATCAAGAAAACTTAATACTTCTTGATAATTTAACTGCCCACTTTCATTGAATGTGGGATATTTTAATCCTTTCTTAATCATCAGTTTTAACTTACTAGTTTGGTCAGTTGAAATATTTACATCATTATCAAATTTTTCGCTATAGCGACTATGTAAACAAGTTAGTATTTCATGCTCCTCTTGAGGATCAATAAATTGCTGGAATTTTTTTCTAACAATACTCTGTCTATTATTTTGAATATCATTTAAATATTGAAGTACAAATTTCCTAACTGTTTTGTATTTCCAGTTTGTCCAATTAGAGAGATTGAAAAGCAATTTCAGTGTAAGATCTCCCTCAAACAAACTTTTTTTTATCAGCAATACAACTTTTTTAGTCAAAAGATCTGTATTCAATCTTTGATGTTCTATAGTCGCCTTTAGTAATTTTTTATAGTCTCTCTTATTAGCTCTTCCAGAAAATGATTCAGGTAATATTGCTAAAAATACATTTCCTATCATTGAATGCTTTAAACGACCGGTGCGTCCTACTAAATTTCTAAAATCAACAGTACTTAAGATAGCATTCCCCTTCTTATTACTGGTAATAATCAAATTATCTGCCGGAAGATTAACCCCTTCCATCAGAGTACTAGTTGAGAATAAATTCTTTATTTTTCCTGCTCTGTACGCCTTTTCAATTCTTAGTCTTACGTTTTTGGGTAAAAAAGATACATGATATGCTACGCCTTTTTTTACCAAATCAGCTAAATAATAATCCTCGTTTATTTCACTCTTTATATCTGACGATAATTTGTCCAATGTCAAATCATTTTTATCTTCTAAGCTATCAGCATATTGAACTGCTAATCCAATAGCTGTATCAATTTTGTTACAATAAATCAAATTCTGAATTCCACAATTCGAGTTATCAGAAAAAGAATCAATCAGATCAAATAAGCTTTCTTCACCTATATTTTTTAGTGGCTTTAATTGTTTACTTACTGGGTTATAAATCTGAACAGTACTATCCGTAAAATCTACCACATATGAGACTTGAACTACCGGTGAGTACTTTATTTTCCTAGCATTTTTACTTTTTTTATTGTCTCGTATTAACTCTAAATAAATATCAGGATTGGGTATGTTAGGAGAAGCAAACGAGATTCGAGAATTTCTTTCTTCCAACATATCAACTAAATTGTAATAAAACCCAGATCGAACGTCATGTTTAGAAATATTTTGTGCTTCATCAATAAAAACGAATGGCAAGTCCATGTTTGGAAACGCAATTAGTAAGTACATTAATCTTTCAGGAGTCATCACAAAAACATAATGATATCCATCATCAATACTGTATTCATTCAACTCGCTAACTGAACGAATAACTCGATATCTATTTTGAGATAAATTATTACCCAAATCATTGATAATTTTGCTAGAAATTTCGTTAATTAATGCTTTAGTTGGAACAACAAATGCATAATTTCCATTTTTATTAGTCAGTATTTGATTCTTAATATATGTTCTAGCTAAAAAGGATTTCCCCATTGAAGTAGGCGCGGAAAAACTAAGGTTACTTTCGGTCATATCAATATAGACTGCTTTCTGCTCACCTATAAACGTTTGATCATGAGAACCTGGTATTTGTAACTCCCCTTTTTTATAAGTATTCGCTAAATAATTAAGCAAAGCATCTCCAGATGGAACCGTATGTAGATCATTATTTTGAACAGAATAATTGTTTAGTGTAGATTGAATTCTTTGCTTAACAAACTTGACAGATATATCATCAGGAAATAAGTACTCCAACATAAAAATAATTTGTTGTGAAATATTTTGATGAAAATTGGATTCTTTCAGCATCCTTGAATGTGCTAGTAAGTCTGCAAACCTCATCAAATTATTTTTAGTTACTAAATCCAATTGGTGTTTTTTACCAAATACTTTATTGGAATACTCATCTAAAAGTTTTGAAAAAAGAACTTTTAAATATTTATTAGAAGTAATATCCCCGAAAAATTCTTCCATTGCTGCTTTAGTAGTTGTTTTCATCTTTTTCCCAATACCTTTTCCATTATCATTTTGCTTGTTTCAGTAACATCCCTAAATGGCAATAAATAGACATAATATGAATATTGCTTAATATTTTTATCACTTATTGCTATATTCAGTTGTTGAATAACATCCTTTAAATCATTATTAATTTGTAAATTGACAATCTCCCGCACCTTTTCGGTAGACAGTAGATTAATATCACATGATAAGTTCATTGAGTATCCTAAAAATATTCCGAAGCCATTAACTTCAAGTTCATCTTGCGGCTGTGTTGGGATAAATATACGCTTCAGGGCTTTTAAATCATCTACGGGAAACCTGTTGATAAAGTTGAAGTCCGATACCAATATAGAAGGGTTAAAGGATTGAGAGACTAAAGAACATATTCTCTCTACCGCATGTGATATTCCATCGTATACCGATGGGTATATTTTTGAAGTGCCTAAAACGATCTGATATTTATCGTTAATTTTCTTCAAATAAACGCCATCACAATCATTCTTATAATTATTAAATTCAATTTTGCTCATTAGTTTAGGTGCATTTTCTTCATTTTCAATAAAAAGATAATTTAGTAAATCACCTAAAGTATTACTGTCAACATTTAATTGAGAAGCTGCTAATAAGGTTTTACGTTGAACGTCTGCAAAGCTAATGTTTCTTTCAAGTTGATCTATTTCAGCTCTAGAATATACATAATTGCAAATATTATTTTGCAACAAACTAATTACCTGTGTGTAATCTTCTTCATACAAACTATTTCTTAGTTTAAAAGCACGGATATGATTAGGATTAGGAATGTCAAGTTTCCCCACACATATCTCCTCAAATACGGAGTCGAAATTTCTATTTGAAGACGTGAGTTTAACATCATTTAATGGGTGTCTTGCCTCTGTTAACGATAACCCTGCCACGTTAAAAGAAGCGATTTTCGTTTTAGACAGACTTTTAATATAACTGTGCGTCTCCTGATCTTCATTATCATTCTGTCTAATTGTGAAAAATAAAAAATCTGCTATGGTTTGAGCTAAATCAAAAGAGCTAGCATTTAGATAATGCCTCTTTGTGTTGTTTCCGATAGGTGTATCATCATTCAAGCTGCTATCCTTTTTTAGGCAATTCAGAAAAAAAGCGACAAATGCTAAAGGCTTCGTTATTAAAGGTACAATTTTTGTTCTGACATTTTGAATAAATCTGGCATCTTCTTCTATGTAGAAAATATTGCCAGTAATATCACGAGGTATTGAAGCAAGACAGTTCTTCATTTTTGTGGCAACTCCATTCTCCACATTATAATCAGGATTAACTAATTTAAACAAGTAATCACAAGCTACTCTCTGTTTCAAACTAGAGCATGCCCAAAAATCAGTTAGCATAATCCCAAATTTTAATCTCACCATAGTACCTCACCTGTCATTTTATGCATAATCACTCATTATAATTATAATACATTATTACTACTCATCTCTAGCACCCTACAATACGGGTGCTTTTTTTTTGAGCAAAAACAGAGCTTTTTAGAGCTTAAATATCGTTTTTTTGTAGTTATAGATTTCTTATTATCTTAATTGAAGATAGTAGTGAATATTCAGACGTGATTATTTTCCGACATTACCACCTTCTACATACTTAAATATTTAATCTGTAACCAACCATCGGAAGGACGGCTACAGTACCCAAGCGATTCAATCGTTTAGGACTGTTTAGTGCTGTCTTTCTGGTGGCTTTTAGTATGCCTTCGATTCCTTCGCTTGGGAGATCCAAGAGGAGGAATTTTTATGAAGAAATACTACGACGACCGGAACCAACTCAATATGGAGATCTCAGATGCTAAAGATGGCAGTATGCACATCAGGCTACATCAACCGACTGGGATTAAAGAAATCACAGTTACAGAAGCTGAAGGTAAAGAAATCATCGAGCTTAATCGTATTGAGTACAACGATAATCACCGTGAAACTCGGCGTCACGTTTCACTCCAAGCCTATGACCCATATGGCACCCTGGTCAAGGACGATGCCGATCCGTTGCAAGAGGTAATTAATAAGGAAGAAATGGATCAACTCCACCAGAGTATCAGTCAACTTACGCCAGCACAGCAAAAGTTACTCATGAAGAAATTCTGGGTTGGCATGAAACAGATCGACATTGCCAAAGACGAAGGCGTCAGCAAAATGGCAATTACTAAGCGGTTGCAAACCATCAAGCGGCATCTCAAGAAAATTCTTCAAAAATAATCGTTTACTTTTTCGTTTCCCATGGCCTGTAAGTGTAAGGCAGTTATTCCTTACCAAACTTAATAAGAAAGGAACAGTCAAAATGGCTAACAAAATTTCGATTTCAGTAGCCAGGCATCCCCACCAAGATGGTGTCGTCAGCATGCGTGGCATCACAATCCGTGAACGACTGCTGCGTTTACTACTCGGTCAACCACACAATCTGATGGTGATCACACCAGGTAAAGATGTTCAACAGCTAGAGATTAACGAAGTAAAGGAGGATTCCTATGAGCGTGATGAATGACCTTGATTTAAAACTCAAGGAGGCTGAAGAGCATCTTTATCAAGCCCAAAATACTATTCGGTCCATTAGAGAATTGCTTTCAGGTCATGAAGATGAATCTCAAAGCAAGAATGACCAAACAAAACGTGACCCTGTAGAAGATAAAGTAACCGTCCGCAAGATATTAGCAAAGAAGAGTGCCGAAGGATACACCGCTCAAGTCAAAGAATTACTTCATAAGTTCAACGCGAAAAAATTATCTGACGTGGATCCTAAGGATTACGAAGATCTCTATTATAGTGCGGAGGCGATTGGACAATGAGTTCGCCAACCCATCACGCACTATTATCGGCTTCCAGTGCTCATCGCTGGTTAAGCGCCCCACCATTGCCACGTTTAGAACAATACTTCCCGCACTCCACTTCCAGTGCAGCCGCTGAAGGTACTGCTGCTCATGCACTAGGCGAGTATAAGATTCACCGCTTGCTCGGCGACAAGTTCAAACGTCCCGTTTCTGATTATCAATCTGATGAAATGGAAAGTCTGACCGATGATTATGCCAGCTATGTAATCGAGCAATACAATCAGGCAAAGGAATTCGCACCTGACGCCACCATCAGAGTAGAGCAAAAACTGGACTTCTCGAAATATGTTCCAGAAGGTTTTGGTACCGGTGACTGCGTAATTGTTTCTGATCACCTACTCCATATTATCGACTTTAAGTATGGCAAGGGTGTCCGGGTAGAAGCGCAAAACAATCCCCAGATGAAACTCTATTCCGTCGGTGCACTAGAAATGTTCGGCAGTCTGTACAACGTTGATGAAGTTGAAACGACAATCTTTCAACCTCGAATGGCCAATATTAGTACCTGGACCATTAATGCTAAAGAACTAATGCACTGGGCCAATTCCGAATTAAAAGAGAAAGCCGAACTCGCATTTGCTGGCAAAGGTACCGTCCATTATGGTCCTTGGTGCCAATTCTCCGCTTGTAATGCTGTACTGCGAGCTCGTTTTGACTATCATCACAAGCTCACCCGCTTTCAACTACGGTCACCGAACTTGCTAACAGATAGTCAGGTAACCGAGGTTCTCGAGCACATCGATGATTTGAATCGTTGGGCTCACGAAATTAAAGACTATGCCGCTGACCTAGCCATTAACCATGGTAAGCAGTGGCCTGGTTACAAAATAGTCGAAGGTAGGTCTGTCCGCCATTACAAGGATGAAGCTGCCGTAGCAAAAATTGCTGAAGAACATGGCTACCATGATATTTACCAAAAGAAGCTATTACCGATTACAAAACTAGAAAAACAGGTCGGTAAGAAGAAATTCACCGAACTGTTTAGTCAAGAAATTGTTAAACCCGCGGGTAAACCAACTCTGGTGCCGGATTCAGACAGCCGCCAAAGCATAGGTAAATCAAACCCGAAGGATGAATTCAAGGAGGAAAAATAATATGTCACAACAAACTAAAGTAGTTACTGGTATCAATACTCGTCTTTCTTACGCTAACATCTGGGAACCCAAGTCCATCAATGGCGGAAAGGAAAAGTATTCGGTTAGCTTGATCATCCCTAAGTCAGATCAGAAAACGGTCAATGCAATTGAGAAAGCAATCGATACTGCTATCCAGGAAGGAATCGGTAAGTTCGGTGGTAAGAAGCCTAACAAGGCTACTCTCAAGCTACCCCTGCGCGATGGAGATGTGGAACGTGATGATGCCTACCAAGATAGTTACTTCATCAACGCTAATTCGATCACGGCACCACAGATTGTGGACAAGCATGTCCAACCAATCCTTGATCGTGATGAAGTTTACAGTGGCTGCTATGCCCGAGTATCGATTAACTTCTATGCTTTTAACACCAACGGTAACCGTGGAATTGCCTGTGGCCTGGGTAACATCCAAAAGATCCGTGATGGAGAACCACTAGGTGGACATGCTAGTGCCAGCGATGACTTTACCGCCATTGATGACAACAGCGATGATGATTTCTTAGCTTAAACCAAAAGATGGGCAGTCGACTTTGACTACCCATTTTTTGTAGAAAGGATTTCTAATGAAGCAACTTTCAATAGATATCGAAACTTATTCCAATACTAACCTGAACCAGACTGGAGTCTATCGTTATGCAGACAGTAAAGACTTTGAACTCCTGCTTTTTGGCTACGCTATCGACTTCGGTCCAGTAAAGGTTATAGACCTCACTCAGGGTGAATCAATTCCTCCTCAGGTTATTAAGGCGTTAGATGATCCTACTATTATTAAAAGTGCCTTTAACGCTCAATTTGAACGGGTCTGTCTGTCACGTTTCGTAAGCCACCGCTTAAAGCCTGCTGGTTGGCATTGCTCACGGGTATGGTCGGCTACCTTAGGACTACCCTTGTCGCTTCGTGATGTAGGTACCGTTTTAGGGCTACCACGACAAAAAATCACTGCTGGTAAAGAGCTTGTGCGCTACTTCTGTACACCTTGCAAACCTACGAAGGCCAATCAAAATCGCACTCGTAACTTCCCCTACCATGCTCCTGATAAATGGCAACAGTTTAAGCAATACAATCAGCGTGACGTCGAGGTTGAAATGGAAATCACCCAGAAGCTCGAATGCTTCCCCGTCCCACAGAATGAATGGGAAAACTACTGGATGGATCAAGACATTAATGATCGCGGTATCCGGATTGACCAACAACTGGTTAACAATGCGATCAAATGTCAAAACGTCTTCCATGACCAGTACTTACAAACTGCTAAAAAATTAACGGGTCTAGCAAATCCTAACTCTCCTTTGCAACTAAAAGACTGGCTCCATCAGCAAGGCATTAAAACTGATTCACTATCCAAAGCATCAGTGGCACAGCTATTACAAACCACTACCGGCACGGTCCATCAAGTATTAGCTCTCCGCCAGTTGTTATCTAAATCAAGTATCAAAAAGTATCAGGCTATGCAGAAAGCTATGTGCCAAGATGGTCGTGTCCATGGTCTTTTACAATTTTATGGTGCTAACCGGACGGGTCGGTGGGCTGGTCGCCTTGTACAAGTACAAAATCTTCCCCGTAATTCAATGCCAGACCTCGAAGAAGCTCGCGAATTAGTTAAGCAAGGCAACGTACCAGCACTTGCAATGCTTTATGATTCAGTACCAGACGTCTTATCACAATTGATTCGCACTGCTTTTATCCCTAGCAAAAATCATCATTTCTACGTGGCTGACTTCTCAGCGGTTGAAGCACGGGTGATTGCTTGGCTATCTAATGAAAAATGGCGACAAGAATCCTTTGCCAAGAATGAAGATATCTATTGTGCATCCGCAAGCCAGATGTTTGGTGTCCCGGTGGTCAAACATGGAATCAATGGTGAACTCCGTCAAAAGGGTAAAATTGCGGAACTCGCCCTGGGCTATGGCGGTTCTATTGGTGCGCTCAAAGCCATGGGTGCCACTAATCTTGGCCTAACCGATGATGAATTACCACCACTGGTTCAAATGTGGCGTAATGCTAGTCCTCACATTGTGCAGTTTTGGTGGGACGTTGATAAAGCAGCTAAAGAATGTATTAAAACGCACCTCCCGCAAACTACCCACGGAATGAAGTTTATTTACCGGAGTGGCTGCATGTTTCTTCGTTTACGGTCGGGACGTTATCTTTGCTACCCCCAACCTAAAATTGGCATTAACCGGTTTGGTTCTGAATCGATTACCTTCATGGGGAACAACACCGTGAAAAAATGGGATCGAATTGAAACCTATGGGGCCAAGCTGGTAGAAAACATTGTCCAAGCAACTAGTCGGGACTTGTTAGCCGGGGCTATGCGTCGCTTAGAAACAGCTGGTAATCCTGTCGTAATGCACATTCATGATGAAGCCGTGATTGATGCTCCGACAGACCGCTCGCTCGACACAATAGTTAAGATTATGACCGAAGTCCCTGACTGGGCTGATGGCTTAATCCTCAATGCTGCTGGCTTTGTCGGAGGCTTCTACAAAAAAGATTAATTTTTATGGTTTACTTCTCGCCCTCATCTGGCTTATCAGTGAGGGCTTTTTTAGTCCCATAAATTATTAAGAAAGGATCTGAATCTATGTCAGAAGCAACGCTAGCTATCGCCAAGCTACGTACCAATAAGCCTAATCCCAACTACCGACCGTTGATCTTCGTAGTCGCTCCCTTTACGGAAGTAGTGAAAAAAGATCCAGTGATCGTTCATAAGGTGCAGTCTTACTGCCGATTTGTCTATCAACATGGCGGCATTCCCATTTGTCCACAGCTTTACCTACCTCAATTTATTAACCTGCACCATTCACAGGAATTTCAAGTAGCCACTTTTATTAACATTGTGCTACTGACTAAATGCGCCGAAGCCTGGTCATTTGGTAAACCGACGCACGATATGTGCTACTTCATCCGCTTTGCCAAACGTAAAAATAAAAATATCCGCTACTTTAATAATGAAATGGAGGCCAACTAAAGATGCATTTTACTTTATCGATGGCAGGTAATTCCGGTCAGGCTAGCAATACGATCTATCCTCATCAACAAACTATCACTAACGCACAGGAATTAGAACAGGCTGCCCATTATGACCATGTCTGCGGTCAATTTACAAATAACCAACGCGCTATTGCCAACTTCATCAAAGCTGACTGCCTGATCATGGACTGCGATAACGATCATTCTGACGATCCGACTACTTGGATCAAACCTGCAAACATTGCTAACTATTTCGATGATGTTTCCTACGCCATTACTTTCTCGCGAAACAATATGAAGGCCAAGCACCATAAAACACCCCGGCCTAAGTTTCACGTCTACTTTCCGATTACTGAGATTACGGATGCTAAAACCTACGCCGAACTAAAACACGAAATTCAAGAATACTTTCCCTATTTTGATGACAATGCGCTTGATGCGGCCCGGTTTGTCTTTGGTGTGCCTAGTACTAAAGCCATCTGGCATGAAGGATCACAAGCCGTGGACAAATTTATGATGGCCCAGCGTTACTTTGCTCAGCAAAACATCGGATCAATCCATGAAGGCAAACGTAATGCAACCCTCTCACATTTTGCCGGTCGCATCATTATGCGTCTTGGCAATACTGCTGAAGCTCGTCAGGCATTTCAGGAAGAAGCTGCTAAATGTGATCCACCACTAAGCAAGCAGGAATTAAAAAACATCTGGCATAGTGCCACCAAATTTGGTCAGCGCATGGCTAGTCAAAAAGGTTATATTCCGCCTGAAGAATACAATCAGCCCAATGACGATCTACAACCGGATGATTACTCGGATACTGGTGAATCTTATGTCTTTGTCAACAACTGCAAAGAGCGGGTTTGCTATACCAACCAATCAGGTTTTATGTGGTTCGATGGGAAGGTTTGGCAGGAATCGGAACCTTTAGCTCTCGGTGAAGTCCAGCGCTTTACCGATAAACAATTAACTGATGCTCAGCTTCGTGTCACTAATAGTTATAAGAAGATTCAGCAAAATGGTGTGACATCCGCTTTGCAAGCAATGGGTAAAACAAAAGCTAGTCGTACTTTTAATGATGAACAACTAGCCGCATTCAAAGATTACGAAAATGCTAAAGCTTACGAAGCCTTTATTCTCAAGGAACGCAGCACTCGAGGTATTAACGGGATCTTAACTAATTCTCGACCAAAGCTCGTCAAAGAGATTAATGATTTTGATGCTGATCCGTTTTTATTGAACACGCCCAACGGACCTTTCAATTTAAAGAAAGGGATGCACGGTCAACAGGAAATTCAAGCTGATGAATTAATCACCAAATCCACATCCTGTGTTCCTGGTAATCAAGGAGCTTCACTCTGGCAAGAAGCACTTACTACTTTCTTCTGTGGTGACCAAGCGTTGATTAATTACGTCCAAGAAATTGTGGGACTGGTGGCGATCGGTCAGGTGTACCTGGAAGCTCTGATTATTGCTTACGGCAGCGGGAGGAATGGTAAGTCAACCTTCTGGAACACCATCGCTAATGTACTCGGCACTTATACCGGTCACCTCTCAGCTGATGCCTTGACCACTGGTGTTCGGCGAAACGTCAAACCAGAGATGGCCGAAGTCAAAGGCAAGCGGCTAATCATCTCCGCTGAACTAGAAGAAGGTAAGCGACTGAACACTTCCATCGTCAAGCAACTCTGTTCAACTGATGAAATCTATGCCGAAAAGAAATACATGAAACCTTTCTCTTTTACGCCCAGCCACACCATCGTGTTATACACCAATTACCTGCCCCACGTAGGTGGTAATGATGAAGGAATCTGGCGCCGATTGATTGTGATTCCCTTTAAAGCCACGATTGCTAAACGGAATGACATTAAAAACTATGCTCAGTATCTAACCGAACAAGCTGGTCCAGCGGTATTGCAGTGGATTATTGAGGGTGCCCAGCGAATCATTCAGCAAAATTACCAGTTAACCACCCCCGTTGCCGTAACCAAAGCGGTACGATCCTACCACGCTAATAACGATTGGCTAGGACATTTTCTTAATGAGAATTGTGAACTTGACCCCAGTTATGAACAAAAGTCAGGCGATCTTTATCAAAAGTATCGCGAATATTGTCAAAGTATCGGTGAATATATCCGCAGCACGTCAGACTTTTACACGGCCCTCAAAAATGCTGGCTTTCAACGTCAACACAAACAAAACGGTCGTTTCATCAAGGGACTGCGATTAAAAGTTAAGGCTGATGAATTCCTCAGTTGACTGTCATCGACTGTCACCCTTTACAACTTAAAAAACTTGATACATCAGTATTTACCAATCCTAATGACAGTCATGACACTCTTTTACCTTACTTGTATATAGGAATAAAAATAGAAAAAAAGAGGTATAGAGAAGAGTAGTAAATCAACTGACACGACCGTCATTAATCCTGACGAATCACTGATAAATCAACGTTTAGAAAGGATTTTATAAATGTTAGAAAAACGAATTGAAACTGCTTTTGTCAAAGCTACTCACCAACGTGGGGGCCTTTGCCTGAAGTTCACCTCCCCATCGATGGCCGGAGTACCTGATCGGTTAGTTCTCCTGCCTGATGGCCACATGGGCTTTGTGGAGATGAAGGCTCCTGGTAAGCATCCCCGCCCGTTGCAAGTACAAAGAATCAACCAATTAAAACGGCTTGGCTACCAGGTTTTTGTTTGCGACCAGTTTGATCAGATTGGGGGAATGCTTGATGCAATACAAGCCGCATGAATATCAACAATATGCAACTCAGTTTATTCTGGACCATCCCATAGCAGCTATCTTGCTTGATATGGGACTTGGTAAAAGCGTCATTACTTTGACGGCCATCAAGCAACTCATCAATTGTGGTGAAGTGCAAAGAGTCTTAGTTGTTGCACCATTGCGCGTGGCAAAACAAACCTGGCCGGAAGAAATTGAAAAGTGGGACCACTTAAAAGGCCTTACCTACTCTGTTGTCACTGGTTCTAGGACACAAAGAATCAAAGCACTACAACAAGATGTCAACATTTATATCATCAACCGGGAAAACTTGAAATGGCTAATTGAATCCTCTGGTACTTCCTTTGACTATGACATGTTGGTGATCGATGAACTCTCCAGTTTTAAGTCCTACCGCTCACAACGCTTCAAAGCCCTCAAACGAGTACGACCCTTGATTAAACGCGTGGTTGGCTTAACAGGTACACCGTCGTCTAATGGCTTGATGGATCTGTGGGCGGAATTCCGCGTACTGGACATGGGCCAACGACTCGGGCGCTTCATCTCATCTTACCGGATGAACTACTTTGACCCCGACAAACGGAACATGTATCAAGTGTTTACCTACAAACCCAAGCCTGGCGCTGAGCAAAGTATCTACCGTGCCATTGATGACATCACCATTTCTATGAAGTCTAAGGACTACTTGAATCTGCCACCATTAACTATGAACACCGTTCCGGTAAAAATGAGTAATAGTGAGCAGGCAATCTATGATGAGCTTAATGCCCAGCTAGTAGTTTCAACCCAGGGTAAACAAATCGATGTCCTCAACGCAACCAGTCTATCGAATAAACTTTGCCAGATGGCAAATGGTTGTGTCTACGACGACCAGCAGCAGATTGTTCAAATTCACCAGCGAAAACTTGATGCCCTTGAAGATTTGGTTGAAGCTGCTAATGGTAAACCTGTCTTGGTAGCTTACTGGTTCAAACATGATCTAATCCAGATTAAAAGTCGTTTCAAAGTTCGTGAGATCAAAACACCCCGTGACATTCAGGACTGGAATGCTGGTAATATTCCATTGGCATTGATTCATCCTGCTTCTGCCGGACATGGTCTCAACCTGCAGGCTGGTGGTGCCACCTTGATTTGGTATGGATTAACTTGGAGTCTGGAACTCTACCAGCAAACTAACGCTCGGCTCTGGCGACAAGGACAGCGTCAGCCAGTAGTTATCCACCACATCATCACCGAAGGAACCATTGACGAAAACATTCTGGCTGCCTTGAAACGTAAAGATAAAACCCAGTTAGCTTTAATTAACGCAGTGAAAGCCAACCTGAAAGGAAGTGTTATGGCATGAGTATCATGTGGAATTACTTAGACAAACGGCGAGCAACCGTTGCAGCCTTGAAAGATTACGATGGTATGAAGTTCATCATTGACTCTTACCAAGACGACTTGAAGCTAGCCAGGGAACAAATGATTGGTGTCAGTTCGCCACGCTACGGTTTCGTACCTGGCGGCAGTAAAAAAGATAACCCAACTGAGCATCGCCTGCTGCATGGCATCGATGAGACAACCAAGCTGAATGAACGCTACCAACAAGCCCAACTTTACTTCAAGTGGTTCGAGCCAGCCTGGCAAGAGTTATCTGAAGACGAGCGCTTTGTTTTAGATGTCTGCTATCGCACTCCAAACCAGTCAATGAACGAGGGACTAACCATCGTGATGGACAAGTACTTCATTGCGAAAACCACTGCTTACAATCGAAAGAACAAAGCACTCGATCACCTCACGCTCTTACTTTATGGATCCCATCATTAGAAAGGTAAAACGCAGAACAAACAATCAGCCTATCCATGTTACGATAGTAGTGTAGAAAATTAGGATAAAGGCATTTGCTTTATAACATTGAAGCCTGGCGGTGCAAACTGCTGGGCTTTTCTTATAACCTCAGAAAGGAGGAGTGTCATGCCTTACTCACCTAAGAAACCCTGTCGCTACCCTGGCTGCCCACGATTAACCCACAACACTTATTGTGACGCGCACGCCAAGCAAGTCAGCTCTCACTATAATCGTTACCAACGACCAAAGCGTAGTCGTCCGCGCTATCATTACGGCTGGCCAAAGATCCGTCAACGCTACTTGCTCCACCATCCCTTCTGTGAGATGTGCCTAAGCCAAGGAAGGTATACCCAAGCCACCGAGGTCCATCACGTTCTGCCTCTGGAACACGGCGGCACCAACGAGTTCAAGAACCTGATGGCATTATGTAAGCCATGCCACTCCCGCATCACCGCCCAGATGGATGATCGCTGGCATAAAAAGCCACGTCGATATCATTACTAAACCACGGAGGGGGCCATCAAATCCTTAAAAATTTTTCGCGCGGGAGCGGGCCTGGGCCTTCGTGTACAAAAAATCGAAATCAAACAGGGTATTAACCCCTGCCGGAAGGAGGGAGAGATTTGGCTAAAGATGGTACGAATCGTGGTGGATCCCGAATTGGTGCTGGACGTAAACCTAAGTCACTTCACGATAAGCTCGAAGCTGGCCAAGAAGCAACCGTCATTGATTTGCCAGAGCCAGCTAATCTGGAAGGCCACGTGATGCCGCCAGTCAAGAAATACCTCAAGGCCAAACAGAAGAATGGTTTAGAATTTGACGCCGCTGATATTTTCAAAGAAACCTGGGAATGGTTGGTCGAACGTGGTTGTGAAAAGCTAGTTAACACTCAGCTGATTGAACACTATGCCGTTAGCGTTAGCCGGTGGATCCAGTGCGAAGAATGTATCTCTAAGTTTGGTTTTCTCGCTCGCCACCCTACCACTGGTAATGCAATTGCTTCACCATATGTTTCCATGAGTCGTGACTACATGAAGCAATCGAGCCAATTATGGTTTCAGATTTTTCAAGTGGTTAAAGAAAACAATGCCACGACTTATCAAGGATCAACACCACAAGATGATGTCATGGAAAGACTCTTAAGAAGTCGGAAAGGAATGAACTAATGAAATTTGTTAAGAAAAAAATACCGGACCTCATCCCCGCGGATTACAATCCACGAAAAGACTTAAAGCCAGGTGATCCTGACTACGAAAAGCTAAAACACTCAATGAAAGAATTCGGCTACGTTGATCCAATCATCTGGAACCAGCAAACTGGTCGCGTGGTTGGCGGACACCAGCGGTTAAAGATTCTCCAGGATGAAGGGATCAAAGAAGCCGAGTGTGTTGTCGTTAATTTAAATGAAGACAAAGAAAAAGCTCTCAACGTTGCCCTCAATAAAATCAGCGGTGATTGGGATAAAGACAAGTTGGCCTTGCTAATGACTGACTTACAAGCCAGCGACTTGGATGTTTCCTTAACTGGCTTTGACGAGAATGAGATCTCAGACCTTCTTAGCACCGCTGACGATACGCATGATGATGATTTTGACGTTGATAGCGAATTGGATAAACCGACCTTTTCAAAGCCTGGTGACTTATGGCACTTAGGTAAACACACTTTATTATGTGGTGACGCTACTAAAACAGAAAGCTACCAGAAATTACTGGGTGATCATAAGGTCAACCTAGTATTAACCGATCCTCCATACAATGTCGATTACTCTAGCAAAGCTGGCAAGATCAAGAATGATCATCAAGCCGATGACAAGTTCTACCAGTTTCTGCTTGCTGCTTTTCAAAATATGAATCAAGCAATGGCTAACGATGCCAGCATCTATGTATTTCACGCCGATACGGAAGGCCTTAACTTCCGCCGTGCTTTCCAAGATGCTGGATTTTATTTATCCGGTTGCTGTATCTGGAAGAAGCAATCATTAGTACTTGGTCGCTCTCCCTATCAGTGGCAACATGAACCCGTACTCTATGGATGGAAGAAAGATGGCAAACACGAATGGTACACCGGGCGAAAGGAATCCACCATCTGGGAATTTGATCGCCCAAAGCAGAGTAAGGAACACCCAACGATGAAACCAATCCCACTACTAGCCTATCCAATCATGAATTCCACCATGTCCAACTGTACCGTTCTCGATCCATTCGGTGGTTCCGGTTCAACTCTGATTGCATGCGAGCAAACTAATCGGATTTGTTACATGATGGAACTGGATCCTAAATACTGTGATGTGATTGTTAATCGCTACATCAAACAAGTCAATTCGGATCAAGATATCAGTGTGGAAAGAGATGGTCATATAATTCCTTACAGTAATCTAAAGAAGCCGGCCTAAAGCGCGGGAAAGCCTTGCTATCTGCGCCTTTTAGAGTGATGTATACAGTGATCAAACAAGGAGGTACAGAATATGGAAATTAATTTTAATGTTCATGGTCAACAGCGTAAAAAGCTAGTCGAACAGATTGCTAACTATACTCAACAAAAAGCTGAATATCAGTACACACCAACCTACGCATACCAGATTGGCAAATACACTGTCAGTAAAGATGGGAACCTTTCATCCCCTGATGAGATTCCATCCAACCTAATCGACAAACTTAAACAACTTGGTTTCCGGCCCGCTAACATTATCAAATTGCATCTTGCTTACCGTCGAGACGACTTTACCGATCAAGCCTTAGAAAACCTGCGTCACCTAATTTGGGCCAAGGGACAGCTAATCAAAGATGCTTGTCAGCTCGATTCGCTAAAACTAGACGTTGATGATCAACAGGTGACATTTAACTGGTTCAACAAGGTAAATCTTGATGATGCCACAGCTTATCAACAATTTATCGACAAACTTGTGCAATATGCAAAAAATCATCAACGGATTGTGTCAGAACCTCATGAAGAAAGCAATGAGAAATATGCTTTTCGTTGTTTTCTACTACGCCTGGGTTTTATCGGTCCCGAATACAAAACACAACGGAAAGTACTGTTACGAAATTTAGCCGGATCAGCTGCTTTTAAGAATCAGGAGGCCTAATCATGAGCAGAATCAAAAATGAACTAGCTAGACGTGACCGCATTCGCCAGCAGGTCTTACAAATTCGCAATACTGGCGAAGTAAACATGTTTGATATCGAGAATGTTAAACGACTGGCCTACTATTACAACTGCCACGATTTGATCGATTACCTGACTACTGAACGGGCCGGCTATGTCAATTTGATTTTAACTGGTAAATTCAATTAATCATTAAGCATTGAGTTCATTCTCAGTGCTTTTTTAGTACTAATGAAAGGAAGTGATGTTTTCTTGAGAAAGTTAAAAGATTATAAACCAACTCGTTTTATGGCTAAGGATTCCACTTACAGCAAAGATGCAGCTGATTTTGCAGTTTCTTTCATTGAATGTCTCTGCCATACTAAGGGAACTTGGGCAGGAAAACCCTTTGACTTGATTGATTGGCAAGAAAAGATTATTCGTGACATCTTCGGTATTCTGAAGCCTGATGGCTACCGCCAATTCAATACTGCTTATGTTGAGATTCCAAAGAAACAAGGAAAATCAGAACTAGCGGCAGCAGTCGCTCTTTTGCTTTGTTGTGCAGATGGTGAGGAACGAGCCGAAGTGTATGGTTGTGCCGCTGATCGGCAACAAGCAGCGATTGTTTTCGACGTGGCCGCTGATATGGTACGAATGAACCCGGCTTTGAAGAAACGATGCAAAATTCTCGCTTCACAAAAACGGCTGATCTATGAACCCACTAATAGTTTCTATCAGGTTCTATCTGCTGACGCTTATTCTAAACATGGGTTCAATGTGTCCGGAGTTATCTTTGACGAACTGCATACCCAACCGAACCGGAAACTCTATGACGTTATGACGAAGGGATCAGGGGATGCCAGAACGCAACCTCTTTACTTTCTAATAACCACTGCTGGTAATGATGAAAATTCAATCTGTTATCAAGTCCATCAAAAAGCAATTGATATCATGAAAGGTCGCAAACATGATCCCCGCTTTTATCCGGTAATTTATGGTGCTGGTCGGGATGAAGATTGGTCGAGCCCCGAAGTCTGGAAAAAAGCTAATCCTTCTTTAGGAATTACAGTCAAAATGGAGAAAGTAAAAGATGCCTATAATTCAGCCAAAGAAAATCCTGCTGAAGAAAACACCTTCCGTCAACTCCGTTTAAATCAGTGGGTTAAACAAGATGTCCGATGGATGCCGATGGATAAATGGGATGCTTGTGCTTTCCCAGTTGATCCTAATGAACTACGGGGACGAGATTGTTACGGTGGACTCGACCTGTCGTCGACTACTGATATCACTGCTTTTGTTCTAGTGTTTCCACCAAGGGATGATTCTGAAGGTTATACCCTTCTACCCTATTTCTGGATTCCCGAAGATAATGTTGACTTACGAGTTCGGCGTGATCATGTTCCATACGATATTTGGAAACAACAAGGTTATCTGCAAACAACAGAAGGTAATGTAGTTCACTACGGATTCATCGAACACTTTATTGATGATCTGGGAAAGAAATATCACATCCGTGAAATTGCCTTCGACCGGTGGGGAGCTGTCGAAATGGTTCAAAATCTTGAAGGTATGGGATTCACCGTGGTCCCGTTTGGCCAGGGATTTAAGGACATGACGCCTCCAACTAAAGAACTAATGCGATTAACTCTGGAAAAGAAGATCGCTCATGGTGGTCATCCGGTCTTACGCTGGATGATGGATAACATCTACATCCGCACTGACCCAGCCGGAAATATTAAACCGGATAAGGCTAAGTCAACCGAAAAAATTGATGGCGTAGTGGCCACCATTATGGGACTGGATCGTGCTATCCGAAATGAGGATAATGGTGATTCTGTTTATGATGGTCGAGGCCTATTGATGTTGTAATTGCGTAGGACTGAAAGGAGTTGATGCCATGGGTTTATTTAATAAATTATTCCATACCAATAAAGCTTAACCTAAAAACACCTTGTCTAGCACCATGTCATTTTTCTTCGGCAGTTCGATGGCTGGCCAAAATGTGACCGAACGTACTGCAATGCAAAATACTGCAGTTTATGCTTGTGTTCGAGTCTTGGCTGAAGGATTAGCTGAACTACCACTTCATATTTATCAATACACCAGCGATGGTGGTAAACAGCGGGCAATTAACCACCCACTTTATTTTTTGCTTCATGATGCGCCAAATCCAGAAATGACCAGTTTTATCTTTCGTGAAACCATGATGAACCATTTATTACTGTGGGGTAATGCCTATGCACAAATCATTCGAAACGGTCAAGGCAAGATCACCGGACTCTATCCTTTGATGCCTGATCGAATGGACGTTAACAGAGCTGCCAACGGTGAAATCTACTATACCTATACTCGCAACTACGATGATTACCAGGCAAAAAATAAATCGAAACAAGTAATTCTCTTGTCCGATGAAGTCCTTCATATCGCCGGATTGGGTTTTGATGGTTTGATTGGTTACAGTCCCATTGCTATGGCTAAGAATGCGATTGGATTATCCATGGCTGCCGAACAATACGGAGCCACTTTCTTCAAAAATGATGCCACGCCTGGTGGTGTTCTAGAGCACCCTAATGTAGTCAAAGACCCTGAACGGCTTCGGAAAAGTTGGCAGTCACAATTTTCGGGATCTAATAATCACAGCATTGCTGTCTTGGAAGAAGGAATGACTTTTCACCAGCTTTCCATTCCACCCGACCAAGCGCAATTTCTTGATACTCGAAAATTCCAACTCGACGAAATTGCCAGAATTTTTCGTGTACCACCGCATATGGTTGGTGACCTAGATCGTTCGACTTTCTCAAATATCGAGCAACAATCACTCGAATTTGTAAAGTACACCCTGAACCCTTGGTGTATTCGCTGGGAACAAGCTATGAATCAACAGCTACTTTCCGCTGATGATCAACGAAAGTTTTTCGTTAAATTCAATGTTGATGGACTACTACGTGGCGACTACGAAAGCCGAATGAATGGCTATGCAATTGGACGCCAAAATGGTTGGTTGTCTGCAAATGATATTCGGGAACTTGAAGATCTTAACCGCATCCCTACTGATGAAGGTGGTGATCAGTACTTGGTTAACGGTAACATGCTGCCACTTAACCAAGCCGGTAATTTCTATAACACGCAAACAACCAAAGAAAGTGAGGAACCAAAAGAATGAAACGTTTCTGGAACTGGAAACAAAATGGTGATCAGCGGCAACTAGCTATCTCTGGGGTAATTGCTCCTGATAGCTGGGTGCATGACGATGTTTCACCACAGGTATTCCAAGACGAACTTAATGAAAGTCAGGATCCAATCGATCTCTGGCTGAACTCCCCTGGTGGTGATTGTACCGCTGCCAGTCAAATTTATACCATGCTGATGAATTACCCGAATGAAGTCAATGTCAAAATCTCAGGTATTGCGGCATCTGCTGCTTCGGTAATTGCGATGGCTGGAACTACTGTTTCAATGGCTCCTGCGGCTATGCTAATGATCCACAATCCACTGACTATTGTCGGCGGTCAAGAAAGAGATCTCGACCACGCTGCGCAAATGCTAGCTGAAACCAAGGAGTCGATCATCAATGCCTATGAGCTGAAAACCAACCTGCCCCGTGAAAAGATTTCAACAATGATGGATAACGAAACTTGGATGAACGTCAATAAAGCTATCGAATTAGGCTTTGCTGATGCCATGCTGGGTGACAATAAGAATGTCACAGATTGTTACTCGTATTCCGATAAGCAATCTGACCTGGTGTTATTGAATAAACTCAAGCCTAAAGCAAAATCTACTATTTCTGTAAAGTCGCTGCAAAAGCGGCTTTCTTTGTTATCACACTAATTTAGGAGGAACTTATCAATGAACAAGATTACTGAATTACAAGAAAAGCGTGCCCGTATTTGGAAGCAAGCAAAGTATTTCCTGGACACTAAACAAAAAGAAGCTGATGTACTTTCTGCTGAGGACAACGCTACCTACGAAAAGATGGAACAAGACGTCGTCAACTTGGGTAAGGAAATCGATCGGCTCCATAAGCAAGCCCAAATTGAAGTAGAACTCAATCAGCCCACAACTAAAGCCCTTACTAATACCCCGACTGCTGGAGAATTACCAAAGGGTCAGGATGCTTATGCGCAGAACTTTTGGCAAATGATGCGTGGTCATGCGGTCGTTGATGCACTAAAAGAAGGTACGGATCCAGATGGTGGCTTCCTAGTGCCAAATGAGTTTGAAAATCAACTGATTCAAAAGCTTAAAGAAGCCAACGTCCTGCGAACCATCAGCCATGTCATTCAAACAAATAGCGGTGAACATAAGATTCCGGTTGTCGCGAGCGAAGGAACAGCTGCTTGGCTCGAGGAAGAAGCAGCCTACACAGAATCTAATACTCAATTTAGTCAAGTATCCCTCAGTGCTCACAAATTGGGGACTCTGATCAAGGTATCGGAAGAACTACTGAATGACTCCGCCTTCGACTTGATGTCCTATTTATCTGATGAATTTGGTCGTCGACTTGGTAATGCTGAAGAACAAGCCTTCCTAACGAGTACCGGCACTGGCCAACCAACTGGTATCTTAACCGACACTAATGGTGCGTCTGCGGGATCCACAGCTGCTAAGGCCGATACATTGACTTTTGATGATTTGATCGAACTTTTCTATTCCTTAAGAGCACCATACCGTCAAAATGCTGTTTTCTTAATGAATGATGATACCGTGAAAACCATTCGCAAAATGAAGGATAACAATGGTCAATATATCTGGCAGCCTTCTGTTCAAGCTGGCCAACCAGATCGAATCCTCAATTGCCCAGTTTATACTAGTCCGTTCATGCCATCCATGGCCGCATCTAATAAACCAGTGCTCTTTGGTGATTTCAATTACTATTGGATTGCTGATCGTCAAGGTCGAACCTTTAAACGACTTAATGAACTTTATGCTGTAACTGGTCAAGTCGGTTTCTTGGGCTCGCAACGAGTAGATGGCAAAGTCATCCTCCCAGAAGCCATTAAAACTCTTGCCATGGCTGCTAAGTAGAAAGGACTGATGAAATGTGGCTGCTATTACTTTGGCCGAAGCAAAAGCCTACCTAAGAGTTGATAACACTGTTGAAGATGACCTCATCACAAAGTTGATTGGATCGGCGACTGCTACCGTCGAAAATGTCCTTCGTCAGCCTCTATCAGCATTTGATCCTCTCCCTGATGATATTCATACCGCGATTCTCTATACCGTAGCTTACCTTTACGAATATCGGGAAACGGCTGATTTTGATGCCATGATCAAGTTTCTTCGGGCCATCTTGTCCCCTTACCGGAAGGAGGAATTTTAATGCAACAGCAAAATAAACGGGTCAGTAAGATTGCTGATATTGGTGAACTAGATCGCCGCATTACGCTGATGAAAAAGAAATATGTCGGCGAAAATCCTAATACCGGAATGTCGATGTACAAGGATGTTCGCTTAGGCGATGTGTGGGCAAAAGTTTCTGCCCTACACGGTCAGGAATACTACACAGCGGTCACGGTGAAATTGGAAAAACAACTGTCATTCATCATCCGATACCGTGATGATATTGACGAAGAAACCAACATTTGGTTTGAAGGTCGTGGCTACAATATTGGCTTTATTGATGACGTTAAGTACAACCATGAGTATCTGGAAATTAAGGCTGAATATTCGAGAGGAGTTGATGATCCGAATGAAGACAACTAGTTTAACAGTAATTAATTCATGCTTTGGTGCAATTGGGGCTTTCCTCGGCTGGTTCTTAGGCGGACTGGATGGTTTTCTATATGTTCTACTCATTTTCATGGTAGTGGACTATATCACCGGAGTGCTTTGTGCCATTAACGAACATAAACTCTCCAGTGAAATTGGCTTTCGTGGGCTTACGCGCAAAGTGTTAATTCTATTATTGGTCGGTATTGCACATTGCCTTGATATTTACCTATTAAAGAATGGTTCAGCGATCCGTACTGCTACGATTTTCTTCTATATCTCTAATGAGGGCATTTCTCTATTAGAAAATATAAGCCGTCTGGGGCTACCCGTACCTGATAAATTGAAAAGTGTTCTCCAACAATTGCACGATAAGGACGATAATAACTAACTTTTACCTGTGGACTGCGGTCTGCAGGCTTTTTGTTGTTTCTATGGTAAAATATCATCAGGTCTGAAATGGTGGGTCGCTCCCAACATGGAAGGCTTAGTGATAAGGACATGGTCGCATCACCCCTCAACTATTCCTGATAACGCGAGGTGATGACTATGTTAATTTGGAAAGAATCGAGGACTCGGCATTACTGCCGCCATAGTTATCGTGGCAGTCGGCCAGTTGATCATTGACTGCGCCAAAGCCTACGCGATAATAAAAAAAGCCAACCATAACGGTTAGCTTCATCCTCGATCATTCCTGATCACGCTTGAGGGTAACGAGATGCAGCTCGTTGCTCTCTTTTCTTTTATTATGATAGCTGATCTATCCTGTTTTTTCAACTTTTTAGCTGGCAGTTTTCTGTCAGCTTTTTTCTTTTACCATGGTTTACTTTTCGACCTCCGCTGGCTTATCAGTGGAGGTAATTAAACATGGTGAAGAAAGTACAACCAGTAACCCATCAACCACTAATAACAAGTAAGAATATTAGCTCAGAGCAATTAATGAATGATTTGCATTATCAACAATCAAAACAAATTATTCAAAGTCTACTCAACAAGGGACTAATTTCGACTACTGAATTTAATGAAATAGATACTCTAAATAAACAATCATTTCTACCATTATTAGGACCTGGAAATATTGATACATCAAGGTTCTAGAGCTAACATACCACACTGACGAAAGGAGGATTGTCATGTCGACCATTACTAAAATTCAAAGCTACCATCGTGATGCCAAGCAACTCCGTGTAGCGGCCTATTGTCGAGTTTCAACTGACCACGTTGAACAACTTGAAAGTCTTGAGAATCAGCGTGAACACTATCAAAAATACATTAGCAATCAACCAAACTGGCAGTTAGCTAAGATCTATTACGATGAAGGAATCTCGGGTACCAAATTGACGAAGCGTGATGCCTTAAAAGAATTACTAGCTGATTGTCATAATCACCGAATTGACCTCGTAATTACCAAGTCGATCAGCCACTTATCACGGAATACAACCGACTGTTTACAAATAGTTCGAGAACTGCAGCAGTTGAACATTCCAATTATCTTTGAAAAGGAACACATCAATACTGGAGCAATGGCCAGCGAATTATTTCTATCAATTCTCAGCAGTATTGCTCAGGATGAATCTCATTCGACTGCAGGAAATTTACGCTGGTCAATCAGACAACGTTTCGCTAGTGGTGAGTTTCGAGTATCATCTGCTCCCTATGGATATTCAATTGAGGATGGCAACTTAGTTATCGATTCAGTGGAAGCCGGGGTTGTGCGAGAAATTTTTCAACAATTTTTAAGCGGGATGTCAGCTAGTCAAATTGCTAAAGGATTGAATCATAAACACATACCAACAAAGCGTAGTGGCCAATGGCGTAGTAACACCATTATTAATATCTTACGAAATATCAATTACACCGGTGATATGCTCTGTCAGAAAACTTACCGTGATGATCAATATCACCGTCATTTTAACCAAGGTGAACTCCCCCAATACTTAATTGAAGAGCATCACCCTAGTTTGGTTAACCACGAAACTTTTAACCGGGCTCAAGTCTTGCTTAAAGAAGCAGCCCAAAAACGCCATATCGAAACTGGTAGCCATAAATACCAACACCATTACCTTTTTTCTGGAAAAATCATCTGCGGTAATTGTGGGACTACTTTTAAGCGGCAAACACGTCCCCATAAAATTTACTGGGCCTGTCAAAAACATTTAAGGTCTGCTAAACAATGCCCAACTAAAGCAGTGTCTGAAGCAGGTTTGGAAGCAGCCTTCTGTAATATGATGAATAAACTGGTTCACAGTCGGAAGTTCTTATTACAGCCATTGTTAGAAGCCCTGAAAGAAGAAGCTAATGCCAACAGCGATGGTCAACTCATTTCTTTAAATAAGCAAATCAAGTCCAACGACCATAAGGCTGAAACATTAACCCAATTGATGCAAACTGGGTTACTCGACCGAGCCATCTATATCAATCAAACCACTAAGCTCGAGCAAGACACTTACCAATGTCAGGAAAAGATTAAACAGCTCAATGGTAAGAATACCGATTCAGCAAATAATTTTGAAGATGTTCGTACCTTGTTGAATTGGTGCCAGCAAGGGAAACAGCTTACTGAATTTGATGAAGGTATATTTCAAGAGTTCGTCCAACAGATTGTGGTTAACAGTTCAAACAAAGCAACCTTCATCTTGAAATGCGGATTAGCGTTACCTGAAAAGCTAAACAAAGCTGCCACCATCGATGAACACTTCTTTCGTAGTATCATCAAACAACGTTATAACGATCCAATCAAGCAAGCCGAATATTTGTACAGCATTATCGAAAGTGAAGGTGATTTAATTGGGTAAAGTACGCATTATTCCTGCCCATCAGCCAAAAGGAAACAGCGTCCATCATCAACGTAGTTCACAACCTTTTGAAAAGCTCCGGGTAGCTGCTTATTGCCGGGTTTCGACCGACTATGATGAGCAGGCTAGCTCCTACGAAACTCAGGTAGCTCACTACAAAGAGCTAATTCAAAAGGAACCAACCTGGGAATTTGCAGGTATCTATGCTGATGATGGAATCTCCGGAACCAACACCAAGAAACGGGAACAATTTAATAAAATGATCGCCGCCTGTAAAGCTGGCAAGATCGACCTCATTGTCACCAAGTCCATCAGCCGGTTATCCCGGAATACCATTGATTGTCTGAAGTACATTCGGGACTTAAAGGCCATCAATGTTGCGATCTTCTTTGAAAAAGAAAACATCAACACCATGGATGCCCAGGGTGAAGTTTTAATTACCATCATGGCTTCCCTCGCCCAACAAGAAAGTGAGTCCTTATCGCAAAACGTTAAAATGGGGATTCAATACCGTTACCAACAAGGTAAAGTGTTTGTCAATCATAATCACTTCCTCGGTTACACTAAAGATGATCAGGGAAATCTAGTAATTGAACCAGAGGAAGCCAAGGTCATTAAACGGATCTTCTATAGCTACCTAAACGGAATGACGATGAAACAAATCGCCGATTCGCTCAAAGCTGATGGTATCTTGACCGGTGGCAAAACAAAAAATTGGCGCTCTAGCGGCGTGGCTAAAATACTTAAAAACGAGAAATATATGGGTGATGCCCTTTTACAAAAGACTTACACCGTTGATTTTCTTAATAAAAAACGAGTGAAGAATGAAGGTATCATGCCACAATACTACGTGGAAAATGATCACCCGGCGATTATTCCCAAGTCTGTTTTCATGCAAGTGCAGCAGATCATCAAACAACGACGTAACGGAATCACCACTAAAAACGGTAAGCATCGGCGACTTAACGGCAAATACTGCTTCTCTCAAAAAATATTCTGTGGCAAATGCGGTGATATTTTGCAGCGAAACATGTGGTATCGGCCAGAAAAAGTGGCTGTGTGGCGTTGTGCCAGCCGAATAAGAAGAAGCAGGACTGGTCGCCGCTGCATGATCCGAAATGTTAAAGAGCCCCTTCTCAAGGAAGCTACCGTTGAAGCTTTCAACCAGCTCATTGAAGGGCATGAGCTGGCCAGCAAACAAATCAAAGCTAACATCATGAAAGTCATCAAAAGCTCCAAAGGACCAACACTTGACCAGCTCGATAAGCAACTAGAAGAAGTGCAGATGAAATTAATTCAAGCTGCTAACCAGCATCAAGACTGCGACGCACTAACCCAGCAAATCATGGACCTGCGGAAGCAAAAAGAAAAAGTCCAAAGTCGTGAAACTGATCAACAAGCCAAACTACACAACCTTGATGAAATCAACAAATTAGTCGAATTGCACAAGTATGGCTTAGTTGACTTTGATGAACAATTGGTTCGTCGCTTAGTAGAAAAAATCACCATCTTCCAACGCTACATGGAATTCACGTTCAAAGATGGTGAAGTAATTAGAGTTAATATGTGAAATTTATGGTGTACGGCACTCAGCTATTTTGGCTGGGTGCTATTTTAAACATTCTGATCTTTATTAAACCTAATTTACAGTAAGTTCGTGTTACTTAATAGTAATGAGTAGTTAAAACATTCTTAAATTTATTAAGTATCTTTGGTTTATCAATGGTTATCCCTAATTTTTGTAAAATAAAGATTCTAACCATAAAGCCGAATATTTTTGTCATATACGTCGAGTATACAACTCTCCTGCGAATTTTCGATATGATTATAAAACAGATCCGCATCGAATCGCTTTCGAGTTAAATATCACAGACTGAAAAAGGAGACAGAACTAGCTTGCTAGTTCGTTTTTCGACACGAAGCTAGCCTGTAGGGAACCCTCCGTCGAAGCGAAGTAAGTCTTTAGAAATCACAAAGAGATCGACATAGTAATTGGATTACTATTTTGTGTTTCATTACGCTTTATGACAGATATTAAGCAATAATCTTTGTTAATAGTGGCTTTTTTAGGAATCCTCTAATACATATTCAATTTTATCAATATGAGGAAAGTTCTTTTTTATTTTTATCGTCAATTGCTCCTTCTGTTCACAATTTATTTTCTTGTGAAGTTCCACAATGATGGAATGATTGTTGTTAGTGTCACTAACTGAAGTGACAGAATTAATATTATGTGATAACTTAGCAATTTTCTTGTTTTGTTTATTTTGCTTGATTAAACGCCTTTTATTCTTCTCATCTTCTGTTTGTCTTTGTCGGTTAATGATACTTGTTACCTGATTATTTAGCTGCCTCTCAGTTGCTACATTAAGCTGCGCTACCTGGATAACATTTAATGAATAGTCTTTAAGGTTATAATTGGTTAATCTTTTTTTGATACGTTTAATTTTTTGAGAATTTTCTTTGGAGCCAGAGATTGTCAGGTTAATAGTTTTATTTTGGTTATCAATATCTTCTTTAATAACTAGTGAATCAGCAAATTCGGACGCAACTAATTTATGGACATTATTTTCAATAATTGATTGTTGTACCATTTGTTTTGCAGAAAATATACTTGGAATAGTCAATGATAATATGGCGATTATAAAGAAAAACTCTTTTCTAGTAGGCAAACGAAAAAAGCTAGTAGAATAATTATTAGCATGGCTTAAATACCGCATAGCCTTAACTCCTAAAAATGCAGTTAAAATGATAAATACTGCATTAATTAAAAAGAGATAAGAGGCACCTAGAAAGAATGTTAAATTATGCGAAGCAATTCCATAGCCGACTGTACAAAGCGGAGGCATTAATGCCGTAGCGATAGCAACGCCTGGTACAATGTTAGTAGCTTCTTTTTTGCTAGCACCAATAATTCCTGCTACTCCTCCGAAGAATGCAATCATTACGTCCCAAATAGTTGGGCTAGTTCGAGCGATAATTTCTTTACTTGCATAAGAAAGCGGTGAAAAAAAGAAATAACTGGTTGAAGCTAAAAGACTAATAATGATTTCTACGAGGATTGTCGTACTACCGTTTTTAATTAATTTTATGTCGTAAATAGCCAGTCCAGTACCAATAGCTAATAAAGGAGACATAAGTGGTGAAATCAACATTGCCCCGATAATCGTTGCTGTTGAGTTCATGTTCAATCCAATACTAGCAATGAATATTGCACATGTTAGGATTACAAGATTCTCAATATTTAGTTTACTGTCATTCGTAAGCTTTTTGATAAAAGTATTAGTTAACATAATGGTCCTGCCTCCTTGTAATTTTAATTACTTATTGACTAACTGATAATAAGGTCCCGCCATTAAAAAATAGCGAGATGTATTAAGACTTGTTAGTTATGTATAGCCAACTATCTGGAAATTTTAACATATGGTACTTATTTTTTGCCCATTGCGTTTTATTAAGTTGATCGAAGAAAGGAGAAGATAAAGATTACGATAATTAATCAAAACTATTCCAAAAAGAATTATAAAAGGGCACCAATAAAGAAGGTTCACTTAAAGGTACTATTAGCTATTATCCTTGGACAGATGGCGTGTGGATATGCATTAGGTATTAGTGGAACCGCCCTCAGCGAAGCCCAAAATTATATCCATATTAATGACTTTTGGGTTGGCCTAATTGGAGCTGGTAGTTTACTGGGATTGATGGGGAGTACCATTATAGGTAGAATTGCAGACCGTATTGGTCGGCGAAAAATGCTTATGATTGATATGTATGTATTTTCTCTTTTCTCCCTTCTTCAGCTGCTAACAATAAATCAATTGGCTTTATTTCTTATCTGCTTCTTTATTGGATTAATGATTGCTATTGATTACACTGTTGGTAATTCATTGTTAGTAGAGTGGCTGCCACTCAATGAAAGTGGAAAAAAACAGAGCCAATTGATAATCTATTGGACTATTGGTTTTATCTTTTCTTACATAGCCGGAATAACAATTCATGGCTTTGGTAGCCGCAATTGGTAAATTATTTTAGATTCATCAGCCATTTTAGGCTTAGTGACTGCTGTTTTTCGTTCGGTTGCTAAACTACCAGCCTCGCCAAGTTGGTTGGCTAGTCAAGGTAAACATAAAAAGGCCCAGAAATTAATTCAAAAACATATTGGTAAAAAATGGGGACTTCCATCGAAATTCTTAAAGGCCATTTTAAAAAACCGGAAGAGCCGGAATTTTGATTGTCATTAAGAAACCAGTAGGCCTTTACCTCAAAATTCTGAAACATATTCTTATCACTTATTTTATTTTTCATGAAAGCACCTTCGTTCGTAATCATCATGTTTATTCTATATGTATTTAAAAAGAATAATTTTTGTCATATACGTCGAGTATACAACTCTCCTGCGAATTTTCGATATTCTAACCGAATTAGCATAAATTCAATATTATTTTTGTTAACTCAATCCTTAGTACAAAACTGACCGATTCGTACATACCACAAACGCTACCATATCAAGGCTCACCTCTACTTCCACTACCCTAATCGACACGACCTGCCAAACTGGACAATCGTCTACTCGACTATCGAAATAGGACATAGAACACTCGACCCGCCAGCTTCAAATAGAAGAAGTGTACTATTTCCAATAGTTCAGAAGGAAAAAAGTACACTTTCAATCATCTATAAATACCGTCAGAGCGCGGTTTATCGGCTATTTTTCTGTACGTTCAAGGACAGTAACACTCTCGACATGCGTCGTCTGTGGGAACTGGTCGACTGGCTGAATTGGCTTCGTGACGTGGTAGCCCTGTTCCGCAAACCGTTGAATATCACGAACCAAGGTCGCCGGGTTACAGCTAACATAAATTACCTTTTTCGGTGCCATCTTACCAGTGGCTTCAATTAATGATTCAGCGAGCCCCTTCCGTGGTGGATCCACAATCACAACATCCGGTTTCAACCCTTCCGCTTGCCACTTGGCAAACTGCTCTTCTGCCTTGCCAACAACAAACTCCGCATTCGTAATCTCATTGTTTTGCGCATTCTTCTTCGCATCTGCAATCGCGGCCGGTACAATTTCAACCCCATAAACCTGCTTGGCATGCTTAGCAACTGCTAGAGAAATCGTCCCAATTCCACAATAAGCATCAATCACGGTCTGAGAACCATCAAGTTCTGCATTATCAATGGCTGCTTGATACAACCGTTCCGTCTGTTGCGGATTAACCTGGTAGAAAGATAATGGCGAAATTGCAAAATCAATCCCTAATAATTGGTCATGAATTTCGTCCGCTCCCCAAAGCGTCACATCCTGATCGCCAAGCAATCGATTCGTACGGCGATCATTAATATTTTGCACAATACTTTTCACTTCTGGGACGCCAGCCACGATGCCATCCACAATCTGTTGCTTCATCGGTAAGTGCTTAGTATTAGTAACCAAAACAACCATCACTTCATGACTGTAATAACCACGCCGCACCATAACTGTCCGAATAATTCCCTTACCAGTTTGTTCATTATACGGCGTCACGTGATACTTCCGAAGCAGATCTCGAACGACCACAATTGCCTGATCAATTGCAGGATCCTGAATATAGAAATCTTCAATTGGGACAAGGGTGTGGCTACCCCGCTTATAAAATCCCGTTTCTAGCTGACCACGAATCATTTTTACTGGTACCTGAGCCTTATTACGATAATGGTATGGCTTTTCCATCCCTAAAGTTGGCAACACTTCGATATTATCTAAATGCGCCTTTGCTAAAAGTTCTTGAATCTGATGCTGCTTAAACTTTAGTTGTGCTTCATACTTTAGATGGCCAAGTGGCGCAATGCCCGTCTGAATATATTTTTTATTTTGCACATCAACTCGATCCGCACTTTTAGTTTGCCAATCCATCACCCGTCCCCACGCGAAATGACTAGCAACCTTCGTAATCCGAACCGTAATTTGCTCTCCCGGAAGCGCGTTTGGGACAAACACGGGAAAGTCATCAATTTTAACTAAGCCATTGCCTTCGTAAGTTAAATCAGTGATCGTTGCTGAATATTCTTCATTTTTGTGTACTGGAATTTGGCGTTTCACAGTTCTTCCTCCATTATTAACGTTTGTAATGTTTTCATTATAACAAAGCTCGTGTAGCAGATACCGACATTTTCAAAAAGCATTTCGCCCCGATTTAAGGAAAAGTTATTTTATATTATGTTTTTCATAAGACGGTTTCGTAAATATATCTTTTTATAAAACATTCAGGTATGATTAAGATACTAAATAACCACATATTTCTGAGGAACTCGTTATCATGGTCAAACCCTGCAATATCGTATTCACTCAATGAATCATCATTTTTGATTCATGGCAAAGAAAGACCATAGGTGAAAATATGTACTGGATTTGGGTATTAATCGTAGGTGGTTTAATCGGATTAGTTGCGGGAGCAATTACTAAACGGGGTGGCTCCATGGGCTGGATCGCTAACATCATTGCAGGATTAGTTGGCTCCTCCCTGGGTCAAGCATTATTATGATCATGGGGACCAAGCCTCGCTGGTATGGCAATTATCCCGTCATTAGTGGGAGCCATCATCCTAGTATTAATTGTCTCGCTCATTTTCGGGGTTAAGAAAGATCCTGCTTAAATAATGATCAGGTTGGGAAGTGCTCCCCAGCCTTTTTATTTGGTTTACTTTCAAACTTACTAATTGTAAGTTATAATAAAGATACAATCTTTGGAGGTGACAATCTGATGAGTAAAATTTTTGTTGTTGGCGGATCAGGCCGGGTTGCAACTGACTTAATTAAAGATCTTGTTAATGCAGGGCATGACGTCATCGCCGGTGCTCGTCATCCCGAGAAAGTCTGGCAAAATGACCATGTTACGGCCTTCAAACTAGACCTGCACAGTGATGTTTCAGAAATTGCCAAGCAATTCAATGGTGCTAATGCCATTTATTTTGTGGCTGGATCACGGGGTCAAGATCTACTGCAAACGGACGCCATGGGTGCAGTTAAAACGATTCAGGCAGCTGATCAAGTTGGCATCAAACGCTACATCATGCTGAGTTCGATGTACGCGCTCCAACCTGAAAAGTGGCAAGATTATCCAGCCTTAGCCGCAATTACCGATTACAACATCGCAAAATTCTTTGCGGATGATTATCTGGTAAGCAGTACCGACTTAGATTACACCATTATCCAACCGGCTTTACTCACGGAAACGCCCGCAACTGGTAAAGTTACGTTTGGCGAAGGTCAAGATACCACCAATTCTATTGCAGACGTGGCGCAAGTCCTCGCTGATGTCTTAAATGCACCGAACACCATTAAAAAAGTCATTATGATGCGGGCTGGTGACACCCCAATTGCAGAAGCAATCCAGCAAATTTAAATGATTCCACGAGATAAGAAAACGACTTCAGGATCTCCTGAAGTCGTTTTTTGACTACCATCAATTATTTATCGTTCTGTTTAATTTGATCGACACCGCGAACAAAATCATCTTCCGCCTTTTTCATATCTGGCGTCAACGTTGAAATGGCTTGATTAGGAATCGCATCAACATCGGCAACAATATCCAGGTGCTGACGTAATGCTTGAAAGTGCATTGGTGCGTCCCCACCATACTCACCATCAAGGTTAATCATCAACCGTTCATTTTGTTCAACCGGTGTAATTTCGACATCCTTGGCCTTCACATAAATTACTCGTGGATCACCAATATGGGTTCCCTTGAGGGTCTTTGCCATCAATTGCATTAGGCCGACCATATTGCTATCCTTCACGATAATCAAGGAAAACATTCCGTCATCCAAGGCCGCGTCTGGAACGATTTGCTCAAAACCACCAACTGAGTTAGTTAGCGCTAAGAACACCGTCGAAGCCATCCCATCGAATTCATGACCATCATATTTAATGTTCATATTAACCGGCTTTACCTGGGGTAGCATTTCAGCCCCTTTGGCAAAGTAAGCTAGATAGCCGAAGAGAGACTTCATTTGGCTGGAAACATCGTAAGTTAATTCGGTCAATGTTCCACCCGCCGCAATGTTCATGAAGTAGTTATCGCCCGCTTTTCCCAAGTCAATCTTAAAATGATTCTGGGGATTTAAAATTAGCTTAGCAGCGGCAACTGGATCTTCTCGTGGAACGTGCAGGGCCCGCGCATAGTCATTCGTGGTTCCGGCAGGAATAATTGCTAGGCGTGGTCGTTGATCTAAACCGGCAATCCCATTGATTACTTCATTCAACGTTCCGTCACCACCCGCAGCAATGATTAGGTCAAAGCCCTCTTGGGCCGCCCGCGCTGCTTCGTTTTTGGCGGAATTTGGTTCCGGTGTAGTCGCAAAGGCACTCGTTTCATACCCTGCCAGTTCATAAATTGCCAGGATGTCAGCCAGATCATCATGCATCGCTTCACGACCAGCGACTGGGTTATAAATAATCCGTGCTCGTTTCCGCATTGCTGACCTCCTGATTATTGTGCATTCAATGACTTCATTAACAGTTGGTTAACCACTTGTGGGTTTGCCTTACCACGGGTCTGCTTCATAATTTGACCGACTAAGTAGCCAACTGCCCGATCCTTACCATTCTTAAAGTCTTCAATTGATTGTTGGTTATTTGCCAAAATATCATCAATGATTGGTTGCAATTCCTTAGGATCAGATAATTGAACCAAACCATGCGCCTTGGCATAGGCAGCAGGTTCTTCACCAGCAATAATTCCCTTAAAGACCTTCTTAGCCATCTTCGATGAAATCGTACCATCCGTAATTAACTTAACCATTCCCGCTAAGTTAGCTGGTGTTAACTTCGTATCTTGAAGATCCACTTGTTCATCGTTCAGATAGCTATTAACGTCATTCATCAAGTAGTTAGCAACCCGCTTTGGATCTGCCCCATCCTTAACCGCTTCGTCGAAGAAGTCAGACATTTCCTTAGTTTGGGTTAAGACCATTGCGTCATAGTCAGAAAGCCCTAAATCATTAGTGTAACGTTTCCGCCGTTCACCTGGCATTTCTGGCATTTCACCCTTAATCTCATTAATCCATTCATCGGAAACGTCCAATGGTGGAATATCAGGTTCAGGGAAGTAGCGATAATCTTCGCTTCCTTCCTTGCTTCGCATTGAGACGGTTTCCTTAGTGGCTTCATCATACCGCCGGGTTTCTTGGGCAATCGTACCACCAGATAAGATAACTTGTTGGTGCCGCTTCTCTTCAAATTCAAGCGCATTCTTAACGTAGTTGAAGGAGTTGATGTTCTTCATTTCCGTCTTAGTACCAAATTGATCAGAACCAAATGGCCGGATAGAAATGTTGGTGTCCACCCGCATGGACCCTTCTTCCATCTTCACGTCAGAGATCCCAGTAAATTGAATTCGCTGACGCAGTGCTTCCAAATAAGCAACTGCTTCATCTGCTGAAGCAATGTCCGGCTTAGAAACAATTTCAATCAATGGCGTTCCCTGCCGATTTAAGTCGACATAAGAATATTGCCCAGTGTGCGTGTTCTTTCCGGCATCTTCTTCAATGTGCATTTCGGCAATCCCGATCTTCTTTTTCTTGCCGTTGACTTCAATTTCAACCCAACCATCCGTTGCAATCGGCGTATCGGATTGAGTAACCTGGTAAGCCTTTGGGTTATCTGGATAGAAATAGTTTTTCCGGTCAAAGTGCATGTGCTTGGTAATATTAGCGTGCAATGCTAATCCTGCCATGATCCCATCTCTAACAACCCCTTTATTTAGGGTTGGCAAGGTTCCTGGATAGGCCCAGTCAATCACATTAGTATTGAGGTTTGGTTCCACCCCATATTGAACTGGGGAAGGACTATAAATTTTGGAGTTAGTCTTTAATTCAACGTGGACTTCAAGACCAATGGTTGTTTGAAAATTCATCTTAGTCTTGACCCCCTAACTTAGCATTCTTTTTGTGAAAATCAGTGGTTTGTTCAAATGCGTATGCTGCATCGTAAATCGTTTGTTCATCAAATGGTTTCCCGATAATTTGCAGCCCAACAGGCATACCATCCTTCTTGGAGAAACCAGCTGGCAATGACATTGCTGGTAATCCCGCCATGTTGACAGGAATGGTTAACACATCATTCATGTACATCTTCGTAGGATCGGTAATCTTATCGCCAAATGGAAAGGCAGTCGAAGCATCCGTTGCCCCCATAATGACATCATAGTCCTCAAAGACCTTGTTGAAGTCATCCGCAATCAAACGCCGTACTTTAGCTGCTTTATTGAAGTAAGCATCGTAAAAACCAGCAGAAAGGGAGAACGTTCCCAACATAATCCGCCGCTTAACTTCTTCACCAAATCCCTCAGTCCGGGTTCGTACATATACATCTTCCAGATTCTTAAAATCATCGGCACGGAAGCCATAACGAATTCCATCATACCGCTGCAAGTTTGAGGATGCTTCAGAGGAAGCCAAAATGTAATATGCAGAAACACCGTACTTCGTATGTGGCAATGAGACGGTATCAATCGTGGCCCCTAATGATTCATAATGTTTCAGTGCTGCCTGAACTACTTCACGCACATCTTCATCAATTGCATCGCTCACGTATTCTTCGGGAACGGCGATCTTTAAGCCCTTTACGCTTGCTTGATCCAAATTAGCTGCCCAGTGTGGTACCGGTCGGTTAGCAGAGGTCATATCATGATGGTCAACACCACTGATTGCTTCCATCAAAAGAGCATTGTCTTTAACATTCTTAGTTAACCAACCAACTTGATCAAAACTAGAAGCAAAGGCAATGACTCCCCACCGAGAAACCCGACCATAAGTTGGCTTCATTCCGACAATGCCATTAAAGGAAGCTGGTTGCCGAATTGATCCACCAGTATCGGTCCCTAATGCGGCTAAAACATCTCCTGCAGCCACTGCAGCTGCGGAACCACCAGAAGAGCCCCCAGGAACCCGCGTCAGATCCCATGGATTCTTAGTTGGCTTAAAACCAGAGTTTTCTGTTGAAGAACCCATCGCAAATTCATCAAGGTTCGTCTTACCAACGTTGATGGAACCAGCATGGTTTAGATTTTCAATCACTGTAGCGTTGTAGATAGGCTTAAAGTCCTTCAAAATCTTGGAAGCAGCAGTTGTGCGAAGTCCTTTAGTGCTGATCATATCCTTGGTTGCAAACGGAATTCCCGCCAGAATTTGATCATCCTGAATACCAGATTGATCTAAAGCAGCCGCTTGTTTCAGTGCCGCCTCTTCATTCAACGTCAGAAATGCCTGAACATCATCTTCGGTGTTTTTAATTTGCTTGAAAGATTCCTTAGTTAACTCTGTGGCACTCACTTCACCATTAACTAATTGATTGTGAAGATCCGTAATGTTGGTTTCATTAAAATTCATTATTCGCCATCCTCACTTTCGTCAATAATTGCTGGAACCTTAATTAAGCCATCATGCGTTTCAGGTGCATTTGCCAACAGTTCATCTCGTTGACCACTCTGCACTCCCTTGTCTTCACGCATTACATTATGTTCGGTTGTTGGTGTATACATTGGTTCAACACCGTCCGTATCAACCTTTTGCAAGTCAGTAAAAAGATCGATAATTTCTTCCAACTGCGGAGTAATCTTATCTAATGCCGCATCATCAAATGATAATTTGGCGAGGTCAGCGACGTGCTTTACTTCTTGCCGATCGATTTTTTCAGCCATTCTCTTAACCTCTTTCCATTCCTTCAAAAATATTACACGAAACTATTTTATCACAAGCCCGGGCCTTTTACCGCTCTTCAAAGCGCTTTTTACGATCAAAAGGCCGGAATGCTCTCCAGCCTTTGTGAAAAATTAATATGAGTTAAAGACATGTGATTGGAAATTATCAGAGCCGGAATTCCGGTAAACCACAGCCTGCATTTCGGAATCTGATTGAATCTTAATATCGATAGGAATCCCATGTGGCAAGTAGCGTTTAGCGGCCCGGGTAATGTATTGCGTAAAGCTGGTAATTTCCGATTGACTGTAGAACTGCGTAGTAATAGTGATGTGCATCCCGGACAAATTACCATTGTGATACTGAGCCTGCGCAGTAACACCACTCAAGTTCGGGAAGAAATTCTGTACTTGACTCTTAAAGTTGGAGAAACTGTCGTTGTCAGTTGAACTACCAGAATTTTCACTAGTTTCTGCACTAGCCTTTGGCAAAACAGCGTTCCGATAATTCAACTTGGTCCAACTAGATACTGTCTTCCCCTTGTTATTGCTGTAAGCAAAGAACGTCCCACCAACTAAACTATCATCAGGGGCTTGTTTATAAAGAGCAATTACAATTGGAATATTCTTTAGAGCTTTCCTCTGGCGGAGCCGCTTTAAAATCTTGGCCGCCGCAATTTTACCCTGCTGTTCAACTTCAGAATCGGAGATCTTCTTAGTGTAGTATGGGCCATCCGTCTTCTTTTGGTAGCGATATTCACTATTGATTCCAATTCCGATCGTCATTCCCTTGAGCTTTAAGGAATTACCACTTTCGGTCATGTAATCCTGTTCTTCAATTTGCTGAATATACTCAGGGTTCGGGTTACTCTTTTTCCCTTGCTTAGGATTCAAACCATTGGGATTACTGCTAGACTTCCGACCAAGCCAGCTCTCAATCGTATCTGAACTTAAATACTGGCCTTCTTGGAAAATATAGTTTTTCGTCGAGAAGACCCGTTTTGAAACCTCTGTAAGGCCATTTTCAAAACTCTTCAAATTATATTGATTGTTGTTTTGACTGGTATTGACTCCCCGGGCCTTGCTAGTTCGGTAACGGCCACCCTTAATTACACCTTGATACGTACCGCTTGATGAACCAGTGGTCGTGTAATTACCCTTACTAGAACTTTTACCACAAGAAGCCAGTATAAACGTTGCAAGCAATACTGACCCAGTGATCAGTAATTTTTTAACTTTCACGAGCTTAATTATCCTCCTTCATTGCTTGACTAAAGCGTTGTTCATCCCAAATTGGAATTCCTAACCCCTGAGCCTTTTGCAATTTACTGCCGGCCTTTTCGCCTGCAATCAACAGGTTCGTTTTTTTAGAAACACTTCCGGTAACTTGTGCACCATGTTCTTCCAGCCACTCTTTGGCTTCGCCACGTGTAAACATCGCTAATTTCCCGGTTAAAACAACCCGTTGACCATTCCATTCACTAGAAAGATCAACATGCGAAGCAGCCGTGTATTCCATATTGACTTGAACATCCTTCAGTTCTTGAATAAGCTGGTGAACCTGCGTGTTTGCAAAGTAGGTAGCAACACTATCCCCGATTGTTGGTCCAATCGTATCCACGGCAGCAATATCCTCTGCTGACGCCTTCATTACCGCATCTAGCGAACCAAACTTTTCTGCAATTAACCGGGCCACCTTAGCACCAACATGACGGATTCCGAGGCCGAACAATAAACGTTCGACTGAATTATGACGGCTATTATCAATTGATGTCAATAGGTTAGTAGCCGATTTTTCACCAAATTTATCTAAAGTTAATAATTGCTCTTCATTTAGCCGATATAAGTCGGCAAAATCACGAACTAATTTTTTATCCCAAAGTTGTTCAATAATTTTGGGGCCTAAACCATCAATGTTCATCGCATTCCGTGACGCAAAGTGGGCTAACCCTTCTTTAATTTGTGCTGGACACATTGGATTTACACAACGGAGTGCCACTTCACCGTCGAGGTGGACTAATTTAGATTCGCAAACCGGACATTGTGTTGGGATTTGGTATTCTTCACTATTGACAGGTCGCTTTTCAATTATTACCCGGGAAATCTCTGGAATAATATCGCCGGCCTTATGCAAGAGTACCGTATCGCCTAATCGAATATCCTTTTCACGTAAATAATCAGGATTGTGCAAGGACGCGCGGCTTACTGTCGTCCCCGCCAATTGGACTGGATCCATAACTGCAGTTGGCGTCACGTTACCAGTACGACCAACTGTCCACACAATTTCACGAACAACCGTTGCTTGCTCCTCAGGAGGAAACTTATAGGCAATTTCCCACCGTGGTACTTTCACCGTGTTGCCAAGCTTAGTCTGGAGATGCAAATCATTTACTTTTTCCACAATCCCATCAATACCATATGCTAATTGATCCCGCTGCGCAGTATATTCACCAATATACTCAGCTAGCTCCTTCTCACTATGAACGGTCTGGTTATGCGGATTCACATTAAATCCTAAGTCCCGCATTCGTTGCAACGCTTCTTCCTGGGTCGTCACACCTAGCTTTTCATATTCTGGGACATAATACATAAACGTTGCCAAATTTCGCCGAGCAGTAACTTGAGGATCTAATTGACGAAGACTACCCGCGGCAGCATTCCGTGGATTAGCAAAAACCGGCTGGCCATTCGCTTCCCGTTCAGCATTTAATTTGACAAATGACTCCTTTGGCATATAACACTCGCCACGAAATTCTAACGAAAGTGGTTCCGGGAGTTGATGTGGAATATCTTTAATCGTCATAGCATTTGCCGTAATATCTTCGCCAATTACCCCATTTCCTCGGGTCGAAGCTTGAATTAACCGACCATTTTCATAAACCAAAGAAAGGGATAAACCATCAATCTTTAGTTCCAAGTCGTATTCAATTGGTGCAGTATCTAATAGATTACTTTGTTGCCGTTCGTTAAAGGCATGCAATTCTTCTACAGAAAAAACATCGCCCATTGAAAGCATTGGAATATCATGGGTAACCTTCGCTAATTGAGTATCTGTCTGGCCGCCGACCCGCTGAGTTGGGGAATCTGGGGTGACCAGTTCCGGAAAGCGGGCTTCTAATTCAACCAATCGTTGATACTGACGATCATAAACATAATCCTCAACACTTGGATTATCTTGCTCGTAATATTCCTTTCCCCACTGAATCAATTGCTGACGAAGCGGACCAATTTCTTTTTTGGCCTCAGCCAGAGTTATTTGTTCTTCAGCCATCTTTATTCATCTACCTTTTCAATTGGTGCAAATGTTGCCAACAATCGGCGAACGCCCTCTTTTGGAAAAGCAATATCTAACTCCATATCGCTTCCTGAACCATTAACAGCGACCACGGTGCCAATTCCCCACTTTTTATGCTTAACCTTATCGCCAGCACTCCAGGATTGTTTATCTGCTCCCGTACCATTATTCGTCTTTGGGGCAACTCGTTTGCCAGCTGAAGCATATGAATGCGACCGTCGACTAGCACCATAAGTTGTAGCCGTTGCTGCACGCTGCGCATAATTGTTTCGCCCACCATTTCCAAATGGGGTTCGTATACTTTGTTGACTATCGAAGTCTAAAAGTTTGTCATCAATTTCGTCAACAAACTCTGACTCCGGATTTCTTTGAATTCGTCCATATAGAACCCGGGACATCGCATTAGTAAGGAATAACTTCTTCTGGGCACGAGTAATACCAACATAAGCTAAACGCCGCTCTTCTTCCTCTTCTTCCGCATTGTTCAGGGCCCGGGCCATTGGGAAGATACTTTGTTCCATTCCAATTAGGAAGACAACCGGGAATTCTAGTCCCTTGGCCGCATGCAAGGTCATCAATGTTACCGTATTTTCTTGATCTTCAATGTCATCTTGCGGAGATACCAATGCAAGATCAGTCAAGAAACGGGTTAATTTTTCTTGAGCATTTGCAGCATCATCTGCGTTGTTCTTATCAAATTCCTGGGTTACGGACTTGAATTCATCAAGGTTGTCCAACCGTGATTGGGCTTGAAGACTCTTTTCAGCTTCGTCTTGTAACGCTTTACGATACCCAGTCCGCTCCAAGATTAAATCGGTTAATTCAGTAATGGAAAGTTCATCGGCTTGGTCCTGAATCGTACGCATTTCTTGGGCAAAACCATCAAGCTTATTACGCACACTCGTTGAAATTTGGTTAGCCAACATGATGTTTTGGGTAGCGGTCAGCAGCGACATATTATTTGTGGCCGCAAAGTCCCGCAATTTTTCAATACTGGTTGGTCCAATTCCCCGCTTAGGCGTATTAACAACCCGTTCAAAACTCATTGAATCATTCGGATTGGCAACGAGTGTTAAGTAAGCTAAAATATCACGAATTTCTTTTCGGTCATAGAACTTGTGACCACCGACCATCGTGTATGGAACTGAACTTTTCAGAAATGTTTCTTCAATGATCCGCGATTGAGCGTTGGTCCGATATAAAACAGCAAAATCGCCATACTTATAACCATGTTCCCGCATTTGTTCTTGGATTTTTTTCACCACGTAGTAAGCCTCATCGTGCTCACTTTGGGCACGATAGTACGATATCTTATCACCTTGACCATTTTCCGTCCACAGGTTCTTATCTTTTCGCTTTTGATTATTAGCAATCACTTCATTTGCCGCATTTAAAATTGTTTGTGTGGAACGATAATTTTGTTCCAGCATAATTGTCGTGGCGTTCGGATAGTCCTTTTCGAAATTCAAAATGTTATTCATGTTGGCACCCCGCCAACCGTAAATACTTTGATCAGCATCACCAACCACACATAGGTTATGATAGCCATCCGCTAACATATGAACCAGTTCATACTGAGCATCGTTGGTATCTTGGTATTCGTCAACGTGAATATATTGGAACTTATCTTGATAATATTGCAGCGTTTCAGCATCCGCCTTAAATAGCTGAATCGTCTTCATAATCAGATCATCAAAGTCCAGCGTCTGGTTGGTTTCTAACTCGCGCTGATAAAGACGGTAAGCTCGACCAACCATTTTACGAAATGGATCTTGATACCGCTTTTCATATTCATCTGGTGTCATCATTGCATTCTTGGCATTTGAAATGGCACTTAGAATCTGCCGAGGATCAAATTTTTTGGTGTCAATATTTAACTCCGCACAAATCCGTTTCATTAATGTCCGTTGTTCACCAGGATCAGCAATTGTGAAGGCAGTGTTGAAGCCTAACTTATCAATATCCCGTCTTAAAATTCGCACACATAGCGCATGGAAAGTGGAAACCCAAATATCATTGGCACTATCACCTAACAACTTACCAATCCGTTCTTTCATTTCGCGTGCTGCCTTATTGGTAAAGGTAATGGCGAGAATATGCCATGGTAGTACATTTTTTTCTTCAATTAGGTAGGCTACCCGGTGGGTTAACACCCGCGTTTTGCCTGATCCGGCGCCGGCCATTACTAAAACCGGACCCTCAGTCGCTAAAACCGCTTCTTGTTGCTTGTCATTCATTCCTGCCAGTGCTGATTGCATTGTCACACCATTCCATCCTCTCTTAAAATCAGTCAGTGAATATTATACCAAACTTAAGTTTGAGTTATATTAAAAAAGAGGGTTCGATAGAACTAATTTAATTAGTTCATTATCACCCTCAAGGTACCAATATCAATTGATGAACATGGATTAAATTATTCAGCAGCCTTTCCCTGATCAAACCAAACTTCGGTATCATCAACCTGACTTTGAATTTCATCAATCGTGCCGTCTTCAGCAGTTGCCCACACGTAGGCAACCACAGGATTCTCTTGATGACGGTTGGCGGCAAAGAAACTAAACTTCCAGTTATCCCGAATTAATACCTGCCGTTCCAGTGCCGAAAGTTGTGCTTGGCGCCCAATCAAAAAGATTGCAGGTTGAACTTCTTTAATGAAGTGCGCTGGCCGCCCAGCGGAGATCCGTACTTGTTGATCATACTGACTAACGTTCGTACTTTCCGAGAAGATGTTGCCACTCGTCGAAACCCCGGGCTCCAGATCCTTCACATAAAGATTGCCAGTACTGGTTACGTAGAAATTAACTGAAATAATTCCCTTATAACCAAGTTGGTTACCGATTGAATTAGCAATCCGTTTCATTTCTTGATGCATTTCATCAGGAACGACCACTGGCGACTTAACCGCCTGTAATCGGTGTCCAGTCCCATATTGTAACTCGCTCAATGGATAAAGGTGATTTCCATCAGCATCAATCGCCATTGTAATTGCATACTCTGCGGTATGATCAATCCATGATTCAAGTAAATAGGTTCCCGCTTGGATAAAATCAGCAGCCCGCGCAATATCAGATTCTTTGTGGATTACTAATGAGTTCTCGCCAACGCCGCGTTGAATTGGTTTTAAAACGGCCGGATAACCAATAGAATCAATTGATTGATAAATGTCATCTAAACTAATTACCGTCACATATGGAGCAACATTAACGTTGATTTGGTTCAAAAAGGCCCGTTCCATTAAGCGGTCTTGCATAATCTCTAGTGGATCTAATCCCTGTGGAATCGCTGTATATTGACTCAAATATTTAATAACGATGGAGTCGATAGCTGCCGTTTCATAGATCACTGCATTACAATTTTGACCAAACTCAGTTAGCTTATCCTTATCACGATAATTACCAATCACTGTAAAGTCTGCTTGTTTAGTAATCTCTGGTTCAGGATGATCAAGATAGACCCCAACGTTTAAGCCGGCTTCCTTAGCAGCTAAAATTAACTTCTTTCCATTTCGGTCAATTTCCATAATTCCAAGGGTATTGCCTTGATATAAAACATCCGTACTCATAACCACACCTTCACTTTTTTAGACAAACTCAACCTGGCCATCTTCCAACGATTTGATTTGAGCAAGAGAGTAAACTTCAACACCCTTGTCTCGTAATTCTTTACCACCCGGTTGAAAACTTTTTTCAATGACGATTCCTGCGCCGGCAACTTGAACGCCAGCTTGATCAGCGATTTCCATCATCCCTTCAACCGCTTGACCATTTGCCAAAAAGTCATCAATTAACAGGACCTTTTCTCCAGCTTCAACATACTTTTTAGAAATGGAGATCCGGTTAGTAGTCTTTTTCGTGTAGGAATAAACATCCGCTGTAAACATGTTGTTATTGAGGGTCAGGCTCTTGTGCTTCCGCGCAAAAATCACTGGCAAGTGCATGGCTAACCCTGTCATCACAGCTGGAGCAATCCCCGAAGATTCAACTGTCCAAATTTTAGTAATTCCTTGATCAGCAAAATGTTTAGCGAATTCTTGACCAACTTTGTACATTAAATCTGTATCAACTTGGTGGTTCAAGAATGCATCAACTTTTAAAACATTTCCTGGCAATACTGTACCGTACTTTTCAATTTTTTCTTTTAGTTCTTGCATAATTTTCTCCTATTGGTCGTATTTGTCTAAGTGATAGGTTTTAATAACACTGATTAACTTACTAGCGTAATCTGGATCGGTCGCATAATTGGCATCCTGTAATGCTTGAGCAGCCTCACGATAGTTATCTGCATCAATTACCTTTTGATAATTTTCTTTCTTATACTGCGTCCCATTCAGCATCAATTGAGTATGGTCCTTAATTGAAGCAGACCAGCTCGAGTAGACCTTAAAGCGATCCTTAATTACAACCCACTTACCATGCGTATACTCTTTGGTGGTCATCAATTTAGAATTGGGACCCGTCCCCTTAATGCCAAAGAGGTTGTGATAATCACTAGCTAATTTACTCGTGCCCCAATTGGATTCCAAAATCGCCTGGGCCATCGTAATGGAAGCTTTAATGTGATACTGATTCTGCATTGCTTGCGCTTCAGGAGCAATTGCTTTGATAAAGAGTTGCTTAGAATGTTGCTGTTTTTCGATAATTTCTTGCTGCAAATGCCGCTGGTAGAGATGGTGTCCCACATAACCAGCTGTCAAAACGATTAAGATGACTAAAACAACCGTTAGCCATTTTGATGCACTCGAACGTTTCTTGCGACGAGGACTCGTTCGCCGTCTTCTTTTACGTGCCACGCTTCGTTGACTCCTTTTATTTAGTATTCTAATGTAACAATTTTACCGCATTTTCAGTAAGAATTTAAATGAATTTAATATAAAAAAAACGGTTGGCTATTAACCAACCGCAAATCAAAATTGATTCTAGTGAAATTGCATTCCACCATCAACCTCAAGGGTTTGTCCTGTAATGTAATCAGAATCAGGGCCAGCTAAGAAGGCAACGGCATTCGCAACGTCTTCGGGTTCAGAGAGCCGCTTTAAAGCAATATCCTTGGCAAAGGTTTGCATTCCCCATTCGTCACTCTTACCAGCATTTTGACCAACCTTGTGTGCGATATCGTACATCATTGGCGTCTTAACAATCCCCGGTGCAAAGGCATTCACTGTTGTTCCTTCTTCAGCTAATTCGCGAGCTACAACTTGAGTAATTCCTCGAATAGCGAATTTTGAACTGGAGTAAACAGTTAAGTTCGGGTTACCGACAACCCCGGCTTGCGAGGTAGCATTAATGATTTTACCAGAATGACCCAGTTTCTTAAATGCTTCATGAGCTGCTTGGATTCCCCAAATGGTCCCGTAAACGTTAATTGTGTATACATAATCCAGGTCATCCTTAGTCACTGTATCGAGCGGTGTCGTGGGAGCAACTCCAGCATTATTAACCATTACATTAAAGTCGCCAAACTTATCAATGGTCTTGTCAACTGCAGCAAAAACTTCATCACGCTTTGCAACATCGGCAGTTACTGGAAAGGCTTCACCACCGGCTTTTTCAATTTCATCAGCAACCTTCTTTAAGTTGTCCATATGACGAGCAACTAAAGCAACTGCAAAACCATCCTTTGCAAGACGCTTAGCAATGGCTTCACCAATGCCTTGACCTGCACCAGTAACTAATGCAACCTTCTTTGTCATAACAATCTCTCCTTTTGTGAAATGCTTCTCAAACATTTTTAATTGTATCTAAAGCGTTTCCATTAGTCAATATTTTGTCAACAAAAAAAGCATCAGGAAAAATCCTGATGCTTTTAATTTGAAACGATAATCGAAATTAACGCTTACTAAATTGAGCAGCCTTACGAGCCTTCTTCAGACCTGGCTTACGACGTTCCTTCATCCGTGGGTCACGAGTTAAGAGACCTGCCTTCTTCAAGGCATCACGGAAGTCAGGGTCGACGGCGAGTAAAGCACGAGCAATCCCATGACGAGTTGCTCCAGCTTGGCCAGAGAAGCCACCACCGTTAACGTTAACTAATACGTCATATTGACCTTCAGTTTGCGTTACTGCAAATGGTTGGTTAACAATGGCACGTAAGTTAGCAAACGGAATGTAGTCTTCGATTGCTTTGCCGTTCATAGTAATCTTACCAGAACCTGGTACTAAGCGGACACGTGCAGTAGAATCCTTACGACGTCCAGTACCGCTGTATTGTACTTGTTGAGCCAATTCCGTTCCCTCCTTAGATTAAGTTAGTGATATCGAGTTTTTCAGGCTTTTGAGCTGCATGACTGTGGTCTTCACCAGCGTAAACGTGCAACTTCATACCCATCTTGCGGCCAAGTGGGGTGTGTGGAAGCATCCCTTTAATGGTTTGTTCAACCATCTTGGCTGGTTCTTCAGCGAGGAAGTTACCAGCAGTCCGTTGCTTTAAACCACCTGGGTGGTTAGAGTGACGGTAGTAAATCTTCCGACTAGCTTTCTTACCAGTTAACTTAACATCTGCTGCGTTGATTACGATAACATTGTCACCTGTATCAACGTGAGGGGTGAACGTTGGCTTGTTCTTACCACGTAAGATGGAAGCAACAACGGATGCTACACGACCCAAAGAAACGTCTTTGGCATCAACGATGTACCACTTACGGTCAACTTCACCAGGTTTTGCCATGTATGTCGTTCTCACGATTAAGTCCTCCAATTTTTGTCTTTCTTTTACAATAAATTGTGTACCGAGTAATTTATGGAAAAGAAATACCAGCTACTAGTGTACTTGATTATCCCTTGTCAGTCAATGGTTTATTCTAGTTATTACCACCATAATCTACGTTAACCAAATATAAACCACTGGCGGGTGCAGTCATCCGTGCCTCCTGTCGATCACGTGCTGCTAATACACGCTGGACATCGTCAACTGGGCGTTGTCCGCTACCAATTTCTAATAATAAAGCCACCATGATTCTGACCTGGTTATACAAAAAGCCATTTCCAACAAATTCAAAGATAACTTCGTGATCATGGTCTTCATAGTAAACTTTTGCTTCATAAATCGTCCGGATATTACTTTTCGCCTGCGATCCAGAGGCAACAAAACTGGTGAAGTCATGTGTTCCAACCAAATCCTGTGCCGCTCGATTCATGTGAGCAATATCTACTGGATATTTAAAGTGGGCAGTGTAATTACGCTTAAACGGATCAACAAACTCCCCTTGAGTTACACGGTAGCGATATCTTTTTCGGTGAGCGTTGTATCGTGCGTGAAATTCATTTGAAACAATTTCGGCTTTTTTAACGATAATGTCCAAAGGTAACTGACTATTCAAAGCTCGCACCATTGATTGCTCTGGAATATGATAAGGAAAATCAAAGTGAGCAACTTGATTTAAGGCATGGACACCAGCATCCGTTCGCCCGGAACCAATAATTGAAATGGCTGGGTCAGGATTTTTAGCCATTCGGTTGACAATTGTTTTCAATGTTTGCTCAATTGTCCGTTTATGTGGTTGAATTTGAAATCCAGAAAAATTAGTTCCATCATATGCAAAGGTAATTTTGTAACGAATCAAAGCTAGCTCCTATCAAAATATTCTTAAAGTAACAAGGATTACTGTGATCAAAAGCAGAATTACAACTGCTACCGTATCTTGGTGGTGCCACACCAAGAGTCGATATTTAGTCCGCTGACCATCTGGGCTGTACCCCCGAGCTTCCATTGCGATGGCCAGTTCCTCAGCTCGTTTAAACGAAGATACAAATAATGGGATCATTACTGGCACCAACTTTCGTGCCCGTTGATAAAGATTCCCAGCAGAAAAATCCATTCCACGAGCACGTTGAGCATTCATAATCGTGGTGACTTCATCCATAATAGTCGGAATAAAACGCAACGCAATGGAAAGCATCATTGCAATCTGATTTACCGGTACCTTTAAATGCTTCAACGGTTTCATCAAACTCTCAATCGCATCTGCCAGTTGCAATGTGGTTGTGGTCACCGTTAATACAGTTGAAATTGTAATGATATACGCAAAGCGAAGAATTAAGTATAAAGATTGAATCACACCGACAGAAGTAATGCTCATGAAGTGCCATTGCCAGTAGACATGACCACCGGTTGAAAAAAATAATTGAACTGCCGCAGTAATTATAATAATCCACATTAACGGCTTAATTCCCGCCCAATACATTTTCAACGCAACGTGACTCAGTTGAATAATAAAAAGTAAAACCAAGCCTAGCCACAAATTAGTCCACAAATTATTTGCAAAAAAAACTAAAATTACATACCAAAAACAGGCAATAAATTTAAATCGTGGATCAAGATGATGAATTAAAGAAGTTGTTGGCACATACCGGCCGAAAATTACTTTATTTCCCATCATTAATCATCCTTTTCCTTTTTGTGCTAGCGATTTGATCCGCTAGTTCGGTTATCGTTAGCGGGGTATGTAGTGACAGCCCCTGCTTCTCTAACTGTCGAGCAAAACTCAATGTGTGTGGCTCTGCCAAGCCAATTTTAAGTACTAAATCCTGATTATCAAATAACTGCCGCGGTGTTCCTTCAAAGGCAATTTTCCCATTTTGCAACGCCACTACTCGATTGGCATACTGAACCACCTGTTCCATTTGGTGAGTGATAAAAATGATCGTGGTTTCCTGCTCATGAAGCTGTTTTATTAATTGCATGAGCTCATGCTGACCATTTGGATCTAAACCAGCAGTTGGTTCATCTAAAATTAAAATTTTCGGTTTCATTGCCAGAACCCCTGCAATCGCCACCCGTCGCATTTGTCCGCCAGAAAGTTGAAAAGGTGACTGATCAAACAAATCACTTGGAAACTTAAGTAATTGAAGTGCATCGATTGCTTGCTGCCGCGCTTGATCTTGCGACATGCCCAAATTCGATGGTCCGAACATTACATCTTGCAAAACAGTGTCCGCAAATAGTTGTGACTCAGGAAATTGGAAGACAAAACCGATCTGCTGACGCAATTTAGTAAAATCCGCTTTACTAGATTGGCTAGTCACCGTCACCCCGTTTAATTGAATTTTACCCGAAGTTGGCACCAATAATCCATCAACCAGCTGCATCAGGGTAGATTTTCCGCTACCTGTTTGACCGACAATTGCTGTTATTTCATTCTCCATAATATCCAAGTTGATATTGTGCAGTGCCTGGTAAGCAAATGCCGTTTCACCACCATAAATATAGTTTAGTTTTTGAATATTAATTGCTGGCTTACCCATTTAATTATTTGCTCCTCAGTCATGTACTCCGCAGGTAATTGCATCCCTCGAGCTTGTAAAGCTCTTTTTAGTTGCTCAGTAAACGGCAATGTCAGCTGATACTTATTAAGTAGATTATAATTACCCAAAATGTCTGTAGCTCTTCCATGAGCAACCACATGTCCCTGATCCATAATCACAATATTATCGGCATAGGTTGCTTCAATTGGATCATGGGAGATTGCGATAATCGTAAAACCTTTCTCAACTTTTAATCGCTTTAACAACTGCAAAACAGTTCGCCTAGCCACTGGATCTAGCATGCTAGTTGCTTCATCAAAAATTAATATTTTCGGACGAAGACTGAGAATCCCAGCAATCGCTACCCGTTGCTTTTGACCACCTGATAGCATTCCTGGTTCTTTATGGGCATAACTCTGCATCGCTACATCAGCTAAAGCTTGATTGATACGAAATTGCATCTCACTTCTGGGTACCTGATGATTTTCCAAACCAAATGCCACATCATCCTCAACTGTAGTCCCAACAAATTGATTTTCTGGGTTTTGAAAAACAAAACCGATTTTTTGATGAATATCAGACAAATGATCTTCATTTACCGGAACTCCATCAACCGTTATGGATCCTTGGTCGAGGGGCAATAGACCATCGATCAATCGTGCAAGAGTGCTTTTCCCACTTCCGTTATGACCAATAATGGTTGTCCACTCATTTTGGTTGAAAGCAACCGAAACATTCTTTAATGTCATTTCTTGATTGCCAGGGTATGTGTAAGACACATTATGGACATCAACAATTGCCATGTTCTTGTCCCTCCGTTAGTTTGCTGATTTTATTTTACCAAAAGATCCATTTATATGTATAAAAAAATCACTTACAATTGTGGCGCGTGATTTCTCACATTCAAGCTAGACTAAGGAAAAATCCCATCATCATAACGCTTTATACCAGCAATCATAGTGATTCTTAATTAAACTACTAAACAAGTTCTAAAATAACCATTTGGGCACCATCACCACGACGTGGCATGGTCTTCAAAATCCGTGTGTAACCACCATTACGATCAGCATATTTAGGTCCAATTTCTTCAAACAGGTTTTGAAGAGCTGATTGTACCTTAATGTCATCGCCATCTTCTTTTACGTCTGCAACAACATTGCGAACAAATGCCGCTGCCTTACGACGTGATGCTAGGTCACCCCGCTTAGCAAGAGTGATCATTTTATCCATGGTCTTACGAACTTCTTTTGCCTTTGGTTCAGTGGTCTTAATTGAACCATTAACAATTAAATCAGTAGTTAAGTCACGTAATAAAGCTTTACGTTGTGAACTTGTACGTCCTAACTTACGGTAACTCATGAAGTGCTCCCTCCTTTTAAATTAAAAATTAATCTTCCTGGCGAAATCCAACACCAAGTTCATTTAACTTGATCTTAATTTCATCAAGTGATTTTTGTCCTAAATTACGAACCTTCATCATATCAGCCTCAGTTTTTTCAGTTAAGTCCTTAACGGTTTGAATATCTGCCCGCTTAAGACAATTGTATGAACGTACTGATAGATCAAATTCTTCAATTGTTTTGTCAAGTACCTTTTCTTGATGTGATTCTTCCCGTTCAACCATAACTTGGGCGCTTTGAGCTTCTTCAGTTAAGTTAACAAACATTGCTAAGTGTGACGTCAGAATCTTAGCAGCAAGACTTACAGCCTCTGTTGGTGTCAGTGAACCATTGGTCCAAACATCAAGAGTCAACTTGTCATAGTCATTATTTTGACCAACCCGAGTGTTTTCAACGGTGTAATTTACACGTTCGATTGGGGTATAGATGGAATCAATTGGTAAAACTCCAATCGCTAAATCCATCCGTGTCTTATTATCATCAGCAGAGGAGTATCCATGCCCCTTATCAGCAGTCATTTGAATATGCAATTCTGCACCATCCGCGACTGTTGCAATGTGGAGATCCGGATTCAAAACAGTAACGTCGCCATCACCTTGGATGTCCCCGGCTGTTACTTCTGCAGGACCTTTAACGTCTAATTCCAAATTCTTTTGATCTTCAGAGTCGATCCGCAAGGATACTTTCTTTAAGTTCAAAATGATTTGAGTAACGTCTTCCGTAACCCCTTCAACAGTGCTAAATTCATGCAATACACCATCAATATTAATGCTTGTAATTGCAGCTCCCGGTAACGAAGCGAGCATAACACGACGAAGAGAGTTCCCGAGGGTTGTCCCATAACCACGTTCAAGTGGTTCTACAACAAACTTACCGTAATTATCGGTTTCTTCAACTTTGTGAATGTTTGGTTTTTCAAATTCGATCATTCTACTCTAGTACCCCTTTCAAAACGTGGATCGTATTTCCCAAAAAGGCATCTGGCTTAAACACCGCCGTTAATGATGCACTATTAAACACGACGACGCTTTGGAGGACGAGAACCGTTATGTGGTACTGGAGTTACATCACGAATTGCAGTAACTTCAAGACCAGTTGCTTGAAGTGCACGAATAGCAGATTCACGACCAGAACCTGGACCCTTTACAGCAACTTCAACAGTCTTCATACCATGTTCCATAGCTTGCTTTGCAGCGGCTTCAGAAGCCATTTGTGCAGCAAATGGAGTGGATTTCCGACTACCCTTAAAGCCTAAAACACCTGCTGAAGACCAGGCAACAGCGTTACCTTGGACATCAGTAATCATAATTAAAGTGTTGTTAAATGTTGAGTGAATGTGAGCAACACCAGTTTCAACATTCTTCTTTGCACGACGCTTACGCGTTTTTTTGACTGCCATAAACTAACTAACCTCCTTTACTTAATTATTTCTTCTTGTTAGCAATTGCAACTGCCTTACCCTTACGAGTACGTGCATTATTCTTCGTGTGTTGACCACGAACAGGTAAACCACGACGGTGACGCATCCCACGGTAAGAACCAATTTCTTGCAGACGCTTGATGTTCAACGAAACTTCACGGCGAAGATCACCTTCAACCTTGATGTTTTCAACTTGCGAACGAATCTTTTCTTCTTGATCCGGTGTTAAATCACGTACACGAACATCTTCAGATACGCCAGCATCTGCCAAAATCTTTTGTGCAGTTGAGTTACCAATACCATAAATGTATGTTAAGCCGATTACGATTCGCTTATCACGAGGTAAATCGACACCAGCAATACGAGCCATTTTTACACCTCCGTTTCCTTAAAAATTACTTACCTTGACGTTGCTTATGTTTAGGGTTAGAGCAAATAACCATAACCCGACCACGACGCTTAACAATCTTACAATTATCGCACATCTTTTTTACTGATGGTCGTACTTTCATTATGAAAATCCTCCTCTGGTATAGACTAAGACCTATTTAAACCGGAAAGTAATCCGACCTTTGGTCAGATCATAAGGGGACATTTCAACCTTAACACGGTCTCCAGGTAAAATTTTAATGTAGTGCATCCGAATCTTACCAGAAACGTGAGCTAAAATTTCTACCCCATTTTCCAGTTGAACTTTAAACATTGCATTCGGTAAAGTTTCAGTCACTTTACCTTCGACTTCGATTACATCAGCTTTTGCCACTGAATGGTTCCTCCTTGCCGGACTTAAAATTACGTAAAAAGGTGGGTTGCTAAACGCTACCCACTACGAGCTAGATAAACCTTGCATAGTTTAACATAGACCGTTGTTTTACGCAAGAGTATCGTCGCAATCTACTTTGTAAGGTTTTCTAGTACTTGCTTAACATCTTGATAAACCCTATTAATATCTTGTTCACCATCGATTTGATGCAAAATTCCTTGCTTTTCATAAAAATCAACTAATGGTGTATTCAACTTAATATTAACATCAAGACGGTTCTTAACCGTTTCGGGTTTATCATCATCACGTTGGAAGAACTCATGATGACCACATACATCACAAGTTCCTTCTACTTTAGGTTGGTTATACAACTTATGATAAGTAGCACCACAATTCTTACAAATGAATCGACCTGATAAACGATCAACTAGAACATCAGGTTCAACGTGAATATTAATCACAGCATCTAAGCGACGACCTTTATTTTCCAGCATTTTATTCAAAGCATTCGCTTGAACAAGATTTCTAGGAAAACCATCTAACATGAAGCCATCTTTAGTATCATCATTAGCTAACCGTTCTTCAACAATTCCATTTGTAACTTCATCTGGAACCAGTTCACCTTTATCGATATACTTCTTAGCTTCTTTGCCCATCGGCGTTCCATTCTTCATCGCTGCACGAAAAATATCACCAGTCGAGATATGTGGGATATCGAAGTCTTCAACAATCTTTTGAGCTTGAGTACCTTTACCGGCACCTGGCAAACCCATCAAAACGAGGTTCATACTCATAGCAGTGTCCTCCTACTTAATCATGGATAAATCCAATATATTCACGTTTCATTGTTAATCCATTTAATTGCCGGTTTACATCCAAAGCAATTTGAACAACGATCAACAAACTAGTACCACCTAAACCAATTGATTGGCTAAGGTTCCACACATTGCTTGCAATCAATGGAATTAATGAAATAATTCCTAGAAAAAGGGAACCAACTGTTGAAAGCCGCATTAACAGGTGGGAAACAAATGTCTGCGTTCCCTTACCTGGCCAAACACCAGAAATATAACTCCCTTGTTTCTGTAAATTCTCAGCTAACTTCTCAGGATTAACCTGTACAAATGCATAGAAGAAAGTGAAAATAATAATCAGTAATGTATACAATGTAATCCCTGGTCCTGACTGCATATTAAAAATATTAGTCATTATTTGATACCAAGAATCGCCACCGTGAGTTCGTTGAAAAGCCATTAAAATTGTCTGTGGCGTAGAAATAAATGATCCAGCAAAAATAACCGGAATCACTCCCGAAACGTTGATTTTTAACGGCAAATAACTACTTTTTGGCGAAGTAGTTGTTCTTCTTGTATATTGAATTGGTAAACGCCGTTCTGCTTGTTGAACCCACGTTACAAAAGCAACGATGATCAACAAACAAAGTGCGACCACTGCAATAAACCCAGTTCCAGCCCATAGTGCTGATCCGGATTCGCCAACAATTTGGTCATCCCATAGCTGCTGTAATCCCTTCGGAAATTGAGCAACAATTCCGGCAAAGATTAACATTGAAACACCGTTTCCTAACCCCCGCTCGGTAATCATATCACCAAGCCATGTAGCAAACATTGTTCCGGCAGTTAAAATCAGACCAATTGTCAAATATGTTCTCACACCCGGATTGTTCACCAATTTAATAGTGCTTAATGCATTGAATCCGGCCGTAATTCCGATTGACTGGATGAAACCTAAAAGGATTGTTAACCATCGTGTTGCCTGATTCAGTTTTCGACGACCAACTTCCCCTTGTTTACTCCATTCAACAAATTTTGGCACGATGTCCATTTGCAACAACTGAACAACAATTTGTGCAGTGATATATGGAGAAACTCCCATTGCAAAGACGGAATAATTCTCCAATCCACCACCACTAAACGTATTCAAAATTGAAGCTAAACCAGTTGAGGAAATTTGCGCTAATGCTGCAGCATTAACACCTGGAACAGTGATGGATGCACCTAACCGATAAACAATCAATACAAATAAGGTAAACAGAATTTTACTTCGAATTTCTTTAACCTTAAATGCATTTTTGACGGTTGTGAACATTAGATCACCTCAGTCTTACCACCAGCAGCTTCAATTGCTTCTACAGCTGAAGCAGAGAACTTGTTAGCTTTTACATTCAGTTTCTTAGCTAGCTTGCCACTACCAAGAACCTTAACACCATTCTTAGCATTCTTAACAATACCAGCTTCAACTAATGTGTCAGGAGTAACTTCAGCACCATCATCAAACTTGTTGAGCGCTGCCAAGTTAACTAAAGCATAGTCCTTATGATTCATACTAGTAAAACCACGCTTTGGCTTTTGCCGGTACAGAGGCATTTGGCCCCCTTCAAATCCAAGACGGGTCTTGCCGTGAGCCTTTTGACCTTTAGTACCACGACCAGAAGTAAAACCATGACCTGATGATAACCCACGTCCCTTACGAAGACGCTTAAAACGGGAACCTTCAGAAGGCTTTAATTCATTTAATTTCATTAGGTTGCACCTCCTTGTGTAAAAATGTATTACTTAACTTCTTCAATTGAAACCAGGTGAGCAACTTTAAAAATTGCACCACGAGTAGCTGCGTTATCTGGGAGAATAACGGAGCTGTGTAATTTACCGAGGCCTAATGCCTTAACTGTCCGACGTTGAGTTGGTTCACGGTGGGCAGCACTCCGGATTAAAGTAACTTTAACTTTAGCCATTATTTTGTCCTCCTATTATTCAGCGAGGTGTTCAGCAGAAACACCACGAAGCTTAGCAACTTCATCGGCACTCTTCAATGACTTCAAGCCTTCAAATGTTGCACGCACAACATTAATTGGCGTATTAGAGCCCAAACGCTTTGAAGTAACATCATCAATACCAGCTAGTTCCATAACGTTACGTACGGCACCACCAGCAGCTACCCCAGAACCTTCAACAGCAGGCTTAAGCATAATCTTACCACCACCAAAAGTACCAATAACTTCATGTGGAATTGTTGTACCAACCTTTGGTACTTCAATCAAGTTCTTTTGTGCCGCAGCAGAAGCCTTCCGAATTGCTTCAGGAACTTCTTGCGCCTTACCAGTACCGAAGCCAACGTGACCGTTCCGATCACCAACAACGACTAAGGCAGCAAACCGCATCCGACGACCACCTTTAACAACCTTAGTAATCCGGTTGATAGCTACAACTTGATCATCAAGGTCTAATTTAGCTGGGTCAATATAAGTTGATTTAGCCATTACGGGTTTTTCCTCCTTCTTTTAGAATTGCAGTCCGTTTTCGCGAGCAGCTTCAGCCAAGGCTTGAACACGACCATGGTAAAGGTAGCCCCCACGGTCAAATACAACGTTAGTGATATTCTTTTCATTAGCACGCTTTGCAACTAATGCACCAACACCTGCAGCCTTTTCTGACTTAGTCTTGCCGCTAACTTCACTGTCTAAAGTTGAGGCACTTGCGAGCGTCACACCCTTTACGTCATCAATAACTTGAGCGTAAATGTTTTTGTTAGAACGGTAAACACTTAAACGTGGGCGCTCTGCAGTACCAGAGATTTTGCCGCGAACGCGCTTATGACGACGTTGACGGACTTTGTTTTTATCTGGTTTTGAAATCACAACTGTCACCTCTATATTTTATATGATTATTTAACTAACTAATAAGCTATTACTTACCAGTCTTACCTTCCTTACGGATAATGTGTTCATTTTCGTAACGAATTCCCTTACCCTTGTAAGGTTCTGGTGAACGAATTGAACGTACATAAACCGCAAATTCTCCAAGTTCCTCCTTATTAATACCACTAATCTCAATAGTAGTGTTGTTTGGAACTTTCACTTCAAGATCTTCAGGAACATCAACTTCAACAGGGTTTGAATAACCAACAGTTAAAACTAATGTCTTACCCTTCATTTGTGCACGGTAACCAACCCCAACAAGTTTCAAGGTCTTGGAGTAACCATTAACAACCCCTTCAACCATGTTATTAACATTAGCACGGGTAGTACCATGTAATGAACGGTTACGGTTATCATCACTGGAACGGTCGAACTTTACGACGTTGCCATCAACGGTCATCGTAATTAGTGGTGAAATTTCACGAGTTAAAGTCCCCTTTGGTCCCTTAACAGTAACAACATTACCCTTTTGTGAAACCTCAACGCCTTCTGGCAAGTCAATTTCCTTGTAACCAATACGACTCATAAATACACCTCCTATCGACTATTCTTTTTACCAAACGTAAGCAATAACTTCGCCGCCGACCTTCTTGGCACGAGCAACTTTATCAGTAACAACACCATTTGATGTTGAGATGATAGCAATGCCTAAACCATTCAGAACCTTTGGTACCGCGTCAGCCTTAACGTATGTCCGCAGACCTGGCTTAGAAATACGCTTTAAGCCAGAAATTACTTGTTCGCCATCTTGACCATACTTTAAGAATACACGGATGATGCCTTGCTTGTTGTCATCAACATATTCAACATCGCGTACAAAACCTTCTTGCTTTAAGATTTCAGCAATGTCCTTCTTCATCTTTGATGCAGGTGCTTCAACTGTTTCGTGGTGTGCCATATTAGCATTACGAATACGAGTTAAGAAATCTGCAATTGGATCACTCATAGACATCGATGTTTTTCCTCCTTTTGTCGAATTGTTTACCAACTAGCCTTCTTCATGCCAGGGATTTTACCTTCATGGGCAAGGTCGCGTAAGCAAAGCCGGCATAGGTGGAATTTACGGTAAACTGAGTGCGGACGGCCACAACGTTCACAACGTGTGTATTCACGTGATGAAAACTTAGCTGGACGCTTGCACTTAGCGATCATTGATTTTTTAGCCACTTTTGTGAAACCTCCCTTTTACTTAGCGAATGGCATACCCAATTGTGCCAATAATTCATGTGATTCTTCATCGGTGTTTGCGGTTGTAACAATAACAATATCTAAACCACGAACACGCTTAACGTTATCATAATTAATTTCTGGGAAAATTAATTGTTCACGTACACCAAGTGTGTAATTACCACGACCATCAAATGATTTATTTGAAACACCGTGGAAGTCACGAACACGAGGAAGTGAAACGTTAACTAACTTGTCCAAGAAGTCATACATACGTTCACCACGTAATGTAACCTTGGCACCAATTTTCATACCTTCACGTAAACGGAAACCGGCAATGGACTTCTTTGCCTTAGTAATCACAGGCTTTTGACCAGCGATTAAACCTAATTCTTCAACTGCTTCATCAAGGTTCTTTGAGTTTTGAGTTGCATCCCCAACACCCATGTTAAGAACGATCTTTTCGATCTTAGGAGCAGCCATTACAGAAGAGTAATTAAACTTTTCAATTAATGATGGACGAACTTCATTTTCGTACTTAGCCTTTAAACGGTTTTCCATGAGAAATAATTTCCTCCTTTCTTTTTATATTAATCGATTTGCTTACCAGACTTCTTGGCAATCCGAACTTTCTTGCCGTCAACAACTTTGAAGCCAACACGAGTTGGTTCGTTAGTTGATGGATCAATTAACATCACATTTGATGCTTGAATTGGCGCCTCAGTGTCAACAATCCCACCGTTAGGGTTAGAATTACTTGGCTTCTGGTGTTTTTTAATTTTGTTAATTCCTTCAACGATTACACGGTTTTCTTTAGTAAGGGTCTTCTTGATAGTACCTTCCTTACCCTTGTCCTTACCGGTAATGACGCGAACTTTGTCACCTGTCTTTAAAAACATGTGGTAGTGCACCTCCTTATTTTTGGTAATCTTAAAGAACTTCTGGGGCCAGTGAAACGATCTTCATGAAGTCGTCATCACGTAACTCACGAGCGATTGGGCCAAAAATACGGGTACCCTTAGGGCTCTTGTCGTTGTTAATCAAAACAGCAGCGTTTTCATCAAACTTGATGTATGAACCATCCTTACGGTGCAGACCATGCTTAGTCCGTACAACAACAGCTTTGACAACGTCACCCTTTTTGACAACGCCACCTGGTGTTGCTTGTTTAACAGTAGCAACAATAATATCACCAATATTACCGGTCTTAACTCGGGAACCGCCAAGAATCTTGATTACTAAAATCTCACGGGCACCAGAGTTATCAGCGACCTTCAACCGACTTTCTTGTTGAATCACGGTTAATGTCCTCCTTCCATCTTTTTATAAGAATTAGAATACGAATTAAATTGGATTGCAATAGAAAGCACTAAAGAATAACTGCCTTCTTGACAACCTTAACAAGCCGGAAACGCTTCTTTGCAGAAAGCGGCCGAGTTTCCATGATTTGAACGGTGTCACCAGTGTGAGCTTCATTGTTTTCATCATGGGCATAAAATTTCTTTGAGTACTTTACACGCTTACCATAAATTGGAGCACTCTTGTAAGTATCAACTGAGACAACAATGGTCTTGTCCATCTTATCTGAAACAACGCGACCCTGGTACACCTTACGTGCATTACGTTCGTCACTCATGCGCTAATCCTCCTTTTCGTATTCTTATTTATTTAATTCTTGTTGGCGAAGAACTGTCTTAACCCGAGCAATGTCCTTGCGAACGTTCTTAAGGCTTGCAGTGTTTTCCAACTGGCCGGTTGCTAATTGGAAACGTAAGTTAAACAATTGTTCCTTCAATTCCTTTTCACGGCTAAGCAATTGATCAGTGGTTAATCCATTCAGCTCTTTTACAAAATCTTTACTCTTCATGAGATTGTCCACCTACTTCCTCACGTTTGATAATCTTAGTGCGAACTGGCATCTTGGTACCGGCAAGACGTAAAGCTTCACGTGCAACTTCTTCAGAAACACCTGCAACTTCAAACAATACCTTGCCACGCTTAACAGGGGCTACCCAACCTTCGGGAGCACCTTTACCGTTACCCATCCGGACACCAACACCCTTGCTAGTGTATGACAGGTGTGGGAAGATCTTAATCCATACCTTACCACCACGCTTCATGTAACGGGTAATTGCGATACGGCCAGCTTCGATTTGACGGTTTGAAATCCAATGTGAATCTAATGCTTGCAAACCGTATTCACCGAAAGCGACCGTCTTACCACCTTTAGCTTCACCACGAAGGTGACCACGTTGAACCTTACGGTGTTTAACTCGCTTTGGTACTAGCATGTTTTACTTCCCTCCTTTTGAATTATTCTTCTTTTCAGGAAGAACCTCACCACGGTAGATCCAGGTCTTAATACCTAAAGCACCATAGGTAGTACGAGCTTCATCCCATGAGTAATCAATATCTGCACGAAGTGTATGCAACGGAACAGTACCATCAGAGTATGATTCAACCCGTGACATATCTGCCCCATTTAAACGACCAGCAACTTGGATCTTAATACCCTTTGCACCAGCACGCATTGCACGTTGCATAGCCCCACGCATTGCACGACGGAAAGCAATCCGATTTTCAAGTTGTTGTGCAACATTTTCACCAACCAGGTGAGCGTCCAAATCAGGCTTTTTAATTTCAACAACATTGATGTGAACACGCTTACCAGTTAGTTTGTTTAATTCAAGGCGAAGTGCTTCAACTTCTGAACCACCTTTACCAATTACCATCCCAGGACGAGCGGTATGGATTGAAACGTTAACGCGATTTGCGGCACGTTCAATTTCGATGGTTGAGACAGAGGCATCAGCAAGTCGCTTTTCGATATATTTACGGATCCGAAGGTCTTCGTTTAGGTATTCAGCGTAGTGCTTTTTATCAGCGTACCACTTAGCACTCCATGGACGAATGACCCCAACACGGAAACCATTAGGATTAATCTTTTGACCCACTATTCATTCCTCCTATTTTTCTGTAACAACCACTGTGATATGACTTGTCCGCTTATTAATTGGGGAAGCAGAACCTTTAGCACGTGGACGGAACCGCTTAAGGGTTGGTCCTTCGTTTGCAAAAGCTTCTGAAACAACCAATGAAGCACGATCAAGGTCAAAATTATTTTCAGCGTTTGCAACAGCAGATTTCAATACTTTTTCAACATCTGAAGCAGCACCATTAGGAGTGAACTTCAGAATAGCAAATGCTTCAGCAACGCTCTTGTTACGAATAGTATCTAAAACTAAACGAACCTTCCGAGATGATACACGGACCATCTTAGCAGTTGCCTTAGCTGAAGTAACATTTTCAGCCATTACTCAATTCCCTCCTTAATTACTTAGCTTTAGTCTTCTTGTCATCAGATGCATGACCATGGAAAGTCCGTGTTGGAACAAATTCACCAAGCTTGTGACCAACCATATCTTCTTGCACGTAAACTGGCACATGCTTACGACCATCATAAACAGCAAAGGTGTATCCAATGAAGCTTGGGAAAATCGTAGAACGACGAGACCAGGTTTTGATAACTGATTTCTTTTCGTTATCGGCTTGTGCTTCGACCTTTTTTAGCAGAGATGCGTCAGCAAAAGGTCCTTTTTTCAAACTACGAGCCATATTTGTACCTCCTCTCAGGTATTATCAAATTAAAATTAACGAGTATGTGGACCACGCTTACGACCACGAACAATGAACTTGTTGGAACGAGCCTTGTGTGAACGCGTCTTCTTACCAACAGTCTTCTTACCCCATGGAGAAAGTGGAGATGGTAAACCAACTGGTTGCTTACCTTCACCACCACCATGTGGGTGATCGTTAGGGTTCATAACAGAACCACGAACATGTGGACGACGACCTGCATAACGATTGCGACCTGCCTTACCCTTGATAAGCAAAGCACGTTCTTCGTTACCGATTGAACCAATCGTAGCACGGCAAGTTGCTAATACCATCCGAACTTCACCAGAAGAAAGACGTACTAAAACATACTTCTCTTCCTTACCAAGTAATTGAGCTGAAGCACCAGCGGAACGAGTTAATTGTCCACCCTTTCCTGGCTTCAATTCAATGTTATGAATAACAGTACCAACCGGAATGTTCTTCAATGGAAGAGCATTACCAACCTTAATATCTGCTTCTGGACCAGCCTCTACAGTCATACCAACTTCAAGTCCCTTAGGTGCTAAAATGTATGCCTTGGTTCCGTCAGCGTATACTAACAGTGCAATGTTAGCAGTACGATTTGGATCATATTCAATTGCTTTAACAGTTGCTGGAACATTATCCTTGTTCCGCTTAAAGTCAATGATACGGTATTGACGCTTTGTACCACCACCACGGTGACGAACAGTCATTTTACCTTGACTGTTACGGCCTGCGGTATGCTTTAAAGGTGCTAACAGTGACTTTTCTGGAGTAGTCTTCGTAATGTTAGCGAAGTCAAATCCGTTCATGTTACGGCGACCGTTAGTGGTTCCTTTATATTTACGAATTCCCACTATTTTTTCCTCCTAACTTTTAAGTTTAGTTGTTGTCTTCTGCAAACAACTTAATTTCCTTTGAGTCAGCAGAAAGTTGAACAATGGCCTTACGACGACGCTTAGTGTAGCCAACGTAACGACCTTGACGCTTTTGCTTCCCCTTAATGTTCATAATGTTAACTTTGACAACTTTAACATCGAAGATTTCTTCGACAGCATTCTTAACTTGCGTCTTAGTTGCTCGTAAATCAACATCAAATGTGTAACGCTTATCGTCCATTGCAGCAGTAGATGCTTCTGTAATAACAGGACGTAAGATAATATCGCGTGCTTCCATTATGCGAGCACCTCCTCTACTTGAGAAAGAGCTGACTTAGTAATGACGATCTTTTGAGCATCAACAACGTTCAAAATGTTCACACCAGCAGGTGTAACAACATTAACCTTTGACAGGTTACGTGCTGATAATCCCGCATTCTTATCATCGTCAGTTACAACGATCAACACTTTTTCGTTGACCTTTAAGTTGTCTAATACACTAGCAAATTCTTTCGTCTTTGGTGCATCAAAGTTAATTGAATCAACTACAACAAACTTATCATCTGCAACCTTTTGAGAAAGAGCTGATTTAATAGCAAGTTGACGAACCTTACGAGGCAGACGGTAGTTGTATGAACGTGGAGTAGGTCCAAATACAATCCCACCACCACGGAATTGTGGTGAACGGATAGAACCTTGACGAGCACGTCCAGTACCCTTTTGACGCCATGGCTTCTTACCACCACCGCGAACTGCTGAACGGTTCTTAACTGCGTGTGTCCCTTGGCGAAGTGAAGCCCGTTGACGAATAATTGATTCATATTCTGCATTTTCGTTAACTTCAACACCAAAAATTGCATCGTTTAAATCAATATTGCCATTTTGGCTACCATCTTGGTTGAATAATGCAACGCTAGTCATAATTTACTTCCTCCTTTCTTAATTATTGTGTTGTTTGCTAAGGCTCTTCTTAGTGTTAGCCTTAACTGAGTTTTTAATAGTTACGTATGATTTGTTGGCACCTGGAACATTACCCTTAATGAGTAATACATTGTTTTCAGTATCAACCTTTACAACTTGTAAGTGTTGCATAGTGCGGGTATTACCACCCATACGACCTGGGAGCTTCTTTCCCTTGAAAACGTGGTTAATAATTGCACCTAATGAACCAGGACGACGGTGATAACGAGAACCGTGTGCCATAGGTCCACGAGATTGACCATCCTTATGGATGTTACCTTGGTAACCATGACCCTTAGTGATACCAGTTACATCAACTGTTTCACCTTCGGCAAAAATATCCGCCTTAACTTCGTCTCCAACTTTAATGTCGTCTCCTAATTCAGCGTCGCGGATTTCACCGATGAAGCGCTTAGGAGCCGTGTTTGCTTTTGCTGCATGACCTTGTTCAGCCTTGTTGCTCAAGATTTCCCGTTTGTCATCGAAACCAAGTTGCACAGCATTATAACCATCATTTTCGACAGTCTTAATTTGCATAACAACGTTTGGTGTAACGTCGACTACAGTAACAGGAACCAGTTCACCATTGTCAGTGAACACTTGAGTCATTCCGACTTTTTTACCTAAGATTCCTTTGGTCATGAGTACACCTCCAATTTATTTTGATTTATTTTGTCGTTTAATGCTTCAAATTAAAGCTTAATTTCAATGTCAACACCACTAGGCAGGTCAAGCTTCATTAATGAGTCAACCGTCTTAGGCGTAGGATCAACAATGTCAATCAAACGCTTGTGGGTCCGCATTTCAAATTGTTCCCGTGACTTCTTGAACTTGTGTGGTGAACGAAGCACCGTGTATAAAGTCCGTTCAGTTGGTAACGGAATTGGGCCTGAAATTTGAGCACCAGTACGCTTAGCAGTTTCAACAATCTTATCAGCTGATTGGTCTAAAACTTGGTGTTCATAAGCCTTTAAACGAATACGAATCTTTTGTTTTGCCATTATGTTCCCTCCTTCGTCAGATTTAAAATTTGACTAGCTCCATGGAAATTACCGCCACATCCTGTGGCAAAGCGGCCGGGTGTGTCGCAACCTTCCACTTCATCGCCTGTGATCTTAAACTTACATTCTAGTGCATACTACACCCTTGGTAAATTCAAGCACTTAACCATAATACTAGAGAATCATTGACGCCGCAAGGGTTTTGCATAATTAATTTCAATTTTTATGTTAAAAAACTGTTACAAAATTTTGGATATAAAAAAAGCCCGTACAAATTTGTACGAACTTTTTAAATTAAACTATTAGTTGTTGCCACCATTCTTGGAGATAATATCTTCTTGAACAGACTTTGGAACAGCTGAGTAGTGATCAAAGGTCATTGTGAATGTACCACGACCTTGAGTTGCTGAACGAAGCGTAGTGGCATAACCAAACATTTCTGATAATGGAACAAAGGCATGAACAAGTTGGGCATTCCCACGTTCTTCCATCCCATCAATAGAACCACGACGAGCAGTAACGTGACCCATAACATCACCTAAATTATCTTCTGGGGTAACAATGTCAACCTTCATGATCGGTTCAAGGATCACTGGATCAGCCTTCTTAGCAGCATTCTTCAGAGCAAGTGAGGCAGCAACCTTAAATGCAGCTTCAGAAGAGTCGACTTCGTGGTAACTACCATCATAGAGCTTAGCATGCATGTCAACTAATGGGTAACCGGCAAGAACTCCGTTTTCCATTGCTTCCTTCAAACCTTGTTCAACAGCTGGAATGTATTCACGAGGAACAACCCCACCAACAATGGCATCTTCAAATTCAAAGCCTTTACCTTCTTCAAGTGGTGTAAATTCGATCCATACATCACCGTATTGACCTTTACCACCAGATTGACGAACGAACTTACCTTGAGCGCTAGCTTGCTTAGTGAATGCTTCACGGTAGGAAACTTGTGGCTTACCAACCGTTACTTCAGCATGGAATTCACGACGAAGACGCTCAACAATGATGTCCAAGTGTAATTCACCCATCCCGGCAATCAAAGTTTCACCAGTTTCAGGGTTAGTTTCTGTCTTGAACGTTGGGTCTTCTTCGGCAAGTTTTTGTAGTCCCTTATCCATCTTGTCTTGGTCAGCCTTGGACTTAGGTTCAACAGATACCTGAATAACAGGTTCTGGGAAGTCCATTGATTCAAGTTGTAATGGATGATCTGGATCAGTTAATGAGTCACCAGTTGTGGTGTTCTTCAAACCAATTGCCGCTGCAATATCACCAGAGAACACTTCAGGAATTTCGTGTTGTTGGTTCGAGTGCATTTGAAGCAAACGACCAATCCGTTCACGCTTATCCTTAGTTGCGTTCAAAACATATGAACCTGATTGGAGTGAACCAGTGTAAACCCGTAAGAATGTCAAACGACCAACAAATGGATCGGTGGCAATCTTAAATGCTAAAGCAGCAAATGGCTTGTCATCCCCAGCAGTTAATTCAACTTCGTTACCATCTGCATCATGAGCAACAAATGGCTTAACATCCAATGGTGATGGCAAGTAATCGATAACTGCATCAAGCATCATTTGGATACCCTTATCCTTGTAAGCTGAACCAGCTAAAACAGGGAATAACTCTTGTGAAAGGGTTGCCTTACGGATAGCAGCTTTAATTTCATCAACAGAAATATCCGCACCATCAAGGTACTTTTCCATAATGTTGTCATCAACGTCAGCTAGAGTTTCAAGCATTTCATCATGACGCTTTTCAGCTTCATCCTTAAGGTCATCAGGAATGTCAACAGTATCCCAGTTAGTACCTAATTTGTCTTCGTCATAAACGTAAGCAACCATCTTAACAAGGTCAACCACACCTGCAAAGTCATCTTCGGCACCAATTGGCAATTGAATTGGTAATGGGGTAACGTTCAAACGATCTTTAATAGTTTGAACAGAATAATCAAAGTTAGCACCCATCTTGTCCATCTTGTTTGCAAAAACAATCCGTGGAACATCGAAGTCATCCGCTTGACGCCAAACAGTTTCTGTTTGTGGTTCAACCCCTGCTTGAGCATCCAAGACCGTTACGGCACCATCAAGAACCCGCAATGCCCGTTCAACTTCGACAGTAAAGTCAACGTGTCCTGGGGTATCAATGATGTTAATCCGATGATCCTTCCAAACCGCCGTAGTAGCTGCAGAAGTGATAGTAATACCACGTTCCTTTTCTTCATCCATCCAGTCCATTTGTGAAGCACCATCATGAGTTTCACCAATCTTGTGAATCTTACCGGTGTAGTAAAGGATCCGTTCAGTAGCAGTGGTCTTACCGGCATCGATGTGGGCCATAATACCAATGTTACGGGTCTTGGCAAGTGGATATTCACGTTTGTTAGCCATCTTTTTGTGTATCTCCCTTCAAATCTTTCTTTAAAAAAAGGGTGACGTTATAAGTATATTGCGTCGCCCTCAGCGAAACTTGGTCGACGACCAGTTTCAATTTATTACCAGCGGTAATGTGCAAATGCCCGGTTTGCTTCGGCCATCCGCAGTGTATCTTCCTTCTTCTTGATGGAAGCACCAGTGTTGTTAGAAGCATCAATAATTTCAGCAGCTAACCGTTGAACCATGGTGTGTTCACCACGAAGACGTGCGAATTGAGTTAACCAACGAAGAGCCAGTGTCCGTTGACGATCTGGACGAACTTCAATTGGAACTTGGTAGTTAGAACCACCAATCCGCCGTGCCTTAACTTCAAGTGCTGGTTGAACATTTTCAATTGCTTGTTCAAATACTTCAACTGGATCATTACCAGTTTGGTCTTTAATTTCGTTAAATGCTTGATATAAGATCTTAGAAGCAGTACCACGCTTACCATCTAACATCAAGTGGTTAATCATACTAGTTACCAGCTTTGAGTTGTAAATTGGATCTGGTAATACTTCTGGTTTTGCAATATGTCCTTTACGAGGCATTTCCTATTTCCTCCCTTTGCAGATTAGTCCTTAGGCTTCTTAGCACCGTACTTAGAACGGCTTTGACGACGACCTTCAACACCGGCAGTATCAAGTGTCCCACGAATAATGTGGTAACGAACCCCTGGCAAGTCCTTAACACGACCACCACGAATTAAAACAACTGAGTGTTCTTGAAGGTTGTGACCGATCCCAGGAATATAAGCCGTTACTTCAATCAAGTTTGAAAGACGAACACGGGCATACTTCCGCAAAGCTGAGTTAGGCTTCTTTGGTGTCATCGTACCAACACGAGTTGCAACCCCACGCTTTTGTGGTGATGGTGTCTTAACTTCTTCCTTCTTGAAACTGTTGTAAACAAAGCCCAAGGCAGGTGATTTTGACTTGTCCTTGTGGCTCTTCCGGCCCTTACGAACCAGTTGATTAATTGTAGGCATAATTAATCCCCTTTCTTTGATTTAAGTCCACACATCCAGGTGGTTCTTTTTTGGTTATAAAAAAATGGATGGTTATTTAATTTGTGCTATCGCGGACGTTCGTCTGCCCAACGACAGACACAATCGCTGCTAACAAAAGCACCTTGACTAATTTAACATGCGGTGCGGCCATTGTCAAATGATATTCGCGAGGATTTTTCATGAGTTAGTGGTCCTTTTTCGTAATTAAAAAATGAGGTGACATCATGATTATCATTTTACTATTATTTGGTGCCTGCTGGTCATCATTTTTGGCGACTTGGACCTGGCGTACTATTTTCGACCCAAATCATTCCTTAGGGCTCTATTCCGTTTGTGATCACTGTCGAAACAAAATTAGCTGGTATTACTTGATCCCACTTATCGGCTATCTACTTCAACTAGGCAAGTGTCACTACTGCGGGAAACGGATTAATTGCTATTGGTTTATATGTGAGGTGGTTGGAGCATTTTCCTGGGCTGAGTTTCCAATCTTTTCCACACAAGATTTAATCATCTTCTTAATTGTTGACTCATGCATGATTATTACGTGTACTCAGGATTGGTTTACCCACGAATTTAATGGTTACTTGATACTTAACATCTGGCTACTTCACTACTTAAATGTTATTAATCCAAGTCATATGACAGTCCTCCTTTACGCTCTATTTTGGATGACTGGATATTTTTACTCCCAAATTGGTAATGGCGACATTGATTTTATTATCATGACTACCTTAAGTTGTGGACCGTATATTTCTACCCAGGCAGTCCTTTTCGCTTGCCTCTTATCCATCCTTCATCCTAAACTCTATCGCCATGCTCCGATTCCGCTTCTCCCCTTTCTTTGGCTAGGACTATTTTTAAGCCTCATTATAAAAAAACACGTCCTGCTTTAGGACGTGTTAAATTAACAAAACTATTTTTCAGATTGAGCATCGACCACTTTAATGGTAACGGGAAAAATTTGGACATTATTATTAACCAAGTTTTCAATGTATTGAAGTAATAACAAAACCCAGGCAAACGCCAATATAAATGCAATCAATTCAAAAGCGGTTAATGATAAATAAGTAAAGGCTTCGAAGACAATATAGTCAACGGCAATTACCCCACCAATCATATAAGAAACTTTTAAGAATTCTTTGGTTACTTCTGGTAAAATCCAACGAACGGTAGCAATTAAAATTAATAATAAGTACACAAGCCACATCGCAATTCGATCATGAAATACGTGGAACTGTGGATTATTAGGAAACAAACCGATGCATCCAATACACCCACCAAGCGCATATAATAAGCCCCGCAATGTATTAACTTTCCATCCATGATATTTGTGGTTCAAATTAACGAAAAGATAGTCAATCAAAATCATCAATAACAGCCCTGAGAAAACTAACGTGATATTAAACGAAAAGTGAGTATTATTCTGGTTAGTTCCCAAACAGCTAAAATTATGGCGCCACCAATTTTTGGTTGAGTTTGTCAACATTGAAAAGCCAACACCACCAACAATCATAATGGTCATCAAATTAGTAATGATTCCCGGCGAAATCGTCATTGCTAAGTTAATCATTAAATAATTAACTACTGCTACAGCAATAAACACCAACACTGTCGATGTATATATATCAAGCATTAGGCCCTTAAAAAGTTCACCAAAGAGCCAATATACGGCCAGCATAATGAACACAATAATCATTGCACATGCAACAATTAGCGGGGGTAAACTTCGCCAAGAAAAGGAACGAGCAGGACCGGTACCCCTAATTTTCTGCATAATGAATGTGATTGCAAATACTAATGTGCCACAAATTGCACTTAGCAAAATAGATGCCGTGGCAATTGAATAATTACCGCTCAAAGGCACCACATGATAATGCTGATTAAGCATATAAAATAAAAAACAAGCGGCAGACAAAAATGCTAAACTCCCATACCACCAAAAATGAATCTGCGGAATTAAATCAACAACATTTGCCGGCCGGACCAAAATCGAATTATGCTCTAGCCGCATTGAATACTCTGTTCCATCTAATTCTAGCTGTTTCACCGCTGATTTTGGAATTTCAATCTGATATTTTTCCAATTGATCTCCTCCCACTATTAACTTTATAACATTAGCACCTTTATTAAGGAAAACACAAGCAAAAAATAAGACGTGAGCCATCTTGACTCACGTCTTATTGATATTTAAAGAAAATTACTGATTGTCATTTTCTTTCATTTGCTCTTCCATTTCACGGATAGAGCCATTTGGCATTGTAGTCACTGCGCTATCAGCAGTTGCTCCAACACTAACTTCCTTTGGTTTGATGTTCCGGTAGGCACTCATACCAGTACCAGCTGGAATAATCTTACCAATAATAACATTTTCCTTCAGCCCAACAAGTGGATCTTCCTTGCCACGAATAGCAGCATCGGTAAGAACCCGTGTCGTTTCTTGGAATGAAGCCGCAGATAAGAAACTGTTCGTTTCAAGGGCAGCTTTGGTGATCCCAAGAATTACTGGACGGGCAGTTGCTGGAATGCCCCCTGAAATTAACGTCTTGTAGTTAGCATCACGGAATTGACTAATATCCATTAATTCTCCTGGAAGCACATCAGTATCACCAGGATCCATGACCCGAACCTTACGCATCATTTGACGAATCATAATTTCGACGTGCTTATCTAACAGATCAATCCCTTGCATCCGGTAAACACCTTGAACTTGGGCCAACAAGTATGTTTCCGTGGAAAGAACATCCCGAACTCGGATCAATTCCTTTGGATCAATTGAACCTTCGTTAAGAGCAGCCCCACGATGAATAAAGTCACCTTCGGCAACCCGTAAACGAGCTGTGATTGGCAGAGTGTAAGTCCGCGTATCGTTTTCACCCTTAACAGTAATGTCCTTAGTTTGTTCTGCTGGGTTTTCTTCAATAGATTCTACTTCACCAGTAACTTCGGAAATCGTTGCTTTACCTTTTGGATTCCGCGCTTCAACAATTTCTTGCACACGAGGAAGCCCTTGAGTAATATCTTCATTTCCGGCAACCCCACCAGTGTGGAAGTTCCGAAGAGTCAATTGAGTACCAGGTTCACCAATTGATTGGGCAGCAACTGTACCAATTGCTTCCCCTGCTTCAACCTTGTCACCAGTTGCGGCATTTCGACCATAACACCGTTCACAAACCCCGTGTTCAGTGTTACAAGTGAAGGCAGAACGAATCGTAACCGTCTTAACTCCGGCATCGACAATCTTCTGGGCCATTGCTTCATCAATTAGCACATTCTTGCCCACAATCCGTTCACCAGTTGAAGGATCAAAGACCGACTTCATGGTGTAAAGACCTAAAATTCGGTCGTACAATGGTTCAATCATTTCATTACCATTGGTAATTGCAGAAACGTCCAATCCACGATCAGTTCCACAATCTTCTTCCCGTACAATAACGTCTTGAGCAACGTCAACTAACCGCCGGGTCAAGTAACCAGAGTTGGCAGTCTTCAGAGCCGTATCAGTCATCCCTTTACGAGCACCGTGGGAGGAAATAAACATTTCCAGCACAGACAATCCTTCACGGAAATTAGAAAGAATTGGCAATTCCATGATCTTACCAGATGGTGAAGCCATCAGTCCACGCATCCCGGCAAGCTGAGTAAAGTTAGAAATGTTACCACGCGCCCCGGAGTCGGACATCATGTTAATTGGGTTATGGATATCCATATGCTCAATCAGTTTTTCTTGAACTTCATCCTTAGCGTCATTCCAAACACCAATAACCCGTTCATAACGTTCGTTATCAGTGATTAAACCACGACGGAATTGCTTCGTAATTAAGGCAACCTGTTTATGAGCCTTTTCAATAATTTCTGGCTTTTCCTTTAAGTCGGTAATATCGGCAACCCCAACCGTTAACCCGGAAATGGTTGATTCATAATAACCAAGGTCCTTAATTCGATCTAGGAATTCAGATGTTTCCGTCACTTTGTAAATCTTGTAGATTTCCGCAATGATATCTGAAAGGAAGCCCTTCTTAAATGGTGGAACAAGTGGAGCATTTTCAAGGTAATCATGAATGTCTTCACCCTTATCCAAAAAGTACTTATCAGGAACCCCATTTTGTAGGTTATCATCAGTTGGTTCATTAATATAAGTGTAATCTTTTGGCAAGATCTTGTTGAAAAGCAGCTTACCAACACTTGTTACCATAATCTTGTTGCGTTGATCATCCGTAAATGGCTTTTCAGGGTAAGCAGCCACTTGTACCCCAACACGAGTTTGTAATGCAACATAACCATTTCGGTAGGCCATTTCTGCTTCATCAGCATCCTTGAAGATCATTCCTTCACCTTCACGACCCTTATCTTCTGTGGTCATGTAGTAGTTACCGATAACCATATCTTGTGAAGGCGCCACAATTGGTTCCCCATCACGAGGAGATAGAATATGGTGAGCAGCCAACATTAACAAACGAGCTTCGGCTTGTGCTTCATCAGAAAGCGGAACGTGGATGGCCATTTGGTCACCATCAAAGTCCGCATTGTAGGCTGTACATACTAATGGGTGTAACCGCATGGACTTACCAGAAACCAAAATTGGTTCAAAGGCTTGGATACCCAAACGGTGCAGCGTAGGTGCCCGGTTCAAAAGAACTGGGTGTTCCTTAATAACATCTTCCAGAACATCAAATACCTTATCATCACGCTTATCAATCATGCGCTTGGCTGCCTTGACGTTATTAACTAAGTTACGCTTAGTTAATTCGTGCATGATAAATGGCTTAAATAGTTCTAGCGCCATTGGAATTGGTAATCCCATTTGATTCATCTTTAATGATGGACCAACATCGATAACTGAACGTCCAGAGTAGTCAACCCGCTTACCAAGCAAGTTTTGACGGAAACGTCCTTGCTTACCCTTTAGCAAGTGTGAAAGAGATTTCAGTGGACGATTACCTGGCCCGGCAACTGGACGACCGCGACGACCATTGTCAATTAATGCATCGACCGCTTCTTGGAGCATCCGCTTTTCATTTTGAACAATGATGCCTGGTGCATTTAACTCTAATAAACGCTTCAAACGATTGTTACGGTTAATAACCCGCCGGTATAAATCGTTCAGATCAGAGGTAGCAAAACGTCCCCCTTCTAGCTGAACCATCGGTCGTAAATCAGGTGGCATAACTGGAATCACATCCATTACCATCCATTCAGGCTTGTTACCAGACTTGATAAATGCTTCCAAAATATCTAGATGCCGAACTGCTCGTGTCCGTTTTTGACCTGTTGCGTCCTTCAATTCAGCCTTTAATTCGTCAGCTTCTTTTTGAAGATCAACATCTTTCAAGAGCTTCTGAACCGCTTCTGCACCCATTTCTGCAGTGAAACGGTCACCATATTCGGCCTTCTTATCACGATACTCTGCTTCCGTCAAAAGTTGTTTCTTTTCTAATGGAGTGTCACCTGGATCAAGAACAACATAGGAGGCAAAGTAAATTACTTCTTCCAAAGCCCGTGGACTCATGTCCAAAACGAGACCCATCCGTGATGGAATCCCCTTGAAATACCAAATATGTGATACCGGAGCAGCTAACTCAATGTGTCCCATCCGTTCACGACGAACCTTAGAACTTGTAACTTCAACTCCACAACGGTCACATACTAATCCTTTAAAACGAACTCGCTTGTATTTACCACAAGCACATTCATAATCTTTAGTTGGACCAAAGATTCGTTCGTCAAACAGACCTTCTTTTTCAGGCTTCAAAGTCCGGTAGTTAATCGTTTCTGGCTTCTTTACTTCACCATATGACCAACTACGAATCTTGTTAGGTGAAGCCAATCCGATCTGCATACTTTCAAAATTATTGACGTCAATCAAAGAGCTGTCCTCCTTTTTTAGTCTTGCTTAGCTTCATTTGGTTCAGCTGACGTTGATTGATCAGCATTTGCCGTTTCTTGTTGTTTTTGTTGGGCGTGTTGCGCTGACTTACGTACATCAATCACATCTTCGTCCATGTTTTTAAGTTGTACTTCTTCATGGTTATTGTCGAGTACCTTCATGTCCAAGCCAAGTGATTGCAGTTCCTTAACCAATACCCGGAATGATTCTGGAACACCTGGCTTTGGAATTTGGTCACCATTAATGATGGCATCATAGGTATTAACCCGACCAACAACGTCATCTGACTTGTAAGTCAAGATTTCTTGCAAGGTGTAAGCTGCACCATATGCTTCAAGGGCCCAAACTTCCATTTCACCGAACCGCTGGCCCCCAAATTGGGCTTTACCACCAAGTGGTTGTTGGGTAACTAATGAGTAAGGTCCAATTGAACGTGCGTGAATCTTATCATCAACCATGTGAGCTAATTTCAGATAGTGCATAACACCAACGGCAACACGTTGTTCAAATGGTTCACCAGTCCGCCCATCATAAAGAATCGTCTTTCCATCTGATGGCAAACCAGCTTCCTTAACGGCATCCCAAACATCTTGATCAGTGGCCCCATCAAAAACTGGAGTAGCAATGTGAATCCCTAATTCACGGGCCGCCATTCCCAAGTGTAATTCGATAACCTGACCAATGTTCATCCGTGATGGCACACCCATTGGACTTAACATGATATCGATTGGCGTTCCATCTGGCATGTATGGCATATCTTCTTCAGGAACAACGATTGAAACCGTCCCTTTGTTACCATGCCGACCAGACATTTTGTCCCCAACCTGAATCTTACGCTTTTGGGCAATGTAAACCCGAACCATCTTGTTTACACCAGGTGACAGTTCATCCCCGTTTTCACGAGTGAAGACTTTAACGTCTTGGATAATTCCGCCACCACCATGAGGAACCCGGAGTGATGTATCACGAACTTCACGGGACTTTTCACCAAAGATCGCATGCAGTAAACGTTCTTCTGCTGATAATTCAGTAACCCCTTTTGGTGTAACCTTACCAACTAAGATATCACCATCATGTACTTCGGCACCAACCCGAACAACACCATTTTCATCCAAATTCTTTAATGCATCAGCACCAACATTTGGAATTTCACGAGTCATTTCTTCGGGTCCTAACTTAGTTTCACGAGCTTCTGATTCGTAAGATTCAATATGAATTGATGTATAAACATCATCCTTCACTAATCGTTCAGAAATTGCGATGGCATCTTCGAAATTGTAACCTTGCCAAGTCATGAATGCAATCAGTGGGTTTTGCCCTAATGCCAATTCACCTTGTTCCATTGATGGACCGTCAGCCAAAATATCATCAGCATCAACATGTTCACCAACTTTAACGATTGGACGTTGGTTATAGTTCTTACCACCATTTGAACGACGGAATTTCATTAGTTTGTAAGTATCAAGAGTGTCATCATCACGACGAACACGAATTTCACGTGCATCGACATATTCAACAGTTCCGGAATACTTAGCAATTAAAGCAACCCCAGAGTCATGGGCAGCCTTATATTCAATCCCCGTCCCAATCAAAGGAGCATGAGGATTAATAAGTGGAACAGCTTGACGCTGCATATTAGCCCCCATCAGCGCACGGTTAGAGTCATCGTTTTCCAAGAATGGAATACATGCAGAAGCAACAGAAACTACTTGTTTAGGAGAAATGTCCATGTAATCAACGTTTTCAGCGGTAGTTGAAATATAGTCATCTTTATCACGACACATAATTTCATCTTCGGCAAATGATCCATCATCGTTTAGCTTAGTGTTGGCTTGCGCAATGATGTAGTTATCTTCTTCATCCGCTGTTAAGTAGTCAATCTTGTCCGTAACTTTATGAGTTTCCCAAGAAACCCGCCGGTAAGGCGTTTCAATAAAGCCATACTTATTTACCCGTGCATAGGATGACAGACTGTTGATCAATCCAATGTTTGGACCTTCAGGAGTTTCAATTGGACACATCCGGCCATAGTGCGTATAGTGCACGTCCCGGACTTCATATCCAGCCCGATCACGAGTTAAACCACCAGGTCCAAGGGCAGAAAGACGCCGCTTGTGAGTTAATTCTCCCAGTGGGTTAGTTTGGTCCATGAATTGTGAAAGTTGAGATGAACCAAAGAATTCCTTGATGGAAGCCACAACTGGACGAATGTTAATTAATTGTTGTGGAGTAACCGTATTGATATCTTGGATTGACATCCGTTCGCGAACAACCCGTTCCATCCGTGCTAAACCAATGCGGAATTGGTTTTGCAACAATTCACCAACAGAACGAATCCGCCGGTTACCCAAGTGGTCAATATCATCAGTTGAACCGATTCCTTCTTGAAGATTAAAGAAGTAGTTGACTGAAGCAATAATATCAGCCGGTTGAATGTGCTTCAGTTCCAATGGAATGTGACCGTTGGAAACGATTGGCACAACTCGTTCTGGGTCTTTCTTAGAATAAACCAGAATCTTTTGGAGCTTAACTGGTGCAGTTACTACAGCTTCATCGGAAGGTGTGTACGTCACCATCTTAAAGTCATCGCTTTCAAGAGCCGGTTCTAACTTTTTAAGGACTTCCTTAGTAACTACATCGCCCTTATTAGCTAAAATTTCACCAGTTTCTGGGTCAGCCAAGGTTTCAGCCAAGGTTTGTCCCAACAAACGATACTTCATCTTAAGTTTCTTATTTGTCTTGTAACGGCCAACTGGTGCCATATCATAGCGCTTTGGATCAAAGAAACGCGCAGTCAAAAGACTCCGTGCAGAATCCGCAGTCTTTGGTTCGCCTGGACGTAACCGTTCATAAATATCTTTCAATGCTTCTTCAACACGGGAGTCTTCAGCATCCTTATGAACATCCTTATCCAGAGTTGCGCTCAGTGAGTCAGAATTACCACCAAGCATTTCGATGATTTCATCATCTGAACCAAAGCCAAGCGCACGGACTAACTCCGTTAATGGCAATTTCCGTGTCCGGTCAATCCGCACATATGAAATTCCCTTAGCATCCGTTTCGTATTCCAACCATGCACCACGGTTAGGAATGAAGTTAGCACCATAACTTGGCCAACCATTCTTGTCGGTTTCTTCATTATAATAGACCCCTGGTGAACGAACTAATTGAGAAACAATTACCCGTTCTGCACCATTAATAATGAAGGTCCCTTGATCAGTCATTAGTGGAAAATCGCCAAAGAACACATCTTGTGACTTGATTTCACCAGTTTCGTGGCTTGTTAAGCGTAATGTGACGTGGAGTGGTGCTGAATAATTAGCGTCATGTTCACGTGCTTCATCAACTGTATACTTAGGTTCCATAAGTTGATAATCAACGAATTCCAAAGAAAGTTTTCCTTGGAAATCATCGATTGGCATAATGTCATTAAACATTTCCCGGATCCCTTTATCCATAAACCAATTATATGAATTAGTTTGGATTTCAATCAGGTTCGGTAGATCAAGAACTTCCTTAATCCGAGAATAACTACGACGGGTACGGTGTTTACCGTATTTTACTAAATGTCCGGCCAAAGTATTCACCTCTCTAATTTGTTGGGTAAGTTCAACTTGCGAAATGTTACATTTTGATTACATTTTGGATAAAATGCAACTTTTGGGCAAAAAAAATCCAAAAGCAGCTGGCAACTACCTTTGGCATTTATAAGGATTGCAATGGACAATAGATCATTACAACCGTTGAACTTACAGTTAAATACTTTCAAAGTATAATCGTTTTTTCTAACTAAGTCAACTGTTGTGGCACTAAAAAAAGAGATTAGCTCATTAACTAACCTCTTTTATTTGAACGTGATTTATTAACGCTGATTCAATCCGTTCATAAAGATATCTAAAATAATCCGGTTACGTTGTTCTTGTGTAATTGAACGACCACCAAACTTTTGGAATGAATTAAACATTGGACTTAGACTAGAAATAAACAACTCCGCAGCTTCTTTCGGTAAGACATCCGGCCGCATCTTAATGTCAGGTTGCTTAAAGAATTCAGAAACTGGTTCAATGTAATCAATCATGAAAATTACGTTCAATTTTCGCTTTGAACTTTGGCTAAGCAAGTCCCCCGCGCTTTGCCACTGTTCATAGATATCTTTTGGATGCAGACGCAACAGGGTCTTGGCTAATTCCCATAAACGTTCTTCACCTTTCAGTTCGCTTTCCCGCATCACCTTATTTACTTCTTGACGAACCCGACTTCCATGACTAGTCATTACATCTAAGAAGAGGACTTCTTTATCATTGAAGTGATGATATAAAGCGGGCTGGGTAATTCCGATTTCTTTAGCAATATCACGGGTGGACGTCCCCCCAAAGCCATTATTCAAGAACAACTTAGTTGCCGTCTTCATAATTGCTGTCCTGGTTTTTGCTAATTGTTCAGATCTTCTCATATTTCAAACGAGCCTTTCTCATATTCAGTTTAACCAAATACCAACTATTTTAGTTTGCCAAAATAATTGTACATTATTTACTCATTTTTTCAATGAATTTTCGCGAACTTTATTTCCTAATCAAATCTACTGTTCTTCATCATTAGACAGCCAACGGATGTTTTTTACCGGCCTTTTGGCTAGTAAAAGTTAGCTTTCCTTGACGGGCACCCACCGTAACCGTTGCGGCATTCTCAACTTCACCAGAAAGCAATGCTAAGCTCAGCGGATCTTCCACTAAAGTTTGAATGGAACGACGCAATGGTCGAGCACCATACTCTGGATTATAACCATCTTGGGCAATCAGATTGATCGCAGCAGGAGTAAACTTCAATGTGACATTTTGCTCTGCCACCCGCTGGGTCAGATCCTTTAATAGTAATTTGACAATTTGATGGAGATCATTCTTTGTCAGAGAATGGAAAACGATCGTTTCATCAATCCGGTTCAAAAATTCAGGCCGGAAATGTAACTTTAGCTGTTCTTGAATGGCTGCCTTCATCGCTGCGTAGTTATCTTGAAGATCCTTAGCACCAAAGCCGACTGTCTTTTCATCGCGGAGTTGGGTCGCTCCTAAATTAGAAGTCATAATCAAAATCGTATTTCTAAAATCAACTTTGCGACCCTTCGAATCAGTCAAGAAACCATCATCTAACACTTGCAATAGTAAATTAAAAATATCAACATTTGCTTTTTCAACTTCATCCAGCAGCACGACAGAATATGGATGTTGACGAACTTTCTCCGTTAATTGGCCACCTTCTTCATAACCCACATATCCCGGGGCAGCTCCAACCAACCGACTAGCACTGTACCGTTCTTGGTATTCTGACATGTCGATGCGAATCATGTTGTCTTCCGAGCCAAACATTTCTTCTGCCAATGCCTTAGCTAATTCCGTCTTACCAACACCAGTTGGACCTAGGAACATAAATGAGCCTATTGGTCGGTGCGGATCCTTCAGTCCGCTCCGTGCTCGACGAATCGCCCGTGCTAAAGCTGTTACGGCTTCATCTTGGCCAATCACTCGTTGATGAAGTCCTTTTTCTAAGTGAACCAGCCGATCACTTTCTTTTTTCTTTAATTGTGTTAATGGCACCCCAGTCCACTCTGAAACCACTTGTGCAATGTCATTATCATCAATTTCTAGGGAATACTCATCCTGGGCTTCCATTTTTTGCCGGCGATCTTTCTCACGATCAACCTTATCCTTTAGCTTTAGTTCTTGCTGTCGCAATTTGGCCGCTTGATCAAAGTCCTGTTGTTCAATTGCCAATTCTTTTTGATCACGCAGCTCATCCAGCTGGTGAATTTGCTTGGCAAGCGCGGTATTTCGTCCTTGACCATCAATCCGTTTCATTGCAGCCGCCTCATCCATTAAATCAATTGCCTTATCCGGAAGAAAACGGTTAGTAATATACCGATCCGACAATGAGACCGCCGCCTCTAAAGCTTGATCAGTAATCTTTAGATGGTGATACTTTTCATACTTTGGCCGAATTCCCCGTAAGATCTCCACTGAAGCTTCTTTCGTCGGTTCGTCGACCGTCACAGTTGCAAACCGTCGTTCAAGTGCTGAATCAGATTCAATGTGCTTTTGATACTCATCTAACGTTGTCGCACCAATTAACTGCAATTCACCACGAGCTAATGCCGGCTTTAAAATATTAGAAGCATCAATCGCACCTTCAGCACCACCAGCGCCAACTAGTGTATGTAATTCATCAATAAACAGGATCACGTTGCCGTCCTGGTAAATTTCATTAATGATTTTCTTTAAACGATCTTCAAATTCACCACGATATTTAGTCCCTGCAACCAATGACCCCATATCTAACATCATTAATCGACTACCAATTAAATTAGCAGGAACTTCTTCTTTAACGATTAACTGCGCCAAGCCCTCAACAATCGCCGTCTTACCGACACCTGGTTCACCAACTAAGACTGGGTTATTTTTAGTCCGTCGGCTCAAAATTTGTACGACCCGTTTAATTTCACGATCACGGCCTACCACTGGGTCCGGATCTTCATCACGGGCAATCTTAGTCAAATCTCGTGCCAGTTTATCGAGGGTTGGAGTCTTGTGACCATTTCTTTGCGAACCATTTGGTCGATTATTAAACCGTTGTTTAGCATTGTTAACACCCAACCGACGTAGAAGAGTCCGACGAGCTTGCGGAACGTCCACGTTCAAACTATTTAAAATCCGCGAAGACAGAATATTACTGTCACCGAGCAAGGCTAGCATTAAATGCTCAGTGCCAATCTGGTTAGTGCCTAATTGTTGAGCCAGCTGACCTGCTACCGAAAGCACCTCCCGCATTTTAGGAGAGTATGGTAAATAACTATCGGCAGTCATATTAGTCATCGTCCCATAGCCTGTAAAACGTTCAATTTCTTCCCGAAGGTCATCCGTTGTAACATTTAGCTGCCGTAATAAATTTGCAGCAACGCCATTCTTTTCTAAACTCAATGCTAGTAAGAGATGCTCTGTCCCAACTGCCTGATGTTGGAAGTAACGTGCTTGTTCTTGAGCAATATTCAAAGCGGATTGAGCATTAGGAGTATACAAATAATCTGCCATAAGCGTTCTCCTTTCACTTAACTTTCATAACGAAGACGATTTAAGAAGGCCACCAACACACGAGCACGCAGTCGATCCGCATCTTGTCGCGCACTTACGCTAAGGGTTTCTTTCGAGAGAGCTGCTAACATCAAATCACCCTCTCGCTGCGAGATCACCTTTTCTGCATATAACGTTTGAACAATCGTAAACGCATCATTTTCCGTTAGCGATTGGCCAATTGTATTGATGAGCATATCTAGTACATCAACATCATCAATCAGATTAACCCGTTCAATCCGGATATAACCACCGCCACCCCGCTTGCTTTGCACTAAATAACCATTTTGCAATGTGAAGCGTGTTTTGATGACGTAATTAATCTGCGATGGAACAACGTCAAAATGATTAGCAATCTCAGCACGGCGAATTTCTACTTTTTCGTCATCTGCTAAAATCGATTTTAAATACTTCTCAATAATATCTGAGATACTTTTCTCTTCCATTTTCTCATCCCCATCTCTGACTAATATTGACCTTAATCTTAATAACATTATAACAGACACAGCTTTTTCAATGAAAGAGCAATTCAAATTCACCATTGAGTCATATTTAAGACAACAAAAACAGCCCGCAACCTAACATTGCGAACTGTTTTTAAATTGTTTAAATATTAGTCCTTGTTGTGAACAAAGTCAACAACGTTCCGACCAACAACTTTATTATCCTTCAATTCTTGGATCATATCGTTAATTTCTGAAAGCTTCCGAGTCTTAACAATTGGGTGAACCTTACCTTCGGCACCAAATTGGAAACATTCAGCTAAGTCTTGGCGAGTACCAACCAATGAACCAGCAACGATGATTCCATCAAGAACAGTCTTAGCAATATTTAGTTTCATATCACCTTGTGGAAGGGCAACAGCAACTAACTTACCATCTGGACGAAGTGAGTTAACTGCTTGGTCAAAAGCAGCCGTGGTAACAGCAGTAACAACCGCTGCGTGAACCCCGCCAACCTTTTCTTGAATTTGTTCGTCAACATTATTGTCATGACGGTTAATGCAGATTTCAGCACCATTTTCTTTAGCAGCCTTCAACTTGTCAGGATTACCATCAACGGCAATTACATGTGCGCCAAAAACATTGTGGGCAAATTTAATCCCGAGGTTACCTAAACCACCGGCACCAACAATTGATACCCATTGGCCAGGCTTAATGTCAGCAACTTTCAAAGCCTTGTACATCGTAACACCAGCACAAGTTAATGAAGTAGCTTCAACTGGATCAAGTCCTTCTGGAACCTTAACAGCGTAATCAGCAGGAACAATACATTGTTCAGCCATTGCACCATCAGCCGTGTAACCAGCGTTCAAAACGTTCCGGCAAAGAGTTTCACGACCAGTCAAACAATATTCACAATGACCACAGCCCTTGAAGAACCAAGCGATTGAAACCCGATCGCCAACTTTAAGGCTTGTAACACCAGGAGCAACCTTTGATACACGGCCGACCCCTTCGTGTCCAATAATCCGACCAGGCTTCTTACCGAAGTCACCGGCAGCACAGTGAAGATCAGTGTGACAAAGTCCACAGTATTCCATGTCGACTAATGCTTCGCCAGGCTTCAAATCACGCAATTGAACATCTTTAACAGTAACGTAACCGTCTACTGGATCATTAATAACAGCAGCTTTCATAGTGCAAAAATCTCCTTTTTTCTTGCTTGAAATCGTTTACGTCTATTATCATAGCAGAATTTCAGCAAAAATAAAGTGAAATATTGAACATTCTTTGTAAATTATTATGGACCATTAGTTAAAAATCGTCTATGACATCAGTCTACGATTGGCTGCAGCGTTAAAACCAAAATTAATAATTTTTGTTACCATTTTCACTTACTTTAATAAAGCAGAAATGGTCATTTCTTTTTGAATTTACACTTTTCTTTTTTTGTAAAGCTATTTTTACATATAACATTCAATTTAATTTTCTACAAAAACGTAGAACTCATTGAAAGTAACCGATTACATTGGCTTTATAAGTAGAAATATCTACCATCTTGACTAATTAATGGTATTTTATTTTTCTTCGTTCACTGCCAATATTTCTTAACAAAATTAAGATATTAGACATTACAGCTTGAAAAAATTTAGGTTTTTGGATATATTTCATATTATGTATAGTGACATTTAGCGTTTTTTGTCAATAATTGAAGGTGAAAGGTCCTTTCAAGACAGTTTTGATTTAGACAGTAAAAGATTTGTTTTCACCTTTACTAATGGGAAAACCATTAGTGTTTAATTCTCGTGGGAGATGGTGATAATGGCTGATGTTCCAGCTATTGGTCCGCATAGTGGACCGCATTTCAGCCACGACAAAACATTAGATAATAGTACAAGACAATATAACCAGTTAACTGGTCTCAAACTCTTTGCCATGTCATGTTCTGTTGTGATCTCAGTTGACGAATTCGCCCCATTTGGCAAAGCCGGCGCAACCTCATTATTCTGGCTACTTATTGCCGGCATCCTCTGGTTCTTACCAATTACTCAAGAAACTGGGGAAATGGCTTCAATTGACGGTTGGGGTGATGGTGGTATTTTTACCTGGGTCAAAGGAACCCTTGGCGAAAAATCCGGTTGGACTGCAATGTTCTACCAATGGATTCACATCACTGTCGGAATGGACACCATGATGTACTTTGTAATTGGCGCATTTTCAATTGCATTTAACACTCCGTGGTTTAATACCCAACCATTAATTCGTTTTGGTTTAATGATGATTATTCTTTGGGGATGTGTTTTAATTCAGCACTTTGGTGAAAAACGGGTTGGTAAAATCGCCGAATGGCTTTTCGGCTTAGGAATCGCCACCCCAGTTATTCTCCTAATCATTGTCTTTATCACTTATTTGATTCAAGGCAATCCGATTTACGTCCACCTATCATGGCGTACGGTGATTCCAAGTAAGTTCAATGGCACCACCCTGGTAGCATTTGTTCCATTCATCCTCGCATTCTGTGGTGGTGAAGCACAAGCGCCACATGTTAAAAACTTGGAACACCCTAACCAATACCCAAAGGTAATGTTGGGGTTAGCGCTAACCGCAATTTGTTTTGACCTCTTGGGAAGCCTATCCATCGCAATGACGGTACCAAAGGCTGATATTCAAAATAGTACTGGCTTTGTCTACACGTATGGACACCTTCTTTCATCAATTGGCTTACCTGGTGATTTACTTGGTAAAATCGTGGGTGTTCTACTCGCCTGTGGCATTATTGGTGAATTAAGCAATTGGTTGGCCGGGCCCAATCAAGGTTTATTTGTCGCTGCTCGTCAAGGATACATGCCAAAGTACTTTGCCAAACCTAACAAGCGTGGCGTTCCAATGCGGATCGTGGTTTTACAAGCAATTGTAGTTACCATTACTGCATTAATGATTACTTTCGATAGTGGTGAAAATGCAGATTTTGCCTTTAATGTTTCAATGGCCGCAACCACTGCACAATATCTGATGGTTTACCTAATGATGATTGTTGCGTACATTGTTTTAAAGAATAAATACGAAAACCTGCATCGAACTTACCGAATGAGTAATAGTCGGACTTTTAGTATTGTGGTTGCAGTAATTGGCTTTGTCATTACTTTAATGGCCTTCTTCATTACCTTCATCCCCGCCGAAGGCACTCCTGCCCATCTTCGTTCTACCTATGTGATTACTCTCGTAATTATGGTCGTAATCGTTGGAATTTTACCATTGATTATGTACCGCTATCACGATAAGTGGAGTAAAGAAGTCGCTCAGTATCTGAAGGAAGAAGATAAAACGCTCACTCAAGAAAATAAGTAATTAATTGGGGAGGTAACTTATTATGATTACAGCTGATGACGTTCGGAAACTCGCTAAAGAAGAAAATGTTCGTTACTTACGGATGACCTTTTCAGACGCTTTAGGAGCACTGAAAAACATTGAAATCCCAATTGCACTTCTAGATGATGCTCTAAATAACAAGATTAAAATTGATGGTTCTTCTATCAAAGGGTTCTTGCCGATTGAAGATGCGGATATGTACCTCTACCCAGATACCAATACCTGGAAAATCTATCCTTGGGTTGCCGATAAAAATAAGACTGCATCCATGATCTGTGACGTTCATAATGTTGACGGCACCCCGTTTATTGGCGACCCACGGAGCATCCTGCGGCGGGAACTCGATGCCGTTAAAGAACTGGGCTTCGACACCTTCGACATTGGGGCAGAGCCAGAATACTTCCTGTTTAAGGCAGATGAAAATGGTAATCCAACCATGAAAGTTAACGATGATGGTTTCTACTTTGACCTTGAACCAAAGGACTTGGGTGAAGCCTGCCGGCGTGAAACCGCGAATACGTTAACCCAGATGGGATTTGAAGTTGAAGCTGATCACCACGAAGCTGCGGCTGGACAACATGAAATTGACTTTAAATATGATAAAGCCCTTTACACCGCAGATAACGTTCAATACTTCAAGCTCACAATTCGGCGAATTGCTCAAGACTTTGGCCTCTGCGCAACCTTCATGCCAAAGCCAATTACCGGGATTAATGGATCCGGAATGCACCTCAACATGTCGTTATTCAAAAATGGTCAAAATATGTTTGACGATCCAGATGGCTTGAAGGGACTCTCCGAAACAGCATTGTACTTCTTAGGTGGTGTATTGGCCCACGCTAAGGTGATTACCGCCGTTGCTAACCCAACGATCAATAGTTTCAAACGACTCGTTCCTGGCTATGAAGCACCAACATACGTTGCTTGGTCGACATCTAACCGGACTCCACTAGTGCGGGTACCAGCTGGACGGGGTAAATTGACCCGGCTAGAACTACGCTCTGGTGATCCAACGGCCAACCCATACATTGCAATTGCTGCTGCACTGGCTGCTGGGATTGATGGAATCAATAACAAGATTATGGCACCTGACCCTGTTGAACGAAACATCTACAAGATGACCGCTCAAGAACGGAAAGATGCTAACATCACCGAACTACCTGGTTCCCTTAGTGAAGTAATTAAAGATTTGAATGATGATGAGGTTATTAAGAACGCCTTAGGTAGCTACTTCGTTAATAAATTTACAGCCCTCAAGCAACAGGAAATTAACGATTACAGAACCAACGTTACTGATTGGGAACACAAGCAATATTTTGATGACTAATTAACGCATTGTAACTCTTTACTCCTGCAAAATAATCCGTTTTGATTACACAATCATACATTTCTCCTTTAAACCAGCAAGGTTCCAATCTCCGCCTTGCTGGTTTTTTCGTTCTTTATTTAATTAACCCCATTCCCGTGGATAAATTATTATCTTAATTAGGTAGACCGCTTTCACTTTAAGATTTACTTGCTTTCTTCACATCTATTCACAGTCGCAGAATTTCGTATTAGTATTGCACCATACTTTTTGTTAGACCAATTTAAGCATAAGGGAGATTAAACTATGTTAACAGCAAATGATGTAAAAAAGATCGCTAAGGATGAAGATGTACGCTACCTTCGGATGAGCTTTTCCGACGTCAATGGCGCTTTTAAAAATATTGAAATTCCAATTACACTTTTAGATGATGCCTTAAATAACAAAATTAAAATCGATGGTTCATCCATTGACGGTTTCTTACCCATCGAACACGCTGACATGTATCTATATCCAGATCCTTCAACGTTTGTAATTTACCCATGGACAGAAGGTGTTGATAAAACTGCCGCTCTCATTTGTGACGTTTACAATGTTGATGGCACCCCTTATGCTGGTGATCCACGTGGTATCCTGAAAAAGAATCTGGCTGAAGTTAACAAGATGGGCTTTGACACTTTAAACATCGGTGCTGAACCAGAATTCTTCTTATTTAAGCGGGATGAAAACGGTCGTCCAACCATGACCGTTAATGATGACGCATTCTACTTTGACACGGAACCAAAAGACGAAGGCGAAGCATGTCGACGGGACATCACAAACGTTTTAATGGCAATGGGATTTTCTATCGAAGCTTCTCACCACGAAGCTGCTGCTGGACAACACGAAATTGACTTTCGCTTTGATGATGCATTGCATACCGCAGACAAGATTCAATACTTCAAACTAGTAGTTCGCGAAATCGCTAAAAAACATGGTCTGGCTGCTACCTTCATGCCAAAGCCAATTACTGGAATCAATGGTTCTGGAATGCACTTAAACCAATCACTATTCAAGGGCAGCACAAACGCTTTTGATGATCCAAAAGGAACAAAAGGATTATCAGCAACCGCCCTGCATTATCTTGCTGGCCTTTTAAAGCATGCGCCTGCATTTACCGCGGTTGCTAACCCGACCATTAACAGTTATAAACGATTGGTTCCCGGCTATGAAGCACCAACATACATCGCGTGGGCAACTGATAATCGAACTCCACTAGTCCGCATTCCAGCCGGTCGGGGAAAGGTAGCTCGACTAGAACTGCGTTCCGGTGATCCATCTGCTAACCCTTATATCTTCATTGCCGCAATTTTGGCTGCTGGTGCCGATGGTATTGAAAACGAATTAGTGGCTCCCGCACCAGTCGAACGAAACATTTATAAAATGAATTCAACTGAGCGAGATGAAGCACAAATCACTGAATTACCAGGGTCGCTAGACCAGGCCATTGATAATCTAGAAAAGGATGACATCTTAGTAAATGCCTTAGGAAACACTTTTGTTGATTTCTTTGTTAATTCGAAGAAAAACGAATTGTTAGCCTACAAAACAAATGTCACCAATTGGGAACATAACAAATACTTTAATGCTTAAATTTAAAAAAGCCGTAGAGAAGTGAAGTGCCCCACAATCGTTAGACAAGAAATCTAACGATTGTGGGGCACTTATTTAATAGTCCTTCTACTACGGCTTTTTTACATAGAATAATGACGATACTTACCTAATTCCACATCCGATCGTTGAATACTGATAAAGCCCTCTGGATCTAGCGACTTCACCAGCTTTTTGATAAATGCTAATTGACCGCGTGGTGTGACGACTAAGATAATATCCGTCGGCTCACCCGTATAGGTACCAATTCCGTGAAGCAGAGTTGCACCGTGAGCAAATCCTTGCAAGGGCCGAATCAACTTCTCTGCATGTTTAGTATAAATTGTTACACTAACGTCCGTTTGAGAAACATACATGTAATCCATCAAACCATTGGTAACTAGCATTCCAATTAAACTATAAACAATCCGTCCAGGGCCAAAAAAGATTACTGCTCCCAACAAAATAAAACCGTTAATAATATTAGCAAACACTCCAACATTTTGGTGAAACCTTTTTTGACAATAGGTAACGAGAATATCAACACCACCAGTTGTAAATCCATTATTAAAACACCATCCAACGCTCATTCCAATTAGTGATGCCCCCACCAATGTATTGGTTAACGGCTCAGTTACTAGAGATACTTTTGGAATAACCGCTAAAAAGATAATGTTTGCTAAGACTGCTAATCCAGAGAAAAGAATATACCGGATGCCAAATACTCGCCAAGCAAAAATAAACAGCGGAATATTAAAGATTGCCATTAAAAAACTCATGCTCACGTGAATATGGAACAGCATGAAGACCGTTTGCAGCAACTGCGATAATCCCAGCAGACCAGATGAATAAGAATTCGCATGCATTAAAAACATATTGATACCAACTGCTGACATGACCCCATAAACCAAGGCGATCCAAATTCTTTTGATAGTTTCCAAAATTTCTCGACGCTGCTTCACGGCCATAGCAATCCCTCTTTTCACTCGCGTTCCCTTTCATTTTATCATCTTGCGAGCGTTTTAAAAAGACGAGATAATTAATTATGTTAATAAAATGGCGTTAATTATTCGATTGATCGTTGATCACAATTTGAAATAAAATGAGGATGTGATGACGAAGCAATAAAAAACTTCGCTCACATCCCCAAAATTAACTTAACGTTCTGTGGCTTGTGAAAGCACATCTGTGTTTCCATTATAGACGTAGTGATCCACAATACTGTCTACTTGCGGATCTTGATTAGCTCCTTTGATATAAATCTTAAAGACATTGGGCGTATTAGTTGGCGTTACATAAATTTTGTCGCCACCGTTTAAATTAACGTTTTTTAATTGTGCAACTCGTGCTACAACTTGTTCGGTGGTCATTACTTTATTTTTCTGACCCTGTTGACCGGTCTGTTGGCTCGAACTACCTGCCGTTTGATTTTGGTTATTCCGGCTGTTACTACTACTGCTTTGTGCATCTTCACCCTGATGATTAGATGATGATTGTGAACTAGTTGTTGTTTGACTACGGTTATTAGCAGAATTATTTTGATTTCCACAAGCAACTAGCAAGATACTCAGTGCAAGAGTTCCAATCACCGTAACTACTTTTTTCATTTTAATCCTCCCGTTAACAAATCTGGATGCATTTTCCCATGATTACAGCAGTTTGTCAAAGTTCTTCAACATCACGAGCATGTTTTGGCTTTGAAATTGGTTGATGATCATTCAAAGTGGCTGATTGATCTTTTTGCGTCAATGTCCAGATCGTTATTGTACTGTGGATTACATATGCGACCGTAGTCAGCCCCCATAAAAGAACCGCAAATAGCCACCGCTCAATGAGATGATCCGAATAAAAGTTTTCGACATCATCAACATGGCCTACCGCAACTAATTCGCTCATTGCAATTCCTAGCGTAATTATTAGCCAGACAAAAGACAATATTGCCATTACCAGTAATGCCGTATTTAGAATTCGCACGCGAGTTTTCTTGGTGATTTTCATCTAATATTCCTCACTAGTAATTATTTTTTCATTATTTTACATGAAATCACCAGTAAAGAAAATCATTAAACTTTTTCAGTCGCTACATTTTTTAGAGTGTCTAACCATTTTTTTAAATTTGAATCCCGAAATGTATAACTACGTTCATTGCCTAACAACACTTTGCTCTCATCAATTTCCTTAATAATCTTATTAAAGTCAATATTTTCGCGGACCGCCTTTAAAAAGACCAGTAAATCTTTCATTTTTCTGCGTTCTTGACGAATAGAATGAATCTTATCAATTAATTGAACTTTTTGTTGATCGGTGAGTTGACTAAATTCGATAAAATGCATTAAGTCAATCATTTCCGAATGATCAATTATAAAAACCTGTTGGGTTAGCTGTTTAGCATAATTGCTTGCTCTTAATAGAACATCCAATGCATCCATAACTTCCTTTTTGGACACTTCGGGCTTAGAATTTACTGCAGTCGTTAGTTGAATCGTTTCAATTAATTGATCTTGATTAGCATCAAAGATTGCTAATTGGGCTTCTCCAGATTTGTAATAAGCTAGCGCCTTAGCTCGACAGTCTTCAAGATGATTAAAAACGGATTTTTTATTGTTATTAAATCCTGCAAAAGTTCCCTTGGAAGTTAAAAATAACCACGGATCCTTTGCTCCTAATCGTCTCCCGAGACAATAACTAACCGGCAACGTAAGATCTGTCAATGGTGAATAGGAAACTGTCGGATCATCAGCACTTATAATCTTGCAATTATGTAGAGGGTGCGTTCGGAACTTATTAGGATACTTTTTTAAGGCGTTTTTCAATGCCCGCAATGCCACCTTTTTCGATTGGTACTTCATTAATTTTTGCTTTGATTTAGAAAAAGTCTTATCCACTGTCCAAAACCATTCGTTTCCCGCTTGTGACTGATAAACAACGTAGAACAATTCATTCAGCTCCCTATTTTCTCAATAATAGCATTTTAGCGAACACATGTTTATTCTACTCGAACATTTGCAATAATTCAATCAAATAAATTTATTAAACAAAAAAGCTGTTATATCAAGGTTTTACCTCTCTATAACAGCTCTTACTATGTATAAATCGGAAATACAAGATTCGAACTTGCGACCTCTGCGTCCCGAACGCAGCGCTCTACCAAGCTGAGCTAATTTCCGAAACTAAGGTGATGTCTTACAAAATAAGCGCAGCAAATTCTTCTAAGAATTCTGCCACGCATAAGACAATGCACCCAGCAGGAGTCGAACCTGCAACCTTCTGATTCGTAGTCAGACACTCTATCCAATTGCGCTATGGGTGCAAAAAAGCGGAAGACGGGATTCGAACCCGCGACCCCCACCATGGCAAGGTGATGTTCTACCACTGAACTACTTCCGCATAAAGTATTAATCTCTTTCAACAGTTTTTAATGATACTAGTTTTATCGATTGGCGTCAATAACAAAACCAAAAATTTATTATAAAACTGCAATAAAAATAGGAGCTACCCTCAGGTAACTCCCTTCCAATGCGGATAAGAGGATTCGAACCTCCACGCCATAAAGACACAAGAACCTAAATCTTGCGCGTCTGCCAGTTCCGCCATATCCGCATCAATGGAGGATACAGGGCTCGAACCTGTGACCCTCTGCTTGTAAGGCAGATGCTCTCCCAACTGAGCTAATCCTCCAAAACCAAAGTAACTTTAATTAGTTTAAGCTACTTCACTTTACTCGTCAAGCATTATTTAAGATTCAACTCTTCGAGCTTATGGTCAATTAATTGTAAAACCTCAGCTGCTGCTGTTGAATCTTCAACAAAGTCATACTGATCGCCATTAATTACCATCTTCGGACTTAGGTCATACTCGTCATACCACTTTTGGTAACGCGCATTAAGTTCCTTATAGTAATTAAAGAGGCTTGGATCCGTATCGACCTGTTCAAATGAGCGACCACGCTTTTTAATTCGATTAAGCATCGTTTCAAAAGACACTTGAATATGAATCAAAAGATTTGGAGCCTTTTGATGACGCTCATCTGGCAATTCTTCCATCATATTATCAAGCAATGAAGTATAAATATCTGATTCCGTATGCGTGGCCCGGCCCAAATCAGCATTCAACTTAAATAGTAAAGAATCCTCAAAGATCGAACGGTCTAATACATTTAAGTCATTATCAAAGGAACCCTTAATTTCGTCTAAGCGCCGATTTAAAAAGTAAATCTGCAAAAGAAAGCCATACTTTTGGGGATCTTTATAAAACAATGGCAAAATTGGATTATCATCAACCGATTCAAAGAATGGCTGACTATTTAAATGTCGGGAAAGTAGCTTAGTTAAGCTTGTTTTACCTGCACCAATTGTTCCAGCTAAGACGATCATAATGAATAGCTCCTCCATTTAAATTCTATAAAACGACAAGCACCATTGTATCATTAATTTATGTGCTGCGCTGAAAAATATTTACTTATTAATCGGACGATGGTTCATCAAAAAGCTATTCTTGCTCCAGGTTTGCCTACAAAATAAAGAGGTTGAAAATAAAATTTTCAACCTCTTTATTTATCTTCCGTTTCGTAGCTTTCACCCTTTGTCTTCCGTGAAAGATCTACTTCTTCTAACGGAATCAAATGGCTGCCATACTTTAGTTTGTAGTACAAATAGAGAACGATAAACACTGGAATTGTCATGTAAGTAACCGCAATGCTTTGCCAATCAAACTTGACAAAAGCATCCAGATTTTGGCACAGGATTACAATAATACATAATCCAAAAGCAAAAAGTGGACCAAACGGGAATAACGCAGCATGATAAGTTAATTCACTCACGTCATGCCCCTGCTTAATAAACGCCCGTCGGAAACGAAAATGACTAATGGCAATCCCCAGCCAAGCAATAAAACCGGATAACCCAGAAGCACCAATCAGGTAGTTATAAGCTTGCGGACCAATAAATTGAGTAAACCAAATCAGTAAGCCAATCACTGTCGTCCCAACTAAGCCATAAATTGGAATTCCGCGCTTATTGACATAGCCAAACATCCGCCATGCAAAACCTTCACGTGCTTGGGAGAACAACATTCGTGTTGAAGCATACATCCATGAATTGGCGGATGAAAGTACAGCAACTAAAATAACCGTGTTCATAACACTTGCTGCCGCAGCTAATCCCGCCCGCTTAAAGACTAACGTAAATGGACTAGTTACAATATCAGTCACATCAGAGCTGAGCAAATTCTTATCAGTATATGGCAGAATACATGCAATCACAAAAATGGTACAGATATAGAATAATAAAATCCGCCAAAACGTTGATTTAATTGCTTCAGGCACACTCTTTTCTGGGTTTTCCGATTCCCCAGCAGCAATTCCAATCATTTCTGTTCCTTGGAAAGAAAAACCAGCCACCAGGAAAACATTCACAATTCCAGAAATACCATGGACAAACGGCGCCTTTTTATACGTAAAGTTTTGCAAATCTACAGGGCCGCGTCCTCCCATGATTCCAAGGATTACTAATACCCCCACAATTAGGAAAACCACTACCGTGATCACCTTAACTAACGCAAGCCAAAACTCTGTTTCGCCATACGACTTAACTGATAAATAATTAATCAAAAAAATTAATGCAAACGTGATTCCGCTAAAAACCCATGAGGGAATATGAGGAAACCAAAAGTTCATTACTAAGCCAACCGTTGTCGCTTCCACCGGAACAGTAATGGCACAATTCAACCAATAATTCCACCCCAGTGCAAAACCTAATGCCGGACTTACAAACTTACTTGCATAAGCAGCAAATGAACCCGTTAAAGGAATATACGTCGCCATTTCTGCCAAACTAGTCATTAAGAAGTACACCATGATTCCCATAATGGTGTACGCAATTAAAGCTCCACCAGGACCGGCAGAAGTAATCGCCGACCCACTTGCAATAAAAAGTCCGGTCCCAATTGAGCCCCCCAACGCAATCATGGATAGGTGACGCGTCTTTAATGAACGGTGAACTTGACCGGTTGATTGTTGATCTTTTGCCACAATAATCCTCCAAATAAAAAGTCTTCCCTTGAGTACGCTCAAAAGAAGACCATATTTAACTGGAATTCTTGAAGCGCCCCGTAAGTTTTCTTACGACAGTCCGCAAGCTTTCGCATTACGTCCCAACCCTTAACCAGGACAAACTAGTTACGGTTTCGGCAGTCGTCCCTTTCACTCATCGTCACTGTTTGCCCATTATTAACGATGATTACTCATGACGACTGCATCCTCTTCTATATTTAACATTCATATTATACATGAATTTACTTTTCTAGCAACCCTTATGCATTTACCCATCGATACTGAACCGATGTTAATTCAACGTTTTCTTTTTGGAAATGATTATTCTCTAGTACTCGTTGGGAGGCTCGATTATCAATTGTTGTTTGAGCGAAGAGCGTATGGCAAGCTGTTCGTTGTAACACCTTGCTCAACATCCTAGTCATAATATGGTGATTTTGATAAACCGGTTCAATGAAGTAACCCAATTCTCCGTTGTTATCATTACAGAAAATTGCAATGATTCCAATTAATTTTTGATCATCAAAAATACCATAAAGTTCATCATCGGCAAACCAATTGCTTAATGCCCATCGTTGAACGGCAGCATTTCCCATTATCTTTAAACCGGCTTTTTTTGCCGCACCGCTGGTATTAAGGAGCTTCAATACGGCTGTTGTGTCTTGAGCCATTAAACGTTTCGCATGGATGATCAATTTTAAATTCTGCTGTTTTTCCATTATAATTACCTGTAATTATCAAACTGTGAAAGGTCAATTTTTATGAAAGTAACCCAATATCAACTGAATAATCCTAATTATTCCACAAAAGCAACTTTAACTGCTTATCTACAAACACCTACTCCTGGTAGTCCACTTCAAGAGTTTCCTGCTCTTATTATCGTTCCTGGCGGATCCATGACCCATATTCCAGTCGCGGAATCCGAAAAAACTGCTATTGCCTTTGCTACACACGGTTACCAAGTCTTTATCCTCCGCTATACATTTTTGAATGAAGCCGAACCACTTTATCCAAAGCCACTATTAGATCTTGCGACCGCTGTACAGTTAGTCAAGCATCACCGTGTTGAATGGTCCATCGACAAACGGCTTTTTATCCTTGGCTTCTCAGCTGGTGGCCATATTACTGCCCTATACAATGATTACTGGTCAACCCCTTGGTTAAGTCAGCTTAGTGGAATTACCAATGAAGAAATGCGTCCTACTAAGATTGTACTTGGCTATCCGGTCATTGACCTCGATGCTGGCTTTCCTGATGAAAAAGTCATCCCGCAATGGACTGATAATCCCAAAAAATACTCGGCCAGTTACCATGTTAACGCAGCAAATGTCCCAACTTTTCTCTGGCATACATTGGACGATCCATTTGTCCCCGTCCAGAATACGTTCAATTATTCTATGATGCTTCAAAAAAATAATATTTCCCAGGAAATACACATCTTTGCTCATGGTCCCCATGGAATGGATATTGCAAATCAATTGGTGGCCCACCATCCAGATAGTGATCAACCCCATGTTGCCCATTGGGTCACACTAGCCAACGAGTGGCTACTAAATTATTAAAAAAGTCGGGATAATCCCGACTTTTTTAATAATATGAATGATGAACAATCCGCCAATGACTAATTCGTGGTGCAAATGCAACATATAGATATTCAGCGATTTGTAACCAAGTATAGCCTAACAGCATTGCTCCAATCGTATCGAATGGATAATGAGCCAATAAGTACACCCGTGATACAGCCAATAATGCTACAAAAATAATTAATAGCAATTGACAAATTACCCGTAAGGCTGCACTCCGGAATAGCGGAATCACAACTAAGAAAAGGACTGCGGTAACTAAGAAAAATCCTAAAACATGTCCACTAGGAAAACTGTACCCATTGTCTTTAGCCATGTGCTGCGCAGGACGTGCTCGCTTAACGATGTGTTTCACGATAAACCCGAGTACATCACCACCAACAACAGTGCAGATGGCCCATAAAGCCGGAATCTTATACTTAAAGCCCCATAAGAAAAAGGCAATAATAAAAGTCCAAACCAGGTCCATCTTGGGACTCCCTAAGAAGCTAATCAATACCATTAAAGAACGTCCACCACTATGAACGTTTGGATGGGTACTAGCAAACAATGCTTGCAAAACCGTATCAATCGTCCCACTGAGCATTGAATTCTTATAAATCATTGCGGCAACAACGATGAATAAAACGCCACTAACGACCAGGCGTTTCCATCGTCCGGAATCATTTTCAATTAACATAATTATAACTTCGTCTCCTGTTGAGTTTGTCTTGTTGAGTATACCACAAATCCAAGAAAGCTAAGTAGTTCTTAAATAGATCATTACCGATTTTTCCATTTTTTTGGTCGATAATGTAATGCTGCATTAATGACGTCTCCCAATCCAAAGCCAAGTGTGATCGCTCCGGCAATCACAATTACTTGATACAAATATGACATTGCAGCGCCATTATTCCCCAATACAAAATTTCGTACTACTTGATATGATTGTCCGCCGGGCACAAAAGAAACCAAGGCTGGGACATTGAAAATAATCATTGGTAAGCGGAAACGTCGGGCCGCCATTAAACTCAAAATAGAAATAGCAATTGCAGATAGCAGATTGCTCATCGCCAGTCCCAGGTGAAGATGGTAATACATAATAATATAAAAAATCCAAACAGCTCCACCAATGATTCCTCCCGGAAGATAGGCCTTTTTAGGGATGTTCATTAATATTCCAAAACAAATCGTCGCTACATCTGCTAAGAGAAATTCTAAAATCAAATGTAAAATCATCACAGATTCCTCCTATGCATAGCGTAAAACAATCACAATCGCGCAACCAATTGCCATGGCAGTAATAATCGCCTCCAGGGCGCGCGTCGGGCCACTAATTAAATTACCCGACACCAGATCACGAGCCGCGTTAGTTAATGGTACTCCAGGAACCAATGGCATCACACTACCGATAATGATGTCGTTTAAGTTCCCCGTCCAGCCTAATTTGGTAGTTAAAACAGCTAGAAACCCAATCAATAGAGAAGCGACAAATTCACCAATATACTTAATCTTGAATTTACGCAATAGATAAAGGTAGATCCAATAACAGGCACCACCGATTAAAAAGGCCGCCCAACTATCCTTCACATCGCCAGTAAAAACAATCATTAGTGTTAAGCTTAAAACCGCTGCCCCTAAACATTGGGTCGTGATTGATAACTGAGGAGTTCCTTTATCAACCTTCTTCAGTTGAGTATACATTTCACTTAAACTAATTTTTTTGGTGGCAAACAAGCGCGAAATCTCGTTCACCCGGGCCACCTTACTTAAATCATTATGGCGTGCTCGAATATCAACCGTTTGGGCATTTGATTCATGTTCGGCAGAAACTACAATCCCCGTTACAGTCGTAAAAGCTTGAAAAGCGTGTAATCCTGCATTTTCTGCAATTCGATACATTGTATCATTAACCCGCTCCATGTTTGCACCATTTTCAATTAATAATTGACCTGCCAATAGTGAACAGTTAACTGCCAATTGCTTTGGATTATACGCCATCTTACAACCACCTTTCCTTTAACCACCATTCATTATGCCCGTTTTATTTGTAAAATGATAGCTTTATCTAATAAAAAGGAGCGGAATAATGCCGCCCCTTCATAATGTTTTATTGTTTAGCTGCCCACGCTTAGGACCCCATCACTTAACTTCGTTAATAAAAATATTGTGGGAAGCCTTAAATGAAACCATAATTTGGCGTTGATCATGGACTCGTTCCACAACAATTGGCCCTTCGAAAGGCTCATGTTTGATAATTTTCAAATGGTCATGCAAATTCAATCCCAAATCTGCTAAATACGTCAACAATTCATGGTTATCTAAGAAGCGTTCAATCACAACTTCTTCGCCATCTTTGCCATCTGCTAACAAACGGTGACCAACGTCAGAAAAGTCTCCTGCCGCGGACGGAATAACCCCGCCATGCGGACAATTTTCAGGATGCCCTAAGAAGTCATCGAGTGCAGTCGCTAAACGATCACTCGTTTTATGTTCCAAGACCTCCGCTTCAGGATGGACGTCCGCAACATCATACCCCAATTTATCAACCAGGAAGGTTTCCCAAAGGCGATGTTTGCGGACTAATTCTGCAGCTAGTTGAGTGCCCTTTGGAGTCAACGAAATTCCCGCGTAAGGTTCATGCGCTACTAAGCCTTCATCAGACAGCTTAGTAATCATTTCGGTAACGGAACCGGCAGCAATCCCTAAACCGAGTGAAATATCTTTATTGGAGACCTTTTTTTGCCTCCGCCAAGTTCAAAGATAATTTTGAGGTAATCCTCTTTCATTGGCGTCATTTATCGCCATCAGCCTTCTTTCGTTTTAATTTACTTTTTTAGTTGAACACAAAATGATTATATCATATAATTAAGGCAGCAAGTTTGGAGAACCTAACTTTTTTGTTATAAATTTAATTGAAGGAGCAACCATTCATGAATAAACGGGAAATTAATGGTCGCAGATTCTTAGCTGTGACGCTATTAAATGCCACCATTACGGTTGTGGAAATCATTGGGGGAGTCGTTTCCGGTAGTCTTGCATTGTTATCAGATGCTTTTCATAATCTTGGCGACTCGCTATCCATTGTGATGGGCTATGTGGCCCAAACCATTTCAGGACGGTCGGAAAATAGTCGGCGAACTTTCGGATACCGACGGGCTGAAATTCTCTCGGCGTTTCTCAATGCCCTCTTTTTAATTGTAATGTCGATTTTTTTGATCGTCGAAGCGATTCAACGCTTGGAAAAGCCTACTCACATTAATGGTAGAGTAATGTTAATTGTTGCCGTTGTCGGCTTAATCGCCAATTTATTATCGGCAGTTCTGCTGCACGAAGGTAGTCATGATAGTCTCAATATCAAGGCAACTTATCTCCATGTCCTGAGTGATAGTCTTTCCTCAGTCGCCGTGATCATTGGTGCCATTATCCTAATGTACGTTAACGTTCCATGGCTAGACCCACTACTGACGATTGCCGTAGCCCTTTACATTGCATTTGAAGCATGGCCCATTATTAAAAAGACCATTGAAATTTTAATGCAATCAGCACCAAAGCTTGATTATGCAGCCATTGAAAAAGATATTTTGGCCATCGATGGTGTGGAAAACATTCATCATATTCATGCATGGTCAATGGATGAACACCGGATTATCTTTTCAGCTCACATTAATTGCCAAGACATGAAAATCAGTGAATGCGAACAGATCTATCATCAAATTGAAAAATTGCTAACAACTAAATACAACATTAGTCATGTTACCCTGCAAGCGGAATGCAAACGGGGACAAAATGAAGAGCTGTTTGATACCAACGATGATGAAATTCATCTATGTCAATAAAACCAAACACAAAAGGCGGTTATGAGAATTCGTTGAATTATGCTCATAACCGCCTTTTATTATTAGAATAACTTACCGACTCCATAGTGGATTGTAATGGTAATCAAACCAATCACAATATTACGAATAACTGCTAATTTAACCAGTCCGTTACCTAATTTAGAACTGATAAATCCGGTCAGTGCACTAGTTAAAGCCACCGCTAAAATTGTCATTGACCATTTGGCAACTGTTCCTGGAACAAAGGTCATCGCCATTAATGGTAATAATCCCCCAGCTGCAGCCGCAAACAAGGATGCAAAAGCTGCATCCCATGGATTTAAATAATGCCCTAGTTCAATATCATACTTTACCCGCACCATCGTTTCTAATGGTTTTTTATCCAACAAATCTTTGGCAATCGCTGTAGAAGTTTTTTTCGAAACTCCCTTATTCATGTAATGCCGCGTGACTGCGTCCAATTCATCTTGATATGCGGCCTTTAACAGTTGGCTTTCTCGATCCACAGCTGAGGTTTCAGTATCCTTTTGAGTACTAACTGAAGCATACTCACCACACGCCATAGAAAAAGCACAGGCTAATAAATCAGATAAGCCCGCAATAAAAATTGTAAACTTGTCAGTTGTCGCCGCCGCTACCGAAACTAGCACTCCAACAACCGTTAAAATACCATCATTCGACCCTAACACTCCCGCACGCAAAGTATTCAACTTCTCTTGCATGATCTGCTTTTGCTTCTTCGTTTTTTTAATATCCATTGCTCATTATTCCTCCACTAGCGTTTTAAGAGCATTCCAATCAGGAACGTTACTCCCATTGTCAATAATCCTGAAATGGTATTTCGCACCACCGACTTTGTTCGCCGTGGATTATCCCCCAATACCGCCGCTAAATAACCGGTAATAACCAGGGCAATGGTAACCGCGATCACCGTGGCCACAATTCGTTGCTTGGGTGGAAAGAGGGTTACGGCAAGCATCGGTAAAATAGACCCCAGTGGAAATGAAATAAACGATGAAATGGCTGCTGCATAGGGACTAGTAAATTCACGCGGATTAAAACCATACCGCTCCTGAACACCCGTCGCTAATGCATCCTTATCCATTAATTCTTTCGTCGCTTGTTCAGCTAATTTTGGATCAATATCTTGATCCAGGTATTTTTGTTTGACATAGTCATATTCACCAGCAAAATTCAGCTTCAAACGCTCTTTTTCTTCAGCAATGGCCTTTCTTTGCGAATCCTTTTCACTGCTAACCGAAACATACTCACCCATACACATCGAGATTGTCCCCGCAAGGCTTCCTGACAGTCCCGCAATGAGGATTGAATAGCTATTATTAGTAGCGGCTGCCACCCCAATGACAATCGCCGCAACGGAAATAATACCATCATTGGCTCCCATTACCGTCGCCCGCAGAACGTTAATCTTTTGTGACAATGACATTTTCTTTGCCATTTTGCTAACTCCCTTAACATATTTTTTAGAATCATTATAATTTAAACATTTATAAAATAAAGTTTTTTAAATTAAAATTCCAAATCTTTTAGAACAGTTTTAAATTATGATTGCATATAAAAAACGTTGTCTGCACTGCGACAACGTTTTTTAATCACAGATTAATTTAACTATTATTCTTCTGAATCGGTTCTAATCACAAAAACAGAGGTTCCAGAATGCTTAACCATGTAGGAAGCTTGTGAGCCTACTGTGTGGCGGTTACCTGGTTTACCAATTGAACCAACAATTAAGAGATCCGGGTGAAATTCGGGAATAACGTGATTACAAATCCGTTCAGCTGGACGGTCGCCTTCATCAATAATTGCGGTAATCTTCTTTGGGTCAACCCCGTAATCAATGGCGGCTTCAACATATTCATTGATGCGTTGTTTTAATTCTTCACGACTAGAGTGAACATAGTCTTTATCTAAGGCCTGGTAGACATTCACATCATTGGTTTCATAAACTGAAACAATCCCTAATTCGGCACCGTCTCGCTTAGCCTTATCAACGGCATATGAGAATGCTGCCCGCGCATCAGGAGCATCATCAACTCCTACCAGGATTTTTTTAAATGTCTTTGGCTTAATTTCAAACATCGTTGTTTTCCCCTCTCTTCACAAATCAGTCTGACCATTATTGCAATCAACCGATTTCAACATGTTTTCAATAACCATACTACTACTTATTTTCGTTTTGTAAATGATATTTTTTAGCACTACCTAAACCTTTTTTAAAAAGCACAAAATAATTCTAACAAAATTTGCGAATCGTAGTATGATAAATTTGTAATCATCTAAGGAGGAATTTAAATGACACACCAAATTATTGATCAATATTTTTATGATGAACCTGCCTATGACTATCACGATGGTGGCTACGTTCCACTGGAAGAACCTGCAACGCCGCAACAGCCATTAAATATTCCAGAAATTCTGCAGCCTGACCAGGAAACTGCTACCGATATGTACTACACGATTACCGCACAAACTGGGGCCGTTCAACTGTTACCAGGCACTAAAACCAAAACGTGGGGATATAATGCTCCCTTACTAGGTAAAACCGTAATCTTCAAAAAGGGTAAAACCATTCATATGCACCTTGTCAACCATCTACCGGAAGTAACCACTTTCCACTGGCATGGATTAGCCATCCCGGGGCCAATTGAAGACGGTGGTTGTCATGCACCGGTCTACCCAGGTGAAAGCCGCGACATCACTTTTAAGATCAACCAACCGGCCGCGATGGTTTGGCTGCATGCCCACCCATGTCCATCCACTGCGGAACAAGTATGGCATGGTCTCGCCGCTGCCGCGATTGTTCAAGATGATCACGAAGCTGCCTTACCATTACCACGGAATTATGGTGTTGATGATATTCCGGTGATTCTCCAAGATCGCCGTTTCCACGAAGATAATCAATGGGACTACCGTGCAGATTATGATCCCGATGGCGTAATGGGACCAACCCCAATGATCAATGGTACGATTAATCCCTATTTTGACGTTACAACACAGAAAGTCCGTCTCCGTTTTCTTGACGGGGCAAACCGTCGTGAATGGCGGCTCCACTTTTCTGATGACTTACCATTTACCCAAATTGCTGGTGATCTTAGTCTCCTTCCCCGCCCAGTTAAAATGAACAAACTAATGATTACCGCAGCGGAACGGCAAGAAATCGTGGTGGACTTTGGTAACTATCAACCAGGTGATGAAGTTATCTTGTACAGTGATGACACCCCACTTATTCATTTCCGGATCCACCAATTTACACCAGACAATACTAAAATTCCGGATCAGCTTTTCACTACCCCTGATCCTGCAGTAGATCCTGGCCTTGGAATTCACTACGTAACTCTTGATGGCTGTGATGAATCAGTAGCGATGAATGGAAAGAAATTTAAAATGGATCGAATCGATTACGAAATGCCAATGAATAAGGTACAAATCTGGGACATCGAAAATACCAACGACCGTCCAGGAATGATTCACCCATATCACATGCACGGCTGTGCATTTACAGTAATTTCCAGAAATGGTCATGACCCATTACCAAACGAAACAGGGCTTAAAGATACGGTGGTTGTCAATCCGCAAGAACACGTCCGCATTAAAGTTTGGTTCAACGTTCCCGGCGTCTTCATGTATCATTGCCACATCATTGAACACGAAGATGGTGGAATGATGGCACAAATCAAGGTCATCGATCCAAAGAATCCAGATAAACAATATCACCTCATGAACCATATGACCCTAATGAAGGCCTTTGCAGAAGAACGTGGCGTTCCAATGGATCAACTCTGGTTAGGGGGAATGGATTCATACAAGAAAATGGGCGAAACCATGTAATACTCCTTTATAACTAAAAACAACCTTCAGACCTCAAGTCTGAAGGTTGTTTTATTAATTAAACTCAAGTCGAAAACCAAAATGTTGATCTTCGCCGATCAACCGGTCTGCATGACGTTTCATCACATGACGACGCTTTCCAAACATCATCCAAATAGTGATTGCGATAAAAAGAATCATTTGAAGCACTAACGTCAGCCAATCCATCGCTCCAGCATTTCCACTCATCATGGTTGAATTTGAAGCCGTGAAACTGGTCCAATCCAAAAGAAAATGCATCAGCATCGGAATCCACAATTGACCAGTATAAAGATAAACCACTGCATAAAAAAGTCCTAGTGAAAAAGCACTTAGTACCTGAACCGTGGTCATTGAAAAACTCTGCCCAAACAAATTGAAATAGTGAATTAAGGCAAATAACGCGGAGCTCAACACTACCGCATATGGGATCCGGTTGGTAAATTTACGAAATGCATATAATGAACAACCAAGAAAGCCAAATCGACACAGTGTTTCTTCACCAACAGCGGCTTCAAAAGCCTGCATCGTAAAGGTGCCGGTTGGTCGTTTCCATACTAAATGATATGACGTTAGCACTGTTTGCCAACGGTCACCAGTTCCGTAAGCATTCCAGATTGTAAACCATAAGTCAGCAATAATCAAAATTGCTAACACGATCCAGCTGAATCCCCAACCAAATTGAGGCTTAATTCCTGGCCACGAAAGCTTCCATGCCCGCATGACCGTCGTTACCATCACAAAATAGGAAATCGCTCCAACAGCTCCCGTACTGATCAAAACAGCAAAGGCATGAGGGCCAGTAAACTTAAGCGGGAGGGCAATTTCCATCGCCAAAACAGTATTAAACCACCAGAACAGATAAAAGATACGAGCCACTGTCAACTGCAACTGTCCACCAATCTCGCTGGCAAATGGTGCAAACATGACCACATAATAAATCATCCCGAGCGCAACAATGCCCCGAGCAGGTAATTGTAAACGGACAATCAAGATCCGTGTTACCATTCCCCAGACTACCGTTAAAATCAGCGGTTGGCAAAGTGCCTGCACCCAACGATTAATTAATTCTAACCAATGGGGTTGCTGATCTAAAATCGAACTTACAATTGCCAACAGCATTATTACCGCTACCGGGATAATAACAACGACCATGCGAATTCCATGATAAGCTTCCCATGCGCCAATCAATAGTAATAGGAATAAAATTACTGCCGATTGAGCTAAGTACCAAATGTGGAGGTAATCTCTTCCTGACATTTTAGTTCCTCCATTCAAAAATAATTGCTACTTCGATAATAACAAACTACGGAACTAATCAAAAGCCTAATTTAAAATTGCGTATAAAAACACCCCCAAGGTTGGGTCTTCAACCTTGGGGGATTATTTTATATAACTATTCCGTAACCGGCGTCTTTTTTGCGGAGTCTTTAGAATTATCCTTGGAATGACGTTGACCGTCCTTTTGTGGACGATGACTACGATGATTCCGACGGTGGCCATTTCCATGATGTTCACGATGGTTACCGACTTCTTTACGCCGTTCATCATCATTTAAAATCGTAACCATTGGAATAATCACTGGCCGACGTCCGGTGCGTTGGTAAAGCAATTTTTGTAAACGACTAACAATCGTACGGTTAATCGCTCGCCGGTCCGCATGGGCATGGTTCTTAAAGGTATTGAGGAGCGCCCAGAAAACTTCATGATTAGCGGCCTTGATCAACTCTTGCGATTCATGCATATAAACGAACCCACGGGAAACGATATCTGGACCAGCCACAATTTGCTTATCCTTCATATCAATTACCGCAATCGCCGTTACAACCCCTTCTTCTGAAAGCATCCGCCGTTCACGAATTTCAGGGTTCCCAACGGAATCATTGACGTCTCGACCATCAATATATACGTCGCCCATACTATCAATATGATCAGCAATTCGACAGGTATCCTTGGTCAGCGCTAAAACATCACCATTTTGCAAAATAAAACAGTGATCCTTCGGTACTCCCGTCAGTTGCGCTAGCTTGGTATGGATCTTCTGCATCCGGAACTCACCATGAACTGGTGCAAAGAACTTCGGCTTCATTAAGCGCAGCATTAATTCTTCATCAATCTGACCACCGTGACCAGAGGTGTGGATATTATTTACGTATCCATGAATAACTTCCGCACCGTCTTCCTCTAACTTATTAATGAGGGCATTTACGCTAATGGTGTTTCCTGGAATCGGGTTGCTGGAGAAGACAACGGTGTCTCCTGGTTGAATACTGATTTGCCGGTGATTACCATTAGCAATCCGGCTCAACGCAGCCATGGGTTCACCCTGCGAACCAGTACACATAATCATAACCTCTTCTGGTGGATAGGAGTTAATCTCATTTGGATCGATCAATGACTTTTCCGGAATCTTCAAGTATCCAAGCCGTTGACCAGCTTCAATAGCATTTTCCATGCTCCGCCCAAAAACAGCAATCTTCCGTCCTTGTTTTAAGGCTACATCCACTGCTTCCCGGAGACGGTAGACATTAGAAGCGAATGACGCGAAGATAATCCGTCCTTTAATTCGTTCAAATACCCGCCGAATATGAATATCGACCCACCGTTCCGACTTCGTAAACTGTGGTCGTTCAGCGTTTGTGGAGTCTGAAGTCAACAGTAGGACGCCTTCCTCACCCAATTTCGCCATTTGTTGGAAGTTAGGTGCTGGTAAATTACCAACCGGGGTCAGATCAAATTTGAAATCCCCAGTTTGGACAATTGTCCCTTGTGGAGTATGAACTGCTACCCCAAGCGTATCTGGAATGGAGTGCGTAGTTCTGAAGAAGCTAACCCATAATTTCTTGAAATGTACCGTATCAAATTCATCAACTTCGTGTAATTCTGCATCACGGAGTAAATGTTTTTCCTCTAACTTTCCCTTAATTAAGGACATTGCAAACGGCCCCGCATAAATTGGAGCATTGACCTTTTGCAGGAAAAACGGTAGCCCACCAATGTGATCTTCATGACCGTGGGTAATAAAAATCCCCTTAATTTTGTCCTTATTTTCCACTAAGTAATCATAGTTTTGAATAACGTAGTCCACCCCAAGCAACTCGTCTTCGGGGAAAAGAACCCCACAATCAATAATGACGATTTCATCTTGGAATTGCACACAGTACATATTTTTACCGATTTCACCCAGTCCACCGACTGCATAAAAGGCAACTTCATTATTCTTGATTTTTAACTTTTGCATAATACCTTCCCTTTATCTTTATTTTATAACTTGTATGTATTACCCAAAAAGGGTACGGCAAAAGAGCAGCCTTAGATCACTGGCTACTGAATTGATTAATATGTGAAACAAACTCGTTATATTTTTCCGTTCAAAGTAACTAGTGTTAGTTTACCACAAGTGTGATTTCTTGAGAAGAACCTTGTCTTAATGATTGTGGATTGCTTCATTTAATGAACGGTGATAAAGCAGATAAACAACGATAATAATGGGTACTAATAGCATCATTACTGGATAGTACCACCGAACTGGTAAGGCACTATCAATAACGCCACCCATAATGGGTCCTAGTGACATTGCGATATCTAGACCCAGATAAAATGTTGATGATGCTAATCCTTGTTCGTTTAATGGAGCCAATAACAAGGCTGTTGATTGAAGAACAGAATAAATGATTCCGTAACCAACTGCCATGCCAGCAGCTCCCAAAGCCATTTGCCAATTATTGTGCATCATCGCCAACATAATTAAGTAAAAAACCATTGCTGCCGTACTGGCTAACAACCACCAACCAAACTTAACCGTATCAAATAAATTTTTAAGCGCGATACGCAGAACCAATAAAATTACGGCATAAATCAAGAAGTAAGCACCAACTGCCACATCTAACCGGCGTTGAGCCACATACGTCACTATATCAGCTTGGGTTGCAAAATAAGGCAACGCAAAGAGCGTAATCAAGATTGCGACCGGTAAGGCATCCCACTGAATTATTTTAAACGTCTGTTTGTGGTGAGCCGTGCTGATTGGTTGGCCCTTTTGACCAACAAATTGAATCATTATCACCATTAATAATGCCGCCACCGCAGAAAAAAGCATGGCAACCCGGAAGCCCACCTTCTGGTAAATGTTAATCGAAATTGCGGGACCAATGGCCATCGCCAGAGCATTCATTAGTCCATAAAAGCCCATTGCTTCACCAACGTGTTCCCGTGGTACTAAGTACGCCAGCCAAGTCGTCATACAAACGGTATCCAGAACGTACCCGGTACCGTTAATGAGGCGAAAGACCAACAGTAATTGACTATTCGGAGTTATCACATAACCTAAGACACCAACCAGAATCAAGATTCCGCCGATAAATGACAAACCATACTTTGAAAAACGGTCCGTTAGATTTCCCGCGACCGGGCGGAGAAACATCGCAGCAATACTCATAATACCAACGATTACTCCGGCCAGTGTTGGCCCGGCACCTAAGCTCCTAGCATAGCCATTCATTAATGGGGTCACAAACATTGTACTGAACATAAAAAAGAACGAAGCGGCCATCACCAGCACAACATCTCGACTATATACTTTTGTTTTCTCCATTTAACTATTCCTTACCCTTATTAAAAAACAAAAGAGTGGGGCGCCAAATTGCCACACTCTTACATTCACAACTAATCTTCAACCGGTAATTGTTCATGAATTGCTTTTTCCCAAGCCGTCCACGTTTTTGCTGCTTCACCGTTTGGTTGATATTGCATATCGAGTTTTGCTAACACCCGATCAAATGACGAGCCAACCATCCGCGCACTTAGCGGTGCCAATTGGTCAACAGTTTGGTAACTATTTTCACCAAGCAAGTGGTTAATCATTGCCAAATCGCGATCATCAGCCAAATTGGAAATTACCTCTAAATTATCATTTTTAAATTCACGAACGTAATAGTTAATAAAATCTTGGCGGGCCTGCTTTTGGGCATCCGCAGTTAAATCTGTATAATTAACTAATTGCTCACTCACAATTGTCATACCCTTTCAAGTTAATCTTGTTATGTCTAGAATAACACCATGAAAACGATTTCGTTAAATTAATTCTGTTGCTCCCGTAAAACTAGCTGAGTTTCACCATCCTGATCAACGATTGCCACTACTCGTTTGCCCGGGGCGTTAGCCACCACTCCCAAATCAATTTCGACCTGATTACTTTTTTCCTGGACGTCATGAATTCTTTTCATCATAAACGTCTTCACACTTTGATGAAGATCCCGTTGCTGGTTTTGTTTTTGAAATGCGGTTGCCAAAGTAAACCCTTGATCCAAGTAAAATTTAATTCCAGCAACCGTTGCCAGAGTCCTTAACGTGTATTTATGGCTTTGATTTTTCTGATTCTGCCGCGAATGGATATACCCCTTCTTTTCCCAATAACGAATTTGACTTGGTGAAACTTCGCTAGCTTCACATAATTCGCTAAGTGTGATTAATAACCGATCGTCAAAGAAGACCCTGCGCAATTCATTTACCATTGAACTCATAGCTTTCCCTCCGAACTTTTGTGTTGATATAATGAGTATCACTTTTTTTGATCTCTTTGTCAAATAATTTGACAATTAGACCAAATAATCTTATATTGATAAATACTGTGAAAAGAAAGAAGGGGTTTAATTGGCTACTCAAGATCAACCTATCGATATTAATGGCCAACCATATAATCGGCCACTCATGGTGGCAATTTTGCTAATCGGCTCATTTTGTACCTTTTTAAACCAGACCATTTTGGCAACTGCCTTTCCAGCATTAATGAATGCTTTTAACGTGAATACTTCGACAGTTCAATGGCTAACTACAGGCTTTTTAATGGTAAATGGGATTATGATTCCGGTCAGTGCTTATTTAAGCAATCGTTTTAATACCAAGTTACTGTACATGTCGGCAATGATTATTTTTGAACTTGGTACCATTATTGCGTGGCTCGCACCAAATTTTGCCACGCTCCTGATTGCGCGTTTGATTCAAGCGGTGGGCGTTGGCATTACGATGCCACTAATGCAGACTATTATGCTGACAATCTTCCCACCAGAACACCGTGGTGCAGCGATGGGGATTAACGGATTAGTAATTGGTCTTGCCCCTGCGATTGGCCCATCTTTATCTGGATGGGTAATTGACAATTACTCATGGCGATACCTTTTTGCAATGATTATCCCAATCGTCGCGGTAGTCATTATCTTGGCACCATTTCTTGTAAAGAGTGTCATCCAAACTAGCCATCCTAAACTGGACCTACCATCATTAATCGTTTCAACGATTGGCTTCGGTAGTATGCTCTACGGATTTTCTACCGTTGGCGATAAGGGCTGGCTCGATCCTGAAGTAATCATCACCATTATCGTTGGTTTTATACTAGTCGGGGTCCTAATTCTTCGCCAGAATCATCTTGAAAATCGTTTCTTAGATTTCCGTGTCTTCAAGACTTTTGAATTTTCTTTAGCCACCGTTCTAAGTTCGATTACAATGATGGCCATGGTTGCCGTAGAATTAGTTATTCCAATGTATCTCCAAATTGTGCATGGCCTTTCTGCTTTCCATTCGGGATTAACCTTACTGTTTGGTGCCTTATTCATGGGTGCCATGAGCCCGATTACTGGGAACCTCTTTGACCGCTATGGTGCGCGTCGCCTAGCTTCAACTGGAATGTTCATCTTGCTAATCGGGACCCTGCCATTTGCATTCGTTAACCGAGATACACCAACCGTTGACATCGTAATTCTCTACGGGATTCGGATGTTTGGGATTTCCATGGTAATGATGCCCGTCACCACTTCAGGCATGAACGCCCTTCCACTGTCATTAATTGCCCACGGGACCGCTGTCAACAACACAATGCGGCAAGTTGCAACTTCCGTTGGGACGGCTATCCTTATGTCGGTATTGACTAACGTTACTAAGCATGCGCAACCAGCTAAGTCACTCCTAACGAGTGCCCCACTACAATACAAGTCAGCGATGATTAATGCGACGCTCAAAGGGTATCAAGCTTCATTCTGGTTTGCCGTTGCCTTCTCTCTCATTGGTTTTCTAGCAACGTTCTTACTGAAAAATCAGAATGCACACGATTTACTAATCAATAAGGAGGTCAATGATTAATGCTCATCTATCTTTCATTTATCATGGCCGTCGGCCTCTACCTCTCTTCAATGTTCCTAAAAAGGGGCCGACGCGTTGGCGTGATCATTTTTGCGATCCTGTTCGTCCTGACCACGGTGGGCGTCACCGCTAATTACTCCCATCATTGGGGAATGAAAAAGTGACCATCACTAAGTCACAACGCATTTACTCAGCAGCGGGAAAAAATTTGCCGATTAATTTGTACCAACCCGTTGGTACTTCTGGTAAAGATAATGTCTTTATTTACAAAACCACTCCCAATCAGGGCAAGACGATTCATACTCAAGCGAATGAACGGACTTATAGTCAAACCAAAATCAGTACCACTAACACCGCCTATTTAACTACTACGGAAACCCGATGGCGTTACCAAAATGGATTTTACAAATTCTTGTTCATTGGAACTGGTATGCAGAATAAACTGATTCACCGGACAAATACCCTTTATTATCCAAAGGGCTACGTTCGGCTCACTGTTAAACAAGCCAACCAATTAAAAAAGCGCATGAATAATTCAAATCAAACAACATCTGCACTCAAGCAGCAAATGACCACCTATGTACAGCAAAAGGTTGCCGCTGCTAATACTCGTGACCCCCCAGAAAATAAAGCAAATCAGTCAACAAGCGCAGCTTGAATTTCAAGGTCAACTAATTAACAAACTTCTCCAATAACGATTAAAAGGAGCACCGCAAACCGGTGCTCCTTTTTACTTAGTCAACTTTAATTGCTTCAATAATGCTTGTTGTGCTTTTGACATTGGTGCTTGAAATTGTAATTGTTGTTCTGTAAACGGATCTCGAAAACTTAATGTACTAGCATGTAAAACTTGATGATGAGCTATTTCCAATGGTCCGCCATAAAGATGATCACCAACAAGCGGATGACCAATAAAACTCATATGTACCCGAATTTGATGGGTCCGCCCACTATGAAGTTGTAATTGAACCAGACTGTAGTCTTCATTGGTCTGTTGACACCAATATTCCGTCCGAGCTGGTTGACCGGCTGGGTCAATGATGCGGGCTGTCTGGCCGGCCACCCGTTTAATTGGTTGATCAATTACTCCATGCTGCTTCGTAAGCTTACCAGCAACTACTGCGAGATAGCGCTTTTGCATGGTATGCTTTTCTACTTGCTGGCTAATCATACTAGAAGCCACCCGATGTTTTGCAACTAATAATAGCCCACTCGTGTACTTGTCCAAGCGAGTAATTAAATGCGGCCGTTGATTAGGATCTTCGTTTTTTTCTAAATACCCTTTAACCCGGTTTAAAATTGTACCGTTATCTTCTGTTGGTCCCGGAATAGATGCAATCCCCGTTGGTTTATTAATTACTAACCAATTGGCGTCTTCGTAGACGATCGTCAATGGTTGACTACTACTTTGGACCGTTGGATCTGGCGTTTCAGCATCCACCTGAATGGTTAAGGTTTGATTCGGTAGCACCTGGGTCGTCGGCCGGACATGACGATGGTCAACTAAAAACTGACCATCCCCATTTTTAATATCATTAAACAGCCGGTGGCCCATCCCCAATTGACTCAAGTAGCGCTTGATCTTAATCGGACTAGTACCATGATATTGCCATGTATTTTCCATCATTATTTCCTCATTAATGGTATTAAAAAAGCTGGGTAACACCCAGCTTTTTTATAACGGTCCGTACGAGACTCGAACTCGTGATCTCATCCGTGACAGGGATGCGTCCTAAACCAACTAGACCAACGAACCATTTAACAACAATTAGTAGTATACGTGAACTTCACCACCCCGTCAATTGTTTTTTCAAAATTTCATCCGGAAACAATCCGTGATACTGGTATCTACCATTTAATTACTTTATTATAAAGAAGTAAGCTTATTGAAGGAGTCAGTGAAAAATGAAAACCATGATCCAGAAATTAACCAATATCTGGAATAAATACGCTAAAGTTATTAAGACTATTTTTGTGGCCTCCGTAATCATCTTTGTAGTGATCGCCTTAAGTAACTTCTTTAAAGAAGTGGATTGGCATCAAGTCAGTGTCGGTATTCAAAATCAGTCCTTGGCAAACGTCGTAATCATGACCCTGTGTGGCCTCTTAGCAGTGTTGCCAATGCTTGGTTACGATGTTGCAATTACCAAGCTGTTACCTGGTCACTTTAGTAAATTCTACGTCTTCCGTAGTGGGTGGATCACTAACACCCTCACCAACATCGCTGGATTCGGCGGACTCTTAGGTGCTACTCTGCGGGCCTACTTTTATGGTAAAGAGGCCCGTCGAAATGAAATTCTCCTGGCAATTGCTAAGATTGCGGTCTTCTTGCTCGCTGGACTCTCCATTCTTTGCTGGTTAGCCTTAATTGTGATGTACGGCTTTCATGATGGTGGTCATTTTGACCGTTATGCCATCTGGCTCATTGGGGGCGGTTGTTACTTTCCAATCGTCTTTATTTTTACCCGTCGGCATGATTCCAAGCTGTTTCAAGGATTAACTGCTAAACTCAAAACACTGCTCACGGTTAGTTCCACTTTGGAATGGCTGTTAGTTGCCCTCTTTTTTATCCTAATTGGTTACTTAATGGGCGTCAAAATTAACTTAATGGCTGTTTTTCCACTTTACGTAGTGGCACAGGTTCTCGGGGTTGTGTCGATGCTTCCGGGGGCCATCGGATCTTTTGATGTCATGATGATGCTTGAATTAACTATGTTAGGCGTTCCGCGCGCCACCACGGTTGTTTGGCTATTACTTTTTCGGGTCTTCTACTATATTGTTCCAATTATCATTGGTGCCATTTTCTTCATTCACCATGTCTTTACCCAATTTGATAATTTCTTTGATCACATCCCCCTATCCATCGCTCGGCAAACTGCCCATTGGCTCATCACGTGCTTCATGTATGTTTCCGGAATTTTGATGCTTTTGGCAGCCTCCGTTCCTGACCTTACTGATAATAATCGACTGCTTCAGCGCTTCTATCCCTTTACCTTCTTCTTCCTCCATCAACTAACGACAATCCTATTTGCAATCGCCATGCTGGCTTGTGCACGGGGACTTCAATCCAAAGTCAAACGCGCTTACTGGCCAACCGTCATTATCCTCGTTATCGGTATTACCAACACAATTATTAACTTAGGCACCGTCACGCTAACCATCTTTTTGTTTATCATCCTTATTCTCGTATTCCTGATGCGGCACGTTCCTTATCGTGAAAAGTTACAGTATTCCACGGGAAAGTTTTTAGTTGACGGAATTATCTTTGTTGGGAGCTTAATCCTCTATATTATCGTGGGAGTTATCAATACTCCGCACTATGCCGCTAATCATTCTATCCCACAATTTTTACTATTCCCTGGTGAAAAAATATGGTTATCTGGTTTTATCGGCCTGATTCTTGGCTTTGCCATTATGTTCATCATCATCCGTTATTTTATGGCAGGCAACGATCCTTTTGCTGGCGAACAACCACTAGACAAACAACGGATCTTGGCCATTATCGATGAATTCGGTGGTAACGAAACCAGTCACCTCGCTTTGCTCCGGGACAAAAATATTTACTATTATCAAATTGATGATCATGATCAACTCTTTTTCATGTACCGGCGTAAAAATGACAAATTAATTATTATGGGGGACCCGGTCGGTAATCAAGAACTGAAAAATGCCGCCATCAAACAATTTTTACGTGAAGCTGACTGCTATGGCTATCAATTAGTCTTCTATGAAGTAAATAGCAATACAACACTTGACCTGCACGAATTTGGCTTTGACTTTATGAAGACCGGTGAAGACGGATGGGTAAAACTTGCTGACTTTACACTAGCAGGTAAAAAACAACGTTCCCAACGTGCCTTGATGCATAAGTTTGACCGCGAAGGCTATACTTTTAAAATTGTTCAACCGCCCTTTACCGATCAATTAATGAAAGAAATGAAAAACGTTTCAGATGATTGGTTAGGTCATGAAGTCGAAAAAGGATTCTCCTTAGGATTTTTCTCACCCCAATATATTAATGAAGCACCAGTTGCATTAGTCCGCTCCGCTGCTGGTGAATTAGTGGCTTTTGCCACCCTCATGCCAACCGGTGGTAAAAAATTATTAACAATTGACTTAATGCGTCACCGTCGCGATGCACCATCTGGCATCATGGACAAAATTTTTGTATCGATGTTCCAATATGGCCAGCAAGAAGGCTATCAATACTTCGATTTAGGGATGGCGCCACTAGCAAATGTGGGTGCTTCTCAATACAGCTTTATTGAAGAAAAGGTGGCACACTTCATCTACGAATACGGCTACCATTTATACGGATTCCAAGGACTCCGGCGTTACAAAGAAAAATATGCTTCATGTTGGTTTCCAAAATACACTGTCTTTCGTAAAAAGACGTCGTTAATCGATTCGATGCTCGCCCTGTTAAGCGTCGTTAACCAGCGAATGGACCAACAAGAACGCCGTCACCCTTGGTTTATTTGGTGGAAGAATTAAGGATGCCACCAAGGAGGCAAATAATGAAAACAGCGGCTGATGTATTAAACAAACCATTTCATTCTAATTTTCTCAAACTAATTTTTGCGGGGTCATTAGTTGGTATTTTGACCGGCCTAGTAGTCAGTCTCTTTCGCTGGATTATTGATCAAACATTATCGGGCCTGCAAATTATTTATCCAGCCATGGCACAGCACCATTGGTGGATTCTTGCTTATGCTGGTCTAACAATCATCATTTGTTTAGTGCTTGGCTATGTTATTCACCCATTTCAAACCGACCTAGTTGGCTCAGGGGTGCCCCAGATTGAAGCAATTTTGGCTGGACAACACACCATGAATTGGGCCCAAGTGCTGTGGCGTAAGTTTATTGGCGGGCTACTGGCAATCTGTCCGGGGCTTTTTCTGGGACGAGAAGGCCCCTGTATTCAAATGGGCGCGGCAATCGGTCAAGGCTTTAGTGAGCATTTCTTTCACAACAATCGTGACATTACTAGAACTTTGCTTTCTTGTGGCATTGCTGCCGGTTTATCAGCGGCCTTCAGCGCACCACTGGCGGGAACAATGTTTTTACTGGAAGAAATTGTCTTTCATTTCCAGCCGCAAATTTGGCTAACTGCGCTGGCGGCAGCCATTTGTTCCGATGCGGTCACCGTTTGCTTTTTTGGCACCAAGCCCTGTTTGTTTCTCCCCATTACCAACAATCTACCCGTCCATTCCTACCCCATCATGATCATTTTGGGGCTCATTCTGGGAATTTGTGCCTATGGTTATCAATACTGTCTCTTAAATCTTCGCTGGTGGTTTAGTAAAATTCACCAAATTCCAGCACAGTACCACAGTATTTTCCCCCTGCTATTAATAATTCCCGTTGGCCTTTGGCAACCGAGAATTCTTGGTGGTAGTCACTTATTGATTAATTACCTTGTTGCTAAAGTCACGCACGTAGGGATGCATAATTACCCCCAGCTAATAATGTATCTTTTAATCTTTTTAGTGATTCGTTTCGTTTGGTCCATGTTAAGCTATGGCGCCACAGTTCCGGGAGGAATTTTTATGCCCATTCTGGTATTAGGAGCACTGCTTGGGTGTATTAGTGCTCCACTCATGATCCAAACTAACGTTATCCCCGCAACCGATTTTATTAATATTATTGCTTTTTCAATGGCTGCTTATTTTGGTGCCATTGAACACGCGCCGTTCACTGCGATCCTCTTAATTACAGAAATGGTCGGATCGATTGAGCAAATTCTGCCAATGACAATCATGACCTTCGTCGCTTATCTCGTCAATGATTTACTAGGAGGGCGACCAATTTATACCGCGCTTCGGGAAGAAATTTTCGCATAAAAAAATAGAGACAGTTAACAAATTTCATTTCTGAAATCTGTTAACTGTCTCTTTCACTTTAGATATTATCCTTCAAATAGTCATACAGCATCTGATGCTTAATTTCTTTAGTATCTAAACCTAAGACTTCCGCAATCTGAAAAGCGTAAGCCAACGCAGTTGCTGGGCCACGACTAGTAACAATGTGACCATTATGATCGACCACCGTAATGGATTCTTTAAAATGACCAGTTGGTGCAACCCGCTTAGTCTCCTCATCAATTCCTGGGAAACACGTGTAATCATGGTTATCGAGGAGGCCATACCGCGCAAAAGCAATTGGTGCGGCACACATGGCCGCATTCCATTGACCATTGGCCTGCCGTTTTTGCATTAAGTCCATTAACTGATCATTATCCCGGAAAGCATGTGCGCCACCCATTCCGCCGGGGAAGATAACACAATCATAGTCTAAGAGTTGATCATCGACAACGCGATCACAGTGGAGGGCAATTTGATGGGCCCCCATAATGTCTTGACTGCCTAATCCAACCATATCGGCTTGAACTCCCATCCGCCGAAAAACATCGATTGGTGTTAAGGCTTCAACTTCTTCACAGCCATTAGCTAATACTACTGCAACTTTCATTACTATCACCTCATTGATTAATCAAAACAAAACTGTTGGATTTGGTGGATTGCTACCGTTGATTCTGGAATCGGCGTCAGTGGAAACTCATGGTACAACTGTCGACCAATCTGTGATTCTACAAGCACATTCCGCGAACGCAGCATTTTCACAAATTTCATAATATCTGGAAACATAATTTCATCGGTTCCCACAAAAACTAGAACATTTTTCAACACTTCCACCGGACCATTAATTGGAGAAAGACGATAATCATCTAATGATGTCACTCCAGCCCAGATTTGGCCAACCCGTCGTAAGCCATCAGCATCTAGCACCACGTCACGCTGCTGATATTTAGCAATTAGCGGGTTCGTTAGTTTTAAATCCAGCCACGGAGAGATTAAGACTAGGTGTCCAGGTTGGGGCATTTGATGCTGACCTAACCATTCACAAAAACCAGCTGCCAAGCCCGCCCCGGCTGAATCACCAATTAGTGTAATTTTCGAAACCGGAGTATCTTGATAAAGCGCCGTGTATAGTCGATGCAACTGAGCATACGCCGCCGTAAATTGATGAGTTGGCGCAAGTGCATATTGTGGAACAAGCACCCGAGTGTTTGTTTGCTGGGCAAGTCGTTGGGCAAAGCGCCAGTGGTCCTTAGTCGGTTGCAAGAAATAGGCACCACCAAATAAGAAAACAAAGATTTGATCATTCTCTGCACTGGCATTGAGTACCACCACAGGGACCCCGCCAATCGTCTGCCGTATCACGTCGCCTTGATTTTTAATTTCTTGCGGTACAACAAACGGCGCAGCACTTGCTTGTGCAGCTTCAGTCAACGCTTTCTCCAATCGTTCCGGTTGATGAAGCATTTGTTTAAAACCAGACAGCTGCAAACTTAACGCAACTAGTGATGCCTTTGCTGAACGACTATGCCCGCAATCAAACTGTTCCTGCAGACTGTCCTTTAAATTCTTAGCAACGGATTTAGCAACCTGGCGGTTTAATCGATGTTCATGTTTCATGCTAACTCCTTAATCCAATCAAACGTCCTACTTGTATGGTAAAACAAATGTCTGTAAAAAGCACTCCGTTACACTGTTAATTCCGCTGCAACCAGTTACCAAATTCCTGCCAATCTTTACGAACAGTTGGCTCCAAGCGTCGCGCATATAGATATGCCGCGGGATGATACATCGGGTATACCCAGTACTGGTGCTGCCCTTTTTCATAACCACTATCATCTGGCAACGACTCTAGAATAGTTGTCTTTTGGGGGAGACCATGAAGGCTTCCTACCTTTGCAGTGGGTCCCAGAAGCCGTTGTAAACTAGTATTCCCTAACGGCACAATAATTTGTGGCTGGACCGTTTTGATTTCCCAATCAAATAATGGCGCATAAGCTAACACTTCTTTTTTTGTTGGCGTTCGATTGGGGTGTTTCTCTACCATTGCACCGGTTTTTCGATCCTGAACCTGACGAATTGAAAACGGCCGGCTACGCACTACACTAGTGATATAAACATCATCGCGGGTTAAACCAGCTAACGCTAGCATTTTCATTAATTCTTTCCCCGAGCTACCGACAAATGGTATGCCAGTTTTTGCTTCTTGCCGTCCTGGCGCTTCACCGAGAAGCATGACCCGCGGATGCATTGGCCCCATTCCAGCAACAAAGCCAGTTAAATTGTGCCCAGCGACCCGCTTTTTGACTTGGGAAACTAGCTGAGGTGGATATTGAATCTGCAATTTTGTCATCTCCAATTAACCATTGTGACGCCACTTATTATCAGTCAAGATCCGGGCTGCAATTAAACCAAGCGGTAAAAAGACAACAATTAAGAGCGCCCGCGTCATCCATAGAGCCCCAGTACTAATGGAAGTTAAACCAATGTTATAGACTGCCCGATACATATATAATCCTGGCACCATAATCACGATTGATGGAATTGTAATGGAAATCCTTGGATAACCAACCTTTTTCCGGACAATTGACGCCAACAACCCTGCAGTCAAAGCACCCAAGAAAGCAGCGGCCCCAGCAGGCATATGTCCCAAATCAACTAATTCCAAACGAAGTGTATTTGCGATCGCACCAATCAATCCGGCAGTGGTGGCCATCTTTAACTTACTATTAAACATAATTGAGAAACCAAACACGCCACAAAAACTGGCCGGTAACCGAAGCAGTAAGTACATCAATGGTGATAAAGATAAGGGCATAAAATCTTCTGGTCGCAAATGGACTAGCATAGCGACTAACCAGCCGACTAGTGTTGCTACCGTGATGATAATAACGGCATAGGCGCCCCGTTCCAACCCAGATCGCATATCTAGCTTGGACAAGTCCAGACCACTAGTAATGAATGGAAATCCTGGAATAATAAACAACATTGCCCCAATATAACCAGCTTCATGACGGGGACTCACATTAAAGAGGGCTCGAACTGACATAAAGGAAACCAAATAAGCGATACAAGCGGTCGCTACAGCCACCGCAATACAAGCAAAAAGGGTCATGTGATGATCAATCATTTTCCGCCGCACATAATTCCCAAAGCCAGCGCCAATAAAGCAGCACAGCATTTCAACCAAACCCCCACCGAGCAAGAAAACGAAGGCGCTACATGCTAGTGCCGCTGCCAGGCCAACCATCCACGGTTGATAATTGCCTTTTGATTTTTGAATTTCGTTTAGACGAGCATGGATCTCTCCGATCGTCCAACTGACGCCTTCCGCTTCCATATCCTTCATAAACCGTTCCAAAGCGTTTAGGCGAGTAGTGTTCACCCCCGTGCTAGGCAATGATAAGGCCTGCGTGTAGCTTCGGTGATTGTCCATACAGGTATACTCAATCGAAACTAAACCAATATCGGCCGAACAAGTCATGCCAAGCGTTTGCGCCACAATATTCATTGAATTGCGAACCCGCCATGATCCTGTTCCACAAGCCAGCATCATAATGCCGACTCGGCCAACAATCACTGCTCTTTCAACTAAGTTGGCTTCGGTGGCTGGTGTAATATTATCGCTCGTAACAAAGTCCATCCAATCAATCTGCATATGATGATGATACTGATTGGCTGGTATTTCCTGACTACTCATTTCTTCTCTCCCATTATTCATCTTCATTCATGAAAAAAGACCCTCGTGATCATCGGTTCACGAGAATCTTAAATTTAACATTTCTATTATACGAGTTTCGAATCCCTTTGTGTACCGAATTTTGCTTTTTGCGCATCGGTAGCGGGCAACTGGTGCAACTTGAACCGTAATTGTCCACGATCGGCCACTAGTAATATTAACAAGTAGAAAACAACCGCGTAGCCCACCAAAATCCAAAGGTTACTTTGGAGATACGTTGTACCAAAGCCGCCGGTAATTGCCTGACGGAGTCCATTAATACCGTAAGTCATTGGTAACAGCGGGTGAATGAGGTTAAAGAATCGGTTCGTAACTTCCATTGGGAACATCCCACCAGCACCACCAAGTTGGGCCACAAATAGCAATAAACCTAAAATCGTTCCAAAACGCCCAAGGACCAGTGTAAAGAACTGCATAATTGCCATTTGAGCAACTGTATAAATAATGCTAATCATAAAGAGTTGTTCAATATTTTGTACTTGTAAGCCCACCAACATTAAGACTACGTTTTGAACAGCCGCCATTAACACACTAATTAACAGCGCAATCTTGAACTCATGCGCTAACAATTGACGTTTCGTTGCCGTTCGTTCAAGGTACTTGTTCGATGGAAATTCTAGAGTAAAAATTAACACCCCGATGAAGAGCCCCGTTGCCATAATAAATGGCGCTAAGGCGTGTCCATAGTTTGGAACATGACTGTAACTCCGGTGCGTAAGTTTCGTTGGTGCCCCAAACATTGTCGCAGTTCGCTCATTTGGGTGCAAATGGTTCAGTTGGTTAGCACCACTACCGAGCCGGTCGGCTAACGTGGTTGCTCCTACGTTTAGCTGAGCAATTCCAGTTGATAGCTTAGGTGAATTCATCGCTAATTGATTCGTCCCCAGCGCTAACTGGTTAACACCACTAATTAACGCGGGCACCTTACCCCCTAATTGGCCCAGACCAGCCGCTAACTGACTAGCACCCAAGTTAAGGGTTCCGGCATTGGCGTTCAATAGTTGGGCACCTTGATTAGCCTGTTGCACACCGGTTGAATATTGTTGCCAGCCACTTTGTAGTTTTTGTCCACCAGCAGTTAATTGATCACTAGCCGCCAGTAACCGTTGACTACCAACGTTTGCCTGATCAACTGCCCCTGTGTACTGGTTAACGCCATCTGTAAACTGATTAATCAAGCCACTGCTTTGGGCCAATTGCGCCGTTCCATTACTCAATTGGTTGGTTGCAACTGTTAATTGTTGCACTTTGCCTGGCATTGCAGTAATCAGTGCTTGATTATTTTTTAACTGCCCTAAAACTTGACTGGTTTGAGTCAGTAATTGCTGCGCATTACCTAATGTTTGGGATAACTGTGGTAAGCCCTGCTGCAAGGCCTGCAGCTTTTGCATAGTTGGTGCTAAAGCGCTCTGGGCCGTTGACAGACCCCGCATTGTGGTTTGAATCTGGTTAATTTGGTTGCCATTATCGCTGGCTGCTGCAGCGATTGTTTGGGCACCATCAGCAACGATCTTCTTTGTCGCTGCACTCGCTTGCGGATCACTGGCCACTGCCTGAGCCATTTGAGCAGCGGTTGTGGCACTTTGCCGTGAGTTAGTTCCAATTTTAGTTAAGTTGCCCGTTAGCGTTGGCGTTAACGAGTTCATTGCCTGAACAACCGTAGTCAACTGGTTAGGATCGAGTCCCTTCAATGAAGCTAACAATTGATTAATTCCAGCCAGCTGCGTTTGTAGATTAGCAGCAGCGGTTCCCAACTGTTGGGCTGAGCCAAGGGTTTCCATTAAATGGCTTGTCTGCAAAACATTATTAAATTCTGCAACGTTATCAGCAATTTGACGACTACCATTATTAAGTTTGCCAAACTGACCGGCCGCTTGGTTTAGTTGGCTGGCCCCCGCACGGAGTTGGTCTGACTGATTACTAATCTGTTGGATTCCATTTCCCAATTGTTTAGTGCCAGCAGTGTAATCATTTAATCCGGTTTGCAGTTGGCCAATTCCTTGATCAAATTCTGGAATCTTTGCCGCTAGCAATTGTAATCCAACCCCCAGCGTGTTTGTCCCAGCCGTAAATTGACTAACTCCACGACGTAATTGTTCGCCACCATTAACTAACTGCTGAGCACCAGCACCAAGGGGTGCCACACCCATCTGTAACTCTTGAACACCACGATTAACCTTGGAAACTCCCGCAAAATATTGGTTTGCACCATCCTGTAACACCATTGTGCCATCACTAATTTGATGGGCGCCACTAGCGGCCTGGTTCATCCCTTTGCCCAACACATGCAACTGATCAAACATGGCCGTTGCGTACGCTTTAGTGACTGAAGCCCGAATCTGTTGATTCAGCTGTTTCATACCAATATCACTAATACTCCGGGCTAAATAGTTTTTTGAGTCATTCGTTTGGTAATGGAGTTCCATCTTCTGTGGATGTTTAGACATGACCGTCGCGGCATTGGCTGAAAAATTCCGTGGGATCGTCACTACCGTGTAGTAACGATGATTCCGCATCCCGCGCTGCGCAGCTTGCGCACTCACAAACTGCCATTTGAGATCATGATTATGACGAAGCTGTTTAACAGTTTGTGCACCAACGTTAAGGATTTTTCCCTGATATTTAGTTGGTTCATCCCGATTCACCACCGCAATGGGTAAATTTTTAGCCCCACCATACGGATCCCAAACTGACTGAATAAAAAACAAACTATACATTAATGGGGCAAGGATTGCCACAAGCATTAACAAAGCGGTTATTGAACGTTGATTTTGTTTCATATTTTCACCTTAACTGATTATTTAGCCTTCCCTTTAGCGGTTAACCAATCAATAAACATGTTGGCGTGTTTGATAATGGTCTGTTTAGACGTTGCATAATCTTGGTTCCGCCACCAATAAAATGCCCCGACAATGCTCGAACTGAGCATATACGCAGTGGTTTCTGGATTATCAAACGTCCCAATACTTTTGACTAAGCGATCATCAATCCCCGCTTCATAACGGTTCAACATGATATCAGCCAAAATGTTCACCATTGTCGGATACAGCGAGCTATTAGCATTACTCGTTGCTAAATTACGCATCACCGTTTTATGGGTACATAGATAATCCACCACATTAACCAGCTCATCCTCAGAAGAATCGCTCTCGTCAATTAAATTGGTAATTTTAGTATTAACCGTGTGCTTCAATAAATCATATTTATCATTAAAGTAGCGGTCAAAACTGCAAAGTAGCGGTCAAAACTGCTGCGGTGCATCATCGTTTCCTGACAAATCTGTTCAACAGACAACGACAGGAAGGAATGGTCTTCTAGCAGGTGTAATAGTGCTCGCTGAAAATCCCGCTCTGTTCTCGTGAGTTCAGCCATGTTCATCCTCCTTTTGAAACAAATTTTAAATATGTCTTATTTCAAAACTAACAAGGAGAATAGTAGCACAATCTAACATTTTTGAAAAGTGTTGAATTAAAAAAGGCGACGAGAAACCTCGCCGCCCTAATAACTTTAAATTAAACAAATTGCAGAATTGCCATCAAAATTGGAACAACTACCACAAAGAGAACCGTACTCATAACCACGACATCTGTAGCGTACTTAACATCACCATGGGCTTCTTTAGCCAAAATTGGCAATACCGCAAGCATTGGCGTTGCTGATTGAACAACTAATGTCTGCCGCATTAAGCTTGGCAAGTGAACACCCATTCCCATACCGAGCTTAATCAAAATAATCAAAGCCAGTGGTGAAATGATAAACCGACCAATTAGTGCCAATACAGAATCCCGTTCGAAACGGAAATTATTCAATCCCGCATCATACAAGACAATCCCAATGTAAATCAAGGATAGTGGAGTAACTAAACTACCCACGTATGATAACGTCTGACCAATAAAGTTTGGCACTGGAATCCCAATTAAGAGAAAGATGATGGAAAAGATAAACCCAACTAGTGGCATTGGTAATAGTTTGGACCAGTTAATATGATCACGTTGCTTCTTTTGACCATCAGCCGTTGGGTCGTCATTTTGGATTAAGTAAACCCCAAATGCCCACGTCGAAACTGTGTTAACGATGTAGTAAATCAAGAAGTAAGACATAGCCTTATTTCCAAATAAAGCGGTGTTCAACGGCATCCCAATAAAAATCGTGTTGGCATTCGCCACAGCATTAATAAAAATCCCGCGGCGACCTGGTCGAATCTTGAACAACTTCACAGCTGCAAAAGCCACTAGGTAGCTGACAATCACTGCCAATGCTGGGAAAATAATCCCAATCCCTAAACCAAGGAGTTTATCCTTAGTTAGATACTTCATGACACTCATGAAAATGGATGCTGGTAAGGAAATTTTCGTAATTAACGATGCAATATTGCCACCAAAAGAATCCGTAAACCAATTATTCCGTCGCAAAATATATCCCAACGCCATAATCAGGACAATTTCAACGACACTTGAAACGGACGTTAAAAATACAGACATTGCTCAATCTCCCTTATAATATGAATTAATATTTAGCTTCCCACTTAAGGTCCGCAACGGCCTTCTTAGCATCAGTAATACCATCGCCAGCTAATCCTTGGTCAATTGCTGACTGGGCCACAACTTCAGATACCCGGGTAGTAAAGTCTTCCAATTTAGCAACTGGTGGTAACACTGCCGCACCAGATTCACTTGGGTCAACAATTCCTCCCAGTGCATGTGCAGCCGCCGCCAGCATCGTTTCATTGACTTGACTAGCCTTGGCAGCAATTGCCCCAAAACCAACTCCCGGGTAAACAAGGGCATTGTTGGCTTGACCAATGGTGTAGGTAACCCCCTTGTATTCAACGGGATCGACTGGAATCCCTGTGGCCGTCAAAACCCGACCATCAGTCCACTTAATCAAGTCGGCTGGCATGGCCTCAATCAATTTTGTTGGGTTGGAAATTGGGAAGATGATTGGCCGTTCAGTGTGCGCCGCCATTTCCTTCACTACTTCTTCAGTAAAGGCTCCTGGCTGCTTGGAAGTCCCAATCATCACCGTTGGATGAACTGCTTTAACCACTGATAAGAGGTCGGTTAATTCATCCGCATTGCTAAATTCACTCCGGTCCCGAGTAAATTCCTTTTGTTCCGGTGTCAAATCCGGAGTGTCATTGAAAAGCAGACCTTGGACGTCAACTAGGTAGAAGTGCTTCTTCGCCTCTGCTGGATCGGCTCCTTGACGCACCATTTCATCATAAAGCATCTTCGCAATTCCCATACCAGCAGTCCCAGCACCGAACGTTAAGAACTTTTGATCCACTAGTTTTTCCTTTGAGATGTTCAATGCACCAAGTACACCGGCTAAAGCGATAATCCCCGTTCCTTGAATGTCATCATTAAAGACTGGCATTGCATCTTTGTACTTGTTCAAAATAACGGCCGCATTGGAACGTCCAAAGTCTTCAAAGTGCAGTAATGCTTCTGGGAACAGCTTACGTGAGGATTGAACAAATTTATCCACTAATGCGTAGTATTCATCACCATAAACCCGCTTGTGACGGTTACCAAGGTACATCGGATCATCCAACAATGCTTGATTGTTGGTCCCAGCGTCCAGGGAAACGGCCAACACTTGAGATGGATCAATCCCAGCAGCCGCGGTATATACCATCAACTTACCAACAGCGATGTCAACACCGTTGACACCCCAGTCACCAATACCAAGGATTCCTTCAGCATCGGTAACAACAATTAAACGAATGTCCCGACCATCAGCAGCATTTTTCAAGCTCTCTTCGACGTTGTCTTGATCATCGACCGACAAAAAGGCCGCTTGTTGCGGTTGAATGAAAATATTACTGTAGTTTTCAATTGATTCCGCGATGACTGGATCATAAACAATCGGCATAAATTCCACAATGTGTTGCCCCATTAAGTAGAAAAACAATGTCCGATTGGTGTTAAAAATTTCCATCAAGAATTGCCGTTGTGGTAACCCTGCTGGTTTAGTTTGGAAGTGAGCGTAAGTTTCATCAGCTTGTTCCTGCAAGGTTTGCACCTTAGCTGGCAATGCCCCCAATAAACCTAACTTCTTCCGTTCATCCATCGTAAACGCAGTCCCCTTATTTAAATAAGGGTTATTCAAGATTTCCATTGCTTTCATTGATCTCATTTCCTTTCTCACAAATTATGATCATCACTAATTTACGCAATCATTCTAAAAAACGGCCAAGGCTATAGTCAAATCATTGTAGTATAATAAAAAATAATTATATGAGCGAATCAATTTGTTGATATAGAGGCAATCTAAAATGAATATTAATGATCTAGAATATTATCACGAACTAGCCAAAGTAAAAAACTTTTCTAAAGTGGCCGCTAAATTTAACGTTACCCAACCCACCATTACCAACGCGATTAAACGTTTAGAAACCGAATTGCAGACTTCTTTCTTCATCCGTGACCAGTCCCACCATGAAATTGTCATCACCAAGAACGGCCAGCAATTTGACCATCACGTCGCCATTATCCTGAGTGAACTAGAAATCGCCCGTAAGGATATTGAAAATAATCAGCAGCAGCAGATTCGTTTCGGTTTACCGCCAATTATTGGTAACTACTTTTTCCCACCACTGACACCGTTATTAATGCATCACCAGTTAATGACCCAACTCGAGGTTTTTGAACATGGTTCGACCGAGTTATTAGCCATGCTCAGGCGTGGTGATATTGACTTAGCACTTTTGGGATCGCTCGTTCCATTAAACTATCCCCGCCTTACCAGTACGACAATTTTGCGGGAGCCCATTAATATCATCGTTTCGCGTCACCATCCACTAGCTGCCAAGGCCAAGTCCGGAATTTATTTCCGAGAGCTAGCGAAAGAAAAGTTTATTAGTTTGGACGAAGGGTTTGTCCATAATCAGGCATTTCGAATGATGGCCAGAATTAACCATATTCGACCGCGCACAATCTATAAAACCACCGACGTTCATGTTATTAAATCAATGGTGGCTGAAAATATCGGCATTTCATACCTAACCAGTCTAGCCATTCTGCCCTCTAATGACTTGGTTCAAATTCCCCTTTTAGACAGTGAAAAACCAGAATTTTTGATCTCATGTGTCCGTCGTAATACCGCCGCATTTAACGATGCTAAACAAACACTTTGGAATTTACTTACCAATGATTCACCACAATAAAAAAACAAGCCTGTCAAACGAGATTTGTCTCGTAATGACAGGCTTGTTTTTTTATTCTAAAGGAGTGTTTGGCGTTATTAATTTAGTTCATTTGGTGACCATAACTATAGGTGGTTTGCAGATTTAAGTCTTGATCCAAAACATTCAAATCGGCATCCTTCCCAACAGTTAAACCACCCTTAGAAGGTAAGTTAAACTCGCGGGCCTGATTAACTGATGACATTTTGACCGCGTTAGCAATCCCACAATCCGTGAAATCAACAATATTCTTAAACGCTAGGTTATATTGCAAAATTGAACCCGCTAGGTGACCATTCTCAAGCCGGGCTTGATGGTCTTTAACGATGACCTTTTGACCACCTAACTCTGAAATTCCTTCTGGCATTCCTTTTGCCCGTAAGGAATCGGTAATCAATTCCATCCGATCTGGACCTTTAATCTGGTAGGCCAGTCGAATCATATCTGGAACAACATGGAAACCATCCGCAATGATTTCAGTGTAGAGATTATCTTCCATCAAAGCGTCCCCCGTCAGACCGGGTTCACGATGCCGCATTCCCCGTTGGGCGTTATACAAGTGGGTAATGTGACTAGCCAGCGAATGCTTCATTTCTTCCCGCGTAGCGTTCGAGTGGCCGGCAGACGGCACAATGTTATGGCTCAGGCAGTATTCTTCCAATTCACGAGCGCCTGGTTTTTCGGGAGCATAAGTAATCATCTTGACGAGCCCACCGGATAATTCATTCCAGTGTTCAAGCAGTCGGTAATCAGGATCTTGAATGTACTGTTCAGGCTGGGCACCCTTATATTCAACGCAGACAAAAGGTCCTTCCAAATGAGTCCCCTTAATTACCGGATTCATTTTGGCCGCTTCACGAATTCCTTCCATTGCCCGGTTAATGTTTTCTACCGATTGAGTGACCGTGGTGGGAAAGAAAGTGGTAACCCCTTCATTTTTCGTGACTTGGGTAACCATTTCGTTAATTTTTTCTGGATCGGCATCCATCGTATCAATCCCATAACCACCATGGCTATGCACATCAATGAACCCGGGAACAATAATCCGCTCGTGACCGTCAATGATCTTTTCGTCAGCCGCTTCAGGCTGATACTCAATCATTGGCCCAACAGAAAGCACCCGTTGGTTAAAACGAATATAACCATCTTTAATGACTTCTTCCCCAGTATATATATCAGCATGTTTAATGACAGTTTGCATTTTACGACTCCTTAGTATTGTCCATGCAGCTTTTGTGCAGCTGCTTCATCAATAATGATGGTGACATTCGGATGCCGTTGTAAAATACTTGCCGGTACATCTTCAGTGACGGGTCCCTCAATTGCCTTAGCAATCGCATCCGCCTTTGCATCACCATATGCTTCCAAAAGAATTTGGTGGGCTTGCATAATCGAAGCCATTCCCATGGACAATGCGGACCGGGGAACGTCAGCTTCGTTAGCAAAGAACCGTGAATTCGCATCAATCGTCGATTGTGTGAGCTGCACCTCGTGGGTGGTACTATCAAACGGAGTTCCAGGTTCATTAAACCCAATATGGCCATTACGCCCAATTCCTAAAATCTGTAAATCCACTGGATGATCCGCAATAATTTGATCGTAGTGGGCCACTTCTTTTGCTAAATCAGGTGCCAGGCCATTGGGAATGTACGAGTGAGCAAACGGTTTTTGGTTAAACAGATGTTTTTGCATAAAGTAGGCATAACTTTGCTCGTCATCCGGCCCTAAACCAACATACTCATCAAGGTTAACCGACGTACACTTTCGAAAATCAATTGCACTGCTGCAAAGCTCGGCATAGGTCGTCAACGGGGTACTTCCTGTGGCAAGGCCATAGACTTTCGCCCCATTTTGCCACGCGGTCATAAAAATTTCTGCCCCTTTTTTTCCGCCTTCCGCAGCGTTTTTGACCACAATTACATTCATCACAAAAATTTCCTTTCCGTTTTATTCATCATGATTCTGACGACGATTGCTATGTCCAGTAGTTTGTTCCTTCGTTACTAAGATGGCTTCCACCGTCTTATTCATCGTTGCACGGAAATCCGTAAATTGAAGCAGCATTTGTGTCAGCATATCAATCACATAGGTCACCGCAAATTGCGAATTAATAAAGTCATAGTCACCCACTAATTCCGTACTCTTAATTTGAAATAGTAAGTCACTCATTTTACCAAGCAAACTATTTTTAAAAGCGGTCACCGCAATAATTGTTGCCCCATTTTTACGGCTATCACGAACAGCAGAGCATACTTCTGGGGTACTCCCAGAGACTGACAAGGCAATTACAATATCGTTGTCTTGCATCGTGGCACTGGCAATCGTCATCATATTGCTTTCCGTCATCGCAAATGCGGGCTTCCCCATCCGCATTAAACGTTGGGCGAACTCTTGAGCATTATATCCGGAACTACCAATTCCAAAAACATACACCCGCTTCGCTCCATGGATTAGATTAGCGGCTTGGCGGAGTTGCTTAGTGGAAACCATCGCCATCGTTTCCGCCAGAATTTTTTGATAATAATTATGGATGTCATTCGGAGTAGAAACATTCTGCTCCGATTCTCGCTGCATCGTATCTGGTGTGACTAATGCAAGTTTAAAATCCGCAAAATTTTTGCAGCCCACCCGTTTGGTAAAACGGCTCACAGTGGCAACGCCGACGCCTGCTTGATTAGCGAGTTCGGTAATGTTCATGCGCCGTACCAACTCCGGTTTTTGCAGCGTTACGCGGGCCACCTTTTTTTCCTGCCGCGGCAGGTTAATAAAAAGGTTTTGAACTTGTTCCATAAAACGTGCAGACATCCATCATCATTCCTTATTAGTTATTTAAGAGCATTGACAAACCCCGTGGCAATTTGTAGTGGACGCGTAATGGCTCCACCAACCACGACAGCATGGCAGCCAAGTTCAATGCATCGCTTGGCTTTTTCTGGACGGTCAATTTTGCCTTCCGCAATTACTGGATGTTCGGCAGTTTGGACAACTTCCTTGAGGTAGGCAAAGTCATCGTCCGCCACGTTCATCCCTTCAGTTGCTGGCGTGTAACCATGCATTGTGGTGCCAATAATATCAAAGCCGAGATCATTAGCAATTTTAACACTGTCAATGCAGTCTGTGTCTGCCATGAGTAAAGTGTTTGGAAATTCTTTCCGCATTTGGTCAACAATCTCCGCTAATTTTTCACCATGGGGCCGTGGACGACCAGTAACGTCATAAGCAACTACTTCACAGCCAGTACTTGCGACCGCCCGCATTTCTTTCATTGTTGGCGTAATGTAAACTGGTGAATCGTCATAGTCCACTTTAGCAAGTCCAATCATGGGCAAATGTGCTTCGTCTTGGATAGCTTGAATATCAACAACGGAATTAGCCCGAATTGCGGAAGCCCCTGCTTCCTTGGCAGCCCTCGCCATTCGCGCCATAATAAATGAACTGTGCAGTGGTTCACCAGGCAGTGCCTGACAGGATACGACTAAATTCCCTTTAGTAGCCTTCAAAAAAGTATTTTTCATTATTTAAGTGCCTTCTTTAAATTAGTTCTTTAAAAACTTCGCATAAATTTCACTTGCCGTGGTCTTCATTTCTGGAGTTGGCTTATGCATTGGTTCCTTAGTGTAGCCGGCTTCAACTCCCATGTCTTGAAGCAATAACTTAATTGTTTGATAAAGGCCGTTCCCCAGAATTGCGGAAATCAGGTCATTCGTTTCATGTTGAATATCAAGTGCCTTTTGCATATTACCGGCTTCGAAGGCTTCAATTTCCGCCTTTGCCCGAGCTGCATTGACGTTATAAGTAGAGCCAATTGCACCATCAACCCCTAGTGAAAGGGCTGGTAAGAGCATTTCATCCGTTCCAAAGAGAATCTTCTTATCTGGGAAACGGTTGCGAAGTCGTTCGAGGAGGAAGAAATCGGCATTAGTGTACTTAACCCCGATAATCTTTGGATTTTCAAATAACTTAGCAAAATTATCCAAGGAGAGAGAAACCCCCGTTAATGCTGGAATAGAGTAAACAATTAAGTTAGCATTGACATCCTTAACAATTTCATCGTAGTAGTATTTAATTTCTGGGAAACTAAAGTTGTAATAGAACGGTGTAACTGCAGAAATTGTTTTATAACCCAGGTCATTAACAACGTAGTTAGCTAATTCCTTCGCTTCTTGTAAGTCAATCGAACCAACTTGGGCGATTAAGTCAACATCATCACCGGCTTCGTCTTTCACAATTTCAAAGATCCGCTTCTTAGTTGCGGTTTGCAACATAAAGTTTTCACCGGTGCTTCCACCTACATACAAGCCATCAACGTGGTTAACATCAATATTGTGCCGCACAATTTCACGGGTTCCCTTTTCGTTTACGGTCCCGTCAGCGTTGAAAGAAGTTAATAGTGCGGAATATAATTTTTTAGTCATTTTTACCATCCTTTGTTTAAAATACTGGTTACTAAATCCATGTAATAGTTCTTCTTCAACCGCACCCTAAGGATACGTTGTGAAAACTATTTTGCAATTAGTTTTTATGATAATATTTTTCATTATCCGTTTATATCCCTGTTTTAATAACGTTTCTTGCCTGAAAAATAAATTTAAAGAAAGGCTTAAGCATGATATAATGTAATCGTTTTAACCAAGAGTTTCAGAAAGGATTGAACCTAATGTGTAAAAATTATCTTGCTTTTGACGTTGGTGGAACGTCAATTAAATACGCTGTTATTGACTCAAATTTAAAAATGCTTGATTCCGGTAAAACAGCTACCAATCATAATCAAGATCAAGCCATTGTTAAAGCCTTAACAACCATTAGCCACCAAATAATGGGACAATTTAAGATTAGTGGCATTGGGGTCAGCACCGCGGGACGTGTTGGTCATCATGGTGAAATTATCTATGCCGGCCCAACTATTCAAAATTATCAAGGCACCCCACTAAAACAAATATTAGAGAAGGCTACGCAGTTACCGGTTCAGGTGATGAATGATGTTGATGCGGCCCTAATGGGGGAAATCCTATGCGGTCACGTTCACGCAGATCAATCCGTGTACTGCGTTGCTTTAGGAACTGGCATTGGTGGTGCCTTCTATCACAACGGACATTTATCCAGGGGTGCACACGGCCTTGCGAATTCCGTTGGCTACCTTAACTATGATCCAGAATCAAAAGAGTGTTTCGAAAGTCAGGCTTCTACCCTGGCCTTGCAACACCGTCTTGAATCGATCAACGTTTCAGTTCCGGAAGCCTTTCAACGGGCTCGCAATGGTCAACCACAATTTGTCAAAATTATTCAACATTGGTGTCGCCAGCTGGGTAAGCAGCTAGCTCAAATCTGTTTAATCCTTGATCCAGCTCAAATTTTAATCGGCGGTGCCGTTAGTCAACAGGGTGATTTTTTCATTCATCAAATTAAATCTGCCGTTCATTACTTTCTTCCGGAAGGGTTAGCAAACGTTGATATCAAGGCAACGACCCTCCAAGACCAAGCACAGGTCTTTGGAGCTCTTTCTCCATTCTTTTTATGAAAGCGTATACATTTTAATTTAAACGTGTTATGGTTATCACCGTAATAGTTTTAAAGTTTAATTCAACCGCACAAAAAAGCGCCGTCGATGAACGGCTGCTTTCTTTGTGTGTTTTTTTATTTCCGTATTTTCTTTCAAAGAGGTGTATTTCATGAAGGTATCAATTAATACCGCAGTTTTCCTTGATCAAATGAATGCGGGCCACTCTCAATACGATGTCCTTCAGGAATTGATCGGTAAACCAATTGATAATGTTGAAGTTCGTGGTGAATTTTTCCAACCAGCAAGTCAAGAAGCGGAACTGGATAAGATTAGCGAGCTCGCTCACCAAAATAATTGGGGACTTTATTATTCCATTCCCGAGGCCCTCTTCAATGATGGTGAATTAAATCCTCACCTCACTGACTACATCGCACTGGCCAAAAAGACTGGAATTCAAAACTTGAAGATCAGTTTAGGCGATTATGGTGCCCTAACTGAAGATACCAAGCAATTATTAATGCAAATCCCAACCAATGATGTTGCCATCAGCGTTGAAAACGAACCGAATGAGCACGGTGAAGTACCAAAAATCTTTAATTTCTTAGATACTACCAATGGTCATTTTGGCTACACTTTTGATTCTGGAAATTGGTATTGGATCGATCAAGATCCCCAAGCAGCGATGGACCAACTAAGTTCTAAAATCACCGTCTTCCATTTAAAAAATATTAAAGACCGGGATACGACCATGCTCGATGATGGTGATACTGATTGGCAACGTTTAACCAAGAAGGTGCCCGCTGGTGTACCAGTATTTTTGGAATACAATATTCCATCTGCTAAGTTGTTAGATCAGGAAATTACTAAAGTCAATGAATTGCTTTAATTCCAAAAGGATTGACCAATGAACTATCTATTACAAATTGTTCTTATTTTATTGGTCGGTAAGGTTTGTTCTGAACTCTCCTCACGAATCGGACTGCCTCCAGTCATGGGTGAATTGATTACCGGGATCTTAATTGGGCCGGCCGTCTTTCATCTGTTGACCCCCACCACTTTCATCCACTATTTCTCTAACATCGGGGTCATTATGCTGATGTTTATTGCTGGGTTAGAAGGGGATCTCCGTCAGCTGCTCCACTACTGGGCACCATCACTGACCGTGGCCACCTTGGGCGTGATTTTCCCAACGGGCACCGCCTACTTGCTGTGCCACGATGTATTCAACTTTGATGTCCAAACGGCAGCTTTCATGGGGCTCGTGCTTAGTGCCACCTCCGTCAGTATCACCGTCCAAGTATTACGTGAAATGGGTTATTCCAACACTCGCGAAAGCCAAATTATTCTTGGCGCGGCCGTTGCTGATGATATCATCTGTATCATTCTGCTGGGTATCAGCGTTCAACTAGTTGGTCAACACTCGGCCTCGTCGCTCAGCGGTAAAGTCCTTTCAATGGTCGTTCCACAAATTCTTTTCTTCATTATCGTTCTGTTGATTGGTCACTACATCGTACCAAGATTCTTACAGATTTTTGACAAAATGGGGATTAGTGAAAGCCTACCAACGGCAGCTTTGATTATCTGCTTTGGTTTTGCGTGGATCGCAGTGAAATGTGGCATGAGTGATGTTCTGGGTGCCTACTGTGCCGGACTCGCAATTTCACAAACTAAATACGAAGAAGCGTTAGCACCAAAAATTGAACCAATTGGTTACGCAATTTTTACTCCCGTCTTCTTCATTAGCATCGGTCTAGAAGTTACTTTCCATGGCATTGGTAATGATGTGCTCTTTATTATCTGCTTGATTATCATCGCCGTTCTTGGAAAGCAACTGGGCTGTGGAATTGGTGCTAAACTCTTCCATCTCAATTGGAAGGAAGCCAACATTGTTGGTGCTGGGATGGTATCGCGTGGTGAAATGGCATTAGTGGTCATCAAAGTGGCCCTTTCGGCAGGATTGATTGATCAAAGCTATTTTACTGCTTTGATCCTGGTAACCGTCATTACAACCTTACTTGCACCACTCCTCTTAAAGATTTTTATTCAACGTAACGTTAATAGTCAAAATAATGAAAGGCGATTAGATTAACTATGCAAAAAACTGGATTTGGGACGTTTAATTGGATCGTCCTCCTTGTTTACCTCCTTGCGATGTTGCTAATTGGGGCCTACTTTACCAAACGCGCTAGCAAGGATACCGATGCCTTCTTTAAGGCCAATAGTTCTGTTCCCGCGTGGGCCACTGGTTTCAGTGTTTACGCAACCACGTTAAGCGCGATTACGTTTATGTCGACACCAGAGCAAGCATTCCTCACAGACTGGTCGTACTCAGTTGGGAACTTGACCATCATTTTGATTATCCCAATTTTGATTAAGTACTACGTACCGTTTTTCCGTAAATTACAAGTTACGACTGCTTATGAATACCTTGAAGATCGGTTTAGCCCTATTATGCGGGTTCTCGGTAGTTTACTCTTTATGCTCTACCACTTAGGAAGAATTGCCATTGTTATTTACCTACCGATTTTAGCCATTACTTCCGTTTCCTCAATTAACCCAATCTTGATTGCCCTCTTCGTCGGTGGCCTTTGTATCATCTACGCGTTCCTTGGTGGGATCGAAGGGGTTATTTGGACCGACGTTATCCAAGGGTTCCTCCTCCTTGGCGGAGCACTCCTGATCATCTTCATTGGTGCTTACTACATCAAGGGTGGTTTTGGTACGATCGCGCATGACGTTGCCGTTCACCATAAGCTTTACTCAAAAGCTAATTGGGACCCCCACAACCTGAAATTATTCATTCCATTAATTTTTGCCGGTTCCGTTTTCAACTCCCTTTACCAATACACGGGTAGTCAAGATGTGGTTCAGCGTTACCAAACCACTTCCACGATGAAGGAAACCGCCAAGTCACTTTGGACGAACGGCCTCTTAGCGTTCATTACGATTCCAATCTTTTACGGGATGGGAACCATTCTATACAGTTTCTACTTGCACTCAGCAAGTCTGCCAAAGGGCTTCAACACAAGTGCCGTCGTCCCATACTTTGTCATCAAAGAAGTTCCCGCTGGTTTGGCCGGACTAATCATTGCCGGAATCTTTGCGGCTGCGCAATCCACTATTGCTTCAAGTCTCAACGCGATTTCTGCTTGTGCGATTACCGACTTCAAACAACGTTTCTTCGACAAAAAGTTCAAGCGGGTTAGCGACGTCCAATTAGCCCGGATCGTCATTCTCATTGCCGGAATTCTTGGTTTGCTGATGGCGATTTACCTCTTAGTTGGTAACCAGTCCCAAACTTGGAATCTCTTCTTAGCCTTTACTGGTTTATTTGGGGTCCCAATTGCCGGAATCTTCGCCGCGGGAATCTTTACCCAACGTGCCAACACTATTGGGGCCGTCACTGGTTTGATTGTCAGCGCTGCTCTTACCTACTATGTTCAATCCAAGGGCATGTCACCATTTATGGTTTCATGTGTTTCCTTCTTATCATCTATGTTCATCGCATGGTTCGTTGGTTTATTCACCCCACAAAAGAAGAACATTGTTGGGTTAACTGCCAAGACCGTTGACCAAGAATACACTCGTCATTAATACTTTTACTCCTCATTAAAACAGGGGGGCAGAGTCCGGATTAACCGAACTTTGCCCCCCCTGTTGTTTATTGATTACAGTTTAAATCACGCTGAATTGTTAATGCTGCTTGACGACCAAACACCACGGTTTCTGCAATCGAATTGCCACCAATTCGGTTATTGCCATGCAGCCCACCGGTAACTTCTCCAGCAGCATATAATCCATTAATTACCTGTCCGTTGGCATCCAAGACCCGGGTCTCCGGATCGACATGAATACCACCCATTGTGTAATGAATTGCTGGAGCCACATGAATGGCATAAAACGGTGCTTTACTCAGCGGCAAATTCATTCCAGTTGTCCGACCAAATTGTCGATCATCTTGAACCCGGACCGCCTCATTCCACTGGTGAATGGTCGTTGGCAGATCTGGTAAAGATAATTGCTTAGCCAGTTGTTCAATTGTCGCTCCTGTTCGGACTAAGCCAATTTGATCATAAAATTCAATTGCCTTGACCCGTGAACGAACTTCCTGATCAAAAATTAAGTACGCACTATGATTGGCTAATGCAGTAATGGCATTCGAAACCACTCGTCGCGTAGCCAGTTCGTTGACAAACCGTTGCCCATTTTCATTCACTAAAATGGCGCCTTCGCCCCGAACTGCTTCGCCAATCAAAAAAGCATGATCTTGATCCTGTTGGACGGTTGGGTGAACCTGTACTAGATCCAACTGCATTAATTGCGCACCAACCTGTTGGGCTAATTTTAAGCCATCCCCTGTCGCGCCAGGTTGGTTAGTTGTATGGTAATTAGCCAAATCTGGTCGATACCGGCGCATTAGTTCTTTGGAGGCCCCAAAACCTCCCGTTGCCAATACTACCGCGCGTGAGCGGAATTGATGAACTGCTTTTTTAGCGTCAACATACTCTACCCCACACACGGCGTCGGTAGCGGTCAATAGTTGACTAACGTTTGCTTCCGTAATTATCTTTACACCAGCTTCAACCGCTAATTTCTGTAATCCTTTGACCAAATAAGCACCCACGGGAGCTGTCGAAGCTGGACGGTGAGTTCGTTTGACTGACATTCCCCCAGTAATGGTCAAATCATCTAGTGGCAAGCCATGCTGGGTTAACCATTCAATCGCCAATGGTGCATGGGTAACAAACTGCTTCAGCATTGCCGGATCATTCAGCTTACCACCACCCCGGTAAGTTTCCTGATAAAAATCTTGCATACGGTCCGCAATCTGCTTACGAGCTTGGACTGTTGTTTCCGCTGCGTTCATCCCGGAAGACGCCCGTTTAGTATTGCCACCAACTTGGGGATTCTTTTCTAAAACAGCAACCGTCAGTCCTAGTTCACGTGCCTGAACAGCTGTGGTCAATCCGGCACCACCACTGCCAATTACAATTAAATCATAATCAATTTCTGTCATACCAGCACCCTTAATCAACACTAATTGACTTAATGACAACGTCATCCTTTGGACGATCACTCAGATCACGGTCAACGCGGCTAATCTCTTTCGCCACTTTCATTCCATCAACGACTTGACCAAAGACAGTGTGATGGTGATCGAGCCACGGTGTTCCACCATTAGCCACATAATGGTCAATGACTGCTTGCGGATAACCAGCCGCCTTCATTTGATCAGCCAAGTTAGTAGTAAGGTTTTCGTTCGTCACGATGAAAAATTGGCTCCCGTTGGTATTAGGACCAGCGTTGGCCATTGATAACGCCCCGTTAAAATTAAACAGCTGGTCACTAAATTCGTCTTCGAAGGCTTGACCATAAATGCTTTCACCACCAGCACCGGTCCCTGTTGGGTCACCGCCTTGGATCATAAAGTCTGGAATAACTCGGTGGAAAAGGACCCCATCGTAGTATCCCTTTTTAGCCAATTCAACAAAATTTTTCACCGTCTTAGGAGCAAGTTGATCAAATAATTGAACCTCCAGATCCCCGTGATTAGTGTGAATTATTGCCTTAGTACCCGTTTGTGATGCTAAGTTTAATTGTGGAAAATCACTCATTAGTTCCGCCTCCTATTTATTCTGGAGTTGATTATATCATGATTAGCATGGCTTAAAGCAAAAAAGAGGCTGGAGTTTTTCCAGCCATCCTTACGGGGTTCGAATGCAGAGTTCTCGAATCGGACTTGCCAGCCGATTTGAGGACTTTTGTCTCACTCCCAATTATTATTTACTGACAACATCAATCAAGTCATCACCATGGCTAATTTCACCGTCGGCAACGCGCTTGACTTGCGTGTAATTAGTCGTGTTTGTGACTACGACCATCACGGTGGTATCATAACCAGCTGCCTTAACCGCAGCTAGGTCAATGGTGCCAAGGCGATCACCCTTCTTAACCTTTTGACCTTGTTCAACAAAGCTTTCAAAGTGTTCTCCCTTGAGGTTCACCGTATCCAAACCAACGTGAATCAAGACCTCGGCACCATCATCTGAAGTTAAACCATACGCATGCTTTGTAGCGTAAGCAACTGTAATTGTACCGTCAACGGGTGCATAAATCGTACCATCATTAGGGACAACTGCTGCACCATCCCCCATCATCTTCTGGGAGAAGACTTCATCATTTACTGCAGTAATGTCTTCGGCAGTTCCAGAAACCGGGCTGGCAATTACTTCGTTCTTAGCATTTTCGTCAGCTGGGGCTGAAGCATGTTGAACTGGTGCAGATGCTTCCGCTGCTTGAGATGCGCCATCCGCTGCATCTGCGCCCGCCGTTGCAGGGTTAACTAGCTCGTCGTGTGCTTTACCATAGAAGAAGGTTACTAAGAAAGCAATTACGAATGAGATAACTTCACATAATAGGTAACCAGGAATTGATTTAGCGTATACGGATAAGAAACCAATGAAACCGGCTGAACCCATTGAAGCGGCAACCACATGCATTAATCCAGCAATCGTAGAAGCCACACATGAACCAACTAACGCACAGAAGAATGGGAACCGTAATTTCAGATTCACCCCAAAGATTGCTGGTTCAGTAATTCCAAGCAAAGCAGAAATCGCGGAAGAACTGGAGAGGGCCTTCATCTTTTCATTCCGTGTTAAGAAGTAAACCGCGGTGGTTGCGGCCCCTTGGGCAACGTTGGCCATTGAAGCCACGATGAAAATAAAATCACCCGCACCCTTACCAGCTTTAAAGGCGGTCACTAATTGCGTTTCGATTGCCGGGAAACTTTGGTGTAGACCAGTTAAAACAATTGGTGAGTACAAAGCCCCAAAGATACCTGTTCCGACAAATCCTAACGTGTCATATAACCAAACAATTCCGTTAGTCAGTAAATCGGAAAGATCCTTCATTACCGGTCCGACCACGATAAATGTTAGGAAACCAGTTAAGAGGACAGAAATCAGTGGAGTAAATGTAAAGTCAACAGCAGCTGGCAGGCGTTTATGCAACCACTTTTCGAAAATGGAAAGCATCCAAACTGCGGCTAATGCTGGAATAACCTGACTCGTGTAAGACTGAATATGAACAGTTAAGCCGAAGATATTCCAAGAACCGCCATCCGCTAAAGCCGGCGCGGTCATCATCATTCCGACAAATGCCCCTAAGAATTGGTTAGCACCAAACCGCTTCGCACCAGAAATCCCAACCAGAATCGGCAAGAATACGTATGGTGCTGCCGACATGACATTGACCATTCCTTCAATGCCCTTCAAAGCGGGCCACATTTGAATAACGGATTGGGGACCAAATAATCCTTTGGCTGTCAGCACATTATCAAGGGCCATCAGCAAACCACCAGCAACCAATGCTGGAATAATTGGTACAAAGATATCAGATAAGAGCTTAATGAACGCCATGACTGGATTGAACTTTTGATTTTTCGCAGCAATTTGCTTCAAATCATCAGTGGAAACTTCCTTCAATCCAGTTTGCTTGATTAATTCATCATAAACGTTGTTCACGTCTCCAGGGCCAATGATAATTTGGTACTGACCATTGGTCTTAAACGTTCCCTTAACGTCACCATTGTTATCCAATGCTTTTTGGTCAACTTTGGCATCGTCTTTTAAAACTAACCGTAACCGCGTTGCACAGTGCGCAGCAGCAACTAAATTGTCTTTGCCGACGGCGTTAACGACGTCGGTCGCAACTTGTTTGTGATCCATGAGTATTACTCCCTATCTCATCTAGATATTTGCACTTGAATTGTAAGCGCTTTTTACACATTTGATAATACTAGATTTAGATTAAATGTCAAGCGTTTATCAATTTTTCTTTTAGCCTTACTGATCTTCACTAATTTTCAGGACACAGGCCCCATCGATATTTCCCTTGGCAACTCGTCTCAGTGCTTCGTCAGCCTTGTCAAACGGGTATTCAGTCACCGTTGGCTGAATGTGCAAACGGTGGGCTAACTTTAAAAATTCTTCCCCATCGCGGCGCGTATTGCTTTCCACACTTGTTAAGTTCTTTTCATGGAAAAGATGCTGCTGGTAATTTAGTTCTGGAACATCGCTCAAGTGAATGCCGGCTAACGCAAGTGTCCCTCCAGGAACGAGGTTAGCTAATGCATTGGGAACCATCTCTCCAGCAGGTGAAAACATAATGGCGGAATCAAGTTGCACTGGTGAATTATCATAGGCACCTTGCGCAGACGCACAACCTAATCGCAACGCAAACTTTTGAGCATCATGACCACGTGTGAAAACATGAACTTCAATCCCCTGCTTAAGTGCTAACTGGGCAGTTAAATGTGCGGAACCGACAAAACCATAGAGGCCCAGTGTGCCTCCAGCTGGTACGTTGGCGCGTAGATAAGAACGATAACCAATAATTCCCGCACAAAGTAATGGTGCAGATTTGACTGGATCAGTATCCTCTGGAAGGTGGTAGGCAAAGCCCTCCGGAACCGTCACATACTCTGCATAACCGCCATCATGATCCCATCCTGTGTAAATGGAATGGGGACACAAATTCTCCCGACCGGAACGACAAAATCGACAAACTCCGCACGCTTTTCTAAACCACGGAATTCCAATCTTGTCACCAATCTTAAATCGCTGAGTTTGTTGCCCCTGCTTAACGACCCGGCCAATAATTTCATGGCCGGGAGTAACATGCTGCCGATGAACTGGTAAGTCGCCTTCGGTAACGTGTAAATCTGTGTGACAAACTCCACACGCTAAAATTTTAACCAGAACTTCCCCAGCTTGTGGTTCAGGAACTGGTTTCTCAACCAATTGCAGTGGGCAAGGATCCTGTTCAATTGATCCCGGTGTTGTGACTTCCCAAGCCCGCATTGTTTTTGGAATCATCATTCTTAAACCTCTCCTTTATCCAATTTATCTTCATTGTAGTCCTTTTGTGAAAAGATGATCAATTTCTTTTTGCTAGACGTTTGACAGTCAGCAGTCGTCACTTTAAAATGGAACCATCTTAGAGCGCTTACATAAAGGAGATTTTATTATGGAATGGACACGGGAAGAACGCTACCGACCTTACCAACAATATTCCGCCCTTGAATTACTGCACCTACAAGCAGCGGCTGATAATTCACCTGAACAACTTCGGTATCACATCCGGCCAAGTTCTGGATTACTCAATGATCCAAACGGGTTTTCATATTTTAATCATGCCTGGCACGTTTTTTACCAATCATTTCCTTTTGGTGCCACCCATGGGCTTAAATCGTGGATGCACATGCAATCAACCGATCTAGTGCATTGGCACTCTCGTGGCTTAGCTCTCACTCCTGATAATGAGTACGATAGCCACGGTGCCTACTCTGGATCTGCAAAGCAAATTGGCGATCGGCTATTTTTGATGTACACCGGTAACCACCGTGATCAGGATTGGAATCGAACACCTTTCCAACTGGGTGCTTGGATGAACCAAAATAATCAGGTTACTAAACTAAAACAGCCCCTGTTCCGGAATCCGGACTACATTAGTGAACACTTCCGTGACCCCCAACTACTGGAATATGATGGTAAGTACTATGCCCTCTTAGGAGCACAGGATGCTAAAACAGAAACTGGCCACTTGGCACTATGGGCCAGCGACGACTTGCAAGATGGCTGGCATGATGTTGGTTTGACTAATTTCACACCGTACCCAATGGGCTACATGATTGAATGTCCAAACTTAGTGATGATTGATGATCATGCTGTCCTGATTTTCTGTCCGCAGGGATTAGAGCAAAAGATCACCCATTACGATAATATTTACCCCAACACCTACATCATCGGGGATGAATTTGATTTTGAAAACGCTACGTTAAAGGGTAGTTCTCAAGTCCCAGTAAATCTGGATGAAGGTTTTGATGTCTACGCCACTCAGGCATTTAACGCTCCGGATGGCACAGCTTATGCTATTAGTTGGGTTGGCCTCCCTGACATCAATTATCCAACTGATGAACAAACTTGGGCTAACTGTTTGAGTCAAGTTAAGGAATTGCACATCCGTAACGGTCAACTTTACCAACAACCGGTCGCAGCAATGACCAACCTCCGTGATCCAAAGGGCACGAAAGTGTTCTCCAATCGTACGAGCATCATTGATGATCACGCTGGTCAACAATGTGAATTAAATCTGACAATTAGTGCCGATCAAACAGGTGTCTTACACCTTGCCGCCAATGAAGATTTGAGTGCTAGTTTACAAATCCAATTTGATACGAATACTGGTGCACTAACTGTAGATCGATCAAGAGTCGGGGCTACAGTTGCCAAAAAGTATGGTACGACCCGTTCCATTAAGTTACCAGCGCACCAAGATCTCAAATTACAAATTTTCTTGGACCATTCACTTGCTGAAATATTTGTGAATGATGGTGAGCAAGTACTGACTCTTCGTTACTTTGCTGATCAACAACATCAAAAGATCGCGTTTGCCCAACCAATTAATGCGACTGGAAGTCTATATCAGCTTAAAAATATCTAAACAAAATCCCCGTTCACGTGACTTGTGAACGGGGATTATTTAGAATATAGCTAAATTCACGGGGAGGACTAATAATGAAGAACAGTGTTGACAAGGCTAATTGGCAATCAGCCATCCACTACCTTATTGACCAAGCGTTACCCAATGCTGACTATCAAGTGGTCTGCTTTCATCAATCAAAATCTAGTGAAAGTTTATACGTTGACATTCTCTTTGAAAATCTCCTGTATCAACTGCGCTTTGCGTTTCACGACCGACAGGAAAATAATCCCGATCTTTACTCATTCAATCTCCGATCCTATCCTCATGATACGGTCCTCATTCAGAAGCTCCGTCAGCTTCTGCGATATCGTCGACAAGGAATCCCATTAACGTACCAACACTTTGCTGCCCTCTCACTGATTGAAAAACTTGGTCAGTTTAATGATTGCCCACTCAAATATCGTAATGAACAATTTTGGAACAGCCAACACCCCATTACTTCACCAACGCTCATCATCACATTAGACTTCTTGCTAACCCATCAATTACTTGTGATTCAGCATTCCACCAAACGTGTCTTTCTCTCAGAAAGCGGGCAACAGCTATTAAATTTTTACTGGGATGTCGCCGATCAATATTTAGAAGAAACCATTTGGGATCACAATCCACGAACGCAAACCCCAACGGAACTCAATCTTTTTTGGAACGCTTAGTCGACTCCCGAGTTTGCCTTTGTGCTTGAGCATGGATCCGTTGGCGACGATCGCCATTAATAAAGTCGCTTTCTTGTGCGAAAAGATCCAATAGTGCCCACAAATTTTTTAAGCAGCGGTCCTTCAACTCTTTTAACTGCATTGATCCGCCTAATTTAAAATATTCTTATGCTCAGCGTGGGTGTAGAATGCCCAAGCGATAATGCCAAAGAAGACTGGTCCAAATGCCGTCCAGAACGCAGTCGCGTATTGGCCTTCCAAAATTGGCTCAACACAAGTAAAGAGAATACCGACTGCCACAACCAGCCAAACGACGATGGAAACCACCCACGTCCAGGTCATGCTCTTATAAAAGACAAACGGCCGATCTAAATCTTTTTTCATTTTAAAGAATGGGAACGCTCCGACCAAAAACAGGTATGGTGCTGATGACGAAACGTTCATCATATCAGTTAAAATGGTATAAAACTGTGTTGCTGCGTTTCCACCAAATGAAATAAAGAGAATAATTGCACTGACTAAGATGGCTTGGCACCACATTGCAAATGCTGGCATATTCACATCATTCATCTTTGTAAGCCGCTTTGGCAAAAGCCGCGGATCACAACCTTCAATAAAGGATTTAATTGGTGAGTACACCATCACAAAAGCGGCCCCTAAGCCCCCAAGAACATCACTTAACGCCGTAATTTGGGAGAAAATCCGGCCCAGCATCACGGCTCCGGAATGACTTAAGCCGAGTTTAGCACCAACCGTCAGCCCCATATTATTGATCAAAACATATTCAACATTGGCCAGGTTAACATGGCTTTTACCTAAAACCTGTTCCCAGTTAGCGCTAACCCCACACAAGAAAATTGTCAAAATATAAATCAAGGTCATAATGATCATGGCAATGATTAATGCCCGCGGGAAAGTCTTTTCTGGCTTCTTCACGGAGTCAATCACACCAGCCATCGTTTCCAAACCACCATAAGCAAATAGGGCATAGACAATGAACGAAATAACCGCAATCGGTGTAACAAAGGCATGGTTGGGTGATTTTACTAAACTCAGTGCCGTCACTGGTTCAGCTAGTTGGCCGTGATTCATCATCCATAATAAGAGACTCGCCAGAATAAAAATCACGGAAATTCCTAAGGTTGCCACCCCACAAACGGAAGCAATCTTAGCAATCTTATTAATTCCCCGGGAGGCAATCCAGGTAACGATAATCATAAAAATGATTTCTAAAATCCCCAAAGTCTCATTAGCGGGCAACCCAAACAACCGCCAGGTCTGAGTACGGTCAGTTCCTGAAATCATAGTGGAAACTGACACTAAAAAGTATTGGGTTGATGAAACCAGCCAAACAACCCACGCTGCAAGCCAAATGAAGGTCCCAATAAACGCTGTCTTCTCACTTACGGAACCCCGTAACCAAGAAAAAATCCCCCCTTTGGCAGCCTTAAATGAGGCCCCATATTCTGCAAACATTAATGCAGATGGGAGGAAGAAAAGCACCGCCGTAACGATGTACCAAATGATACTGGCGTACCCCATTTGATAAAAGGCCGTCAGTGAATTACTAAAACCAAAGATTGATGAGAAAATCATCAATACTAAGGCACTCAAACCAATTTGGGTGGTTTTCTTTTCCATGTCAAAACTTCTTTCTTTGAATAATATTAATAATTATACAACTTTTTCGTGCGGTTGTGGATATTATTTCAAAAAAAGCAATTTAATTATCACGCTTGCTACGATTGAAATGAATTGTTCACATTTATTTCATACAAATCGGCCGATAATTATGATAAGCTCATTATGTTACTCATTTTACTGGTCAGGAGGGAACGATTTTGCGTGAACCATCACGACGAGAAATTCGACATCAGCAACGTCGGACATTTCATAAAAAAACTATTATCGTCAGCTTACTCTTTATTGGGTTTGCGCTCTTGCTTAACGTCGGCTTAATCTTCCAAAGCCACAATCCTCTCACTCAAGCTAAAAACGCTAACCCCATCAATATAGTTCCCAACCTATTCCGTTCCACAAGCTTGAGTAGTCAACTAAAGCACCAATGGAAAGCGGATCTCAAAGGTGTTGATAGCAATGTTGCCATCGCAGTGTACTCCACCAAGACTGGTGAAACATACACGTACAACACTACCCCAAGACATCAATATCACACCGCCAGTACCGTTAAAGTGGCTGTTCTCGCAGGAACTCTCCTTAAAAATGATGGCGATTTAGATAGTCAGGGTCGTGAATATGCTAAAGCCATGATTGAAAATTCCGATAATGATTCTACGACCTCCCTCATTAACGATTACCTTGGTGGCACAGACGGTCTTCAGGATACGTTTAATCAATTTCAAATGACCAACACCCATGCCGAAAGTGCTTGGGGAATGACGACCACCACACCGAGCGACCAAATTAAATTACTTAACAATATTTTCTTTAGTTCCAATAAGCTAACCGAAAGTGAACAAAATTATATCCAATCCCTCATGAAAAATGTGGAAAGCGACCAGCAATGGGGAATTTCTGCCGGCAGTAGTAATTACGCTCTGAAAAACGGCTGGCTTGATCAAGATGATTCAGACAAATGGATTGTTAATAGTATTGGTTACGTTAGTGGCAAAGACCAAAACGATTATACGATCGCAGTTTACTCTGACGACAATTCATCCATGAACTCTGGAGAAGAATTGATCGAAAAACTGGCCCGCTCTACTAAAAAAATTATGGATAAAAATTAAAAAACGACCAGGAAAGCCGCTAACCTAGCTTTCCTGGTCGTTTTGTAGTTATTGAGCGAATCGCCACCGATGAGTGGCGAAACATTACCCGGCGATTAAAATCAGCGCGAATTTTAAAACGTTCATTGATTGGCTGTACTAACAATCGACCAGCCTTGGTAAATTGATAACCACCCCACATGTGTTGCCGAATTGGTGGTAGTAACCTACTTTTCACATAACAAAGTCGACCAATCAGATGCCGTCCATCAACAAAACCAGCAGTCACCGGGTCATAAACGTCAATATAATTATTAACCTTATGTTTAAATTTACGGACCCGTCGTTGTTGCCGACGACTGAGTAACCAGTAAATATTCGGTCCCTCATAAATATCGGCCCGTTTAATCTGTCCCAGCTTGTCACAATTCGCTAAGGCATACTGAATATTAATCGATCCTAGTGAATGACCATATAAATAGAATTTCGCTCCTGGATACTTACGTAAAATTCCATTTAACTTACGAGCCGCCGTCCGCAATTGACTCGGAATTACCCCGCGTTGGACAAATAAGGACCAACCAATTGGTAAATTAGTTGCTAGCCATTCATGATTCCAAGTCTCCATGGTGCCCTTAATAAGCCCAGATGAACCTTTAAACAGCAGTGTATATTCCTTTTGTGGCCGGTTTTCGATCACAAACATTTGAAAACCATCCGCCATTTGACAATGCTGTATCACCCTTCCAAACGATTCCGGACCGATTTTGACTACTTGTCCATTCTGGAGTAACTGATATTCCATTTGAGCAACCAGCAAACGTTCGCGATCATTTAAGTCACGATTGCAAAGCATTTTCATCACCGCAAGTTCTCGCTTAATGCCTTAATTCCCGCTTCATTCAACGTCTTGCCCATTTTCGGCACTACTTCTAAGTGCCCATCAATTAACCGATTCTTGAGTTCTTGAGCAACTCGTCGATTTTTACGATCTTGTTCCCCAGCAAAGAGGTAGGTTAATCCCTGAACATGCATCAATTCGCCCGTTAAATCCACCCCTTGAAGTGACTGTTTAAGCGATTTAAGCTGATGACGATCTAATGGAGTCGGTTGAAATAGTCCTGAATTGAGCAGATTCGTTGAAGCTTGACAATGTGGCCGGACTAAAATGAGCCGATCAAGCCGCCCCAAAAGATCAACTGCTGCTCGTAACGCCACTAACGCACCAAAGTCTTCTCCAATCAGAATGACTGGTTGGGCCACGGTTCGTAGATGATCAACGACCGCTTGAACTAATTGGTCAAATGTGTACGGGTGGAGCTGAAATTGTTGATAATCAAGCACTTGCAACTGACGGTGCCCAATATTTACTTGTTGCCAATCACTGTGTTCCAGTTTGAATGATGGCAATACCACTACTGTCCCCATAATCATTCCTCTTTCATCACGATTTCTTTTATTTTAGCATGATTCAACAAAAAAGACGTGAGCACTAGCTCACGTCTTTTTAAAAATTTAGCACCTTTAAAAGGCAGCAACAATTGCAATTACCCCTAGCAGAATCAGCGCAGCAGCGATTAACCAAACAAGGGTAATTGCCGAAAGTGCAGGGTTAAACAATAAAATAACCCCGACAATCACGCCGATGACGTTCAAAACAACTAGCAGCCAGTAGTAGCCTTTACCAAATTGCCGGTAGAAGTTGGAAACTTGCAATTGACCAATACTGTCAATAATAAACCAAATAGCAAACAGGTAAGCAATCGTTAGTGCACCAACGCCCCGTACAAACAGGAAGATCAAACCAACGATAATATCTAAGATGGCCATAATTAACAACCAAGCGGATCGGTGATTCAACAAATTATTCACCGTCTGACGAAGCCAAATTTCATAAATTCCCTTTACGATGGCACCAATCCCCATCAAAATTGCCACTAACCGTAGGGTTTTATCGATATGATACATCGAAACACACCCTAAAATGACCAATAGGACACCTAAAATAAAGGCTGCCCAATCAAACCGCTTATTTGCTCGTTCCACAATTATTCCTTCTCTCATTTATAATCACAAATTCAGTATACCACGATTGTGGATGACCACTATACTAAATTAATTATAAATCAATGTCTAATTCAATCGGCGTATGATCACGGCGTGCTCCGGTATCAATCATCGATGATTTAACTACCTTATCGGCGATCCGATCACTAACCAACCAGTAGTCAATCCGCCATCCAGAGTTATTTTGCTTACTGGTAATGACCCGTTGTGCCCACCAGGAATAGGCACCCTTTTCTTCCGGATGAAGGTGACGGAAACTATCCGTAAAACCGGCCTTTAATAATTTAGTAAAATGCTCACGTTCTTCGTCGGTAAAGCCAGCTGAATGGTGATTATTTTCTGGATGGGCCAGGTCGATCGGCTCATGAGCAACGTTAAAATCGCCACTGGCAATCACTGGCTTTTGCTGATCCAATTGTTGGAGATATTCTCGGTAACGATCATCCCAAATTTGCCGTTCGGCCAAGCGGCGGAGCCCAGTCCCTGAGTTTGGTGTATACACTTCCGTAACAAAAAAGTATGGAAATTCTAAAGTAATCATCCGGCCCTCATTGTCCATCGGTTCTGGAGCACCAATTTGCGGATAAGATATCTTTGGTGTGAGACCTGTCCGATAAAGATACATTGTTCCTGCGTACCCTTTCCGGGCGGGTTCAACTGAACTCCGCCAGGCAACTTGGTAGTCTGGGAAAAGTTCATTCAAAACCGTGAAATGCTTCTTGGTGGGGCCATTTTTGGAAAGTTTCGTTTCTTGAATGGCAATCACATCAGGCACTAAATCAGCAATTTTGTGCAAAACATCCCGGGTTTCTCCAGCCCGAGTCGATGTTCCAGTCAACGCAGCATTAATTGAATCAATATTCCAAGAAATAAATTTCATCGTGATCCTCCTCTTTGATTAATATCTTACGCCGAACAACCATTAATTACATTATCATCTTCCACTTAAAAAGGAGGCTGGGTAACTCCCGGCCTCCTTGATGATTGTTGCGATGAGTGAATAGTTATAACTATAGTTGTGCTTTAATTGCGTCTAATGAAACTTCGCTCGTCTCATTAAACTTAACATCTGCGTCCTTCAGACCACTGCCAATCCCGATGGAGAGTTCTCCGGCGCCGTTGATGGCCTGAATTCCGGCCTGCGCGTCTTCAACCCCAGCTACTTCGTTAACTGGCAGATTCATTGTCTTGGCCGCTTCAACATAAATTTCTGGATCCGGTTTTCCTTTAGAAAGCTTTGCTGGATCAACAATCCCCTCAAAATAGTCCGTTAATTGCAGGTACTTTAAAACTTTCGGGGCATTCTTCGAAGCAGAAGCTAACACTAAGTGATAACCTGCGGCCTTTAGTTCATCTAAGAATGCTTTCATTCCCGGTAAAATATCAGCCGGCGTTAAAGTTTCCACTAACTTAACATAGTTATCATTCTTTTCCGTCGCCAACGCTACTTTCTCGTCCTGTGAATAGTCATTTTCATGACCACCGGCCTTGAGGATCAACTCAAGAGAATCCATTCGGCTAACTCCCTTAAGTGCATCAGCTAATTCAGGAGTCCACGTTGTTCCCACTTTATCAGCCAATTGATGCCAAGCCTGGCCATGGAACCGGGCGGTATCAGCAATTACCCCATCCATATCGAAGGCAAAGCCTTTAATCTCAGAAAAGTTCATGATTATTCTCCTTCCTGAATTACTTCAATTCTAACTTTTGACCATCTAAATCAATCGTAATTGGGTCACCAGATACTAAGTCGATCTTCGTACCGTGCTTGTCAACCTTAACCTTCAAGATCCGACCACGGAACATCTGACGGAATTGGTATGAATCCCATTTCTTTGGTAAGAATGGGGCAAAGTGGAGTTGATCATCACGAACCCGCATGCCAGCAAATCCTTGAACAATGTCCAACCATGAACCCGTCATGGAAGTGATGTGCAAACCATCAGAAGTATCATTGTTGTAGTTATCAAGGTCAAGGCGGGCTGAACGTTCGTATAATTCAACAGCCTTGTCTTCATAGCCAATGTCAGCCGCGATAATGGAGTAAACCGAAGCGGAGAGGCTTGATTCATGAACCGTAAATTGTTCATAAAAGTCAAAGTTATTCTTCTTTTCTTCCTTGGTAAAGTCATCAATAAAGTCCCATAGTCCTTGAATAACGTCCCCTTGCTTAACATATGGTGAACGAAGAATCTTGTCCCATGACCAATTTTGGTTCAGTGGTAGTTGATCACTTGGAATTTCAGAAACTGGGGTCAGGTCCTTATCTAAGAAGCCATCATTTTCTGGGAAAATATCTTTTTGCTTGTCGTATGGCAAGTACATATTATCCACGATACCCTTCCAGTAACGCTTTTCATCTTCGGAAACGTTGAGCTTCTTGGCAACATCGTCATCAACTTCCGCCAAAATTTCCAGTGTGTACTTCAATGTCCATTGACAAAGTAGGTTCGTGTACCAGTCGTTGTTGACGTTGTTATCGTATTCATCTGGACCGGTTACCCCGTGCAACATGTACTTGTTTTGCCGTTGTGAGTAGTGAACCCGGTCTGCCCAGAACCGCGAAATTTCGGTTAGGACTTCCGCACCCTCGTTGAGTACGTATGACTTGTCACCCGTGTACTTAGTGTATAGGTAAATCGCAAAGGCAATGTCACCATTCCGGTGAATTTCTTCAAAGGTAATTTCCCATTCGTTGTGGCATTCGATCCCGTTAAAGGTCACCATTGGGAATAATGCACCCTTCAAGCCTTGTTCCTTAGCGTTTACAAAGGCCCCATCCAGTTGCTTATACCGGTACATTAATAAGTTACGGGCAATTTCTGGGTTGGCAACCCCTAAGTAGACTGGAATACAGTAAGCTTCGGTATCCCAGTAAGTAGCACCACCGTACTTTTCACCAGTGAAGCCCTTTGGACTAATATTCAGCCGGTAATCATTACCATAGTAAGTTGAGAAGAGTTGGAAGAGGTTAAAGCGAATCCCTTGTTGGGCCCCTTCGTCCCCTTCAATCTCAACATCGGACTTTGTCCACCGGTCTGCCCATTCTTGGACATGGGGAGCTAATAAATCGTCGAAGCTTTGACCATCTAATTGATCAGTTAAATCATCTAAACGCTTTTCAATCGCTGCTTGAGAATCAAAGTCCCGGGAAGTAACGACAACGGATCGTTTTTCAATCGTTACTTCTTGGCCAGCAGCTACTGTGCCCGCAAAGTTATTGTAAGCATCCTTCTCATCAGTACCATCACCGACGTGGGCTAAATCCGTCTTCGTGGTCGTCTTCATTCCAACAGTAAACTGTGGCGTGCCAAAGTCGTTCGGCTTCGTTTCAGAAGTTAATTCGGCATGTTCATCACTAGCGTTCTTACCCAAAACGTTCCAGAATTGTTCATCGTAATTGGCATCTTCATTGTAGACATCCGCATCAATCATGCTGGTAATTTCTACCTTTGCACCATCATTACCGCGATTCTTAATGTGTAACCGTTGACCTACTAATTCCTTTTGGACGACCGAGACGAACCGTTCAAAGTTGAAGTACATTTCAGTACCACCGATTTCAACGGTAAATTCACGAGTTAAGACGCCCCGTTTCATATCAAGATCTAATTTAAAATCTTTTGGTGTTTGTTTGTTTAAGTCCAGTTGTTCACCGTTAACTTTAATGATTAACTTCATAAAGTTAACTGCGTTGATCATCTTACCAAAGTATTTTGGATAACCGTTCTTCCACCAACCAACACGTGTCTTGTCAGGGAACCAAACCCCACCGAGGTAGACTCCTTGCATATGGTCACCGGTGTAGCCTTCTTCAAAGAAGCCCCGCATTCCCAAGTTTTCGTTTGCTAATGACGTCATTGATTCCTGAAGACGCTTATCTTCTGGATCCCATTGTTTAGTTGCAACGTGCCATGGCGCAATATCAAATGTTCTTTTCATGGTAAATTCCTTTCTTATTTAAACCTTTTAACTCAATTCTCTTAGTAATTTTCTAGCGGACATACGTTTCGTGAATTGTTCCAACTGACAAGGCAGCTAAAATCATTACCACTCCACCAAGCAGGAACATGTGGACTTGTGAACCACCCAGCATTGGGAAGAGCACAAAACTCAACAGTGAAGCAACAATTTGTGGCAGACAAATGGAGCCGTTGAATAAGCCAAGGTAGGTTCCCATATGCTTACCAGATAATGCATTCGTCACAATTGTTAGTGGGTAGGTATTCATGCCGGCCCAGGCAATTCCGACTAAGGTGTATGAAATAATTAACGTCCACTTGTCATGGATATAGAAGACGGAGATAAAGCCGATGGCCCCAAGCAAAAGGCTGCCAGCATATCCTAATTTATGATACTTGTTCGGTACCTTAGCTAAGACGTATGACCAAATTACGGCAGCGATGGATTGAACGGCCGCCAGAACCCCATACCAGTTACCAGCATCTTGGTAACCAACACTTGAAGCATTCGTCGTTCCCCAAACGTTACTTGCAATGGCACCAGCTGAGTAAGTCCATAGGTATTGGAAAGCAAACCAGCAGAAGAATTGAACTAGAGTTACCGTCCAGAAAGCCTTTGGTGCATGTCTCAGCAACGTCAACCAGTTACCGCCTTCTTTGTTATCCGCTTCGGAAATGCCATGATACTTAGCATAAGTTGCAGGATCATATTCATGAACCCGGAAAATCGTGAAGAGGCTCGTAATCACTAGTAAAGCAGCACCCACGTAGAAGGAAATGATAACTGATTGTGGTACCACACCCTTCGGTGCTTTATTAGCAACCCCCATCAAAGTTAATAGGAATGGGAAGATTGCTGCCAGCACCGCCCCGGTGTTCGACAAGAAACTTTGCACTCCGTAGGCATAGCTCTTTTGATCATCATTTACCATGTCACCAACCATCATCTTGAATGGCTGCATTGCAACATTGGAAGATAAATCAAGAAAGGCAACCGTAATTGCCCCAAACCAAAGTGCGGCTAGCGAACCATAACCAAAGCCGAAGCTTCCTGAGTTAGGCAGCAAAAGCATAACAATCACCGCCACGATTGTTCCTAACAACAAGTAAGGAAGCCGCCGACCACCTAATTTAGGTGCCCAGGTTCGATCAGAATAATAACCAATAATTGGTTGAACGATCAGTCCAGCCAATGGTGGCAAAATGAAGAACCAACCAAGGTTATTGGGATCAGCACCAATGGTTTGGAAAATTCGACTCATTTGCGAACTTTGCAGGGTAAATGCCGTTTGCACACCCAAAAAGCCAAAGTTGATCATCCAAATCATGCTACTGGAGAGCGTTGGCAAACCAGCAGTTTGTGAATTCTCTTGACTCATAACAAACACTCCTTAAAATCTGCGTTTTTTGAAAGCGCTTTTACATTACGCCTAATAATATACCAAACATCATTATTTAATGCAACCGTTTGCGCAAAATTTAAAATAAAAAATCCAGCTAACCTGGATCACGTGCATTAGCACTCCTGTTAACTGGATTTAGCTGACTTGGTACGGCACATAAATATGGTGGTGACGCGGATTAAACAATAGCTTTACGGCTTCTGCCCCTAACTTCTGTGGCTGCAAATCAATGACACTTTGGTCGCTAAAGACGACTTTAATCCACTGACTGTTATTAAAACAAGCCACTGGTAGTTCGGTTTCTTTTAACTGACGGGCATAGCGCAGGTAAATCACGTCATCCGCAAAAACTAAACCATCCGCTTCCGGATGACTAGCTAGCCATCTCATCAAATCATCCTGTGGGGAGAGTTTGATGACCATTGGTGGCAAAGACTTGCTTTGCATTGCTTGTTCATATCCCTTTCGTCGATCAGTTTCAAAGGAATGGTCAGTTGTGGATTGGACAAACACGGGTTGGTGTAACTTGTGCAGTGTACACAATCGTTGGGTGGCCGCCTGACCGACCGCAACATTATCGTTATCAACAAAGCTGTCCAAGTCATTATATGGATGACCGACAATGACATAAGACAATTGATGCTGTCGCAGGTAATCCACAACGGGGTCATCCTTTTGGGAGTACAGGAGGACAAATTTATGAACTTTGGCTTGCTGCGCCATTGCTTCAACCTGACGGACTAGGTCCGCTTGATTCGTTCCCATCGCCACCATCATTTCATAGTTTTTACGTCGAATGGCCTTACCAATTCCCCACATAATTTCAATATGAAATGGGTTGGCGGGTTGGGTCGTCTTTGCATCTGGAATTGGGAAAACCACCCCAATGATATTCGCTTCCCCACGACTTAAATTGCGGGCCGAAAAATTAGGCCGATAGCCTAATGCACGGGCGATTTGTTTAACATGCTGACGAGTTTTGCTGCTAATCCGGGGATTATCATTTAATGCGCGTGACGCTGTCGACGTTGAAACACCAGCTTTAGCAGCAATTGTTCTAATCGTAACCAACCTATTTTCCTCCACAAACGTAATAATATTATTTTAACAAAAAAAGCAGGCTATGACTGACCGTTTTTTGGTCACCATCGCCTGTAATGACTTTATTGATATAAATTACGCCGTTGCTGTCCCACGGCATCTTGTGACTCACGATTTTTATATGCCACGTGGGCAACTAAACCAAAATCACCGTCCGTCAAGATAGTGGTTCCCCGCCGTCCCGGAATCTTATGCGGCCCGCCAGTAACAAAGACGTTTGCTAAATATAGGCGGTACTTTTCATGCGCCGCGTGCACATCAGTCAAACCGACCTTGGTAATGTGACCAACCCGTACCCGTTCCATTTGGTTCAAACCAGCATAAATTTCCAAGCGGTGGCCAAATTCATCATTTACTAAATCAAAGTATGGTGGTGTTTGATGATCATTCAACGCATTTACCGGCTGGTGAGTCTGATTGTATTCATCGATAATTGCCGACGCGTCCTTGCCGTTATAGTCAGCCGTAAAGATTCCTTCTTCAACTAGCTGATCTACTAAATGACGTAGGTTATACTGCTCCTCACGATCAATTGATACGTCTGCACTAATCAGATTACTATCAGTAAAGTAGCCATTGGCTTGATTACTAATCATGGCCGCTGCGCGATCGGCACGCATTTGTCCACGATTCTCATTGCTCTGATCATAACCCGTAATTTTAACCAGCCATGGTGATAAGACGTCAAACCGCGAAGTACGATTTAGGAAATAATAAACTGCATTCAGGTAAACATAGTAGGTAATGGCAATAACTGCTAAACAGTACAGCAATCCCCGCATCCAAACGTGGTTAGCGAGTAACCGGTAGGTGACATAAATTAGGTAAAAGTCACCAAGGAGAGCAACAACTGTATAGATTTTATTTTTCAACTTGGTATTGATATTAAAGTAACCAAGTGAATGGTTGATCATATCAAGAAAACTAAACATTCACTACCCTCCTTAGTTATTACTTTCTGTTCCACCAGTAGTATTAGTTTGGGTATTATTGGTACTATCATTAGTTCCATTATTTGTAGTCGTAGTATTTTCGTTGGTGGAATTCGACTTATTCGTCGTGGTTTCGTTTTGACCAGTCGTCCCGGTATTATTATTCGTTGCTGTGCTAGATTGACTCTGGCGTGTTACTGATGATGACGACGATTGATCGTCACGGTCCCGATCATCACTGCTACTGTTACGGTTACTATCATCGCGGCGTTGCTGATCATTAGTGGTCCGACGATCAGTCCGCGTATTAGTTACTTTTGCCCCTTCATTCGTATGGGTGGTTTTGTTAACCACCACGTTCGTTGCACCTAATGCTAACACTAATGACACTAGCGCAAATGGGGTAACAAATGGTGGTGTTTTTAACATATTCGACGCTCCTTTTAGTACCCAATTATAATCAACTTTCCCCCTGATGAATGTTAAGGATCTTCTAAGATTTTCGCTTGAGTTTTCGCTGACATTCTGCGCAATAGCCATATAGTTCAAAACTATGACCAGTAATCTTAGCTCCCGGTAGCTGAGCTTGATAGGCAGCATAATCAAAATTGGGCATTTTAATTTCTTGCACTTTACCACAGTTTTGGCAAATAAAGTGGTGATGATGGTGCGGATCGCATTCTAATTTGACCATCAAACCATTCGTACCCTGCTTGGTTTCCACTAACTTGAGCTCTTTAAATTCCTGCAAATTACGGTAAATCGTGTCGTGACTAATACTTGGATATTGCTGACGCATTTGACGGTCAACTTCCGTAATATCAACGTACCGTTCTAAGAAAGAATCCAAAATATTAATCAAAGATTCTCGTTGCTTAGTCCAGCGCAATCCCTGCTGCTTAATTAACTGTTTGGCATGTCTTAAATTTTCCGTCATATTATTACTCCCTATTTTTGACGAAGAATCCGGTCCAATTTAGCAGTTGTTTCTTTCCACCGGTCATTCACAATCACATGAGCTTTCCCCTTCAGTTCTGGTGGTAAAGTCAGGTCACGCTCATATTCAGCACTATTTAGCCGGGAAGTAATCGCCTTTTTCAGATCGCCCCGTGCTTTGAGCCGTTCTGCCAGTTTTTTAAGATGGGAAACCGTCAGGAAAATAATGACTGCTTGATCACCAAGTTTTTCTTTATAGGTAATCGCACCCTTGGTATCCAACACAATGACATCAAATTGATGATTCCGCCACCCCTGCTTTAGCCCTTCTAATGAAGAACCATACCAGTGGTGGTCATATTCAACCTGCTCCAATAAATGTAATTTTTGCATTGAATCACGATTTTCAAAATAGTAATCAACACCATCTTTTTCATTGGATCGCGGTGTTCGGGTCGTATGGGTGATTACCTTAAACATGTCATACTTTTTCTTTAAATAACGGGCGACCGTTGTCTTTCCCGATCCCGTTGCACCGGTGATGACAAATACTTTTTTCTTTTCCATTAGCTCTGCTGATTAACTAGGTGGGCGTGAACCTTATCTAAAAGTTCTTTGAGGTTACTATAAGTTAGTCGTTGCCGGGCTGCATCATAGTTAAACCAACCCGCATCCTTAATTTCTGCAGCCTGAAGGTCCAATCCTTCTGGTTCTGAAAGGGCTGCAGTATAAAGGGTCATTTGCTTCCGATTACCATTTGGCAAATCATATTCCGTATACACATGGAAACTGGTATCAATCGGTAGATCTAATGAAGTTTCTTCTTTAATTTCCCGATGGGCAGTTGCTTCCAAGGTTTCGTTCACCTCAACATGGCCCTTCGGAAAGCCCCAGAAGTTTCCCTTATTTGTACTTTCCAGTAATAGGTATTGCAGTTCACCATTGTTCCAGCGGTAAACGACTGCTCCAGCAGTCACTTCAATTGCCATTCTGAACACCCCTTAATGATTTTTTAATTGACTTTTAATATTAACTGACTTTATCATAGTCCTAATATGGAATCTATATTATAGAACATTATAACAAAGGTGGTTAGTGATTATGCACTTAAAGATTTTCAGAAAGGAAAGTCTTTCAAATTACTTAGGAGCCGACCAGCACTTCGTTAAATCGCTCTCCGCTTTCGATTTAATGACAATGGGTGTTGGTGCGGTCATTGGGACGGGGATCTTTATCCTACCAGGGACGGTTGCAGCCAACGCTGCTGGTCCCGGCGTCATTGTTTCATTTCTGTTAGCCGCAATTGTTTGTGCGCTCGCGGCAATGTGTTACGCAGAATTCTCATCCGCTCTACCCGTCGCCGGAAGTGCCTACTCTTATGGAAATATTATTTTCGGTGAATTTATTGGCTGGATTCTCGGTTGGGCCCTAGTGCTCGAATACATGTTGGCGGTGGCGACCGTTTCGACTGGTTGGTCCGCATACTTTAATGCATTGTTGGCCAGCTTTGGCATTCACATTCCAAAAGCCATTTCTGGGCCCTTTAATCCCGCTCACGGAACCTACTTTAACCTGGTGGCCGTGCTGGTGGTGCTCGTGGTCAGTTTAATCCTTTCACGAGGAATGCAATCATCCAAACGGGTTAACAATGCCATGGTGATCTTAAAAATTGTCATCATTTTACTATTCATTGGTGTTGGATTCTTCTTTATCAAGCCGGCTAACTATCACCCATTTATGCCCCACAAGATTGGTGGCATCTTAAAGGGAGCAACAACCGTCTTTTTTGCCTTCCTGGGCTTTGATGCCGTTTCGAGTTCCGCCGCCGAAGTTAAAAATCCTAAAAAGAACATGCCAATCGGGATTCTCGGAACGTTGTTGATTGCGGCAATTCTCTACATGGGGGTTTCAGCAGTATTAGTGGGAATGGTGAAATACACTAAGTTAGACGTTGCCAACCCCGTTTCCTATGCTTTGAATCTCGTTAACCAAGGCTGGTTAGCAGATACCTTAGCCATTGGTGCCCTAATTGGGATGTTCACCATGATGATTACCACCATTTTTGCTAGTTCACGGTTAGTGTACTCAATTGGTCGGGATGGTTTATTACCAAAGCCACTCAGTAAGTTAAATGCTCAAAAGGGTGAAACTCCAGAAAACGCCTTGCTATTCGTAACGATCATTATCGCAATCATGGGTGGGCTGGTTTTCCTTGACGAATTAACTAGTCTGGTTAATATTGGGACCTTGTTAGCATTTACTTTTGTTTCATTTGGGATTATTCCGCTCCGCCACCGACAAGACATTGATAATCGAGATGGCTTCCAGGTACCACTTTACCCGCTTCTGCCAATCATCTCCGGTCTGGCTTGTATCTGGATGATTTGCCAGCTGGGTAAGACTACCTTTATTGGCGCCGGAATCTGGTTCGTAATTGGCATTATTATTTACTTCAGCTATGGTTACCACCACAGTACAATTTCATCAGAAAAATAATTTGCGCTTCGGGAGCTAGACAGCAAAGTCAGTGATGATTGCTGTCCGGCTCTTTTTTATTACAAATAATTTGGTCTCTGACCACCGACGGAGAGTACAATGGAAAAGAATAACAATATTGATACGAGGTGTCGTTTCCATGAAAAACAATCAATTTGCCATTGCTCCTGCCGATCATCAGCAGCGCGTGACTGAACTGCAAACCATTCATTTGTTGCATCCTGATGAAGAACAACAATTAAGCCCTAATCAGCTTTGGGTCAAGCTGTTAACTCGCATCCACATTGCCGACCACACACCCGCTTTGGATCACGAATGGTTAAATAGCCTGCTTGCTACTCCTGACCAATCAATTACTGATTGGCTAAACCAGAATCTGCCTTTAACTAACCGCGTATTCTACCTGGTCGCACTGCAGTTGCTTCAATTTGAACCAGCAATTGATTTTGCGATTGATGATCCCCTCACCGGCATGGAAAAAATCCAACTACCAATGGAGCACCATGAGCACTGGACTACCGCCAACGTTATCGACGCTTTCTACCTGTTATTAAACACGCGCACGAAACTCGGTCAAAATCTGCTCGATCGACTAACTAGTCAAGGAATGCTCACGTGGACTTACGCATTGCCCGCTAATCAAAAACCAATTTACTTTAACGGTAAGCCCATCGCCAGCTTTGACCCCACGCGTTTCATCCGTGAAGTGGTCTATGTTGAAACCGACATGGACACTGATTACGATGGAAAAGCTGATCTAGTGAAGGTTGAAATTATGCGCCCAGCAGATAGTAATGACGGCCTTAAAGTGCCGGCAGCCTTCACAGCGAGTCCGTACAATCAGGGTACCAATGACAAGTGGGGTGAAGAAATTACCCACAACGTTAATATTCCACTGACCCATAAGGATCCTCACGATCAATCCCCTGCTGAACCTGATTTTCCAATGACCTTTACTAAGCAAACCGTCAACGGTGAGAGCCAAACTGCGGCCGAATCATTCAGTACCACACCTGCATATACCCTTAACACTTACCTGAGCGTGCGCGGTTATGCCATTGTCTATGCCTCTGGGATTGGTACCAAGGACTCCGATGGCCTGCAAACTTGTGGTTCGCCAGAACAAACTGATTCCATGAAAGCCGTTGTCGAATGGCTGCATGGTGATCGTCGCGCCTTTACCGACCGCACAAGCGGCATTGCTATCCGTGCGGACTGGTGCAATGGTAACGTGGGGATGACCGGTCGTTCCTACCTTGGCACCTTGGCCACTGCCGTTGCCACAACCGGGGTGGCTGGCTTAAAGGCCATTGTTAGTGAAGCAGCCATTTCCAACTGGTATGACTATTACCGGGAAAATGGTTTGGTCATGGCGCCGGGTGGTTTCCAAGGGGAAGACGCGGATGTTTTGGCAGCTGAAACTTTCAGTCGGACCAAGTCACCTGCAGACTATCGGCGAATTGAAGCAACTAATAATCGCTATATGAAAGGTTTAGCCGCTGCCGAAGACCGTACAACTGGTAACTATAACGGTTTCTGGGCTCACCGTAACTACCTGCCAAACGTCGATAATATTAAGTGTTCCGTAATGATGGTCCATGGTTTAAATGATTGGAACGTTAAACCGGTCAATGTGAAGAACCTCTACGATGCCCTCTCCGGAATGCCCAACACTAGTAAATTAATTCTTCACCAAGGTCAGCACATTTATATCAATGCCTTCCGTTCCCTTGATTTTTCTGAAATGATCAATCTCTGGTTTGCTAATAAATTATGGGAACTGGATAACCATGCTGACGAACTGCTTCCGGATGTCTTAGTTCAGGATAACGTCCACCCCGAAACTTGGACAACCTACACTAACTGGTCGGGTAACCAAAGTACAACTCTGAATCTAACGAATAATAGTCTGACTACGGAAAATGCTACTGCTTCTGGCCGTGTTAAATTTAATGACCACCAAGATGATGCAACCTACCAAAAGTGGTGTCAAAAGCCTGCCGAATGGTCTCAGGCCTTGCTAAATGATTTCGATGGTCACTTTAGCGCTCACTTTGTTAGCACTCCTCTGAAAAAAGACTGGCTATTACGCGGTACCCCAACGTTGAAAGTGCGAGTTGCCTCCTCTGCTGATCACGGACTGCTTAGTGCCCGTCTGGTTGACCGGGGAAGTGCCAAACGTTTAACCGTTTCACCAGTTATTTTAGCCAAAGATGGTTTGGAACTCGCTTATCATTTTGGTAAGGATGACCTCCGTGAATTCCAATTGCAAAAGGAAACTACGGATGCCAAGGTTATTTCATATGGTCACATTAACTTACAAAACCGCCGGGATGCTTCAAGCGTTGATGACTTAACTGCTGGAAAATTCGTCGACGTTGAACTTCCCCTTCAACCGATTTTCCACACTTTATCAGCAGGTCATCAGTTAGAATTAATCCTCTTTGCGACGGATTATGAAATGACTCTCCGGGGAAATGAAGCAATTTCCTACCAGATTGATCCACAAAATTGCACATTAGTTTTGCCGAATAATTGATTAGTTTTTTGATTCCACAACGTCTGATGATGGTCACCATCACAGGCGTTTGTTTTTTAAAGAAAAATGAGTTAACATTTATCATATTCTAATAGAGACGAGAGAGGGAGATTCATTATGAAGCAAGGAACCAAAATCTTAACCCTAGATAACGGCTACCACCTTTGGACCAATACCCAAGGCGAGGGCGACATCCACCTTCTTGCCCTGCATGGTGGCCCTGGTGGCAATCATGAATACTGGGAAGATACCGCTGAACAATTAAAGAAACAGGGGCTGAACGTTCAAGTCCACATGTATGATCAATTAGGCTCCCTATATTCTGATCAGCCTGATTATTCCGACCCAGAGATTGCGAAAAAATATTTAACCTATGAATATTTTCTCGACGAAGTGGAAGAAGTGCGCCAAAAGCTTGGTCTTGATAACTTCTACCTCATTGGACAAAGCTGGGGTGGCCTCCTCGTTCAAGAATATGCCGTTAAATATGGACAACATCTGAAGGGCGCAATCATCTCCTCAATGGTTGATGACGTTGACGATTACGTAGAACACGTCAATAAAATTCGGGAAGACGTCCTGCCTGCTGAAGAAGTGACCTTTATGAAAGAGTGTGAAGATAATGGCAACTGGGATAACGACCGTTATCAAGCTGACGTGCAGGTCTTAAACGAAAACTACGTTGACCGTAAACAACCATCCAAACTGGAACACGTTCGCAGTTTAGATGGCGATGCCGTTTACCACGCTTTCCAAGGAGATAATGAATTTGTCATCACTGGAAAACTGGCCAGCTGGCACTTCACTGACCAACTTCATAACATCAAGGTGCCAACTCTCCTGACCTTTGGTGAACACGAAACGATGCCACTAAGTGCCGCTCGGCGAATGGAAAAGTTGATTCCAAACGCTCAGCTCGTTACCACGCCAAATGGTGGCCATCACCACATGCTAGATAACCCTGATGTATACTACAAACACCTTGCTGACTTCCTTCGTCAAGTGGAAGCCGGAACCTTTAATAAATAATTTTTCAAGGGGGGACAGAAGACGACTACAGCAATGGTCATCTTTTGTCCCTTTTGGTTTATCCCGAAAGGGCGTAAAATATAGTTATTATCAACTGGGAGGAATTATGATGGCACAAATGAAAAACTTTATCTTTGATATTGATGGAACATTAATCAATACGATCGATATGTACATGCCCGCCATGTTTGAAGTGTTAGCCAAGCACGGTTACCAATATACAGAAGAGGAAACGGATCGTCTCAATAAGGAAGGTTTCGGGATTACTGCTGACGATGCTCTTCGACTCGCCAAAGTCAAGGAAGCAGATATTCGGCCCATCCAAGAAGAATGGTTTCACCTTTCCTATACTCGGCAAGACCGAGTAACGGTGTTCCCTGAAATCAAAGAAATGCTGGATGACCTTTCTAAACGTGCCGGCACTCAACTGGCCGTTGCAACTTCAAAGTTGGCTTATGAGTATGCCAAGTTTCAACGAAAATATTATTTTGCCGATCTTTTCAAAGTTGCCATCACCTCTGAAGATACCAAAAAGCACAAGCCAGCTCCCGACCCTATTCTTGCGGCGGTCAAGGCACTCGATGCTGACCCAAATACGACCGTCTATGTTGGCGATACCATTAACGACTTAAAGGCCGCCCACGCTGCTGGGGTTAAATTTGCTACGGCATTATACGGTTCTGCAGATCCAGATTCAATTAAAGAAGCAGCAGATTACTTACTCCAAACACCGACCGATCTAGAAAAGTGCTAACCAGATTCTTGAACATAAAAATACGGCGCAGAGTCCGATGCATCAGAACTCTACGCCGTATTTTTACATTTGATTATCGTTCATTCACTAATTCATATTCATCAGTATCAGCATGATAAGTAAACTCATAGCGGCTTCGATCAGTTTCAACGTAAATCTTTTCATACGTTGGCTTGTAACCATGCTTCGTTAACTTCACGGCCACATGACCATCTTCGGTTACCTCAACATAGTATTCATTAAATTCACCCTGTTGATACTTAAAGTCTTGACCATTATCCTGATAGTGCTTGGTCGAACCACATTCACCAAAGAGCCGGAACGTCATGACCTTCTCTGGATCATCACTTACGTGCATTACCTTGTTGCCCCATGGTAAGACCGTATTAGCCTTAACAAAGAGTGGTAGCTTATCAATTGGTGCATCCGCCATGATGTACTGTTGACCTGAATATTCGGCATGGTTCCAGAAGTCAATCCAGTTACCTGCTGGTAAGTAAACCAACCGTTTTGTGGCTCCTTGATTAACGATTGGGGAAACCAAGATGTTGGTACCAATCATGTATTCATCATTCAAATTCCGCGTTTCTTGGTCATCAGGATAATTCAGAACCAATGGACGCATTACTGGTAACCCCGATTCCGTTTCGTGGCGGAATTGATCGTACAAGTACGGGATGAACCGATATCGCAGGTTCAAGTACTTACGGTAAATATCCAACGTTTGCTTATCGAATGCCCATGGTTCCTGGTACCGTGACCCTAAAATCGAGTGGTTCCGGAATAGCGGAACTAGCAACGAAGCTTCAATCCACCGGGTTAACAACTCTGGCGTGGTATCTTCTTGGAACCCACCGATGTCGGTTCCAGCAAAGGCAAAACCACTCAAGCCAAGGCCGTTTAACTGTGGAATCGCCAATTGGAGGTGAGACCAAACCGCTGTATTATCACCGGTCCAAACCGTTGAATACTTTTGGGTTCCTGCGTAGGCAGCGCGAGTAATAATGTACGGCCGCTTTCCAGTTGCTTGCTTCATTCCCTCATAAGTTGCCTGAGCTTGCAAGTGGCCAAAGACGTTGTGCATTTTAGCGTGGGTACTAATGTTGACCCCATCATGGAAAACCAGGTCGTCTGGCAATTGCCCTTTTGCCCGGAAATTAGCGGGTTCATCCATGTCATTCCAAACTCCGCACACGCCCATGTCAGCAAAGAACTTCACGTGCTTTGCCCACCACTTGCGCACATCTTCGTTACCAAAGTCAGGAAAGACCGAGTCGCCTGGCCAAACGGAGCCAACGTAAACACTCCCATCAGGGTTGGTTACGAAGTAGCCCTTCTCCATTCCTTCTTTATAGATGTCATACTTATCGTCGACCTTAACTCCAGCGTCCAAAATGGGCATTAAACGAATTCCACGTTGCTTCATCTTTTGAACAAAGGCTTTCGGATCCTTATATTTAGTAGTGTCCCAAGTAAAGTCTCGGTAGCCGTACATGTAATCAATGTCCAGGTGAATGACATCAATTGGCAGATTGTGCTCCGCAAAGCCGTCCGCAATGCTTTCTACTCGCTGATCACTAGTACTGTATCCCCAGCGAGATTGCTGGTAACCTAACATCCACTTTTGTGGCAAAGGAACAACCCCTGTCAAGTAGGTATAGTTAGCAACAACATCCTTCAGCGTGTGACCACCTAAAATGTAGTAATCAACGTTTCCACCAACTGCAGAATAGTAATAGTAATTGTCGCTTTCCTTACCGAGGTCAAAATGACTCTTATAGGTATCATCAAAGAATAAACCGTACGGATGCCCATTCTTCAAACCATACATCACGGGAATCGACTTATAGAGGTGGGTTTCCGTTTCATTATGGAGGACTGGTACGTCACTATTCCAATTATCGTATTCATACCCACGCTTGTTCAAAAAGCCAGTTTTACCACCTAGTCCATAGAAGACTTCATCCTTAGCCAATGACTTAATGACTTCAAAATTAACATTATCTGGATTGGCCTTAGCATGAACCGCATGTCCTTCTGACATCACTGTCTTCCGGTGTTCATCATCCATGTCAGTCGGTAATGGTTCCCGTTTTCCTCGATAGTCAAGTACCAGAGGATTACCATCCGCGTCATAAACATCAAGCTTAGCATCATCGTATGCTTTAACGATCAATGCACCAGTTCGAACTTCAATGTGATCGCCCTTATTTTCGACTGTATAATTAGTTTTCCGCTGTTTATTGCCCTCAATCGCATACGAATTAGTTGGGCAACCATGGTCTTGAAAAACCTGAATAATCTCGTTAGTTAAAACTTTTAAAATTAAGTCCTTGCTGGAGGCAAAACTTAATGTAATTGTTTGATTATCATCCTGATACCCTGTTAATTGATTACTCATTGTCATGAAACTCCCTTTCAGTTGACGTGAAGTTAAATGTAATTCGTTTACAGTGTTCACTGTATCACATCACGTAAACGTTTACAATAGCTATTTAATGATAATGTAAACGCTTGCTAGTTAATAAAATTGCACTATAATGGTAGTAATGAAAATATGTGGAGGAAGTACTTAAATGAAAGCCACAATTAAAGATGTTGCCAAAGCGGCCCACGTATCTACGGCAACCGTTTCCCGGGTTCTCTCAAATAAAGAGGGCACCTATCGTGAAGCGACCGCTAAAGTCGTTCGAAAAGTTGCCGACCAATTAGGCTATCACCGTAATGTCTCAGCTGCGGAATTAGCCGCCAATGAAGTTAAAACCATTGCCATTATCATTAATAATACAAAGACTCATTTCTGGCAGGAGGTTCTTGACGGTATTCAAGAAGCGCTGCAGAAGGCTCACCGGAACTCGATTATCTTTTATGCAGGAAATAACGATGACGCAATGCTTACGCAGGCGATCAATAACGTTTTAGCCCGCTCCGTTTCAGGAATTTTGCTCATCTCTGCCAAAGCCACTACCCGTCAATTAAGACTGCTCAATAATTCTGGTCTCCCTTACCGCTTTGTTTCTATTTACGGTAGCGATGATCAAGAAACCAAGTTTATTAGTTCTGATAACATTAAAATTGGTGAATTGGCAACCTCGTACTTAATTGACCATGGTCATTCCAAGATTGGTTTATTAGGAATCGACCAGTCCACAACTGGAAAGCAACGGCTACTTGGTTATGAAAAAGTAATGACTAACGCCAACCTGGTGGTCGATCCAAACTGGGTGCAATATGGCGATTACAGTTTTGAAAATGCGCAGAAATTATTTAAACGGGTACGTAACCTCGGTTTAACAGCCATCATTGCCGCCAGTGATATGGTTGCCGCTGGGCTCATCAAAGCGGCCAATCAGTATGGATATCCATTCCGAAAGACCTCTCCATCATCAGTATTGATGGTACTTTTATTTGTGATATCACATCACCAACCATTACCAGTGTTTCACAGCAATTTAAATTAATGGGGCAGCAAAGTGTCACCAATTTAATTAAGGATGCAGATGCTGAGTTTATTCCTGTGGACATTACCGAACGGAAAAGTGTCAAAAATCTTCAGTCTCTGTAACCCAAATGTGTTAGAATGTTCCCTGTATTATTAAGGGAGCGAATTAAAATGAAGAAATTTAGTAAATTATTATTAGCAACCACGCTTGTGGCAGCACTACTAATGATGATTTGGGGTGGAACCGCCGGATCTGCGAAGGCTGCCAAGATTGATTACCGGAAGCTTTCAGAAAACAAACCATACCCAGATGTCCAAAAAAATCCAGGAATGTGGATTCACGTCAATTTGAAAAAACAACGTGTTTACTTAATGAGCAATAAGAACAAAAAGCTCTACACAATGTACTGTTCATCTGGTGCCCATAACGCAACGCCAACTGGTACTTACCACATTGAAGACGTCCGTGGGGATACCTTCTACAACCAAGAGGAAAAGGCGGGAGCCAATTACTACGTGGCTTGGAAGGGAAACGACTTCCTCTTCCACTCTGTCCCAATTAACGATAAGGGACAATACGACAAGAAGCAGGCTTCCTACTTAGGAAAGAAGCCAATGTCGCACGGCTGTATCCGTCTATCAATTCCGGATTCACAATGGATGTACAAAAACATCCCTACCGGCACGAAAGTTGTCATTTCAAAAGATTAGCTAATAAACTAATAACCCGGTCAGCCTTGTTTGATGCTGATCGGTTTTTGATAATCATTTAAATTCTGGTTAAACTTACTTCTCTGACAGTTTTTTGTGCTAAACTCATGGCTAATCATTAATAATTAAGGAAGTTCATCATGAAATTTACCCGTCGTTTGATTATTTTGATCGTGCTGGTGTGCATGGTGCTTTTGGGGGGACGCTACTTTTTCCACCAGCATCTTGAAAACACTTCAATCACTCATCAAACGCCAACCAGCAATCAATGGCAACATTCATCCGAAACCAAACCTTATCCGAACGTTAGTCAATACCCTCATCTGTGGATCCTCGTTTCAAAAAAGCGCCAACGGGTCTACTTAATCAATCACGGAAGAACCCTATACACAATGTATGCATCGACGGGTTCTGGTAAGGACAATAATACACCTACTGGTACTTATCATATTCAAGCCGAACGCGGACAATCATTTTTCAACGCTAAAAGTGGCGAGGGCGCCCGTTACTGGGTTTCTTGGAAGAATCACGGTGAGTACCTTTTCCACTCTGTCCCGGTTAATCGCCAAGGTCAATACCTGGTTAGCGAAGCTCAAGAACTAGGTAAAACTGCCAACTCACATGGCTGTGTCCGCCTCTCCATACCAGATGCTCGCTGGTTATACCAAAATATCAAACAAGGGACTAAGGTCGTAATTACCAATTCATAAACTAAAGCGGGAGCTCAGAATTCACATTCTGAGTTCTCGCTTTAGTGATCTAATAAATGATTTTTTATCAAATACTGCCGAGCCACTGTCGCTGCACTTTTCTTTTTAACCGTTACTTCATAGTTCATCTGCTGCATTTCTTTCGTGGTAATTTTTCCTGCCAACTTGTTGAGGGCAGTAACCACCCGTGGATTCCGCTTAGCAAAGCTCTCCTTCATTAGTGGTGCCCCTTGATATGGTGGGAAGAAGTGCCGATCATCCCGCAACATTTTCAAATGATATTGAGGAATTTGCGGATCCGTGGTATAACCATCGACCACATTCACCCGTCCATTGGCAATGGCTTGATAACGAATGGCCGGTTCCATGGTTTTAACATTCTTAAAATGATAACCATATGGTTGCTTCAATCCTTGATAACCATCGTGCAATTGATAGAAATCTGGATCAAAGCCAGCAGTAATTTCATTATTATAATTAGCGAGCTGGCTCATCTTGGTTAACTGGTGAGTTTGGGCAAACTGCGGACTTGCCACTAATGCATACCCATTTTGATATTGCATTGGCTTCAGATAACGCATTTGATAACGGCGTGCTAATTCCCGCTTGGCCAACTGATACGTCTTTTGGGGATTAGTGCCTGTTTTTTGCTTGGACTTAATGATTTGTTGGTTGACCGTTCCCGTAAATTCCGGATAAACATCAATTTGATTACTCTGCAGCGCCTTAAACAGGAATGTCGTACCACCAAAATTGGGTTTCAAGGTAACCTCCGCACGGGGATCTTCCTGCTGAATTAAGTCCTTATACATATGAATCAAGATATCGGGTTCACTACCCATTTTTCCAGCAATCACAATCTCAGTTGGAGCAGGACGCAATGCTTGATACCCTTGATAACCGCTAAATCCAACTAGTAAAATTACAATCGCGAGCATCCCGACCCGCAGACGTTTGGTATTACTGCCGACAAACTTTAATAACCAACTAAAGAAAAAAGCTAGAATCGCTGACAACACTGCTCCAATAATAACGTAAGTATTATTATTAGATTGAATTCCCGTCAAGATAAAGGTTCCGAGACCACCACCGCCAATTAAGGCTGCCAAGGTCGCGGTACCAATAATCATCACGAGTGAAATTCGAATTCCTGATAAAATCATCGGCATCGCCAATGGTAATTCAAGCCGTTGCAACTTTTTCCATTTAGTGAGGCCAAATGCCGTCGCTGCTTCTTCTAAATTTGGTGCAATCTGCGTAAGTCCGGCATAGGTATTTTGAAAAATTGGCATAATGGCATATAACACGAGGGCAATTACAGCCGGTACCGTACCGATCCCCACCAACGGAATTAATAACCCTAAAATGGCTAAACTAGGAATCGTTTGAACAATTCCCGCAACTTGCAAACAGGCTTCGGCAATTCGGCGATGGTCCTTTAATAGGATCGCTAATGGAATAGCAATCACTATCGCGATTAGCAGGGCCAGTAAAGAAATGCTGATGTGTTGCTCGGTTGCCTTGATAATCGCTCCCTGCTGAGTGTGAAGCGTTTCTGCAATTGAGTTAAGCACGATTCTCTTCCCTCCTAATCAAATAATTCCAAACATCCTGCTGATTAACGATGTATTGACCATCGTCAGTCTGGACAACAAACCGTTGTGCTTGACGGTCACGACAAAACGCCAATAACTCTTCTAGCTTTTTGGCAGTAACCACGGGTAAATCATCAGAAGCCGCGCTGACCTTCTTGCCTAGCCCACCATCAAGAACCGCATTAAGTGAAAATTGAAAGCCATGCCCATAGAAAAATTCTTTCACAAATTTAGTTGCAGGCTGGTTAATAATTTCTTGGGGTGTCCCGACCTGCTGTAAAACACCATCCTTGAGTACGGCAATTTTAGTCCCCATCCTTAATGCCTCATGCATGTCGTGCGTCACAAAAATGATGGTGGTTTTAGTCTGCTTCTGTAGTCTCAACACTAGATCTTGCAGTTGACGACGAACCACTGGATCCAAAGCACTAAATGGCTCATCCATTAAAATTACCGCCGGTTTAGCAGCTAGTGCTCGAATAATCCCGACCCGTTGTTGCTCACCACCGGACAGTTCATTTGGCATCCGTTGAGCGTACTTTTCGGGATCCATATCGACTGCCCGTAATAGTTCACACGCCCGCTGGTGACGTTTTGTTTTCGCAATCCCTTGCTGTTCTAATTGAATCGCAATATTATCCTGCAAATTTAAATTAGGAAATAAGCTACTGTCTTGTAAAACATAGCCAGTTTGTAACCGTAATTGTTGGAGATCATAATCTTTAATCTTTTTTCCTTGATAATAGACGTTCCCTTCTGTGGGGACCGTTAATCGATTGAACATTTTCAATAAAGTAGTTTTCCCGCTCCCGCTAGGGCCAACTAACACAAAGAGGTCCCCTTCGTCAATGTCAAACGAAACATCCCGAATGACCGGAACGGAGGAATAGGTTTTCGCTACGTGATCGTATCTAATCATTTCAGCCCTCCTAGTCATAATTGCTTTAGTTACGTCAATTATATCTTTAGTCGCTTAGTTGTCAAGTATGATGGCAAATTTTGTAACTTGAAAAGTTACGATTAATAGAGTATATTATAGTCAATCATATTTTTTGGTTGAGGTGAGTTTATGAAAGTTTCTACTCGGTTTAGTGATGCTATCCACATCCTAGCCTACTTAAATATTTATCAAGATACTAAACTCTCTAGTGAAAATATCGCGGCAAGTGTCATGACGTCGCCGGTCGTGGTTCGTCGCATCATGGGGGCATTACAAAAGGCTGGTCTAATCCAGACCACCCACGGTTCACCGAATCCCCATCTTGCTAAGCAGCCGAGCGCGATTTCTTTACTGGATATTTATTATGCGGTAGAAGGTAATCGCCAGCTTTTTAGCGTCGACCCCACAACCAATCCAGAATGTATCGTGGGCGGTAATATTCAAAAAGTTCTCGACCAGACCTACCAAGAAGTTCAAAACGCCGCATTTGGTCGGTTATCCCGCATTACTTTAGAAGACATCATTAATGACATTTTAGTTGCTCACACAAAGGAGGAAAATCAGCAATGAAATACTTAGTTACTGGCGCTAGCGGCCATCTTGGACAAAAAGTGGTTCGTCACCTGCGGAATTATGTTGATGAAGCCGACATTCGCGTTGGTGTTCATAACATGAAAAAGGCTTCCCTTTTCGATGAAACCAATATGACCGTTACCCACTTGGATTACACCGATCCAACAACAATTGACCAAAGTTTTACTAGTATCGACGTCCTTATATACATTCCAAGTATCACCTATAACTTAATACAACGGGTTCAAGAATTTGAAAATGTGTTGGCCGGTGCCAAGCGTAACGAAATCGAAAGCTTCATTTTCGTTAGCTTCTTTGCCGATCAAATTAATAATCCATTTCAAATGTCACCATTCTACGCCTACGTTCCCCGGCGTCTTGCAGGAAGTGGTTTAGCCTACGCTTATGTCCGCAATACCCTCTATGCAGATCCGCTAGTGCCGTACTTACCGGAATTAATCGAACGTGGTCATCTTATCTACCCAGTTGGTGACCAACCACTCAGCTTTATCAGTCGTGACGACAGTGCTAAAGCAATTGCTAGTCTAGCAGTGCAACCAACCATGCGGAATCATGGACAAAGTTATCTCCTCTCGATGCCACAAAATTACAATATGATTGAGCTAGCCAAAATCATGACTGACGTCACTGGGCAGTCGATTTCCTATCGGCCAGTGACGGTGGAGCAATTCGGAAGAATCTATCAGCATGATGGCGGTGCTGAACTAGCTTCTATGTATGATGCTGGTGGACGTGGCTTAATGAGCGCCACTAGTAATGATTTCCGCCGTCTTACGGGTGAAGATCCAGTTACAATGGACCGCTTTTTGCACGCTAATTACCAAAAATCATCATTATAAAAGGGGCTGTGACACAAACCCGATTACTTTAAAAAAAAGCAAACAGCGCAGTACACAAATGGCCTCCAGTGCTCGGCAAAGCCGAACTCTGGAGGCCTATTTGTGCTTGTGGGGGGGCGTGAAAACGAAGTCATAAATGACTTCTGTCACGCTCCCTTTATTTCTGATCACCAAACAAAGCAGCCAATTTTGCTGCCACTGCTGGATCTAAATTATCTGCTACCGTTTCCTGATTTGCCGCCTGGTCTTCCGCTGCTTCTTGAACTTGATTTTGCACATGCTCAATCACTGCACGTTCCCCAACTTGAATCATATTAATATCAATTCGACCACCTGCAGCATCTGCGTGGCCACCGCCACGGAAGTATTTTTCAGCAAATTTTGCCACATCAATCTGACCATTACTCCGCAACGATAAACTAGTTGGACTTATCACCATTGCTGCTACGACTTCGGGATGCTCTTCTAATAACTCATGCGCAATTTCAGACTTGTAATCGTCAGCGTATACAAAGCCCCATTTATGACCATCTAATTCATCAACTAAAACGTCTTTTAAGTGATGGTGAAGGTAGTGTTGACGGCGATCATTTAACGTTTGAATCAGGAGCGCGTTTTCTTCACGATATTGCGACCAGCCCTTTAAATACACTTTTTGAATAAATTCTGCGGAGTGATCTAACGGATAAAACCAAAAGAGTTGGTCCAATTCATCCGCCCCCGTTTTAATCTCCGTCGTTAAGGTTGGATCATTTTGCCAATCCCAAGTATCGTAGGCCCGAATCAATTCCACAATTTTCGCTAAGGTCGTCTGCCGTTCTGGAGCCAAGCGATCCGCCCTGTCCTGTTGCTGAACCCAATTCCAAACTAAACTAGTGGCACTTTGGTTCTGACCATTATCAAAAGTCGCCATGTTATTAGAATACTGCTGCCGGGAAGCCGCCGCCGTTTCATGATGGTCGAACACTAACCAGTGGTTGGCAAAATTAGTGTTCAATTGCTGAAAAGTGTGCGCACTTTCGGGCGTCATGTCCATAATGTAGACATCAGTGTAAGCCCCTAAATCGGCATGGGTAAACCAATAATCCAATTCTTCATCAATCTTGCCTGCTCCAATGTTGGTAATCTCAAATTGTTCGTCCGGGAACACTAATTCCTGCACTGCCGTTAGTAAAAAGGGCGCGCCAAAACCGTCTAAATCATTATGTGAAAAAACTTTTATTTGTCGCTGTACCATTTGCTCAATTCCTTTGTTATTTTTTCTTCATTATACAAAAAGCACGGAACAACGGCTAGTTGTTCCGCACCCGTTTAAATTTAGTCATCGCTTATGCTTTAGCAGCGGCCACCCCTTCATGAATTTGGTGAACCGCGATGGCACCAATAATTAAGGAGATTCCCGCAATTAGCATCATTGTTGGTTGGCTCTTACCCGTCATTGGGAAGATCACAAAGCTCAATAATGAAGCTGCAATTTGTGGTAAACAAATTCCGATATTAAACAATCCCATGTAGGCACCTTCGTTTTCACCATTTAACGATGAAGTTAACAGGGTAAATGGAATCGTGTGAATCGTAAAGTATGAAATCCCAAAGAGAATGAAGGCCACAATTGTTAATGCTTGATTGTGCGCTAATGATACCAAGATTAAGCCAATTCCCCCAAGAGTCAAACCTAGAGTATACCATTGCTTCCGCGCATTCGCCTTCGACTTGGAGTAAAGGAAGCCCCAGCAAATTCCGGCAACACTCAAAATTGCCGTCAACACACCGTACCAGTTACCAGCTGCTTGGAAGCCCGCACTGGTTGGGTTCGTGGTTCCCCAAACGTTCTTTGCAAGGGTTCCAGTTGAATAAGTCCAGACGTACATTACACCAACCCAACTGAAGAATTGAACCAAACAAATTTCGTAAAAGGCCTTTGGTGCCGTCTTCAATAAGTGCCAGAGCGAAACCGACTTCTTATTAGCAGCCGGATCAATACCATGATACTTAGCGTAAGTAGCGGGATCGTATTCCTTAACATTAAAGACGGTCCACATACTAGTAATCAGTAAGACTGCTGCCGCAACGATGTATGCCCAAATAACGGTATTTGGGACCACCCCTTTTTTAGCGGTGTTGTGCATACCGAATGCGGTAAAGATGAATGGTAACAGTGATGCTAAAATACCACCAGTATTAAAGAAAATCTGTTGCCATGACCAGGCAAAATTCTTTTGCTTGTTGTTCACCATGTCACCGACAATCATCCGGAATGGTTGCATACAAATGTTATTGAACAGATCCATAAAGCAAACAGCAAACGCTGCAAAAATCATCGCAGCCAGCGAACCATAACCAAAGCCGAAGGATCCAGAAAATGGTAGCATTAGCAAAACTAGTGCTGCAATTGGCGCCCCAAACAGTAAGTATGGCATCCGCCGACCAAACCGATTCCAGGTCCGATCCGAATACTTACCAATTAATGGTTGGACAATCATTCCCATTAACGGTGGGAAAATGAAGAAGAAACCTAACGTGTTCGGATTAGCACCAATTGATTGGAAAATCCGACTCATTTGGGAACTCTGTAGTGAGAATCCCATATTAATTCCCAAGAAGCCAAACGTAATTGCAAAGATCACGCGCTTCGGTAAATCTGGTAGACCAGCATCGAGGTCCACCCGTGTTTTCTTCACGGGTTTAACTTGGTGTAGCTGGTTACCCTTGTGTGTCATATCCATGTTTACACTCCCCTAATTGACAGCAGAATCTAACTTTTACACGAATAAATGAATAATTGCTAAATAATGCAAAGGTTATTTTCTGTAGACAGCTAACTCTTGTAAACGTTTACATTAACTACAATTCTTATCCTAACATCTTTTGACCAATTTGCAACCATTTTTAAGAAAACGTTTACATGTAAGCGACAAAAAAAGAGCCGAAGCCCTTATGATGAAGCTACTTCCGCTCTTTTAAACTTAATTTTTCCACATTTAATACTTTATCAAGCCAGCCATCTGTAAAACTTGCTTCGTGACTCACCAGAATGAGGTTCCCCGGGAATTGTTGTAACGCTCGTTTGAGTCCCTCCTTCGTTTCATCATCAAGGTGGTTAGTCGGCTCATCCATTACCAAAAAGTTGCTGGGTGTTAATTCGAGAATTGCTAATTTCACCTTGGTTTGCTCACCACCGGATAACAAATGCAGCGATTTTTGGGTATTGGCAGCGTTAATTCCCGCTCCTGCTAACCGTTGACGGATTGTTTTCGGGAGCATGGTGGGAAATAGGTTCTGAATGGTTTGGAGCGGCGTCAGTGTCGGGTCATCCCATTCCAGGTCCTGATCAAAATAGTTCACAATTGCAGACGGCGAAAAAGTCGCCTTCCCTGCTAAAGAAGGAATCTTACCGAGAATCGATTTGATCAGCGTCGATTTACCGACCCCATTAAATCCGGTCAAGAGTAACTTTTCACCCATCGTCATGGAGAACGTGACCGGCTTCAATAGTGGTCGTCCATAACCCACCGCTAGTTCAGTTACCCGCAGCGCATTAGCTGATCCCGTATTTTCATAGGGAAACTTAAATGTCGCTTTTAAATTATCCGAAGGCGGATCAATCCGGTCCATCCGCGCCAGCATTTTCTCCCGTGACTTAGCCATCGTCGATTTAGAACCCGCTTTATTCTTCCGGATAAAACGTTCAGCCTTCTCAATCGTTTCCTGTTGTTTTTCGTACTCTCGTTGCTGCGTCTCTTTACGTTCTTCCTTTTGCCGCATGGCCTGCTGGAAGCTCCCACGGTACTTCGTAATTTTACCAAATGCCACGTCCACAATTGAATTTGTGACTCGTTCCAAAAAGTCATAATCGTGAGAAATGATCATCGCAGCACCAGTAAAATCATTTAAATAATCAATCAACCATTCGATATGGGCAGTATCCAAATAGTTTGTCGGTTCGTCGAGCAAAATGACATCAGGCTTTTCCAATAACATTTTGGCCAAAATAATTTTGGAGCGTTGACCACCACTCATCTCGGAAACGACGTGATCTTTACCAATTTCATTTAGTCCTAACCCCGACATTACACGTTCAATCTCTGTCTCTACTTCATAGAAATTATTGGCATCTAATTTTTCTTGAAGTCGCCCGGCCTTCGTCAATAGCTGATCATCCAGCGAAGTGGCATAGTCAGAATACAATTGATTCATCTCGTCATTTATCTTATATAACTGACTGAAAGCGGTATGTAAAAATTCAATTAGTGTCATCCCGTGCGGAATATCAACGTATTGATCTAAATAGCCGATTTTGGTATTTTTCTGCCACTTGATCTGACCCGCAACCGGCAACTCAGTGCCAATCAAAATCTTAATGAGGGTCGATTTACCAGCCCCATTTTGGCCAACCACTCCCATATGTTCACCCTTTTCGAGCTGAAAACTGGCATTTTCATACAGTTTTTTATCTGCAAAACTCATCGTCAGTCCCGAAACATCTAAAACGGCCATCTATTTTCATCTCCGTATAATTTAATCAAATACTGTTAATCATAACAATTTACGATAAAGAAGACAACAAAAACGTTTGAGAAGTGCTAAGATAGAAGTTAGAACGTTTAGCAATGTATAAATCAAGGAGGGACTCACGGTGCGCATGTTGATTATTAACGGCAGCCCACTCAAAGATGGGGCAGTCCGGGCAATTACCAATCGGTTTAGTGCTGGGGCGCAAGAAGCAGGACATGAAGTGATCCAATTTAATGCTGGTAGCGATCCTTTGCCCATGCTACACGTTGATCACGAGCAAAATTTTCAGTTAACCAACCAACGATTAAGCGAATTAAAAGAGCAAATGATTAAAGCTGATACCATCGTCTTTACCACGCCCCTCTACTTTTTCGGGATGTCGGCCCAAATGAAAACAGTTATCGACTATATGCAATTTTGGACCAAAGAGCTGCGCAAGGAAAAGACAGCCGTCTTGATTGCGGTTGCAGAAACCGATAACTTTGATAATATCAAATCAGAATTCAAAGAAATTTTTGACGATCTTGGCTGGCGTTTCGGTGGCCAAGTTTTAGCCGGTAAAGTTACGGGACCCGATCACCTCCGCTTCTATCCAGAAGTCGCCTATGAATTAGGAAAATCACTTTAAAGGGTTGACAGACGTAAATCGTTTCGTTATGATGATGTCAACTTAATTAAAAAATGATTAGAAAAGATGAGTAATCACTAATTTCTGGCAAAGAGAGTCGTGGCTTGCTGAAAAACGATCCTGAAATGGTTGATGAAGATGGTCTTGTGAAAATCTAACTAACGAGCACTAGTAAGTTGGTTACGGGGTGGCAACCGTTATTCAGAGCTGCGGTTTACTGTTGACCTAATTAAAAATGGTGACCACATGTGAACCGACTGAGGGTATCTTGAGATACTAAATTAGGGTGGTAACACGTTACAGACGTCCCAAAGAATGAGTATAACTTGTTCTTTGGGACGTTTTTTCTTTTCTAATCAAGGAGGAATTCTTATGAAAAAACGTCATTCTGGGATTATTACATTAATCATTGTCGCAATTATTGTTATTGGTGGTCTCATTGGGTTTATTCATCACCGAACTGCCCAACAAAATAAAGTGGTTCGGTTAGGATTAGTTGGTACTGATTCACAACCCGTTTGGAATAACGTCCGCAAACGATTAAAGAGACAAGGAATTACTATTCAGTACGTCACTTTTAATGACTATGTCCAGCCCGACGTAGCACTAAAAGAAGGTAAGATTGATATGCACTCTTGTCTAACCCGTTACTACTTTGATTCTTACAACAAAAAGGAAAATGCCCACCTCACTTCCATCGGGAACACCGTTATTTCACCGCTAGGGGTTTATTCCAAAAAATTCCAAAGCATTAAAGATCTGCCCAACGGCGCTACGATTGCAATTCCAAATGAGCCGACAACGCTGGGCCGTGGTTTAAATGTCCTGCAATCCGCCGGTTTGATCAAAGTAAAAAAAGGTTCTGGAATTAAACCATCATTGAACGATATTACAGATAACCCTAAAAATTTGAAGTTTAAGGAAGTCGACCCGGCCACTGCCGCCCGTGCGCTAAATTCTGTTGATGCTTCAATCATTAACGGGAATTACGCCGAAGCCGCTAATTTGAATCCAAAGAAAGATTCTATCTACCTCGAACCTGTTAACAAACAGGCCAAGCCATACGTTAATATCATTGCGGTGCAAGAAAAGAACAAAAATAACAAAGTCTACAAAAAAGTCGTCGCTGCTTACCAAACTGAAGAAACCAAGCAAGCCATCGAAAAAACCTACAAAGGTTCTGAAGTTGCCGCTTGGCCAATCTTTGGTAAAAATTAAGGAGGAATGAAAAATGAGTTTAGATACTGCAATTTTTGCTGGTGGTTGTTTTTGGTGCATGGTCGAACCATTCGATACCCATCCAGGAATTGAAAAGGTTGAATCCGGCTATACTGGTGGTCATGTCGCCAATCCGACCTATGAACAGGTCAAATCTGGCACAACTGGCCATACTGAGGCGGTAAAAATTACTTTTGATTCCCAGGTAATTTCCTATCAAGAATTGGTGGAAATTTATTGGCACCAAACTGATCCCACCGATGCTAGCGGTCAGTTTCAGGACCGGGGAGATAACTACCGTCCCGTTATTTTTGTTAAAGACGACCAGCAACGTCAAATTGCGGAAGCATCCAAGCGAAAGCTTCAAGACAGCGGCCTGTTTGATGAACCGATTGTCACGCAAATTGAAGATGCACAACCATTTTACCTAGCTGAAGATTACCATCAGGACTTTTACAAGAAAAATCCGGACGTTTATGCAGCCCAAGAAGCTGGTGGTCGTGAACAATTTAAAGATCAATATTGGAATAGGTAAGTAAAAGAGGCCGAGAGTGTGGTAATCGCGCTCTCGGCCTCTTTACTTATATATGTTAACAATCGTTTTGCATCAAAATTTCTTGAACCGCATGCCAAGACAGGGTCGCACACTTAATTCGAGCCGGGAATTCCGCGACGGTTCCCATCACCGCAGCATCGCCCAAATTTCTTTGCATTGCTGGTGAAATTTCTTTTCCCATGCACAAATCTAAAAACGCTTGAATTAATTGTCGCGCTTCGTCCACGCTTCGTCCGGTCAATTCATCCGTCATCATACTAGCGACCGCTTGCGAAATCGTACATCCTTGACCATTAAAACAGACCGTTTGTAACTGACCGTTTCGAATTTGCACTGCCACATTTACCGTATCCCCACACGTTGGATTATGAAGTGTCTTTTGATGACTCCCTTCTGGCAGGTGGAGAGCATAATGGTGTGGTTGCTTGGCATGTTCTAAGACCAACGTTTTATATAAAAATCCTAATTTAGCTAATCCCATTTTGAAAGAACTCCCTTACCGCCACGAGGGCATCCAAAAACCGCTGACATTCATCAATTGTATTGTAAAAGGCAACACTCGCGCGAACTGTTGCGTTTACCCCGAGCGTCTGCATCAACGGTTGTGCACAATGATGACCAGCCCGCACCGCGACACCTTCCATATCCAATCCAGTTGCAACGTCATGCGGATGAAGTCCACTAAGATTAAAAGAAAAGACCCCCGTATGCTCATATTGTGGTCCATATAGCGTGACACCAGTGACTTCACGAAGCCGTGGTAAAAGGTAATTAACTAATTTTTGCTCACGTTGTTCAATCACCGCAAAACCAATTTGATTCAAATAATCAATTGCTGCGCCGAGGCCGACCACTCCACTAATATTAGGGGTGCCAGCTTCAAAATCCAATGGTGCGCATTTGAAAGTCGTCTTCGTACGGGTAACATCTTCGATCATTTCGCCCCCAAACTGCACTGGACGCATCATCTGTAGAACATCGTTCCGACCGTATAAGACGCCGATACCTGTTGGTGCTAACATCTTATGGCCAGAAAATGCCATGAAATCAGCATCCCATTTTTGAACATCTACTGGCTGATGACCAACTAGCTGCGCGGCATCGACCACCACAAAGGCCTGTACCTGGTGCGCCAACTTTGCTAATTTGTTGATTGGTGTCACCGTCCCAAGTACGTTGGAAGCGGCTGTTACAGCTACAATCTTCGTCCGCGGCGTAATTTGTTCAGCGGCACTCGCAAGCGATAATTTTTGTTCGGTATCTAATTCAATAAACTTAAGCTTAGCCCCAGTGCGCATTGCCAATTCTTGCCACGGCACTAAATTGCTATGATGCTCCATGGCGGTGATGACAATCTCATCGCCAGCTTTAACAACCTGATCACCAAAACCACGCGCAATTACGTTCAAACTCTCTGTCGTTGATCTGGTAAAAATAATGTCTTCAGCCGTCTCGGCATTAATGAAACGCGCTACTTTTTGCCGAACCCGTTCATAGTGTTCTGTGGCACGCTCTGCCAACGTATGAACACCCCGATGGACATTGGCGTTTTCTGTTAAATAGTAACTGCGAACCGCATCTAAAACTGACAGTGGTGTTTGAGAAGTGGCAGCATTATCAAAATAGACTAATGGCTCCCCATTGACCCGCTGATTTAAAATAGGAAAATCCTTGCGAACCGTTCGAACATCCATTTTATATCCCTTCTTGACTACTTATGGTGACGATTTTTTCGATAACTCCAGACCGTACCAATTAAGAAACAGACGATTACGATAATCACGTAAATCCAAATCATGATCTTTCCTCCTAAACAAAAAAGAGGTTTGAAACCTCTATGATCAAACCTCTTTATTATATCATTTTTATTCAGCCAAATTAGTGTTCTTGAACTTGGTCTGGGTGAGCTTGTTCCCAACGGTGTTCGCTGAAGAAGTAGATCGCAATCAAAGCGAAACATACAGCTGGAACAACGAAGGAAAGTTGCATTGAACCAGAGAGGTCAGATACCCGACCCATCAGTAATGGAACTAATGAACCACCGATCAAGGACATAACCATGAAGGCACCACCAGTTTCGGTGTACTTCTTTTCGTGAACTTGGTCCAAACCGTGAGCGTAAATCGTTGGCCAGAATGGTCCAAAGAAGAAGTCACTCATTACGGCACCCCAAATAGCAGCAGTCCCATGGTAAGTAAAGGCGAAGACCAGACTCAATGTCCCAAGAATTCCGTACCAAGTCATAACCTTGGTAATTGAGAAGCGGTGCATTAACCAAGTAGCAGGCAGCTTACCAATAAAGAAGGCAGCGTAACCAATAATCATGTAGTTAGTAGCAGCGTGGTCAGTAATGCCCGGGATAATCCGTAAAGCAAAACGAATTGTAAATGACCAAACACAAGTCTGCATTCCGGCGTAAAGGAATTGTGCCCCAACCGCCTTCATGAAGCGCTTGTTATGAATTAGGTAGCCAACTGATTCGCCAGTTGATGGCTTCTTTTCTTCAACCCCTTGGGCATCCTTCTTTGGTGCAGCCTTGGAGTATGGCATCTTCGTAATGGCAATCAAAATAAAGAGAATAATTAAGGCAACTAAGATGTACTTGTATGGCTTCAAAGTCAATTGAAGAACTTCTTTGTTGTATGCCAATTTTTCAGCGGCACTCATTCCCTTAACTTCGTCTTCCATGTTACCGTGGCCGGCAAAGACTAAGTACTTACCTAACACGATCCCAGTGATGTTACCAATTGGAATCAATAATTGGGAGATGTTAATCCGCAGGTTTGCAGTACTCTTTGGTCCAATCATTGTGGAGTAAGTATCACATGAAGTTTCCAGGAAACTTAAACCAATGGCGATAACGAAAACCGCGCCTAAGAACATCCCATAAGTAGCCATGTGAGATGCAGGGAAGAACAATGCACAACCGATAATAAAGAATGTTAAACCAGTTAAAATAGCAAATTTATATGTGTTCTTCCGAATGATTACTGCGGCTGGCAATGCTAGTAAGAAATAACCACCATAGAAAGCAAATTGAACAAGTGCTGTGGCAGTATCATTCAAAGTAAAGACCGTCTTAAACTGGGTAATTAAGATATCGTTTAAGGCTGCGGCCATTGCCCAGAATGGGAAAACTAAAGTAACTAAAATGTATTGCCAAATTGGCGTTTTGCTAAGGTAACCATCGGGGTATTGAACCCATGATTGCTTTTTTGTACTATCCATTATTAAACCTCTTTCTAATTAAACTTTAGAATGTTACACCAGATTCAAGAATAATGTTGGAGTATGGCGTCATTTCCCCAGTCCGGATAAAGGCGTGGGTCTTGGCCAAGTTCTTCTTTAAGTCTGCGTGGGGCATAAATTCAATTTCAACATCTGGCAATGCCTTCTTGATGTTTTCTAATTGTTCAGGGTTTTGATCCTTAATTTCGTCCGCTAAGTAAATCTTTTGAACCTTCATTTCCTTCAAAACATTCTTGAGAACATCCATGAAGCTTGGCAATTCCTTGTCAACACAAAGGTCAATCTTCTTCGTACCCATTGGTACTGGCATTCCCGCATCACCGATTGAAAGCCAATCCATATGCCCCATTCCGGCAACAACTGATGCAACTTCTGAATTTAAAATTCCTGTTTTTTTCATTTTAATATTCCCCTTTCGTAATATTCTATTTACCACTTTCGGCTAATGCTGCTTTAACTTCATCATAAGTTGGAATTGAAGGTGCAGCCCCCATCTTTTGCACCGTCAGGCTAGAAGCACGTTGCGCGTATACCAAAGCATCCGCAATATTACTCAAGTCCGTCTTCAATTGTGAAGTCAATGCACCGATAAAGGTATCCCCAGCAGCAGTGGTATCCACTGGCTTAACTTTGAATGCTGGTACCAAGCCATGATCATTTGGTGTGGAGTAGAAAACCCCTTTAGAGCCCAATGTGATCAGCAGGTTCGGTACACCCTTAGCTTTGAAGTATTCAGCCGTCTTGATCATGGAATCTTCATCGGTAATTTCGATACCCGTAAGCAGAGCACTTTCCGTTTCGTTAGGTGCAATCACATCAGTGTACTTCAGTAATTCTGGATCAATATCCTTGGCTGGCGCTGGGTTCAAAATGGTGGTCACACCATTTTCCTTTGCCCGCTTAAAGGCCTCAGCAGAAACCTTTTGTGGTGTTTCAAATTGAGTAATGATGAAATCAATTTCTTTAAATAAATCATCAGTATTCTTCAAAACATCCGTCGTCATGGCTTGGTTAGCACCACCGTAAACCATGATGTCATTTTGACCTTCAGCATCCAAAGTGATCATCGCAGTCCCGGTACCATGCATCTTGTCAATGCCGACAAACTTCGTGTCAATACCATCTTCTTGCATTGATTCACGCATAAATTGACCTTCTTGGTCAGCACCAACCATACCGATGTGATAGGTCTTGGCACCAGACCGTGCACAGGCAACTGATTGGTTAGCACCCTTTCCACCAGGAGCTGAAGACTTATCCTTAGCTTGTAAAGTTTCTCCAGGTTGTGGGAAGCGATCCATGTGGTAAGTAGTATCAACATTAATACTACCCAGAACAGCAATCTTGTTTGACATTCTGTCATCCTCCTTGTTCAGTAAAATCACGTAAACCGTTTTACATTTTCTTAACGATCATAATTTACCATACCAAGAAATCGTTTGCAAGCGCATTCCGTCAACAAGTTTAACGTTTAACAATGAAAACTCCATGAAAACGTATACGCTCGGCCTTTCACATTCCAGCAAAATTTTTAAATTTTTTTATTTGAATGCTTTCAACATTTGCAAGCGCATTCAAAAATATCAATGAACTGAAACCGGTTTGATTGTGAAGTCAAACACCAAATTGGCCTCTAAAAAAGAGAAGCACATTCACCATCGTTGTGCTTCTCCTTAAAACAACGTTATGCACCAACCAATTCATCGGTGACGTCAATTCCCAACTTCCGTTGCAAAGCTGGTAATTCCTTGGCAGTTGGGTACGAGGTTTGGCTACCAGCACGTGTGACCGTAACGGCCGCATAGGCGTTCGCATGTTTGAGTGCCGTACTAATGTCTTCACCTTGTGTGTAGTAATGCGAGAAGGCCCCGACAAACGAATCACCTGCACCAATTGAATCAACTGCGTCGACTTTATATGACGGAATTAATTCTTCGTGATCCTTGCTTACCCAGAGTGCACCCCGGGAACCAATCGTAACAATAACGTTTTTGACCCCCAGATCAACAAGCTTATGAGCCGCCGCCTTGATTTGATCAATCGTATCAATTGGCATCTTGGTCAGCCGACCTAATTCTGTTTCGTTGGGTGAGTAGAACTCACACATTGCCACATGCTGAATGTCAATGTGATCGTTAGCCGGTGCCGGATTTAGCATTACCGGCACCCCATATTCATGGGCCATTTCAATTGCCCGGTAGTCCGTTTCAAGTGAAATTTCTTGTTGTAGAACAATCAACTTTGAGTTTTTAATAATATCGCGGTAGTCTTCCAGCACATCTGGTGTCAATTCACTATTAGCACCTTGCACAATAATAATACTGTTCATGTTTCCTTGAATGAAGCATGGTGCAACCCCGTTACTCTTTTTGCCAACACTAACTCCAGCCACATCAATGCCGCTTTCTTTAAAGTGCTTTAGATACTCACGACCCAGCATATCGGAACCAACTTTGGAAATCATTGCCACGTTTGATCCCAATTGTGAGGCCGCATAAGCTTGGTTTGCACCTTTGCCCCCAAAGGCCATGTGAAAATCAGGTGCCGCCACAGTTTCACCGAGTTTTGGCATCCGGTCAATATCTGTTGAAAGTTCCATCATGTTGGAACCAATTACTGTAATGTCGTGAGTCATCTTCTACACCCTCCTATTTTTCAAGTCCAGTTACAACGTGGAAGTCTTTTTCTTCACCTGGTTGGAGCATAATTAATGTTCCAGCCTTCTTCGCTGCTGCTTGGCCTTCTGGGGTACAAGTTCCTGGAAGACAGTAAGCAGCGACTTGTTGGTCAGCATTGTAGAGAATCCAACGAGTAACAATCGGCAAGTTTTCTGTTTCATAAGTTGTCAAGAAGTTATGACCATTTCCTAAGTCCATCCGGAATTCAGCTTTGTCTGTGTACTTCCGTAAATCTTTGGAGAAGAAGACAATTTCTGGGTCATAGTGACTGGCATCGTCCAATTTGTCAATCATCTTGCCACTCTTCTCCAGTTCATCCGTAAACTTAGTCCATTCAGGAGTTGGGTGAACGTGATCCGGTACTGAAGTCCGTAATTGGAAGGCTTCGTCTGGAATATTAGAAGTCATAACGGCATCGTCAACATATGCATAGCAAAGGTGGCACATGTATTGTAAAGTCATCGGTGCGCAACCAGATAAGTTCTTGACGTGTTGACGAATATCGAATAAACCACTGTCTTTGTGCATTGTGACTGATGGCTTTTCAATGTAGTGATCACCAAAGCCCTTGATGTATTCGTAGTCGCTTTGCACAGTGATGGTATCATCGCCAATTTCTAAGTAAGCATGGTCCATCCGTGCAGTGGCGGCTTCCCCATGTTGTACATGGTGGTCTTCTGGACCAGGGTTACCATTAGCCAGTAAACCAGAAGTAAATTCAAAAGCACCATAGGTATCCGCAATTTGCTTTCCCCAGTGAGGCTGCTTAAAGCCATCCTTTTCCTTTAAGTTAATACCATCAAATACGGCATCCCAAATGATCAAACCGTAAAATGGTAATAATGTTAGGTAACCACGACTGTTGGAAACCTTTAAGGCTTCGATACCATCAGGAAACTTATACGTTTCTGCCTTAAAATTGTCGTCTTCATAAAGGAGATACTTAGCATCAGAGAACATTGCATGACTTAAATTAAAACGTTTCATGATTTTTCACCTTCGTTTAATTATTCTTTACCAATAATTGCCATACTGTGGCTGACCCCTAAACGAGTTGCCCCGGCATCAATCATTGCTTGTGCTTCTTCGGCACTGTGAATTCCACCGGAAGCCTTAACGGCTGTGTTGCTACCTTTGACTGCAGCCGACATTAATTTAACTGCATGAACGGTAGCACCTTCAGTAGAGAAGCCCGTGGAAGTCTTCACAAAGTCAGCCCCAGTCTTAGCAACGATTTCTGAAGCCTTGGTAATTTCATCATCAGTTAAGAGACAGGTTTCAATGATAACTTTGACAACCTTATTGGCTGCGTGTCCGGCATCCACAACTGCCTGAATGTCTTTTTCAACTTTATCGTAATGACCAGACTTCATTTCACCAATGTTCATTACCATGTCTAATTCATCAACGCCATTGTCAATGGCATCCTGTGCTTCTGCGACCTTAATCTTGGTGGTGTTAGCCCCGAGAGGGAATCCAATCACACAAGCAGTCTTAACATCAGTCCCGGCAACTGCCTTGTGCGTCTTAGCAACCCAGTATGGGTTAATCATCACGGTGTGGAAGTGGTTATCAATTGCCTGCTTAATCACCGTATCAACTTGTTCTTCAGTAGCGTCGGGTGCTAATAATGTATGATCAATGTACTTGTTAAATTCCATAACTAATAGTCCTCCTCAACAATCACAATGATTACGTTCCTATTTCTTGAATACGCTTTCATATTAATCCTTGCTTTTACATTTGTAAATAGCTAAAATGAAAAATAGTAAAAATCAATGCTTGTTAGCGGGGGTGAAACCAATGGTCACAACAAATAAAAATGCCGCCCAATTAAAGGCGGCCGTTACGGTTAGTCGGTTGTATTACATTGATAAAATCAGTCAAACAGCAATTGCAAAAAGGTTATCTTTATCCCGGCCCACGGTTTCACGCCTCCTGCAGCTGGCTCAAGATCAAAATATCGTTCAAATTACCATTAATAATCCCTTTGAACAGGTTTCCAGTCTGCCGCAAAAACTGGCCCAAAAATATCATCTCCAAAAAGTCCTAGTTGCTGACCAAGTTGGCGACTCCTACCAAAGTATTTTGAACCAAATTGGCGAACTCGCTGCTAATTACTTAGGCACAATCGTCGAGGATAACGATACCATTGGTTTGACTTGGGGAACCACCATGGCTGCAATTGCAAAATATCTTCAGCCAAGTACGAAAAAGAACGTTCAAACGGTTTATCTGAAGGGAACCGTGTCTAATTCATCACGAAATAACTATTCGAGTATTATTACCCAGCAGTTTAATGCCTCCTTCCACACCCAGACGGAGATTCTGCCCGTCCCAGTTATTTTTGACAACCAAAAGACCCGTGATCTCGTACTCCAGGATCAATTCATTAAGCGCATTATTAAGCAGGGACAGGATGCCCAAATTGCCCTCTTTACCGTTGGTACTACCCGGCCTGAAGCGATGCTGTTCCAACTTGGCTACTTCACACAGCAGCAAATTAACTTTTTAGAGACCCATGCAGTTGGTGATGTTCTCTCTCAATTCATTACCAAAAACGGGACGATTGCGGCACCTAAAATCGCCCAACGGACCGTCTCATTACCACTTGCGGATCTCAAACATAAACGCCAATCGATCTTAGTCGCTGGTGGAATTGAAAAATTACCAGCGATCCATGCGGTCTTAACTGGTGGTTACGCAAACGTTTTAATTACAGATTTAAATAATGCGGAAAAATTATTGAAAATGTGATTTGCTGCCATCATTCATATCCATATAAAAAACAGCCTTTCAGAAAGCGAAGTCGTTTTCGGAAGGCTGTTACTATTCAGATTACTGCTCGTTTTCCCCTAATTTCCGTTCGAAATAGTGACTAAGCTGGGCGGCATTATAAAAACCCGTCACCTTTTCCTTAGCTTGCCCATCCCGAAACAAAACAAGACTCGGAATGCTCATCACTTTGTATCGTTGTGGAATTTCCTTATTATCATCAACGTTAAATTTAACGAATTGAATTCGCTCGCCATACTTTTGGGCCATTTCTTCCATTACCGGCGCCATCATTTTACATGGCCCACACCAGGGTGCCCAGAAATCAACGACTGTTAACTTACCCGCAGTTAACTGGTCAAAATTATCAACGGTGGCTTCGATCATCATTATCATCCTCCTTTACTTGTGGTTGCTCACCCTTACCCTTCGGATTTCGAATAAAGTGAACAATAAAGGTTGCAATAAATACCCCAACTATGAAAATTCCAAACTGTCCCGAAGGAATCTCAATATCAATCATTGGAATCGTCAAGAAGAGTTTAATTGCAATCAAGAAAATTAAGACATATGCCATTGGCTCCAACTCTGGAATCTTACGCATTAAACGCATAATAATTTCAGCCACTCCCCGCATGCAGGCAATCCCGATACAACCACCAATCAAAACAATGACGGGATTAGATGAAACGGCTAATGATGCCAGAACTGAATCGATTGAGAACACAATATCAATAAATTCAATTTGAGCGACAACTGCCCAAAATCGTTTCCGACCAGTTAACCCCGCCGCACGACTCTTTCGTTGCCGACGATGGTGCTGTCCGGTTAGTTGATTCTTAAAAAAGCGGTATGAAAGGTACATCAGGTAAATTGCACCAAGCACCTTGATTTCCCAAAAATTAATCAGAAACGTTCCAATTCCAATAATTAAAAACCGGAAAAGGTATGAGCCCCAAATACCGTAAAACAGTGACTCTTCTTGTTCCTTTAACGTTGGCAGAACTCTGGTTTGGGCAGCCAGAACAATGGCGTTGTCAACAGACAGCAGACATTCAATTAATACTAGCGATAAAATAATTAGCCAGTCCTGACCGGACTCAATAACAGTTAACCAATTATGACCATCAAAAAACGGTCCATAGAGTTCTCCTAAAAGTGACAATTAATATCCCCCTTATGATTCTTTCTGGTCATATTTTACCAGAGCTGGCGGAAAATAGTTAGGGAGCGGGGCGTAAATCTCACGTAAAGTTTTCTTAAAGGGCACAATTAGTTGCTGAGCGATCCCATGGAGGAGCATCCGTGAATTAGGTTGACCATTGTATAAGGGATCACCGACAATTGGGTGCCCACTATGGGCTAAGTGGACCCGGATTTGGTGCGTCCGTCCGGTCTGCAATTGTAACTGAACCAAACTTAAATTATCAGATGTTTGTAATACCTGATAGTCTGTTACTGCTGGCTTTGCCTTTAAACCATTCACACATCGTTTCCGCTGATCAGTCGGGTTGAAACCAATTGGCCAGTTAAATCGGCCACCTTTTTGGGCAAAGGTTCCTTCGACGACGGCAACGTAGCGGCGATGAATTTTTCCTGCTGCGATATAGTGATCTAAAATCGGCACCACCACAGGATTTTTTGCGACAATCACTGCCCCACTGGTTGCTTGGTCGATGCGGTGCACCATGTAAGCCGCCGCAGAACTGCCTTCTAAATACCCTGCCACGTCATTCATTAATGTTCCCGTTTCTAGCGGCTGGTTGGGGTGCGTCTTCTGTCCCGCAGGCTTATTCACAACCAGTAGATCACGATTTTCAAAAAGAATGTCCAGCATTGGTGATGATGTCGGCTGATAATTAGAAGTCGGCGTTCGAAATTCATCTCCAACAAACTTGAGTGTCACCTGCTCACCCGGAGCGACTGGCTCGTTCATATTCCGGTAGTCTCCATTAATTAATACCTGACGACGGATCCGTAAATAGTGAACTAATCGGCTTGGTAAAGACCATTGCTGTTGTAGTAAATGGCGGACCGAGCATCGCGCTTGTTGTGAGCCCAATTGTTCCTTTATTATCCATCGTGGTTTTATCAAAAGATTCTCCTCATTTCTACTTCAATCCTGATATTATAATAGCGTATAATGAATTATAAATGATTAATTTGTGGAGGTGAAATTGTGCTTAGTTCAGTTAAAATTAACGATCATGGTTACTGGGTCAGTGTCTTTGAACCACTTCCCAATGAACGGGAAGCCTTGTTTGAAAAATATGAAGTGACTCAGGAATTACTGGATTACGCAATTGACCCTTACGAAAAAGCCCGGGTGGAAGTCGATCCTGACGCGGGGGTAACCCTTTTAATTTTCGACGTTTACGTCCCTACCCACGAATTATCGGCTCCACAAACCGCGCCCATTGGCATTATGTTGACTACCAATAATGTGCTCACCTTCACGAACGCACAAACCAACTTCGTCAACGGTATCATTGCCCGTCAGCTCGAGAAACTCAAGCAGCGGGATCGTCAAACCGACCAGTTTGACTTTATTTTGCCGATTTTATATCAACTTTCGACAGCGTACTTTGGGCCCATCCGTCGGGCTGATCAACAGCGACGAGAAATTCAACGAAACCTGCAAAAGCATACTGAACGAAAAGCCATCACCGAATTTATGGAAATCGAAACTGGTTTAGTTTATATTCTGACTTCTTTACAGGGAAATGTCTCCTTGCTACAAGAATTTAAACGTCGATTTAACCACCTGATGACGCGCAAGCAACGTAACGATCTCGATGATGTCATTGTTGAAGCCCAACAGGGACTGGAAATGGCCCAGATGACTTCGGATGTGTCGGCCCGCGTTTCCGATGCATACAGTAAGGTTCTAGATAGTAACCTAAACCAAACCATGAAATTCTTAACCGTCTATTCCATTGTGCTAGCAATTCCACCAATTGTTTCCGGCTTTTATGGTGAAAATGTTAAAACATTGCCGTTCGCTCAAAACGACTTTGCATGGCAAATCACCATTATTATCACATTAATTTTGATGGCACTTTCCATCTGGTTCGTTTTTAACCGACATTGGTGGAAATAATCATTGAGATTGTTCGTTAATTATGTTAAGATACTTACAATTAAATATTGCCTATATATTTCCGTAATATGGTCGGACGTTTCTACCTCATGCCGTAAATATGAGACTATAAGCATCGTTACAATGAACGGGTCCACCAGATGGGGACCCGTTTTTTATTTCAGGGAGGACTATCTTGACACAACAAACCACTCAGCCAGCACCAACCGCTAATTTTGGCAAAAACCTCATCCTTGGTTTTCAACACCTTTTGGCAATGTATTCCGGAGACGTTTTAGTTCCATTATTGATTGGTAACTTCTTACATTTTTCAACTGCGCAAATGACGTACCTCGTTTCCATCGACATCTTTATGTGTGGGATTGCCACCCTGCTCCAACTCCATCGCACCCCACTCATGGGAATTGGTTTACCGGTCGTTCTTGGTTGTGCTGTCCAGTCGGTTGCGCCTCTAGAATCCATCGGCAGTAAGATGGGCATCACTTATATGTATGGGGCCATTATTTGCGCCGGGATCTTCATCTTTTTAATCGCTGGCTACTTCGCCAAAATGAAGAAACTATTTCCACCAGTCGTGACTGGATCCCTCATTACTGTAATTGGCTTCACGTTAGTACCCGTTGGTTTTCAAAATCTTGGTGGTGGGACTGCCACCGCAAAATCATTCGGGAGTCCGCAAGACCTAATTATCGGTTTTTTAACAATTATCGTGATCGTGCTCATTAACCGCTTTGGTAAGGGTTTTATTAAATCGATTGCCATCTTGCTTGGTATTTTAATTGGTTCTTTTGCGGCCGCAGCCTGGGGGATGGTTTCGACCCAGCCCGTTACTAGTGCCGCCTGGTTCCACCTCCCACGCTTCTTCTACTTTGGTGTGCCAACATTTAACTCTGGTGCAATTATTACTATGATTTTGGTGGCCCTCACCACCATGATTGAATCAACCGGAGTTTACTTTGCCCTGGCCGAAGCCACGCACCAAAAGATTACCGAGAATGACATGAAACGGGGTTACCGTGCAGAAGGAATTGCCGCTATCCTGGGAGGACTTTTCAATACCTTCCCATATTCAACTTTCTCTCAAAACGTTGGGGTCTTGAAAATGTCAGGGGTGCGGTCACGACGGCCAGTTTACTATGCTGCTGTCTTATTACTAATCCTTGGTTTGCTTCCTAAAGCCGGTGCGTTAGCCACTATGATTCCCGACCCGGTTCTTGGTGGTGCCATGGTCGTGATGTTTGGCATGGTCGGTATTCAAGGGATGCAAATTCTCCATAAGGTTGATTTTTCTAAAAACAGCAATTTAATGGTGGCTTCCCTATCAATTGGTCTTGGACTCGGCGTCACGGTCTATCCACAAATCTTCCAACACCTCAACACAGAATTACAAATCATCTTGGGCAATGGGGTTGTGATGGGGAGTCTGGCAGCGGTAATTCTGAACCTCATCCTTAATTTTGATGAATTTAAATCATCAACTAAAGATTAATATTTACGAACACTCCTTATTTTTAGATCACGAAGCGATTAAAGAGCGTATAATAGTTTTTGTACAGATCTAACTAAAGGAGTGCTTTTTATGGACAAATTTAATCGACTCAGCTCTGATTGTACGGCGATCATTGTCGGCAAGAAGGCTTCCATTGATGGTTCGACAATCATCGCACGGGATGAAGACGCACATACAGCAATCAATACCAAGAAGTTTGTAGTTGTCCCCTCCCAAGATTATGATCTCACTTACGAATCAAAATATACCGGCCTTAAGGTCCCGGTAAAGGGTCATGGATACCGATATACCGCTACCCCAAATGGTAATCCAAGTGAAGGTGATTGGTTTGAAGCCGGGATTAACGAACAAAACGTAGCGATGTCTGCTACTGAAACTGAATTGACAAATCCACGGGTGCTTGGGCACGATCCATTGGTTGAAAATGGAATTGCTGAAGACGCGATGGTCACATTGGTTTTACCATTCGTTAACAGTGCCCGCGAAGGGGTTCAACGATTAGGAAGTTTAATTGAAAAATACGGAACTGCTGAAACTAACGGGATTGCATTTAGTGATCAAAATGAAGTTTGGTATATGGAAACTGCTGGTGGTCACCAATGGGTTGCTCAACGGCTCCCCGATGACGCATATGCCATCTGCCCAAACATCATGGTGATCGAAAACATTGAATTTGATGACCAGGACAACTTCATGTATGCTGCTGGGATTCGTGATTTCGTTGATAAATACCACTTAAATCCAAATCCACTTGACTTTAACTTCCGCAATATCTTTGGTTCCCAAAATGAAGCAGATAGTTACTACAACACCCCACGGACATGGTATGGTCAAAAACTATTTAACCCAAGTGTTGAACAAGAACCAACTAGTCAAAATATGCCGTTCTGCCGCAAACCAGAAAAGAAAATTGCCATTGAAGATGTCCAATTCTTCCTTAGCTCCCACTACAATGGCACGCAATACGATCCATTCGGTACTCACTCGTCTGGAAGCGAAGATGATCAACAAAAGTTCCGTTCAATTGCCCTGGATCGAAACCAAAGTTCTTGCATTCTCCAATTACGGAATGATGTTCCAGCAAATATGGCGGCGATCCAATGGATTGCGTTTGGCTTCTATTGCTATAGTCCATACGTTCCGTTCTACGCAAACATCGTTGATACACCAGCTAATTACAAGTTTGCTCCAGACAAGTTCAACCTGGACAGCGCTTATTGGATGTACAAATTACTGCCGGTCATCATCGAACCGAAGTACCACCAATTTATCAACCAAGTGAATGCTTACCGGGATGATGCACAAAGCTACGTTGTTGGTCGCTTAGATGAAGTGGATGAACAAGCTAAAAAACTTTCCGGTGACGAATTGCAAGAGTTCTTAACAAACGAAAATATTAAGACGGCCGATCACGTCACTGAAAAGACCACTGATTTAATCGATCAGCTCATTCACCAAACTTTGTTATCATCTAAAATTGCCTTTAACTTGGGCGATGGACTTTAAAATTAAACATTGATAATTGGAAAAGCTACAGTTGAAGTGGCTTTTCCTTTTTTGTATACTCAATGATAACAATTGGAGGAGTGATTGATTTATGGATAGATCAAAACTAAAAAAAACTGCTTTGCTCTTGTTAAGGGGTAATTGGGAATGGGCAGTAATTTTATCATTATTGACCGCCATCATTGGGGGCTTGATTGCGGGGGCAACACGAGGAATTGGTTCAATTATTGCCGGCTTAATTACCGCCGGATATGCCTTTACTTTTCTGGATCTGGTAGCAGGAAAAAAGGAAACCAACTACTTTTCTGCAATGTTTTCAGCATTTACTAACAGACGACTGATCCCGGTTTTTCTAACATGGTTATTACAAACGATCTTTGTTTTGCTATGGATGATTTTACTGATCGTGCCGGGAATTATTAAAGCCTTGGCTTACTCACAGGCCTTTTTTATCGCCAAGGATATGGTTGATTCCGGACGAGAAGTTCAAGCTACTGAAGCTATTACCAAAAGTAAGCAACTAATGGATGGCCATAAGTGGGAATTTTTCGTTTTGCAGCTTAGTTTTTTGGGCTGGGCGATTCTGTGTATCTTTATTTGTGGAATTGGGTTTCTCTGGTTACGTCCTTACATGCAAACAACAAACGCCCTCTATTATCGTCAATTAGCTAAGGATCAATTCCGTACGTCTGCAGCTGACGTTAATGAAATGACTAATAATCTTGAAACAATGTAAATAGAAAAGGCGCGCAATTTGCGTGCCTTTTCTATTTTTGGTTATAAAAAGCGACCTTAATGTCATCATCCGTCATGATTAATTTCGAGAGGCTGCCATTATCAGGACGTTTTGTAACATCATATTTTCCCTGACCATAACGCTCGATTAAACTCAAACAAGTATTGCCATGGCTAACCCATAGGACATTCGCATCCGCTGGTAATTTAGTGTCACGAATTAATTGTATTCCTTGGTTCATCCGCTGCCAATACTGCTGATTATTTTCCGCATGGTGGAAAGGATCAGCGTCATGCAACCAATCCTTAGCTGTCCCGATCGAATGTTTCGTTACGATCTCTTGAAACGTTTTGAGACCATGGGGAGCTCCTGCTAGGTACCACGCTTGATCCATATTTGTTCCTTCATACACCCCGTAAAATTCCTCCCGGAAAAAAGGTGACACAATCGGTTTTTTAGTTGAATCAGCTTCATTCAGATCCAAAATGGTTTGACACGTTTCTTCTGCCCGTGGTAAATCTGAACAAAATGCCGCGGCAAAATGAACCTTTTTTAACCGTTCGGCCGCCTGGCGAGCATCCGCTTTCCCCTTATCGGTCAGTGGTGAATTACTCCATCCCTGCAGTTTGTTATAAATGTTGTAGTAGGTTTGCCCGTGCCGAACCAGATAAATATTTCGTTTCATTATTTCTGCAACCTCCCTCATTTAAGTTCATTCTACCACCCGATTTAAGAATCACTTACTAAATCGGGCATACTTTCTTCACAATTGCCAATTACTATAACAGTATGAAGGGGATGATTTTAAATGAAATTAAGACAACCAAATCGCCAGACTGATATTGCTGCCGCCCAGATTATTAGTATGTCCAAGACCCACGTGGTCGTTAAAACGGAGCAAGGACGGATTCTACGCCTCTCCCTTTCACCAAAACACCAACGGGACCAAGTTTTCCGTGCCGCCCTAAAAGACATTTGGCATAACAAAATTTGGATCCCGGTCAATACAAAATTACGGCATCTTTTCCGTTATGATTGGCTAACGGAGCCGGTCATGATTGATGATTAAGATTATGCAACAATTTAGGGTGAAGCGCTTCTCAATTGCAGAATGTGTTAAAATAAGGATCGTTTAATTACCAACAACATTCTGGAACTGCGAGGAAATCACCTAATGAAAAAAATAGGTCAACTTGTGGACACCCGGATCGGCTTTTGTGGTCTCCTGGTCGTCCTTTTTTGGTTGAAGACGTTAATCGCGTACTTCACAGATTTTAAATTAGGGGCATCTGGAATCATCCAGTACGCAATTTTACTAATCAACCCCTTAGCAACGACAATCTTCCTATTTAGTCTCGCCTTTTACTTTAAACGGTCCCGGTTTTTCTACCCGGTATTAATGGGACTAGATATTCTTAATACGTTACTTTTATATCTCAATGTTATCTACTACCGTGAGTTCACTGACTTTATGACGGTTGCCACTATGACTGGATATTCTAAGGTTAATCAGGGACTCAGTGGTAGTTCATTAGCATTAACTAACGTCCATGATTTATTATATTGGGCCGACATTGTCGTAATCCTGTTATTGATGCTCTTTCGTAAAATTAAGTTTGATCCTCGTGCCATTAGTAACCGCTTAGCTTTTTCATTTACCTCGTTATCGGTTCTAATGTTTGGGTTAAACTTAATGGTCGCAGAATTTAACCGCCCCCAACTCTTGGGGCGGACCTTCGACCGATCATACATTGTTAAGTACTTAGGAATTGATGCCTTTACCGGTTATGATCTAGCTAAATCGCAACATATCGATAATATGCGGAAAAGTGCGACCCGTTCCGAATTAACTACCGTTAAAAAGTTTACTGATCAACATTTCGCACCAGCCAATCCTAAGATGTTTGGAATTGCTAAGGGCCGGAATGTGATTGTGATTCACTTAGAAAGTTTCCAACAATTTTTGATTGACCGAAAAATCAACGGCCAAGAGGTTACTCCGTTTCTGAATTCGCTTTATCACGGTAATGATACCTATGCTTTCGATAACTTTTTCCATCAGGTTGGTCAAGGAAAGACATCTGATGCGGAAAACATGCTAGAAACCAGTACCTTCGGTTTACCACAGGGGTCATTATTTGCAACACTGGGTAGTGATAATACCTTTGAAGCTGCACCAGCCATTTTGAACCAACGTGCTGGTTATACCAGCGCGGTTTTCCACGGTAACGTGGCTAGTTTCTGGAACCGCAATAACGTATATAAAAATCTCGGTTTCCAATACTTCTTTGATGCCAGCTACTACGATACTTCTGGCGATAAGGCGATGGGATATGGGCTAAAGGATAAGCTACTCTTTGCTAACTCGATTAAGTATCTTCAGACACTCCAGCAGCCTTTCTACGTAAAGTTTTTGACTGTTTCTAACCACTTCCCATTTACCATTGACGATGAAGATAAGGATTCTAATTTCCAAACAACTAATACTGGTGATTCAACAGTGGATGGTTACTTCGAAACCGCGCACTACCTTGATCAATCACTTCAAGAATTCTTTGCCTACCTGCAAAAAACAGGGCTTGATAAGAAGTCCATTATCATGATTTATGGTGACCACTACGGCATTTCTAATTCAGCTAACAAGAGTCTTGCCAGCGTCCTGGGCAAGAGCGCTGATACGTGGACAGACTTTGACAATGCCCAACTCCAACGGGTTCCAATGATGTTTGTAATCCCTGGTTCTGGGGGGCATGGCGGTATTTCACATACTTATGGTGGTGAAATCGATGTCTTATCAACCCTCCTCCACCTGCTCGGTATTAGTTCGAAGCGCTACATTATGTTTGGAACCGACCTCTTTAGTTCCAAACATAGCCAGACGGTTGCCTTCCGGAATCACGACTTTGTAACGCCTAAATACACGAGTATTAGTGGGACAATTTATGATAATCAAACGGGCAAAGAAGCTCACTTAACCACGGCACAAAAGAAACGGCTCAAAAAACAGGCCCAGCTCGTTAATAAAGAGTTAAGTCTTTCAGACTCTTTAAATGAAAAGAATTTACTGCGCTTTTACACACCAAAGGGCTTCAAGAAGGTTAATCCAAAGAATTATAATTACTCCAACGGTCTTAAGAAGGCCAAAGCAATTGAAAAGAAGAAAGGCAATCGCTCTACTAGTATCTATAGTGAAAATGGTAATCAATCCACCGTCAGTGATTACTCTACTAATGCTCCAGAGCAAAATCACTCACGAACTGATTCTAACCGGATCAAGATTACTAATCCCGATGGAAATAATTAATTTCCCAGGAAATACCTCAGTGTTCTTGAAAGGAGATCATCAAAAATGGATAAACCAGAAATTCAACAGTTGCTAATTCAAAACGCTCATCGTCGATATGCCACTAAAAAGTACCGAGCGGGTCAACATATTCCAAATGATGATTGGCAAACGATTCTCGAAGTTGGTCGTTTATCGCCAAGCTCCTTCGGATATGAACCGTGGAAATTCCTGTTATTAAATAATCGACACGACCAAGAAGCAATTAAGCCGTTTGCGTGGGGTGCCGCAAACAGTATTAACGGCGCTGACAAATTATTGATCATCCTCGCACATAAAAACGTGACTTACGACAGTCAGTACGTTCAACATTTGGTTGATGATATTAAACATAAAAACTATTCACCAACCTCAACCGTTTCTCAAAAGTTCAAGAAATTTCAAGAACAAGACTTGGGTCTTAAAAATTCTCATGATGTTTTTGAATGGGCGGTTCGGCAGTGTTACATTGCAATGGCAAATATGATAACTGCTGCGGCAGCACTGGATATTGATTCTTGTCCAATTGAAGGATTTAACTATGCGCAACTGAATGAATACTTAGCTGATCACCATTACATGGATCCTAAAGAATGGGGCGTTGCAGTCATGGTCAGCTTTGGTTATCGTGATCAAGAGATCACTCCCAAAGTCCGGCAACCATTATCGGACATTTACCAAGAATTAAATTAATACCTACAAAATAACGACCTAGGATGGCTGAGTCCATTCTAGGTCGTTATTTATTTTCTTGATCATTAATCATTCTTATTTAATCTTCATTGACGAACTATGCGTGGCCATCCGTTTATCTGGATAGAGCCGTTTTGCCAAATCGTTGATAGCCACAGGAGCCTCGCCCAGACCGCTTGCAATCAACGGTACTTTCCCAGGATAAGTATTTCCGTCTCCAATTGCGTAGACACCCTCAATACTGGTCATCATGGTAGAATCGACTTTAATTAAATGACGCTCCGTTGCTAAATCCAATGACCATTCGTTTAAAGCCGCATTATTCGATGTAAATCCATAATTGACGACTACTTGGTCCACATTCAGCAAAGTTTCCTCATCACTCCGCATCTTTTTTAGCTGTAAAGTAACCGTTCCATCCTCAGCTTGACTAATCTTCTTTGGTAAAAATGGGGTCTGTAAATGAACTCGTGATTCTTGTAACTGCGTTAATGTCGCTGGTAACCCCCGAAATTGGTCACGACGGTGAACTAAATACACCTCGCTGGCTAACGGTTCCAACATTAAAGCCATATCCATTGCTGAATTGCCACCACCGAGAACTGCTACTCGTTGATTCTTGAACTGAGCTTTATGTTGAATAAAATAATTAATCCGCTGTTCATCAACCTGTTCAATGCCTTCTACTTTGAATGGTCGTGGCGCAAAGGCACCATTCCCCATCGCAATCACAATCGCTTTGGAACGAAAATTCCCCTGGTTACTAATGATCGTAAAGTAGCCATCCTGGTCTTTAACGACTTCCGTCACTTTCGTTGACAACTGATAGTTAATTTTCGCATGAGTTAGCTGCTCTTCTAAATCACTAATTAACTGTTCTCCTGTCACCCCCGCTTTACCAGCAACATCCCAAATTTGCTTTTCCGGATATAAGGCGCGCACCTGTCCACCTAATTGAGGCAGTGCTTCAATTAATTGCGTATCTAATTCATGCAATCCAGCATAAAAGGCCGCAAACATTCCTGCGGGTCCCCCGCCGATTACACTAACGTCATGAAGTTGGTCTGTCATCTCATCATTCTCCCTTATTAATCTGTGACCTATTTTATCATCATTGTATCATGTTCATTGCTAACGAATAATCCGAACATCGAAAACGCTATCGCTCAGTTTCGATTGTCTTTTCTCTATGAGTCGCTTAAAATAAAAGTATATTTAATTCCAATGGAGGTACGGTTATGGCAAAGAAAAAAATGATTTTAGATTTGGATACTGGGGTTGATGATGCTTTAGCCATTGCATACGCAACTGCGGCCCCAGATGTGGATCTGATCGGGATCGTTTCATCATATGGTAATAATTTAATCGACGTTTGTGCACAAAACAGTCTCAAGTTATTAGAACTGCTTGGCCAGACTGATGTCCCTGTTTTTAAGGGATTGGCTCATTCAAGTACGACTGATCATTTTGACGTTATGCAGGTTTCACTTGATATTCATGGTAAGAATGGAATTGGTGAAGTTCAGTTGCCAGCTCCGCAACGTCAAGTTGAAAGCCAATCTGGTGTTGACTTTTACATTGAAGCTGCCCACAAGTATGGTCAAGATTTAATTATCGTACCGACCGGTCCAATGACGAACCTTGCGGCAGCATTAAAAAAGGATCCAGAAATTGCCAAATTGATTGGCAATGTTACATTCATGGGTGGTGCTTTAACCGTTGAAGGTAACGTGACTGGAGCGGCTGAAGCAAATATCCATCAAGACGCTGAAGCGGCCAACACTGTGTTATCCAATCCTGATTTACCATTAACAATGGTTGGCTTGGACGTCACACTGCGGACACTATTAACCAAGCGGGAAACACAGAAATGGCGTGATCTAGGAACTGCTGCTGGTAAAGCATACGCTGACATCACCGATTTCTACATTGATGCTTACTACAATCTTGATATTGATAAAAATGGCTGTGCCCTGCATGATCCATTAGCGGTAGGGGTCTCATTAGATCCAAGTTTCGTTAAAACCATCAGTCTTTTCATGAAGGTGGTTCACGAAGGACCAAATTATGGACGGACAATTGGGAATAACGCCAAGTTAAATGATCCAAATCCAAACGTTAAAGTTGCTGTCAACGTCGATAAAGACCGTTATCTACAAACCTTCATGAACTACCTCACTAAGTTATTTAGCCAACATTAAAAGCAACCCGTTCCCTAATTGTGGAACGGGTTTTCCACTTTATGTTACTTATTTTTAGTAATCAGAATGAGTGAGTTCTCAAGCGCCACGTTCCG
>NZ_GG698803.1:25075-82867 GCF_000161935.1 Limosilactobacillus coleohominis 101-4-CHN | reverse complement strand
TCACCTTCAAATTCACATACTTATTCTCCAGTTTCCCCAAATGATTGGGGATGATTTATTAGTTATCCACAATATCTTGTGGAAACCTGTTAATAATTACTTCCTCCCATTCACAAATGCTGTCTAATCAGCAACTACGCCTCACTCAGAGTTGTGCACATCTTTTCCACAGCCTGTTAATTATTCTACCCGCTTGCACTTCACTGCTGCTTTCGGTATGATTAAACTAAATTTAATTATCTTTGTCTGGGGTGCCACACGGCTGAGAAATACCCATCGAACCTGCTCTGGTTAGGACCAGCGAAGGGAGATCACAAGGTTGTTTTTTATTTTATAATTACCACCCTGGCGGACATTTTAATCCGGCAGGGTTTCTTTATTTAACGAGGTCATTATGACAACACCAATTACAATTGAATCACTCCAGTTTGGTTATCAGAAAAAGCAAACTATTCTCAATATTCCTCAATTATCTATTCCAACTAATCAATTAACTATTTTTTACGGTGAATCTGGTTGTGGAAAATCCACCCTGCTTAGAATCATTGCCGGTTTGCTCCCCAAGTATGGCGGACACTTATCAGGCACCATCAATCTCCCGGATCATCTCACCTGTGCCATGATGTTTCAAGACCCGGCATTACAATTTGCTTTAGACACACCACGGCATGAAATCGAATTTGCACTAGAAAACCAGCAAGTATCCGCTCAGCGCATTCCCCAACTAACTCAGCAAGCTTTAGAGGAAATTGGTATTTTACACCTTGCTGACCGCCACTTCACAACCCTTTCCGGTGGTGAGCAGCAACGTGCCAGCTTAGCCGTTATCATTGCAATGAATCCACAAATCATCCTCTTGGATGAACCCTTCGCAAGTTTAGACTTGCATAATCGAACTTTGATTATCCAACAACTAAAGAAACTCCTTCAAACCGGCAAAACGATCATTATTGCCGACCACGATTTAGCCGCATATGATTCACTTCATCCGCTAATCATTGATTTCAATAATCATTTTCAACCATTATCATTAGCTGCTACTCAAAAATTGTTGGATCGATTTAATCAGCCTAATAACGTTCCAGCCATCCTACCTCAATCAACCGATCCGGCTGCTATTTCATTACATAACTTTACCTTACGGCGACAGAATCAATTGCTTATTCAGCAACCGGAACTGACCATCTATAAAAATAAGGTGACCCTTTTAACCGGTGAATCTGGTAGTGGCAAATCTTCTTTTTTCAAGGCATTAACTAAAATCATTCCATTTGATGGAACTGTTCAGCTTTTTGATCGTCCTTTAAAGAATTATTCTTCACATCTACTTGGCCAAACCTTGGGCCTTGTCTTTCAAAATGCCAACGATCAGTTTCTTAAGGTAACCGTCCAGGAGGAACTAGAACTCAGTCTAAAAAATGGTCAGCATCCCTACTTTAATCGCTCCCGTTTAGCAGACGCAATCACCAAGCTAGGTTTACAACATCTCACCAATCAGGTGGTATACTCCCTTTCTGGTGGTCAAAAGAAGAAGCTCCAATTACTGGTGATGCTAATGATGGGACAGTCATTGTTGCTCCTTGACGAACCATTCAGTGGCCTAGATCAGCAATCAATCGCTAATTTGATTGACCTAATTCATAACTGTCAGCAGGTTTTACCCCAAACCATTCTGATTATCAGTCATCAATTAACGGGACTCGATTCATTAATTGACTATCATCTCAATCTGAGTGGTCGACAACTGTCATATCAAGGGAGGGCAAGTCATGAATCCTAGTCTAAAATTATTACTGATTATCATTATTTCCCTGGAAATATCTTTTACCAATAAAATCACCACCAACCTACTCTTAATCTTCTTTGCACTAATCTTTCTAATTTTGCATCATTGTTCACTACGGACATTGGTAAAATTACTACTTATCCCCTTGCTTCCTGCTTTAACCATCGCAGTTACCATCCGCTGGTTTAGTCCAGGCCATAGTTGGTTCTTTGCGTGGGTAATGGTTAGTCGGATCTACGCCTACTGCTTTTTAGGCGCTCTTATTACTATTTCTACGTCTCCACTTGAGCTTGCCCGCTCACTAGAACAAAATGCCCACCTCCCAGCTAAATATGCCTATGGAACATTAGCCGCCCTCAATACTGTTCCACGCACAATTCAAGCAATCCAAACCATTCGCATTGCAGCCCAAATGCGCGGAATCACTCTCAACTTCTGGTCACCGCAGCTCTACTTCAAAGCCATTCTCTCAGCTTTAAGTTGGTCGGACGTGCTCGCTCAAGCAATGGAATCACAAGGCTTTGTTGAGGGACGCTCACGGACCCATGTTCAAGTCATTCAGATTAAAACACGAGATTGGATAACCCTCATCGCTAGTTTGGCAATTGTTCAGGTCACATTACTCATGCTCCCATAACTTTTCTGGTATACTAAAAGAAAAGGAGTGCATTATGAATAATCAATCAACAACCAGTAGGATTCTCAGTTGCTTGGCTTACCTCAGTATCCTATTTCTTCCCGTTTTGTTTCCATTAATCATTTGGATCGTTGATCATCGGGACCCGTATGTTGCTCGACATGCGCGATCTGCTTTCTGGACGCAGATCTTCCCCGCCCTTTACGTGATTATCGCCCTACTAACCTTTTTTATTCTCGGCGCGGCCGGAATAGATCAGATCCGTAGTTCGGGTGGTTGGCTCTTCGGCATCCTAACGGTTTTAGCTCTTTTAATTTCCTTAATTCTCTACATTTACAACTTGGCGATGGGAATTAGCGTTTTAATTAAACGGCAATAATTAATTGAACAAGCGATTAGTAATTTCCAGTTGCTAATCGCTTGTTTTTTTACATTTTTCGTTATAATAGAACTAAATTACATTCAAGAAAGGATTAATATTATGTCGACCGTTCTCGGAATTGTTCTCTTATTAGTTGCCGTCGTTACGGCCAACATTATCCATTTAATTTGGCCTGTCCTCCCTTTAGCAATTTATCAAATTATTGCTGGAGTGGTTTTAGCAATTATTCCTGACTTAAAGACTTTTCAACTCGAACCAGAAATTTTCATGCTCTTGATTATCGCACCGCTCATGTTTAACGACGGTCAAAATACTTCCTCTAGGCAACTCGCACGGGGACTGTCAAGGACGATGTCGATGGCTGTCTATTTGGCGCTTTTTGCAGTCATTATCCTCGGGCTAGGATTACATTTCCTCCTCCCACGTTCGTTCTCATTCCCCGTTGCCTTCATGCTTGCTGCCATTATTACCCCAACTGATGCCGTCGCTGTTAAATCGTTGACTACTGATGTCGAAATGCCAGAAAACGTTAGTTTAACCCTCGAACACGAATCACTTTTTAATGACGCATCGGGAATCGTCCTGTTTAGTCTTGCTTCATCCGCCCTGGCTTCTGGTTCATTCTCACTTGCTCAAGGAATCTGGACATTCCTGTATGTGTTCTTTGGTGGGATTATCTTTGGAATGATTGCCGGCTCCCTGCTCATTAACGTGCGGACCGCGCTAATGCAGCATCACGTTGACATCGCCCCAATTGTCATTCCAATTAATGTAATGACTCCGATTGTCGTTTATTGGTTAGCCGAAGAACTCCACCTCTCAGGTATTCTAGCAGTTGTAGCAGCTGGGATCATGCACAGTATCTTGTATGACCGTCTCCACCTTACTTCGACCAAGGTGCAGATTGCTACTACTACTATTTGGAACATCATTGCTGATGCTTTAAACGGCCTTGTGTTCGTCTTTTTGGGACTCAGCTTGCCAATGGTGCTTGGTCATATGAAACAGCTGCAAACTCTTAAAATTGTTGGCATTGCACTGGTTCTTTATCTGGTTATGACCTGGTTGAGGTATTTATGGTCACAAATTGGTTTTGTGCGTCTGCATTCCAAAGCTTTACAACAAGATAAAAAACTGGATAGCTTATTGCTAGCAATTGGTGGTGTTCACGGAACCATCACTATGGCGATGGCCTTTTCCATTCCTTTACTGGTCAACGAAGACCGAATTGCTATGCGGAATGCTTTAATTTTGATTGCGGCCTTTGTAATCCTTATTAGTCTTTTTGTTGGTACCTTTGCTTTTCCAAAACTCCTTCCCCAAAAACAAGAAAGTTATTCTAAAGCCGAATTTCACAAAGCTTTAACCAATACTGTTCAGTATGCCATTAATGATTTAACCAATAATGGTGAACAAAATCGTGAAAAATCCTTAGTAATTGACCAATTGGCTAGTCAAATGACCATGCGGGCACGCCTGAATACCGAAACCTATAACCATCTCTTGCAAAAGTGCCACCAAGTAGAATTAGATACCCTTGAAGAACTGACCGATAATGACGTCATCACTGAACGGCAGGAACGAATGTACTCGCGGCTGATGGCCCGTGACCTCTTCAGTAAATCAAAGCACGGTTTTTGGGATACTTTTATCATGTTGTATCACCGTCTGCACTGGCTACACGCCCGGCGGAAAGTAATCAAACTTTATCATAAAAATCCGGAATTAAAAAAAGCGCGGCAAGACCACTTTAAAGCGGTTAATGATGAAATTGGCCCCGTTTTACGAATCGTGATCCGACGTGTTAATAAATTTTTGAATGATGCTCAAACGCCGAAAAATGCTTATGAAATCGCCACGGTTCGGCGAACATACCTAAACCGTTACCGAATCTTCTCACGTAAAAATAAGATTAACGCTGATCTCATGACTAGCTACTTTATCAATGCCTTTCAAGCAGAACACAGCTATATCCAACAACAAGCTGCTGCGCATAAAATTTCGTTTGACTTAGCAAACGCACTTAACGAACAAGTCTCAACGGACCAGTTAGTTTACATGCAGTCTTTGGATTAATTAACAAAGCAGGTAATCATTTCCCGGGAAATGATTACCTGCTTTGTTAATTATTTTTGCCAAGAACTCGTAAGTCCCAGCCCTTCATCTTTGGTTGTGGTTGTTCATCTGTTAATAGGTCCGTCCAGCCATCTACTAACTCTGCGGGTAGTTGGCGTTCTTCGTCCCGCATGTTCAGAACAAAGTAAATCTCATGACCATCCTTCACTCGTTTAGTGATTTCCAAATCAGTTGGGGTCGTAATTAATCCTGACACATCTGCCACTTGTAGAACCTCATCCATCAAGTGACTCAATCCAGCATGATCAATCCGACTACCGACATACCAAGCCGTCCCTTGCCCGTACTGATTTTCCGTGATTGCAGGAACCCCAGCATAGAATTCTGTACCATATTTAGCGACCGCACGAGCATGGTCACTGGTTAAATGAATGAGGTCACATAAATAATGACCATCCGTAGCAAGACCATCTTTTTCATAAACGACTTGGGTTGTCTTTCCAGGAGTCATTGCATCCGTCTCTTCAACCCAAATCCCGAGCACTTTGCTTAACGGTCCTGGATAACCACCAGTGTAGACATTATCACTCTCGTTCACCATTCCTGACATGTAGGTCGTAAGGAAATGACCACCAGCAGCAACGTAGTCATTAATTTTTTCGGCAAGCCCCTGCTTAACCATGTAGAGAACGGGGGCCACAATTAAGTCATACTGGCTAAAATCGTCATCTACGCTAATCACATCCGTCGGAATATGGCGTTCATAGAACTGCCGATAATAATCCAGAACAGAGCCAACATAGTCTAGATCTTGAGAAATCCCTGCCACGTATTCATATGACCAAAAATTATTCCAATCAAAAATCAACCCAACCTTAGCTGGAGTTTTGGAACCTAATATCTTGGTACTCAGCCGTTTTAAATCATGGCCAATGTGAGCCACTTCTTGAAACGCACGGGTGTCAGTCCGTTGAGAATGGCTAATGACTGCACCATGAAATTTCTCTGAACCACCGATTGCCTGCTTAAGCTGGAAATATTGAACCGTATCTGCCCCATGTGCCACCGCTTGAAACTCAGTTGCCCGGACTTGTCCAGGTCGTTTCAGTGGACTATACGGCTGCCAATTAACTTGGGAGGGCGTCGACTCCATCAACATAAATGGTTGGTGCTTTAAGCTCCGCATTAAATCGTACAGAAACGCAGGTTGATAGGCTGGTTGGTCATAAGCCGGGTATGAATCGTACGCAATGATGTCTTGATCCCCCGCCCAGGCTTGGTAATCAATCATCTTGTTTGGCGTGCTATGGAAGTTCGTCATAATTGGGGTGTGATCATCATACTTTTCAATCGTCCGCTTTTCCATCCGATAAAGATTTTGGAGCGCAGCAGATTGGAAACGAAGATAATCCAACGACAAACCGGCAACAATAGTATGACTGCCTTCTGGGCCCCATGCATCACCAAGTTCGTTGGGAACCACAATTTCATCCCAATGATAAATGGTGTGACTCCAGACGTTATTATTCCAGGCCTGATTGAGGCGATCAAGAGTCTGATACTTTTGCTGCAACCATTTTTGAAACGCCCTTTGGCAATTCTCACAGTAACAATTACCGCCATACTCGTTGTTAATATGCCAAGCAACAATGTGGGGATTGTCACCATACCGTTCCGCTAATTTAGCAACGAGCTTTTGAGCGAGCCGTTGATAGTTCGGGGAACTAGGACAGAAGTTATGGCGTTGACCAAAAACATGCCGTCGTCCTTGATAGTCCACCCGCGCCACATCTGGGTATTTTTTAAACATCCACGCTGGCATGGCGGCGGTTGAAGTTGCCAAAACGATTTTAAAGTCAGCAGCACTGAGTTTTTCAATAATTTTATCCAGAATACTAAAATTATATTGTCCCTCTGCTGGTTCAAGCAGCGCCCATGAAAACACATTGACGGTCGCGGAATTAATATCTGCCTGCTTAAAGACTTTAATATCGTCATTCCAGGTGTCTTCTGGCCACTGCTCGGGGTTATAGTCACCCCCGTACAAAATAGTTGGTAATTGATTCTTCATAATGATCCTCCACTACTTATTCGCGGTCACTGCAATCACGCGTTCGCCATGGTGCACCGTCGTCCCAAATTGAACATGGTTAACAACATCCACTAGGTTTGGCCGAACCATGAACGTCACCACGGTATCAAGATAGCCGTTTTGGCGAATTAAATCACGATCAAATTCAATCAGAAGGTCACCCGCGTGGACTTTTTGACCATCAGTATAATGCACATTAAAGCCTTCGCCACGCATGTTAACAGTTCCGAGGCCAACATGAATAATCGTTTCTAAGCCATCATCGGCAACAATTTCAAAAGCGTGCTTGGTTGAGAAAGTAAATTTAATCGTTCCATCAAACGGTGCGTAAATCCGTCCATCGCTCGGTGCAATCGCAAATCCTTTTCCAGGAAAACCAACCGTTCCATCTTCATTCTTAACATCCGCCAACGCCATTAATTGACCATCAGCAGGAGCTAATACGTTGGTTTCTTCGGTGGGTGTCGCCTGACGATCTGTCGTCTTAATTTCACCCTTAGCTAACTTATCCTTCAATTCTTCCACAATTGCCGCGTGCTGTTTTTCTGACAATTTAACCTTCGTCAAGAACACAACAATGGAAAGAATTGCTAACGCCATTGGGATATAGAACGCCATGCTATCAAACGTGCGAATGTCTTTAGCGGTCATATCCGCAGCTGTCGCAGCACCTGTCATCCCCGCAGCTACCGCAATGTAACCAACAAGCCCGTTTGAAATGGCTCCCGTCAACTTATCGATCATTGGCCGCACAGCTAAAACAACCGCTTCGTTACGTTGACCGTTCTTTAATTGACCATATTCAATTGCATCCGTAAAGGTTAGTACCGTCACTAATTGGGCATAGTTAATGTTAAACAGTACTAGTCCTAAATCCATCATAAAAATATTCGACCGACAGGCAATAAAAATTACGTAGGCCAGGGCCATGCAAACTTGTCCCATGATGAAAAGCCATTTTCGTGGAATAAACTTATTCAAAATTGGGAATAATGGGCTGGTACAGAAACCGATGATCGTTGCAATAACACCAACAATCCAAAATTGTCCTGGCTTCCCAATGACAAACTTGTAAAGGTAGAACAAGACCCCGTTCGTAATCACGTATGCACATGAGTACAGCAGGTAGGCTAAGGCTGGCCACAAAATTTGATCATTATGGAAAATGGCAGAGAAAACATCCCGAATGGTCGTCTTCTGCTGAGCTGAATTCCGAATTAAATTTTGCTTTTCTTTGGTACCAAAGCAAACAGCTAACGCACTTAAAATTGCTAACGCCGTAATAATGGCAGCAAAGGCAAACCAGCCGACAGCCCCTTCTTTATGTTGACCAGTAGCCAAATAAGTAAAGTAAGTGACAATTGGGACCACGATAATGGTCAGTCCGTTCCAACCGATCGTCCCGGCAAAGGCACCTAATGATGTATAAATTCCCCGTTCATTCGAGTCTTCACTTAACGCTGGCACCATTCCCCAGTAAGAAACATCAGAGAATGAATAAAAAATATCAAACGCTAGGAAAATGATGACAAATAGGATCGCAAAGAGGACCCAGTTAACCTTTGCCAAGCCAAAAATACCGGTAAATAGAACTAACAAGAGGGCTCCGGAAACAATATTTCCCCAGAAGATCCATGGCTTAAATTTACCCCACCTGGTTTTTGTATTGTCCACAATATTACCGATTACAGGATCAATAATTAGTTCCAGAATCCGTACACCAACAATCAAACCAGTAATTAGTGCAATTAATTGGTCCGCAACGTGTTTGCTCAGACCATCAAACATTCCGCTCGTCACAAAAATAATAAAATAAGTGCTCATTACGCCATAAAAAGCGGAGTGACCAACGTTACCAAAACAAAACGCAGAACGCGAAATCCATTGGGCCGCCGTTAGTTTAGCGGCTGGTTTTTGTTTAGTGTCTAAAATGCACACCCTCCTCAGAAAAATCATTGTAATCGCTTACAACAATTATTATAGAAAACTGTCTAAAAAAGTAAATGAAATAAATAAAGGATTTACTAATCTTTAGTAAATCCTTTACTGATTGATTTTTCTTGTAAAACTATCGCGCATGACGAGCCTCGTATCCACCAGCAGATGAAAGTGTGGACGTTGTGGATGATTGATCAAATCATGGAGGTCTTCTACCGCAATTCGGCACATTTCTTCCTGGTTAATCTCATAAGTGGTTAGCGGTGGCGACACATACTTGGCTAACGCACTATTATTAATACTGATTAAAGACGTATCCCGCGGAACAATCACGCCTGCATGGTTAAAAGCTTGCAGTACCCCAACTGCAATCGTATCCGACGCACAGATAAAACCATCTGGTAGACCGATCCGACCATACCGTTCGATAATTTCTTCTCCCATCCGTTGACCATTTTCAATGGTAAAACGGCCACTAGAAAAAATTGGGGCATCTGCCATTCCATATTCTTCAGCCACAATTTTGAAAGCAGCGGTTCGTGAATCGGCCATTAACGGTTTATCCCCAATTTGCATTCCCTGACCACCAATAAAACCAATTTTTTCAAATCCTTGATGAATCATTTCTTCAAATGCTTTCCGCACCGTTAACGCTAAGTTAGGTTGGACAGAATCAAAATAATCTGGCGCTGGATTCGTATCGACGATGACCCCAAGGGGTAATACCTGATGAAGACGATCAAGATCATCAGTCGTCATGTGGTTCGCACCAACACAAATAAAGCCTTCGTAACGGCGAGCTTGATTAATCAATTTCTCCGTATCAGAAAAGGTCTTCGTCCTTAATTGACGTTTTGCTAACGCCTGCTGCAGATGTTCCTGCAGGGTGGCAAAATAGACATCATTCTCCTGATCTTGCTTGGTAATTCGAAATAGAATCGCGATCTCTTTATTTCCTAATGGTCGTTCATGCTCGTCCCAGTATCCTAATACATCCGCCACTGCCAAAATCTTTTCCCGCGCCTGATCCGAAATTACTAGTCGCGGATCTGAGTTTAATAGACGGGACACCGTGGCGGAAGAATATCCTGCACGTTGCGCGATTTCCTTAATTGTGACCATTGTGATCCTCCACTTCGCCTAATGAACGTAATGATTCAAAAATTGTTGCACATGCCGTTGGTACTGCCGAGGGGTCGTTTGAAAAGATTTGGCGTGTGCAGCTTTCGGCACTACCCATAACTCCTTCGGCCCCTGGGTTGCTCGATAATTAGTATAAACCATTTCCGTAGGCACAAACGTATCCTTGGCCCCATGGATGAATAACATTGGTCGTTTATTATGATGCAATGAAGCCACCGAACTGGCTTCACTTGTATAGAATCCATTCGCAATCCGGTTAACGATACTCAACGATGCTTCTGCTGGTTTAGCAACCACTGGCGGTAAATGATACAGCTGCTGAGCTTCATGATCAAGTTCCGCCGCTAGACTGGTGTAACCACAATCTTCGACAAAGGCTTTTACCTGATGGGGTAATTTAATTCCGCTCGTCATCATCGTGGTGGCACCACCCATGCTAACCCCAAACATCACAATTTGGCTATTCTGACCATTCTTTTGAATTAGCCGGTTAATCCATTTACGCTCATCATAACGTTCTGGCCAGCCATAACCAATGTAGCGACCTTCGCTCTCTCCATGCGCCCGTGCATCCGGGAGCAAGACATTATAGCCCATTTGATGAAACATCGCCGCATAAGCACCCATCGTTTCCTTATTATTCATAAAGCCATGACAAATTAAAACACTTTTCTTCGACGGCTGAGCTGCAGGAATATAATCCGCTACTAACCGGTAGTTTTTACTAGCGGACTTCATTACCCATCGTTGCTTTTTTACATCATGAAACCATTTCTTTTGCCGATACAGTGGATCAGAACGGCGCAGCGTTTGGTGATTGCTGCTGATAAATGACTTATGTCCCGGTACCATGCCGACTTTGAAAAAGTATCCACCGGCCGCTAACCAAATAATTAGTAAAGTCCCAATAATAGCTGTTAGCCACCGCCATAAATGCCGTTGCTTATTCTTCTTTTTCGCCATGAATTCTTCCCCTATCTCAATAATAGCGTTAATTTTAGCGCATTCTGACAAAAAATGCACCACGCGTTTTCCACGCTCCGTGGTTCAATGTTAAAATAGAATTAGTTCTCAAAAGGGGGAGTAGCTATGTTTCCAGAAAGACTACGGGCATTACGCCGTGGACAAAAAATCACATTAAAACAGTTAGCAGCAGCACTGAATCAGCACCTTGGACCAGACGAACGGCCAAATACTGCTTCACAAATTGGCAATTGGGAGCGCGGTATTCGTACACCTTCCTACATCGAGGCCAAAAAATTATCCGAATTCTTTGACGTTAGCCTGGATTACTTAACTGGAAAAGAAGACCATGACGATTACGATCTGGCAAAACTGTTTTTCTCCAGTAAAAGTCTCACTTTCAACCACACAAAATTATCAAGTGAAGACCGTTATGAAATTTTCCAGTTAATTGATGGTTACCTCACAGGACGCAATCACCGTCAAGATACCGACAAATTCTACAGTAAACAAGAAGAATTAAATTTGCATTTTAATTAAGAAGGGCCATTATGAATCCAAAGAAACTGAAAAAATTAAAAAAGCAGTACCGTAAAGTCGCAACTGCTGCCCATCAATCCTCATATATTCAAGAATTGAAGCATTATGGTGAACTATTTAATGACTTTTCCAGCATCAAATTTCTGATTAATAATGCCCTACTCAATGACCGATTACTTCGTTCTGGACTGCTACCCCAGCCGCTCCCAAAAATGCTTTTGCCGGATGACATTCAAGATACCATTTTTAAAGAAGTGAATGCCAAATATCCCCAAGGTGATCCGCAAGGCGACAAAGTATGGGAAAAATATACCACTGCACTTCCTAAGCTTGATCGTCTCTTACGAAATTACCGTGACTACCTCGAAGAAACTTATGGAATGTGGTCGTACACCAATTCGTCATTCACCAACGCCTTAAGTCATTATTTAGCTGGAGCCCCAATTCTGGAAGTAATGGCCGGCAATGGTTACTTATCGAAAGGATTGCGAAACTCTAATCCCCACCAGGAAATCTACACTACCGATAGCCAGGCCTGGGTCAAGGAAAACGAAACTGGTCGCCATCCAGTTACCAAGATCGAACCATTAGATGCACTAGCCGCCGTCCAAAAATATGGTAACCAAGTTAAGTACGTTGTGATGTCTTGGGCACCCGACAAGGGCGAGCAAGATTGGCAATTACTCCAATTAATTCGGCAAGATTACCCTGACCTACAGTTATTGGTCGTGGGTGAAAAAAATGGCGCCACCAATTCACCAACCTTTTGGCAAAATGCGCATTTATCACAACCTGACGCTCTACAAAAGGTCAATCAGTATTTAAAGACCTTCGATTTAATTGATGAACAAATCTATTTGGCAAAGTAGTTATCATGGGGCAGCTACTTTTTTATTGTCAAAACATCTAAAAAGATCTAAAATTAACCCAAACATCTAAAAAGCTCTAAAACTATATGGAGGTTTTATTCATGAATAAGAAAAATCCATTTAACCCCACCTTTGGAGATGTCCCCAAAATTTACCTGGGTAAAGACCAACCAGAAGAATTAGCATCATTAATCCAACAGAGCGATTTTGCGCGTTCTTTTTTTATCACCGGTGTCCGTGGATCTGGTAAAACGGCCTTTATGACAGAAGTAGAGCAATTACTGAAAATGCAAAGTAATTGTTACTGTATTGATTTAATTAACGACTCTAGTCTACTACCTAGTTTTGTAAATCGTCTGAAAGAATTAACTAATACTAAGCTGACAAATGCGTTCAAAAAAGTAAAGGGCATTTCAGCAGCGGGAATGCAAATCAGTTTTAAACAGCAAGATGATCCTAGCAATGAGATTGCCAATCATGTCATGAAGCTAATGAAAGTAATTAAAGACCAGCAAAAATTTGTAGTAGTCGCAATTGATGAAGTAACCAACGATCCCGTAATTCATAAATTTGCCCAGATTTTTAATGAATTAAAGCGTCAAGATATGCCCATTTTTGTTTTGATGACCGGCCTACCTGGATTGATTTTAGACGTTAAAAACGAAGAAAAATTAACCTTTCTCCTTCGTTCAGAGCAGCGTGTAATGAAGCCTCTTCAGGCAAGCGATACTGCCATTACTTATCGGAAAATTTTTGAATGTTCCCCAGCTGTCGCTAGTAAGATGGCCCAAATGGTCCAAGGATATTCATACGCTTTTCAGTTGCTTGGCTATTTAACATTTCAAGAAGGTCAACGAACAAATACTACCGTTTCATTAGAGCTACTAAAGCAAATTGAACCCGATTTCTTAACCTTGCTCTTTGACAATGCTTACACGAAAATTTTCGATGAACTATCATCAAATGATCAAAAATATTTAGTAAGCATTTTCGGTAACAAACGACTCAGTGAAGTTGCTAAAGAAATGAAGCAGAGCTTATCATATGTTTCCCAATACCGTCGACGAGCAATCAGTCGTCATCTAGTTACTCCTGCAACATATGGTAAAGTTAAATATACATTACCGTACTTTCGTAAATTTATTCAGGAAACCCAAAATCCCGATTCCATGTATTATCAATTTATCGACTAAAAAAGCCGCGACTACCTCAATGAAGTAGTCGCGGCTTTGTGTATTGATATGATCTCAGGTAATGATGAACGTCCACTTTCATCATTACCAGGCACCCTGCAATCCGGCAGGTTAATGTGCCCCACTCGAAATGTCTAATGGTAGCCATTTGGGTTGCTACCAGACCTCTCGACTCATCGCAAATTTATTTTAGCATTTTATCGAATTCACATCAAGCTTCGTCATCCGCCTGTCGATTCTCGGTTGCCGTTGCCAATTGATCCGCAACCCACTCTTGAAACTTCGTGACTAGTGCAGCGTTATTTTCAAAATCAGCACCGCCGGCTAGTTCATCAATCCGCAATCCAGATTTATTCAGCTGATCCCCTTCTGCAACCATGTATACATTCACCGGATACTCCGGATCCCGATCTAATAACTTAGGATCTAGGCGTTCAGCTTCTTTCATTGGAATGTTGATCAGGTTAGTTTCTAAACGAACACTTAAGTCATCACCAACTGGCATTTTAACGGTCCATTCATAGCCACATAGATAACCACTCGCCAACTGATCTTCAATGAATTGCAGGCCTTTTTTGATGACGGTTGCTTGTTGAACCTTGGCGGCCGTTGTCGCAACATTGGTCGTCTTCACATGGTCACTAGTCAATTGTGTTAAATAATCTTCATACGTAAATTCCATTTATTTGGTTCCCCGTTGTTTCCGATACTTCTTTTCCATGAACAGTTCTCGTTGTCGAACTCCTAAAACGATCCCATATACACATAGAATAATTCCAATAATGGCAATTAACTGCACTAGTAACCCAGTGATGGACGTCTTGTTTTGCACTTGAAGCAGGCCACCAAGACTAATAATGCCGTAGTACATCATGGCAGCAATCGTAGCATAGTTAGAAAAGTGCCAGTCCGCTACCGCTAAAAGCACGACGACAATCATGATAATTATCATGGTCACTAATGTCGTCAGCGCCACACTAGACATCCAGTCAATCTGATGCTGATTGAACATCACAAACTCAATTATCATCGCCATCACCATCGTCACAATGGTTATGGCAATGATCCGCGAAACATTCTTCTGTTTATTCATACATTAATCCCTCTCAATTGATCCCTTTCATTTTACTATCTGTTGACGAAAAGCTCAATTTATCCCTATTTCATGGTATCATAGATGAAAAGATAGAAAGGGATTTTACGATTATGGCAAATGGAACCTACCAAAAAATTTTAGTTCCAGTGGATGGTTCAAAAGAAACTCCACTAGTAATGAAGCGTGCAATCCAAGCTGCTTTAAATAACGATGCCCACCTTGATATTCTTAACGTTGCCCAAATCAACCAAGTTACCGAGGGTTTTGCTACTTTAACTGATATGAGCGATGGTAAAACCCACGAACTTGTGCAAATTATCGAAAAACGTTTACGCGATTTAGAACAGCAAGCTAAAGATGCTGGTGTTAAATCTGTAGCGATTCACATCCGTTTTGGTAATCCCAAGTTGGTCATCTCCCGCGACTTCATTCGTGACCACCATAATGACCTGATCGTAATGGGCGGTACGGGAACATCACGAATCGAACGCTTACTTCTCGGGTCCACAACTGGCTATGTCGTTCGGATGGCTAAATGTGATGTCATCGTTGCCCGCCAGCATAAATAATCAAAGTGCGTTATTTCATCGAATTCATTGATGAGATCGCGCACTTTTTATATATCCGTTAACTAGCTTGAATAAACAGTTTCATGGTGTAATAATCATCCACCATCAAAAAAAGAACGACGCTTCCGCGCCGTTCTTTTCTTATCAAAAGGAATCATGAATCCCTTTTCCGATAAATTAATTGCTATTAATAATGATAATTAGAATTCACGCTTCTTAGCAACTAAGCCTAAACCAAGCATAGCTGATACAGCACCAAGTGCGATGACAGCAGTTGATTCGTTGTTGCTAGTTTGTGGCAACTTAGCGTCATTCTTAGTGTTCTTTGCGCTAGCTTCGTTGGCAGCAGCAACCTTGTTAGCAGCACGGTATTCAGCACGAGTCATCGTAACTTGACTAGCGTTACTCTTGGCAGAATTACCTTCCTTAACACCAGTAGCAGTCTTATCACCGTCAACTGATGAAGCAGGAGTCTTGTCATCGTCCTTCTTGGTATCGTTACCAGTAGTATTGTGGTCACCGTTGTCCTTGCTGTCATCAGAGCCCTTAACAAACATGTTGTTAAGAATGTTAGTGTCAGCGTTTAAAGCATCGGTGTAAGTCTTCAATTCGCTTTGCTTTTGAGCTAATGCGGCTTCTAATGGAGCAACGGCATCGTCAGCACCCTTAGCTGCAGCACGGTTAGCCTTAGCTTGGTCAGCCTTGTCAATGATTGATTGACGGTAAGCAATGTCGTTAACCAGCTTTTGGTAACGAGCGTTAGCCTTAGCATCATCAAGCTTCTTGTTCCACCAGTTAAGAGCGTTGTTACGGTCAGTTACGTTTTGCTTAGCAGCAGCTAATTGACCCATTAATGAAGCAGCGCCATCCTTACCATCGGCACCGTGGAGACGGTTGTTGATGGCGTTAACGATGCTTTGCTTAGCAACAACGTTTGAAGCTAATACATCATCGTCTGGGTCCTTAGCAGCGGCAGCCTTAGCAGCATCAAGGTCAGCTTGAGCCTTAGCTAACTTGTCGTTTTGCGTATCGATCTTAGCTTGAATAGTGTCAACAGCCTTCTTGGCATTGTTAAGAACCTTATTAGCATCCTTAACGTGTCCTTCAGTGTCAGTTACAGCAGTGTAAGCAGGGTCAGCCTTGTCGGCGTTGATCTTTTGACGAGCACCAGTGGCCTTCTTTTGCATTTCAGCGTATTCAGCATCGTTTGGTAAGTTGTAATCTGCACGTGCTTGAGTGTAAGCATCCTTCTTTTGGTTAGCAGTCAAACGAGCAGCGTCACGAATAGCCTTCAAGTCCTTTTCGTGTTGAAGAGCAGTTTCGTATGCAGCTTGCTTAGCAGCAGCACTGTCAGCAGCAGACTTGTGACCTAACAAGTCGCGACCTGCAGGGTTCTTGTCTGACTTAGGAGCAAGAATCTTGTTAGCGTTCCGGATGGTCTTGTCAGCTGCAGCAACCTTAGCGTTAGCAGCATCACGAGCAGCCTTGTGCTTTTGTGAATCTTGGTAAAGTGCGTTCATTTGGTCTAAGAGGCTTTGGTTGTAATCAGCAGCGTCTTGCTTTTGATCTTCAGTAGCCTTCTTATCAGCATTTACCTTGTCAAGGTTAGTTTGAGCTTCAGCTTGTAACTTAGCAGTTGCATCGTAAGCTGCATCGTCCTTCTTATCCTTAGCAGCTTCATCGTTAGCTACCTTAGTTTGAGCAGTCTTAGTTGCAGTAGCATCTGAGATTTGGTTTTGAAGCTTGTTGTAAAGGTCAGCTTCGTTCTTGTCCCAGTTGTTCTTGTAAGCGTTAGCTTCGTCAGCAGCAGCCTTAGCAGTGTTAGTTGCCTTGTGAGCATTGTTGTAATCACTGTTAGCCTTGTTGTAGTCGCTTTCAGCATTCTTCCATGCAGTCTTAGCGTCATTGACCTTAGCTGCATTTTCGTTAGCATTCTTAGCGTTGTCAACAGCCGTTTGGGCATCGTTAACAGCCTTTTGGGCGTTGTTAACGTTAGTTTGGTCAGTAGCAACCTTTGCCTTTTGAGCATCGTATTGATCTTGGCTAACTTCTTGCTTCTTGTTAGCAACTTGAGTAGTAGTAGTTGCAGCAGCTGCAGTATCAGCATGAGCAACAACATCGCCGTTGCTTAAAGTTAAACCAGCTAATACGGCAGTGGTCATCAAACCAGCAACCATCCAGTTCTTACCGGATTTGTACATCTTGAAGCGTAATTTATTATTTTGCATAATTAATCCTCCAAACATAATAGCAAAAAATCTATCAAATACTCCATATATTTGAACGATTATTATTTTAATAGGTTGGTTTTTTTTCAACTTTTATTATCACAACAAATAATTTGAAAATGATTTTTTTATGAAATGATTATTACTTTAATCAACGATATTTTTGTCTATTAGTTAACAATTAATTCAACTATTAGAAAATTAATTTTGCAAATTCTTTTTCGCGGCCCCTTAGTGATCAATCGTTCAACATGAACCAGCAAATCCATCAAAAAAGGACGACGTTTTCGCGTCGTCCTTTTCTAACAGATTAACCATTAATCAGCTAAGTTCAATTCTTTCTTTACCAAGTTGGCAACTTCTTCGTTCGTATCAAGGTCCATTGCCTTTTCAACTAACTTTGCACAGTCCTTGGTATCAAGGTTCTTCATCATTGAACGAGTCCGTAAAATGGATGATGCTGACATTGAGTATTCATCCAAGCCCATTCCCATTAACAATGGTAATGCCAATTCGTCACCGGCCATTTCACCACACATGGCAGCCTTTGTACCATGACGGTGTGCAGCCGCAATAACATGGTTAATCAAACCAAGGAATGCTGGATTCAATGGTTGATAAAGGTATGAAACAGCATCGTTACCACGATCAGCCGCAAAGTTGTATTGAATCAAGTCGTTAGTTCCGATACTGAAGAAGTCAACTTCTTCTGCCATCTTGTCAGCGTTAATTGCAGCCAATGGTACTTCGATCATCATCCCGATCTTTACGTCGTCACCAAGGACACGGTGATCCTTTTGTAATTCAGTCTTGCATTCTTCAAAGATCCGCTTAGCAGCCCGTAATTCTGCTAATGTCCCGATCATTGGGAACATAATGGATAATGGACCAAATTCAGAAGCCCGAATCAAAGCCCGTAATTGGGTCTTAAAGATTTCAGGACGATCCAAGCAAATCCGAATTGCCCGGTAACCCAAGAATGGGTTCATTTCATCTGGTAGTGGTAAGTAGTCAAGTGGCTTATCTCCACCAATATCAAGAGTCCGAACAACTACCGGCTTACCCTTCATGCCAACAATGGCTTTCTTGTAGGCTTCAAATTGTTCATCTTCAGTTGGGAGGTGATCAGACCCCATGTAGAGGAATTCTGAACGGAATAAACCGACACCATCAGCACCTTGCTTCATCGCATCTTCCACATCATCAGGTGTTCCAATGTTGGCGGCAATTTCAAAATGCTTGTCATCCTTGGAAACAGAAGGTGCATCAACTAACTTAGCCCATTCAGCACGTTCCTTTTCAAAGGCTTCTGCCTTGGCTTGGTAGTCTTTAACTTGATCATCTGATGGGTCAACAATGATGTCCCCATGCAGTCCATCAACGATCACATTTTGACCATTCTTAGCATTTGCTGTGATATCTTCGGCACCAACAACGGCTGGAATCCGTAAGGTCCGTGACATGATAGCAGCATGGCTCGTCCGACCACCTAAGTCGGTCACAATCCCTTTAACAAACTTTGCGTCCATCTGTGAAGTATCAGAAGGTGTGATTTCCTTGGCAACAATCACTACAGGCTTGTCGATTCCGGCAATGTTTGGTAATTGCTTACCAAGCAAGTGACTCATCGCCCGCTTAGCAACGTCTTTAACGTCTGCTGCCCGTTCTTGCATGTACTTGTTATCAGTCATTGCTGCTAACATGTCAGCAAAGTTCGTCGTTACTTTATCAACGGCGGCTTCGGCACTCGTCTTATTATTGTTGATGTCATCCTTAATTTGCCCTAGCATTTCTGGATCTGAAAGGATAGCAATATGGGCATCGAAAACTTCTAGTTCTTCATCAGCCAAGCGCCCCTTAGCGTTTTCCTTAATCTTTTGCAATTCAGCAATTGAATCGTTAAATGCCGTTTCTACACGAGCGTACTCTGCATCCGCATCACTAATTTTTTTGTCCTTATCGTATGACAAATCTGGATCCACTAGTAAGTAGGCTGGTGCAATCCCAATTCCGTCACTAGCGGCGATTCCTTTAACGTCTTTTGACATGTTCTTTCCCCTTTTCATTCATGATTTAAATCACATGTTTAAATTATAAATCGTTTTCATCAACTTTGCTATATTAATTGATAAACGCTTTCAAAATTTTTAAAAAGAAAAGAAGCCACCGCTTCTCTCCTTACTTAATTAATCTGTGGCATGCTTTGCATGATCTTTAGAATGGGCATTGTTTTGACCATAGTAAGCATTGGCACCATGCTTCCGGTAGTAATGCTTATCCAGTAAGTATTGTGGCAGGTGCAAATCTTCATGTGTTAATTGCATGGCGTGGTAGTCTTCTTCCGCCACTACTTCGAGCACTTTGGCATTGTAAACCGCCTTATCTGGCGTTGGGCCCCAGGCAAAGGGACCATGTTGCATCACTAAAGCAGCTGGGGTTGCTTCATAGTCTAAGCCCCGTTCCTTAAAGGAACGAACAATTACCTTACCGGTATTGCCTTCGTAGTCTTCTTCGATTTCCTGCTTAGTTAGGGCATCCGCAGCTGGGACATCGGTGTAAAAGGTGTCGGCGTGAGTCGTGTTCATTGCTGGAACGTCCATCCGTGCTGCCGCAAAGGAGACTGCCCATGGGGAGTGAGTGTGCACAATTCCGCCAATCTTTGGGAAGTGGTTATAGAGGTAAGTATGGGTTGGCGTATCAGAAGATGGATTGTAGTCCCCTTCCACAACTTCACCCTTCAGGTTGACCACTACCATGTCTTCAGGCTTTAAATCTTCGTAGGGAACTCCAGAAGGTTTAATAACGTAAAGCCCCTTTTCACGGTCAATTCCAGAAACGTTTCCCCAAGTAAAGGTAACTAATCCTAACTTAGGAAGTTGCATGTTGGCTTCATAAACTTCTTGTTTTAATTCTTCGAGCATTGTTTTTCTCCTTATTATTAATTATTTTTGAACGGGTTCTTGGTGAATACCAACTTCATTAAAGAGGTTGTCAAAATAGCGTTTAGCTTCTTTAACTTCATCAATTGGATCTTGATCACCATTGTCACCAGTCCACATTTCGATCGTGTAACTACCGTTGTAGTCAAGACGAACTAGTTCCTTGAGTAGTCCGGCAAAGTCAACACAGCCATCACCAAACGGGACGTTTTTAAATTGACCCTTGAAGGTTGGCGTAACTGCCTTAGTGTCCTTAAGATGGACTGCAGCAACATTATCAATGTGTTTTTCAAAGTCCACCGGGACATAATTTTCTGGCCAGGCACTAAGGTTTCCCAAATCTGGATAGGCTTGCAGCCACGGGCTATGAATTTGGCTCTTCAATTCCGCAATTTTTTCGATCGAATTCAAGAATGGGTCGTCCATCGTTTCGATCGACAGCATAACCATCTTTTTAGCAGCCATATGAACACACTTAGCGAGATTCTCTACATATAATTCACGTGACATCATCGTTTTGTCTTCATAGTAGACATCGTAGCCGGCCATTTGGATGTTATGGATTCCTAAATCAACTGCCAAATCAATGGCCTTTGCCATCATTTCTAGAGACTTTTGCCGAATCTTCGGGTCTTTGGAACCCAATGGGTAACGACGGTGGCCGGATAACATCATTGTGTTGATCCGACTATTAGTTACCCACATCGCATCACGAAATTCTGCCCGTTGTGCCTTTGTCCAATCTAGCCGCGCTAAACGTTCATCGCTTTCGTCAATGGAAAATTCCAAAAAATTAAAGCCTAATTGATGGACTAATTCAAATTTTTCTTTCCACGTCAGGTCCTGTGGAAGGGCCTTTTCATAAATACCCAATGCATTTTCTGTCATAACAACGATTCCTTCCTACTAAAAAAGCAATGACGAACCAATTACAGCCCGCCATTGCTTTGCAAAAAAAGAGATTATTTTGACTGAGGCAGTTTGTAATTAACCCCAAATACGGTCAATTTCGTTCTTGAACTCCAGTGCTGCGGCATGTGGATCATCAGCGCCGTGGATCGCACGGCCAGCGATGAAGCAGTAAACTGGAAGACCCTTAAATAACTTCAGAACTTCTGGCTTAACACCACCGGTAACAGAAACTTTGAAGCCCATGTCGATCAAGCTCTTAACGGAGTTTAGATCCTTTTCACCCCAAGTTTGACCAGCAAACTTAGCGTCCCGGCTTTGGTGATAAACTACTTGGTCGATACCGTTGTCTAGCCATTCTTGTGCCCGTTCCTTGTTGTCCCAGCCTTCATATAATTCAACTTGGACTTCAATTTCTTTTTGGGCGTTCGCCATGGTTGGAACGGTGGCTGCGTTGATACAAGTTAACCAGTCAGCACCATGTTTCTTTGCAACTTTACCGATGTGGCCACCAGCGTCGGCACACTTGGCATCCGCAAGCACGATCTTGTCTGGTGCAATTGCCCGAAGATCACTAACGGCGTCCATACCTTCTTGGTAAATCAAGAGGGTGCCGGCTTCGACAACATCAACGACATCACTAACTTGCCGGGCCACATTCAACGCTTGGGCAGTAGTATCAGTGTCCAAAGCGACTTGTAACATTGGTTTAGTCATTTTATTTACCCCTTTAGATTACTTGTTTAACTTTGCTTGAAGCTTCTCGTTGTTCTTAACAGCATCTTCAACTTCTTGCTTGGACATAACGTTCTTAACACCAATTACAATGGCACCACGCTTCTCAGCTTCGTCAAACATCTTAACGAATGGTAATGAAGTGAAGACTACGTCATAGTTACGGGCAGTCCCTTTTGCTTCAGAAACTGAAGTGTGATCAGAAGTGGTAACGTTAAAGCCCAAGTCCTTCATTGCCTTAGTGGCAGTCCGTGAAAGCATTAAACTAGTTCCTGAACCATTTGCACATGCACTTAAAATTTTCATGATGTTTCCTCCTAAATTTACAGACCTAATTTATTAATTATTTAGCAGCATCCGCTTCGTCTTCATGCATCTTCTTCCAAGCGTCGTAATCCTTAACGATTAAGAAGTAACCCTTTGGGTCGTGACGGTATTCCAATTGTGGAATCAGGACAAAGATGATGATGACAACAGCGATACCAATGTAGCCTAAGTACTTCATGATGACAGTTGCGAGTGGCCATACTGTTGCCCAGTCGAACATACCAAGGTAACCACCGTACGTTGCCATGCCAACCCAGGTAGCAATTAATGCAGAACCACCAACTTGGATTAATCCAGAGATGAATGGTGCAATCATGGCGTACTTGTAACCACCACGGTTGTTGGCAAAGACACCAATTGCCGCGTTATCAAAGAACAGTGGAATAAATCCGGCGATGACAATCGTTGGTGACTTGAAGACAATCAGTAAGATAATCATCAGGAATTGACCTAATGCACCGAACATGAAACCAATTGTGGCGGCGTTTGGTGAACCAAACCCTAAAGTTGCGGCAACATCGATCCCAGGAACGGAACCTGGTAGCCAACGATCAGAAATCCCTGTGAATGATTCAGTTAATTCGTTAACGAATGTCCGAACCCCTAATTGCAAAATTGCAAGGTAAACGGCAAACATTAATGAAGTTTGAATAATATAGAAGACAAAACTTTGACCAGCCTTCATAAATCCGGCTTTGATTAAGTAAGATGGGCCAAGGATAATCAAGATAATCCCGAAGAAGATGATCATCAGAATCGCGGTGGAAACCATGTTATCGTTGAACATTGATAACCAACCAGGAAGTTCGATATCTTCAAGACGCTTAGATTCAGTCTTACCCTTTGCTTTAGCACGCTTTTCCATCCATTCAGCCCATTTGGCAAAGATGAAAATCCCAAACATTTGTTGGTGGGCAATTCCAAATCCAGCACCATCAGTTAATTCTTGAGTAATACCAACGGTTAAGTTAGAACCAACGGCCCAGTAAAGACCGAGGACAATACTCATCACGATTAGCAACGGAATCCGTCCCATTTGTGGGAAACAGAAGAGGAAGAGCCAGAAAGCAGTCGCTGCCTGTTGAACTTGAACGTTACCAGTAGTAAAGACAGCCCGTAGCTTCGTGTACTTTTGGAAACGAACTAATAAAATGTTCATAATATAAGCAAACAATAGCAATAACATTGTGTCAGCGAACGAACGGCCAAACCGCTTCATGATCCCAACAGTAACCGCGTTTTGCCCAAAGTATGGGTCCGTAACCATGGCCGAGAGATGGAACCGTGACTTCAAACCAACCAAGATTGGCCGGAATGAAGTAACCAGTCCACTTGAACCAACCGTTAAAATAAAGTAACCAATTGTGGCTTTTAAGAACCCAGAAAGTACTTCATACCATTTCTTCTTTTCCAGAAGGTAACCAATCAGAACAATAAACCCAATCATGAAGGCTGGTTGTTCTAGAATGTTTTTGGCAAAGTATTCCCAGATTGTCATAAAGACATTAAATACAGCATTCATTTTTCTTCACCTTTTTCGACAATCCTACATATTGTGCTTCTTCATTACGTCACGATAATCATCCATGGTCTTGATCTTCAGCAGGTCATCAACCATGTCGTCTTCCATTAACATGTCAGATAAGTTTGCAATGTTTTTAACGTGGGTATCGTGATCCTTAGCAGCAAGCATAAAGAATAACTTGGCATCCTTTTCTGGGTTACCATCTTCAAAAGAAACCTTTTCTGGCATAATTGTGAAACCAATCCCGGTTCCTAAGACACCGCTGTTTTCAGCTGAGGAGTGTGGCATTGCAACGCCAGGAACAATCACAATGTAAGGACCATATTCCTTAACATCAGAAATCACTTGATCGATATATTGGTCAGTCACCAAATGATTATCCTTCATAACTTCCCCGCTGATTCGAATTGCATCTTCCCAATTATCAGGATGCTTGTCAGTAATATTAACTAGTCCATTTTCTAAAAAGTAACGTAACATTATTTAAAATCCTCCCATGCCCACCCGATCGTGGGCTAATTAATGTTTTTCATTCAACTTTCCTTCCGACCTGATCTCGCAAGTGAATTAAAGTAATTCTGGGAATGGAAGGTCTGGCTTGTTCTTGAATGCGTCGTGGAAACCACGGTCGTACATGTATTCAAAGTCATCCTTGTTTTGTGGGAAGCTGAAGCCACCACCAACTTGAAGGATGTAAGGCTTGAAGTCGTAGTGGAGACGGTACTTCTTAAGTTCCCAAAGCTTGATAATGTCCTTTGGATCAGCAAAGAAGTTTGACCAGATATCCCAGTGCATTGGAATAACAACCTTCGTCTTCAAGTCTTCAGACATCCGTAATACTTGAGAGTCATCAAGCTTATCAGTGATGCCCCGTGGGTTTTCACCGTAAGCACACAGTGCAACGTCAATCTTGTTTTCGTTACCATGCTTAGTGAAGGTGTTGGACATGTGAGAGTCACCAGCGTCGTAGAGGTTACCACCAGAAGTTTCAAATAAGTAGTTAACCGCAACTTTGGCCATTTCTTGTGGCATGTGACCTGCTAAAGTAACATTTGGATCATCTTCAGTAACTAATTCAGTCCGGTCAAATGATTCAAGGGCCTTGATGTTTACAGCACCAACCTTGACTTCATCACCTGGCTTTACAACAATGGTCTTTTCAGCAGGAATTCCCCATTCGATCCATTCATCAACAACGCCTTGTGGGCCGATAAACTTAGCGTTTGGACAGTTCTTGTTAACACATGCTGCAGTGTAGATGTCCAAGTGGTCGTGGTGAGTGTGAGTAACACAGAGTGCATCGACATCCTTAAAAGCAAATGGGTCAATGACGTAAGGACGGTTCCGTAAGTTTGGTTGTTGAGCTTCAACACCGGCCATCCGCATCATTTGGTGACCCTTCCGCATCTTGCCATTACCGTGGGTGTGCTTACCAGTACCGTTCCATACATCAACTAAGATGTTGGTACCTTCATGAGTCTTTAACCAAAAGCCCATGCAGCCAGTCCACCATAAGCGGAAGCTTCCTGCAGGAACCTTGTAATCAGCAATTTCTTCGTTGAGGTATTGACCCCATTCTGGGAAATTGTTCATTGCGTAATTTTCTGGAGTTACATCGTTAATATTCTTTGGTGATGCCATTGTAAATTCCTCCTAAACAACATCTTTATTTGTTTACGAGTATAGAATATTATCTTAAGTAACCGATTTCAATCGTTTTATATGTTATTTTTTCACTTTATACGATAATTAAATGTTATATCACAACTTTTTTTGTTTTTTAGAGATAAAACAGCTGTATTTTGATAGTTATTTGTTATAATCACATATGAAATGGTTATAGTGCACATATTACGGATGAATAGAAGGTATCAATATGAGAAATTCATACAAAAATATCGAAAATCGTCGTGAACACATATTAGACGTACTAAATAAAAACAAATCCATGACCATCGAGGAGCTTAGTAAACACCTTAATGTCTCGGAAATGACTATTCGCCGCGATTGTAATAGCTTGGCGAAAATGGGAAGAATAACCCAGCATCTCGGGACCGTCAGTTTTGTTTCTCCAGAGAATGCTAGTAATAGTGACTCACGTTACCGAATCAAAAGAAGTCTGGGAACTGAAGCAGCGAAAAACATTAGCGATCACGATATCGTATTTGTTAATTCCAGTTCAACTGCCTTTTATGCAGTTAAAGCATTGTTAAATAAAAAAGTTTCCATTATTACTAATAATGGAAACGTCGCAAAATTATTATCGGATCATAATATCGCTTCAATTATCCTTTCAGGTGGAAATGTCAACAATCGTGATATTATGAGTGGTGATGTCGCAAATCGAACCTTTTTAAGTATGCGATCTGACTGGGGAATCATCGGCTGTGCCGGTCTCAGTCTTGAACAAGGAATCTCAACTCCTGGAATTGAGGAAGCAAATGTTAATCGCAATATCATTAAAAACTCACGTCGATTAATTGTGGTTGCTGATTACAGTAAGTTTGGGAGTTTCTCGAACTTTACGATCGGCAAGATATCTGATATTGATATCTTAATCACTGATACATTTGTTTCAGGAAAAACACTTGATGCATTTCGGAAACAAGGTGTCGAAGTTATTCAGGTAACGCAAATTTAACATTGGTACAAAAAAGCGGGGCTGCTCTAACTGAACAGCTCCGTTTTGACATTAAATACCATGTCTATTCTAATTTACCAACCACTGGCAAGCCTTGCAGCACCTTATCTTTATGCGGTGACTTGTTGAATAAAACATCGGTTAAATCACGGCCAGCCAAATTCCCATGATGTTCACCATTTTTCCAAGCATCTTTGCCAGAAACATCATAAACAGTTCCATTAATTGCCACGTACGCTGGTTGCCCATTCTTACCATTAAATTTAGCTAATTCATCGGTTGAGAATACTTTTTCACTCATAAAAATGCCTCCTTAGATCAATAACGGTAGTTAACATCTTCATTATAGCGAAACTCTTCCCACAATACGATTAATCCGCCCATTATTAACGTTTTTTAAAGGCTTCATAAACTGGATCAACTGCTTCTTCAGCTGCTTTCACGTTTTGGGGCTTAAAGTAAATCCGGTTGGCATTATTGTACATCACATCATTCAGTTCATTTTCTGTGAAAAGATCTGTGTTCTCAAGCCAAGTAGCCAGTTGATGATAAGAGTTAAACGTTGCTGACCATGGGGAGTCGGTTCCCCAAATTATTCTTTTCGATCCTAATATTTGCTTTGCAAGTCGTACTGTTTTTTGACATTTAGGATATGGAAAATCATCCTTGGTTTCTCCCTGAATATCTTGAATTGCCGAAAGATCTATCAAGATATTGTTGTACGGTTCAAACTGTTTCAATACATTTTCTAGACGATCTAGATGATCCGCATCCGGAAATGAAAGGTGACAAACCACAAAGTCAAATTGCGGATAACATTTTGCTAAGTTGACAATCGCTTCAGGTTGGTAACTAGTTTGAGTGTAATCACCATAGTCCGCCGTTACCACAAAGCCAGGATAGTCCGCTAAGTAATGAAAAATCTGCGAGCACCGGGGATCAATGTCTAAACGGAACGGTTGGTGGAATCCGTGTAAGCCACCGCCCTGGCTAATCTCAAATTTAATGGCACGAAAGCCCAACTGTTCAACGTGACGCTTAACGATGTCTAATGCGAAGTCATCAAATGGATCAACAGAAAATGCACCAATAAATTTCCCGGGAAATCGTTTTACGACTTGGTAAGTATAATAATTCTGGTAACCATTCAAAGTCCCTTGGAGCAACACCGCTTTACTAATGTGCTCTTGCTCCATTACTGGAAAATACTTTTCAACTAAAAAGTTATCATCACCCCAGCCATCAGGAATTAAATGAATTATTTCTCCATTATCCCAAATTGCATAGCCATTGCCTAAGGGACTAAGTCGTCCTTGTCCCTTAGCGCCAGCTAGTTCGCGAACCAGGTGAAGGTGTCCATCAATTTTTTGCATATCCATCCCTCTAATTATCATTCAATGTACTGCTTAGCCTCATCATAACCTAAGCTAAACTTATCCATTAACTTATGAATTAACTTTTCTCGGTCTGGTTCGTACTCCGAAAGTAATTGTGCTGTTGCTTTAATAGTTTTCTTTCTACCTTCAGCTCTTCCCTCAGCTCTAGCATCCATCAGATTCATTTCATAGCTCATGAATTTCTGCCTTCTTTCTGGATCCTGCTTAATACGTTCCATTTCTTGAACCACCTGCGATACTAAAGGATCTTCCATCACAGGTTGGTTCTCCATTAGTTTAAGGAAGTTTCCTATCTCAATACTATCATGAAAATCGTTCGCTTTGGCATTGAAAATAACCTTATGTTGACCATCATCAGCAGTTAACTTCGGATCACGATCACATCGACATTGAAAACTATATTTAGACCATCCACGACCATAATAATCAAAATCACAAAAGATAATTACGTAGGTTGGATACCCGGATAACTTATCATAATCATCACCAACCTTTAACAAATCATAATCAATCTGATCTTGATAATACCGTAATCGGTAAGGCAAATTATGGCGATTAGCAACCTGCATCTCAATTACAAACACTCGTCCCTTTTCATCTTGGGCATATACATCAAATCGACTGCCACGAGCATCAATCGGACCATTAATTGTTCTTTGAGTTTCATTAAGTTCAATTTTCGTCACCTTTAATTCTGGCACTGCACATTGGATTAATTTCAAGCAAATATCGCGATTTTCCATTACCATCCCAAACATGACATCGTTTGAGATCTTTAAATTGTTCCATTTGCTAATTAACCCTTTAATCATCGTCGTTTTTGATTGCAATTTCACCTTCATTATTACCTCGCAAATTAGATTGGCAAAAAAATATCCGCCTATTATTAATAGACGGAAGAAATTACAAATTACATTAAAAAAAGAGCGGAAAAACCGCTCTTTTTTACAATAAATATTAAATTATTGTTCTTCGTACCAGCTGTAGTGGAAGTTACCAGGACGGTCAGTACGTTCGTAAGTGTGAGCACCGAAGTAGTCACGTTGTGCTTGAAGCAAGTTAGCAGGAAGCACTTCTGCACGATATGAATCGTAGTAGTTAATAGCAGCACTCAATGATGGAGTTGGTACACCGGCCTTAACGGTAAGGGCAACAACATCACGCGTAGCCTTTTGGTACTTCTTAGCAATGTCCTTGAAGTAGTCATCAAGAAGCAAGTTCTTGAGTTCAGGGTTCTTATCAAAGGCATCAGTAATCTTTTGTAAGAATTGAGCACGAATAATGCATCCTTCACGCCAGATTTGTGCTAATTCACCATACTTAAGGTTCCAGTCGTAACGGTCAGAGTCGATCCGCATTTGTTCGAATCCTTGAGCATAGCTCATAACCTTACCGAAGTAGAGAGCTTGACGAATCTTTTCGATCATAGCTTCCTTGTCATCAATTGAGATGGCTTCAGTTTCTACTGGTAATTCCTTGCTTGCCTTAACACGTTCGTCCTTCATCATGGAGATGTAACGTGCGTAAACAGCTTCAGTAATTACTGATTGAGGAGCACCACCGTCAAGGGCAGTCATTGAACTCCACTTACCAGTACCCTTGTTAGCACCACGGTCAAGAATCATATCAACGATTGGCTTGTTCTTATCATCACCAAGGTCATCTTTACGAGTAAGAATGTCGGCAGTAATGTTGATCAAGAATGAGTCTAATTCGCCTTGATCCCATTCGTGGAAAATCTTAGCCATGTCATCAACGCTCAAACCAAGAACGTTACGCATAACGTTGTAGCTTTCGTCGATTAATTCTTCATCACCATATTCAATACCGTTGTGAACCATCTTTACATAGTGGCCGGCACCATTAGGCCCGATGTAAGCAACACAAGGCTTGCCGTCTTCAGCTTTAGCGGCAATCTTAGTCAAGATAGGAGCAACTAAGTCATAAGCTTCCTTTTGACCACCAGGCATCAAGGAAGGACCATGAAGGGCACCTAATTCACCACCGGAAACACCCATTCCGATGAAGTTAATACCTGATTTGTCAAGCTTAGCATTCCGTTCCATAGTGTCATGGAAGTTAGTGTTACCACCGTCAATCAGAACATCACCCTTATCAAGTAATGGCAATAATTCGTCAATAACAGCATCAGTTGGTCCACCAGCCTTAACCATTAAGAGGATCCGACGTGGCTTTTCAAGTGAGTCAACAAAGTCCTTAATAGTGTAGCTAGGGATTAACTTCTTATCACTGTGGTCCTTCATCATTTCGTCAGTACGGTTACGGTGACGGTTATAAACCCCAACAGTAAAACCGCGACTTTCGATGTTTAAGGCCAAGTTCTTACCCATAACGGCAAGACCTACAACACCAATTTGTGCTTTCTTATCTGACATTGTGTTGTCACACTCCTTAATAAATAAAAAATACTTTTACAGTGACCATTATAACAGAAAGCTAGATTTGTGAAAGATTTAATTTGAGAAATATTGATCAAAGTCTAGAATACCGTTAAAAAGACCTAGCCAGATAAAATCTCATTAGCGAAACAATTTGTCTAATTGGAGAACTTTTAACACTATTTTTCAACTGAATAGCATAGATTGGATATTCAAACTTAAGCTCTGTCAAGTGATGCATGTTTAAAGATTCTTTATATAAATTTGTAATCTGACTCGGTACAATTGCCCATTGATCACTGCTTAACAAGGTTGGAATTGTATTCATAACTGTATTAGTCGTTATTGCTGGTGTAATAGTACTATCCCAACATACATTATGCCAAACTTTATACTTATCGTTATTATAATCAATGAATATTTCGTTGCGTTTATCTAAATTTTCTACTGAAATATTATCAGGTAAAAGCTTATTTCCACTGGTAACAACTACTAAATGATCACCAAATATTTTTGTTGAAGATAATTTAGGATTATTAGTATCAAAAGGTTGTATACCAATATCAGCTTGCATTTCATTAACTAATCTATCAATATTTTCGCGATCTGTACATTTAATATTTAAACGAATTTCAGGATTAGATAGGTTAAAGAACTTTACTAATGGAGAAATATATAAACCACAAATATCAAATGTAGTTGCAATCGTTATACGATCATAATGTGGTTCATTTTTTAGCTCATTTGCACTTTCGATTATACTAAGATATTGCTTTGCTAGAGGAATAAATTTCTTACCATATTCAGTAAGCGTAATCTGAGCATGACCTTTGACACGGTTAATTAGCTTCACACCAAGATGCTTCTCTAACTTATTAAGACGGTTACTAACTCCCGCTTGCGTTATAAATAAAGCATCTGCTGCTAAAGAAATTTGTCTATACTTAACAATCTTCAAAAAGGTTTCTACTAATTCTGAATTCATTGTTACACCATTACTTTAATAGAACATTATATTTTTTTAGAGAAACTATACTCTGATTCATATTGAAAATGGTTACTCCCCCATTTAATGGGACATTATCTTTGCCAGCAACATTTGCCCCATAGTATTCACTAATTGTTCTTATAAACGTCCCATGTGAAACTATTAAAACATTGTCTGCTTCTCTTAATGGTTCAAGCCTATGTACAAAATGTTTCCAGCGATCAGTAATTTCACGATACGATTCAGCGTATTTATTTTCATCTTTAGTTAACATAAGGGAACGTACTTCTTCCATTCCACCGTGCTTAATTATATCATTTTGATCTTCATACGGCGTTGATCTTGTAATCATTGACCAAACATCATCACAGGGTAATCCATCAAAAGATCCAAAGTTAACTTCTCTAATATCACTATTAGTTATATATGGTAAATTCTCAAGGTGAAGTTCTTCTATAATATCTCTTGTCGTTTGAACAGCCCTTCCTAAATCCGAAGAAAAAATCTTTGTAAAATTAATATCTTGCATAGACTTTCCTACTTGGTGTGCTTGAGCATGTCCCCTTAAAGTTAAAAAAGAATCAATCTGGCCCTGCATCCGTCCAAGTTTATTTAAAAAAGTTTCTCCATGACGAACTAAATATAATTTAGCCATAGTAATCACTCCTAAATATTTTATTTCAAAAATCAAATATAACGACTTGTAATGTATACGCTTTCAATTATAATAAAAAGTGAATAGAAAGTTAAACATTCTAGATACCTAACTTTCTAATTTATTTTGCAATTATTTTAGGAGGTTATTTTATGCACGTGACTTTAACTGTGTGGCAGGCGTTGTTAATAGCATTATGGGTTGCATTAGTTGAATCTCGTATTCTTGGATTTGCAACATTAACAATGAGATTTAGTCCACTAATGACTGGAATGATGGTCGGCCTTATTATGGGACAAATGCATCGAGCTGTTATCATCACAGCCGCAATTCAATTAGTTTATATGGGCTTCGTTGCTCCAGGTGGTGCTTTACCAGCTGAGCCATGTATTGCAGCTGCAATCGCTGTCCCCGTTGCAATCATGGGAAACATGAGTCCGCAGGCTGCAATTGCTATTGCAGTTCCGGTTGGATTACTTGGTAGTTATCTGTATCAATTCCGTTTCTTCCTTAACACTTTTGCCTTAAAGCCAATGGATAGATATGCAAAAGAAGCCAATGCACATGGATTAAGAATTTCTATTATGGCAATCCCAACTGTGATTTCTTTCTGCTTATTCATCCCATTAATTTTCATTGCTCTTTACTTTGGTGCTCCAGTAATTGCTCATGTTGTTGCAAATATTCAACACGGAACTATTATTCACGTACTAACAAGCGTTGGTGGTGGATTAGCCGCATTAGGGATTGCAGTTATTATACAAGTAATTGGTAAGCAAAAATTATTACCATTCTTCTTCCTTGCCTACTTTATGAGTGTTGCTTTTGCAAAACTAAACATTAACATGACGATCTACGCTGCATTCGGAATTATCTTCGCGTTCTTATATGTAATGTTTACTCAAAAACAAGTTGATAATTAGTAAGGAGGGGTCAATATTGAGTAAAGAAAACGATGCCCCAAAGGGACAAAATCAAAATGTTGAACCAGAATCAAACAACAAGGGACAAATCCCGCAACCTGATAAAATAACAAATCGTGATTTAATGAAAGCCTGGTTTGGATGGTGGTGGGCTAATGAAGTTAACCATACATTTGACCGAATGCTTGCCCCCGCCTTTTGCTTTGGATTAATTCCAATTTTAAAAAAGTTATATAAAACTAAAGACGAGCTAGCAAAGGCTTTCCAACGTCACTTGCTATTTTTCAACACCCAGTGTACGTGGGGTGGTGGGACACTAATGGGAGTTACCATTTCCCTAGAAGAAGCACGTGCTCGAGCAATGGCCAACGGTGAAGAAGCTATTTCTACCGATATTATTTCCAACACTAAAGTTGGGCTAATGGGTCCACTAGCTGGAATTGGTGATTCTATTGACTCAGGTACCGTTCAATACATTTTCATTGCCATTTTCTTACCATTTGCACAAAAGGGTAATTTCTTAGGATGTCTTTTACCATTCCTTTGTTTTGCAACCGCTACCTATATTTATGGTTACTACTTTACAAAGATGGGATATTCACTAGGTCGGTCTGCGGCTAAAGAAATTATGACTTCTGGTCGAATGTCATCCATTATTGATGGACTAGGTGTTTTAGGACTATACATGATGGGAATCATGGCTGGACAATACGTTAAGATCAAGAGCTACTTGAAATTCACAATTTCTCATAAAACATTTGATGTTCAATCAATTTTAAATACCATTATGCCAGGAATTCTTCCTTTAACAGCAATCTTACTTCTCTATCTATACTTCCAGAAGAAGGGGCTTAAGATTACTCGTGGATTAATTTACCTAACAATCATTTTAATTGTTCTATCTTGCTTCTATATCGTTTAATAAACTGGAGATGTTGATAAATTGAAGAAACGTGCATTTTTACTTGTTACACATGGTGATATGGGTATTGAAACTGTAAAAAGTCTAGAACTTTTAATGGGCGAGCAAAAAAATGTAACTGGGCTTGGATTACACCAAGGCGAATCTGTAGATGATCTTAAAAATAAAGTCCTAGAAGTTTTGGACAACAACAAGGATCAATATGATGAAACGATCATTTTAGTCGATCTACTTGGTGGTAGTCCATCCAATGTTGCATTACGTTCATTAGCAAATTATCGCGACTTAAAGATTATTACTGGTTTAAACTTACCAGTATTAATTAACTTAATTAATTTTACAGATACCGAAGATGACACAAACAAGTTAATTAAAGATTCTATTGAAGTTGGACAAAATGGTATGAAGTTAATTGATATTAACTTTTTAAATAACAAATAAAGGAGAGATAATTATGGGTGAAATTAATATGGCTCGTGTAGATGACCGTCTTATTCATGGAAAGGTTATGCAAAAATGGACTAAGGGACGTGGAACAAATTCCGTTTATGTTGTTGATAATGCAACAGCAGCTGACGACTTTCTTAAGGACATCTACGTTTCAACAAATTCTACAGGTGGACTAAAAATTAAAGTATTTTCTACTAAGGAAGTTGCCGATGAATGGAATAAAGATCAATTTGGTAATGATAAAGCATTAATTGTTTTCAAAAACGTTAAAGAATTAAAAGAATCCTATGACAACGGATTACCTTTAAAAGAAGTTGACGTTGGTGGAGCTGCTAAAAAGCCCGATACCGTTTCACAACCAATTGGAGATGTTTCACTTACCCAAGATGACATCAATGATCTAAAAGAATTGGCTAACGATGATGTTGAAGTTTACTTCCAGTCGGTACCTGAATCACGCAAAGTTAATTTTAAGGCATAAAATAAATAGATAGGAAGGTGGTGAACTTTATTGACTCAGCAGAATAATAGTCAGTATAAAGTTACTGCCGATCCTGTCAGAATTCTAATAATTGATATTGCTTATGTATTAATTATCAGTGGACTTTTATCCATTTTATGGGTAAAAACAATTATAATCTGGAAGATATTTGCTGTTTTCTTTGCGATTCTATTTTTAGTTTTAACTTGGAAAACCTCAAAACCATTAATTACCAACAAAACACTATATTTAATTAATGACCAAGGAGTAACTGATTACACCCAAAAGAAGCCTGTTACTATCCCATGGCAATTAATCAAAAAAATAGAACTCGTTCCCAACAATGCTACTTATCAAATTGGAATAATTGCATTTGATGTCATAACAGACCAAAAGAAAACTGCTAAGCAAATTCAAAATAATTATTCAGAAAACGGTAATTTAGCTATTTACTCAATTATCATTGATGGATTTAAGTTTAGGCGTAAGCCCTTTTTAGCTATATATAACGAGCTTAAACGCCAAGGGATTATATACAATCCTAAAATATTAATTAATGAGCAATATAATTTACTAAGCTAGATCAAGAATCCCGATTAATCTTTTCAGATTAGCCGGGATTCTTTAGTATGGCTCCATAAATTAATTCTAAATATCATTACCAATCGCATGTATATAAAAAAGACCATCACGCATATACCATGATGGCCCCAATTTAAATTAAGCTGACTAGATTAATTCAAACCTAATTTATCTAAAATTTCTTCATAGGCTTTATCAGCACCCATACCAGTAAGAATTGGCAAACCACTGATTACCTTATCCTTAACATCATCTGGTACAACTGTTGTGCTTACAAATGCATCATATTCATCAATGTGATTAATTTGTTCAGCAATATTACCCTTTAGCATCTTAACCTTATCAAGTACGCCCTTGGAGTCTAAGAAATCACGAATCTTGCCTTCAACAACAGTTGAAGTAGCAATACCACTACCACATACAACCATTAAAGTCTTCATAATTAATACTCTCCTTTTTCCTATTTATCAGCTACGGCTTTATCATTAGCCTTGTGAAACTTATTATACCAAATCATGATAGCAAGTGTTACTACACCGATTAGGCCAATGCCACCCCAAGTCATGATCTTACCAAGGCCGATAATTAACCAAGTTGTCCATACACCACCATCACTTAAAACAGTAATGGAACTTGCGCCTTGTAATCCAAAGTGTGCTGCCTTTGCAGAAGCAGTAACAAATGGTGCAACCCATGAGGCAATGTAAAGTGTAATGATGATATCAACAATCCCACCAATTAAAGTACGGAAAATATCACCACGGAACACAGCGGCCATAATGGCGATCATATATGGAATTGTTGCTAAGTCACCAAATGGTAATGTGCTGTTTCCTGGAAGAATAACAGCAATTAATAGTGTAATTGGTACTAAAATCAATGCAGAAGACAGAACTGTTTCGTTACCAGCAGCTAAGGCACTATCCATCCCAATGTAGAGATTACGGCCTGGGAAGTGTTTCTTAATAAAGTCGTTGGCACCTTCAGAAATTGGCGTCAATCCTTCCATTAAGAGTGAAACCATCCGTGGCATTAAGACAAGAACAGCAGCAGTAGTTACACCAAGTTGCAGAGTCTTAGCAAATGAGTATTTAGCCAGCAAACCAATAATAATACCAATGATCAGTCCCATTACTGAGGCATCACCGAATACACCCATCCGCTTTTGAACAGTTTTTGGAGTAATCTTAATTTTGTTAATTCCAGGAATTCGGTCCATCAACCAATTTAATGGCAAAGCCAGTAAAAATCCTGGAGCAGAGGCACCTTGTGGGAAGGAAATACCAGGTAAGCCATATTGCTTTTGAATATATGGAGCTGACATATCGGCTAACAGATAAATAATCATGATGTGAACAACCATCGTGAAAATACCTAATGCAAAATTATGAGTTACCGCATAAACAATAGAACCTGTGAAGGCAATGTGCCAGTAATTCCAAACGTCAACATCAAGCGTCTTAGTCAATCCAATAATCAGTAAAATAACATTAGTAATAACACCAACCGGAATTGCTAAACTTCCAAGAACAGTCCCATAGGCAACAGCAGATCCAGCTGGCCAACCAATATCCAAAGTTGAAAGGTTTAAACCAAAGTTACGAACCATTGCGTGTGAAGCAGGTCCAAGGTTTTTAGTCAATAAAGTAATGACTAAGTTCAAACCAACAAAACCGATCCCGACTGTTAAGCCTGCCTTAAAAGCCTTACCCGGGGTAATTCGTAAAATTAAAGCAAAAATGAATAAAAGAATTGGGAGCATTACACTAGCTCCAAGGTTAACAAACCATTGCAATCCCGCACTAACTGCGCTCATATTGTTTCCTCCTCAATATTATTCAATAATTCCGTTTTCCTTCATCAGTGAAATAAAGTCATCAATTGACGATACATTTTGAACGGCTGTCATTGCTTCTTCGTTTTGGAACAATGCCATTAATTTCTGCAACATAGTTAATTGATCGTCTGATTTCTTCAAAGCCAGCATAAAAAGGACTTTTACTTGAATTTCAGCATTATCTCCCATTTGATGGAAAGTTACGGGTTCCTTCAACCGCATGAAACCAATTTGTGGTTCAATAACTTTATCAGGGTCACAATGCGGAATTGCAACACCGATTGTTTGCGTCATTAAACCTGTGGGAAAACTAGCCTCACGCTTTAAAATAGCATCCTTGTACTCATTAGTAACAACTCCAACATCATATAAATGATTTGCTAATTTTGTCAGCGCATCTGTATTACTGGAGGCACTTTGATCAAAGAACACCACTTTTTTATCAAAAAGCATTTTGTCTCTCTCCTATCCAACTCTTAGTAAATCCATTAATTGTTGATAAGACAATTTTGGATTTTGAAGGGCTTTCATAACCGATTCATCAGTTAAACAATCAACTGATGACGATATCGATGAATCCTTTGGGCGTGAAAAAATGTAAATGCCCGTGGTTATATCATTACTTGTACCATACTTAATTGGTCTGTCCACTTGACTAATTATCAACCAACTTTTCGGCAATTTATTACTTACAACATGTGGCATAATTACGTGTTCATCAACCTGAATACTACCTAAACGGTCACGCTCTTGTAGTTGTACCAATAAGTCAGCATTAAGTTCATCCGAAAGCATTAGTTTTTTAATTATTAATCTTCGCCAATCAGAATAATCCTTGACGTCTACTAATTTAATCAACATTATGTTCATCAAGATACCTACTCAATCTATTTCGATCTTGCATATTAAACATTGCGCTTGATAAAATTACTTGCTCATTGTTCCTTGGACTAACTGGAATAGTTGAAACAATTAAATCAACATTAACGTATTGCGAATAATGGCTTTCATAATCACTTTTTGAGACAATACCAACTAAATCTAGTTCAGGAAAGTTTCTGTGAATTTTTGCGTACAATAATTTAGAAGTACCAACACCACTTGCACACATCACTAAAACTCTCTTATTTAAACTGGTTTCCTCAAAATATTTGGCGAAATATAACGTCAAAAAGCCAATCTCATCATCACTAATTTTCCATGAAAGTAATCCATCATCATTCGCCTGTCTACTTAATCGTTTCAAACAATCGAATAACTTTTGATACTCTGATTTAATGTCATCCAATAATTTATTAGCAATTACAATGCGATTCTTTAGACGATTGAACATCGGTCTAATATGACTAATTAAATCGCCCTTTAACGCTTTAACTTTTGGATCATGAATACTAAGCTGAAAGCCATTAATATAATAGTCTGCAAGCTTACTGGCATCCGAAGACACTTCATCATCAATTGCAAAGTCGTGATTATACCGCATCGAAATTAAATATTCTAATAAATAATAGCTTTCAATTTCAGGAATATCTCGATGAATATAATCAGCTGTATTCTGAATAACATCATTACTGATTTTCCAAAATTTAGCATTTTCTTTACGCAATTGAAGACACTTATCCGCAAAATCGCTTTGTTGAGTGTCCTTAACAACCTTGCCATTTCGAAATCGTTTAATTAAAACATACAAGTGCGAAAAAATATTAACATTGTATGGATAAGGAATTGTAGTTCCTAATGACTTCTGAATCCAATCAATTTGAGTAGTTAGAAATGAATTATCATAATTGCTCAAATCTTCGAACTCACTAGCAAAATCATTAATACTTTCAGTATTCATCGCCTTGCTCTGAACCAATGCACTATTAATTGCCCGTCGAATTTGCTGTTCTTCACCTTTAACAGCCACATAATTATTATGACGTTGAATGTTGAGGTTGTATTTATGTAGCAAATTATTAATTGCTAACAAATCCTGACGAATTAATTCTGCACTAACATAATACTTCTCATAAACATCATTAATATTAACTGCTAAAGGTGCATTGAATAGTAATGTTGTAATCACTTCATTCCGCCGTTCGATGGGTGACTTAACAACCAGATTTTGTTCTTCATGGAAATGTCCATTTAGTTTAAGATATTGGTCATAATCAAGAATATATCCCTTCCCACGTTCAGATTTAATCAATGGGAAGTGATATTTCTGATTAATCTCGGTAACAGATCGGTAAATAGTTTTTGGTGAAACTCCAATAATTTGTGCTAACTCTTTCGACGTGACAAACCGATCATACTTAGCTAAAGTACTGACAATTTTATCACTGCTCTTAGTCATCATCCTCCCTCCTTATTTTTAGTCTAACAGGTTATTAAAATAATGATGATAAATAAGTGTCCAATGTAATGGCCATTGTTGTGAACACGTCCACAATGATACCATATAAAACTATTAGTTATTTAACCAATTATCTTATGTATATTTATATAATGTTTGTAATTAAAAAACTCAGTGTAAAATTATTTCACACTGAGTCAAAATATTCAGATCACCCTATGACTTGCTTTAACGATTAATTTGCAGAAAATTTATTTATTGCGCTCTTTTAAATTTTCCAAAGGTAGTTAGATCCCTGTTTCTCGTAGGAGATGGATTTATTCCAACAGATAAAACAGTAAGCAAATCATCAATATAATCAACAATCGTTCCCGCCCACTATGAAAGGAATATTTATCTCACAACTTTTGCAAGAAAGTAATTACGCTTACCTTTTCTGGCTACAACATATTTACCCTCAAAATGATTTTTTGGATCAACAATATAATTTTCATCATTAACTTTTTGACCATTAATCATAATTGCACCATTATTAACATCTTCCCGAGCCTGTCGTTTAGATGATTCAATTTCTGTTTGAACAAGCCAGTCAATCACATTAACAGAATCTAGATTAATTTCAACTGAAGGAACCTTTTTAAAAGCCTGTTTAAGCTCACTAACTGAAAGATCTTGAATGTTTCCATTAAATAGAAGATTCGAAATTCTCTCTGCTTGTTTCATAGTTTTTTCACCATGAACAAACTTCGTAACTTCTTCAGCTAGGCGTCGTTGTGCTTCTCGTTTTTGAGGTTCTAACTTCACTTTTTCAGCTAAATCATCGATTTCCTGATGAGTAAGGAAAGTAAAGTACTTCAGATACTTCACAACATCTAGATCATCCTGATTAAACCAGAATTGGTAAAACTCAAACGGTGATGTTTTATTAGCATCTAACCATACTGCTCCACCAGCAGATTTACCGAATTTAGTACCATCTGCTTTTAACATGAGAGGAATTGTTAAGCCAAATACTTTTTCATTTGGCTTTTTACTATGAATAAGGTAAACCCCGTTGGTCAAATTACCCCATTGATCTGCACCACCAATTTGTAATTGAATATGGTCCACATTATTAAGGTATAAAAAGTCAACCGATTGTAAAATTTGATAACTAAATTCAGTAAATGAAATTCCATTCTTCAAGCGACTAGCAACTGCTTCTTTGGATAACATCGTATTAACATTAAATGACTTCCCATAATCACGAAGAAAATCCAATAAACTGATTTTGCTAAGCCACTCATAATTATCAACAATTTTGAAATTTTCCGTACCAAATAGCTTAATCATTTGCCTGGTTAAAGCTTCTTTATTATGTTGAACTTGCGTAGCAGTTTGCAATTGTCGTTCTGTTTTACGTCCAGATGGGTCTCCAATAAATCCTGTCCCACCGCCAATAAGAATATATGGATGATGACCAGCTAATTGGAATCTTTTTAACATGATAAATGGAATCAGGTGTCCAACGTGGAGTGAATCACCTGTTGGGTCAGTCCCACAATATAAAGAAATCTTTTTGGAATTTAATAACTCACGTAGCCCATTCAAGTCAGTACATTGATTAATGGCACCACGCCATTTTAAGTCTTCTAAAATATCCATAAAATCACCAGTTATTAATTAATCATTAAAAATGGAAAATTGCTTTACATGCAAAAAAGACAATTGGAACAAGGAGTGCTGGCATTTGATTAGTTGTCTTAAGATCCTTAATTCCCATTAAACTCAATCCAGATGAAGCAACCATTAATCCCCCTAACATAGCAATTTCCGTGATGAATGGTGTACTTAACCAGTCACGAGCAAATGTTGCAACAAGGATGATTAAAAATTGATAAACAAAAATAATTGGAGCACACACAATCATTCCAATACCATCAGCAGCCGCTAAGATCATTACCATTACAAAGTCTAATGATGCATTAACAAATAAAAATGTAAAATTGTGACTAGTAGCAGCCATAATGGCACCGACAATCGGTAAAGCACCTAAACATGAAAGAGTACATTCTGTAACAATAGAACGCGCTAACCCTTCAGATCCTTTACCAGCTAACTTATTTACTTTACCGTCAAGATTCCACCAAGTTCCTAAAACGGTCCCTAAAATCATTGCAATAATAAATAACACCGCATATTTAGACTTGGGCATATAACTACAGAAACTCTCAATTCCAACAGCTAAAGCGATAAAACCTAGCATTGCAATTAAAATTCCTTTGTATCTGTCACTCATATGCTTTCCAATGAAGCTACCAAGAATTGATGCAATAACAACTCCTACTGCATCAGTAATTGTACCCGTTAAACTTACTAACATTATTATTTCGCCAACCTTTTATTAATTGAACAATTGCTAAAAAGAAAGCCCAAGTAATGACTGCCTGAGCTTTCTCAAAATGAGTTTCTAGCTCACATATTGAATTAGAGAATGTTTTCATTCCTTGCGACCTTTTCAAGCTTATCTTGAATTGCTGCCGTAATTTCTTTTGACCAATATTCAACCGAGTCTTCGTCATACATCCATGGAGACATGCATGAGGAACGAAGAACCTCTAATTTACCTAATTTATGATATTCATCTGCAGTCATACCAAGACTTTCAATAAATTTAACTGGAGCATCTCCATAATTATCAGGTTCAAAGCTCGTATCAGATAATTGAATATCCATGTTATAAAGCTTGCCGCCCTTAGCAGTAGTGGTGTATTCCATAACTGCTTGAGTTAAATCATTCATGGCTTTAAGACTGTCATTACCTTCTTCTTTGTATACCCAGTCAACCATGTTAAAGTCTGGATCATAAACAACGTGCGATACAATTGTGTGACCATCAACTTCGAACTTCTGACCATCAAAAAGATCATGAATTCGACGGGCACCGTATAAAGTCCGAGCAACTAATCGACCATAACCACTAATGTTTAATGGAAGAATCTTATTAGCAGCCCAAACAGCTGCGGCTGATCCAACTGACTTAGAGCCTTCCAGTGTAAACTGACCAATTGATGCTGGAACAGCGATCCCTTCTTGGAATGCATATGGTGCATAGTATGTCAAAGTATCCTTTAAACGAGTATCCTTAATCGTTAAACCACCAGCATCATATGGAACATACCCCATCTTGTGAGGGTCATCCGTTACAGAGTCAGCTTCACCCATTGCTTTATATGCATCATAAACATTCTTCTTCAAGAACTGGTTATTTTCAGTAAAGATTCCATATTCCTTAAATTTAGTTTCGAGTTTGTCATATGGAATAAAGTTGTTATCTTCATCTAAGTAAACTGTTCGACCATAACCACCGTATGCAGCATCAACATGAATATAGAAGTTTACGCCCTTCTTAATCCACTTATTGCGCATTTCAACAATCTTATCCACATGGTCAATTTGGCCTTCTTCGGTTGTACCAACTACAGCAACAACCCCTAAAATTGGAATATGCTTTTCAACATTTTCTGCAATAATCTTATCCAACTTATCTATATCAATCCGGTAATGGTCATCAACAGGTAGAACAACTAAGTTATCTTCACCAACCCCTGTGATATCACAAGCTTTCCGCCAAGAATAGTGCATTGTTGATGGTACTAACCATTTACCAAGCTTCTGTAAGTTTTTACCACTACGTGCAGAATGAGCTTTAACTTCGTTCTTCTTGTCACCAGCTTGATCCAATAGATCCAATTCTTCTTTAACCGACATGTTAAGAAGTTCCCATTCAGTCTTACCCTCAACTAATTCAGGGCAGACTTCCTTAATGGCCAAAGGAATTGATGCAACATTACGAGCCATCCATAAAGCACTAACATTGGCAATTGAACCATCAGTCGCAACGTATCCCCAACCGTTCTTATCATATCCATGCATTTCAGCTAATTGGTGACCTACTTCTTGTTCCATCAAAGTTGATGCAGGACTACCAGCCCAAGCAACACCATTACCATTCCAAAGCATCGCAAAATTGTATGCTAAGATAGAAGGCATTAAGGTTTCATTATCCATTTGTGAAAGGTAACGGCCTGCTGTGTCCCAAGGAATAGAACCGTCACGTAACTTACGTGATAATTCGTTTAATACATCCTTCATATTTACAACGGCATTATTAAATTCAGGAGTCGCTTTTTCATCTTCACTAATTGAATCTTCATCACCTGCATTGTAATTTTTGCGCCAACCAATATGATCATCGGTCAATTTAGCAGCAAGTTCTTTGAATAGATCACCATTTTCACCGTGTGGTCCAATAAAATATGCAGATAAATCCATATTCTTGTAGTTCTTTTTGGTACTCATTTCGTAGTAACCTCCAATAATCGGGTTTATGTTGTGTAGATGTAAGCGCTCTTCTCTATCAACATCTATAATGATATAACTTTTTTTTTTTGTCAACATTGCAATACAGCGCATTTAAGACAATGGTTTTACTTGAATAAAGAAAAAATTATTAAAATTTTCAATCATCGTTATTGTTATTTCTTTGTCAATAATGATTCAACAGATTTATTAATATCGTTTGTTAAAAATATTTTTTATGGTTGACATAATTTTAGTTATTGGATAAAGTGTAGCTAAATTCAGACAGAGCAAAGTAGTTCATTATACAGAGAATCTCTTATTGGCTGAAATTGAGAAAATGAACGAAGTGGATCTATCTGCTAAAATAGCTAAATACATGTATTGAGTGACAGATTTTTCTGTAATTTAGGTGGCACCACGGTAACTCGTCCTATTTCTTTTTTAGGGAGTAGGATTTTTTATTTGGAGGCATTAATCATGAATAATAAAAAAATAGTTTTAACTGGCGATCGTCCTACTGGCAAACTTCACATTGGCCACTATGTTGGATCATTAAAAAATAGAGTAAAAATGCAAAATAGTGATAAATATCAAATGTTTGTGATGATTGCTGATCAACAAGCTTTAACCGATAATGCAAAAAATCCGAAAAAAATTCAGGACAGTCTAGCTCAAGTAGCTTTAGACTATCTTGGCGTAGGTTTAAATCCAGAAAAAACCACACTTTATGTTCAATCGCAAATTCCGGCTCTTTCTGAGTTAAATATGTATTTTCTAAACTTAGTAACTGTTTCTCGATTGGAGCGTAATCCGACTGTTAAATCTGAAATTCAGCAAAAACATTTTGATAGATCTATTCCTGCTGGATTCTTGACATATCCGGTTAGCCAAACAGCTGATATTGCAGCCTTTAAGGCAAGCTTAATTCCTGTAGGTGATGATCAAGAACCGATGTTGGAACAAGCTCGGGAAATCATCCATTCATTTAATTCAACATATGGAAATGTACTAGTGGAGCCAGAAGGGGTCTTCCCTCCTAAAGGCCAAGGACGTATCCCTGGTTTGGATGGTAATGCTAAGATGAGTAAATCACTAGGAAATACTATTTATTTATCTGATGATGAAGATACTCTGAAGAAAAAAGTTATGTCTATCTATACCGATCCTAATCATATTCATGTCGGAGATCCTGGTAAGGTCGAAGGTAATATCGTATTTACCTACCTTGATATTTTTGATAAAAATAAAGATAAAGTTCGCGAACTAAAAGAACAATACCAACATGGTGGATTAGGTGATGTGACAATCAAAAGATATTTATTCCACATTTTAAATGAAGAATTAGCTCCAATTAGAAAACGTAGAAGTATGTATGCCAAAGATATTGCTTCTGTTTATGATATGTTACATAAAGGATGCGAAAACGCTAACATCATTGCAAATCAAACATTGGAAGAAGTAAAATCTGCAATGGGTATAAATTATTTCAAATAGTTAGTCTCATAAAAAGTTTCAATTTTGGATAAACACAAAACCACTTTCCAAGCAAAAGCTTAGAAAGTGGTTTTAATTTGCTCAAATAAATACTATCTTAATCTACTTCATGGACAAACGTCTTCTCAAAAAACAATATAGGATTGTATTAACAATGATTACTATAAACCCGATAATTAGTGCGGGACGTGAAAAACTAATGATCAAATACATCGATACTATTAATGCAAGTCCTGGAATTACATATCCCATTATAGCTTTGGTACGGTTTCCAAATTGTTTTTGGTACTCTAATTTAATTACTGAAAGAATAGAAGGTAAATATTGGATAAAGGAGGCTAATACCACTAATGAAACTAAGAATAGGTAGGATTGTGTCGTTAACATAAAAATTATTACATAGGTAATTATCATTGACACTATTGGTGCATCGAAACGGTTTTTCTTACCAATCCATTTTGGAAGCATATGGTGTTCTAGAGATAATGAAGCAGGCAGCATAGTTGCATCATACGATTGAGCAAAAGCAGCCCCAATCATCCCAACTAACATGCATACGATTATTAATAAATATCCCCATTTCCCAACAGTTAGTAATAATGCATCGGCGACAGGAACATGACTAGATACCAATTTTCTTCCTAATATTCCAATGCAAACAACCATTACTAAGGAATACAAGCAAATCAAACTTAACATTATAACGGTTAATACTCGGGGAAGATTTTTCTTTGAATTTACCATTTTTCGTGCGGCCACCGGTAATAAAGAAAAGCCACCAAACATATAAAATGTTACTGAAAATGCCTCACTAAAGTGATTAGAAAAACCTCTTACGCTATTTCCAACATAATTAGGAATAATCGGTTCAAAGTTGTCTTTTTGAATAAAAAATAATCCAACAATTATAAAGAAAATAACTACAAACACTTTAGTGGCTGATGAAATATTATCAAAGATCTTAACAAAATAATTACCAAAATAGTTAACAACTAAAAACAGCAAAATAATGGCAGAGATAATCGTTAATTTGACTCCTGAATTACCAAAAATTGGGTTATAGCTTTTTAAGGTCGTCATAAACGCCACTATTTCGCAAGCAGTTCCACAACACCCTAGCACGTAGGTAAACATTCCAACCTGAAAGCCAGCAAATTTGCCAAATGCGTGGTATGAATACACCCATGAGCCACCAGATTCATCAAACTTTCCTGCTAATCTTGCATAGCAGGTCACTATCAATCCCATAGACAAAGCTGATGTTACTAATACTAAAATCCCTAAAACTCCCATATCCTTATATATAGTTTGCGGCAGTAGGAAAGTTCCCGAACCAATAATTGAATTCATTCCTAAGAAATAAATTGACCAGAATGATAATTTTTTACTCATTGATATTCTCCATTCTATAAAAAAAGCCCAGTACGAAGTATCTTCATACTGAGCTCTAAATATTCTATTCACCCTATATATTCGCTTTTTTAACGATTAAATATGGAAAAATTGTTCATTGCGCTCTTACAAAATTTCCGAAAAGGTAGTTAGATCCCTGTTTCCCGTAGGAGATGGATAGTTCCAACAATTGAAACAGTTGCGAATAATCAACATATCTACATATCTAATCCCGCCCGCTATGAAAAGAATATTTACTTAGTAACTTTTGCTAGGAAGTAATTTCGCTTCCCTTTTCTTGCAACAACGTATTGACCATCAAAATTAGTGCTTGGATCTACAACGAAACTTTCGTCACTAATCTTTTGACCATTGATCGTTATTGCACCATTATTAACATCTTCACGAGCCTGACGCTTCGACGGCTCGATTTCAATTTGTACTAACCAATCAATTACATTAACTGGTTTAGAACTAATTTCCACTGATGGAACCTTTTCAAAGGCTTGCTTAAGTTCTTCAACTGATAAGTCTTGGATGTCACCCTTAAATAAAATATTGGACATCTTTTCAGCTTGTTTCATGGCTTCTTCACCATGAACAAACTTCGTAACTTCTTCAGCTAACCGACGCTGCGCTTCCCGTTTTTGCGGTTCTGTCTTAACTTTTTCAGCCAAGTCATCAATCTCTTCGTGGCTCAGGAAAGTAAAGTACTTCAAGTACTTTACAACATCACGATCATCTTGATTGAGCCAGAACTGGTAGAACTCAAATGGTGATGTCTTTTTAGCATCTAACCATACTGCTCCACCTGCGGTCTTACCAAACTTAGTACCATCAGCTTTCAACATAAGAGGAATTGTTAAGCCGAATGCTTTTTCATTTGGCTTTTTGCTATGGATTAAGTCGACCCCGTTGGTCAAGTTACCCCACTGATCAGCACCACCAATTTGTAATTGGATATCTTCAGTGTTATTCAGGTATAAAAAGTCGACCGACTGTAAAATTTGGTAACTAAATTCAGTAAATGAAATTCCATTCTTCAAACGACTAGCAACAGCTTCTTTTGATAACATCGTGTTAACATTGAACGACTTACCATAATCACGTAGAAAGTCTAATAAGCTAATCTTGCTCAACCAATCATAGTTATCAACAATCTTAAAGTTCTCCGTTCCAAACAGTTTTATCATCTGCTTTGTAAGAGCTTCTTTATTGTGTTGAACCTGATCAGAAGTTTGTAATTGACGTTCTGTCTTACGTCCAGAAGGATCACCAATAAAACCTGTCCCACCACCAATGAGGATGTATGGATGATGGCCTGCAAGTTGAAATCGCTTCAACATAATAAATGGAATTAAATGTCCAATATGGAGAGAGTCACCTGTTGGATCGGTTCCGCAATAAAGTGAAATCTTCTTTGTCTTTAATAATTCACGTAATCCATCTAAGTCTGTACATTGATTAATGGCGCCTCGCCACTTCAAATCTTCTAAAATATCCATACAAAATCACCTCACTGATCTATCTACTTACTGATCTTGTTCTATGTCCTAAAATAAATCCAACAATGATTGTTAAAATCGGTACTGTAATTGGGAAGAATGAGTACGGAATGTATTTAAATGGACTAATTTGTAAAGTACCTGAAATAAAGACTCCGCTAACACTCCATGGAATGATTGAATTAACAGCTGCACCAGCATCATTTAACACACGAGTTAAATAAGTAGCTGGAAGATGCATTTTTTCAAATGACTTCTTAAAACTTTCTCCTGGTAAGATAACGGAAAGATACTGCTCACCAACAAGAAAGTTAACACCAAAGCAGGTGATCGCAGTTGCCAACACTAATCTGCCCACACTATTAACAAACTTTTCCATTCCATCAATAAGTGCACCAATTACATTAAATTTGATTAATAAGCCACCTAATGCTAAAGCAAATATTATCAATGCGAGGGAACTAAGCATGCTACTAATTCCACCCTTGGATAATAATTCGTTCATTGACTTACTACCGGTATGTGCAATATATCCATTCATAATGTAGTTTGCTAAAGTATTTAGCTTAATTGGATTGTGTAGCCAACCGATTATTACAGCAAAGAATGACCCAAATGCTAAGGAAGGAACTGCTGGTACCTTAAGCCAAGCCATTACAAGTAATAACAACACTGGTAAAACAGTCCACCATGAAATCCAAAAGCCATGTTGCAGCTCACTAGTCATTACATCAATCGTCTTAAGGCTTGCGTTGCTATGTTCCATTCCCATAATGGAGAATAAAATCAGCGAAATGATCCACGCAGGGACATCCGTCCATAACAACGATTTAATATGATCATATAAATCAATTTCACCTACACCAGCTGCTAAATTAGTTGTTCCTGATAACGGAGAAGTATTAGCCCCAAAAAATGCTCCAGAAACGATTGCTCCAGCAATTAATCCCGGATTAATCTTGAGGGCAACACCAATCCCCATGAAGGCGATTCCCATTGTTGAAACAGTTGTGAACGAACTTCCACAAGTTAACCCAACCAATGAACAAACTATAAAAACAGTCGGAAGAAAGAACTTCACTGATATAATCTTGAAACCAAAATACATAATTGTTGGAATTGTGCTGGAGTAAATCCAGGTCGAAATCAGCACACCAATCATTAAAAAGATCACTAACGGAATTACTCCAGGTTTGATTCCTTCTTCAATTCCAGACATAACATTGTCCCAGCCAAATCCTCTAATAAATCCATATAACATTAGAACTATCACTGAAACTAATAGTGGAACCTGCGGTGACTGAGATTTAAAAATAATCAAATATCCTAAAATAATGAGAATACAAATAACAACTAGTAAACTTTCTAAAATGCCAACATGTGGTTTTTCTCGTTCCTTTTTAGCCATAAGGGTCACTCCTAGTAATTAATTAATACACAAAATTATTTTTGACTTGCTTCATAAGCTTGGGCATCTTTCAGCCATTGGTCATTCTTGTGTGAATTAATAATAAGAGGAATGACAGTTAATAAGATGGTAATAATTGCCATGATAATCGCGTTCATAGCTCCAGCAGTTGCCAAAGTTACAATAGCAATAGCGAAAATACCAAAGATAAAGAATACAGTCCAAACCCATGCAACACCATTGCCATTCTTACCAACACGGTAAGGACGGGCAAGGTCTGGCTTTGTGTAACGTAAACGAATAAATGCAATTGCAATTAAGAAGTAAATTACACAGTACAGTAATGTCGTCGTATTAGTTAATAACAGGAAGACATTATTAATATCAGGCATTGCGTACATCAAAGCAAAAATCGTGATACAAGTTGATTGCGTCAAAATAACATTTCGAGCAACACCAATGTTGTTGTGCTTGAAGAAGCCCCACTTTGATGGAACTAATCCTTCACGAGCAACTTGAATCATTGTTTGTGATGGACCAGTAACCCAACCTGATAATTGTAAGAAGACACCAACAGCCGCTAATAAGCTAAAGACATTAGCAATCCATGTTGGCCAGCCTAATACCTTACAGAACAAGAGAACTGGTTGAGTAATGTTAGTTAATTCTGTTGTACCCTTTGGAACAACGTTAGCAACACAGAAGGCGTTCAAAATATTTAAAACAACCATAGCAACTAAAGCAAATACAACACCACGTACAAAGTCATGAGTTGCATCCTTCATCCGAGGAACGTAAACACCTAAGGTTTCAATCCCAGTAAAAATGAATGAAATAGCAGCTACGTATTTGAAGGTACTTACATCTGGCAATAACTTGTGGGCTGAGAAGGTTCCTAATACACTGTGTGCATCAATTCCAGTCTTAATTGCTGCGGCTACACCCATAATGATCATTACTGCAAATGGAATGTAAACACCAAACCAAACACCAAAGTTCCCGGCAAACTTTACCATGTCAAACTTCAGGTTCAAAATCGTAATAATCCAATAAATTACAATGATGCATCCTAAGGTAAACCAGTGATTTTGACCTAAAGCAACATTACCAACTGTATTACCAAGCAGAGGTCCTAAGGTTGATGCAACCATAACCATTCCTGGAAAAATTTGTACCCAAAGTAACCAAGCTGTGGTAAATCCCCATTTAGGATTCAAACCAGTACGAACCCATAATTGTGGGCCACCAGCATCTTGAAGCATGGCAGAAAATTCACCAGACATTAAAGAAACTGGTAATGCAAAGAAGATGACGGCAAATGCCATGTAGAAGAACATTTGCCAACTTGCGGCAGCTAACGTTGGAACACTACGGACGGTCGCAATCATGGCCATCCCGATACCAACGAATGTACCTAAGCTAATTTTCGTGTTTTCACTCATTGTTTTATCCTTTCACAAATAAACAGGACAAAGCCCAGCGAGTCTTGCTCCCTGAGCTTTAACCTTATTCACTTTTTGAAAAAATTAACCTAAAATAGCAGTTAATTTTTCTTCCATTGCCTTCTTAATCTTGTCAGCATAACTTTCAAAGTTGTCACGATCATAAAGGAATGGAGTTAATACACAGGCACGCAAGATACCAACTGTTTGAACCTTGTTCCATTCATCCTCAGAGAATCCAAGGCTCTTAACATATGGAACTGGACTATTACCGTATCCATCAGTAGCAAAGTCGGTATGTGATGTAATAAAGTCATTGTTATATACAGGACCGCCGACAAATGATGCCTTTTGATAGAACTTCAAGTTCAAATCATTCATCTTAGCTAAATCAGTGTTGCCCTTGATGTTGAATGTCCAGTCAACCATATTAAAGTCTGGTTGAGTCAATGGGTTTACTTCAACTTCTGTACCGTTAATGTTGAAGTGTAAGTTCTTCAAGAATTCGTAGTAACGGTTAGCGGCTTCAATTGAACGGCCAATTAACTTACCATAACCAGAAACATTCAAAGGCATAATCCGGTGCGCAGTCCAAACAGCTGCCGCTGTTGCACCAGCCTTAGATCCTTCAAGAATGTATGGGGTTAAGGTTGCTGGAGCACCTGAACGCTTGTCATAAACATAAACTGGGAAGTATCCAATAATGTCACGCATATCCTTGTGACGAATTGCAATACCACCAGCAGCATATGGAACATATCCCATCTTGTGAGGGTCAACGGTAATTGATTGTGCTTCTGGGAACGCCTTATATGCGTTGTAAACTTCCTTGGAGATGTATTCCTTATCTTCTTGGAAGACACCGTACTTTTGATGAACTTCTTTCAAATCTTCATATGGAATGAAGTTGTTATCTTCATCTAAGAAGAGTGAACGAGCATATGATCCATAAGCGGCATCAACGTGAAGGTAGAAGTAAATACCTTCCTTTTGAAGCTTGTCACGTAAAGCAACAACCTTATCAACTGGGTCAATTTGACCTTCTTCAGTTGAACCAACAACAGCTACTACACCAAGAATTGGAGTATGGTCTTTAGCAAGATCACGAATAATCTTTTCAAGAGCATCAACATCTAGACGGTAGTGTTCATCAACAGGACAAGAAACAACGTTATCAAGACCAACGCCGGTAACATCGGCAGCTTTCATCCAGCTGTAGTGCTTGGTCTGGGGAACAATCCATTTACCTAACTTATCCATGTTGTGTCCAGCACGGGCTGAGTGAGCCTTAATGTCGGAAGCAGTCTTTGGATCGGTACTGTTAAGCAAATCCAGAACTTCTTCAGCAGACATATTCATTAATTCCCAATCGCTCTTTCCAGAAACTAATTCTGGCTTAATTTCCTTCATAGCTAATGGAAGACTCTTCATGTTACGTGCGTACCATAGACCTTCCATGTTAGCTAATGAACCATCAGCTGAAATGTGTCCCCAGCCTTCTTTAAATCCATTTAATTTAGCGAAGTCTTGACCAACTTCTTCTTCCATTTGAGAAGTACCTGGTGATGATTCATAAGCAACGTTGTTACCGTTCCAAAGCATTGCATAGGTATATGCAAGAATGGATGGCATTAACGTTTCTGAGTTCATATGACCAAAGTACCGTGGTGAATGCCAAGGAACTGAATTGGAACGAAGACGAACTGATAATTCATCAAGAACACTTTGCATCCGTTCGTTCGTCTTTTGGAACGATTCACTGTTCTTATCGCTTTCAGTAATCAATGGCTTGTCTTGTGGCATATAATTTAAACGCCAACCCATGTGAGCATTGACAAGCTTATTCATAGTGGACTTGAAGATATCAGCATTTTCTGATTTATCACCAATGAAAAGTGCGTCTAGATTCAAACCAGTGTGCTCTTTTTCAGTCATAAAAATAGCCTCCAATTTGACTTTTTATATTTTTAGTTGATCAACTATCTTTATGTTATAACGTTTTTTTTTGTCAATGCCGTTACGGCAACGTTTCATAATGATTAAATTATGATTAGATTAATTTATTTTTGGTATGTATGGTTATAATAATAGTTTTACTTGTATTAAAAACCTTGTTCAATATTTAGTTATTAATGCTCTCCATATCCAGAAAACGTTTTCTTAATTATTTAAAATGTGTATATTATGTTTTTTCATTTTTATTTAAATGATGAAAAATATATAATCGACCAAGTCTGATCTATACAAACTAAAAAAGCCTTGCCATACAAGCAAGACTTTCTTTCACTATTTAATTACCATTATGCCTTCACGGGCGTTAAATTGAGCTTTTCTAAAATTTGCTCAACGCTAAAGCCAAAGTGTTTCATCACTTCAGCACCATTACCGCTGGCACCAAAAGAATCAATTCCACAGACTTGACCATCGAGGCCGACAAACTCATACCAGCTTTGACTGGCTCCCATTTCAATTGCTACCCGCTCAGTTACTTCTGGTGGCAGAACACTGTCGCGATAACCTTGTGGTTGTTCTTTAAAAAGATCCATGCATGGCATCGAAACAACCCGTGCTTGATAGCCTATTTTGGCTAATCGTTGTTGTACAGCCATCGCCAAGTGAACCTCTGAACCGGATGCCATTAAAATCATGTCTGGCACCCCATCCTTAGCGTCGCGAAGAATATAGCCACCACGATCAACCAATGTGCCGACCGTCTCGTCCATCACTGGCAGCTTCTGGCGACTAGTTACCAACACTGTTGGCCGATCCGTCGTATTCGCAATCACTTGCCAGCTTGCGACCATTTCATTTGCATCCGCTGGCCGAATCACATTCACGTTCGGCATTGCCCGATAACTAGCTAATTGTTCAATTGGTTCATGGGTTGGACCATCTTCACCTACCGCAATTGAGTCATGCGAGCCGACAAAAATGCTTGGTAAATGCATGAGGGCTGCTGACCGAATGGCTGAACGCATGTAATCCGTGAACGTGAAAAATGTACTGCAGATTGCCCGGTTACCACCATGCAGATTCATCCCGTTGGTGGCGGCCGCCATTCCAAACTCACGGACTCCAAAGTAGACATTCCGTCCTGCAGGATTATCCGCTGCAAAACGCTCCGTTGCCTTTAGATTGGTCTTCGTGGATGAGGACAAGTCCGCCGATCCCGTCCATAGTTGCGGATTTTTATCTGCCAGCTCCTCTAGGATTTCCGCACATACATTCCGCGTAGCGACCTCATCGCCAACATGATACTTCGTTTGTAAGCCCTCCGTATCTAGGTAGTTGCTATACAATTGCCGGTATTCGTTTGGATATGCCTTTTGGTATTCCGCCATCATCGTTTGCCATTTCTGGTACCGTGATAGTTTACTATCTACTGCCCGATCAAATCGTTCATAAATGGCATTGGCAAACACAAACGGCGCATCTGTCCAATGATAGTAACTCCGCAACTGCTGAATTTGGTCATCAGTTAAGGCTGCTCCGTGAATCTTATTGGTACCCGCTTCTTTGGTTCCAATCCCAATCGTGGTCTTTACTTCAATTAATGATGGTTTGGCGGAATGTTGCGCATTCCGCAAGGCATCTTGAATAGCTGACAAATCACCATCACCATTTTGAACCACTTGGTAGTCCCAACCAGCCGCTTCAAAGCGCTGGCGGACATTTTCGTGGGTACTATAACTAAGTGGTCCATCCAGCGATACATCATTTGAATCGTATAACACGATTAACTTATTCAACTGATGTTGACTTGCGATGTTGATTGCTTCTTCGCTTAGACCTTCCATCAAATCACCATCACCCAATAAAGTATAAGTGTAGTGATTAATCACTGAATAGCCCGGTCGATTGTAAAGTGCCGCCAAGTGCTTCTCGGCCATTGCCATCCCAACCGCCATGCCAATTCCTTGTGATAACGGCCCGGTGGTCGCGTCCACTCCCGGAGTCACTCCATATTCTGGATGACCCGGGGTTCGTGAACCTAATTGCCGAAAATCTTTCAAACCCTGAATGGTCAAACCAAAGTGGTTGAAATACAGTACGCTGTAAAGCAGCGCTGAAGCGTGCCCAGACGAAAGGACGAAGCGATCCCGATTCATCCATTGCGGATCTTCTGGATTAAAGCTCATCACCTTTTCATATAGGGTATACATCATTGGTGCCGCATCCAAAGCCACACCAGGATGCCCACTTTGGGCTCGATGGATCATGTCTGAACTCAGCATCCGTAATGCATTCACTGCTGTCATATCTTGATTATTCATAAACAATTTCACCTCATCACGCTGAACGCGCGTTATTTGTGTGGATTGATTAATTAAAGGTATAGTTTATTTTTATCAAAATATTTAAGATTGGTATTTTGTTGATTTTTGCTATTAAACAAGAAAACATGGTTAATGTTTCTGAATTGGTATACTTTAATCAACGTGTTAGATACTATACCAATTTCCGGATAAATGCAAATTATTTTTAAAATGTTTAACGCTAAATTAAAAAGGTTCCCGCAGAATCGCGTCCGCAAGGGCCTGACTTTTGACTAAAATCTTCGCAAAGAATTATCCCATTACCAGGTACTGACCATCATCGACAACGAATTCCTTAAAGAGTGGCAGAGCAAATTTCACCTTTCCATACCCAGCGGGCCGAATAACCTGGCTATCAATCAGGCGACGCCGATATATACCAATATAGCCAGACGGCTTATTCATTTTCATATCTTTGTCCTGTTTTATATCTCTTTATATCTTCAAGCAAAAAAAGACTCTGGTTTTCACCAAAGTCCGTTCATGTTATTTAGTTGCCTTTGCGACCGCTTGTTGCCCCAACAAGTTCACAAAATTAAATGGTCGATCAAAGTTTGGCTGGAAAAGCATGTCCACCATCGCCATAAAGTTGATTGTATTATGATTTTGAATCATGACGGAAACCGTGTTAGCGTACATCGAAATATCTAGGTTGCTCATAAATTGCGCTCCAAGAATCCGATTATTACTCCGATCCCAGACAACCGTTCCCATAATCTTTTCTTCATTTGGCATAAATTCCGGTCGATAATTGTCTTCAAAGGTCACTGCATCCGCATCAAATCCCGCTTCTTTAGCATCCGTCAGGGTTAACCCGGTTGCTGCCATTGAACGACCATACAATTCGATTCCAGAGGTAGATTGGGTTCCCATGTAGGTCATTACGTTGCCAAAAAGATTCGTTCCCGCAATTGTTCCTTGGCGAATCGCATTCGTTGCTAATGGAACGTAGGCCTCGGTATCAGTTGGGTTGAAATGAACCGCGACAGAATCACCGGCACCGTAGACATCCGGATCAGACGTTTGCATGTAAGCGTTGGTTTTGATGGAGCCATCCTCATTAAAGTCTAGCTGGCCTTTAAAGAGGTCTGTATTCGGCCGGAAACCAATGCATAAGATCGCCATATCAGCCTCATAGCTGCCAACGTTAGTTTTGATAACCACTCCATCATCCGTCTCCTCGAAAGCCGTTGCCCGTTGGCCGAATGCAAAATGAACACCGTGGTCTTCAAAATCTTTGGTAGCACGATCAGTGTATTCCTGGTCATAGTATTTACTGAGTAAGCGATCGTTAGTGTCCACTAACGTTACTTGCTTACCCTGCTTACTATAAGCTTCCACTAATTCAACACCAATGTAGCCTCCACCAATGACAACGACCCGCTTGGCATCCTTAGCAACTTCAAATAGCTTTTTCGCATGGTTATAATTTTTGCATAGGTAAACGTGATCACTATTAATTCCCGGCAGGTCAGGAATTACCGGCCATGAACCAGTCGTCACAACCAACTTATCATAATGATCTGTACTTTCTTCACCCGTTAGCAAATCCTTCACTTGGAGTGATTTAGCCTGAAGGTCAACGCTTGTTACCTCATGCTGCATCCGAACAGTTGCACCTAATTGACCGAGCGCTTCTGGGCTGGAATAAAACATGTCATCAATGTTTTTGGCAACTCCACCAAGATAAGTGGCGATTCCACAGGAGAGGAATGAAACATTATCATTCTTTTCGTAAATCGTCACCTCAGTATCTGGATGTTGAGACAAAATTTGGCTGGCCGTAATTGTTCCAGCATGCGTACAACCAATAATTACAACTTTCATAATCCATTCTCCTTAATCGTATGATAATAAATTATCTTATTGTCACGCATTATTATATCAGCGTTCCTCGAAAAAGGAAGAGTTTTGTGAAAAAATATACAAATAGTTTTTGCTTTATCGGTTGATACAAAAGTGCACTAAAAAAGCTGGGTTATCCCCAGCATAGGATTGATTACTTAACAATTTCACAGAACTCAATGGTTTCTGCATTTGGACCTTCGATGTTGAAGAACTTAATTCCTTTATCCCAGAAATCAAGGTGTTGAACTTCGGAATCCTTGAGCTTGAACCCTTCCGCCTTGGCCGCCTTAAAAGCGGCATCAGCATCTTTGGTATTCAAAGAAATGTGGTTGATTGCACCAGTCTTACGAACTGCACCTTCACCAGTCCAGATCTCCAAAGTAAGGTGATTGTATTGCATAAAAACGACTTCGTTCCCCTGATCGTCAGTATCAAATTCGCCAAGCTTCTTGAAGCCTAACTTTTCCCAGAACGCTACGGTTG
>NZ_GG698803.1:0-24588 GCF_000161935.1 Limosilactobacillus coleohominis 101-4-CHN | reverse complement strand
ATTGAATGAAAATTGAGAATGGCAGCATAAAAATAAAATTGCCCCCAATTCTTCTCCAGTCCCACTTATGCATTAAAATTGCGTTCAATACTGACGTCAGCATCCCTAAGACCATGAAGGCCCAGAATAGCGTCATTGAATTATTACCTAAAACGGCAATCCCCAGGTTGTTTTCGGCGGCAGTCCAGTACGCCGACCCCAAAAAATGTGGGTGAACATGTGAACTTGTTACCAATGTTAAAACGTTCCCCATTGAATTGATCACAATTGAGAACGCAAAAAACGCCCAGCTGGCCGTTAAAGAGATTGTTCGCGCTTGAACTTTCCCTTGAACAGGTACTTCATCCATAAATTAACTCCCTCTCTTCCTCTTATGAATGTGCTTACAAGCTATTAATTTACTCCCTGTACAACCGATTGTCAAACGTTTCACAATTTTTTCTGCGTTCTTTTCCAGATTTTTTTGCCCCGCTTATGGATTCCGATTTTCTTCAATATTTTAGGCCAAACAAAAAAGGAGTTGAGAAAATCTCAACTCCTTTTAGATTTAAAACGCGTAACGTTTAGTAGTTATTACTTCAAAGTCTTCCATACCCAGTTTTCAACTTCTGGAAGATCCTTACCTTCGTCACGGATGTATTGGTTATGCTTTGCAACCATGTCATCCATCTTTTGAGCGAAGGAAGCAGCCTTTTGTTCGTAGCCCTTAACATTCAGGATAGCATCCTTAGCTAAATGGAAACGATCAAGTTCGTTCAAGACACGCATGTCAAATGGTGTCGTAATGTCACCATTTTCACGGTAGCAGTGAACGTGAAGGTTGTGGTTGTGACGTGGGAAGAAGAGTGATTGAATCATGTCTTCGAAACCGTGCCATGCAAAGATTACAGGAGCATCAGTAGTGAAGTAACGATCAAATTCTTCATCAGTCAAACCTTCAGGGTTCTTTTCGATTGGCATTAACTTCATAATGTCAACAACGTTGATGTAACGAATCTTCAATTCTGGGAAGTTTTCGTGAAGAATGCTGATTGCAGCCAATGATTCTTCAGTTGGTTCAGTACCAGCAGAAGCAAAGACAACATCAGGATCAGCATCTTGATCAGTAGAAGCCCAGTCAACGTAGCCAAGACCGTTCTTAGCGATTTCAGTAGCTTCATCAATGGAGAACCATTGTGCACGTGGGTGCTTGGAAGTTACGAAGATGTTGATGCATTCACGGTTGCGGAATGCAACATCAGAAATGGCCATCAATTCGTTAGTATCAGCAGGAAGGTATTCCTTAACTAAGTCAGGACGTTCCTTTTCGTACATGTGAGTTAACAGACCTGGATCTTGGTGAGTGTAACCGTTGTGGTCTTGTTGGAAGACAGTAGAAGTGTCAACAAAGTTCAGTGCTGGGTAGTCATGACGCCAGTACATTTCCTTAGCCTTCCGTAACCACTTCATGTGTTGAGTCAGCATTGAGTCAACAACCCGACCAAATGATTCGTAAGTTGCGAAGAAACCATGACGACCAGTCAGAGTGTAACCTTCAAGCCATCCTTCAGCTTGGTGTTCTGAAAGTTGTGAGTCGATCATCCGACCTGAGTGGTTCATGTTTTCATCGTTTGGTTCGTGGATATCTTCCATCCATTGACGCTTTTGATCGTCAAGGATTGCGTAAAGACGGTTGGACTTAGATTCATCAGGACCAAATCCACGGAAGTTGTTAGGGTTCAATTCAGCAACCTTGTTCAGGTACTTACCCCATTCAATCATGTCTTGCTTTACAACAGAACCTGGAGTCTTAACGTCAACGGCAAAGTCACGGTAATCTGGGAGAACTAATGGCTTAGGATCAATTCCACCGTTAGTGATTGGGTTCATTGCCATCCGCTTGTCACCTTCAGGAGTAGTCATCGTAACTGCTTCTACAGGGTGACCATTTTCATCAAATAATTCTTCAGGCTTGTAGGACTTCATCCAGTCAACAAGCATGTCCTTGTGTTCCATGTCATCTTGTGATACCGGAATAGGAATTTGGTGAGCACGGAATGAGTTTTCGATTGGGTTACCATCAAGATCCTTCTTAGGACCAGTCCAACCCTTAGGAACACGGAAGATGATCATTGGCCATTGTGGCAGTGAGTCATCGTTGTTTTCACGAGCGTTCTTTTGGATAGCCTTGATTTCTTCAATGGCCTTGTCCATAACCTTAGCCATTTCTTCGTGGACTTCCATGTGTGGCTTCAAACCATCAAATTCGCCATCAGTGTAAGCTGATACGAAGTATGGCTTCCAGCCCATCCCTTCGAAGTACTTAGTAAGTTCTTCGTTGGTCATCCGAGAAACAATGGTTGGGTTAGAAATCTTGAAACCGTTGATTTGAAGGATTGGTAATACCGCACCATCCTTGATTGGGTTGATGAACTTGTCTGAGAACCATGAAGCAGCCAATGGGCCAGTTTCAGCTTCACCGTCACCAATTTCAACAGCAGCGATAACGTCTGGGTTATCTAAGATTGCACCAACACCGTGTGAAAGTGAGTAACCTAATTCCCCACCTTCGTGGATGGAACCTGGAGTTTCAGGGGCAGCGTGTGAAGCAGTACCACCTGGGAATGAGAAGTGCTTGAACAGCTTAGCCATACCCTTAACATCTTGAGTGTAGTCAGGGTAAATTTCAGTGTATGAACCATCCAAGTATGAGTTGTTAACCATAACTTGGCCACCGTGACCGGAACCTTCAATGTAGAACATGTCCAGGTCGTACTTCTTGATAACACGGTTTAAGTGTGCATAAATGAAGTTTTGAGGAACAATCGTACCCCAGTGACCAATTGGCTTAGGCTTAACATCCTTAGCCTCTAATTCACGACGTAACAGTGGGTTGTGCATTAAGAACAGTGTACCAACTGAAAGGTAGTTAGCAGCACGCCAGTAAGCATCAACATTTTCCAAGTATTGCTTGGAATCGTAATCTACTGTCATTGTAATATAACACTCCTTCTATAAAGAAATAACTACGTATTCGACTAAAGTAACGCATCGTAAATCTATTCAATTTACGACTTTAATGATAAAGCATTTTGACGAAAAGTCAACCTTTTTAGAAATTGATACGGTCCAATTTTCAAAGGATCGTTTTGCCGTCATATCAACCTTTACGAGCCCATCTTCACTTTTTAGACATAAAAAGGATGCGGAATTTTAACAATTCCCCACCCAAATTGATCTAATCCTGTCCCAATGAAATTAATTCCATTGGCGCATCAATTAAGTACGTTGGCTCTTCACGTTTCAGACTAGCAATATCAAACGCGTCCCAGGTCACACCACAGGTATGCACACCAGCGGCCTTACCCATCTGCAAATCATATCGTGCATCACCAATCATCATACAATCATCTTTTTGTAATTGATACTTATCGATAAGCAGCAAAATACCGTCTGGTGCTGGTTTGTAATGATCAACCTGATCACAACCAACCACATCTTTGAAGTAGTGGCGAATGTTCAAATTATTCAAATTACGATCCACGGCATCCGTTCGCTTACTAGATACGATAAATAAGTTTTTATGGCGCTGAGTTAGTTGATCAAGCATGTCCTGAATCCCCGGATAAAGCTTGGTCGATGCTAATTCATAGTCACTATAAACTTTTCTAAACCGCGCCACGAGTTTAGCAACTTGGTCAGCAGACAAAGCTTCCTTTGCCATTTGAGGAAAGGAGACTTCAGCAGGAATCCCCATTGCGTCTAAAATCTCATCAGTCGTTGGCACCGTCAATCCATTATCTTGAAAGGCTTGTTTAGTCGCCTTCACTGATGCATCACCAGAACTGGCTAACGTTTTATCAAAATCAAAAAAGTAATTTAAAATCATGGTTTTCTCCTTTTAAAAAGTCAGCCTCAATCAATCTTCTTTTGCAAACCTATTTTAGCATTAAATTACTGGGTTATTTACCTTTAAAGTTAGTTAGAAAATCAACTAGATGAATAACGGGAATTCCATCGATTTCTCCAACATCGCTCCAAGAATTAGTAATTAATATCTTTCGATAGCCTGTTGCTAAATGCAATAAGTTATCTGTTTCCCGTTTACTACTTTGTGGAATATGATCGGTAACTTGTAAATAAACTGTTTCATCGTTATTGATCGCCACGAAATCAATTTCTTTATTATCATATTTACCAACAAACACTTCGTAGCCTTCACTTAGTAATTTCAAAAACACCAAATTTTCAATCATTGATCCGCGGTTGGTCCCTTGACGTCTTAACTGAGAGCGCACAAAGCCTAAATCAACCACATAGTATTTTCCTTGACCACGTAAATATTCCTTTCCTCGAATATCGTACCGCGGTACCTTGTAAAATAAATAAGCTTCTTCGAGTAGCTTTAAATATCCTTCAATTGTATTATTGCTAATTTTTAGTCCGCTGGATCGCAGAGTATTGGCAATTCGATTAACATTTACTAACTGACCAATATTGCTCAGTAAAAATAATGTAATTCGTTCTAAAGCTTCCGGATTCTTAATTGTTGCCCGTTGGGTAACATCACGAAGTAAAATACTATTAAAAATTCCCTTTAATACATCATTTTTTAACTGATTGTCCGTTTGTAAAACAACTGCTGGAAAGCCACCATACTCCAAGTAATCATTAAAATGTTTCTCTGCTGAATCAGAATAGCCTTTAAAATTTAAATATTCATTCAAAGTCAATGGCTGAACTTTAATTTCAACATATCGTCCTGTCAAATAGGTTGCTAATTCCCCCGACAAAATTGACGCATTAGAACCCGTAATATAAATATCTGAATCATACGCCACCCGTAATCCGTTAATTAATTTTTGCCATTGACTGACTTCTTGAATTTCATCAAATAAGAAATAGACCTTTTTATTACTATTTACTTTTTCTTTTAAGTATTGGTAGAGCTTATCAAAACTTAAAATATCTAAGTATTCAGGATTTTCAAAGTTTAGATAAATAATTTGCTCAGAGTCAACGCCATGATTTAATAATTCATCTCTAATCATTAAAAGAAGATAACTCTTCCCAGAACGACGAACTCCCGTAATAATCTTAATAAACTCGGTATTGATCATTGGTAGTATTTTTTGCATATATAAAGGTCGTTGAATGATTTTCATAATGTCCCTCCAGATTTTCTCTGTACTGAAAATTATAGCATTATTCCTAATAATTTTCTCCATACTGAAAATAATCGGAAATTTACCTAAAAGTTTCTCTATACTGAAAAAGCGCGACAGAAATTTCCTGTCGCGCTTTTAAATTAGATTGGTAATTATAGGTTGGGATCCATGTCAAAAGTCAGCTTGGACATTTCAACACCCTTAGTCATTAATTCGGCCATCAAGGTCTTGGTCCGTTGATGAACTTCATCTAACATGCCCTTTGTCCGGTCATTCAGATAAGCGGTGGCTTCCTTATCAGACAATCCATCCAGCTTATCAGTATTTTCAGCAACCCAACTGTGGAAGTATTGACGAATGCTCTTCAAGTAGTCCAAGTCAGGCTTTGCAAATTCTGACATATGGGATTCCACAATCATGGAAAGTTGCCGGAATAGCCAATACGTACTATCAGAGTCTAAGTCCATCTTCATCGGTGTATTCCGCAACCGTGCATCATTATCATCAACTTGTGCAAAGAATGGCATGTATGGTGAGAATGAAGGGATTCCCCCAAAGGTCATCCACATAATCGCTGATGCAGATTCCGGAACGTTTGGCCGAATTTGCATAATGTGCGAGTTCTGCGTCCGGTTCAATGAAATTGGCCGGTATAGTAACTTTTGTTGTGGCGTTCCCATGTGGCCCATTGGATCATATGGCGTGTTGTCATAGTGAGAGCTCAAGTACTTTTCTAGATCTTCAACCGTAAACTTGTGTTGGGCCTTCATGATAAATGGGAGGTCAAAGTCTTCTGGATCCATCTTCTTGTCTGGACTAAACAGGAAATGACCATACCATTGCCGTGGTGTGTTGTAATGCAAGTCAAAGACATCCGCAGTCCCAAAGATGTGCCGGAAGTTCCATTCGTCAATATCTGGATTCAAGTGGTTCTTCTCTACAAATTCTTGAATACCGTCAGACCACATAAAGTTATCTGGATCATTGAAATCGACATCTTGAATAGCCGCCCGGTTCCCAGTTACAGCATAGCAATCGTCCGGAATCCGTTGAGCCACCCAGTGATGACCCGTGGCAATTTCCATGTACCAAATGTCATCCTTATCAGAGAAGATCACACCATTACCTTCAGCAGAACCATACTTAGCAACTAACTTACCGAGGTATTCAACCCCTTCACGAGCACTATTGATAAATGGCAAAACCATTGCCATCATGGCATCTTCGTTAATCCCTGATTCAGTGTTCATTGGGTCAGCAGCCAGTACTCGTTCATTCGCATAAAAGCTTTCGGTTGCGGACATTGCAATATTCTTTTCATTAAAGCCGTTTTCGTCAAAGGTACCTTCCTTCTTCAAATCAACGTTTGGTACCCCTTGGTAACGGTAACCGTCTGCCGGCCGATCACCAACAAACTTGTTCAAATATGCATGAACTTGGTTTGGGTTGTCATGGTAGGCAGGATAAACAACAAACCGTTGTGGTGTGATTGCTGCTGGCGTATCATCATTCCGACCAGCAAGTGTCGAACCGTCAACCGTTGCGTTCTTCCCAACCAAGATGGTTGTACATGCAGTAAGCTTTTTTCTCATGGATAAATCCCTTCTTTATTTAATTCAAAAATATTACGGTCTCTTTAATTCTAGTCCTGAACAAAAAAACGGTCAATTATTCATTAGCGCTTCTTGAAGACGACAATTAAACGGAGAAGCACCCACAAAACGGCATTCACCACGATTGCGAAGCTCATCATCATGATTAAAGGACGCATCAAATGGAACAATTGCCCTGAAATGGTTCGATTATCCGTGACCAAACTCAGTAAGAAGGCCAACATGATCAATACCACGCCGAGGGCGATTAATCCCTGGCGGCTATTTTGTAAATCCGCTCCACTAAGATCAAAGCCACCAACACTAATGTTGATCATTAACACCAGCCAAATTAAAACATGCCACCACAATAGCGGTTGATTAGTAATTGTTCCTCCACCAATCGCTAGTAACCAACGATCATAAAGCGTTGGTACTAAGAAACGGGTGCTAATTACCATCGCCAATGAGCAGCCAATGACCGGTGCAATGCCAATAAAAACATTGCCAATCTTTTGGTATAGGCTATCATCATTCCAGACATGGCTCACGTATCCTAAGCCCCGATCATTCGGATCATGAGCATCAGGAATATGGAGCAGACTGACCCGATCAATCCGATGACCAAACAATAACGCCACCACCAGATGACTTAATTCATGAATTATCACTCCAATGCCACCAAGAATCACCTGACCATAAAAGCCGCCAAGAACAATTGACAACCGTTTGTTGGCTCGACTGACTGCAACGACCAAGCTTCCCATAATGACCGGGCCAATCACAATCGTACTAACGAGTGACCAAAGAATTTGTAAAAAATTATTTCCCATTATTTTTGTTGTAAATCAGCAAATTCAGCATGAACTAATTTTGCCAAATCATTCGCATTTAACTCCACCGAACGACCAATTTGTCCGGATGAGACAAAAATAGTAGATTCCTTTTGGGCATCCTGATCAATAAAAATTGGAAAATGACTCTTCTCATAGATGCCAACTGGAGTGTTCGCACCATGGACGTAGCCCGTTGTCTTAACTAACTTCTTCAAAGGAATCATTTCGACTTTTTTATTGCCGGATACGCGCGCCAATGCTTTTTCATCCAAGTGCGAATCCACTGGAACAACTCCCACTAATGGACCAGTGGTGGGCCCTTCCAATACTAAAGTCTTGTAAATCCGGTGCTCATCAATCCCCAAATGGTCAACACTCATCGTGCGCACATCCCCATCCTGGTGAGTTTGGAATGCCATTTGATGATATGCAATTTTATTCTTATCTAGGATCTGCTCAACTTGGGTCTTCTTCAATTGACCCTTTTTCTTCTTTTTACTCATAATGAATTGGACTCCTTTTTTCGAAAAATTACCGTTTATGGAACGGTCCAATTTTGTAAAAGTGATTACCACTTCAAGAAAGTTTGGTATACTAATTATAGATTATAACCAACACAATTAACTTTCCCAACCGTTGGGAGTTTGGAGCAATTAATTATGTCAGATTTAGTATACCGCTCAGTGATGAGAGATATAAAAGGAAAAATTTTAGAAAACGAATATCCAGGAATGAAATTACCGGACGAACGTAGCTTGAGTGAAATGTATCAAGTTAGCCGCAGTTCAATCAAGCGCGCGCTCGACGTGCTCGTTCAGCAGGGGATCATCTTCAAAAAACGGGGTTCTGGGACCTTCATTAATCCCCTTTACCTTAAAAACCGGGCCATGTTTCGCTATGAAGGTAGCAACCTGGGAATCACCGATAGTTTCCAGTTTGACGGCAAAAAGCAAAGCATCAAGCTACTCAACTACCGAGCCATTCCCGCTCCCGAAGAAATTCAGCAGGACCTCTTTTTGGAAGCGAACGAATATGTTTACAAAATTGAACGGTTACGACTTATCGATGATCAGCCCTTCATGATCGAGACCGGCTACATTCCAATTAAAATTTTGCCAACGCTCTCCCCAGAAATTTTGGAAAACTCTATTTTTAACTATCTAGAAACGGAAAAGGGCAAAACGGTGACCCGTTCTTATCTGACATTAACCGTATCACCATCAAATGCTGTGGACCAAAAGCTCCTCAACCTCACTCCTAATGAACCAGTTGGCATTATGGAAGGGGTTTTCTTTCTTGATGATGGGACACCTTTTGAAGTTTCCAACATGCGAATTCACCATCAATATATGCGTTTCAATACCTTCGTTAGTTTAGGAAAGGATTAATCATGATTAAAGCAATCGCCGTCGATATGGATGGCACCTTCTTAAATTCACAAAGCACTTACGATCACCAGCGGTTTGCCAAAGTTTTTCGTCAACTCCAAGAACATAACATTCAATTTGTTGTTGCTAGTGGAAACCCGATTTACCAATTACAAATGGCATTTCCCGACTACGTTAACGACCTTTGCTTTGTCGCTGAAAATGGGGTTGAGTGTTTCGATCATGGCACCATGATTTACTGTGGTGAAATAGCACCAAAAGCAATTAACGGCATCCTCAAACTGCACCATGATACTCCCGGGAGCACTTTCCTGTTATCAGGGCTTCATCATGCCTTCGCCTTTAAAGATGAAGATCCTGAATTCATCAGCCGAGTGCGTCTCCACTATCCCCGCATGATCATGATTGACTCCCTAGCTGAAATTGATGATAAGATTGTCAAACTGCAGATGGACGTCCCTGGTGAACGCACTCAAGAAATGCAAGCGAAAATCAACCACGATTTTGCTGGACAATTAACGGCCGTTTCCAGTGGTTATGGCAATATGGACTTAATTGTCAGCGGGCTGCATAAAGCAACTGGTCTCAAAGCACTGATGAAAAAGCATGGCTGGCACTCAAGTGAAATCATGGCCTTTGGCGATGGCCAAAATGATATGACCATGCTTGAGCTTGCTGGTGAAAGTTACGCCATGGCCAATGGAGACCCACGGGTCATTAAACTGGCTAAGCACTTAGCACCAACTAATGATGAAAACGGCGTGCTTAGTACAATCGAAAAGTATCTTCAACAATTAGACTAAGTGGCTGGGATTACTCAGCCATTTTTTAAACAGAAAGGATGGTTCAAATGCTTCCACAGCTTGGTTTAAAGGGTAGTCGGTCTCCCCAGCAAATTAACGATCGACTAAAATATCACCCCACTACATACGAATTTTATACTGACCAAAATGATTTTACTCATGATGGTTACCAGCAGCTTTATGATGCAGTTCAGTTTGTTCAAAGTCATGGGGTGAAAAATATTGTACTCCACCACCCAATGACTTTCGGTGAAATGCATACGGACCTCGTCGCCCCCGAAAGTAAGTTCCCAGAACTCTACCGCTTCATCGAAATTTCCACCGAGCAGTTGATTCGTCTGTCATCCGACCTTGGCGTGCAATGCCTTGTGCATGGTGCCTACGCCAAGGAAACTAACTTATTCATTCAGGAATATCCTTCTCTGAAAGACGCCCAGCAGGTTGTATTCAAACGACTGGACCGGTTTAAAGACATGGGTGGCAATCACATTATGTTTGAAAACTCAATTTCACCAATCTTTAGCTATGGCAATCCGGCAATGGAAGATGAGATTCTTAGCCACCACTATCGTCTGGCTTTCGATACCTCCCACTGCTTCATCTATTGCCACGGTGATAACCGGCAACTACAGGCTTCACTGAGTCACTTGCAAGAATCAGTCGTCCACTACCACTTGGTTGACTCCATGGGTGAAAATCATGACAGTCTCCCTCTCGGTCAAGGTAAAATTGACTGGCGTGGGGTGTTGCCCCTGTTAAACCAAAATGCCACCAGTATTTATGAAATTAATCTAAAAAATAACGATGACTGCCAAGAACAACTGGAAAGTCACCGTTATCTGATTTCACTTCAAAATTAACTATTTCTTTTTTGGAGTCACTGGCGTAGCCGCTTTTTGCATTTCCTTTAGTAATTGAACCGTTAAGATTCTTTGAAAAGCGGTATCCACCACTAATTGCAGCATTTTTTCGTTGGTTGGCGTAAGCAGATGATTATCAGGAGCCGTGGTTTCTTGGAGGTGGCCATTGAACAACTCAACAAAGCGATTATAAATGACCTTCGGATAGTTATTAATGGTTAACTGATCAATGCCAGCTTTGATCTGATCCAACGAGTAGATGTTTTTTAAAAGTGCAATTCCAAAGAGCGATGCAATTTGGTAAGCAGTATACTTTTTCTTTACGGGTGCCATAATGGCGCCCTTTTTTACGTAGTTATTAACCATGGACTTCGTTAATGGTTCCACTTGTAATCCGGCTAAATGGTCATTAACGTAGGAAACCACCTGATCCACGTACAGGTTCATCTCCGGTAGCTCATCCCAAGCAGCTAAATGCATTTTACTAAGTCCTTGACGCCACTCTTCAAATGCTTGTTCGATCATTACGTGCACCCTCCTATTTCTTTATCTAGTAAATAATATACTATAACTTAGTCTTAAAAACTAGATACCAACAGACTGATTTTGAAATTCATCCGTCATAATTGCTTTCTTCATTAGTTGGCTGGTGGCCCGAAGACTACTATTTTTACCAGAAAATTGCTGTCCCTCATTCATCACCAAACGGTCAATTGGTTGCTCTACTAACGGCAAGCTTCGAATAATGGTGTATGGATACTCTAATTCATCAATCATTTTGATGGCATAAAGGTGGTCCATCACCATCTGCTGTGCATTTTCTCCATACCAACTGGTTAATTGCTGGTCACTAGCGTCATCGGCCGTCCCCGCGATTGATTTCATGATAATTTTAGCTGGTTGAACTGAACTACGATCCAATAAATCAACTAAATCAGTCACTGCTAAATCAACCCGTGAATTATCAGCTGGTAACCAACAAATGATATCTGATGGTTCGAGCGACCATTGGAAACTGTCTAATATCAGACAATGGTCTAATTTTTGACTTAATGACCGACAAAGTTCAGTTTGTCCCTGGTTTATAATCACAATCCGATTCATTTTTCTCTCCCCTGAAAGCGGCTTATTTTTGTCATTGCCAACGTTTTGCCTATTTCGTCTTTAGTTTACCATGGTATAATAAAACACGTTATGCAATATTAACTTAATTATCACTTTGTAACGTTGTGTTAAACATTTATCATGAGGAGTCTTTAACAGTGGATCAGAGTCAGATAATGATCAACATTTTGATCATCATCGTCACCTTTATCTTCGCGGCCTTTTTCGTCGCAGCTGAATTCGCCCTTGTTCAGGTTCGAATAACCGCTCTCCAGGAAAAACAAGCTGCCCGCAAAAAGCCCTCCATTAAAATCAAACGTGCCATTAAGATGGTCTCTAATTTGACCGAATACCTGTCAACCACTCAAGTTGGTACTTCTGTGTGTGGGATTATTCTTGGTTGGATTGGTGAACAAACCCTAGAAGAATTATTAGTGGATGCCCTTCAGCTTCCCCGCTGGTCATTAAATTCGAGTGTTGTCCATGTTATTAGTGCCGTTGTCGGAGTCTTACTGCTGACCTATTTAGAAGTGGTTTTGACAGAGATCGTTCCTAAAAACATCGCCATTGACATTCCAGTCAAAATGATGATGGCAACGGTCACTCCATTGCACTACTTTCATATCATCTTCTACCCATTTGTTTGGTTACTTAATTCATCCGCCAACGGAATCGTCCGCTTACTCGGCATGAAGCCCGCAGATGAAAATGATGAGGTGCTCTCTCAGGGTGAAATTATTAGTTTAACCCGAAATTCTGTTAAGGGAGGTGCACTCGAACGTGGTGACCTCCTTTATATGGAGCGAGCTTTCGAATTCAATGATAAAGTCGCCAAAGACATTATGATTGACCGTACCCAGCTGACCGTCGTTGACATCACCAAAACGGTGGACGAAGCACTGACTGAATATATCCGTACTAAGGATAGTCGGCTGCCCGTGGTTTCAGATAATGATAAGGATAAAATCGTTGGCTATGTTTTTAACTACGACCTGATTAAGCAATCACGAATTAATGGTGACTTAGCAGTTTCCAAAGTGCTTCGGCACTTACCAACCACCCCTGAGAATACTGCAATCACCGCAGTCCTAGAGCAAATGATTCTCACGCGGGTACCAATGGTGGTCGTCGTAGATGAATACGGTGGTACTTCAGGAATCATTACTGATAAGGATATCTATGAGGAGCTCTTTGGCACCGTTCGTGATGAAATTGATAATGTCGCTGACAACATGATTAGCAAGTTGCCAAATGGTCACTATAAAGTGGACGGCAAAACGACTACTTATGACTTTGAACGCTTCTTCCATGAAGATATCAAAGAATTCGATGATGACGATGCGGTGACCCTGTCCGGTTACGTTCTCGACAACTTTCCTCACGTCAAATCGAATGATACCGTTAAAATTGGTAATCTTGAGTTAACAATTCGTGATTACGAAAATTCATATATTGACTGGTTTGAAGTTCGCAAAGCTGCGGCCATCAACCAAGATTCATCATCACAAAATAAATCATAATATTGGAGATAAGCAACTATGGAAAAAATGAATATCTTATACATCTCAATCGAAGGTAATACCCGCTCATTCCTCAAACGTCTGCAAGCATTCGCTAAGCAACAGCATAGTATCAATAGCCAAGATCTCGAAATCAACCTTAAAGAGATCTCTGACCAGACGTTACCAGCCGCTGAGGAACAAGACTTTTTCGCATTTGTCCCGACTTACCTCGACGGTGGCAATGGGTTCGATTCCGGTTTTCACGAATTAATGACGAATTCCCTTGGTGAATACATTGCTTCCAACGATAATGCTGAAAAGTGCATTGGGGTTGTCGGGAGCGGCAACAAAAACTTTAATGAACAATACTGTTTAACCGCTCGTAAATACAGTGATATGTTTGATGCCCCATTCTTAGCAGACTATGAGTTACGGGGAACCGATGAAGATATCGATAATGTCTACTCAATCTTACAAAAGCGCTGGAAAGCTGTTGAAGAATAAAATTAGAGAATTCAAAAAGGAGCGTTGCGGCTGCAACGCTCCTTTTATTTAGAGTTAATTATTTTCCTTTTCACCACCGGAAATGTACCATGTCACCCCGTATTTATCAACAATCTGACCGAGCTGACGCCCAACTAAGTGATCAGCAAACGGTAAGGTCACCCGTTGTTGGTCTGATGAAGCCAAGTGGTCGAATAGTTCCTTAGCAGCTGCCACATCGCCACCAAAATCCAAGAATAAAGAAACTAATGATGAAGCCTGCGGCATCGTCATCGTTGCATCACCACATAAGATCCGGTGTCCAGCCACCTCGAACTGACCAAGGGCCGTTGTATCTGCCAAATTATCTGTATCGAGTCCCAGCGTTTGGATTTGTTCCGCTGTGAACGGGGTTCTTTCGATAATTTCTGCGCCAAATTCTTGAACGTAGTAGTCCATCGCTTCTTTGCTGTTTTCGAAAGTTAAAAAGGGGTATATATCTGCCGCCATCGTTTTCCTCCGTAAAAAATCTTCTTATAGTATAGTTTTTTCACCTCCCTTAGTCAAATTCAGGTCGCTAATTATGCTACTATAAAGTTAATTAAGTAAGACGGGAGAAGAACCATGCAACAATTACAGTCACGGCAAAAAGCCCTTTTAATTTCTGGAATTATCCTTCTCGGTGCTTGTATGCGAGCACCTTTTACTGCCTTACCATCGGTCATTACAGAAATTGCCACCAGCTTTCATGTCCCAGTCACTAACCTGGGAATTCTAACTACCATTCCGTTACTGTGTTTTGGGCTCTTCTCATCAGTTGTACCAATCATTTGTCGACGTTTAGGCAACAACTTCGCCATCTTATGGGCACTCATCGTTCTTACTATCGGTGCCTACTTACGGATCTTTTCTTACTCCAGCTTGTTATTTGGAACATTTTTAGTGGGCCTCGCCATCACGTTTATTAATGTCCTCCTTCCAGCAATCATTACGGAACAATTGCCACGTCAAGTCGGTTTAATGACCAGCCTTTACGGCGTTTCATTAGACATGTTTAGTGCCATTTTTGCGTACATCATCACGCCACTCACCTTATTATGGAATTGGCAAATCGCTGTGATGTTAATTTCAGCATTAGTAATCCTCACCCTCATCGTGTGGCTGCCAAATGCTAAATCAATTCCATCAACGCCCCGTTCAATCACTACTAAGCATCACCACCGTTCAATTTGGCAGAGCTGGCAAGCTTGGTGTCTATTATTTTACATGGCCGGATCATCAATGTCGTTTTATATTACTGTAACCTGGTTGCCTACGATCGCCCGTGATTATGGCATGTCGAGCAACGCTGCTGGAATCATCGCTGGATTCTTGCAATTATTTTCAATGCCGGCAGCTTTCGTAATCCCCCTATGGGCAAGTCGACTCGCTCATCGGCAATCGTTAATTATCGGCTCATCACTACTCACTGCCATTGGCTTTCTTGGCCTGCTCATTCATACCGCCAATTTTGCTTATTTTACGGTTATTACCCTGTGCTTAGGCTTAGGTACGGCGGCCAGTTACTCACTCATCATGACCCTCTTTGGTTTGAAAACGACCGATGCCAACACCACTCGTGATTTATCAGGAATGGTCCAATCGCTCGGTTATATCATTGCAGCCCTTGGCCCGGTCACCACAGGATGGCTCAAGGCTGCCACCAATAACTGGAGTTTCAGCCTCGTCATTTCATTCTTAGTAGTGGTAATCTGCACAGTTTTCGGTTTATTAGCAGAAAAAGAAGCGGTGATTGAGATTTAATCCAAAAAATTTGACCTAGACCAATTTTTGACAAACGTTCAACAAATCGCAAGGCCACTACTCGTCTACGATTTGAGCCATTTTGTTACAATTTTAAGCGGTCAAGAAAACGCTCCCTTTTTAATGCAATCGGTTGTTTGAAAGTATATAATCATACTCGATGAGTGAATATAATTAGTATTCAAGAGGAGTGAACATTTTGGCTAAGGAAAATAAAGCTGTTATCACATTATTTGGAGCTGCCGGTGATTTGGCACAACGGAAGCTCTACCCGTCACTATTCAAGTTATATCAAAAGGGATACATTGGTGACCACTTTGCTCTCTTAGGGACTTCTCGTCGACAAAAGAGCGATGAAGAATTTCAAGAAATGGTTGCTAAGTCCATCAGCAGCATCAAAGAAACGGAAAAGGATCAAGCAAAGAACTTTGTTAAGCACTTCTTCTTCCAACCACATGATGTTACAAAGCCTGAACACTACGTTGCTTTAAAGGAACGGATTGAAGAATTAGGTAAGAAGTTTGGTACTGACGACAACCGCCTCTTCTACATGTCAATGGCTCCCCAATTTTTCGGAACGATTGCCCTGAACTTAAAGAAGCAAGGTCTCCTTTCTGATGATGGTTACAACCGGCTTGTTATCGAAAAGCCATTCGGTCGGGACTTTGAATCTGCCAAGAAATTAAACGATGAACTTTCTGAAACGTTTAACGAAAACCAAATTTTCCGAATTGATCACTACCTCGGAAAGGAAATGATTCAAAATATTGAAGCTCTCCGCTTTGGTAACACCATCATCGAATCTCTCTGGAACAACCGTTACATCGACAACATCCAAGTTACGTTAAGTGAAAAACTCGGGGTCGAAGAACGGGCTGGCTACTATGACAATTCCGGTGCCCTCCGTGACATGATGCAAAACCACATCATGCAAGTGGTTGCCCAACTTGCTATGGAACAACCAGTCTCATTTACCGATAGCGATGTACGGGTTGAAAAGATCAAGGCACTTCGGTCACTACGGGTTTACACTCCATCAGAAGCGGCTTCGAACTTTGTTCGTGGTCAATATGACGCTGGTCAAGATACGAATGCTTACCGCCACGAAGATGGTGTTGATCCACAATCTAACACCGAAACTTTCGTAGCAGCCAAGCTGTTATTTGATAACTACCGTTGGTCAGGAGTACCATTCTACGTTCGAACTGGTAAGAAGCTGGCTGACAAATTCACCCGGATCGACGTTGTCTTCAAGAAGCCATTGATTGACATCTTCGCTAACCCACGGATGAAGTCAGAACAATCATTGAAGAGCAATGTTTTGACAATCTTTGTTGAACCAGATGCTGGGTTCTCACTACGGGTTAACGCCAAGAGTGCTGGTCAAGGATTCAATACCGAACCAGTTGATTTGAAGTTCATGCAAGATGATTCTACGAAGGCCGAATCACCAGAACCATACGAACGGCTCTTCCATGATGCTTTGGAAGGTAATCACACTAACTTTGCTTCATGGTCAGAAATTGCCTATGCATGGAAGTTTGTTGACGTAGCACGGAAACTTTGGGACATTGAAGAACCTCAATTCCCGAATTACGTTCCTGGATCAATGGGTCCAGTTGCCGCAGACGAGCTACTAGAACGTGATGGTCGTCAATGGGTTTACCGCTTAAACAAGTAAATTCTTTCTAAATTATTAAGGAGGTTGGAAATTATCCCAACCTCCTTTCTTTAATGAAATCAATTACAAGGGCTGGAAAACCGTAAATTGTAAGGCATTTTTGCACGAATGCCTTACAAATGCATATAATCAACATCCTAATTTGCGGTTGCTCCCATAAAATGTGATAATAAAGTAGTAGTTAGATTCTCCAAAATTTGAGAGGTGACATAATATGAGTGTAAAAAGTAGCTCTGTCGAAAGACAAATGGGCTTTTGGAGTATCGTACTCTTTGGGGTCAACGGGATCCTTGGATCCGGAATCTTCCTACTTCCTGGACAAGGATATAACCTATTCGGTCCGGCTAGTATCTTAGCATTACTTGCCGACGCTGTCCTAGTATTCATGATCGGTCTTTGTTTTGCCGAATGTGCGGGACGGTTTAAGGAAACCGGGGGTGCCTACCTGTACGCTAAAAAAGCCTTTGGTCCTTTCATTGGATATGAAGTTGGGGTGGTTACCTGGGCCATTCGGATTATTGCCGAAGGAACACTATACGTAGCCATTGCCACTGCGATCGGTGGTGTCTACAAGCCATGGGCAACCACGACTGCCAAAAACATCATTGTAACCATTATTGGTATTATCCTAATTTGTATTAATATGACTGGGGTTAAGACTTCAGCAATCTTTAACAACGTGGTAACGGTCGCCAAGTTAGTCCCAATTCTTTTAGTTGCAATTGTTGGATTATTTTTCTTACATCCGGCTAACTTCACGCCGTTCTTCCTACCAGGAAGTTCAGCTAATGGCTTCGCCAACGCCACGATTACTTTATTCATGGTCTTCACTGGGATTGAATCACTGGTCATTACGGCCGGAAATATGAAGGACGCATCGAAAAACTTACCACGAGCGCTTCTCTTGGTAATCATTGCGGTTGCGTTGATTTACGTCCTCGTTGTTGTTTCGTGTGTTGGGATTTTAGGTAGTGGCTTAGCCAAAAGTTCTGTTCCACTCCAAGATGCTGCTCAGGCGGTCGCTGGTCGTGCTGGTGAAGCAGTTATCATTGTTGGAACCTTCCTATCAATGGGTGGTTTGGCACTGAACTCCTCATTTATTTCCCCACGGTTAGCTGCCTCATTAGCTGATAACCACCAAATGCCAAAGAAACTGGGTGCCGAAAACAGTAAGGGTGCGCCATACGTTGCGATCGTTATTCACACTTTATTAGCAATGGCAATTGCATGGTCTGGTTCTTACCTTACCCTAGTTAACATTTCTGTTGTATCACGGTTTGCCCAATACATTCCAACTTGTATTGCGGTCATGGTCTTCAGAAAGACAATGAAGGACAAAAAGTCATCGTTTACGATTCCTGGTGGTTGGATTATTCCAATTCTCGCAGTGATTGTTTCGGTATGGCTACTTGCTCATGCTAAACCATTCCAGCTAATTGCCGGATTCGGTGCATTATTCATTATCCTGCCATTCTACTTCATCACTGGTCAAAACAAACGTGATAAAGCCCGGAAAGAACAGGGTGAATAAATAATATCTTGATTTTCAAAAAGGACGAGAACTCGTTTAACGGAGTCCTCGTCCTTTTTAAAATGTCAATAAATATAACCTCATCATCGTCATTACAGCTTTTGCTAATTGCATTTCTGCAGGCGTCCCAATGACATTCGCAACTAACGAGAGTTGATTTTTGAACGTGTTCACACAAATCTGGTAGTGAGGCATGCGGCGAAAGCCACCCGATAACACAGCTTTTTGAACCTTAATTCCAGCGAAAGCCAATCGCTGTTCATCAACAATTGCCATATTAGTGTAGGCAATTTCACGAACGTGATAGTGTTGCTCAACGTCCCTCTGTAATTTTTGAACGGTGGCTCCTTGAGCAAGGTTATTCAACATCTTCCGAAACGATTCCAAAAACGCATGCTGTTCCTTAGCCGCATTCATATCCTCATGAATGTGCATTGCTGTATCCACCAAATTTTCATCCAGTGGTGCTTTGATCCCCACATTATAGCGCCCCGTTAAATTTTGCACTCGCAACTGTTGCTGATCTGCATCAGAGAGGTATTGACGCATATCGGTGGGACAAGCAAGATTAATTTCGTCAATTCCACAATACTGTTGTACTGCTTTTCCAAATGCTGCCATAAAAAGGTCATTCAACGTTATCCCGACCTCATGCGTCCGTTGGTGAAGCTTTTGGAATAAATCAGTGGAAATCCTTTGTACAATCACCTGATACACGGCAGAAGCACCCTGGGGATTAGCCAGCTTTGGTAAGAATAATTTCTTTTTCGGATGGTCATTGTTCTGCGAAGTTGAAAAGGTTTGTTTGATTAAACGTTTGATGCCGTCAATATCCTGATGGTTTTTTAACTGGACTTGTTTCGGATGATTATAGGCTGCCGCAAGAAGGTATAGTAACTCCTTAAAACCAGCACCATCAAATAAAATATGACTTCCATAAACGATTAATTGCTGATTGGAAACATAGATTGCCCACTGCGGCTGCCGTTCCCAATCTAAATCTCCGGCAACACCCTCTTGGAGTCGATCAACAAAATGAATCACGTCACGCTCAGTAAACCCGGCATTAATAAACTGATTATTTTCTAAATCATACTGACCTAATAATTCCGGAATGATTTGATGAACCCGCTGTGCCGCCTTAATTAACCGATCATGATCGAGTGGACCACTCAGTCGTATTCTGCCCGTACAATCGGATACAGTTCCTGAAACCCCACTGTATGTAATATATTTAATGGATCTGCCATCATTATTGCTCCTCATACGAAATAAGGTTGGGTGCTAGCACCCAACCTTATCAATCTGACTTAAATTAAAGTTGACTCGTTAATTCACGAACCAAAGGCTTCCCGGAAACCAGGTTCTTAACGTCTGAGACACACTTTTCACCCATTCCGTGCAAACATTCATAAGTGTAAGCAGAAGTGTGTGGTGTGATCAGGCAGTGATCATCATGCAAGAATGGATGGTCACCTGGAACTGGTTCAACTTCCATTGCGTCGGCAGCGTAGCCAGCGACTTGTCCTGACTTAACTGCATCCATCATTGCTTGTTCATCAATCAATGCACCACGGGCATGGTTGACAAAGTAAACACCCTTTTTCGTCTTCTTCAATGCTTCTGCATCAATCATGTGGTAATCGTCATCATCAAGTGAAGCATTTAATGAAATGTAATCACACTTGGCAAGCAATTCATTCAAAGGTACTCGCTTAGCCCAGGTGTTCTTAGCCCACCATTCATCAGAAGTTGCTGGATGAGGATCTGTGATTAAAACGTCACCACCAAAGAAGTGGAATAATTCCGCAACACGACCACCGATGTTTCCGCAACCAATCACACCGAATTGCTTACCAGAAAATTCATGACCCATGAAGTGAGCACGATCTGAGTAATGACCCTCACGTTCACGTTCTGCAGCTGCTGGTGCCTGACGAACCAGGGCCATCAAGTTGGTTAATGCAGCTTCTGCAACCGCGTTCCGTTCAACCAACGGTGGAACAATCGTGACCTTTACACCGTGTTCCTTAGCAGCCTTAATATCAACACTGTTGTAACCAATTCCGTGACGAGAGATCAATTGCAAACCATCCATGTTGTCAAAGAATTCTTCAGTGAAGTTTGGCGTAACACTAGCAATGATGATGTTGTAGCCATTTAACTTTTCAGCTAAATCCTTACCAGAAATGTCAGGGTCAACCATGAAACGGTCAACTTGACCAATCTTTTCAAGTTCTTCCCAGTGTTCCTTAAAAATTTGTCCAAAGCTACTTGAATTTACTACGGCAATCTTGTTTTCAGTCATAATCTAATATTCCCTTTCTTACTTTAATTAGTCAAAGTTCTTACTTTCTTCATCCAAATGCTTTTGCAGGGTCTTCCGAATAGTCCCCTTTCCAGCTAGCATTTCTTTGAAGTCACTTTCAATCTTATCACCTAAGCCCACTACGTAAAGGTCATTACCAAAGATTGACTTATTGGATAAGATTCCCTTTATGGCATCATGAACATCCTGGTTGGCATCGCCAAACTTGATGTCGGCAACTTGAGCATGCAAATCATCCCATAATGGATCTGGACTAGGTTGGAACTTTTCGCCTTCATCATTAATGCCCATCAGGTAACGCAGCCAAGTGGCAATTACCAATGGAATGAAGTTCAAATCAGCTGGGTTCCGCTTTGGATCGTCAACGTAGTGTTGAATCGTGACACCATAACGGATACCAACTTTCTGTGATGTGTCAGCAGCAATCCGCTGTGGAGTATCCGGAATGTATGGATTTGGTAACCGCTTGTTAACCAGTTCATCAATAAAGTCCCGTGGGCTCAAAACCTTTGGATCCTGAACGACTGGTAGATCTTCACCATAACCAATTTGCAGAATTAAACGTTTCATATCAGGATCTTGAACTTCTGATGAAATCGACTTAAAGTCCAAAATTGTTCCGTAAATTGCCAGAGCAGTATGCAGTGGGTTCAAGCAAGCCGTAACCTTCATTTGATCAGCTAAGTTAACGGTGTCACGGTCAGTCATGATCACACCATCATCCTCAAAGGCTGGCCGACCATTCGGAAACTTATCTTCCACAACTAAATAGTGAGCTTCTTCAGTGTTTGTAAATGCAGCAATCGTTGTGTGAGATTCAGTATGGATCAAATCAGCATCTTCAAAGCCATCCTTCTTCAAAGATTCAGAAACAGTTTCTGAAGGGTTTGGCGTAATCCGGTCAATCATTGATAATGGGAACGAAACTTTGCTATCATCAGAAAGATAGTCAATAAAGTCTTGATCTACAAAACCATTCTTTTGCCAAGCTTTAGCAATCGTCAGAACACTGTCTTTCAACTTATCCCCATTTTCGGAGAAGTTATCAGTACTCAACAAAGCAATTGGGGTTGCCCCATTCTTAAACCGCGATAATAAGAGGGTTACCAATAGCGACATATTATTTTGTGGTTTAGCTGGTTCATTCTCAATATCATGAGCAACTGGAGCAAAGAAGTTACCTTCTGCATCTTTAAGAGCATAACCCTTTTCCGTTATTGAGAAAGTAGCTAATTGCAAACTAGCTTGATTAAAAATATCCTTTAACTTTTCCAAACTAGACGTATCATCAGTTACTGGTCCAGTATAGATGGCATCGGCAACTGGTGCGAAAAGTTCACGATCCTGTGATCCATCCGCCTTTGTAATGACCCGAAGCATCCGATTGTTGAATTTCTTATAAACATTTTCGATAATACTGTCATCATGGGTGTCGACAACAATAATCCCCTCATCTAATTTACCAGCATCAATTAAATGACTAGCAATTGCTGCGTGAAAGGCCCGAAATAGGTTTCCACCACCAAAGTGAACCCAGCGTGGAGCAGCTAACGTTTTTTTAGCAATTTCTTCCTGGCTATAAGTCGGAACTTTAATTCCAGCCTTTGCAAAAGCTTGTTTGTCCTTCTTGTAGTCATCCGTAATTTTAACCATAAGATCCCTCCATAAATGTTAATGGATAACTGATATATTAGTATTACCTGAACACGCTTTCATTATATCATGAGGCATCTTAATGTCAATTTATTTTCAACTTTTTTATCAATTTTAGCGGACAAGTAATTTTTATTTTAGAAAGCGTTTTATTTACTGGTGTATAAATATTTAGAATGGTGTTGACGGCATTCAGAAAACATTTTAAACTGTAACTAAGTATTATCTGATATATCACTTTTCAACAATCAACTACTTTAAAAATAAACATAAAGGAAGGCATTACTATGGATTACATCGTTGGCATTGACATTGGTACTACCAGTACCAAAGCGCTACTTTATGACATTAATGGCAAAATTCTTGCTAAAGCAAATAAGGGATATACCTTATATCAAAATAAGCCAGACATGGCTGAAGAAGATCCAGATGACATCTTTAACGCAACCCTTCAAGCCATCCAAGAAGTTGTTACCAAGGCCCAACTAACCGATGGACAGGTGGTCGCAATCTCTTGGTCAGCACAGCAGCACAGCCTCATTGCCCTGGATCAAAACTACAAGCCGCTCACTAGAACCATTACTTGGGCCGATAATCGTGCTGAGAAGTACGCTCGGCAATTTAAAGAAAACGGCAAGGGACTGGCAGTTTATAAACGCACTGGTTTACCAATCCACCCGATGGGACCATTCTATAAATTACTATGGTTAAAAAATGAGCATCCGGATCTCTGCAACAAAACAGCCTTTTGGGTTGGAATTAAGGAATATGTCATTTGGCGTTACACCAACGTGCTGGCTGAAGAAACTTCCATGGCAGCCGCTACTGGGTTATTAAACATGCAAACCCTTCAATGGGATGATGAGATCCTCAAAATGGTCGGGGTTAAAAAAGACCAGTTACCATCTTTAGTTCCAACCACCCACTCAATTGTGGGCATTCGTTCAGAATACGCCAAAGTAATGGGTGTTCCTTATGACGTCCACATCGTAATGGGGGCAACTGATGGTGCATTATCAACCATTGGAGTAGGCGCCCTTGAAACCGGGACCCTCGCCATCAACATCGGTACCTCAGCCGCCGTTCGTTCCTTTATGGATAAACCATTAATTGATCCTAAAGCCCGACTGTACTGCTACCCGATTATGGAAGGAAAGTACCTCGTCGGTGGGCCAATTAATAACGGCGGAATTGTTTTCAACTGGGCCCATGATGCATTATTTGGTGGCGAACAGGAAACGGCTAAACTACTCCAACAAGACTCATATGATATTCTGACTAAGATTGCGGAAACTGTTCCTGCTGGGTCGTCTGGTTTGTTATTCCATCCATACCTCGGTGGTGAGCGGGCCCCATTATGGGATGCCAATGCCCGGGCGTCATTCTTTGGCCTTAACCGTAATCATACGCGTGCCCATATGATTCGTGCAGTCTTAGAAGGAATCGTATTCAATCTTTACATGACAACCCTTGCTTTGACTGAAGTTACTGGAGATCCAAAGGATATCCTGGTGGCTGGTGGCTTTGTTCGCTCCTCACTTGGTCGGCAAATAATGGCTGATATTTATGAACACGAAATTACCATTCCTGATTCATACGAAAGTGGTTGTCTCGCTGCGATGTACCTTGCTAAGATGAGTCTTGGCCTAGAAAGTGACCTTCAAGGGATTACGAAGTACATCGGAAAAGAAAAGAAGTATCAGCCAGACAAGGATAATTACCCAATTTACCGTAAGTTAATTCCAATCTACATTCGCCTAAGTCGCGAACTTGCTAGTGAATACGATGACATCGCTGAATTCCAACGTGAATTTCCTAAACTCTATAACAAATAACAACTCAAGTTAAACTAAAAACCGTTAGCGGATTTTCAATC
>NZ_GG698804.1:180878-265663 GCF_000161935.1 Limosilactobacillus coleohominis 101-4-CHN | reverse complement strand
GTTATTGCGAATTAGCTCAGTTGGTAGAGCACCTGACTGTTAATCAGGTTGTCGTCGGTTCGAGCCCGACATTCGCAGTTGCTGAGAGGAAGTGTTGATTGTACCGATCGGCATTTCCTTTTTATTTTGCCAACTTAGCTCAGCTGGTAGAGCATCTCCCTCGTAAAGAGAAGGTCGGAGGTTCGACTCCTCTAGTTGGCATTAGCAATACTTAATTAGTATTTAGAAAGCCTTCATATCATTCTTTAAAAGTATGGTATGGAGGCCTTTTCTGTATTCTAGCAATTATTCTTTACTAAAATAAATTAAATTTTAGTTTTAACGTCTTTACGAGTATACTAGAAAACGGTTATTTATAATTAAGGGAGATTGTAAAATGTTTCGGAAAAGAACTTTAGTAATAATTAGTGCATTAGTGGGAATTTCAACTGTATTAGGCGGTTGTGGTAAGAGTTCACCGACCAATCACTCCAATCAAGCTACGACCTCATCATCAAAGACTGTTCAGAAGGGATCCACTCAATCTGATTCTTCAACTCTTTGGAATAAGAAAAAGACCAGGAATTAACGAGTTTTATTGATCAATGGGCACCAACGATGGGCCAATCATATACTAAATATGATGGTAATAAAGACTTAAAAACGAAGGCTGGCATGTATTATCCCAAAGACCTTAGTAAGACAACCGTGAATGGTAGCAATGATTCAATCGGTTGGGCACCATCAGGAAAGGGATCATACGACTATAACGTGGTTGCTTTATACAACTATGATCGTCCGGGAAACGCGGCCACCCACATTACGTATGCTTTTGCATTTCATAACGGGGAACCAGTCGCGTTAGTAGAACAAAGCACGAACGGTACTCCAAACTGGACGCCAACCAAGAATACGGATGTGTCTAGCAATTTCGCTAAAATTGCTAATGGGAATGGATCAGCAAAGCAATCCTCAACCACAAAAAAAGACGATGATTCTTCTAGTACAGCAGAATTATCGTTTGAAGATGCTGCGGCTTTGATTCAAAAGGGTGGCTTTACCGATTTCAATTATGACTCTGCTAAGACGATGCACGATGGTAGTCATCCAACCAGTAATGGCGGTTATGTTATGATTACTTACCCAGGAGCGAAGGGGCAAGATCAATTCACCATTACCAGGACCGGAAAAAATAAATACCACATTGAAGCTAAGTATGGCACCCTAGAAGGTGGCAGCTTTAAAGCCTTTGATGATCAAAGTACTTATGGTCCAACTTCAGCGGATGTAACTAAATAATATTGGACCCAAAAGAGGGTGATCACGATTTTGTGTGATCACCCTCTTTTTTATTGTTGTTTTTCCATCAAAGACTTTCCCCATTCAAAGAGATCGCCCATCGTGTAAATTAGATTCTTTCCAGTATCGGTTAAATGGTAAGTAACAGAAGGAGGGACCGTTCCTTTAGAATGGCGTTCTAAAAGGCCGTCTTCTTCTAATTCACGCAAACTCTTGGTCAGCATCGTATTCGTAATTGAACCAATACTTCGTTTCAATTCATTATAGTGCTGACCATCATTGAGCATTAGATACCACATGACTGGAATTTTCCATTTTGAGCCGATAATCTTCATTGAGTATAAGATCGGACATTGTGGCGGCATGTTTTCATGAAAATATTTAACCTTTTGCTCAAACTCTTGTTGCTTCATTTTAATAACCTCCAAAAAATTTTAAGGAAGAAAAAACTGCGTACTTGTTCTTCTCTATCCACAAAGATATACTTACTTTAGTTTCAAGTCAAGGAACGTGAGAGGAGGAATTAAAATGCCATTTATTATGTCACGAACTAACGTTAAGTTACCTAAAAACAAGGAATTAGCGTTGAAGAAACGTTTGGGATTGGCAATTGCCAACGTCCCGGGCAAGAGTGAAGATGTATTGATGGTCGGCTTTCAAGACAATTATCCCTTGTACTTACGGGGACAAGGAGACGCCCCGTTAGCTTATATCGAAGTTAGTATCTTCGGCACAGAAGATCATGTTGGTTATGATAAATTGAATTTTGCGATCACCCAGGCGTTTTATGATGTCCTCGGGATCCAACCTGATCATTTATATATCAAGTACGATGACATTAGTAGTTGGGGTGTTCAAGGGCAGTATATTGACCGCCGTGACTACTTATAATTTTTTTGCTTATTAAGGAAGAAAAATATATGTATAACAACAAAACTTTTAAAAGGAGATTTTAAAAATGAACAAAAAATACGAACCATTATTCCAACCATATACACTTAATAACGGCGTTGAAATCAAGAATCGTTTGGTAGTAGCACCATTAATGGTCTATGATGCTGGTCCGGACGGTGAATTAACTCCCGCTTCACGAAGGTTTTGGCATGACCGCTTTAATGGCTTCGGAATGTGGATCATTCCATTTACTAACGTTCACCCAAGCGGCATTGGTTTTGAATCACCAAATGCCTTTAGTGAAGATCATTTAGCAAATCTACGTGAATATGCCAAGATCTCCCATGAACAAGAAGCTAAGGCAGTAATCCAATTGGCCCATGCGGGGCTCCATGCTGATGCAAGTATGACCCGGGGAAACGGTGTTTGGGGTCCGAGTGCCATGTCATATTATGGAGCACACGAAATGACCGATGCCGAAGTACGAGAAATCATCCATTCCTTTGCCAACGCCACTGAACTGGCAATTCGTGCTGGACTAGATGGAATTGAAATACATGGTGCCAACGGCTGGCTAATTCAACAATTTGTTTCCGCAACCTTTAATCACCGTACGGATCACTGGGGCGGGACAATGGAAAAACGCTTTAACTTCCCACTGGAAATTATTGATGCGGTTGATCAAGTTCGCCAAAAGTACCACCGGCCAGATTTTATCGTTGGCTACCGTTTCTCACCTGAAGAACCTGGTACAGATGGTTTAACGATGAAGGAAACCCTGGCGTTAGTTGATCGATTAGTCGAAAAGCCACTCCAATACCTGCACATTTCGTTATGGAACTTCTACAAGAAAGTTCGGCGGGGTGGTGATCCAAAGATGACGAGAATGGAAGCAGTCCACAAGCGGATTAACGGTCGTCTCCCATTTATTGGTGTTGGAGACCTATTTGCTGAAGAAAATGGCTTGAAAGCTTTTGAAACTGGTTGGGCTGATTTCTTAGCTGTCGGCGGATCAGTAGAACTAAACCCGCACTTGGTTCAAATGATTAAAGAAGGTCGGGAAGCAGAAGTGCAAAGTGAATTTGACTGGGAAAAGATGGATTCTTATCGGTTTACGCCAGCAATGCTATATGGAACGATGGCGGGTAATGCGATGTTTCCGAAAGTAAAGCAACGCTAGTGAGGTGATTTCAAATGAAAAAATTAGTAATTACGACGGTAGCTGACCCAATGATGGGGATGCTCTGGGAAACGTGGCCAACAATGCGTCAGTTAGAAACCCATTATGGAGAACAATTGGAATTCAAATTTCTATCGGGACAACTGGTCAAGAATGTTTATGATTTAGTAGATCAAAATGTCCGACAACGATTTGGGGATCGGGTGGCGTTAAACCAATACTGGGTGCGGCTAATGCAGATCTATCTCCAAGAGGAGCAAATCGGCAACATGCCGATTTATATGGGTGGTAATGAGCGGTTATTTGACGAGCATCACTTGTTTTCTGTCCCACTGAATCAAGGACTCCTAGCAATTGCAGACGACCAACAACCACGATTAGACCAAGTATTGTATGAAATGCAGTATGACACGGTTATCAATAATCTGCAGACTAACGATATTAAATATCTAACAACTTTAGCTCAACGCTTTGGCTTAGGTGCGGAAAAATTTAAGGCCCGTTACAATTCAGCCACCATCAAACAAAAACTTGATAATAGTGAACAAGCTCGTCAGCAATTACAAATTGATCAATTACCCGCATACCTACTGACCTACCAAGGAAAGACGTTTGTGGTTAAAGGACTACCTAAATATGAGGATTGGCAAAAATTAATTCAACAAGTAACTAACGGAGCAATTACCGAGCGGACGGTTAAGTTTGATACTGCGACATTGGCTGCCTTTCTGAATAAACATCCGCATATTTCGCAATTAGAATTGCAAACGGCATTTGATGTGAATGAGCAAGCTATCACGGATGCATTAGCAACTGACGACTTGGAAAGTCAACGGGTCAAGGGAACAATATTTTATCGAAAGAAGGGATAATCGATGAAACGATTAGCATTACCAACTAAACGGGGAAGTGTTTTAACCGGGGTCCTTTTTGATGCTCCTGCGGATAAGCATGTTTCCACGGTGGTCATTGCGATTACTGGGATTCACGGTAACTTTTACTCGAATCCTTTCTATGTCAACATTGGGAAGACCCTTTCGGCTGCCGGCATTGACTTTATCTATGCACAAACGGCAGATGCATTCGGTGAAATTCCCACCGTTAACGTCAAGACTGGCCAGCAGGAAGTGATTGGGTCATGGAATGAAGATTTTAATAATACTGATGAAGATATTGAGGCCTATCTCAACTATGTCTATCAACAGGGGTACCAAAATGTAATTTTAGCTGGGCATTCCCTGGGGGCCAATAAGGTGATTTATTATTTGGCTCGGCACCATGACTACCGGATCAGCCACTTTTTACTAATGAGCCCGGCTAATCTTGAGCACCTTACCAGTGTGGTAACTGATGAAGAAAAGCGGAAAATCCTCGAGCAGCGTAAGCGAGGAGAAGGAGACCAGCAAATGCCATTCAATCTGCTTGGCTGGATTCCGGGAACAGCTAATACGGATTATCAATGGGTATTTGATAACATTTTGGATAATGTTCACGTCGAACCAGAGAAAGATTTTTCCCAAGTTGCAGCAGTAACCCACAGTGGAGCGTTAGTGATCGGTGGCTATGATCGATTTACTTATGGCGACCCCGAACAATTTCTGAAAAACATTAATGATCATTTTCCAACAGCTCAGCAAAATCAAATGATTATTATCCCCAAGACGGGGCATACCTACCAACAAAAGGAGCAAGAATTAGCTGATGACATTTTAAAAATCGTTCAAGGATGGAATAAGTAATTTGATGAGAGGAGGGGGCAGCATGAATAAAGCACGTGTTGAGGCGTTTACCGACGCCATTATCGCAATTGTGATGACCATTATGGTTCTGGAAATCAAGATTCCGGAAGGAGCTACTCTGTGGTCACTATTGAGAGAGCGGGCGTATTTCTTAGCCTACTTAATCAGTTTTTACCGGATCGCTGCCACTTGGTATAATCACCATTATTTGTTTGCAAATGCCCAATGGATTTCGCGGAAGGTCTTTTGGCTTAACATCGTCTGACTGTTTTTTATGTCGCTCTTTCCCGTGGCGACCGGCTGGATTAGCGCTGATCCCTTCTCTCGGGCCGCAGCCTATTCTATTTTCTGATTTTTGCGGTGTGGGGTGTAACCTTCTATATCATGGTAGCTGTCCTCGCAAAGGATAATCCAGGTCGGGCCCCAAAGATTATGCTGATGCTCGAGCCACAACGGTGGTTATTTGAATTATTCTCATTAGTTACTGGACTGATCGTTATTTACTGGCTACCAATTACGTCACTGTTAATTCTTGGTATTAATATTATTTTTTGGATCTTGTTTCCGCCAAAGGATTCAGATCAAATTACGGATTGGAGGGATCATCATGAAGGCTAAATTTCAACCATTATTTGAACCATATACATTTAACAACGGGGTACAAATTAAGAACCGGCTGGTGGTAGCACCACTGACCATTTATGACTCTGGTGATAACGGGGAATTGACCCCGACCGCGCGGGAATTTTGGCGGGATCGTTTTCGTGGTTTTGGCATGTTTATCATGCCATTTACTAACGTCGCACCGAGTGGGATCGGTTTTGAATCGCCCAATGCATATTCAGAGGAAAACTTGGCAACCCTGCAAGAATATGTCCAAATTGCTCACGAACAAGGTGCCAAGATTATTATGCAGTTAGCACACTCCGGGTATAAGGCCAAGCGTTGGATGACGAAAGGATACCCAGTTGTTTCCCCAAGTGGTGATTCTCGGGGGCGAGCTAAAACGATGACGGGAGCCGAGGTTAAGCAGATGGTCAATAATTTTGCGAAAGCAGCGGAACTCGGTTTGCGGGCCGGAATGGACGGTGTTGAAATTCAAGGTTCAAATGGTTGGTTAATTGAGCAATTTTTTGCGGGCAATGTTAACCACCGGACTGACGAATGGGGCGGTAGTTTTGAAAAGCGGCTCAAGTTTCCATTAGGAATCATTGATGCAATTGACGCGGTTCGGCAAAAGTACCATCGGCCAGATTTTATCATTGGTTATCGTTTCTCTCCAGAACGGCCATACCAGGGTTTTACCATGACGGATACGTTAAAGCTGGTGGATGAACTCACTAAAAAGCCGCTGCAATATCTCCACATCTCACTACTGGGCTTTTACTCGCATCCACGGCGGGGTGCTGACCGCAAGCTGACCCGGATGCAGGTATACCATGAGCGGATTAATGGGCGCTTGCCATTAATTGGGGTTGGCTCATTAAAGACTGCTGATCAAATTCTCGATGCCTACAATACTGGCTGGGCGGACTTGATTGCAGTTGGTCGAGCGGTAATGTTAAATCCAGATTTAATCCAACTTATTCAGACCGATCGTGAAGATCAGATTGAGACGAGTTTTAATTGGCAACATGCGGCTCACTATCGCTATACACCAGCAATGTTGCAAGCAGAACGTGATCACTTAGATATGGCGATTCATAACCCACGACCAGTTAGGAAACATTAGGCGAAAGAAGGTGACATTATGGTTAGTGAACTGAAGGTAACGACGCGGACCGGGTTGGTTCTAATCGGGCGGCTGTTTCACTCTCCCGCTGCAAAGACCGTTTTAATTTTAGTAACTGGAGTTGAAGGTAATATTTACAATAATCCATTTTATTCGGTGATTGGTCACCAACTACAACAGCAGAAGGTTGACCTGGTAGTTGCCCATACGCGGGACGCTTTTAATGTGACCAATGCGGTGAACCAAATTAATGGTCGTCAGGAAACGTATGGGGCGTTTGATGAATACTTTCAGGACGGTGATGATGACGTGGCAGCATATGTAAATTTTGCCATGCAACATCGTTACGCGCATCTCATCTTAGGTGGGCAATCTCTGGGGGCCAACAAGGTCATTCATTATCTAGCTAACCATCCTGAAGCACCAATTGAACATTTTATATTTATGAGTCCGGTGAACCTAGCAGTTTTACGAAAAAAGATTGGTCGTGGCCAACGAAGCGTAATTCAGGAAATGGTCAATGCGGGACGTAATGAAGAACGTTTACCGTTTCGGCTTTTTCGTTGGTTAACCAGTACGGCAGGCAATGCCAACCGCTGGCTGACTGATAACACACTAGATAATGTGCACTTCGACCACCGTGGTAATTTTAGTCAGTTAAAGGCCATCACCAAATCAGGAGCGTTCTTGATTGGGGAAAATGATCATTTTACTGGTGGGGATCCAGCAACGTATTTACGAACTTTAAATCGTCAAATGGCGACTGCACAGCAAAATCAGTTGATTTTGATCCGGAAAGCAAGTCATATCTATCGTAATCACGAGCAAGAGGTGAGTGCGGATATTAGTAATTTACTGAAAAATTGGCACGTTCTCGGGTAAGAGGTCGCCTTAAAAATGAAGTTTGCGTTTAACAACCAAAGGTGTATACTAACAAGGTTGTTATTAATTTCAAATTAAATCTTAATAGAATTTTCATGTGCGCCATTATGGTGCCTTTTTCATTAGGAGGAATTGCATGAAAACGCAAAGGAGCTTAGACACAGCCTTTTTTGGTCAGCCCCGAGGTCTTTCCACCCTCTTCTTTACGGAAATGTGGGAACGTTTTAGTTACTATGGAATGCGGGCCATTCTGTTGTTTTATATGTACTATGCCGTTAGTCAGGGTGGTCTTGGAATGCGGCAGACGACCGCTGCTTCAGTCATGTCCATTTATGGTGCGCTGGTTTATCTTTCCATCATGGTCGGCGGTTGGTTAGCTGACCGGGTTTGGGGAGCTCGCCGGACGGTATTTATCGGTGGAGTGCTTATCATGCTGGGACATGTGGCACTTGCTGTGCCGCTTGGTTTAAGGGCACTCTATGTTTCAATTATTTTAATTGTTTGTGGAACGGGACTATTAAAACCCAATGTTTCAGAAATGGTCGGCCGACTTTATTCACCAAATGATCGGCGCCGCGATGCTGGATTTAGTATGTTTGTTTTTGGTATTAATTTAGGAGCAGCGTTAGCCCCGTGGCTAGTTCCATGGGTTGCCAACGGATTTCGAAACTCTTCGATTGATGCATCAATGAATTTTCATGCGGGTTTTGCGCTGGCCGCTGTGGGGATGTTGCTAGGCTTAATTCAATACTATTATGGGGGTAAACGGTATCTCTCTAAGGAGAGTTTGTATCCAAATAACCCCATTGATCAAGACGCGCTCCGTCCAATTATGATTTGGATTGGTGTGCTGGTTGCAACTTTAGCGGTGATCCTAGCTTTAATGGCAGCAATGCGCTTATTGACCGTTACCAATTTGATTACCTTAATTAGCGTACTGGCAATCCTATTACCAATTGGTTACTTTATTATGATGCTCAATAGTCGGAAAGTGACGACGAATGAACGAGTCCGGGTTTGGGCCTATATTCCGTTATTTATTGCGGCAGCAATTTTCTGGGGAATTGAAGAATCTGGTTCGGTTGTCCTTGCGTTATTTGCAGAACAACGGACGGTTTTAAGAATCGGTAATTGGCACTTAATGGCTGCTAATTTTCAAACACTGAACCCATTTTTTATTATGATCTTGACCCCGTTGTTTGTATGGCTATGGGACCATTGGAAAAATCAACCGGGGGCACCAGCTAAATTTGCGGCTGGGCTAATCATTGCCGGTGTTTCCTATGTTTGGATGGCACTGCCCGGAATCATTCATGGGACGACGAATGGCCGGGTTAGTCCATTTTGGTTAATTGGTTCCTGGTTAATCGTGGAAGTTGCGGAAATGTTGATTTCGCCAATTGGTTTATCGATTACGACTAAATTGGCGCCAAAAGCCTTTCGTTCACAACTGATGAGTATGTGGTTCCTGGCGGATGCCGTGGGGCAGGCCATAAATTCGCAGTTAGTGAAGTACTATTTAACGGCTACGGAAGTGCCGTACTTCTTAATCATTGGTATGGTGACCGTTGGGTGTGGGTTAGTTATGGCCTTAATGGCTCGAAGATTACAAACACTTATTCAGAATAATCTTTAAAATGATGTGGACGGACGATTGAAATAATGGTTCGTCCTTTTTGTTAAAATAATTTGATGAAACTTGGACATTTTTTGAAAAAAGTCCGAAAAACCTCTTGAAAAAAATGGGGGAGTTGTGTATTATAATACATGTTGATTGTTAGTAAACAACAACAGACCTCACGGAGGAGTAGCGAAGTCTGGTTAAACGCGACGGTCTGTAAAACCGTTCCTTCGGGTTCGGCGGTTCGAATCCACCCTCCTCCATATTTTATTATTGGGCTATAGCCAAGCGGTAAGGCGACGGTTTTTGGTACCGTCATGCGCTGGTTCGAATCCAGCTAGCCCAACTGCCAAAGTCGTCACAGTTGTGACGACTTTTTTTTTATACCTTAACGAAAGGGACGGTTGAAATGCCAAAACAGGGACAATTTGCCCGTAGTCAGCGACACGGAATCAGTAAATCATTCCACCAACACCATCAGCGCCAACGTCAACGCACAATTGACCAGACGATGGTGAACGATTTTTTAATTGTTCGTTATCGTCTTACTACTGGGAAACATCTTGAGTCCTTAGACCGGGAAACCGGTCAGCGTTTTCTTCAAGAATTAACGCCTCGCCTGCAAGAAACTTCGTTTGATTTATCAGCTGCGGTTCATCAAACATTAGTTGAGATCAATGCAAAGGTGCCATGGCAATTTTTCTATCAACTCAGCCGGAATTGGTCATTACTGAACCAATTTATTCAGCGGGAGTTGCCGGCATTGCCGTTAGCTAAACCAGTGTTGCTGAAAAATTTAGTAACGCAGGGGGAGCTTGATCAGGTCATTGTTCAATTACTGGCGCAGCGAATTATAGGGATGACCTTATTGCAACGCTCGGTATCAGCAACTGTTCAGCAAAACTTGATTCACCAAATGGCAACCACTTTAGAAAGTGACTCGCAAATTCAGTGGTCCAAAGTGGCAGCTGCCTTCAAACCATGGCCGTTTCCGCTTGATGAACGTCTTGATTCTGGAACGCGAGATTGGCTAAAAGCCATTTCACAAATTCATATTTAAATTTCGACGTTTTTCAAACATTGTCATACGGTATTTGCTAGCGTTTTCTTAACGAGGATTTTATAATAAAGATATCGAAATAATAGACAAAAGGAAGGGCGATATGATGACAGAGGAACTCGAAACCTACCGTAAAGAAGTCCACACTGGCTTAACGGAACTCTTAAAAGAAGCCAAGTTGGAGAAGGGGGACTTATTTGTTGTTGGTTTTAGTACAAGTGAGGTCCAAGGCCAGCACATTGGAAAGGACTCCGACATTGAAATTGGCCGGGCGATCATTAAGGAAATTATCTCCGTATTGCGGCCGCTTGGCATTCACCTAGCAGTGCAGGGGTGTGAACATCTTAATCGGGCGTTAGTAGTAGAACGTGACGTGGCCAAAAAATTTGGTTTAGAAATTGTGACAGTTTACCCACAAATCCATGCCGGTGGCGCAGGGCAAATTGCTGCATTTGAAAACTTTGAAGATCCGGTCGAAGTTGAACACCTCCAAGCCAAGGCCGGGATGGATATCGGTGACACTTCCATTGGGATGCAAGTGAAATTTGTTCAGATTCCGGTTCGGACTTCCGTCAAGGAAGTTGGTAAGGCTCACACGACTTACTTACGGTCACGGCCAAAGTTAATCGGTGGCGCGCGGGCCAAATACACTTGGGATCCATTTAACCAAAATAAGTAATGCTAGATATGGAACTGATTCATCGCTGAATGTTGATGAATCAGTTTTTTTGTTATAATTAATGGGAACGATTAATAAGGTGAAAAGACTTGGAAGGATCTCTAATATGACAGCAGATTTAAATATTTTTCGGCAAGTTGATGATGCTAAGGTAAAGCAGTTCGATCAGCTTTCCAATTTTGAAATTGCCGCAATTTTTAAACAGTTGGCCAAAAATAACTTGCGCCATCAACCAGTCGTAAATGGTGGGCGTGGCAACCCCAATTGGATTGAAACGACGGGCCGGCTGGCGTATTCACGTTTGCTTGAAATTGGTGTGGAAGAAGCAGAAAGTACGTTCCAACATGACGCCGGAATGGCTGGCGATGTCAAAAAAGCGGGACTCTATCAACGGGTGATGACCGCTTTGAATGATGGGGCCCGCCGGGACGTTTTTTTACGCCGGGTCATTGAAGCCGCGGTTAACCATTTACAGATTGCCGACCGGGATGCCTTTATGTACGAACTAATCGATGGTGCACTTGGAGATCACTATCCATATCCACCACGGTGCTTAAAATTTACTGAGCAAATTCTGGCGCAATATTTGCAAAAGAATTGTTTTAAGGATCAGAATCTGGTTGACGATGTCGACATTTTCCCGACTGAGGGTGGAACTGCGGCGATGGTGTATATTTTCCAAGAATTGCACAGTGCCCATATTCTCTATCCGGGTGATACTGTCGTGGTCAATTCGTCAATTTTCACACCATATTTACAGATTCCAGTACTTAGCGAATATGACTTCAACGTTAAAACGGTCACGACGAAGCGGAGCAATAATTGGCAGATGACGGACGAACAGTTTGAAGAACTAAAAGATCCGAAAGTGAAGGCTTTCTTTGCCGTTAACCCAACAAACCCTACTGCGCGGGCTATTACCCCTGAGAATTTACAAAAGTTTAAAGAGGTATTAAAGGCCAATCCGAACTTAATCATCATTACTGATGATGTTTACGGGACATTCTCGCCAGATTATCAATCAATCTTTGCGGTAGCGCCGCACAACACGATTTTAGTCTATTCATTTTCTAAACTATATGGGGCCACCGGTGAGCGGTTGGGCTTAATTTGCATGCACAAGAAGAATGTGTGCGACCGCTTAATTTACGAAAACTTGCTCAATTCGCACTTAAACGAATTGGATGAGCAGCGCTATTCGATTGTGGCCACGGATCCACATAAAATGAAGTTCATTGACCGCATGGTGGCTGATAGTCGGGCAATTGGTCTTTACCATACGGCTGGCCTTTCGGCACCCCAGCAAATCATGATGGACATGTTTTCACTCTCCAATCTACGAGAACCAGAAGGGGATGCCTATGTTGACAGATCGCGTCAAATTGTTACTGATCGCTACAATGAATTTTGGAACACATTAGGACTACAGGCAGATCAAACCGCAGAAAATACCCGCTACTATACATTAGTGGATATTTATCGGCTAATGTGCGAACGGCATGATCAAGCATTTGCGGATTACTATAAGCAACACTACAACTACCTGGACTTTACGTACCGGTTAGCGGTGGAATTTGGGACAGTGATTATGGATGCCACAGCGTTTGGTGCGGAAAAAGGCAACGTGCGGGTTTCCCTCGCTAACTTGACCATTCAGGATTACCACCGGATTGCGCAAGATATGCTTGATTTGGTGGATGAATATTATGAACAATATCAGCAACGGTAAGTCCGGCGTTTTCATGTTAAAATAGGATCATTAGGTAAGCAGGAGGAAGAGAAGTATGGGATCACCGGTATACATTCAGATTCATAATCAACTGCGGTCGAATATTGAGAATGGTAAATGGCACGTGGACCAAAAAATACCGGCCGAACGAGAATTAGCTAGCGAATTCGGGGTTAGTCGAATGACCCTGCGTCAAGCCATTCAAACCTTAGTTGATGAAGGGGTGTTAGAACGCCGCGTTGGTTCGGGTACGTTCGTTGCTAACCAAAAGGTTCAGGAGAAAATGTCGGGCGTGACCAGTTTTACGGAACTAATACAGGCGATTGGCAAGGTTCCTTCGAGTAAGACCATTTCTTACCATTTAACGATTCCATCGGAAAGCGAGGCGGAAAAGCTGAAGCTATCTGATGGCGAACGGGTCTTGCGAATGGAACGGGTTCGTTACGGTAGTAAGGTCCCAATTTGTTTTGAAGTGGCAACGATTCCAGCGTCCCTGATTACTGACTTTAGTAAGGATGAGGTGACCTCTTCTTTTTACCGGACGTTAGCAGAAAAGGCTAACTTGTATCCGGGACATGTAGTGCAAAAGGTTTCCGCAACGAATGCAACGGAAAAGATTGCTGAGTACTTAGACATTCGCCGGGGTGATGCACTTTTGCGGATGACCCAAATTTCCTACCTACAAGATGGCCGGCCATTTGAGTATGTCCATACCCAATACGTTGGCAACCGTTTTGAATTTGTTCTTGAAAAATAATCGTTTAATCATAACAGCCGGATTAGTAGCTGGGATGTTACTTACCGGCTGTTTTTAATTTGAAGGAGAGAATCATGAAATTCCTATATCCAGATGATAGTCCAGCTTTGCATATGGATGCATACGAACTCACGATGATGCAGACGTATTGGCAGCAGGGTATTGGCAATCGGCGGGCCGTTTTTGAAACGTTCTTCCGGAAAATGCCCTTTGAAAATGGTTATGCAGTGTTTGCAGGCTTAGATCACATCATCCGGTATATTAATCAATTGCACTTTACTGACTCAGACATTGAATACTTGCGTTCTACTGGACAGTTTAATGATGAGTTTTTAGATTACCTCGCCCATTTTGAATTTCACGGTAATATTCGGAGTATGGCAGAAGGTGAGCTGGTCTTTAATCATGAACCAATCGTTCAAGTCGAAGGGACCCTTCTAGAAACTCAGTTAGTGGAAACAGCGATTTTGAACGTCATTAATTATCAAATTATGGTGGCCACCAAGGCGGCACGGATCAAATCGATTGTTGGTGATCAAACGGTCATGGAGTTTGGGACACGACGGGCTCAAGAATTTGATGCGGCCCTTTGGGGAACCCGGGCGGCATACATCGGTGGCTTTGATGCCACGAGTAATGTGCGAGCCGGGAAGCTATTTGGAATTCCAATTTCGGGGACGCATGCTCACGCATTAGTGCAAACTTATCGAAATGACTATGAAGCCTTTAAGGCGTATGCACAAACTCACCACGATTGTGTTTTCTTGGTAGATACCTACGACACGTTGAAGAGTGGGGTGCCGAGTGCTATTCGGGTCGCTCGAGAAATGGGTGATCAAATTAACTTTGTCGGCGTCCGGATTGATTCCGGTGACATGGCCTACCTTTCCAAAAAGGTGCGGGAAATGTTGGACGACGCTGGTTTCCCAGATGCTAAGATTATCGCTTCCAATGACTTAGACGAAAAAACCATTTCTAATTTGAAAATGCAGGGCGCTAAGATTGATACTTGGGGAGTTGGTACTAAATTAATCACTGCGTTTGACCAACCAACCCTCGGGGCGGTATACAAGATGGTTTCCGTAGAAAATGATGCGGGCGAGATGGTGGATACGATTAAGCTTTCGAACAACGTGGCCAAGATGTCGACCCCTGGAAAACACCAAGTCTGGCGGATTACGGATCGGCAGGATGGCAAGAGTGAAGGTGATTATGTCACATTAAGTGATGAGGATCCACGGCAGCTCGATTCACTGTTTATGTTTGACCCGAACTACACCTTTTTAAATAAGACGGTGGTTGATTTTGAAGCCCGACCACTTTTGCAGGATATCTTTATTGATGGTCAGCAGGTTTATACCGAACCTAGTTTGGAAGAAATTCGGGCGGCCAAGCAACGCCACCTTGATAAATTGTGGGATGAATACAAACGGGATTTGAATCCAGAAGTGTATCCAGTTGATCTCTCACAAAAGTGCTATGACAATAAGATGAAGATGATCCAACAGATCCACGAAAAGGTCCGTAAATTACATTAGGAGTTGACAGTAATGAGCGATCTACAAGCAGAGATTATTAAACAATTGAAGGTATTGCCACAAATTGATCCAGCCACGGAAGTCCAACGGCGAATTCAGTTTGTGATGGACTATCTGAAGTCCACGGGAATGAAAACATTGGTGTTGGGAATTTCTGGCGGGCAGGATTCCTCATTAGCGGGCCGGCTATGCCAAATGGCGGTGGAAAAACTTCGTCAGCAAACCGGTCAGCAATATCAGTTCATTGCTGTGCGGTTGCCATATGGTGAACAGGCCGATGAAGCGGACGCGATGAGCGCAATCAATGATTTTATTCATCCAGACCGGACGATACGGGTCAACATTAAACCCGCAACGGATGCAATGGTCGCGGCCCTTACAACAGCAGGAAGCCACATTTCCGATTTTAATAAGGGGAACATTAAAGCGCGACAACGGATGATTGTGCAATATGCCATTGCCGGTGAATTTGGTGGCGCGGTTGTGGGAACGGATCATGCCGCCGAAGCAGTGACTGGTTTTTACACGAAATTTGGTGACGGTGGGGCAGACTTAACACCGCTCAGTGGTTTAGATAAGCGGCAAGGACGAGCTTTAATGGAATATTTAGGAGCTCCTGCCCACCTATATGAAAAGACACCGACCGCCGATTTAGAGGAGGATCGTCCCGCATTACCAGATGAACAAGCCCTGGGGGTCAGTTATTATGAAATTGACGATTATCTGGAAGGCAAGGAAGTCCCAGCAACCGCCGCACAGACGATTGAAGGTTGGTTTACGAAGACACGTCACAAACGTCACCTTCCAGTGAGTCCTCAGGATGAATGGTGGAAAAAGTAAGTAGACAGGAGAAATTGATGGAAACTAGCGTAATTAAAGCAGTTACGACTGCAATGCCGGAACTTAAAGCCCACCAGATTGAGGCGGCTTTAAAATTAATGGATGAAGGGAATACGATCCCCTTCATTGCCCGTTATCGAAAAGAAATGACGGGGACCTTGGATGAAGTTCAACTTCAAGGAATTCAGGAACAATACCACAAGGCCAATGAGCTGTTTGAACGGAAACAGTCCGTAATTAAAAGTATTGAGGAGCAAGGTAAGTTAACTGCAAAGCTAAAGACGGCGATTTTAAATGCGGAAGACTTACCAAGTGTGGAGGACTTGTACTTGCCATACAAGCAAAAGCGGCGCACCAAGGCCCAAATTGCCCGTGAACATGGGTTACAGCCACTGGCTAACTGGCTTTTATCCTACCCGGATGATGATTTAACTGCGCGGGCAGCTAAATTTGTGAATGAAGATGTGGAAACCGCTGAAGATGCCTTAGCTGGCGCCCACGAAATTCTTGCTGAAGCGATTAGTGAAATGACCTCCGTTCGAGGATGGTTGCGTAACTATACTGTTAATCATGGTGAAGTTCACACGGCCCTCAAGAAAAATGGTGAGGAGCATGATGAACTCAAGGTCTATCAGCAATATTATGATTTTTCCTCACCAGTTAAGGAAATGACTTCTTACCGAACATTGGCAATCAATCGCGGAGAAAAGGAAAAGGTTCTGCGGGTCAGTGTGGTTTCGGACGAACAAACAGTGCTGAATTACCTCCAGTTCCGGTTGGTCGGTTCGCATGCTGAAAATGATGCCACCAAATTTGTTGAGGAAGCAGCGGCGGATGCCTATAAGCGCTTCTTGCAACCGTCAATTGAACGGGAAATGCGACGGCAGTTAACTGATGCGGCAAATGAGCAAGCCATTAAGGTCTTTGGTGAAAACTTGTATAACTTACTAATGCAAGCACCAATCAAGGGTAAAGTGGTGCTGGGATTTGACCCGGCATACCGGACTGGTTGCAAACTTGCGGTAATGGATCCTAACGGGAAACTTTTAACGACCGCGGTAATTTATCCACATAAGCCAGCTCCAGAAAAGGAACGCGCATTAGCAGAGGGACAACTGATTGATCTGCTAAACAAGTATCAAGTGGAAATGATTGCGATTGGGAATGGAACAGCCAGCCGGGAATCAGAGCAGTTTGTGGCGGCGGCTTTGAAAAAGATGGATCGGCAGGTCTACTATGTGATTGTGAACGAAGCTGGGGCGTCCGTTTATTCAGCCAGTCAAGATGCGCGGGATGAATTTCCTGATCTGCCGGTTGAAAAGCGGAGTGCCATCAGTATTGGTCGGCGGCTTCAGGACCCGTTGGCCGAGTTAGTGAAGATTGATCCCCAAGCGATTGGGGTTGGCCAATACCAACACGATTTACCAACGACTGAACTAAAAGCTGAATTAGCCGCGGTAATTGAACGGGCAGTTAACCGGGTTGGGGTTAACCTAAACACGGCAAGCTATCAATTGCTAACGTATATTTCAGGGTTATCAGCAACGATTGCCAAAAATATCGTTGCTTACCGGAATGAGCATGGTGCTTACACGAACCGGACACAGTTAAAGAAGGTTAAGCGGTTAGGACCAAAGGCTTACCAACAAGCGGTTGGTTTCTTACGGATTATTGGTGGTGAGAATCCGTTAGATAATACTGATATTCACCCCGAAAGTTACCCATTAGCCGAAGAGATCTTACAGGCAGCTGGGGTATCCTTAGATGAACTGGGAACTGACGCGGCAAATGCTAAGTTGCAGAAGGTGGATAATCAGCAATTTGTCAACGATGAGCATGGACTGGCGACGGTTCAAGATGTCATTAGTGATTTGCAAAAGCCGGGGCGTGATCTCCGTGACTCACTCCCAGCACCACTATTACGGACTGATGTAATGACGATGGATGACTTAAAACCAGGGATGAAGTTACAAGGAACTGTTCGTAATGTTGTTGATTTTGGGGCCTTTGTGGATATTGGTGTCAAGCATGACGGGTTAGTGCATATTTCTCAATTAACCAAGAAGTTTATTCGGGATCCCCGTCAAGTCGTTGCCGTTGGCGATATCGTTGATGTTTGGGTACTCTCAGTAGATCATGACCGGCAACGGATTCAATTAACCATGATTGAACCAGGAAGTAGTAAATAGTGACTAACGAGCAGTTACAAAAATTAACGGAACGACTATCCCAGCAATTTTTTCACCAGCCATTCCGCCATCAAGTGGTCTTTAATCGGCGATTAAGAACAACTGGTGGGCGTTATCACTTAGGAGATCACCATATCGATATCAATCCGTTAATGTTGGAAGAATTTGATGAGGAGAACCTTAAACGGGTCATTCTTCATGAACTGTGTCATTATCACCTACACCTGGCGGGGCGTGGTTACCGCCATCGGGATCGGGACTTCAAACAATTGTTGCAAGCAGTTGGTGGTTCGCGGTATGCCCCTGCTACTAGCAAGGCTAAACAACACCGGAATTACCGTTATTTATATCGTTGTCAGGGTTGTGGAGTTTTGCTGCCTCGGCAGCGGCGGTTTAATACCAATCGGTATCATTGCGCCCGTTGCGGTGGACGGTTTCAATTGGAAAAAGAAAGAAAAGCGAAAAAATAGTTGTCAATGAATGGTATTTTTGATATGATACTATTTGTTGATGCGACCATGGCGGAATTGGCAGACGCGCAAGATTAAGGATCTTGTGGTCGTTTAGACCGTGGAGGTTCGAATCCTCTTGGCCGCATAACAAAGGATCATGACGAAAGTCATGGTCCTTTTTTTGTACTTAAATTTGAATGATTAGCGATATAATGATCATAAGAATAAAAGGGGTGATGAGCACGTGATTAAGATTAATCGAACTTTTGTTGAAGGCTTAACTCTCAAAGAAAAAGCAGCGTTAGTCACTGGACATGACTTTTGGTTTACGGCAACCGTCCCGGGTGTGGACAAAATGATGATGACGGATGGACCGTCCGGTTTACGTAAGCAGGCGGATGACGCCGATGCTCTAGGCTTAAATGATAGTGTGGATGCCGTTTGTTTCCCCATGTTCAGCACTTACGGCCAGCTCTTTTGATGATGATATGTTGATGAAGCTGGGTGAGAATCTGGGGATCGCGGCTAAGGCAGAACGGGTCGGGGTTCTTTTAGGTCCCGGCGTGAACATTAAGCGCAGTCCTTTGGCTGGACGAAACTTTGAATATTTCTCAGAAGATCCACTACTAGCAGGACGTATGGGAACGGCTTATGTTAAGGGCATGCAGAGTAAGGGAGTTGGAGTCTCGGTTAAGCACTTTGCGCTCAATAATCGTGAAAATCAACGGTTCACGAATTCATCCAACGTGGACGAGCGGACAATGCGGGAGATTTACTTGGCTCAATTTGAACGGATAGTTAAGGAAGCTCATCCGGCAACCATTATGTGTTCTTATAATAAGGTTAATGGTACTTTGAATTCACAAAATCAACGCTTGTTGACCAGGATTCTCCGTGATGAATGGGGCTTTGATGGATTAGTCATGTCCGACTGGGGCGCGGTTGCGGATCACGTAGCAGCTCTACAAGCAGGCCTGGATCTTGAAATGCCTGGTAAAGGGTCAGCTTCAGTCGATGAGATTGTTGGAGCAATTAAGGACGGACGATTGGATGAATAAGTATTGAATAAGAGTGCTTTGCGGGTACTGCGGATGGTGGCCAAGTGGCAGGCCAAGGGAGCGGTTGAATCCTATGATAAGGATGCCCAGCATGAATTTGCTCGTAAGGTGGCAGATGACAGTATTGTGTTGTTGAAGAACGAACACCATGAGTTACCATTGGACAAGCAGTCTTCGTTAGCAGTGATTGGTGAGTTAGCGGCCCGGCCACGATATCAGGGTGGTGGCAGTTCCCACGTCAATGCTCATCAGGTGGTGACACCGTTAGCAGCCATGCCCCAAACTGCTACTTATGCTCAAGGTTATGGACTAGCTAGCGATGCGGTTGATGACGAGCTAACGGCTGCTGCTGTGAACCTTGCTCGGCAAAGTCAGCAAGTGGTCTACTTTATGGGGTATCCGGAAGAAATGGAATCAGAAGGATTTGATAAGACCACGATCGACCTGCCAGGAAACCAAGTGGATTTATTAAACCAACTGGTTCAAGTCAATCACCATGTGACGGTTGCCTTGCAAAATGGATCCGTGGTGGCGATGCCGTGGGCTGATCAGGCTAACGCTATCGTGGAAACGTACCTCGCTGGGGAAGCCGTTGGTGAAGCCACTTGGGATATTTTAACGGGGAAGGTGAACCCCTCCGGTAAACTTAGTGAAACTTTCCCACTGCGGTTGGCGGACAACCCAACTTACCCCACCTTTAATAGTGAGCAAAATGAAGAAAACTATCATGAAGGACTATTTGTTGGGTATCGTTATTATGATAGTAAACAGCTCCCGGTGCGCTTCCCATTTGGGCACGGACTCAGCTATACCACGTTTAGTTACCATGATTTAAAGGTGACGGACAATGATGATCAGGTACAAGTTGAATTTCAACTGACGAATACCGGAGATATGCCAGGTCGCGAGGTCGCGCAGATATATGTTGGCAACCGGGTTAGCAAGGTTGAAAAGCCAACCAAAGAATTGCGCGATTTTGTGAAGGTGAGCCTTGAACCGGGACAAAGTAAGACGATTTGTCGAACACTGGAACGGCGAGCATTCGCTTGGTATAACCCCGCTGAAAAGAGGTGGGAAGCGGATAATGGCCGATATGAAATTTACGTCGGTAGTTCCGTCGAAGATATTCGACTACAGCAAAGCTTGGACTATGAACTTGGACAGGATCCCCTTCAAAAGGTAACGGCAGAAACGTATGTGGTAGACATAGTTAACCATCAATCGCCAAAAATTAAATCTGCCTTAGAGCAAACAGGATTAGGTCGTCAATTAACGGCTATTCTCCAATCAGATAGTGCGCAAATTTTTGAGAACATTCCTCTACGTTCATTAGTGATGGCAGACATTGATCCACAAGTGGTTCAGAAATTTATTGAATTAGCGAATATATGATAAGGATAATCAGGAACGTACGCTGTCGATTGAAGATGGCGGACGTTTTTTAGTTACTTTTCAATCTCAATGATGGTGGTAAAATAAGACCATGACGAAAGGGGAGAAAGCAATGGCAACGTTAGTGATGGTGCGACATGGGCAAAGCCAAGCCAACTTGGATAATGTTTTTACGGGGTGGAGTGATTCACCTTTGACGGCTAAGGGGATTGCCCAAGGTCACCAAGTCGGTCAAGAATTACGTCAACGTGGATACTTGTTTGACGACGTTTATACCTCATACATGCGCCGTTCGATCATGACGGCCAACATTGTTTTGGATGAAATTGATCAGCTATACTTGCCAATCCACAAAACGTGGCGGCTAAATGAGCGTCATTATGGTGCCTTGAGTGGACAAAATAAGGCGGCCGTGAAGCAACGCGTTGGGGCAGAGCAACTTCATCGCTGGCGCCGTGGGTATACTGAAGTTCCACCACGGCTAGCCCACCGCCAGCACGAACGGCGCTATGATCGTCTCGGCGTTCAAGAGCCATTAAGCGAAAGTCTGCAGATGACGTTACAGCGAATTTTACCGTACTGGCAGGACCAGATTGCTCCCCGCCTCTTAGATAACAAGAATCAGTTAATTGTCGCTCACGGGAGCTCGCTTCGGGCGTTAGTTAAATATATTGAGCAGATCCCTGATGATCAAATTGATCAAGTGGAAGTACCAAATGGTCAGCCAATTGTTTATCAATTTAATGAACGGCTGCAATTGCTGAACAAAGAAATTTTGAAGGAGAATTAAGATGCCAATTCATGAGCTTAAAAATAACCCCACGATGAAGGGCCAGGTGCGGCTGATTGAAAACGTTGTTTACTCAGCGGTTGATGGCGAAGCCGTGAAAATGGATATTTTGGCACCCTGGTCACAACGTTATGATTATCTAACCAGTGAATCCCGGCCACTAATCGTCTTTGTGCAGGGAAGTTCCTGGCGCTTACCAACAATGGGGGAAGAGATTCCGCAATTAGTCCAGTTTGTAAAAGCTGGTTACATCGTTGCAACGGTGCAGCACCGGAACTCACTGGATGGTCACGCTTTCCCAGCCTTTTTAGAAGATGTGAAGACGGCGATTCGTTACTTGCGGACGAATGCGGCTCAATATTCCATTGACCCAAAGCGGGTCGCTATTTGGGGAACTTCGTCTGGTGCGAATGCTGCTTTGCTAGTTGGTTTAACGGGTGATGATCCCCGTTACAAAACGGATCAATACGCAGACCAATCGGATGCCGTTAATACGGTGGTAAGTTGCTTTGCGCCAACGGATGTTGTCGATACATTCAAGAATGCTGACCGGGTTCCGGGATCAGATATTTTGCAATATTCATTATTCGGTCGTGACAAGAGTAAGTGGGACCAAATCAAACGTCAAATGAGTCCGTTGTATCAGGTTAAAGCTGGACAGCAATACCCGCCATTTCTTTTGATGCATGGTGATGCTGACCAAGTGGTCCCGTACCACCAGATGGAAGAAATGTACGATGTACTGCAACAACATGATGTGACAGTCGAAGCGTACCGGGTTAAAGGGGCCAATCATGAACGTGACTTCTGGAGTCAACGGATTTATGACCTTGTCAAAGAATTTTTAGCCCCAGTGGAGCATCCAGAGCAGGAAGAATAGGAGGCTTTTAGATGAGTAAACGATTATTAACGGATTTTGTACCAAGCAACTATCAAGTATACCTGGACATCGACCGTCAAGCGAAGACGATTAAAGGAATTACGACAATTACTGGTGATGCCCGCCAAAAACAAATTGCGGTGAACCAAAAGTTTTTGAAGGTTGATGAAGTAACCGTAAATGACAAGGCAGTTTCCTTTCAGGTTGATGATCAGGCAGAAACCATCAGTTTAGCGGTTGGGCAACCGGGAGCAGTTACGGTCCGGATTACGTACCACACGGATTTGACTGACACGATGATGGGGATTTATCCATCGTATTACCAGGTCAATGGTCAACAAAAAGAGTTAATTGGTACCCAATTTGAAACGACGGCCGCTCGGCAAGCCTTTCCGTGTGTCGATGAACCAGCCGCGAAAGCAACCTTTGATTTAGCAATTAAGTATGATGAACAACCGAATGAAACGATTATTGCAAACATGCCCGAAGAAAAGGTCGTAGACGGGGTGCACTACTTTAAGCGGACGGTTAAGATGTCTACGTATCTGGTTGCCTTTGCGTTTGGCGAGATGCAAAAGAAACTCACCACCACGAAGAGTGGGGTCCAAGTCGGCGTGTTTGCGACTAAAGCACACCAACCGAAGGAATTAGACTTTGCTTTGGACATTGCAAAACGGGCCATTGAATTCTACGAAGACTTCTACCAGACGCCATATCCACTAGAACATTCTTGGCAACTGGCCTTACCTGACTTCTCAGCGGGGGCAATGGAAAACTGGGGATTGGTAACGTATCGGGAAGCATATTTATTGCTAGATCCTGACAATACGACCCTTGATAACAAGCAATTAGTGGCCACTGTAATTACCCATGAATTAGCACACCAGTGGTTTGGTGATCTAGTCACGATGAACTGGTGGGATGATCTCTGGTTAAACGAAAGCTTTGCCAACATGATGGAGTACTTATCCGTGGACGCAATTCACCCTGAGTGGAAGATTTGGGAAATGTTCCAAACCAGTGAGGTGCCAATGGCCTTGCAACGGGACGCGACGGATGGAGTTCAATCTGTCCACGTGGATGTCGATAGTCCAGCGGAAATTGACTCCATTTTTGATGGTGCCATTGTTTATGCTAAGGGTTCACGGATGTTGGTCATGGTCCGATCATTGTTGGGTGATGACGCGTTACGAAAGGGATTAAAGCAGTACTTCCAAGATCACCAATATGGCAATGCGCAAGGCGATGACCTCTGGGATGCCCTTGGCAAGGCTTCAGGAATGCAGATTGGTGACATTATGCATTCATGGTTGAACCAACCGGGGTATCCAGTGGTAAGCGCGTCAGTGGTTGATGGTCATTTGAAACTTCATCAGCAACAATTCTTTATTGGCGCAGGGAAGGACCAAGGTCGTTTATGGAAGATTCCGTTGAATGCTAACTATGAAGCTGCACCAGAGATTATGGATGATGCTGATATCGACTTAGGTGATTACCAAAAATTGCGGCAGGCGAATGGGCAACCATTCCGTTTGAATGTCGGTAATAATTCACACTTTATCGTGAAGTATGGTGAGACGTTGCTCAACGATCTTTTAGATCACGTAGATGAGCTCTATCACATTACTCAGCTGCAATTATTACAGGACTTACGTTTGCTGGCGGAAGGAAATCAAGTTACCTATGCGTCAATTGTTCCATTACTAGCCCGGTTTAAGGATAGTCATTCAGCCATTGTCAATACGGTCCTGTACCAGATTGCGAATGCCTTGAAGAAGTTTGTGGAACCGGGAACGATGCAGGAAGACAATTTACGTCAATTGTTTGATCAGCTCAGTCACCAACAGGTTGAACGGTTAGGTTGGCAGCCGGTTGCTGGTGAAAGCAATGATGATCAATTAACTCGGCCACTGGTACTAATGGCTGCCTTGTACGCCAAGAATCAAGGTGCCATGCAAAACGCTCATGACCTCTTTGAGCAAGCAGCTTCTTTGGCAGAGTTACCAGCGGCGGTGCGGCCAGCAATTTTGCAAAATGAGGCTGAGAACTTCGGTACCACCGAGTTGTTTGACCAATTGATTCATGAGTACCAAACGGCCACCGATCCCGGTTTAAAACAAGACTTATGCTTGGCAACCACTAAGGTCACGGATCCAGAATTATTAACCCGCTTGGTTAACCAATTTGAAGATGCAAGTTTGATCAAGCCGCAAGACTTGCGTGCGTGGTACCGAGGGGTATTAGCAAATAATGCTGGTCAGCAGTTGGCCTGGGATTGGCTACGAAACGAATGGAGCTGGCTCGAAGCCACGGTGGGTGGTGACATGGAATTTGCCACTTTCATTACCGTTACGGCTGGTGTGTTCCATACGCCTGATCGGCTGGCAGAGTTTGAAGAGTTCTTTAATCCTAAACTCGATACTCCCGGATTAACCCGCGAAATCCAAATGGATACGAGCGTCATCCGGAGCCGCGTTAACCTTGTGGAAAGCGAAAAGAATGGGGTTAATGCCGCAATTGAAAAGGCGGTTCATTAGTTAATTGCATACAAAAAGGCGATCAGCATTTTTGCTGATCGCCTTTTTCAGTCAAATTATTTAAGCTAAAGTTCCCATTGGGTCCCATGGCTTCAGCACGATTGGTTCTTGTGCTGCCGCCTGCTTTAATTGATCGCTAAGGTATTTCTTGTTGATCACGATTTGGTAACAGTACTGGTCCATCCAGGCGTCACTCATGACGAAGTAACCCTTGGTACCAACCTTTGGTCCCCAAGAGTTTTCGACCTTCCACTTGGTTGGGCGCTCATTTACTAGGTCAACTCCCGTTAGAACCATGGCGTGATCCATCATACTTTCACCATAATCAAGGGCTTCCGCTTTCGTCATGGTTAATTCGGTATCAAAGAGTTTTTCATAATCATAAGTATTCAAAGCCATCAGGCCATGCTTGGTGTTGGAGTACTTAATGACGTCTGATCCAAACCAAACACTTTCGCCACCCTTTAACTGGTCGATTGCTAACTGCTTAAAATCGGCCATTGATAAGTTAAGGTGCTTAACTTGGCGACCACCAACAACATTTCCTAACATTTCGATTGTGTAGGTCTTGCCATATTCCTTATCCGCCGTTGGGGCTTGAATGATTGAAATATAATCATCCAGGTTCCAGCCAACGTACTTCTTAAAGAATTCTTGAGGAGTTAGATCTGCATCGCGATGGTATTCTTTATCCTTCTTTGTCCGATATTCAAAGTCAAACTTAGTTACTGGTTCACCAAATGCGTAGGCAAGCATCCGGTAAACATTATTGAGCATTTGTTTACGAATGGAGTTGATTTCATCATCCGATGCCTGATCATTGACTAGCTTACGTAAAATGACTGCATCATGCCGGAGTTGGTTATTTAGAACCGCGTTAATTTCATTGGACCGGCTAGAATTATATGATTCAGGCATTGCTGTCTTTGGCACGACACCGTACTTTTCGATGAGGGCGCATAGCATATCCCACTGACCACCATCTTGTTGCGGGGTTTCTAATAGCCACGCTACTTTACGGTCACCAAGCGGCAACTGAGCGGTGTTAATAATGTTTTCGTAAAACCAGTTGGCTTTTTCAAATTTGTCCCAGAAAAAGGCATAGGATTGGGATAGTTCAAAGTTATCTGGCAAGTTAAACTTTTGCTGCATTTCATGACGCATCGTATTTAAAGCTGCAAACATCCAGCAACGACCAGATTGCTTTTGATCAGCAACGTCACCAGTGGCGAGGTCAATTGAAAAAACTGGGGCATCATCAGCAATGGAGTGCCAATTAAAACTGGCAGCACGGACCCCATTCGTGGTGACTGCATTTTCTAAGACCTTTGCAGCAGGTCGGTTTTGATAATCTTGGGCAAAGTCGCGAAGATCATCATTGGTAATTTTAAAACTCATAAAAATCACTCCTTTAAAGATATTAAAGATCATTATACCGTATTTACTTAATAGGGGTAGGAATCTAGGTGGTCATTTTCAGTGATCTGGCGAACTGCTCGAGCTGGAACCCCCACGACTAATGAATTTGCCGGCATATCATGGGTCACCACTGCACCGGCGCCGATCACACAGCCATCGCCGATGGTGACGCCAGGGCAAATGGTCACGTTGCTGCCAAACCAACAGTTATTACCGATATTAATTGGTTTCCCCAGTTCCAGATCAGTAAATGTACCATCGCTTTGCTGGCGTGGATTGCGTTGTTGCCAGCGGAGCGGATGAGTTGCTGTGATTAGACTGACGTTAGGTCCGAGCATCACGTTATCACCGATGGTAATTGGGCAGGTATCCAGGACGGTCAGATTAAAATTAGCATAAAAATGGTCGCCCACAGTGGTAAAACGACCGTAATCAAATTGAATTGGTCCCTGCAGGTATGGTTGCTTGCCATGGTTGGGCATCAGTTGGTCGATGATTTGATTGCGGTGCGTCGTGTCTGTGTCCCGTAACTGATTGTAATCTTGACAAAGCCGGTGAGCGACTTCGTGGAAAGTATTTAATTCGGGAGAATCTGGTCGGTAAGGCTGACCATTGAGCATTCTGCGTGTATTTTCTTCCATCATGAACAAACTCCTTTTTTAGAAAACGCCCATCAGAATAAACTGATGAGCGTTTGGAATTAATAACTATTTCGTTGCGTGTAGAACTTCGGGGCCGTTGTCACGACCAACAATCACATCATCAACCCGGTTCAGGAACAAACCATGTTCAACCACCCCAACGGTGTGAATGAGATCTTCCGCAAGAGCATGAGGATCATCGATTTGACCAAGGTGGATATCAATGATGAAGTTATTTTCGTCAGTACGGTACTTATGGTCGCCATCCATTCGCCAAACAGGCTTGTAACCCTTCTTTTCGAAGGTGTTAAAAACGTGTTGAGATCCAAACGGGATGACTTCCACTGGAACCCCAAAGTCCCCAATCCGGGGAACTAACTTGGATTGATCAACAATCCAGATCTTTTTAGTTGAGGCGTTATTAACGATCTTTTCCCAAAGCAGGGCGCCACCGCCCCCTTTGATCCCATTAAAGTCATCATCGACTTCGTCAGCCCCATCGATACAAAGGTCAATGTGATCAACATCATCAATGTCCTTGATAGTAATACCAAGTGATTCGGCTTGCTTAGTGGTGCGGTTAGAGGTAGTTACCCCGATAATCTTGAGGCCTTCATTTTTAACCCGTTCACCAAGGGCGTCGACCATATAACGCACGGTTGAACCGGTTCCTAGTCCAACGATCATGCCGTCTTGAATGTACTTAACGGCTTCCTTACTCACTTGGGCTTTTAATTCATTTTGATCCATAATCATAATCTCCTTTTAAAATCGATCTTGTGGCAACAGGACGGATTGTGCTTCCGGATGCAACTTGAAATATTGCTTAGCGTAGGGACACATGATTTTAATAATCCACTGCTTTGCTATGGCAAGCTGAACAAAGCGCGCCATTAACTGGCTGGCGAGTCCTCGATGGCGAAATTCTGGAACCACAAAAACTCGTTCAACGACGACATGATTACTGTCAGGGGTCACCGGTGAAAAACTAACTTCGCCGGCCCACTGCTGATCATCCGTCAAGGCGCTAATCTTGCTCTCGGCAACGACCAAGTGCATGCGAAACGCACTCCTTTCTAACGATCTCTTTTTGCACACTAAATTGTCACTGTTTTAATAATAAAAGTCAAGCAAAGTTCATGTTACAATTAATAAGTAATCAGATAAACGGGGTGAAATTATGCAACGCGGATTTAAAATTGTTTCGCACAAAGCGAAGGCGGGATTGCATCTTCCACAGCGGCAAACTAAACAAGCTGCTGGCTATGATTTCGAAGCTGCGGAAGATTTTGTGCTACCGTCCATTTGGAAGGGAAACTTTATTAAAACTTTATGGAAACTTCATCACCAGGACCAATTAACGGCGGATGATATTACTGCTGGTGATCAGAGTTTAAAACCTTATTTGGTGCCAACCGGCATCAAAGCATATATGCAACCGAACGAGGTACTAATGCTTTTTAACCGTTCAAGCGGACCCCTGAAGCGGCGCCTGATTTTACCAAATGGCGTTGGCATTATTGATGCGGACTACTATGATAATCCGGCGAATGAAGGGGAAATCTTTGTTCAATTAATTAATTATGGGTTGACCGATTATCACATCAAAAAGGGTGAACGAATCGCGCAGGGAATCTTTGTTCCATATTTAACGGCGGATGAAGAAGAGCAACCACAAGCGGTTCGGGAAGGTGGCTTCGGTTCAACCAAAGAATAAGAGGGATTGAAATTATGGCAAAAGCCAAGACACACTTTGTTTGCCAAAATTGTGGCTACATTTCACCACGGTTCTTAGGCCGGTGCCCGAACTGTGGTCAATGGAATACGCTAGTTGAAGAAGTGGATCAGTCGACAATTAAGCAACCGAAAACCACAACTACGACACTAACGGGGATTGTTGCCAAGCCCCAACGGATTAATGAAATTGATACCCAAAAAACACCACGTGTCAAAACACAGCTCAATGAGTTGAACCGGGTGCTTGGCGGTGGAATTGTTCCGGGATCGTTGGTACTAATTGGTGGTGATCCGGGCATCGGGAAATCGACCCTATTATTACAAGTATCCGGACAATTAAGCCAAGAAGGCCACTCGGTTCTGTATGTTTCTGGTGAAGAGAGTGCTAACCAAATCAAGATTCGGGCGCAACGCTTAGACGTTTCTGGCGATGATTTTTATATCTATCCAGAAACGAACATGGATAGCATTCGGGCCACCATTGATGAGATGAATCCGGAATACGTAGTCATCGACTCCGTACAGACGATGCAAGCGACCGATGTCACATCAGCAATCGGGAGTGTTGCACAAATTCGGGCAGTGACGGCCCAACTAATGCAAATTGCCAAGGGCAAGAATATTACCGTGTTTGTGGTGGGCCATGTTACTAAGGGTGGAGTGTTAGCCGGCCCCAAGATTTTGGAGCACATGGTGGATACGGTTCTCTACTTTGAAGGGGACCTTCACCACACCTACCGGATTCTACGGTCAGTCAAAAACCGGTTTGGTTCAACCAATGAGTTAGGAATTTTTGAAATGAACGGGACGGGGTTGAAAGAAGTCGCAAACCCTTCCGAAATCTTTTTGGAAGAACGGCTCAAAGATGCTACGGGTTCTGCAGTAGTGGTTTCACTGGAAGGAACTCGACCGATTTTAGTTGAAATTCAAGCTTTAATTACCCCGTCTGTATTTGGCAATGCGCAGCGGACCGCAACTGGCTTGAGTCGTAATCGGGTATCATTAATTATGGCTGTGTTAGAAAAGCGAGCTAATTTGCTATTACAAAATCAGGATGCCTATCTCAAAGCAGCAGGTGGTGTCAAATTGGACGAACCCGCAATTGATTTAGCCATTGCGGTGGCCATTGCCTCTTCGTACCGTGATAAAGGTACGAAGCCTACGGATGCGTTCGTGGGTGAAGTTGGACTAACGGGTGAAATTCGGCGGGTCAATCGGATCGAGCAACGGGTGGCTGAAGCAGCTAAGTTAGGTTTCAAGCGGATCTTTATCCCGAAAAACAACTTGCAAAACTGGACGCCACCGCAGAACATTGAAGTGGTTGGGGTAACGACCATTAGTCAGACGCTGCAATTGGCATTAGCATAATTGAAAGGAGGACGCGTAATGAGAAAGGGAATTGTTAGATTAGTTTTCACGATTTTAGGAGCCGCAATTGGTTACTACTATTTACCACCTTTATGGCCAGCAATTGGTGTTCAGTACAACTCGGTATTAATGGTTATTGCTGACCTCTTTATTGGTGGGGTGATTTTCTGGTTAATTTCATTAATTTCGATTGGTTGGATTTTAAAGTTGGTTCAGCAAACGGAAGACTACTTAACGCAAAAGAGTCCGTTATACTTATTTTTTGGGGCATTATTAACTATTATTGGCCTGATTTTAGCAATTTTAATTTCAATTCCACTATGGCGGACACATATTCCGGTTGTTAACAACATTGTGCCAATCTTATTGATGCTGATATTTAGTTATTTTGGTTTCCGGATGGGGACGACCCGGTTGGATGACTGGCGGACTTTCCTGACGATTAAGCGCGGCGCCAAGGACACTAGTCAAAGTGGCGAGGTCATCAAACAACAAGATGCTAATTATCACCACTACAAAATTTTAGATACGAACATCTTAATTGATGGGCGGATTTATGACTTGGTGAAGACGGGCTTTTTGGAAGGAACCTTGTTGGTACCGAACTTTGTGTTGTATGAACTGCAATACATTGCTGATTCTGGCGAAAGTATTAAGCGGGTTCGCGGCCGACGCGGCTTGGATATTTTAAATAAACTCCGTCAGGAAAAAATTGTGCCCATCGAAATGTATGATGGTGATTTTGAGGATATTCCAGAGGTTGATAGTAAATTAATCGCCCTTGCTAAAAAAGTCGATGGGGTGATCGTAACTAATGACTGGAACTTAAATAAGGTCATTCAGTTCCAAAATGTCCAGGTTTTAAACATTAATAACCTTGCGAAGTCCTTGCGACCACGTGTAATTCCAGGGGAACACCTACACGTAACCGTTGTTAAAAAAGGAACGGAGCGCCAGCAAGGGGTAGCCTATCTTGATGATGGAACGATGGTCGTGGTTGAAGACGGTCGTTATTACATGAATGAGAATGTTGAAGTTGAGGTTACTAGTGCGCTTCAGACGGATGCTGGGCGGATGATTTTTGCCCGACCATTGCATTCGGCCAAAGGGATTAGTAACGATCAAGAAGATTCACATGATGATAAATAAAATCAAGCAGATCAGGTATGGCGTGCAAATACTGATCTGCTCGATTTTATTTTTGGTTAGCAAAAAGAAAAGCCGTGGCTTGGGAGAACCACGGCTAGGTTTACGAATATCTTTGGGGAAGATTTCGTAAAGGAGTATTTTTCGGTTACTATTGGGAGGAGTAATTGAAAAATAATCGGTTTCGGTTAATTTGTAGTAGTTGTTTTCTACTACGGTTTATATACTAGCAATAGATTGTGAAGAAAGTGTGACCAAAAGGTAAATAATTCTTTGCTTTCAAAAAATTAGCGGAGAAAAGTGTGGTCTAGTGGTGAGTGTGGTACTATTAAACTATCAAAATCGGCCCACAAAGGAGTTTTACAGATGCTAAAAATATATAATACTTTAACCAGAACAAAAGAAGAATTTCATCCAGTTCATCCCGGTGTGGTTAATATGTATGTCTGTGGGCCAACGGTATACAACTACATTCACATTGGTAATGCGCGGAGTGCGATCGCTTTTGATACGGTGCGTCGGTACCTAGAATTCATTGGCTATCACGTTAACTACGTCTCTAATTTTACTGATGTTGATGATAAGATGATTAAGGCGGCTCGTGAGCAGGAAATTACTGTCCCAGAATTAGCTGATAAGTATATTCGAGCATTTTTGGAGGACACGACGGCGGTCAATATCGAACCCGCCACGATGCACCCACGCGCAACGGATAACATTCCAGAAATTATTAAATTTATTCAACGTTTGATCCAGCGTGGCTATGCCTACGCTGTTGATGGGGACGTTTATTATCGGGCCCGTAAATTCAAACATTATGGTCAATTGTCTGGTCAATCAATTGATGATTTGGAAGTTGGGGCCAGTGAACACGTTAGTGCTGATGAAGTGAATAAAAAGGCTGACCCAATGGACTTTGCTTTGTGGAAGGCAGCTAAGCCAGGCGAAATTAGTTGGGATTCACCATGGGGCGCTGGTCGGCCAGGTTGGCATATTGAATGTTCAGTGATGTCCACGAAGTATTTGGCCGACACAATTGATATTCATGCTGGTGGTCAGGATCTAGAATTTCCTCACCATGAAAATGAAATTGCTCAATCAGAAGCGGCGACGGGCAAAAAATTTGTGAACTACTGGATGCATAATGGATTTGTAACGATTGGTAAGGACAATGAAAAGATGAGTAAGTCCCTGCATAACTTCGTTACTGTTCACGACATTATTAAGCATGTTGATCCACAAGTGTTGCGCTTCTTTATGGCAACGACCCAGTATCGGCGGCCAATTCAGTACAGCGAGGATAATTTAGTGGACGCTCAAAATAATTTAGCCCACATCCAAACGGCATTTAATAATTTAGAATACCGAAAAAATGATGCAACTGATGGTGACGACACTACGGTTGCTAATCAATTGGCTACTTTCCGGTCATCATTTATTGAAGCCATGGATGATGATATTAACGTCCAAAATGGGATCGCCGTGGTTTATGAACTAGTTAAGTTTGCTAATCGCTACACTGAAAAAGAGACGGTTGCTAAGGATGCGATTGGGAACATTCAAAAGTTATTGAAGGAACTGTTACTGATTTTTGGGGTTAAGCTAACGGCCACTGGTCAGATCGATGATGAAACGATTAAGCAACTCATTGCCAAGCGGGATGAAGCGCGGCGGCAAAAGAATTTTGCTTTAAGTGATCAAATTCGTGATGATTTAAAGGCCCAAGGAATTATTATCGAAGACACGCCGCAAGGAACGCGGTATAGAAAGGAATAGCATGGCAAAAGCTGATTATCGACAATTGAATGGGATTGCCTTAGCCTATCTTGGCGATGCCGTATACGAAGTCACAGTACGTGAGCACCTTTTAAATCTTGGAATGACTAAACCAAATCGTCTGCAAAGGAAAGCCACCGCATACGTTTCTGCCAAAGCCCAAGCCGGCTTGATTAAGTTAATGGAAGAACAATCTCTGTTAACTGATGAAGAGTGGGAATTTTTTAAACGCGGTCGGAATGCAAATAGTTATACGCATGCCAAGCACACGTCTGTGCTGACATACCGGATTTCAACGGGATTTGAAGCACTAATGGGCTACTTGCAATTATCTGGTCAAACAGAACGCCTTGCAGAACTATGTCGATGGTGTATCAAACAGGTTGATTTAGGGAGGGTGCAATATGAACAATGAGACACCAGAGTTTGTGATTGGTCGTCACCCGGCCGTTGCAGCATTAAAGTCGGATCAGGAGATCAATAAAGTCTTTATTCAAAAGGGATTACGCACTGACGCAATTGCCCAAATTATCAAACTCGCCAAAGAGCGGCACCTCGTTATTTCAAACGTTCCCAAAACTAAGCTCGACCAAATGGTTGATCATCAAAACCACCAAGGGGTGGCTTTAGCGGTGGCAGCTTATCATTACGCAACGATTGATGATTTATTTGCTAATGCGCAGGCACATGACGAAGAACCGTTCCTATTGATTTTGGACGAGTTAGCGGATCCACATAATCTAGGATCAATTATGCGGACTGCGGATGCAGCTGGAGTGCATGGTATTATCATCCCGAAGCGTCGAGCTGTCGGTTTAACTTCCGTAGTGGCGAAGACTTCTGCTGGTGCTATTGAACGGGTTCCAGTAGCGCGGGTTACAAATCTTGTACAAACCGCGAAGGAACTTAAAGCGCGGGGCGTTTGGTTGTTTGGTACAGACATGCAAGGAACTGACTATCGCCGTTGGGATGCTCAAGGAGCAGTCGCAGTCGTGATTGGTAATGAAGGAAAGGGAATTTCTCCATTATTAAAGAAGACTTGTGATGAAATGTTGACGATTCCCATGGTTGGCCAAGTACAAAGCTTGAACGCTAGTGTGGCGGCCAGCTTATTAATTTATCAAGGGTTCAGTTCTCGCCATCCATTAAAATAATTTGAAAAAAACAATCCAAGGAATGACTAGTTCTAAGGATTGTTTTTTCTTATCCAAAGATCAGAGACAAATTTTACGTATTGTCTCTTTTAAAGAAGTTTGGTAAATTATTTGAGACAACTAACGAGTGACGGTCAAATTTTGCGACAGCGGTACTAAGCGCAGGAGAAAAGCCGTCGTGGAACTAAGGTGAGAGCTGGTTCTATACCCCCGGTCAAGACGCTGTGACGGTGAGATGATTAGCTAGCTAATTTTCAAGTGGGTCCGTTAGGGGTTAGTGGAAAATGAGGTTGCGTCTAATGAGTCCAAGATTGATTCAAACAACCCCAGAGAGTGAACTAATTAAGCAGGTTGCGGGAAAAGATTCGGCGAGTTTTGTGATCTTGTATCGGCAATACTTACCATTAATTTGTAAATTATGGTATCAGTTTCATTTGGATGAAGTGCCATTGGATGATTGGAAACAAGAGGCAGCGGTTGTACTATATCGAACGGCTTGTTCCTATTCTTGTCACGAGTCTCGGTTTTGCTGGTACCTGCGTCAGGCACTGATGAACAAGATTCGGGATCTTTATCGGCAGCAAGCTGCACAAAAGCGAATCCCGACGAATCAGGTTGAAATGATTACAGAAGTTCAGATTGACCAGCGCTTGGTGGACATCGATTTTCAACCGGATGAGGTTAGCCATTTTCGGCTGCTGTACCAGCAGTTTTTACAAGAGTGTTCCCATTTAGAAAAGGATGCCTTTTTGGGGATTAATTCTGGTGAACGTTTAGAAAATCTGGCTCGTCAATTGTGTTGTTCGCCATTAACAATTCGTAGTGCCTTTGAACGGGCACGGAAGAAGTTTAAGCAGCGAATCCTTAATTAGTTCACAACGCTTGTTTGGAGCAACTCCTGTCTAAGAACTAGATAGGAGTTGTTTTTATTTTCGGAAAATGATAGCCTTAGATAGATGGAGGTGACTGTGATGGCGCAAAGAAAAGTTGGCTTGGAGTGCACGAAATGCGGAGCTCGCAACTACACCGTTACGGTTAAACCAACCCGTGAACAACGGCTAGAGTTAAAAAAGTTTTGTAAACATTGTGGTGAATATACCGTTCATCGTGAAACTAGGTAGTGGAGGGAAACAATGCATTTATTTAGATTTTTAAAGAGTGTTGTTCAAGAAATGCATAAGGTGGTTTGGCCCACTTGGAAGGAAAATCGGCGCGACACAGGAGTGGTAATTTCGCTAACGATTTTCTTTGTGATCTTCTTTGCGTTAGCAGACTGGATCATCCAAGCGGGAATGCTTGCCTTTGTCAAATAGTGATGGCTAGTCAAAGTGAGTATTTTTTGCTATAATTCAAAAGAAGCAAAACTTCGTGAGGAGCGAGGTTTTTTTATTTTGACAAAATTATTAAAGGAGAATCATCATGGAATCACATGAAAAACGCTGGTATGTACTGCACACCTATTCTGGATACGAAAATCGGGTTAAGAGCAACCTGGAATCTCGGGCTCAATCAATGGGCATGGAAGACTACATTTTCCGAGTAGTGGTTCCTGAAGAAACGGTGCGGACAGTTAAAGATGGTCAAGCCAAGGAAACAGAAGAAAAGACGTTCCCTGGCTACGTTTTAGTTGAAATGGTGATGACTGACCAAGCTTGGTACATTGCACGGAATACACCTGGCGTTACTGGATTCTTAGGTTCCCATGGTGGTGGTTCAAAGCCAACCCCATTGCTTCCAGAAGAAGTGGACCGGATCATGAAGCGGATGGGAGCGGATGTCGCACGAACGGACATTGATGTTAATGTTGGTGACAGCATTAAGATTATTGCTGGACCATTTGCTGATTTGACTGGAAAAGTAACGGCGGTTGACCATGACAAGATGAAGGTCAACGTGGATATTGAAATGTTTGGTCGGCAAACTAGTGCCGAAGTTGGTTTTGACCAAATCGATACAATGGATAATTAATTCTATAACTTGAATTTTACGTAATTTTGTGGTAACTTATTTTGGTATGCAATATGCATACTGTGGGAGAGGTAAAAACTTGCTGCCTCATCATTACCACAACACGGACTAAGGAGGTTTTGTCTCGTGGCAAAAAAAGTAGCTAACATTGTTAAGTTGCAAATTCCTGCCGGTGCAGCAACACCAGCTCCACCAGTAGGTCCTGCACTTGGACAAGCAGGTATCAACATTATGGGATTCACTAAGGAATTCAACGCACGGACTGCAGACCAAAAGGGTATGCTGATCCCAGTTGTAATTACCGTTTACGAAGATCGTTCATTCGACTTCATTACTAAGACCCCACCTGCTGCCGTATTACTTAAGAAAGCCGCTGGTGTTGAACATGGTTCCGGTGAACCTAACACGAATAAGGTTGCTAAGGTAACCAAGGATCAAGTTAAGGAAATTGCCGAAACTAAGATGCAAGATCTAAACGCTGCTGACGTTGAAGCAGCTATGCGCATGATCGAAGGTACTGCACGGAGCATGGGCTTCACTGTTGAAGACTAAGCGACGCACAGCGCCGGGACTTTTATCAAAATAAAAGTTCCCACGTGGGAGGTCAACCCGTTAGACCACATTTGCAAGGAGGAAAACACAAGATGGCTAAAAAACATGGTAAGAAATACCTTGAAGCGCTGAAGAAGGTTGACAGCAAGAAAGAATACGCTGTTAACGACGCGGTTCAATTAGTAAAAGATATTGATTTTGCAAACTTTGATTCAACTGTTGAAGTTGCATTTAAGTTAAACGTTGACACTAAGCAAGCAGACCAACAATTACGTGGTGCCGTTGTTTTACCAAACGGTACTGGTAAAGACCAAACTGTAATTGTTTTTGCTAAGGGTGACAACGCTCAAGCTGCTAAGGATGCTGGTGCTGACTTTGTTGGTGACCAAGACTTAGTTGAAAAGATTCAAGACGGTTGGTTAGACTTTGACGTTGCAATTGCAACCCCAGACATGATGCCACAAGTTGGTCGTTTAGGTCGGGTCTTAGGGCCAAAGGGCTTAATGCCAAACCCAAAGACTGGGACTGTAACGATGGATGTTGCAAAGGCCGTTGAAGAATCAAAGGCTGGTAAGGTTACTTACCGGACCGACCGTGACGGTAACGTTGCTGTACCATTTGGTAAGGCTTCATTTGATACTGACAAGTTAGTAGAAAACTTGAAGACGATTGAAGATGTTGTTGTGAAGGCACGTCCAGCTTCTGTTCGTGGGACTTATGTTCAACACGTTTCCATTGCTTCAACTTTCGGACCAAGTGTTACGCTTGATTTGACCACTTTCTAGTTCAGTGGAATAAATAAAAAAGGCATTAGAATTGTTGATTAACAATTCTGATGCCTTTTTTGTATTCTCTAGAATAATGCGGCAAAATTAAGAAAAGTCAATGCCAGGACAATAATTAAATAACTAATCATTTGCCAATGGCGATTGGCATATTGTCCCATTATCTGGTGGTTACTTGTAATGATAATGAGAGGAAAAAGGGTAAAAGGTAGTGCAACACTTAAGATGATTTGGGCGATAATTATTAACTGTTCAAATTCCTGTTCATTAAAGTGAATGCAACAGCCAATGATGATCACAGGGATTAGAGTAACCAAACGGGTGAGCAGACGTCGTTTCCAAAGGGGTAAACGTAGGTTAATATACCCCTCCATGACGATTTGACCTGCAAGGGTACTAGTAATTGAAGAAATCAATCCAGTAATTAAGAGGGCAAAACCAAAAAGACCACTCATGACGGGACTAGCTAACGAGCCAACAATCTTAGAATTATTTAAGCCGTCAAAGACATCTGCTAAACTATTGAGATTTCCATGATGGAAAAATAAGGTTCCCCCCATAATCATGAGAAGGGCATTGACAAGGAGGGCGGCTACTAGGTGAATAATGGAGTCCCAATTAGCAAATTGCAATGTTTCGTGAACTTGACGGGGGTCATGTTCATCATAACGGCGGCTTTGGGCAAGCGCGGAGTGAAGATAGATATTATGTGGCATGATCGTGGCACCAATGATTCCCAGACTTAGTAATAACTGAGCGTGATTATTGATAATATTAGCGGACGGAATACAACCATTTAAAATCGGCGACCATTCTGGATGGGCACGAACAACTTCAATAGTAAAGATTCCCGCAACAATTAAGATTGTTGCTAACACAATGAATTCAATTCTGCGAATACCAAATTGCAAGAAGAGTAAAACGACGATGACGTCCGCGACCGTTAGTAATACACCAACAATGAGGGGAAGATGAAATAATAAATAAAGAGCTACGGAAGTACCGATGACCCCGGTTAGATCGGTGGCCATCATGGCCAGTTCGTTTAAGATCCATAAAATAATGCGAACGGGTTTGGAAACTCGAGCAGCAATGGCTTGCGCAAGATCTGTCCGAGTAACCACTCCCAACTTAATGGATAGGGATTGCATTATCATCGCGATCAAGATGGAGAGAATTAGAACACTTAATAGTGAGTAACGATATTGAGCACCACCCGTTAAAGAAGTTAGCCAATTTCCGGGATCCATATAACCAACTGCTACTAGAGCACCGGGGCCACAGTAAGCGAGAAATTTTTGCCAGAAGGCAGATTCATAAACCGTCGGTACTTTAACGCTCCCATTTATTTCATCAAGACTTTTCTTGTTCATTAGCGGCCTCCTTGGCCAGATTGGCGATCAAAGTAGCAAACTCTGGATCATCATTCAGTGCTGGCATCATGGTGAGTTCTTGACCACCACTGGCTCGAAAGGCCTGGTAATTTTGAACGCCATTTTCTTCTAATGTTTCAAGACAATCTGTAACAAATGAGGGTGAAACGATCATGATACGTCGGTTACCCAGTTGAGCTTGGCGAAGTAATTCATTTTTAAGGTACGGTTTTAACCATGGCATGGGACCGAACTTTGATTGGTAAACCATTTTGATTTGATGGTTGGGAATGGTGAGTCGCTTTTTTAATTCAACGGTTGTCCGTTCGGTTTCGGATTGATAAGGGTCGCCAGCTTTAACCATTGATACTGGAATCCCGTGATAGGAAATCATTAATTGATCGAAGTTACCATCATCCCAAAAAGCCTGAATATGCTGCGCTAAAAGATTCAAAAAAGCAGGTTGATCAGCAAAACGGTCAATGATTGGAACCGTCGGATCAACGGCGTGGACTTGGTCAATGATGGATTGTGTAGTGCTTTGGGTGAAATGTGGAAACAGTGATAGTACATAAACTTGATCACAGGTCTGTTGAAGCTGGTGTAAGGACGTTGAAATTGCCGGCTTGCGGTATGTCATTGCCATGGCGACCCGCCAATTGGGTAGAGCATCCTGCACCCGTTTGGTTAATCGTGCTGTATTAGCAATTAGAGGTGAACCATCCCGTTCCCAAATATCACGATAAAATGTGGCTGAGCGCCAAGCACGGGTCGGTAGGATAATTCCCTTTAGTAATGGTCGCCAAAACCACCGGGGGAGGGTAACGACGTTTTGATCACCTAAAAATTCGGTTAAGTATTGCTTAACTGCAGGAGTTGTCGGTTCATCTGGGGAACCTAGATTTACTAATAGTAGTCCATTTTTCTTCATCGGTACTTTAACCTCACTCAAACTTAGATAATTTTATTGTACAACAACTTGATCAGTAAAAACGGGTGCGTGACAGAAGACATTTATGACTTCGTGGTTACGCACCCGTTTGATTTAAATTTGTCAGGAGGGAAATTCACCCTTTTTGGTAGTACTTTTTAACAAAATAAAGAATTGGCAGACCGACGATAACGATTCCGATAAAGAGAATAACTCCCGCGGGGTCGTTAAAAATTTCACTGACGAGGACAAAAATTCCACCAGCAATCGCAATGATCGGGACAATTGGATAGAACGGAGTCGAAAAAGGCCGCTTAGCAAACTTATTACGTTTCCGTAGAATAAAGACGCCAAAGAAAGCCAACATGTAGAAACAGTATACTGTAAATACACAGAGATCTGATAAGTGATCTGGATCAAAGAAGAGCATCATAATGAAGGCCAGGACGACGATAAAAATGGTGGCCGTAACTGGCGATTTACCCTTCGGACTAAGGTAGGCTAAGAATTTCGAGAATGGGATATCTTGTCGTTTAGCCATGGCATATACAATGCGGGGGAAAGTTAACATTTTACCGTTTAACGTTCCCATCATCGAAATGATAATTCCAGCTGACAGCAGTTTACCACCAATTTGTCCAAAGGCCTTGGTTGCTAGATAGGCAGTAGTGTTTTCACCAAGGCGATGAATTGTCGCAACGGGAAGAAAACGGAGAATTCCTACGGTAATTAAGGTGTAGATAATCAAAACAGCAGTGATTCCGAAAATGATTGCTTTCGGGAGTAATTTTTGTGGATTCTTCATTTCGCCACCAAGGTTGGCAATCAGAATCCAGCCGTCGTACCCGAAGAGGGTGGCGAGCACAGCAACCCCAAAACCACCGGAACTTTGATGAATTTCACGAACAGTTTGTCCAAAAGCATCTTGGTGCCCCCAGAAGAGACCAAAAATGATAATTGCGGCAATCGGAATCAATTTTCCTAAAGTGGTGATGACAGAGAAAAGGGCACCGACCTTATTTTCTAAAAGGTTCATTAGTCCGATGAGGCCAACGGTGATAATTGCTAATGGAATTCGCCATTCATTACCTAACCCAAAGAAATTAGCCATCAGAATGCTCATAAAACCTGCTACCGAGGCAATGATCGCTGGACCGTAGACAATAATTTGCATCCACCCGGCCAAAAAGCCAAGGATTCGACCATAAATATTTTCAATATAAACGTAAAGACCACCAGTATATGGCATCTGAGCACCAATTTCAGCGACAGTAAGACCACCGGTCAGGGTAATAACCCCACCAAAGACCCAAGCCAGGATGGCCATTGTGGAACTACCAGCACTATCTAATACCGAGCCCTGTTTAAAGAAGATTCCTGATCCAATGATAGTTCCAATCACGATTGAAATTGCCGAGCCAAAGCCGAGCGACCGTTTCAAGTCTTCAGTTGGTTGTTTGTCCTGCATAACTAATTCCTCCATTTCTATGACACAATAAAAGCCGTCTCAAGCACCATTCGCAAAACTGCAAGTGATTGAGACGGCCCATTAATTGTTATTAAAAATAATGAACACCAAAATTACCCAACCACAATCAGAGATGATGAGGTTGAGGAAGAGGATAAATTAAAATGAGTTAAATTCAGTTGTAACATTTGCGTCCCCTCCAAAATTTTGATTGACATTAGAATACCATTAGAAAAAATCTAACGCAAGCATTTTTTTATTTTTACTGATGCCTTGCAAAATGAACGGGAGTTATGTATACTATTTGAGTGGTTATAAATATGACTCTGCCTAAGACTCAGGTGGCGCAAGCCTCAATCATACCTGCCGAGGAAGAAATGAAATGTTCCTTCTCTATGTCTGCCGGTCATAGGGATTTTTTTAAATCCGTACCAAATTTAATATAGGAGGTGTAATTTCATGAGTGAAGCAGCTATTGCTAAAAAGGCTGAAGCCGTTAAAGTTGCCAATGGTTTGTTAACTGATGCTGAATCAGCTATCGTTGTTGACTACCGTGGTTTGACGGTTGATGAAGTCACTGATTTGCGTAAGCAACTTCGTGATGCTGGTGTCAAGATGGTTGTTATCAAGAACAAGATCTTGGAACGGGCCGTTGACGGTACTGATTACGAAGACTTAAAGAGCGTGTTTGTTGGCCCAACTGCAGTTGCCTTCTCAAATGAAGATCCAATTGCTCCTGCAAAGATTATGAAGAAGTTTGCAGAAGACCACGATGCTCTTGAAATTAAGGGTGGTTTCATTGAAAAAGACATCAAGACGCTTGATGAAATCAATGAATTCGCTGAATTGCCAAGTCGGGACGATCTTCTTTCGATGCTTGCATCTGCATTGCAAGACCCAATGCGGAAGATCGCACGGGCCGTCAAGGCCGTTGCCGACAAGGCCGACGAAGCCGCATAATTGTGTGCTTACAGTTACATTTAGACTATCAATTAAACAAGATTTAATCATTGGAGGAATTTAAAAATGGCTTTTGATAAGGATGCTATTATTGCTTCATTAAAGGAAGCATCAATCTCTGACCTTAACGACCTTGTTAAGGCAATCGAAGACGAATTTGACGTTTCAGCTGCTGCTCCAGTTGCAGTTGCAGGTGCTGCTGGTGGCGACGGTGCTGCTAAGGACAGCTTCACTGTTGAATTAACTGAACCAGGTACTGCTAAGGTTAAGGTTATTAAGGCTGTTAAGGACATCACTGGTTCCGGCCTTAAGGATGCTAAGGACCTTGTTGATAACGCACCATCTGTTATCAAGGAAGACGCTAAGGAAGACGAAGCCAACGACATCAAGGCTAAGCTTGAAGACGCTGGTGCTACTGTTACCCTTAAGTAGTTTTATCCAAATTAAAAGCCGCCGTTTTGGCGGCTTTTTTTGTTCCCTAAAAGAGGAGCATAGTGACCATGGATCTCTATGCTCCTCTTTTGGCATTAATCTTCAATTATTATAGTTGCAGAATTTGCCGGATAGTTGGTTTCATTTGGTCCGGCTGAATAACTTGTTCGTTCTTCTGACTTTGTTCAAACAGTTGTTGAACGTTCGGACTTAACGGTTGTTTGAGAAGCTGGCACAATTCGGTAATTGCATATAACCCAGTAACTGGACTCTGCTTATCGGTAATTGCTTGGTAAACTGTTTCAGGAAATTTGTAGGGACTAGCGGTGGAAATAATGACATTTGGAGTTGGATCGTTATTGGCAGAATAGTATTCGTTAGCACCGAAAGAGGCCACGGCGGTATGAGGATCAATCACGTAGCCATCCTGTTGATAAATACGCTTAATTTCCCGCTGAACTTCTTGTTGAGTGGCAAAACCAGCATTAAAGTGAGTATGAAGTTTAGCACGGGCGCCAGCATTAATGGAGTATTTGCCATCATTTTTTAACTGCTCCATTAACTGATTGATACTAGGAGCACTCTCATCGTAAATATCAAACAGCAGCCGTTCCAGGTTACTGGAGACCAAAATATCCATGGCCGGTGAATTGGTCAAGAAGAAAGGTCGTTGCCGATCATAATGACCAGTATTAAAGAAATCCGTTAAGACGTTGTTTTCGTCGGATGCACAAATGAGGCGATTAATTGGTAAGCCCAACTTTTTAGCGTAATAGCCAGCGAGGATATCACCAAAGTTTCCTGTTGGCACCGTAAAGTTAACTTCGTTACCTAATTTAATGTCCCCACGTCGCACAAGTTGTCCATATGCGCTTAGGTAATAAACAATTTGGGGGATCAGTCGACCAATGTTCATCGAGTTAGCAGATGAGAATTGAAAACCATTGGCCAGTAATTGGTCATTAAAGCTTTGATCATTAAAAATGGTTTTGACGGCAGTTTGGGCATCATCAAAATTACCCTCAATGGCGATTGCGGTCAGGTTATCTCCCCGCTGACCCAACATTTGTCTTAACTGAACAGGACTTACACCACCGTGAGGGTAGAAAACAATCACCCGTGTACCATCTTGATCACTAAAACCACGCATTGAAGCAGTTCCGGTATCACCGGAGGTCGCTGTGAGGATGATAATTTCATTACTGTTTTTTTCAATGGTTAAAGCTTTTTGCATTAGCCGTGGTAGAACTTGCAACGCAATGTCCTTAAAAGCCAGAGTAGGCCCATGAAATAATTCAAGATAGTAGTTACCGGCGTGCTCTTTTGAAAGTGGTGCGATAGTTGCATCATCCCATTGGGAACCATAGGCTCCTTGAACAATTTGGTGAAGCTGATCTTTACTAAGGTCATCAAAGAACCAGCCTAATACTAATTCCGCAATTGCTTGGTAGGACATTGTTGCCAAATTCGGCAGTGGTAAGTCAACTTGAGGAAAATTGACGGGGACGAAAAGACCACCATCAGGAGCAAGCCCCTGGATGACTGCTTGGGGCGAATTTAATGTTTCTGTAATTTGACCACGGGTACTACGGTATTGCATGAAAAAGCCTCCATTTCTAGATTTAGTGATTGATTATTGGTTATTGTAACCTGGAAGGGACGTATGTTACAATGCTAAAAATGAAAAAATAATGAGAAAATGAGGTGGCAAGATGGAAACCATTCAAATCGGGATGCTTGGCCTAGGAACGGTCGGCTCTGGTGTGTTACAGATGATCCAGCATAATGAAGATAAGGTGGTGAATGTCACCGGACGGCAGCTAAATGTTAAGCGGGTGCTCGTGAATCATCCAGAGCGACACCAAGATGTTGCTGAGAACATTGAATTAACGACGTCAGTGGAAGACGTCATTAATGATGATGAAATTCAAATTGTGTTGGAACTGATTGGTGGAATTCATCCCGCTAAAGAATACATCGAGGCGGCACTGCGTAACCATAAAAATGTGGTTACTGCAAATAAAGACCTTTTGGCAACATATGGTCCGGAACTGGTTAAGCTTGCTCATGATCATCATTGCGATCTGATGTATGAGGCAAGTGTTGCTGGTGGGATTCCAATTCTGCGGACAATTACTAATAGTTTTGCGGCGGATAAAATTACCGAAGTTAAGGGGATTGTGAATGGAACCACGAATTACATTTTGACGCAAATGAGTCAGCAGGGCTGGTCGTATGACCAAGCACTCAAAGCGGCCCAGCAGTTAGGATTTGCTGAAGCGGATCCTACTAATGATGTTACTGGTAAGGATGCGGCTTATAAAATGGTCATTTTGAGCCAGTTCGCCTTTGGAACTCAATTAGCAGTTGATGATTTTGCAGTAACGGGGATCGATCATTTAAACGGTTTTGATGTTCAGCAAGCCGGTAAATTTGGTTACGTTATTAAACTGGTGGGGATCGCGCAGGTGATTGATGATGGGGTCTTTGTTGAAGTTGCCCCTACCCTAGTACCTGCAGACCACCCGTTAGCAACAATTAATAATGAATATAACGCGGTCATGGTAACCGGGGAAGCTGTGGGCGATACTCTTTTCTATGGTCCCGGAGCTGGTGGCCTGCCAACTGCCAATAGTGTTTTGAGTGATATTATTTCGGTCACGAAAAATCTGGTTTTGAAAACAAATGGGAATTTCTTTAATAATTATCAACGGCAGTATATTCCTGCAGCACCACGTGACGTCGTTTACCCATATTTCCTTTCCATCATGATGCCGGATGTACCGGGACAAATGTTGAAGTTAACGCAAATTATGACGGAAATTGACGCCAGTTTTAGTCAAATTACGCAGACCGAAGCGGATGGCTTAGCCCATGTGGTGATTATTACTCACGAAATGACCGCTCAACAATTAGCCGATTTTAAAGCACGGGTTGCTAAAGATTCGAGTATTAATTTAGGCGCTGCATATAAGGTATTAAAGTAGGGTGGTGACCAGAATGAAAATTCAAGTACCAGCCTCGAGTGCTAATTTAGGCCCGGGATTTGATTCCATTGGCATTGCGGTTTCGATGTATCTGCATTTAATCGTTGTTGGACCGAGTAATGAATGGCGGGTCGATCATCAACTAGGGAATTTACCGCATGATCGCCAAAACATGATTGTCAAAACGGCACTTAAAGTGGCTCCTGACTTAATCCCACACCATCTCAAAGTCGAAAGTGCAATTCCAGTTACTCACGGTTTGGGAAGCAGTTCGAGTGCGATTGTAGCGGGCATTGAACTGGCCAACCAATTAGCAAAGCTAAACCTTAGTGATGAAACAAAGGTTGAAATTGCTAGTCAAATTGAAGGGCATCCCGATAACGTGGCCCCAGCAATTTTGGGTGGTTTGGTAGTCGGTACTGAGGTGAATGATCATTTTACAGCGGTGAAAGCTCCGCTCCCGCCATTTGATTTAGTTGCTTATATTCCAGCTTATAATTTAGCAACGAAGAAAGCCCGGGCAGCATTACCGAATGAACTGGCTTATCATCAGGCTACCCATGCTAGTGCAGTGGCCAATACTTTGGTGGCGGCGCTATTCAAACCAGATTATGCTGTAGCCGGAGAATTAATGGAGGCGGATGAGTTCCATGAGGGGTACCGGGCTGCTCTAGTACCGGAACTAGCAAAGGTTCGGGAAATTGCCCATGATCATGGTGCAGTAGCGACTTATTTAAGCGGGGCCGGTCCGACGATTATGACATTGATCGCACATGACAAGGCTGCTGGCTTGATTGCGGCGCTCCGTAACGACCATCTGAACGACCGAATTGAAGTTTTACATCCTGATCAAGCAGGAGTAACGGTTGATAAATAGCTAAAGATTAGAATATAAAAAGGCGTCAGAGTTCTGAAGTGAACCCTGACGCCTTTTTCAGGCCGAAGCATCAAATTAAATTAATGAGTTAGATAGGGAGTTATGAAATTTAATTGTTGCTATCTTCGGCCTTGATGTTTTGTGCAATCTTATCAACGATGTCCTTGTGCATCTTTTCATCCAACTGAACCTTGGCGATGAAGATGATCATGCCAATTAAGATGCAGAAGAATGGGATGTAAAAGCAGAAGGATTTGAAAATCAAGATATCATGAGTAGAGATGGAAGCGGCAGTGGCAGTGGCATTACCAGTCATCCCGGCTAAACCAGCAATGATTCCAGTTAGTCCAGTCGTAACTGCCCCACAGAACTTATCAAGCATTGGCCGGACGGCGGAAGTAGCAGCTTCTGACCGGTGACCAGTCTTCCATTGTCCATATTCAACACAGTCAGCAATGGTTAATAAGAGCACCATGAAGACCAGTGGGTTAGCAAGGGTGTAAAGAACCTGGGCAACTAAGGTCATGGTAACGGTTTGGGTGAATGAGAAGATAACAAAGGCAATGAGTTCAACACAAAGTGCACCAACCATGATCTTGCGCCGACCAAAGTATTTAGCAAGGGTTGGGTAAGAGATAATGGAGATAAATCCGGTTACCATGCCGACCCAGCCAACCAAAGCCCAGCTTGATTGAGCATTCAAAACGTAACGGAAGTAGTAAAGTAAGAAGTTGTTCGTAGTAGAAGTACCTAAACAGTAGATGATGTAGGAAAGGGACATCCATAATAATTGATCATTATGAAACAGGGTATGGAAAACTTGTTTCAGGGTAATCTTTTCCGCATTTTGTTCGGTAACAACGGAGTCTTTTTCCTTGGTTCCAAAAGCTGCAAAACAAGAACCAATCAGTTCAACGATCCCAATGGTAAGGGCAAACATGAACCAACCATGAACGGTAAAGTTCTTAGAATCAGAGAAGAAGGTCAAAAGTGAAGCGTAAACAACGGTAATGATATTTCCACCAAGCGTGGAACCAATCCGGGCACCAGTAGCGGTGAAACCACGGTCATCAGAGCTGAGGGACATTGCAGGAAGTAATCCCCAGAAGGAGACGTCCTTGAAGGCATAAACTAAGTACAAAGCCAAGAATAAAATGGTAAACAGCACCAGGAAGAGACCACCGTTGCTGGTTGACATGCCGCCCATTGTAGTAAAGAGGAATGGGCTACCGATCCCCAAAATTAACCCAGTACCAAAGATCCATGGGCGATATTTACCCCACTTAGAATCAGTCTTATCAATCATGGAGCCGATGAAGGGGTCGAGGATTAATTCAATGATCCGAATGACCATTAAAATCATTGTGACGATGGCAACCATTTTGGTGGTGTAGCTCTTACTGCCGTTGGAGAACATCAGACTCGTAATAAACATTAGCATGTAGGTGTTAAGGATTCCGTAGAAGGAATCATGACCAAACGCCCCTAAACCATAACAAATTATATTTTTCCACTTACTCATAATTAGTCACCTCTAGATTTCTTTGAAGTAATGGACTTCTGATAAATAATCACCAACGTGGGTTGGGTCACGGAAGAGTCCTACATTCATGAGTTCATCACCGCCGTAAACGGTTTGACTATCTTCATCGCGGTAATCACGGTGGGGATCCAATGCAGTTAATTTCGTGTTAACAATTTCCATCCGGTTGGTATGCTGCTTTCTAAACATGAACAGTAACGCTTCTGATTTGTCAGGACTGACAAATTCCCAAGCCACGGTGTTACCCTTAAATGGACTTTCTAGGCGGTAGAAATCTCCATATTGGATCAGGTGCCGGTGCTTTTTATAGAAAGCAATTTGCTTTTTAACTAATTCTTTTTCATCGTTAGTTAAATCCGCCAGGTCGAGTTCATATCCGAACACGCCTGCCATTGCGACATCACCACGGGTCTTGAAACTAATGTCACGACCAGTTTGTTGGTTTGGTGACACTGAGACGTGGGCACTCATGGAAGAAATTGGATAGACTAGTGACGTCCCGTCTTGAATTTTGAGCCGCTCACCAGCGTCAGTATCGTCAGATGGCCAACTTTGTGGCATGTAGTAAAGAATCCCGGCGTCAAAGCGACCACCACCACCAGAACAACCTTCGAAGAGGATGTCTGGGTAACGTTTCGTTAAGCGATCCATCAGATCGTAAACTCCTAAGATCACGCGGTGAGCGATTTCCCCTTGATGGTCAGCAGTTGCTGCTTGGGAAAAGACTTCCGTTAAGTTCCGGTTGCAATCCCATTTAATGTAGTCAATGGGCACGTTGTCTAAAATTTGACACATTTGATCAAAGATGTTGTCGACAACTTCCGGACGACTAAAGTCGAGCACTAATTGGTTTCGTGAGAGGGTCGAACCCCGTCCTGGTTCCGCTAAAGCCCAATCTGGATGCTTACGGTAAAGTTTAGAATCGACCGAAATCATTTCTGGTTCAAACCAAAGGCCAAATTTCATTCCGGCATCATGCGTTTGTTTAGCGACCCGTTGAAGATTAACCTTATCGTGGTTGACAAACCAATCACCGAGTGAGGAATTATCATCATTCCGGTGGCCAAACCAGCCATCATCAAGAACGAACATTTCAATGCCTAGTGGCTGCGCTTCTTTAACGACTTCATCAAGCTTTTGATCGTCAAAGTCAAAGAAAGTGGCTTCCCAGTTATTAATAACGATTGGGCGGTCAGCGTACTTAAATTTACCGCGAGCGACCCGTTCACGCAGTAAGTGATGGAATGCTTGCGACATGCCATTAAGGCCTTTCGTACTAAAGACGGTAATGGCTTCGGGAGTTTGGAATTCTTCTCCCGGCTCAAGATGCCAAGCAAAGTTAAAATCGTTAATTCCGGCAATTAAACGGGTTTGATCAATTTGATCCCGTTCAATCGAGATTTGGTGATTACCAGAGTACACCAGCAGTACTCCTAGGGCATTACCATTAAATTCATCCGTGTTAGGGTCAACTAAAGCCGCAAATGGATTCATATGGTGAGAGCTAGAATCCCGTCGACTAGAAATTTCAAAAATTCCTTGATGCAGATTAATCCGCCGGGTTTGTCGTTCTAACGCGTATTGGCCAGGTAAGTAAACAAGGTCGTAATCATGCTTTGGTAAGTCGAGTTGAAGCGAAGCAATCTTATCAATTTCAATTGCTTGATTACTAGTGTTTTTCAGACGAGCGTTCCGGGTAATTACCGGTCGATCTTGATAGATGGTGTAAACCAGTATTAGTTCTACATCGAGTGTGGCATCCTTTAGCGTCACTTCCAAAGTTTGCGCCTCGTCGTCGTCATTAACGTATGAGGAAGGCAAGCCTTGGAGGGCGGGCTTACCAGAAAGGATCCGGTAGGAATCATAGCGGAAATCAGTTAAACGGGCGCCATCAGCTCCTTTGATGGTAATTGCTGGCAGCCGGTAGTCCCCGGTATTATTGCCGGAATATTCTTGAAGTAGATCATCTTTAGAATAGGTCCGATCCATTGATTGTGGCAGGTTACCGGAGAACCCTCGATCAACCCGTGGATAGCGGCGTTCGCCATGGTAATGGCGGATCTTTGGCCCATAGTACAAGTGGCTTAATAGGCCGCCCTCTTCAATTGAAAAAAGGTAAGAAATTGAAGAGTTACTCAGGTTAAAGACCCGTTGCTTTTCGTCAAAAGTAATCATAAGCTAACTCCCTTTCATTTGATGGTTCAAGGGTAAAATAAAAAGCGCTTACAGTAAACGCTTTCTTTAACTTGTGAAATGAAACAAAAGGGCAATAACGGTGTGATGACGGCAAATGAAACGTTTACTATTTTATTAGTAAACATTTAGTGCTATCCTAATAAACAAAAGGAGCTAAGGAGAAGACAAATGGCAAGTATTCGTGATATTGCAAAAGAAGCGGGGGTTTCTCCGGCAACAGTTTCCCGGGTATTAAACCAGGACAAAAAATTTTCGGTTCGGTCAACCACGAGACAGCGGGTAATGGAGGTGGTCAGAAAGCTCCATTACGATCCGCGCGAACATCATGAAATGGTACAGTCACTGCCCCATCGAGATCGGGAAATAATTGTGTTGTGTTCATTAACCAGTAGTCAAGAGACCCGTGACCTGTATTTTGCGACGATTGATGAGGGAATTCATGATGAAGCTGCTACACTGGCAATCAAGATTGGGGCCTTTGTGCGTTTTCCAAATCCTAATTTTGATTATCAAATAGTGAGCAAGTTTGACGGAGTAATTATCATTGGAACGTTTAGCGAGCGCTTTTTGAATAGTGTTTACCGTTGCAATCGTAATTTGGTAGTTGTGGATGAGTACCGTTATTTTGATCAATTTGACTTAGTTCGTAATAATTACCATGCCGAAACCGAACGAGCGCTGAACATGCTTTACCCACAGGGACATCGCCAAATCGCGTTCATTGGCGGTGCAATTAATCGAATGGAGAAGGCGGGAATCACTGGTGAGCAGATTACTGATATCCGCACCACGGCCTACCTTAATTGGATGCAGATTCATCGCCTTCGTTCCAAAAATTTAACGACCGACTGGAGTACTCATGAGGGATACCAGGCAATGGAAGAAATATTGGATAGTAATACGATTCCTACCGCGGTAGTAGTTGCTAGTGACCAGTTAGCAATCGGTGCATATCGTTCCATTCAATTGCATCACTTGGTAATTCCTGAAGATATCGAGGTAGTCAGCTTTAACGATTCACAAGTAGCGTCTTACCTAGTACCTTCATTATCTTCAGTTCACGCACCAAGTAATGAAATGGGGCGGGCAGCAGTTAGATTGCTACTTGATCGGTGGCGGAACCGGCGGACGGTGCCGTGGCAAGTGGTCCTACCATCAAAATTGGTGGCCAGAGAAAGCACAGTTGCAAATAATTAATGGTGGTTGCGAGAGCGGTTTCAAATCCGGTAAAATATTCGTGAGGTGATGATCATGACAGTTGATTTAGCTAAAGTTAGGCAACAAGTGACCCAAGGAGTGCAAGAGTTACTGAAGGTGGCTAATCTACACGCAGGGGATACTTTTGTATTAGGCATTTCGACGAGTGAAGTGGCAGGAGTAAAACTAAGCGGAGCACCGTCAGTAGATGTTGGACGAACCATTGTTAATACTTTAGTGGATATCTTGGTACCCCAGGGCATTCATTTGGCGGTTGAGGGCTGCGCGGAAATTAATCGGGCCCTAACGGTGGAACGACGAGTAGCTAAACAACACGGTTGGGAAATTGTAACGGTCTATCCATCAGTTAACGCCAGTGGAGCGGCCCAAATTGCTGCGTTTGAACGGTTTGATGATCCAGTGGAAGTTGAACACATTACTGCCCAAGCTGGGATGGACATTGGGGATTGCGATATTGGCATGCACGTCCAGGCAGTTCAAATTCCAGTTCGAACAACGATTGATACTGTTGGTCAAGCCCATACTCGTTACTTGCGTTCACGACCCAAACTGGTTGGTGGTCAACGTGTAAAGTACACGTGGGATCCCTTTAACTAAGTAAAGAAAAGGCGAAGGAGCTGATTTTGTCAGCACCTTCGCTCTTTTTACATGGTTATTTAGATGGATCATCGTTTGAATGGTCGTCAGTATAGACATCTGAATAATCGGCATTTTGCGAAGCACTCGCAAGTGCATCCAGGTCCACTGTCGTGTTGGGATCACCATAAACGGTTTCTGGACCAGATAATTTTTCTCCTGGTTGCATGTCTTTAAGCCCCGCAGGAATGTGGATTCGCGCAGAAATTTTATTAGCATCAAGTCGCCAAACGGTTACTTGACCTAACATCCGTTCCGTAAATTCAGGATGTTCTTTGATATAATGATCGGTCATAACGTTGAGACCATGCAGCATTTCTTGATGGTCAGTAACTTTCGTCACAATTCCCTGGCCAATGACACTTTTAAACTCAGCACTGTAATGGAATGGTTTGGGTACAAGGCGAAACTTTTGTCCACCGTCCAGTTCAAAGCCAACGTGGGGATTAGCAGCGAGTAATCGACCAGTAGTGTGGGCATCGTCACCATGGAACCAAAGGGTATATTGACCATCAATTTCTTCATAGCCAAAGTGAACGGGGGTTTGATAAATGCTTTCGCCATCATGCATTCCAATCACTAAAACTTCCATTTCATCCAAGACTTGATTAATATGTTCATGATCAAAATAGGTATCGGCTTTCATAATGAACCTCCAAGAAAAGTGATTAGTTGATTTAAGTGTAACAAATTTTGCTTTATCCATCTATGGAATCGCTGTCATTGGTGAACGATTTTTCTCCTGCCCAGTGATTAATAGGCCCAAAGTTTTGACCAACCGCTAGCGGATGGTGAATAGCGACGTCAACGAACTGGTTAGCGCGTTTAATCGCTTTAGCAACGGGTTGGCCCTTTGCTAGTTCAGCAGTAATGATGGCCGAGAAAGAATCGCCAGCTCCATTTACTTTATTAGTTTTAACGAACCGATTATCCATCCAAAAATCAGTGCCATCGGCTAAGAGAACGTAGTTATGAATAAGTGGCTGGTTGTGATCATGGGAGCCTTTAATTACCACGTTTTGAGCGCCCATTGCTTGCAGTTGGTGGGCCCCGGTAATGATGTCATCCTGATTATTAAAGTCGTGGTTGAGAAGCTCTTCAGCTTCGGTAAAGTTAGGCGTTAATACTGTTGCTAAAGGGATTAATTGGTGACAAAAATTCGCAAAGGCGTCATTACTGAGGAGTCGATTGTGACGTTTAGTGATAATGACCGGATCAACCACTAAGGGTCCAAAGGTAGCCTTAGAATAGCAATCTGCAACAGTTTTGATGATATCTGAATTGGCCAGCATTCCAGTTTTAGCAGCTGTAATGTGAAATTCAGCCAGGTCATCAAATTCTTCTTTGATAAAACTGGGCGACATAGTGGTGGATGCAGTAATTGTTGTTGCATTTTCCGCCACGACACCAGTTAAAACACCGTGACCATAGATTCCCGCCGCATAAAATGAGTGTAGATCTGCAGCTAATCCGGCACTTCCATTTGAATCGAAACCGGCGATTGTTAATGCTTGTTTCATGAGCTTCCTCCGTTCTTAAAATTCCACCATTATCATAACATAAAAATCCGGAATGCCAAGCGACATTCCGGATTAAATAGTTAATTTATACTATTTGTCTTGTGGTTCAACACCAGTACCATCATAGCAACGTTCTAAGAGTTCCTTCAGTTGACTTACTAATGGTTCAACTGGGTTGGTAGTAGTACATTGATCTTCGTAAGCCAACACAGCCAACTTATCAACGGCTTTGTCAAAGTCTTTGCGACTAACACCGTTGGCCTTAAGGCTCAACGTTACACCACATTCATGAGCTAATTCAATAATCTTTTGAACGTAGGCTTCCATTAATTCTTCATCAGTGTCACCCTTTAACCCTAAGAACCGTGCAATGTCTGCATAATCCTTTGTAGCATGGTAAGTAGCGTAGTGTGGCCACATTGTCAGCTTTTGTGGACGCTTAGCATTGAAGCGAATTACTTGAGGAAGGGCAATTGCAATACAGAGACCGTGAGGAAGATCAAAGGCACCACCCATCTTGTGGGCAAGAGAGTGATTGATACCAAGGAAGGCTTGACCAAAGGCCATTCCGGCAATCGTTGAGTAGTTGTGCATCCTCCGCCGTGCATCTTGATCACCCTTCACAGAAGCTGCCAAGGTTTCCATAACCCCTTTGATAGCTTGCAGTGACCAACCACGAGTGTAATCAGTGGACATTACTGAAACGTATGATTCAGTAGCGTGACAAAGGACATCTAGTCCAGTGTAAGCAGTGGTCTTTGGTGGCACAGTTTCAACGAATTGTGAATCAACAATCGCAATGTCAGGAGTTAAGGCGTAATCAGCTAATGGGTACTTAACATGGGTCTTGGAATCCGTGATAACGGAGAAACAAGTGATTTCAGAACCAGTCCCAGAAGTGGTTGGAATCCCAATGAATTGAGCCTTGTGTGGTTTACCAATTTGGTAAGCCCGCTTCCGAATATCAAGGTACTTCTGCTTAACCCCATTCCAGCTGGTTTCTGGGTGTTCATAGAACATCCACATTGCCTTGGCGGCATCCATTGGTGAACCACCACCAAGGGCAATAATTGTGTCCGGCTTGAAGTCACGCATTAAGGCAACCCCTTTGTTAACAGTATCCGTTGATGGATCCTCTTCAACTTCGTCAAATACTTGGAAGTGTGCTTCCAGCGGACGTTGACGAAGTTGGTCAATTACTCGTTGCGCATAACCACGCTTGACAGTTCCGGGACCGGTAACGATAAAGGCCCGATTAATGTTTGGAATGTCTTGCAATTCCTTTAATGAGTTCCGTTGAAAGTAAACTTTTGGGGGAATCTTAACCCATTGCCGGTTTTCACGCCGTTTTGCAATTACCTTGTAGTTTAAGAGGTCATAGTCAGAAACGTTGTGAGAAACGGAATTCTTACCATATGAACCAGTACCCAGGGTTAATGATGGGGTCATGTTGTTATAGATATTACCAATTCCACCGAGGGCAGAAGGTGAATTTACGATAATCCGGGAAGCCCGCATTTCCAACCCGTATTGAGTTGCTAAACTGTCATCTGTTGTGTGAATAGCGGCCGTGTGACCTTCACCACCATAATGCAGAAGTTCCTTACACTTGTCGAAGGCTTCTTTGTGGGAGTGAACTCGGTACATGGTTAAGACTGGGGATAATTTTTCTGCTGAAAGTGGGTAGTCGTCACCAACTCCTTCATATTCAGTAATCAATACCTTGGTATTAGCAGGAACGTTCTTCAAACCACACATTTCGGCAATGTCGTTTGCGGAACGACCGGCGATTGGTCCGGCAACTTGATGGCGCTTAGGATCAATGAAGCCCTTGGTGAAGGTATCGATTTCGTCTGGCTTAATGAAGTAACAATTCCACTTCTTCAGTTCAGCTTTGACTTGATCGTAGATTTCATCGTCAACCACGATGGAGTTTTCTGAAGCACAAATCATCCCATTATCAAAGGTCTTTGAAAGAACAATGTCGTAAATAGACCGTGGAATGTTAGCTGTCCGTTCGATATATGCTGGACCATTACCAGGGCCAACCCCCAATGCTGGGTTACCAGAGCTATAAGCAGCTTTAACCAGGCCAGGACCACCAGTAGCTAAGATGGTTGCTGTCTTTTCATGTTGGAGAAGGTCGACAGTTGCGTAACGTGATGGTTTAGTAATCCATTGAATGACATTCTTTGGGGCACCGGATTCTTCAGCTGCCTTTTCAAGAATCTGGGCGGTGTGGATAGAGGCTTTTAATGCTTGTGGGTGCATTGAAAAGACAATCGTGTTCCGCGTCTTCAAAGAAATGATTGACTTGAAAATAACCGTTGAAGTGGGGTTAGTAACTGGAACCACCCCAGCAATAATCCCTAGTGGGTCAGCGATGGTAATAGTTTGGTTTTCATCATCATCTTTGATAATACCAACGGTCTTATCGTGACGGATGTTATTCCAAATGTATTCACTAGCGTAGATATTTTTAATGGCCTTATCTTCAGCAACTCCACGGCCAGTTTCTTCGGCAGCTTCCATTGCCAGTTCCATGTGGTGCTCTTCAGCAGCGAGGGCCATGGCTTGACAGATATGGTCAACTTGTTCTTGGGTGAAGTTACGCAGTTCGTTAAAAGCAACTTCACTCTTATCCATTAAATCATCAATTTGTTTTTTAGCTTCCGCAGCTTGATCAGTCGCGGTTGCTTCGGTAACTTTCTTTTTTGAATCAGCCATAATAATAATTCTCCCTTGTTATTGAAAAAGTTTGTTAATAACTGAACAATTACAGTATACAAAATATTTTTGAAATGTAAATAGTAATTGTGAAGAAAAAACACAAGACTGGTAAAACAACTTTCTCACAAGGTTTCGCAGTGAACGAAAGAGTCAGAAATATAAAGGCTATACCGATGCTAATGATAGCGTTTACACATAAATCTGGTATAGATTGTGAAATGACTAACAAAAATTAAAAAATAAATCTTGCTGCAGCCATGAGTAGGTATAAAAAAACCGCGACAATTAATGTCGCGGTTAGAAACCATAATTAATTACGAGAATTGCGGTCTTTACCAGCATTAGGATCTTTAACGTGGTAGTCGCTATCGTTCATTGCTTCAACTGCACCGAGTCGGTATCCATTACCAACTTGACTAAAGAAGTCATGGTTAGAAGTGGTTGTAGAAATTCCGTTCATAACAACTGGGTTAACATCAGAAGCAGTATCTGGGAACAGTGGGTCTTGACCAAGGTTCATTAAGGCCTTGTTGGCGTTGTAACGAATAAAGGTTAAGACATCGTCAGTCCAACCGATTTGGTCATAAAGCAGGTGGGTGTAATTTCCTTCATTGTCGTATAGTTCGTAAAGGAAGTTATACATCCAATCTTTCATATCTTGTTGTTGCTTTTCGGTTAGTTGACGCATACCAACTTGGAACTTGTAGCCAATGTAAGTTCCGTGAACTGATTCATCCCGTAAAATCAATTTGATGATTTCAGCAACGTTATTCAACTTATTATGACCAAGATAGTAGAGTGGAGTGTAGAAACCAGAGTAGAACAAGAACGTCTCTAAGAAGACATTTGCAACCTTTTTCTTCAGAGGGTCAACACTTTCGTCTAAGTAGATGTTACCAATTTTAACAGCCTTATTTTGTAAATATTCTTCACTATCTGACCAGTCAAAAATTTCACGAATTTCATCTGGAGTATTTAAGGTGGAGAAGATGGTGGAGTATGACTTGGCGTGAACGGATTCCATAAATTGGATGTTATTTAAAACTGCCGTTTCGTGCTGCGTCTTAACATCCTCTTTTAAAGCAGTTAATCCTGCTTGAGATTGAAGGGTATCTAGAAGGGTTAAACCACCGAAAACGTGGCCAACAGTCCATTGGTGATCAGTGTCTAATTCACGCCAATCATCCAAATCATTTGAAACAGGAATTCGGGTATCTAACCAGAATTGCTCGGTTAACTTTTCCCAGGTGGCTTTGTCAATCATATCGGAAACTTCATTCCAATTGATGGCCTGATAGTTTTTAATTTTCATTCGTTATCTCCTTATTAATAAAACGATTAAATCCTTAGTAATTATATCGTGTTGACTAAATTACGCAACTCTCACATTGATTAGCGCCAATTTCGTCTTGATCGTCAGTAAATGTCCGAATGTAGTAGATTGATTTGATGCCCTTTTGATAAGCATAGTGACGGAGGATGTTTAAATCCCGAGTGGTCATCTTATCTGTGCGGCCGTCTTTCCATTCATACATTCCTTCAGGGATGGTGGAACGCATGAAAAGTGTCATGGAAAGCGATTGGTCAACGTGTTGCTGTGCAGCTGCATAGGTATCAATCACTGAACGCATGTCAGTATCATAAGCAGATTTATAATAAGGCATTGTGTCGTTGCTCAGGTACGGAGCTGGATAATAGATTTTACCAATCATCTTTTCTTGCCGTTCTTCAATTTTGTTGATAATCGGCTGAAGACTGGAAGTTGAATCGCCAATGTAAGAAGTGGAGCCGTTAGGTGCTACCGCAAGCCGGTAAGCATTATAAATACCGTCCTTCATAATTGCAGCTTTCAATTGTTTCCAATCGTCAATAGACGGAATAAAGATTCCTGCAAAAAGTTCTTGAACAGCTTCTGATTGCGGACCCCAATCTTTCGTAATGTATTTATCAAAGTAGGAACCGTCCGCATAGGCACTTTTGGCGAAATCAGCAAACGTTTCTTGTCGTTCAACGGCAATTTCGTGCGAAGCAACCAACGTCCAGTAGTTTAATAACATGAAGTAGACACTGGTAAATTCCAGAGCCACCGGAGAACCATATTGAATGTGGTGTTTTGCGAGATAACCATGCAGGCCCATCGCACCAAGTCCAATTGCATGCGAACGAGCATTTCCGCGTTTGATTGATGGAACAATGTCCAGGTTTTCAATATCAGAAATATGGGTTAAACCACGGGTAATAGCACGAATTGACTTACCAAAGTCGGGAGTTTCCATCATATTTGCAATATTAGTGGAACCTAGGTTGCACGAAACATCCGTCCCTAATTCTTGGTAGGTTTGATCATCATTCACGACGGAAGGCTTTTGCACTTGGGCAATTTCTGAACAAAGGTTGCTCATAATGATTTTACCGTCAATCGGATTGGCACGATTTTCGGTATCAATATTAACGATGTATGGGTAACCAGACTCTTGTTGTAGTTTAGAGATTTCATCTTCAAGGTCGCGGGCGTTAATCTTCTTTTTGGTTATTTCATCGTTAGCAACTAGGTTATCGTACTCTTTGGTAATATCAACGTAGGCAAATGGTTCACCATAGACCCGTTCCACATCATAAGGGCTGAACAAGTACATATCCTCATCGTTTTCAACGAGTTCATAGAACTTATCAGGAACGGTAACCCCTAGTGAAAGAGTCTTAATTCGAATTTTTTCATCGGCATTTTCCTTTTTGGCACCAAGAAACTCGACGATATCTGGATGGAAGACACTGAGGTACACAACCCCGGCGCCTTGCCGTTGCCCCAGTTGGTTAGAATATGAGAATGCATCTTCCAAAAGTTTCATAACTGGAACCACGCCACTGGCGGCACCTTTAATCTTTTTAATTGGGGCCCCGGCTTCCCGCAAGTTGGTCAAGTTGATACCAACACCACCACCAATCTTGGATAGTTGGAGAGCGGAGTTAATGGTCCGACCAATGGTATTCATGTTATCCGTGGTTTGAATTTCAAAACAAGAAACGAATTCACCCCGACGTTTACGTCCCGTATTAAGAAAGGTGGGGGTAGCTGGTTGATAACGTTGATTAATTAATTCATGCGCTAAGTCCATTGCTAAGTCTTCATTTCCATTAGCGAGGTAGAGTGCATTCATTGCTACTCGGTCGATATAATTTTCTAAGTAATATTCCTTATCGTTCGTCCGCAAAGCATACTGAGCATAGAATTTGTATGCTGCCATGAATGAATGGAAATGGAAGTGTTTAGATTTTAAGTAATCATATAATTTGTCAATGAATTCGTTACGATACTGACGGATGAACCCTTCTTCCAGATAGTCATGGTCGATTAGCCACGTTAGTCGTTCTTGAACAGAAGCAAAGTGCTTGGTATTTGGTTCAACGTTGTTTTTAATAAAATCGTCTAATGCTAACTTGTCTTTGTCTAATTGGATCTGACCATTCTTAGGAATGTTGATTTCGTTGTTGTAATCAAAGTACTTAACCTTGGTTAGGTCGATGTCTGATAAAGCCATAAATTCACACTCTCTTATCTTTTAGGTTGATTAAAAATAGCAAAAATAAAACAGGCACTGTATATTTACCGGTGCCTGTTCAGCTTGAAACCCTTAGGCAAGTTGTTTCAGCATGTCAGGACGAAATCCAGAAAAGGCATCGCCGTTAGGAAGCTTAACCACAGGGGTGGCACGAAAGCCATCAGCTTTAAGCCGTTCAATAAATTCTGGTTGTTCATCAATATTGTGTTCTACAAAACTAACATTATGTTGTTTGAGAAACATTTTGGTCATTTTACATTGGACACAATTATTTTTTGAAAAGACAGTTACCATCACTCTCATCCTCCCGAAGATTAATCTAAATCTTGTAATTGATGTTTCTTAGTATAGCTTTTTTCGGTAAAAAATCAACGTGTAAACAGCAGATATTGTGTTATTGGTTTTTATAATCCACCATATATGGTGGTGGCAAAGCGTTTTAGTTTTTCAACTTTTTTAAATCAATTTTAGAGAAATGATCGAATTAGCGGTCGATTTTATTTTGAAATTAGGTATGATAGAAAGAAAACAGACCACGAATTGTTGTTTGGAGGTGACACATGGGGATGCCTAATTATACGGAACCAGCGGACTTTATGCGAGCAGCCATTAATGAAGCCCATCAGGCAGAGTTATTAGGTGAGGTCCCAATTGGGGCGGTCATTGTTAAAGATGGACAAATTATTGGAGCGGGACATAATATGCGTGAGAAATATCAGCAGAGTATTTATCATGCTGAAATTTTAGCAATTATGGAAGCATGTGATGCTCTCCATAGTTGGCGATTAGAAGACTGCGATCTTTACGTTACTTTGGAGCCGTGTATTATGTGTAGTGGTGCAATTATTCATTCACGCCTGCGCCAAGTATATTATGCTGCACCGGATCCGAAGGCTGGAGCGGTCAATAGTTTATATACGCTACTGAATGATTCCCGACTAAATCATCAAGTGACGGTTCATCAAGGGTTGTTACAGGATGAGTGTAGTCAGATGTTAAAACACTTTTTTCGTGAAATTCGCCAAAGAAAAAAATTAGCAAAACGAAAAAGAAACCGTGGACAAGACTAGTTTTTACCTAAAAAATAGTGTATAATATTTATTGCCGTAAGGCCTTAGAGCAAGAACGCGCTTACGAACCGTGTCAGATCCGGAAGGAAGCAGCACTAAGTTTGATGTGTTTTGTGCTCTAAGTTGATATGAAATTAACTCAAGGGACTGGCAATTGTCAGTCCCTTTCTTTTTAGATTTAAAATATCACTACATAGTAGCTGTACGGGAGGGGACCATTGACCCCTCCCGTTTATTTTTGTTGTATGAAGTCAAGATTTCGCTTTTATCCCGTGAGTAAAACCTAGTATAATGTTTAGCAGAAGTTTGTTCGTCAAGGAGGAAATTTATGAGCTATCAAGCATTGTATCGAGTTTGGCGACCACAGCGGTTTGCTGATGTTGTTGGTCAGCAAGTCATTACCCAGACGTTAAAAAATGCGATTATTACAAATCAGATTAGTCATGCTTACCTCTTTGCTGGACCCCGGGGGACTGGTAAAACTTCGGCAGCCAAAATTTTCGCCAAAGCGATTAACTGTCACCATCAAAAAGACGGGGAACCTTGTAACGAATGTGAGATTTGTCAATCAATTACTGCTGGAACGTTAAACGATGTCATTGAAATTGATGCCGCTTCTAATAATGGTGTGGAAGAGATCCGTGATATTCGTGATAAGGCTAAATATGCGCCCACTCAAGCAGATTATAAGGTTTATATAATTGATGAAGTCCACATGTTATCGACGGGAGCGTTTAATGCGCTACTTAAAACTTTAGAAGAACCACCAGCTAACGTTATTTTTATTTTGGCGACCACTGAACCACATAAAATTCCGTTAACAATTTTAAGCCGGGTGCAACGGTTTGACTTTCATCGGATTTCACCGCAGGATACTTTTGACCGAATGAAGTACATTTTGGATCAAAAGAAATTTAAGTATGAAGAAAAGGCCCTATGGGTGATTGCGAATGCAGCTGAAGGTGGAATGCGGGATGCACTTAGTATTCTTGATCAGGCATTATCGTTTGGCGATGATGATGTAACATTAGATGATGCTTTGCTAGTAACAGGAAGTGTTACTAAAAAGTTGTTGCAAACGTATTTTCAACAGGTTGCTACCCATGAAGGCCCTGCTGCTTTGAAGACGATGGACCAGATTTTGGGTCAAGGAAAAGATGGGCAACGCTTTATTGAGGACTTAATTTCCTTTATTCGTGATTTGTTGTTGTACCAAGAGTCACCGGAGCTCATTGAAATAGCAGCAACAGGGTTAAAAGAAGCGGACTTTCAAGAACTTAGCCAGTTAGCTAATGCTCAACAACTCTACCAGATGATTGATGTCTTAAATCAAGTTCAAGATGAAATGCGTTTTACTACCCATCCAGATGTCTATTTGGAAGTATTAACGATTCGATTGAGTCAAATTAGCAGTGAGCAACCATCGATAACTGGGACTGCCGATCAACAAGAAATTGATCAGTTGAAGCAACAGGTTCAATCTTTGCAACAGATGGTGCAAAAGTTATCAAAGCAAGCCCCACCGGTCAATCAGTCCCGGGTGCAACCTAAAAAGACGGCGCCAACTGGTCAACCAGTGCGGATTAATCTGGAACAGGTTTACCAAATTTTAGATCATGCTACCAAGCAAGATTTAGTTGATTTGCAAAACATGTGGCCGGACATTTTAAATCTGCTGAATCCAGCTTATCGGTCACTGATTGAACTCTCCAAGCCGGTGGCGGCTAGTCCAGATGGGGTTGTGGTAGCATTTGATAATGGTTTTCTACTACAAAAAGCTTCCGTAGGTAATTTAGCTGATGATGTCAATCAAGGACTGGAAAAGATTACTGGTAGTGAACGGCATGTAGCGTTTGTCCCAAGTGGAAAATGGCCACAAATTCGGCATGATTTTCTGGCCGATCGTGGTTATTTTAAAAAGCAGTCGACCACTCAAGTAAAAGATCCAGTAAAGACGAGTCAGCAAAAGCAACATGATCAAATCACCAGCCAAGCGGAAAAATTTTTTGGCACTGGTGATGTCGAAATTAAGAATGATTAATGGTATTAATAAAGGAGAAATAAAACAATGCGCGGAATGAACGGAATGAATATGCAACAAATGATGAAGCAAGCTCAAAAAATGCAAAAGCAGATGATGGCAGAGCAAAAGGACTTAGCATCACAAGAATTTGTTGGAACTGCACCAGACGACATGGTGAGTGCGAAGTTTACCGGTGATAAAAAGTTAGTTGACCTGCAAATTAAGCCGGAAGCGGTTGATCCTGACGATGTTGAAATGTTAACGGACTTAGTTGTGGCCGCGGTCAATGACGGCCTCCAAAAAGTGGATGCTGCAACGCAGCAAAAGCTTGGTAAGTACACTAAGGGACTAGGGATGTAGTATGCAGTATCCAGAACCAATTGCTAAATTGATTGCGAGTTACATGAAATTGCCAGGAATTGGGGAGAAAACCGCAACCCGCCTAGCTTTTTATACCATCGGCATGGATGAAGACGATGTCAAAGATTTTTCTAAGGCTTTGGTCGCAGTTAAGGAGGATCTACACTATTGTTCGATTTGTGGAAACATTACCGAAGACGATCCATGCCCAATTTGTAAGGATCAAGGGCGTGATCAAACGACCATTGTAGTGGTAGAAAACTCGCGTGATGTAATGGCCATGGAGCGGATGAATGAGTATCATGGCTTATATCACGTATTACATGGGACTATTTCCCCGAGTGAAGGAACTGGTCCGATGGATATAAACATTCCATCATTAATTGAGCGTTTGAAAAAGCATTCAGAAGTTCAGGAAGTAATTATTGCTACCAATGCTTCAATGGATGGGGAAACAACTGCTCAGTATTTGGCTAAGTTGTTGAAGCCTGCGGGAATTAAGGTCACTCGACTTGCTCATGGTTTGTCTGCAGGTGCGGATATTGACTACACTGATGAAGTCACTTTATTCAAGGCGGTTCAAGGAAGAACGGAGATGTAGACATGCTCTTTAAAAATGATCCGCAACGGATGCGAAAAATCGGTAATCGTCAACTTATGCAATTAATTTATGTAACCAAAGATAGTTGGAATCAGGCACGCGAAACGGAGCAGGCTGTGTATGAAGGTCACGTCGATAGCGAATTAACTGATCGGACTAAACTGCAGGAATGCAAGTACATGTACCTTTATCAGTGGGCCCGGAAAAGAAAAGCACATGGGCACCTTAATGATGGGGTCATCCAACATTAGGAGAAGTAGATATGCAAGGAAGGTTTATTTCATTTGAGGGGCCCGATGGTGCGGGAAAAACAAGTGTTATCAGCGCGATTCAAGAATGGCTGACGCAAAAGTATGGGAAGCAAGCCGTCTTATTAACGCGCGAGCCGGGTGGTAACCGAATTTCAGAACAAATTCGGCAGATCCTTTTTGACGATCACAATACGAATATGGATGCACGGACAGAAGCACTGTTATTTGCTGCGGCCCGTCGTCAACACATTGTTGAGGATATCGAGCCTGCATTACAGGCGGGAAAGTTTGTTTTGAGTGATCGGTATGTTGATAGTTCGGTCGCTTACCAGGGTGGCGGACGTCACCTTGGTGCTGATGATATTTGGGAATTAAACCAGTTTGCCATTCACGGACTGCTCCCTGATTTAACCATTTATTTAGATATTCCATCAGAATTAGGACTCGAACGGATTAGTAAACATCGGCAAAATCAGGTGAACCGATTAGATCGGGAAAAACTACGATTTCACCAGGATGTGCGGAATGCTTACCTGACTTTAGCTCAACGTCACCAAAAGCGAATTCAACTAATAGACGCGAGTCAGCCGCTGCCAACGGTTATTAATATGGTGCAGGAAATGATTCAAAATCGTTTCAACCTTGAATAAGGATCGTAAAGGAGGAAGAACTTATGAAAATGATTATGGCGATTGTGCAACCGAAGGACAGTAACCGAGTTCGGGATGCACTAGCAAAAAATAAAATTGGGGTCACTAAGTTGGCCACTTCTGGTGGCTTCCTTCATGAAGGAAACACCACGTTTATGATTGTGGTCGATGATGAGCGGGTGGATGAAGCATTAGAGATTATTAAAACAAATGCGAAGACCCGCCAGGAATATATGACGCCAACGGCCTATATTGACAATGCTGCTAATTCTGTACCGGTCAATGTTCAAGTTGGCGGTGCAACGGTCTTTATTTTACCAGTCGATAAAATGTTGCACTTTTAATCGCAACCGTGAGAGGAGCACAACGTGGGAATGCAAGCATTAACAGCCCAGGATTTGCAGCCAGCGATTGTTGAACGGTTTCAACACATTATTAGTAATGGAGAATTAGCACATGCTTATCTATTCGTGGGCCCCAATGGTTCTGGAAAGCAGGAATTAGCTCAGTGGCTTACACTGAGTATCTTTTGTTCCCATCGTCAAGCAGGTCAGCCGGATTTTACGTGTGATGAATGTCAACGGATTTTATCAGGAAACCACCCTGATGTGGTTCGCGCAACTGCAGAAGGACGGCAAATTAAAGTTGATCAAATTCGTCATTTAAAGGCGGAGTTTACCAAATCCGGGATGGAAGGCCAGAAAAAGGTCTTCATTATTGAGGATGCCGATAAAATGACCGTTAGTGCTGCGAATAGTCTCCTTAAATTTATTGAGGAACCTGGTGCGGGCACTTACATCTTTTTATTAACGAATAATAAAAATGCAGTGTTACCCACGATTCAATCCCGAACCCAAATTATTGAATTACAACCGCTTGCTAAGGCAATTACTCAGGAGTTACTGGATGACCAAAAAATTCCGGAATACTTACGGTCAATTATTTTAGGTTTAACAGACTCAGCAGAACAGGCAGCTCAATGGGTAGCTGATGATTGGTTGGCAAAAGCAATTGACGCAGTTGTGCAATGGTTTAAGGAATTAGTTCAAGGAGATCCCGTGGCTTTCGTGGATATTCAAACAGTCATGAAGGGGCTTGCTAGTGAACGAGAAAAGCAATTACTGATGCTGGATTTAATGGCGTTAATCTGGCGCGATGGGCTAGTTGCTAAATTAATGGCAGCAGAAAGTGGTCAATTGTATTTTCAGCAATGGCAGCAAATCATTGTTAATGGTGTCCAGCGGTATTCGATGCATCAGTTAATTCAGGCTAGTCAAGTGACCCTTGAAGCTCATCAGATGTTGGGACAAAATATTAGTTTTCAAAACGTGGCCGAACAACAAACGTTACGGATCTTAAAGTTGTTACATGGGTAGGTGAATTGTCATGGAAAAACAACCAGTTGATAAGAGCGAAATATACGAGCAATTTGCCCGGTTAAGTCAACAAACTAAGGATTTGATGGAAAGCATTGAAATTCTTTCTGACCGAATGACTAAGGTCTTAGCAGAAAATGCGCGGCTAACGATTGAAAATGAACATTTACACGAAGTGATTGCGGATAAACATGTTCAAAAACAAGAAGAAGGTCTTTCTGAGTCACGAAAAATGTTGCAAAAGCTCTATCAGGAAGGCTTTCATGTTTGTAATGACATGTATGGGAAACGCTTGGAGCCAAATGAATCTTGTACGTTTTGTTTAGATGCTATTTATGGGCGGCATAATTAAGGAGTAAGTGATAATGCAAACAATGTCGAGTTTTCGCGAAAACGCTGGAAAACTGTATTTGGTACCAACGCCAATTGGTAATTTAGACGATATGACCATGCGAGCAATTAAGACTTTGACGGCAGTCGACCTAATTGCTGCCGAAGATACTCGGCATACGCAAATCTTACTCAATCATTTTGATATTCACACCCCTACGATTTCGTTTCATGAACATAATACGGCAGAACGAATTCCTCAGTTAATTGAAAAATTAAAGGCGGGGCAGGTAATTGCCCAGTGTAGTGATGCTGGAATGCCGTCTATTTCTGATCCGGGAAAGGAATTAGTGGCTGCCTGTGTGCACGCAGATATCCCTGTTGTACCACTTCCGGGGGCTAATGCTGGGATAACGGCATTAATTGCATCAGGTCTGAGTCCGCAGCCATTTACTTTTTATGGTTTTTTAGAGCGCAAACACCAGCAACAAATCCGCCAGTTAAAACAACTGCAAATGCATCGTGAAACAATGATTTTTTACGAAGCACCCCACCGACTGAAAAAAACTTTGAAAACCATGGCAGAAGTTTTGGGAATGGAACGGCAGGTGGTTTTAGCACGGGAGTTAACCAAGCGTTATGAAGAGTTTATTCGCGGTTCTCTTGCTGAAGCTATCGAGTGGACTGACACTAATCAGGTTCGGGGTGAATTCGTAATTCTAGTGGCCGGTAATGATCAACCAATTGAACAGTCTCAGGAACAACCGCAGGGGACGCCAACTGAACAGGTTGACCAAGAAGTAGCTAATGGACTTAGTACGAATGCTGCCATTAAATTGGTAGCAAAACGGTTAGGAATTAAACGACAAGTGTTATATAAACAGTATCACCAGTTTTAGGAGTTATTATGGCAGGACAAAAATTTATCCTTGAGCATCAAGTTAATTACTATGAATGTGATCCCAGTGGTCATCTTAGCTTGAGTATGCTAGTGGCATTGATGATCTTAGCCTCTGAAAAGCAGAATGCTCAGTTAGGGGTGGATGAACACGTCACCAAAGAGCTTGGCGGCGGCTGGGTGATCATTGATTATGAAGGACATTTTCAACGAGAATGGCCGAAAGAAAATGAACAGATCAAATTTGAAACTGCAATTGTTGCTTATAATAAATACTTTGTGGTTCGCCAATTTGTGATCAGAGATTATCATGAGCAAATTATTGGGACGGTGAACGGCCTCTTTGTTTATATGGATTTAAGCAAACGGCGAATGGCTAAAATTCCAGAAGCAATTATGACTCCATATGAAGCGGCCAGCACCCTGCGCTTGCCAAAGGTGGCCCGCCCAGATAAAGTAGAGGCAACCGATGAATGGCGAGAAAATCACTATCAGGTTCGTTATTTTGATATTGATTATAATGGTCATGTGAATAATGCCCGGTATTTTGATTGGATGCTTGATACATTGGATCATGATTTCTTGCTGAAACACCAAATTATGGAGATTCGGATGAATTATGAGCATGAAGTTCGTCCGCAGACAGAGGTCAACAGTATGGCCATTACCATAGAAAATAATGCACATGAATGGACGACCCAGCATCAGATTTGGGTGGGGACTCAAAAGTGTGCTACGGCAACGATTAAATGGCGGTAAAGAATTTAAAAGGGGGTTGGAATGAGATTAACCTCTTTTCTCTATTTTAAAGTTGAAAATGCCATAGCGCAGTAGCTGGCTGGTAGTTCAAACACTGATAAATCAGTATTTGAACCACCTAGCCATCCTTGCGGGGGTGGGAAGACGAACTAGACAAGCTAGTTCTGTCCCACTCCCTTTTTTGTATGGTCCGTGGTATTCTGAAATAGTAATAAGGAGAAGTAAAGGGGCGTTTGCTGTGGAAAAAGGATTATTGGGACTAATCTTCTTAAAACCCGATCGGTTAACCTTAAGAATCATTGATCTAGATAAGCATCAAGTTGTCAATGAAGCCCGGTCTGGATCTTTACACGTCGGACAGCAAGCAATTGCGAATTATGCGGAAAATATTTCTGCCATTGCGAATAATCTACTGGGCTTTAAACGGTTACTGGCGGACTACCAAGTAACTAATTATTATCTATACGGGGCATTGACGGATATTGATCTAGTTACGGGAAAGTATGTTGCAAATCAAATTTATGTGCGTACTGGATTAAAAATTAAGTGGTTAAACAAGGATCAAACACTAGCTAATGTTCTAGCAGCGGTTGATCAAGTTGTCGAACACGAAGAGATTGAGAAGAAACAGTTAACGGGGTACGTCTTAAATATTGGCCTTAACACTAGTAATTTAGCTTATTACAAAAAAGGCAAGTATACTCGTTCTTGGGAAATCGATTTGGGGAAAGCGCGCCTTAGTCAATTGGTTAATAATTTACGGCAAACTGCTGCCACACCTAGTGACATTATTTTAGATTACATTAGTTCAAAGCTAGAGTACTTAGTACCAGAACTGAAAAATAATGAAGAGTCGACAATGTTAATTCAAGGTGCCGAAACGTTAGCAGAACGGTACTTACCAGCTGAAAAGCATGTTGAGAAGGTTCCTCACAAGGAATTTCATAAACGGTATCAACATTTACTGAACGCTTCGGATCAATACATTATTCATCACTATGATGTTGATGAACAGAGTGTTAACTGGGTCTTACCAACCTATTTGATTGTTCGTCAAATGATGCGGTTATTGAATGTCAAGAAAGTTTATGTGACGGACGTTTCAGTGCTTGATGGATTAGAGGTTACCCGTGCACATCCCGAAGTAGTTATTAAAATGGTTAAAACGGCTGCCGATAATCTCGCAATTCGCTATGGTGCTGATTCCAGCCATAAACGGTTTGTGACCGCAGTTGCAATGCAGTTGTATGATGCACTAAAGCCAATTCACCGCTTAGATGACCATTATCGTTTGTTACTGGAGGTGGCATGTAAGGTTGATGATATTGGTAACTTTATTAACCCGCAAGGTCACTATCGCCATTCAGCGTATATTCTAGAAGCCAACCCGTTAATTGGTTTATCGAGTCAAGACAATGAAGTGATTGCTGAAGTTTCACGGTACCACAGTTCTGAAACGCCAGAAGTTAGTCAGCCGCACTATATGCACTTGGATAGTGAAATTCAATTACCGGTTGCCCAATTAGCAGCGATTTTACGGGTAGCGGATTCTTTAGACGATTCACGATTGCAAAAGATTCTCCAAGTTCATTTAGCACTAGTTGGGGATGATTTGCAGATTAAAGTTAAAACTACTGATGATTTAGTCTTGGAGCAGTGGGCGTTTGAGCGAAAAAATCAGTTATTCGCTGAAGTATATGGACTGCATCCTAAATTAATAATTGTGGGGAGGGATTAAGCGATGTATAAAGACTTCTATAAACCAACGAACTACGTTAACCGTGAACTATCGTGGATTGATTTTAACGGTCGCGTGCTTGATGAAGCATTAGACCCACATAATCCATTGTTGGAACAAGCGAACTTTGTTGGAATTACCCAAAGTAATGTGGATGAGTTCTTCATGGTTCGGGTTGCTTCTTTGCATAAGTTATCTGCAGCCAAAGTTACGACAACTGACGCTTCTGGAATGACGCCAGAAGAGCAGCTGGAAGCTGTTAATGACAAGGAACACCAGATGGTTGAACGTCGCTACCGGGTATATAACGAGCATGTGTTGACTGAACTAGCTCGCCATGATATTCAAATTCTCCGTGAGCGAGACTTACCAGAGCGGGATTATGAATTCACCCGCCGGTATTTTAATGATGAATTATTGCCGGTGTTGACACCTATGGCGGATGATGCTTCCCGCCCCTTCCCATTTATTAATAATGGGTCATTAAATATTGCGGTAAAACTTCACCGAAAAAAGCATGGAAAACCGGCAAACGATCCGGTTTTGGAGGGTGACCAAGAAGTGGCAGGGCAAACTCCCGAACCGCATGAAGACCGCCAGCACCATGGCAATAAGTTTGCAACAATCCGGGTACCAAGTATCTATAAGCGGTTAGTAAAATTACCGGAAAAGAATCATTTTGTATTAATCGATGATCTGATTCAGGAATTTATGGCAGTATTGTTTCCCGGATACAAAATTGATGCCAGTGGCACGTATCGCGTAATGCGGGACATGGATTTAGATGTAGCCGAAGAGGATACGTCTGATTTGTTGCGGTCTGTTCAACACCAGTTACGTGCCCGTGAACATGGTCAAGTAATGCGACTCGAAATTGGCAATCACTTTGACCATTGGTTAGAAGAGCGCTTATGCGAAAATTTACACGTGGCTGAGAATGCCATTTACCGGGTGGATGGTCCGGTTGATTTAAGTTTTCTGAAAAAATTATCTGGGATGGTCGATGGCCATGATGATTTACGTTATTCGCCATTTAAACCATATTTGAACCCAATTTTGGACATGGATCATAATATTTTCGATGCGATTCGGCAGAAAGACTATTTAATGCAGCATCCATATGACGATTTTCAAGCGGTGGTCAACTTTATCCATCAAGCGGCGTTGGATGATGCAACCTTAGCGATTAAAATGACTCTTTATCGGGTATCAGGAAATTCGCCGATTATCAAGTATCTTGGTATGGCAGCCCAACGTGGAAAACAAGTAACTGTTTTGGTCGAAGTTAAGGCGCGGTTTGACGAAAAGAATAATGTCCGCTGGGCACGCCGACTGGAGCAAATGGGGTGCCACGTTATCTATGGACTGGCGGGGTTAAAGACGCACTGTAAATTAGCGTTAGTTATTCGCCGGGATGAAGATGGTTTACGACGCTACATGCATTTAGGAACGGGAAATTATAATGATGTTACTGCCCATTTCTATACTGATATGGGGGTACTTACCTGTGACTATGAATTAGGTAGTGATATGACGAACCTCTTTAATATGCTTTCTGGCTTTGCACGACCAAAGTATTTCCATAAATTGCATGTGTCACCAAACGGAATTCGGGACTTTATTAACGAGAAAATTGATCAGCAAATAAAAATTGCGCAAAGTGGTAACCCTGCATTGATTGGGATGAAAATGAATTCCCTGTCCGATAAGCAGATTATTGCTCACCTATATGAAGCGGCGGCTGCGGGAGTGCAGATTCGGTTAATTGTTCGTGGGATTACCTGTTTACGAAATGATTTACCAGAATTGCATGGTAACATTCAAGTTCATTCAATTGTGGGGCGGTTCCTGGAACACTCCCGAATTTATTACTTTAGCGGAAACGACCATGAGGAAATATATTTGGCGAGTGCTGATATGATGACGAGAAATCTAAATCGACGGGTAGAAGAATTATTCCCGGTAACGGAGGATGATACGAAAGCCCGGGCAATTAGTATTTTTCACGAAATGTGGCATGATAATACTAAAGCTTGGCGATTAGTGGGCAATCACTATGTCAAAATGCATCCAGATGGTCAAAAACCAGTAAACTCGCAACAATTCTTTATGGATGAGGCCACAGCACTACGTAAAGAAGAAAAGCATGAACGCAAAAACAAAAAGCATTTTAGTAACGTTTTTGAAACTTTAACTAAGCACGTTTCTGGTCTGCGGTTAAACAAGCCTGCGACCAATGAAAAGGAGTAGCCGATGAGTATTAACTTAGCAATTATTGATCTGGGATCAAATTCTTGTCGTTTACGAATTACCCGTATTTTTGAAAATCAGCGGACAGAATTAGTCCGTTATGAAAAAGAGTACGTTCGTTTATCAGAAAATATGGGACCAGAAAAGGTTCTCAAACCGGAGCCAATGGAGCGAACCATTGCAACGTTAACCCGGTTTAAAAATATTTGTGCAGAACTGAAGAATGTGCGGTTAATTGCGGTTGCTACTGCTGCCGTGCGGCAGGCGGTTAATCAGGCAGAATTCTTACACCGGGTCGAAAATGAGCTCGACATCCGTTTTACAATTCTTTCGGGGGAACGAGAAGCCTACTTAGATTATGTAGGAGTTTCCCGTACTTTACCCATCGATAATGGCCTAATCCTTGATACGGGTGGTGCCAGTATGGAAATGATCTTAGTTGATCAAGGGCAGGCTGAAGAATTAGTAAGTTTACCAATTGGTTCAGTGACACTTTCTCAAAAGTACCAGTTAAATGACCAGGTTCAGGCAGCTGATCTTTATGACGCAACAATTAAGGTTGATGAAATGCTGTCGACCCAGCGGTGGTTAAATCGGGCACGTCATACGCAAGTTGTGGCGCTTGGCGGCAGTAATCGTGCATTAGCCAAAATGTACCGGTGGAAATTGGCGGAGAATCCGGCAACGGTACAGCCAGTTCATGGGCTGACGATGCAGACCAGTGAGGCAAACCAAATGATGCATGAGTTGTTGGCAACTGACCGCAATGGACGGGCTGCAATTCGTGGTATCAATAGTTCCCGCGCGGATGTGATCGTAGGGGGGCTCTTACCATTAATGGCGTTACTAAGACAACTTAATTTACGTGAAGTTCGTTTCAGTAATAATGGTCTCCGTGAAGGCTTATTATTTGAATACCTAGATCACGAAATTGAACGAAGCCAATTACAAGAGATTTAAAATCAAATCTCTGTTAAAATGAAAACGTGGTATAATGCTAGTAAAGTTTTAGTAAACTTTTATTAAAAATGGAGGCAAACAAAGATGGCAATTTTGGTTTGTGGTGGAGCCGGCTATATCGGTTCACACATGGTCAAACGGTTAGTTGAAAATGGCGAAGACGTGGTCGTGGCAGATAATCTGTCGACTGGCCATAAGAAAGCAATTGATCCTCAAGCTAAGTTTTATCAAGGTGACATCCGTGACCGGGCTTTTCTGGATCGCATCTTTTTAAACGAGGATATTAAGGCAGTTGTCCATTTTGCGGCATTCTCAATTGTTCCTGAATCCATGAGTGAACCACTGAAGTATTTTGACAATAATACCGGTGGAATGATTACTTTATTGGAAGCGATGCGCGACTTTGGGATTAAGTACATCGTCTTTAGTTCGACGGCCGCTACTTATGGTATTCCAGAGCATATGCCGATTAAAGAAACGGATTCGCAAAAGCCAATTAATCCATATGGTTTGTCTAAGCTCATGATGGAACATATGATGGCCTGGGCAGATAAAGCTTATGGCATTAAGTTTGTGGCGCTGCGTTACTTCAACGTCGCGGGGGCTGCTCCGGATGGCACGATTGGTGAAGACCACGGGCCAGAAACCCACTTGGTTCCAATCATTATGCAAGTTGCCCAAGGAAAGCGGCCAGAATTAAGTATTTTTGGTGATGATTATAATACTCCTGATGGGACTAACGTTCGTGATTACGTCCACGTAATGGATTTGGCGGATGCGCACATTTTGGCACTGAAGTATTTGGAAGATAATAATCAATCTAATGCATTTAACCTTGGTTCTTCAACTGGGTTCTCGAACAAGCAAATGCTAGAAGCAGCTCGGGAAGTAACTGGCAAAGAAATTCCAGCCAAGATTGCAGCCCGACGGCCAGGGGATCCAGACTCATTAATTGCAGCTAGTGATAAGGCCCGCAGTGTACTGGGCTGGAAACCACAATATGATGATGTTCATGATATTATTGCCACGGCTTGGAAGTGGCATTCAACCCATCCAAAGGGTTACGATGACCGGAATTAAATAAATCAGCGGTGACTGGGAATAAACCAGTCACCGCTTTTATATTGAAACTAACTGAGCTGACTTGACGAATATGGTAAGATACTTACTGTATGAAAGGACGGAGAAAGATGAAAATACTCGCTCTTGACACTTCTAATCATCCCATGAGTGTTGCACTTGTTGAGGATGACCAATTAAAGGCTACAATTACATTGAATATGGTGCGCAACCATAGCGTTTATGTTTTGCCCGCAATCAATGATCTTTTTACCAAAGTCGGTTGGCAACCGAGTGATATTGATCGAATTGTTGTTGCTAAGGGGCCCGGTTCGTATACTGGGGTGCGAATCGCGGTAACGACTGCCAAAACGTTAGCAATGACCTTAGGCAAAGATCTGGTTGGGGTTTCGAGTTTGAAGGTCATCGCTGCGAATGTTCCTCCCATTACTAACCAACTGATTATTCCATTTATGGATGCGCGGCGGGGAAATGTGTTTGCTGGTGGTTACCAATATCAGAATGGCCAGTTAACCAATGTCATCCCTGAACAACATATTGGCTATCGCCAATTGATCGAGGCGGTAATTGAACGTGGTCAGAGTGGCTACTTAGTTGGCGAACTGACAAAAAAAATCAGTGCAGAAGAGGTCGAACTACCAGCTAACATCCAGTTATTGCCGCAAACGTATGCGATGCCATCCACGCAGCAATTAGCCCGTCTCGGTGAACAAGCGGCAGTAGTTGATAATATTGATGATTTTGTGCCAAATTACTTACGGATAACCGAAGCAGAAGTAAACTGGTTAAAGCAACATCCGGGAAAGCATAGTGACGCTAACTATGTTCAAGAAGTTTAGTCGCTGGTTTGCAGGTTTTCTCGATGATGTGAATGGCAAACCGGTCCATTATCAAGATCATAATGTCGTTATTAATCGGCAACGGTATCGACTTGTCAGGGGGCAGTTGCTTGATATTCCACAACTTTTAGAGGTCGAAAAGGAGATTTATGGACGAACGCCATGGAATAAAATGGCCTTTAAAATTGATTTGAGTCGACCCAATACTCTTTATTTATTGTTAATTGACGGTGATTCTAAACAATTGGTGGGATTTATCGGTGCTGCCTTTAATGCCTATACACAGGATGTTCATATCACAAATTTTGGTGTATTACCTGCTTGGCAACATCAAGGGCTGGGAACTTTTTTATTGAGTGAAATTGAAAGAAAGGCACAAGCAGATCACTTTGTAAGTATGAGCTTGGAAGTGCGACGATCCAATCGGCAGGCCCAACGCTTGTATCGGGAGATTGGCTTTCACCAAACCCAGACTCGCGCACGCTACTATCGAGATAATGGTGAAGATGCATTTGATATGTTAAAGAAATTAGAAAGAGAAGGAAAGTAACCAATGGCAAAAGATACGCTTATTTTAGCCTTTGAGTCGAGTTGTGACGAAACTAGTGTTGCAGTTGTTAAAAATGGGGTTGAAATATTATCTAACATTGTCGCCACACAAATCCAAAGCCATCAACGTTTCGGTGGGGTCGTCCCAGAAGTGGCTAGTCGCCATCACATTGAGTGGATTACCCGATGCATTCACCAGGCTTTAGAAACGGCTCAAGTGGATTATCAAGATTTAGATGCGGTTGCGGTCACATACGGTCCCGGATTAGTGGGTTCCCTATTAATTGGGGTTACGGCAGCTAAAACGGTGGCGTGGGCTCATCACTTACCACTTGTGCCAATTAATCATATGGAGGGGCACATTTATGCGGCACGGTTTGTGGGTGAATTTCAGTTTCCTCAAATGGCGTTATTAGTTTCTGGTGGCCATACAGAATTAGTTTATATGCCTAGTGAACATGAATACGAGATTATTGGTGAAACTAGAGATGATGCTGCTGGTGAAGCTTATGATAAAATTGGTCGGGTGTTGGGAGTTAACTATCCAGCAGGAAAGACCATCGACGAATGGGCACATCAGGGACAAGATACTTTCCATTTCCCACGAGCCATGGAAAAGGAAGCTAATCTAGACTTTAGTTTTTCTGGATTAAAGAGTGCGTTCATCAATACATGTCATAATGCTGATCAACGTGGTGAACAGTTAAATAAGTATGATTTAGCTGCCAGTTTTCAACAGAGTGTGGTTGACGTACTGACAGAAAAAACGCTACGGGCATTAGGTGAATATCCAGTTAAACAATTAATTTTAGCTGGTGGGGTTGCGGCTAACCAAGGATTACGTGAACGATTAAAGAATGAGATGCATAAGAATTTCCCAGATGTAACAATGCTGCAAGCACCGTTGAAATATTGTGGTGATAATGCGGCAATGATTGGTGCGGCGGCCGAAGTTGCTTATCGCCATGGCGATCGTGCAGGTAATGATTTAAATGCGGTACCGGGATTATCATTTCCAGTTAATAAAAAAGAATAATTAGCGATTGATGAGCAGGGTGAAGATAATTCGCCCTGCCCTTTTTAATCAATTTCTCATTTTTCAGTCCTGTTAAACGCAGATTATGGTATGATTAAGCAGTGAAGTAGGAAAGATGTTCGTTATTTAAGGCGGTGGAAAATTTGAAGAAGGTATTAATTGCCAATCGTGGTGAAATTGCGATCCGCATCATTCGTGCGTGTCACGAACTTGGTTTGCAAACCGTAGCGGTCTACGCGAAGGAAGATGAGTACGGTGTACACCGTTTTCGGGCCGATGAAGCTTATCAAATTGGCGCGGGCAAGAAGCCAATTGATGCGTACCTGGATATGGATGATATTATTCGGGTTGCTAAGCAAACGGGTGCGGATGCCATTCACCCAGGATATGGTTTTTTAGCCGAAAATGAAGAATTTGCGGAAAAGTGTGCGCAAAATGGCATTACCTTTATTGGCCCAACGGTTGAGCAGTTGAAGATCTTTGGTGATAAGATCACGGCGAAGGAAGTGGCCGAAAAGAATGGCTTGCAAACTATTCCAGGAATTAATGAGCCAGTGAAGTCAATGCAGGAGATGGCTGATTTTGCGCATACCCATGGTTACCCAATCATGATCAAAGCAGCGATGGGTGGCGGCGGCCGTGGTATGCGAATTGTTAAGGATGATGAAGACCTAAAGACGGCTTACAATCGGGCACGCAGTGAAGCCAAGGCGTCATTTGGTGATGATGAACTTTATGTTGAAAAATACTTGGAAAACCCTAAGCACATTGAAGTACAAATTTTGGCCGATGAACATGGTCATGTGATGCACCTCTTTGAACGGGATTGTTCAGTTCAGCGGCGGAACCAAAAGGTAATTGAATTTGCGCCTAGTTTGGCGTTGGATAGCCAGCGGCGAAAAGAAATTTGCGATGCTGCGGTTCGTTTAATGAAGGGTGTTCACTATCAAAATGCCGGGACCGTAGAATTCCTAGTTACTAAGGATAACTTTTACTTCATTGAAGTTAACCCACGAATTCAGGTTGAACACACCGTCACTGAATTAATCACGGGGGTTGATATTGTTCGTTCCCAAATTCGCATTGCGGCTGGTGCGGATCTCCATCAAGACCTGCATTTACCAGCACAAGATGAGTTAACGATGAACGGCTATGCGATCCAATGTCGGGTGACTACTGAAGATCCAGAAAATAATTTCATGCCAGATACAGGACGGATCTTAACTTACCGTTCTCCAGGTGGTAATGGAGTGCGGCTCGATGGTGGAAACACCTATGCTGGTGCTGTTGTGACGCCATATTTTGACTCACTGTTGGTTAAAGCATGTGTTCATGCTCGGACTTTCCATAACACTGTGGAAAAGATGATCCGGGTTCTGAATGAATTTCAGATTCGTGGGGTTAAGACGAACATTCCATTTATGTTGAATGTTTTGAAGAACCCGGTCTTCCAAAAGGGAGAAGCTCACACGGCGTTTATTGATCAAACACCATCGTTATTTAAATTCGATCATCAGCCAGATACCCAACAGCAATTACTTAATTATGTTGGTGATGTAACGGTCAATGGATTTAATTGTGTCCAACGGCAAAAGCAGGTCCATGCGGCGAACGTTAAGTTACATGGCCATGACCTTAATGCTGATAGTTTATTACCAATCGTGAATGCCAAAACGATTCTTGATCGTGATGGGGCAGCTGCTGCCATGGAATGGGTTAAAAACCAAAAGTTGGTATTGTTAACTGATACCTCAATGCGGGATGCTCATCAAAGCCTCTTTGCTACCCGAATGCGGACCCATGATATGTTGCCGGTAGCGGACGTGTACGACCGGGCATTGCCAAATGTCTTTTCTGCAGAAACTTGGGGTGGTGCAACTTTTGATGTTGCCTACCGGTTCCTTGGGGAAGATCCTTGGAAACGGCTAAAGATGCTCCGTCAACGAATGCCACATACAATGTTGCAAATGCTTTTACGGGGGTCGAATGCAGTTGGATATAAGAATTACCCGGACAATGTTTTAAAGAAATTCATTGATCGCAGCGCGGAAGATGGCGTCGATGTCTTTAGAATCTTTGATAGTTTGAACTGGGCTGAACAAATGCAAAAAAGCATTGACTATGTTCGTCAGACTGGGAAGATTGCTGAAGGTACCATGTGTTACACGGGTGATTTATTGAGCCCCCATGAAACGAAGTATACGCTAGATTACTACAAGCAATTAGCGGGTCAGTTGGTTGATGCGGGTGCTCAAATCTTGGGAATCAAAGATATGGCAGGCTTGCTCAAGCCATATGCAGCTTACGAATTAGTTGGGGAACTAAAGGCTAAGTTTGATGTGCCAGTTCATTTGCACACGCACGATACAACTGGGAATGGAGTTGCCACTTATGATCAAGCAACCCGAGCAGGCGTTGATGTGGTTGATGTTGCAATGAGTGCCCTGTCAAGTACTACGAGCCAGCCAAGCATGAGTAGCTTTTACTACAGCTTGGAAGGAAATGATCGGCAACCCGAATTGAATATTGATCATGTTGAGAAGATTAACCAATATTGGGCTGGTATCCGACCACTGTATAAGGACTTTGCCAATGGAATTGATGCGCCGCTACCAGATATTTATGAAACTGAAATGCCAGGTGGACAATATTCCAACCTGCAGCAACAAGCAAAATCACTCGGAATTGACGACTTTGAACAGGTTAAGCGAATGTACCGGGTAGTCAACCAGCTCCTCGGGGATATCGTTAAAGTTACCCCAAGTTCCAAGGTGGTTGGTGATCTTGCTATTTTCATGATTCAAAATAATTTAACGGCCGACAATATTCTGGAACGGGGCGCGACGCTAGATTTCCCTGAGTCAGTTGTTAACTTCTTTGCTGGTGATCTAGGTCAACCTTATGGGGGCTTCCCAAAGGAATTACAAAAGGTTGTCTTAAAGGGTCAGCCAGCAATTACGGTGCGTCCAGGGAGTTTAGCAAAGCCAGTTGACTTTACTAAGGAATCTGCTGATTTAGCCCAGAAGATTGGTCGGCAGCCGAGTGAAGAAGAGGTATTATCCTACGTTCTTTATCCAGATGTCTTTATGGATTACTTCAAACGCCATCAACAGTATGGAAAGATCAGCGTATTAGATACGAATACGTTCTATCAAGGGATGCGGCCGGGCGAAACGGTTCACGTGCACTTAGCACCTGGGAAGACCGAAATTCTTCGCTTAGACTCCATTTCAGATGTCGATGTTGATGGTAACCGGCACCTCTTCTTTGCAGTTGATGGTGAACAGGTTGAATTACCAGTTGAGGATCAAACACATGCGGATGCCAAAGTTAAGGTTCCAAAGGCAGATCCAAGTGATCCAGGACAAATTGGAATGCCATTGAACGGAACTGTGGTCGAAATCCTCGTTAAGGAAGGCGATCATGTTCAAAAAGGTGATTCATTGATTGTGACGGAGGCCATGAAGATGGAAACCACGATTAAGGCATCGTTTAGTGGTCAAGTGGCCAAAATTTATGCTAGTGAAGGGGCGGTCATGGATAGTCAAGACTTGCTAATTCAACTTACCCCAGACGAAAAATAGTTTTTTAACAAAACTCCATTGCTCTTTGTCGAAGGGGCATGGAGTTTTATTTTATATTTCATAACAATAAGGAGCGGGAAATGAAACTCGAAGAAGAAGTAATTAAGCAATTTTTGGGAGATGATTTCCCGGGAAATGTTTACGTCCAAGAACAGGTTGACTCGACGCAAAATGTTGCCAAACGTCTTGATGACCAGCGTCCAACAGCAGTCCTTGCAGAAATGCAAACGACCGGTTATGGGAAAGAAAAGCGGTCATTTTATTCGCCACAAAACTCTGGATTATATTTAAGTGTTTTATTACCACAAATTATCACTGATGAATTACCACATGCTGGCCTATTTACAACCGGGTTAGCGGTAGCGATTACTCAGGTATTGGAGAAATTTTATCCGACAAAAAGGTTTATGGTGAAATGGGTTAATGATATTTTGCTGAATAAGAAAAAAGTGGCAGGAATCTTGGTGGAATCAATTCTGGAAGGTCAGTCAGCCAAATGGATTGTTGGTTTAGGAATTAACTTAACGACGGCTAATTTTCCAGCACAGCTTCAAGCAAAGGCCGGCAGTATTGCTCAGCAGGAAGTAGATCGAAACAGATTAGCGGCTGACATAATCAAGGCAGTTTGGAAAACTAAGTTGACCTACCAAACCAAACAATTTATTAATGAGTATCAGCAACGTTTGATTTTAATGAACCAAGAGGTTACCTTACAATTAGCGGACGGTACAGTTACAGGAGTTGTTAAGGGAATTGCTAAAGATGGCGAATTGATTGTTCAACAACCATCTGGAATGAAAGTTATTAGTGCGGGTGAAGTAGTGAAGGTTAATTATTAATTTAATGATGTATGCAAGAAACGGCTCAGAGTGCTTTTGGCACTCTGGGCCGTTTCTTTAGGTGGATAATTATTGATTAAATTCTTCGAGTTGTTCAGCTGCACTTGTCCAATTTTCCTCAGCTTGATCCATTTCAGTCTGGCATTGTTCAAGTTCTTTTTGCAAATCACTTAGCTTTGCAATGTCGGTGGCAATTTCGGGATCACTCATTTGTTGCTCGATTTGATCGTGCTGCGCTTGCAGTTGATCCAACGTAGTTTCCCATTTGGAAACCTCTCGTTCCAATTTACGGCGGGCACGTTGTTCTTGCTTACTAGCTTGATAGTTTTGCTGACCCGTAGATTTTGAGGAATGCTTTTTAGTTGCAGCTTTTTTTGAGATGGTTACTGATTCTACTGGTTTTGCTGTTTGTTCAAGAAAACTATCGTAATTTCCTGAGTAATGTTGAATCCCCGTTGCGGACATATCCAAAATGTCAGTTGCCACTTGGTTCAAAAAGTAACGATCATGAGATACAAAGAGAACGGTTCCCGAAAATTCGTTAATGGCGGTTTCAAGAACTTCCCGGCTATCGATATCTAAGTGGTTGGTTGGTTCATCTAGAATTAAGAAGTTAATTGGTTGAAATGAGAGCTTGGTTAACTCTAACCGGGCCTTTTGCCCACCACTTAACTCATGAACGGTTTTAAAAACGTCATCTCCAACAAACAAGAAGCTGCCTAACAAGGAACGGATTTCCGTTTCGGGAACTTCCGGGTGATCATCCCAGACTTCATCTAATACTGTTTTATTAGGATGCAGTTGTTGCTGCTCCTGGTCGTAGTAACCAATATCAAGGTTAGCGCCTAATTTAATCGTACCGCTAATTGCGGGCAGTTTGTGCAAAATAGTTTTGAGAAGGGTGGATTTACCAATTCCGTTTGGTCCAATAATGCCAATCCGCTGTTTCCGTCGTTCTTGAAAACTTAATGGCCCAGCGAGAACATGCTCTTGATAGCCAACCTTGAGTTCTTGAACGTCCAAGACTTCGTTCCCACTGTCCTTAGCGGAGTGAAACGCAAAATGGATTGAACGGTCATCAACTGTTGGTCGGTCTAGTCGTTCCATTTTGTCTAGCTGTTTTTGGCGTGCTTGGGCACGTTTAGTGGTGGAAGCACGGACAAGATTTTTATTAACAAAGTCTTCCAGTTTCGCGATCTCTTTTTGTTGCTGATCGTAGTGTTTTTGTTCAGCTTGGACACGGGCCGTCTTTTCTTTAGTAAATTGTGAATAGTTACCAGAATAACGAGTTAGAGTTTGATTTTCTAAATCGTAGACTTGGTTAACCACGCGATCGAGAAAGTAACGGTCATGCGAAACTACCAGCACGGAACCGGCATAACCATGGAGGTAGTCTTCTAACCAGCTCAAAACATTCATGTCTAAATGATTCGTTGGTTCATCTAGGATTAATAGGTCAGGTGCTTGTAAAAGAATTTTGGCAAGGGCCAGCTTAGTTTTTTGCCCTCCGGAGAGTGAGTTGATGGGTAACTCATACATTGAGGAATCAAACCCAAACCCAGTTAGCACACCCCGCATTTTAGATGCATATTCAAAGCCACCGCGCTCCTTAAAGGTGGTTTGGAGGTCGTCATATTGTTGGATAACATGCTGGTATTGATCAGTAGTACTATCCAATGTCGCTAATTGTTCCTCTAGTTGGTGAATTTCAGCTTCCATTTTATGTAATGGTGTGAATACCGAATCCAATTCATCCCAGATTGTGTTTTGTGAATCTAATCCCTGGTCTTGAGCTAAGTACCCAATGGTAAGGTGATGAGCTTTTGAAATTGTTCCTTCATCTGGCTCCGTAATGCCGGCAATCATTTTCAGCAGGGTCGTTTTACCGGCGCCGTTTCTACCCACAAGGGCAGTTCGGCTATGCTCGTTAATTTGCATATTCACATTGTGAAATAAAACGTCAGCACCGAAGCGACGTTCGACATGGTTTGCTTGGAGTAATATCATTCCGTAACCTCGTTTAATTTCAGTATTAATAGTATTCTAAAACGATTTTAGCATAAAAAAGCAGTAACTACTAAATGGATCTTTTCTTGCAAAAAGGTTCACAAAGTTAGAATAAGTTGCTAGAATATCAAGTAGGTTAATTCACAAACGTTATAAATTGAATGGAGGAATTTGGTTATGCCAACGCGTAAAATCCCGCGGGCAACAGCCAAGCGTTTACCAGTATACTGTCGGTATCTAAATGCTTTGCTAAATGCTAATAAACGTCGCGTATCATCGACGGAGCTTTCAGAGGCGGTTCAAGTTGACTCGGCAACCATTCGACGTGATTTTTCATACTTTGGCGAGTTGGGGAAACGTGGATATGGGTATGATGTTGAGAGTCTTATTAAGTTTTTTAAGGGAATTTTGAACCAGGACAAGCTCACCAGTGTAGCGCTAGTTGGGGTCGGTAGTTTGGGGAGTGCTTTAATGAACTACAACTTCCACCAAAGTACTAATCTGCGGATAAGTGCTGCTTTTGACCCTAAACCAGCCTTAGCCAACACCATTAAGAGTGGTATTCCGGTCTACCCAGCTAACGAGCTGAAAAAACAGATTAAGGAACAACAAATTGATGTGGTAATTTTGACGGTTCCTGCCTCCCAAGCGCAATCAGTCACGGACGATTTAGTTGAGGTAGGTGTTCACGGAATTTTAAACTTCTCGCCAGTTCGTTTGTCAGTGCCGGATAATGTGCAAGTCCAAAATATTGACTTTACGAACGAACTCCAAACATTAATTTACTTTATTGAAAGTAATCATCTTAATGGACAAGACGAATAAAACAAGAATTGCCGGGTTTTGCCCGGCTTTTTTGCAACCATAAGTTGGATTAGTCAAAAAAGGTCAAACTTTTTAGTTGTAATTAGGCAAGATGATGTTATACTAATAAATGTAGTTAGCACTTAGGACGTTTAAGTGCTAACACTCACTACTAAATAGTGCTAAATGATTACAGAAATTAATGATATTTGGAGGGATTAACGTGTTAAAGCCATTAGGAGATCGCGTGGTTCTGAAGGCCGCAGAGGAAAAAGAAGAAACTGTTGGGGGCATTGTTTTAGCTTCTAACGCTAAGGATAAGCCAACTACTGGTGAAGTCATCGCTGTTGGTGATGGTCGAGTTCTTGATAATGGGACAAAGGTGCCAGTTAGTGTTAAGGTTGGCGAAACGGTCCTCTTTGATAAGTACGCTGGCAATGAAGTTGAATACCAGGGCGATAAGTACTTAGTTGTTCATGATAAGGACTTAGTTGCGGTTGTTGATTAATTCATTAGCAAATTAGCTTTTCTTATAATGAGGTGAAAATTTATGGCAAAAGATTTGAAATTTGGTGAA
>NZ_GG698804.1:99399-180858 GCF_000161935.1 Limosilactobacillus coleohominis 101-4-CHN | reverse complement strand
GATGCACGTAAGTCAATGATGGCTGGTGTTGACAAGCTTGCAGATACAGTTAAGACGACGATTGGTCCTAAGGGACGGAACGTAGTTTTGGAACAAAGCTATGGTTCACCAACAATCACTAATGATGGGGTTACGATTGCCAAGAGTATTGACTTAGACAACCATTTTGAAAATATGGGAGCTAAGTTAGTAGCCGAAGTTGCTTCCAAGACAAATGATATTGCTGGTGATGGGACTACGACTGCTACTGTCCTTACTCAAGCTATTGTTAACGAAGGAATGAAGAACGTTACTGCTGGTGCTAATCCAGTTGGTGTCCGGCGCGGGATTGAAAAGGCTACTAAGGTTGCTGTAGCTGCATTGCACAAGATGAGCCATGATGTTAAGACCAAAGATGACATTGCGCAAATCGCTTCAATTTCAGCTGCAAACCCTGAAGTTGGTAAGTTGATTGCTGATGCCATGGAAAAGGTTGGTCATGATGGTGTCATTACAATTGAGGATTCTCGTGGTGTTGAAACTAGTGTGGACGTGGTTGAAGGGATGAGCTTTGATCGTGGTTACATGTCTCAATACATGGTTACCGATAATGACAAGATGGAAGCAGATCTTGATAATCCATACATCTTGATTACAGATAAGAAGATTAGCAACATTCAAGACATTCTTCCATTATTACAATCAGTTGTGCAAGAAGGTCGTTCTCTCTTGATCATTGCTGATGATATTACTGGGGAAGCATTACCAACCCTTGTTTTGAACAAGATTCGGGGAACCTTTAACGTATGTGCTGTTAAAGCGCCTGGTTTTGGTGACCGGCGGAAGGCTCAATTACAAGATATTGCGATCTTGACTGGTGGAACAGTTATTTCCGATGATCTTGGGATGCAATTAAAGGACGTTACCGTTGATCAATTAGGTCAAGCTAACAAGGTTACGGTTACAAAAGATGCTACCACCATTGTTGACGGTAGTGGTGACAAGAACGCCATTGCTGAACGGGTGGACCAAATTAAGCAAGCAATTGCCAAGTCAACTTCTGACTTTGACAAGGAAAAGCTTCAAGAACGTTTGGCTAAGCTCTCCGGTGGTGTTGCCGTTGTTAAGGTAGGTGCCGCTACTGAAACCGAACTTAAGGAAAAGAAGTACCGCATTGAAGATGCTTTGAACGCTACGCGGGCTGCTGTTCAAGAAGGATTTGTTCCAGGTGGTGGAACGGCCTTGGTAAACGTTATTCCAGATATTGAAGCAATTGAAAAGGATGTTTCTGGCGATGAAGCAACTGGTGTTAACATTGTAAAGAACGCGCTAGAAGCTCCAGTTCGTCAAATTGCTGAAAATGCTGGTGTTGAAGGTTCTGTAATTGTTAACCAATTGAAGAACGAAAAGCCAGGTGTTGGTTACAATGTTGCTAATGGCACGTTCGAAGATATGATTGATGCCGGAATTGTTGACCCAACCAAGGTTACTCGGTCAGCTTTGCAAAACGCAACGTCAGTTTCCGCATTGTTATTAACGACGGAAGCAGTTGTTGCCGATAAGCCAGAACCAAAGGATGCGGCTCCGGATGCTCCACAACCAGGTGCTGGCATGGGCGGCATGATGTAATCTAATATCAATTATCTGTTAAAAAAGCTCTAGGATTCCTAGAGCTTTTTTTGTTATGAGGGTTGGGTTTTATATTGGAATATGATAACTTTGAAGCTAGTAATTTACTATTGGAGGAGATATTATTAGTTCACGACAAATTGGGATTACTATGGCCATTAGCGGTGCCATTTTATGGGGTGCCTCGGGGGCTGCGGTCCAATACTTGTTTGCTAATCCAACAATTAATGAGTATTGGCTAGTTGGATTGCGGTTACTGGGAGCAGGGGGCTTCTTGTTGTTTTCTCAATCATTAAGAACTTTGCTAAAGTTAAAGCGCTGTTGAGCAGTTGGTCACGAATTGGTTACTTAATTTTGTTTTCATTTGTCGAAATGTGTGCGTCACAGTTATCATATTTTGTTGCAGTCAAATATAGTAATGCACCAACTGCGACCGTTATTCAATTTTTGGGACCAGTATTTATTATTAGCTATCTCGCAATTAGAACTAAAATGCTCCCTCGACGGATAGATGTTATCTCAATTGTGGTTGCCTTGCTTGGGACGTTCTTATTGGTGACAGGTGGTCATATCGATCATTTAGCTTTATCACCGCTAGCTTGTTTATGGGGATTATTAGCGGCAATTTCGGAAGCGATTAATACGATTATGCCACGAGACTTATTCAAAAACTATGGCACCATCAACGTAGTGGGTTGGTCTATGTTAATTTCTGGTTTAGCTTTTCTACCGTTGTATTGGCGATTTCCCGTTCCTAAATTATCAAGCAATGATGTTGGTATGATTTTCTTTATTATTATTTTTGGAACATTGTTTGCGTATACCCTTTTTCTAGGAAGCGTGAAGTACATTCTACCTAGTACTACCGGAATGTTAGCGGCCTTTGAGCCATTGATAGCAACGATTTTGGCAGTGACTTTCCTATCGACGCCATTCGGTTTAGCAGATTGGGTTGGCAGTGGCTTGATTATTTTAGCAACAATTTTTCAATCGCTGCCAGATTCAAAGGTAAGCAATTAATATTTAGATTATTTCACAAAAATGGTAGCAATTCACGAAGAGAGTGGAGTAGAATAGCTTTTGATTTATTACTTTTGAGGAGAATAACTTATGTGGCGTTATTTGAAACGGGTGTTAATTGGAAAGCCCTTGAAAACCCTTGACGAAGGGAAAACACACCTATCAAAGTTTAAAGCACTAGCAATGCTTTCTTCTGATGCAATTTCGTCAGTTGCTTATGGACCAGAGCAGATTGTGACAGTTCTGGTAACTTTGTCGGCGATGGCAATGTGGTACTCGATACCAATTGCTGCGATTGTGTTGGTCCTATTATTGGCAATTACGCTATCTTACCAACAGATTATTCATGCATACCCAAGTGGAGGTGGTGCCTACATTGTAGCTACCAAAAACTGGGGTAAGAATGGGGGATTAATAGCTGGTGGCTCGTTGCTCGTTGACTATATGTTGACCGTTGCGGTTTCGACAACCTCTGGGACCGAAGCTATCACGTCTGCCATTCCAGCATTGTATAAATACTCTGTCCCTATTTCGGTCATCATTGTTCTTTTGATCATGTTTATGAATTTACGGGGAATGAGCGAGAGTGCTAACTTTCTGACCGTTCCAGTGTATTTCTTTGTCATCATGATTTTTATAATGGTGATTGTTGGTGCGGTTAATATTGCGACTGGGCACATTACCTATCATGCGCCTGCAGATTATGGAACCCCAGTTGTTGGAATGAGCTTTGTACTGTTCGTTCGAGCATTTTCAGCTGGTTCTTCCTCACTAACCGGGGTCGAAGCGGTAAGTAACGCAGTGCCAAACTTTAATGAACCTAAAGAAAAAAACGCTTCAACCACATTGGCCATCATGAGTGCCATCTTAGCGTTCTTCTTCATTGCGATTATCTTCTTTGGCTTTTACTTAGGGATTGTGCCGAATGCTAAGGTGACGGTTCTTTCACAAATCGGAACGAGGATTTTCGGCGGCCATGGATTAGGCTTCTACTTACTTCAATTATCAACGGCGATGATTTTAGCGGTAGCAGCAAACACCGGTTTTTCAGCCTTTCCAATCTTGGCTTATAATATGGCCAAAGATAAGTTCCTTCCCCACGCATTTATGGATCGGGGAGATCGACTAGGTTATTCTAACGGGATCATTTCACTGGCTGTTGGGGCCATCGTGTTGATATTGATTTTCCACGGGCAAACCAGCATGCTGATTCCGCTCTATGCGGTTGGGGTGTTTGTGCCGTTTACCTTGTCACAATCTGCGATGATTATTCACTGGTTCCGGGAACGGGAAGGCTGGTGGATTGGAAAGTCTTGCATCAACTTTGTGGGGGCATTAATTTCGCTTTCCCTAGTCGCAGCCTTATTTTGGCAACACTTCGAAAATGTTTGGCCATACCTGATTATCATGCCTTGCTTATTGTGGATGTTCCATAAGATTCACAGCCACTACATTAAAGTTGGCAAACAGCTTCGTGTGGCTGAAAAGACCGCAGTTCAACTTCATGATTATGATGGCTCAACGGTCATCGTTTTGGTTGGTAATGTCACCCGGGTAACCAGAGGGGCGATTAACTATGCGCGGTCAATTGGTGACTACGTTATTGCCATGCACGTTTCATTTGATGAGAACCCTGGTAAGGAACATAAAACAGCCAATGAGTTTAAGGCAGAATATCCAGATGTCCGTTTTGTTGACATTCATTCCTCCTACCGGTCCATTGCCACACCGACGTTACGGTTTGTTGATGTCATTGCTAAGCGAGCGGAAGCGCGGAACTATTCCACGACAGTTCTGGTTCCACAATTTATCCCAAAGCATCCTTGGCAATTGATCCTCCACAACCAAACTAGTCTGCGTTTACGGACCGTGCTAAACTCACGGCAGAATATTGTTGTGGCAACTTATAGTTATCACTTACATGAATAGTAAGATTGGAGAAATTGTGGATAGACGAACTTTACTGAGTGGGTTAGCGTTTGTGCTTGGATTAGTATTCTTAGCATCCTTTACCATTCAGCATAATCACTTTTACTCTGGAATTTGTGGCATTATTGGTTGTTTGGCGATCGTAGGCGGGTTTATCGGTCTCCACTGGGATAAAATTCAAAGTGGTGATCGACACATGAAACGCACTGTGCGGTTACTATTGGCTCTATGCCTAGTTCTGATTATTTTAAATGTAATTGCCAAGTTGCTTGGCTGAGATAAGTTAAACGGCGTATGCAGACTATTTTGCATACGCCGATTTTTTAATTTTCGTATGGAATTTCATGAAACCTGGTGCCATTTTTGTGGATTGTGAGTTGATCACTGAATCGGTTGGTCAGTTGTTCTTGCACAGCTGAAACCTGCGCTTCATCCACGAAAATGGTAGTTTGAACATCTACACCGTATTCTTCGTTGGCAACTTCTAATTGTTGTTCCTTCAGAAAGTAAATTAATTGATCATGTAATTTGTAGGGCACGTTAATTTGGAGCAAGGCTTGTTGAACGCGTTGAACGAGGCCCGCTTGTTTGATTGTTTCGGAAGTCGCATTGCTGTATGCGCGGATAAGACCACCAGCGCCCAGCTTGATTCCACCAAAGTAACGGGTCACCACAGCACATACATCGTGGACACCCACTAATTGTAATGCTTCCAAAATCGGGATCCCTGCAGTCCCACTCGGTTCGCCATTGTCACTTTCTCGTTGGATATGATCATCGGTGCCAATTTGATAAGCAAAGCAATTATGGGTTGCCTTGCGATGAATAGCTTTAATCTTATCGATAAAGGCTCTTGCTGCAGCTTCGTCTTTCACCCGGGCAAGCGAGCAGATGAACCGTGATTTTTTGATGGTAATTTCGTGTGTCGTATTTTCACGAATTGTTAAATAATCTTGAGTAGTCATTTTAAAATTACCTCACAAAAATGCAATTAATTTTCGTCTTTAAATAATGGGAGGGAAATTATGGATATTAGTTTATTATATGGTCGTCGCGAACTCGTTTCAAAAGTTGATCTTCCACTGAAGTTACCAACTACAGTGCAGGTTTTGCCGACATTGGCAGTCACCACTTCGGTTCGTTGTTTGCGCTGTAATGCTGTGACTGCACGTGAGGAGGGTGTATTACCGCATGGACAATATTATTGCCCACAGTGTATTAACTTAGGGCGAGTATCGACGTTAGATTTATTTTACCATGTTCCAGAGCCAAACCAATTTTCTCCACCAACGGAACCGTTAACGTGGCGAGGACAGCTTTCACCATTACAATCACGGGTAGCAGAAGAGGTACGAAAGGCGATGGCCAAGCATCGACAACATTTACTATGGGCAGTGACCGGGGCTGGTAAAACGGAGATGATGTTTTCAACCATTGAACAGGCACTCAAAAAACGGGAGCGGGTTTGCATTGCTTCACCACGAGTGGATGTCTGTTTGGAATTATTTCCGCGTTTACAGCAAGCATTTCAAAAAATACCAATGATTTTATTACATGGTCAGCAGGAGCAGCCGTACCGGTATTGTCCATTAACCGTATGTACGACGCACCAATTGCTTCGCTTCTATCATGCATTTGATTTACTGATTGTGGATGAGGTGGACTCGTTTCCATATGCAGCTAATCATCAGTTACTGTTTGCCACGCATCAGGCGAAAAAATCGACGGGAGGTCTTTTAATGATGACAGCAACACCTGGTCAAACAATGTTGCGTGAGATAAAACGGCATCGGTTAACGGTTAGTCATTTACCTCTTCGTTATCATGGACATTTGTTACCGGAAATTAAGTGCATCAAAATTAGTTCAAAATGGCGGTGCCGGTTAGCACATGGCAGATTACCAATAATGGTGATTCGCTGGGTGAATCGTCATGTGCAAATAAAGAAACGTTTTTTAATGTTTGTACCACATGTTTCAGACTTAACGCCGGTTGCAGATGCTCTTAAGAAAATAATTCCGGAAGCTGCCTTTACGACAGTGTATGCTGCAGATGATGAAAGGTTGGCAAAGGTTCAAGGAATGCGGGAAGGGCAGTACCAATTTTTAATTACGACCACAATCCTGGAACGCGGCGTCACTTTTCCGGCAATTGACGTTTGTGTTATCGGTGCTGATGATGAGGTTTTTTCAAGTTCTGCGTTAGTACAGATTGCTGGTCGGGTAGGCCGCTCCGCCGATTACCCGGATGGTCAAATCACCTTTTTTATTGGTGGTAATACCCTGACAGTTAGTTCAGCAGTGCGTCAGATTAAGTTCCTGAATCGACTTGGTAGGAGATTACAATGTCGAAATGTTTAATATGTGGATGTTCAATTAGTGGCCAATCCACGTTGATGCAATTATTAATGATATCCCCCGATAAGAAGAAAATTTGTGATAAGTGTCGCCAACAATTTATAAAAATTGGTTCAGAGAATCGCTGTCAAGGTTGTGGTCGGCAACGTGGGCAGTACTGTGCTGATTGTCAACGGTGGCGTAGTTTAACCGGCTTTTTACTAGCTAACGAGAGTTTATATCAGTATAATCGGGCCATGAAGCAGTACATGCATGATTATAAATTTCAAGGGGATTATCGTCTCCGACACGTGTTTGTTGAGGAAATGAGTAGTTTGGTTACCAGGCGCAAGCCAGATTTAATTATACCGATTCCCGTCCATGAACGTACTTGGCAAACACGTGGATTTAACCAAGTAACGGGATTACTAGAAATGGAGGTTCAAACAGGGCTATTAGTTACTCAAGAAGTGAAGAAGTCGGCTCCACAGTCATCAAAAACTCGTGAGCAACGACTCCGGACGAAACAACCGTTCAAACTCCTTCAGCCTAGTGTAGTATCTGGCAAACGAATTGTCTTAGTTGATGACGTTTATACTACTGGACGAACGCTTTACCACGCAGCAACGCTATGCCGGCAAGCTGGTTGTCGCCAAGTTTGGAGTGTGACACTAGCTAGTTAAAGAATTTCTAAAATCCAAACGAGAATAAATTGTTAATTAAGGTAAATCAATCTATAATAGAGATAAGGATATGAGAAGAGTGGTCCTTCTGATATTCAGAACAAGCCCAATCGCTTGGACTGAAAGGAGTAAAGTACAATGTTAAAATTCAATATTCGTGGAGAAAATGTTGACCTCACTGATGCAATTCGTGATTATGTTGAAAAGCGGATTAGTAAGATCAATAAGTTCCTTGAAGACAACGTTGATGCAACCGCTCATGTTAATTTAAAGGTTTACAAAAACAAGACCTTCAAGGTTGAAGTTACCATTCCTCTTCCTTACTTAACCTTACGAGCAGAAGAAACATCCAATGATATGTATGCAAGCATTGACTTGGTAACTGATAAGCTGGAACGGCAAATCCGTAAGTACAAGACGAAGGTTAACCGGAAGTCACGGGAAAAGGGCCTGAAGAATCTGGAATTTGTTCCTGGTGATGATGGAACAGAAGATGACTCTTTGAAGATTGTACGGACCAAGGAAATTTCCTTGAAGCCAATGGATTCCGAAGAAGCGGTTCTACAAATGGATATGTTGGGTCATGACTTCTTCATTTTCCAAGATGCGGATACTAATGGCACAAGTGTTGTTTACCGCCGAAACGATGGCCGTTATGGCTTAATTGAAATCAACTAACACGCTAGTTCAGTTCAGGAAGACGATTTACGGATCGCCTTCTTTTTATTTGTCCACGAGAGAGTTTTAATCGGTAATTTTCCATGGTAAAATGGATTGTATATATATATTTAGCATGGTGTTTTTCGCATAAATTTACACAAAGAAAAACCACCGGCAAATAACAAGATGAAGGAAAGGACACTTCTATGGCAAACATACTCAGAAAGTGGATTGAAAGTGACCGTCGCGAATTACGACGGATTAACCGATTAGCAAATAAGGTTGAAAAATACGCTGATGAAATGAGTAAGCTGACGGATGAAGAACTTCAAGCGAAAACCCCAGCGTTTAAAGAACGAATTCAAAATGGTGAAACTCTGGATCAATTATTGCCAGAAGCCTTTGCAGTGGCACGTGAAGGAGCTAAGCGGGTATTAGGACTGTATCCATTCCATGTTCAAATTATGGGAGGGATTGTTCTACACGAAGGGAACATTGCGGAAATGAAAACTGGGGAAGGGAAAACCCTAACCGCAACGATGCCGGTGTACCTAAATGCTTTGAGTGGCAAAGGGGTCCACGTTATTACCGTTAATGAATATCTTTCCCAACGGGATGCTGAAGAAATGGGTCGACTTTATAAGTGGCTTGGCTGCTCAGTGGGGGTTAACGGTGCTGAAAAGAGTCCTGATGAAAAGCGAGCAGCTTATCAAGCAGATATCATGTACTCAACCAATAGTGAAATTGGTTTTGATTACTTGCGGGATAACATGGCAGTTTACAAGGAGGACCAAGTTCAACGGGGCCTTAACTACTGTATCGTAGACGAAGTGGACTCGATCTTGATTGATGAAGCCCGGACACCACTGATCATTTCTGGTCCAGGAACGGGAACCTCGAAGCTCTATAAACAAACAGATACGTTTGTGAAGAAGCTGAAGAAGGATGAAGATTATAAGATCGATCTGGAATCGAAGACAGTTTCGTTGACTGACCAAGGAATTAAAAAGGCAGAAAAGTACTTTAACTTGGAAAATCTGTATAATCCTGAAAACACCGCTTTAACGCACCACTTAGACCAAGCTTTGCGGGCAAACTATATCATGTTACGGGACAAGGATTATGTGGTCTCTGATGGTGAAGTACTAATTGTTGATTCGTTTACTGGTCGGGTAATGAAAGGGCGGCGTTTCTCTGATGGCCTTCACCAAGCCATCGAAGCCAAGGAAGGCGTGGAGATTCAAGAAGAAAATAAGACGATGGCCAACATTACCTACCAAAACTTATTCCGGATGTACAATAAGCTATCTGGGATGACGGGGACGGCCCGGACTGAAATGGAAGAATTCCGTGAAATTTATAATATGGAAGTAATTACCATTCCAACGAACCGTCCGGTAGCCCGCAAAGACGAACCAGACCTACTTTACCCTACCCTAGACAGTAAGTTTACGGCAGTGGTTAACCGAATTAAAAAACTTCACGAAAAAGGACAACCAGTCCTCGTGGGTACCGTCGCAGTTGAAACGTCTGAGCACCTTTCGCACTTGCTAGATCAAGCGAAAATTCCGCACGTGGTTTTGAACGCAAAAAATCACAAAAAAGAAGCGGATATTATTAAAAATGCGGGTCAGGTTGGTGCAGTTACCATCGCAACTAACATGGCCGGACGGGGAACCGACATTAAGTTAGGTCCAGGAGTGAAAGAACTTGGTGGCCTAGCAGTTATCGGTACGGAACGTCACGAATCCCGGCGGATTGATAATCAATTACGGGGCCGTTCCGGACGGCAAGGTGATCCTGGCTTGTCACAATTCTACTTGTCATTGGAAGATGATCTGATGCGGCGCTTTGGTGGTGACCGGATTAAGGCATTCCTCGACCGGATGAAAGTTGAAGGTGACGATGCCGTTATCAAGAGTCGGTTCCTTACTCGACAAGTTGAATCTGCTCAAAAACGGGTTGAAGGGAATAACTATGATTCTCGGAAGAACGTTTTACAGTATGATGATGTGATGCGTGAACAACGGGAAATTATTTATAAAGAACGGCAACAAGTCATTACAGAACAAAAATCACTCAAGTGGGTTTTGATGCCAATGGTTAAACGGACCATTCAACGGGAAGTTGACCAACATACATTAGGTGATCAAAAAGACTGGAAGTTACAAGAAATTGTCGACTTTGCTGGCGAAGTATTAGTGAAGCCGGATGACATTAGTGTTGATGATTTAAAGGGCAAAAACCAAGCGGAAATTGTTGACTATCTGATGAGTCTGGCAGAAGGTGTTTATAAAGATAAACAACGCCAACTTTATGACGCTGACCAGATGCTGGAGTTTGAAAAAGTGGTTATTCTGCGGGTAGTTGATGCTCACTGGACTGACCATATTGATGTAATGGACCAATTCCGTCAGTCAGTTGGATTACGGGGCTATGGACAATTGAACCCGCTAGTTGAATATCAGACGGCAGGGTACCACATGTTTGAACAGATGGTAGCTGATATCGAATATGAAACCACGCGGTTATTTATGAAGTCGGAAATTCGTCAGAACGTTACCCGTTAGTCAGGTAAAGTTATTACAAAAACAAGGGGCTGTGACATCCGGATTTTAACCAAGTTTAAATCTGAAGAGAGGCCCGCAAACGAGTTCGCGGGAACGTGAGGACGAAGCCAAGGATGGCTTCTTTCACGTTCCCGTTTTGTGTTAAGGAGACTAAATTATGGAACTGGTAGATATTAGTAAAAAAATTGAACAAATGCAGACAGAAGTTACGCACTTCGGGAGGTCCCTTTGACCTCGATGCGTTAAATGAACAAATTGCAGAGAATGAGCATCAGATGACGGCACCTGATTTTTGGAATGATAGTGAACAGGCACAAAAACTGATTAATGATAATAACCAGCTGAAGGAGCGACGGGACACCTTTACCAATCTCCGGGACCAATTGGCAGACCTAGCAACCAGTGTAGAGTTATTAAAGGAAATGCCGGATGATGATTTGCAAAAAGAGTTGGACCAAAAGCTGCCGCAAGTGGAAAAACAACTGGAACAGTACCGCTTAAGTCAACTCTTAAGCGGCCCATATGATGCAAATAACGCCATTTTAGAAATTCATCCGGGTGCCGGTGGTACGGAAGCTCAAGACTGGGGTGAAATGCTGCTACGGATGTATCTGCGCTGGGCTGACCAGCATAGCTTTGACGTCGAAACGGCTGCGTATGAAGCCGGTGAAGAAGCTGGAATCAAGAGTGTAACTTTGTTAATTAAGGGACATAATGCCTTTGGTTATCTGCATCCAGAAAAAGGTGTTCACCGGTTAGTTCGAATTTCACCGTTTGATGCTGCAGGGCGACGGCATACTTCCTTTGCTTCGGTAGATGTGATGCCTGAGCTGGACGAGAGTGTTGAGGTTGATATCGATCCGTCAGATTTGCGGGTTGATACTTTCCGTTCCAGTGGTGCCGGTGGTCAGCACATTAATAAAACAGAATCTGCAGTTCGGATTACTCACTTGCCAACTGGGATCGTTACTTCTTCACAAGCGGAACGGTCCCAATTGCAAAACCGGGTGACAGCAATGAATATGCTGAAATCAAAATTATATGAATTAGAGCAAGAAAAACAGGCAAAGCAACGGGCAGAATTGGAAGGCGAACAGCTGGAAATTGGCTGGGGATCCCAAATCCGTTCATATGTTTTTCATCCTTACACGTTGGTTAAGGATAACCGGACTGGATATGAAACCCACGATGGTCAGTCAGTAATGGATGGTGACTTGGATCCGTTTATCAATGCCTATTTACAATGGCAATTAAGTAAGAAAAATCCGCACTAAAAATAGTGCAGACGTGCGATAATAATGTTAGAAATTATTTAAGAGGGTGAGGATATGCAAAAACGTGAACAAATACATCAACGCTTGACTAAGTCCGCTTCCAATCGGGTAATTGCCGGTGTCCTGGGCGGCCTTGCTCAATATTTGCATCTTAAACCGGATGTTGTCCGAGTGGTCTATTTGATATTTACCGCTTTGACAAGCTTTGTGCCGGGAATTGTTATTTATCTGATGTTAGCAGTGCTAATGCCAGATGATCCTCACAAGTCGAATCAATGGCGCAGTTTGATGGATCTATTTAGTCAGGGCCGTCACGCTAAGCAGCCGGAACGCAAGGAATTACATAATGTGGAAGAGAAGGATTTATAAGGAACTGGATCAATGAAGGGCTACTTAAAAAGTGTTTTAATTAATACAATCTTGTTTATTGCGTTAGCTGGATTACTCCGCAATTCTGGAACCTTTTATGTCGCAAGCGTTGGTGTAGCAGTGATTGCTAGCCTCGTATTGGGAATTCTGAATACTTTGGTCAAACCATTTTTGGTTTTACTTTCGCTACCGATTAACATCATTACGTTGGGACTATTTAGTGTGGTAATTAATGGTCTAATGTTGCAGCTGACGTCTCTTGTGGTTGGTGAGGATTTATTTAATTTCTCATCGTTTGGGATGGCGATGGTAGTAGCAATTATTATGTCGATATGTAATGTGATTATTGCCCGGCATTTTGAAACAGCGGATGAATAGGAGAAAACGATGGAACAAACAGATACAGTTACGGTTCGTGAACTTGTACAAAATGCGCGCTTGAAAGTGCTGCAGGGAGAGGATTATTTAGAACGGCCAATTGTCACCAGTGATATTTGTCGACCTGCGCTTGAATTTGCCGGTTACTTTACGCACTATCCGGCAATGCGGATTCAATTACTGGGTATTACCGAAACTTCCTTTGCTCAAGAATTAACTCATGAAAAACGGAAAAATTATCTTGAGCGAATGTGTCAGCCACAAACGCCGTGTTTTGTAGTATCAACCGACTTACCGGTAATGCCGGAGTTACAAAAGGCAGCTGCTGCGGCACATATTCCAATTCTGGGGACCCATCTGACGTCATCACGAGTATTAGGGAATATGACTTCGTATTTGGTTAGTCGGCTGGCTAAGCGACAATCAATTCATGGGGTCCTGGTTGACATTAGCGGGGTTGGCGTGCTGATTACCGGTGACTCGGGAGTTGGTAAGAGTGAAACTGCACTGGAATTGGTCCGACGTGGACACCGACTCGTTGCAGATGACCGTGTAGAAGTGTATGCACGTGATGAACAAACATTAGTGGGGTCAGCTCCGGCAATTCTGCAACACCTGATGGAAATTCGGGGGATCGGGATCATTGATGTGATGACCCTATATGGAACCGGGGCAGTGATGCCAGAGGATACTATTGATTTCATTGTGCATTTGGAGACTTGGACGCCGGATACTCAGTTTGATCGACTGGGTGATCGCGGTGACCAGCAAATTATTCAAGATGTTGCGGTCCCCAAGGTTTCTGTTCCGGTTAAGACTGGGCGAAACCTGGCGATCATCATTGAATCGGCAGCGATGAACTTCCGGGCCAACACGATGGGGTATGATGCAACCAAGACGTTTGATGATAATTTAAATCGGCTGATTAAGAAAAATTCGGTCGAAGATGAAAAGGATCATGATAAATAATGAAACAAAAACTAGCATTGAACCCCATTGCGTGGCAGACTGGTCCATTTAAAATTCATTGGTACGGAGTAATTATCGCGATTGGCGTAGTGCTTGCTTTGTGGTTAGCGGTTCGCGAAGGCCGACGTCGGGGAATTTCCGAAGATGACTTTTACGATTATTTATTGTGGGCTCTGCCAATCGCGATTATCTGCGCGCGAATCTATTATGTGATTTTTCAGTGGCCTTACTATCGAGTTCACCCAGAAGAGATTATTGCGATTTGGGATGGCGGAATTGCTATCTATGGAGCAATTTTGGGTGGCTTTGTTGTGATGATTGTCTTTTGTCGGCACCGGTTAATTAACGTCTGGACGATGCTTGATGTAGTCGCACCAGCTGTGATTTTAGCCCAGGGGATTGGTCGCTGGGGAAACTTTATGAACCAGGAAGCATTTGGTAAAATTACGACGCGGGCAGCATTGCAAGCCCAACATTTACCAACATGGGTAATTGAACAAATGAAAATTGAAGGGGCTTACCGCGTGCCGACTTTCCTATATGAATCGTTATGGGACATAAGTGGCTTTATCCTGTTGGTTCTCTTACGTCATCGGCCACGTTTTTTTAAGCAAGGTGAAGTTTTTTTAGCTTATATTGGATGGTACGCAGCCGGCAGATTTTTCATTGAGGGGATGCGGACGGACAGCTTGATGCTAGGACCGATCAGAATTTCTCAGTTGCTTTCTGCCATTTTATTTGTTGGCGCAATCATTACGGCGGTTTGGCGTCGTTTAAATTGGTACATTAATAATCAAAAGAGGTAATCATTATGAGTGAAAAAGTAGCAGTATTAGGTGCTGGCTCGTGGGGCAGCATTCTTGCCAACTTATTAGTTGAAAATGGTCATGAGGTTAAATTATGGTCTCGTGATCCAGAACAGGTTGAAGCATTAAATGAATGGCATATTAATCCGCAATACATGAAGGATTTTAAGTACAATCAGAATTTAATTGCGACGAATGATATGGCTGAAGCTGTTCAGGGTGCTAAGTACGTGTTGGTTGTAATCCCAACTAAGGGTCTACGTGAAGTAGCTGGTAAGCTGAATCGGGTACTGGAAGAACAAGGCAGCACGCCGTTAATTATTCACGCCACTAAGGGACTTGAACAAGATACCTATAAGCGTCCTTCTCAAATGCTGGAAGAAGAAATTGCACCACAACATCGTGAAGACATTGTTGTCCTTTCCGGACCTAGCCATGCGGAAGATGTGGCTCTGCAGGATATGACAGCGGTCACTGCCGCTTGTGTGAATATGAGCAGTGCCGAAAAAGCCCAAAAATTATTTAGTAATAACTTTTTCCGGGTTTACACCAATGATGATGTGATTGGAGCTGAATTTGGAGCCGCACTTAAGAATATTATCGCAATTGGTGCCGGTGCTCTCCAAGGCCTTGGTTATAAGGATAATGCCCGCGCTGCCCTGATTACACGAGGACTCGCTGAAATTCGACGGCTGGGAGTTGCCTTTGGTGCTAATCCATTTACTTTTATCGGGCTATCCGGAGTTGGCGATTTGGTGGTAACTGCAACCAGCAAAAATTCCCGTAACTGGCGGGCTGGTTACCAATTAGGCCAAGGGCGTAAATTAGAGGATGTTATTAGTCATATGGGCATGGTAATCGAAGGGGTCTACACAACTAAAGCAGCTTACGAATTGGCTCAAAAACGTCAGGTCAAGATGCCAATTACTGAAGCCTTATATCACGTTCTCTACGAAGGGCAAAACATTGAAACTGCCATTACTGATCTCATGGACCGCGAGGTAACCTCAGAATTAGAGTAATTTTTTAATCTGTGGTAAAATGATTGCGGATACATTCTACTAATGGGAAGGATTTAGATTTATGAAACAAGTACGTAAGGCGATTATTCCCGCTGCTGGTTTAGGAACACGTTTTTTGCCAGCAACTAAGGCGTTAGCAAAGGAAATGTTGCCGATTGTTGACAAGCCAACGATTCAATTTATCGTGGAAGAAGCACGGAAGTCAGGGATTGAAGACATCGTGGTGGTTGATGGCAAAAACAAGCGCTCAATCGAGGACCACTTTGACTCTAATCCTGAATTGGAAGACAACCTCCGGGCTAAGCACAAGGACGAAATGTTGAAATTGGTTGAGGAAACCACTGATATCAACATTTACTTCATTCGTCAATCGCACCCGCGGGGCCTTGGTGATGCGGTCTTAACCGCCCGTGATTTCATTGGTGATGAACCGTTTGTTGTAATGTTAGGTGATGATCTTAACAACATTAATAACAATGGGAATGCTTTAACCAAGGAATTAATTGACAGTTACCACCAAACTGGCGCTTCAACGCTAGCCGTAATGCGGGTTCCACATGAAGATACTGCTAAGTATGGGGTGATCAATCCAAGTGCTGAAGTTGAAAAGGGGCTCTACAATGTCACGAACTTTGTGGAAAAACCTGATCCAAAGGATGCCCCAAGTGATTTAGCAATCATTGGCCGGTATGTTTTTACGCCAGAAATTTTTGATGTTCTGGCAAAGACGAAGCCTGGTAAGGGTGGCGAAATTCAATTAACGGATGCCATTAATACTTTGAACAAGACCCAACGGGTTTTCGCACATGAGTATACTGGTGATCGCTATGATGTAGGTAATAAGTTTGGCTGGATTCAAACTAATATTGAATATGGTTTGCAACACCCGCAAACGAAAGATGAACTTCGTGAATACATTAAAAATCTGGGCGCTAAACTAAGTGCAGAAGATCAAAAGAAAACTAAATAGTTAGCTTAAGAACATAAATAGGGTTGCAGAGTTTGGCTTGACCAAATTTTGCAACCCTGTTTATGTCAAAGACTCTTTACTTATTTTAGGTCACGGGATATAATGATTTTAGCTTATAAAAAGTAAGTGAAAATGATAGACATGATTACTTAAATCAAGTAGAATGAATTTAACAACAGAACGGAGGAATCAAAGATGACGGAAGAAAAGCAATTCAATTACGATGTCATTATTATTGGTGCTGGTCCAGCCGGAATGACGACGGCGTTATATGCTTCACGGGCAAACCTGTCTGTTTTAATGCTGGATCGGGGAATTTATGGCGGTAATTTGAACAACACTGCCACAATCGAAAACTATACTGGTTTTCCTTCGGTTCAGGGCCCCGACCTTGCTAAACAAATGTATGATGGGGCAACTCAATTTGGGGCTAAGTATGCATACGGCACAGTTGAAAAAGTGGAGCTCGATGGTAATTTAAAAAAAATTACCACTGATATGGGTGAAACCTATACTGCCAAAGCGCTAGTAATTGCCAGTGGTTCTGAACAAAAGAAGCTCGGGGTTGCTGGTGAACAAGAGTATGGTGGGAAGGGGGTTTCCTACTGTGCGGTTTGTGATGGTGCCTTTTTCAAGGGTAAGCATCTAGTCGTAGTTGGTGGTGGTGATTCTGCTGTCGAAGAAGGAATGTACCTCACCCAATTTGCGGATAAGGTTTCTGTATTGGTTCGTAAAGATCACTTGCGGGCAGCTGCAGTTGCCCAAGATAAGGCTAAAAAGAATGATAAAATGGAATTTATCTTCAATACCAGTGTGACGGCAATTGAAGGTGATGACCAAAAAGTTACCAAAGTGAAGACGCATAATAACGCCACTGGCGAAGATGGTGAGATGCAAGCGGATGGGGTCTTTATTTACGTTGGAAATGTACCAATGACGGCCCCATTTGCTGACTTAGGGATTCTAGATGATCAGGGATGGGTTATCACCGATGATCATATGGCAACGAAAGTTCCTGGTATCTTTGCTGTTGGTGATGTCCGGGAGACGTTACTTCGCCAAATTGCTACTGCTGTTGGCGATGGGGCGCTCGCTGGTCAAGAAGTATTTAAGTACTTTGATAATTTAAAATAAAATAGAAGAGCGGCCGATGTGGTCGCTTTTTTTGAGGAATGAAAGCATGTTGAAATATTTAATTAGTGATATGGATCATACCCTTTTACACAACGATGGACGACTAGATTTGCCAACGATTTCTGCAGTTCGCCAGTCATCAATTAAATTATGCTTAGCATCGGCGCGGAACCCGTATTCAATGGTTGAATTTATTAATCAATTGGGGTTAACTGGTCCGCAATTAGCCATGAATGGTGCATTAATTTTTCAAGTGTATGCGGGGAAAGTCCAAGTTTTACGCGAATGTGCTATCTCACGAGAGTTAGCAAGGCAGCTTGCTATTGAATTGCAGTCTCTTTATCCAGAAGTTGACTTCACCTGGATTACGAGGGATCACTGGTATATTCCTAAAATGACCCCGGCAATGCGGGAGGAAATGAAGTATTCTGGAGTTCAGCCAGTTATTGGTCGGCAACTGCAGGACACTGCTGCACCGGATCAAATTGTGCTGATTATTAAAGATCAACAATTGTTTAGTGAGGTTCAGCACCACCTGCAACAACGCTTTTCTGATCTTTCTATCCACAGTTCGGGTGATGGCTACCTGACCATCAATGCTGCCGGGGTGAATAAGGGAAACTTGGTACAATACTTGATTGACCATGGCATCCAGCGGAGTGAGATTGCGGGGGTTGGTGATGACCAGAATGATTTGCCACTGTTGCAGGTGGTTGGCCATTCACTTGCAGTTGCCAATGCCATTCCAGAGGTCAAAACGCAGGTTACTGAAGTGATTAATAGTAATGAAGAAGATGGGATTGCGCAATTTCTCAGTCAATTTATAGACTAAATTCAGGAAATTAATGATATTGAAAGCAAGTATTGGTAAAATGGTGATGATGAAAAATCTTGAGATTGGAGATGCTTTGTAGTGAGTTGGAAAGAAACCTATGAAGAATGGTTGAATCAACCAAAGATGGCCCCCGCCCTAAAGACGGAGTTGAAAGCCATGAAGGATGATCAGGAGATCGAAGACGCTTTTTATGGCCCATTATCATTTGGAACTGCTGGTATGCGGGGATTAATGGGCCCAGGAATTAACCGGATGAATATCTACACGGTTCGCCAGGCCACAGAAGGTCTTGCAGTTTTAATGGATTCATTGGGTGACGAAATTAAGAAGCGCGGGGTTTCAATCAGTTATGACTCACGGCACCATTCTCGGGAATTTGCCCATGACTGTGCACGAGTGTTAGGTGCGCATGGAATTCAGACATATATTTATGATAATGTGCGGCCAACTCCGGAACTATCCTTTGCGGTTCGGTACAACCATTCGTATGCTGGTATTATGATTACCGCCAGCCATAATCCAAAGGAATATAACGGGTACAAGATTTATGGTGAAGATGGTGGACAAATGCCACCAAAGGAATCTGATATGATGACCGGCTACATCCGGCAGATTAAGGACATTTTTGACATCCAATTGGCGGATGAACAAGATATGCTGAATAGTGGCTTGGAAGTAGTAATGGGCGAGGATGTTGATCACGCCTACCTTGAACATGCTAAAGCGGTCACCATCAATAAGGACTTGGCCAAGAAGTATGGTCAATATATGAAGTTTGTCTTTTCACCATTGTGTGGAACTGGACGGATGTTAGGAGAACGCGCATTACGGCAAGCTGGTTTTACGAACTTTACAATCGAACCAACTGAAGCACAACCAAATGGGGATTTTCCTGGCTTGGAACACCCTAATCCGGAATTTTCGGAAGCCTTTGTGCGGTCAATTAAATTAGGTAAACAAATTGACGCGGATGTTCTGATTGCAACAGATCCTGATGCAGACCGTCTCGGTTGTGCGGTTCGGCAACCAGATGGTGAATACCAACTGTTAACGGGGAACCAGATTGCCTCTGTAATGCTAAATTACATTCTAGAAGCTCACCGGCAGGCAGGAACGTTACCGAAGAATGCAGCAGCGGTCAAATCTATTGTTTCCACTAACTTTGCGGCTAAGATTGCAGAGAGTTATGGTGTACAAATGATTAACGTGTTGACTGGTTTTAAGTGGATTGCTGACCAAATTCACCAATATGAAACTGGCAAGGCTGATCACACTTTCATGTTTGGTTTTGAAGAAAGTTACGGCTACCTTATTAAGCCATTTGTACGGGATAAGGACGCTATCCAATCATTGACGCTCCTTGCTGAAATTGCCGCTTACTACAAGAGCCGTGACATGACAATGTATGATGGGGTTCAAGAATTATTCCAAAAGTACGGTTACTTCAAAGAAAAGACAATTGCTAATACCTACGCTGGTGTTGAAGGCCCAGCAAAGATTAAGAGTCTGATGAAGAAGTTCCGTGAAGAAGCCCCAACTGATTTTGCTGGTCGTCAAGTGGTATTAACAGAAGACTTCGCTAATAACACCAAGAAGACTGCTGATGGAAAAGTTAGTGAATTAGGCATTCCGGAATCAAATGTATTACGTTATGTTTTAGATGATGAAACTTGGATTGCTATTCGGCCATCAGGAACTGAACCGAAATTGAAGTTCTACATTGGTACTAGTGCCGATACGGACGACGCAGCTGAACAAAAACTGACTGAATTCGAAAAAGCTTTGCAAGAATTTGCTGAAGCTTAAGTGAAATCAAGGGATTGACGCGGTACCGTGGCAATCCTTTTTTGAAAGGAGTGATTGCTGATGGGCATGCATGAATATTTAAAAAGTCTTAGTGATTTAGAAATGATTAATCGGGCCCCTGGTTATTTTAAATTTGAACAACATAACGTGGCTGCACACTCATTTAAGGTGACACAAGCCGCCCAAATGTTAGGAGATATTGAAGAGCAAGCAGGTAATAAAATTGATTGGCGTTCTTTATATGAAAAAGCTCTCAATCATGATTACACTGAGCGGTTCATTGGTGATATTAAAACACCGGTTAAGTATGCAACTCACGAACTACGGAAAATGTTAGCCCGCGTGGATACATCATTGACCGAAAACTTTATTAAAAAGGAAATTCCACAAGAATTTCAGAAAGCGTATGAACGGCGTTTTGCTGAAGGTAAGGATGATACCTTGGAAGGAAAGATTTTATCGGTTGCGGATAAGATCGATTTGATGTATGAATCATTTGGTGAAATTCAAAAGGGCAATCCGGAGCCGGTCTATATGGATATTTATAAGTCTAGTTTAACGGCTATTATGAAATTTCGTGAAATGGCGAGTGTCCAATATTTTTTGAAAAAGATTTTACCTGAGTTGTTAAAGGATAACGCAGATGCTAATGCGAAGAATCAGCTAGCAATTGCCACCACCCAGATTATTCAACAGTAGCTTGATTGGAGCGTGAAGATGAAGTCATTAATGATTTCAGTCACGCCCTTTTTTATCCTTTTCCACGAATGGATGTTCGTGTTAAAATTAGACTAGTTACTTACGGAAAATGAGGAGGAATGGTTATGATTTACCGTCAGGCAGATAAAATGTTTGACTTGGTCTCTGATTATCAGCCGACTGGTGACCAGCCGGAGGCTATTGCACAATTAACCAAGGGAATTAAAGATGGCGATAAGGCCCAAATTTTATTAGGAGCAACGGGGACGGGGAAGACGTTTACCATTTCCAATGTCATTGCCAATGTGAATAAACCTACACTGATTCTTTCACATAATAAAACGTTGGCTGGCCAGCTGTATGGAGAAATGAAGAAATTTTTTCCACACAACGCGGTGGAATACTTTGTTTCTTACTATGACTATTACCAACCAGAGGCTTACGTTCCTTCTAGTGATACGTATATTGAAAAGGATGCTTCGATCAATGATGAAATTGACCAATTGCGGCACTCAGCAACCAGTTCTTTACTGGAACGGAATGATGTGATTGTGGTTGCTTCAGTTTCCAGTATCTTTGGTTTAGGTTCGCCAGCTGAATACCAGAATCACGTGATTTCGTTAAGGGTTGGTCAGGAAATCTCGCGTGACCGGCTTCTGCGTGAATTGGTTAATATCCAATTTGATCGCAATGATATTGACTTCCAACGAGGCCGTTTCCGGGTTCGCGGCGATGTGGTTGAGATTTTTCCAGCGTCACGGGAAGAAAAAGCACTCCGGGTGGAATTCTTTGGTGATGAAATTGATCGAATCCGTGAAGTAGATGCCTTAACTGGCGAAGTATTAGGTGATCGCGAGCATGTTTCCATTTTCCCGGCTACACACTTCTTAACCACCGAAGAGACAATGAAGGTGGCTTTGCCGGAAATTGAAGCCGACATGAAAAAACAGGTCGAACAGTTTACGAAAGAAGGTAAGTTGCTCGAGGCAGAACGGATTCAGCAACGCACGACTTATGATATTGAAATGATGCGGGAAATGGGCTATACCAACGGAATTGAAAATTATTCTCGTTATATGGACCGCCGGAAACCGGGAGAACCGCCATTCACACTATTAGATTTCTTCCCGAAGGATTTCTTATTAGTAGTGGATGAATCTCACCAAACGATGCCTCAAGTGCGGGGAATGTATAATGGTGACCGTGCACGGAAGAAACAATTAATCGACTATGGATTTCGGTTACCTAGTGCGCTAGACAACCGTCCCTTAAAACTGGACGAGTTTGAACAGCACGTCAATCAGGTGATCTATATGTCAGCCACTCCCGGGCCTTATGAACAAGCCCAAACTGACCATGTGGTTCAGCAAATTATTCGACCAACTGGGTTGTTGGATCCAACAATTGAAGTCCGACCGGTCATGGGTCAGATTGATGATCTAGTTGGTGAAATTAACAAGCGAATTGAAAAACATGAGCGGGTCTTAATTACAACGCTGACCAAGAAAATGTCAGAAGATCTTAGTGATTACTTGAAAGATCTTGGTTTAAAAGTTAAATACTTACATAGTGACATTAAGACGCTAGAGCGAACGCAGATTATTCGTGATTTGCGGCTTGGCAAATTTGACGTTCTAGTGGGAATTAACCTATTGCGGGAAGGTCTAGATATTCCTGAAGTTTCCTTGGTTGCAATTCTTGATGCCGATAAGGAAGGCTTTTTGAGAAATGAACGATCACTAATTCAAACGATTGGTCGTGCCGCACGGAATGAACATGGGGCGGTAATTATGTATGCCGATACAATCACTGACTCCATGAAGGCGGCGATTGATGAAACGAAACGGCGGCGGACAATTCAAGAAAAGTATAATCAAGAGCACGGTATCACGCCGAAGACAATTATCAAACCAATTCAAGAAGCCATTTCAGCGGTTAAACCAGCTGAAGATCAAGATGATCAGCAAAGTGCAGAGTTTACTGCCCAAGACTTTGCCAAATTGTCGGCTAAGGAACAGCAACAAATGCTGGATGAATTGACAGAACAAATGCGCTCGGCAGCTAAGCGGTTAGACTTTGAACAAGCGGCCACTTTGCGGGATACAGTAATGGAATTATCAGCTCAGCAAAAGGGTAAGCAAAAAATTAAGCAGGGAGGTAAGTAATTCTTGGCAAACGATAAAATAGTTATTCATGGGGCACGGGCCCATAATTTAAAGAATATTGATGTCACAATCCCCAAAAATAAGTTAGTGGTTATCACTGGCCTATCAGGGTCTGGGAAAAGTTCATTGGCTTTTGATACGTTGTATGCTGAAGGCCAACGACGGTATGTGGAAAGTCTGTCGGCATATGCTCGCCAGTTTCTTGGCCAAATGGATAAACCAGATGTTGATTCAATTGATGGACTATCACCGGCAATTTCAATTGATCAAAAAACAACTTCGCATAATCCACGGTCAACAGTGGGAACGGTGACTGAAATTAATGATTTTCTCCGTTTATTATGGGCACGGGTTGGTACTCCAATTTGTCCGAATGATCATATTCCGATTAGCAGTCAGTCACCTGAACAGATGGTGAATCGCGTTTTAAAATTGCCAGAACGGACGAAGTTACAAATTCTTTCCCCAATCGTACGTGACAAGAAAGGAACCCAAAAGAAAGTTCTAGATAAAATTAAACGGGAAGGGTTTGTCCGTGTTCAGGTTGATGGCGAAACTTATGATGTTGAAGAAGTTCCGGAGCTGGATAAAAATAAGCAGCATACGGTCAATGTTGTGGTTGACCGTATTATTGTTAAGGATGGTGTTCGTTCTCGGTTATTCGATTCTTTCGAGTCTGCATTACGCTTGAGTGATGGTTACGCAATTGCGGATGTGATTGGTGGGGAGCCGATCCCATTTTCTGAACAATATGCTTGCCCAATTTGTGGTTTTACGGTTGGTGAGCTAGAACCGCGGCTCTTTTCTTTCAATGCACCAATTGGTGCTTGCCCAGTCTGTGAAGGATTAGGCTCTAAATTGGAAGTTGATTTGGACTTAGTGGTGCCTGATCGGACTAAAACTTTGCGTGAAGGGGCGTTAGTTCCGTGGAACCCGATTTCTTCTCAATATTATCCATCAATGCTTGAGCAATTCTGTACATCAGAGGGAATTGATATGGATAAGCCCTTTAACAAGTTAACAAAACGTCAGCGTGACAAAGTTTTATATGGAAATGGTGATAAAACATTCCATTTTCACTATGAAAATGATTTTGGCGGTGTACGAGACGTTGATGTGCCATTTGAAGGGGTGATTAATAATGTTGCCCGTCGCTATAAGGAAACAAACTCCGATTTTACTCGTGAACAAATGCGGAAGTATATGGCGGAACTACCGTGCCCGGCATGTCATGGCTACCGTCTGAATGAACGGGCATTAGCAGTTAAGATTGATGATCATAACATTGGTGAGATTTCTGATCTCCCAATTAGTAAGTCTTTGCCATTTTTTCAGCAACTAAAATTAGATGATCAAAAGTCAGCAATTGCAAAGCCGATTTTAAAGGAAATCATTGATCGGTTAACGTTTATGGAAAATGTCGGGGTTGAGTACTTAACGCTAAGTCGGGCGGCGCGTACCCTTTCTGGTGGAGAAGCACAGCGGATTCGGTTAGCAACTCAAATTGGCTCTAACCTTTCAGGCGTCATGTATGTTCTTGATGAACCATCAATTGGGCTTCATCAGCGTGATAATGACCGGTTGATTAATTCGCTCAAAAAGATGCGGAATTTGGGTAATACACTAATTGTTGTCGAGCATGATGAAGATACGATGCGGGCTGCGGACTACATTGTCGATATTGGTCCGGGTGCGGGCGAAAATGGTGGTCAGGTCATGGCTGCCGGCACACCCAAGCAGGTAATGCGGAGTCGCAAATCATTAACTGGGCAATATTTATCGGGTAAAAAGATGATTCCGGTACCAGAACAACGTCGGTCAGGAAATGGCAAGGCTATTACGGTGAAAGGAGCTGCTGAAAATAACCTGAAAGATATCGATGTTCGTTTCCCACTTGGCAAGTTTATTTGTGTTACGGGGGTTTCCGGTTCGGGGAAGTCAACCCTTGTTAATCAAATTCTTAAACGAATTTTGGCACAAAAACTGAATCATAACTCTGCCAAACCAGGTCGTTACCGTTCTGTCAGTGGAGTTAATAATATCGAGAAAACCATCGATATTGATCAATCGCCAATTGGGCGGACACCACGGAGTAATCCGGCAACGTATACTGGGGTTTTTGATGATATTCGGGCGCTATTTGCCCAGACGAATGAAGCCAAGATGCGTGGTTACACAAAGGGCCGGTTCTCATTTAATGTTAAAGGCGGCCGATGCGAAGCTTGCCACGGTGATGGGATTTTAAAGATTGAGATGAATTTCTTACCAGATGTTTACGTTCCGTGTGAGGTTTGTCATGGAACCCGTTATAATTCAGAGACTTTGGAAGTTGAGTACAAGGGGAAGAATATTGCTCAGGTCTTAAATATGACCGTGAATGAAGCGCTTGATTTCTTCAGCGCCATCCCAAAAATTCGCCGGAAGCTGCAAACCATTCAAGATGTTGGTTTGGGTTATGTACACCTGGGCCAGCCGGCAACCACTTTATCTGGTGGGGAAGCTCAACGGATGAAGCTGGCGAGTGAATTACACCGGCAATCTAACGGTAAGAGTTTCTATATTTTGGATGAACCAACGACGGGACTGCATATGGATGATATCAAACGATTGTTAGCAGTTTTGCAACGGTTAGTTGACGCCGGAAATACAGTTCTAGTGATTGAACACGATCTGGATGTAGTCAAATCAGCTGATTGGCTGATTGACTTAGGCCCTGAAGGGGGCGACGCTGGTGGCTATGTCGTCGCAACTGGAACTCCAGAAGAAGTGGCTAAGGTAAAGGAAAGTTATACCGGTCAATATTTGAAGCCAATGTTGGAACGTGACCGTGAATGGGCTGCAAAACGGCAACAAAAATAATAATTAAAAAGTCTAGGATGAGCAATGATCCTAGACTTTTTTACTGAGTTACGGAAATGACACGCCCGGTATGTTACAATAGAAAATGATTTTATTAAAGGAGGCATTTCAATGTCCCAAAAGTTAGAAGTCGTAATTATTACCGGAATGAGCGGTGCGGGGAAAACGGTAGCGGTTCAACTCTTTGAAGATTTACGTTACTTTGTAATTGATAATATGATTCCAACATTAGCTGAGAAATTTGTTGATGTTATTAAGCAATCTGCTGATTTTCCGAAAATGGCGATGGTGATGGATACCCGGGCAAAAGGGTTTTATGATCAGGTATTACCGGTCATTCAGCAGCTGCGTCAACGTCATGATATAAATGTGAAAGTTTTGTTTTTAGACGCGGGGAATGCCGAACTAGTTGCACGGTATAAGGAAACTCGCCGTGCGCACCCGTTAGCTAAACAGGACGGCGTGTTAGCCGGAATTGAACGAGAACGCAAGCTGCTCGGCGAATTAGCTTCACAATCAGATGTTAAAATTGATACTACTAATTTAACGCCACGGAACTTACGAATTCGCTTAACAGAAATCTTTAATAATGGTCAGGGGACGGATTTCTATGTTGATGTGATGTCCTTCGGCTTTAAGTATGGGCTACCATTGGATGCGGACATTGTGATGGATGTGCGGTTTTTACCTAACCCGTTTTACGTTCCAGCTTTGAAACATTTAACCGGTAACGATCCAGCGGTTCAAGAATATGTAATGCAAAGTCCGGAGGCCCAAAATTTCTATCAACATCTTTATTCGCTGATTACCACAGCGCTACCTGGTTATATTAAAGAAGGTAAGACCAGTTTAACGATTGCGATTGGGTGTACTGGTGGGCAACACCGGTCTGTAACAATTGCTAACCGGCTGGCAGCGGACCTGCGAAAGCAAGACTATGTAGTGAATGCACATCACCGTGATGTGGATAAGGCACATTAAGGAGGTGCACGATGTTTCATAAACCTAAAATTGTGATTATTGGTGGCGGAACCGGCCTCCCCGTTATTTTACGTGGCTTGCGGGACCAAAATGTGGATGTAACAGCAATAGTAACGGTGGCCGATGATGGTGGTTCTTCGGGTATTTTACGGAATTATATTAATGTTGTCCCACCTGGTGATATTCGGAACGCACTGGTGGCGCTATCTGAATTACCAACGATTGAAAAAGAGATTTTCCAATACCGTTTTAACAGTAAAGATAATTTCTTTGCTGGGCATGCACTTGGTAATCTAATTATTTCTGCGCTGGCAGAGATGAAGGGAAATATTTTTGATGCGGTGCAAGAATTATCTGATTTAATGCGGATTAATGGACATATTTACCCCGTGGCGAATGAGCCATTAACTTTGAATGCTGAATTTACTGATGGTAGTAAGTTAGTAGGTGAGTCAGAAATTACTGCTGCTCATAAACAAATTCAACGGGTTTGGGTAACGGACTCAGATGATCCAGAAGCACCAATGGCGGTTAAACAGGTGATTGATGCTATTATGGATGCCGATCAGATTGTGCTGGGCCCCGGGAGCCTATTTACTAGTATTTTACCGAACCTCATGATTAGTAATGTTGGTGAGGCGGTGAAAAAAACGAAGGCGGAAGTTGTTTATATTTGTAATATTATGACCCAGAAGGGCGAGACGGATCACTTTACGGATGCCGATCATGTCCGGGTATTGAACCGCCATCTCGGCGAGCCATTCATTGATACGGTGTTAGTTAATATTCAGCCGGTGCCAAAGGATTACATTAATTTTCAGGAATGGAATGAGATTTCGCAACCCGTTACGCACGATTTTGCTGGATTACGGGAGCAAGGCTGTCGGGTAATTTCAGCCAATTTCTTGCGGTTACGTGATAATGGGGCATTCCATGATCGGGATAAGGTGGTGCGCGAATTGCTTAACCGTCTCCACGATGTTCATGCTGATTGAGAAAGGGTGATTAGATGTCATACGCAAGTCAGGTCAAAAAAGAATTAACTGGCTTAACGGTGCATAAGGATAACGCACAGGCTGAATTAATGGCCTTAATCAGAATGAATGGGTCACTAGGAATTGCCAATCAGCAGATGGTACTAAGCGTACAGACAGAGAGCCCGGCAATCGCCCGGCGAATTTATTCATTGTTAAAAGATTTCTATAACGTCGAATCAGAAATCGTGGTGCGACGAAAAATGAAATTGAAAAAGAATAATACCTATGTTGTCCGTCTGCGGTATCATGTGAAGGAATTATTAACGGAATTGGGGATTTTAGACGGCTTCCATATTATGGAGCGAGTTCCAGTTCAGCTGTTGAAAAATGATTTGATGATTCAGTCTTATTTAAGAGGAGCTTTTTTGGCAGGCGGTTCAGTTAATAATCCTGAAACCTCCCGCTACCACTTGGAAATTTATTCCTTGTATGAAGAGCACAACGAGATGATTGCCGAAATGATCAATCATTTTCAGTTGAACGCGCGGACAACTGCCCGGCGGAGCGGGTATATCGTCTATTTAAAGGAAGCAGAAAAGATTGCTGACTTTTTACAATTAATTGGGGCGACAAATAGCATGTTAGAATTCGAAAACATTCGTATTGTGCGTGACATGCGCAATTCTGTGAACCGGCTTGTTAATTGTGAAAATGCCAATATGGATAAGGTGGCCAATGCGGCTAATAGACAGGTCGCAAACATTCAATTTATTGATCAGCATGTCGGTTTGAATAATATTCCAGAGAAATTACGGGAAATTGCGATGACCCGTTTGGCTCATCCGGAAGTTAGTTTAAAAGAGCTTGGGGAGTTGGTTCCTGGTGGACCAATTTCTAAGTCAGGAGTTAATCACCGATTAAGAAAGTTGAATGCGTACGCGGATAAGATTAAAAGTGGTCAATAAAAAAAGGTGTTGCGATAATTTCGCAACACCTTTTTTGAATTAGTAGCCTTAGTCTGCCTTTGGCTTGTTTTCCATGATGCCATCCAGTAAACCATAATCAACCGCTTCTTGAGCAGTTAAGTAGTGGTCTCGTTCAGTATCTTGGTTAATTTTTTCGATTGGTTGACCGGAATTTTCTGCCAGAATTTCGTTGATCATCTTACGAGTCTTCAAAATTTCTGTGGCAGCAATTTCAATTTCGGTTTGTTGACCCTGTGCACCACCAGAAGGTTGGTGAATTAACACTTGGGAGTGTGGCAAACCAAATCGTTTGCCCTTAGCACCGGATGAAACGAGGACACTTGCCATTGAAGCAGCCATCCCAATAACGATGGTTTGGACGTCTGCCTTAATGAAGTTCATCGTATCATAAATTGCCATTCCGGACGTAACAACACCACCAGGTGAATTAATGTATAAGTAAATATCTTTGGTTGAATCTTGCGCGTCTAGGAAAAGAAGTTGCGCAACGATTGAATTTGCCATATCGTCTTCAATGGGACCAGAAAGCATAATGATCCGATCCTTGAGAAGCCGTGAATAAATATCATAAGCACGTTCACCACGTGATGATTGTTCAATCACAGTTGGAACTAAGTTCATATTAAGTGGCCTCCTTTTAGCACTTATTAGCGTTAATTGCTAACGTATGATTGTATTTTACCCTATAGGTCAAGAAAGGTCAAAGGAATACTGATAAAAAAGAGGTTGAATTTTTCAACCTCCCAAGTACTATTTTAAGTTTTCTGCAATTAGGTCCAGTTCTAAATCAGCACATTCGTTATCTAATTGATCCCGATCTTGATCTGGTTTAATTTCAAACATTTTGAATTGTAAGTCTTGCTTGGACATAATAATCCTCCATATTAATTTGGTGCTTGAATTGGTTAATTAAGTTAAACACCGTGATCTTTTAACAGTTTCCATATTATCTTAAATTGGTATAGTTATCAAGAAGTTTATCATTACAGTTTTGATAAACGTTTGCATAAAATGGTCTAATTTTAAGGAGTAGTTAAAAATTGCAGGTTCTGGATGGAAAGGTTGCGCTTTTTGCAGCATTTAGTTATAATCGGAATGTTGATTATTAACGATAATATATTAAAGGAGGCATATTGACATGCGTAAAGCACATCCACATGGCGTACAAGGCCGTCGTCCAGTTGCTCCTAAGTACAAGCGGGCATTGAAGGAAAAGAAGATTGAAGAAATTCGTAAGTGGGCTAAAGAAAAGCCAGCTGACGAAAAGTAATCAGTTTAATTATTAAATTATGGGCAGGAATCATTTGATTCCTGCTTTTTTTGTGATTTCACTCAAACGACTTTTATCGAATGATATCACTTGTAACGTTGACTTAACAATAATGATATTCATATCTAGATAGAATTATTGACTGGTCATTGACTGATTATTGATAATTTGATATATTTTTAGCGATTTAGGAGGTTAATTTTTAGGGAGGATTAAAATGAAAAAATGTCAATATTGTGGCCAGTCAATGGCGGAACACTTACTAGTTTGCCCACATTGTGGTCAACCAGTTCCTGGAGCATTAGAAAATGATCATTCTAGTAGTCAACTGAAAGCTTCAGAACAAGTGCCAGAACCATCCGCGGAGAAAATTGAATCTACCGTACCGAATGTTGAAAACAATGTTCGTTCCCATTCTGTAGATTCAGGAAGTTTTGGCTGGGCCTTACTTGGCTTCTTCATCCCGTTAGTAGGGTTGATTTTATTTTTAGTGTGGAGAAAAGAACGACCGATGAATGCAAATTCTGCGGGAATTGGTGCCTTGATCAGCGTTGTAGCTAATTTAGTATTTTTCGTATCGTTAATGATTATTGTAATTCTAGCGAGTTAAATTTGGGAGGATTTAGTTATGAAGCGAGTTTGGTACCATAATAAGGTTTACTGGGTTTCAATTGTGGCAGTGTTGGCGGTTCTAATCGTACTTGCTGATGTAGCAACTTATCATGGAATTCATAGGTTGCAAGCGACAGGAGAAAGCACGGGACTAGTGGTTGATCACCATGATGATCACGCTGCAAAAGCTAAGGGGAAGATTAAACTGACGTATGATTCATACCAATATACGGGTCAAAAGACTTATCATTTAAACCGGGACGTTAATTCTTGGGATCATGCTAATATTAAGATTAATAGTGTGACAATTTATAAATTGGCTAAAGATTATCAAAGAATCGGCCTTGATGGTAAATCTGGCAATTGCGTGATGCTAATTAATATGACAATCAAAGCCAACCAGGATATTAGTATTTACCCAACTCAAGGAACGGTTTCGACTAATAATGGTTTACAAGCAAATGCGATGATGGGCGACCAAGACTTTGATGGCGATATTGATAATGGAATATCTAAAACTGGTGATGTTGTAGTGGTATTTAATCACGTTAAGAATATTAATGATATTAAGAAATTGCGTTTTAAATTCGAAGCTTTTGGTAAAAGTGATGACGATGTATCAAATAAACAATACGATCTTCATTTAAATTTGAAGTAACGAAAAGGCATCCTGTTGATTAGGATGCCTTTTATTATGTATAAAAAAACCGTTGAGTAATCAACGGTTGAAAGTAATTAATTATGCCCAAGGCAGACACAAAAACCGTGTCCTAAACGTTGATATATCAATGTTTTACTCTGATTTGGTAGCAGTTTGGTAGCAGAAAATCAGAGGTCAGCTAATTTGCTAATAATCAAAGTATCATTCTTTGCCTTGTACTCATCAATCAAATAAGAGTAGACCCGCAACGTAGTAGTAATATTGGAGTGTCCTAGACGCTTACTAATTGCATAAACATCGACACCTTGCCCGATTAAATAGGCAACATGAACATGCCGTAGTGAGTAGAACGTGAAATTTTGCTTTTTGATACCGACATGGTTCATAATACGGTGTAGACATTTGTTTAAAGCGGTTGATGTTGGAACTGTTCCTAAACCATTCATAAAGACCAGCGTTGAACCGTTCGCCTTTAAATCTGCAAGACGTTTCAGTAATTCACGATTAACTTTAATTGTTCGATTACTGGTTGAAGTCTTGGTAGGTTTAAAGGCTTTTTTTATTTCATCCCATGACTTGTTGATGGTAATGGTGGAATGGAGGAAATCAATATCTTTCCATGTTAAGGCTTGCACCTCAGCTTTACGCATCCCCGTGTAAATTGCCGTCAAGATCATGTAACGGCTGGTACTTAATGGGTTTAGGTGCTGTACTACCGCATCTTTGAGCCTCACTAATTCAGCATTGGTTAAGTATTCCACATTAACTTTTCTGGAGCGGTCATAAACGATTTGCACGTTATGGGTGAAGTCCTTGGTAATAATGTCATCGTCAATTGCATAACTGACACAACTTCTTAATGCACCATTGAGCTTAGTAACACTATCCCTAGCATGATCAGCACCATACCAGTTAATAAAGCCTTGATAGTCAGAACGCCGAATATTAACTAGCTTAGTAACGTCAAAATAATCTTGAATTGCCTTACCAATGACTTTATAGCGGTTCTTAGTAACATCCGTAATATTTGGTTGTTTGTAGAGCTTGAACCAGCGTTCATAGTAAGCAAACAAGGTAATATCTTGTAAATCCATGTTGCGCTGGTCAAGCTCTTTCTCTAAATCATTGCCCGCTTGTTGGGCTTGTCGTTTGAGCTTGAAAAGCCCCGCACTTTTAACGTGACGCTTGCCGTGCTTGTCGTAGTAGGTAGCGTAACCATAATATCCTTTACTAACTTTCTTCGTATAACTCATTTTCTATCATTCCTTTTTTTCGCACAGCTAACCAGCGCAGTGTTATGTATTTGAATGATATGGGGTCAGAATTGACCCATGAGAGCTTTTAAAAGGATAGATGGGTAATTAATCAAAACATGGTTAAAACGTCATACAAGGGGAAAGCAACTAATTACCATTGGCGATTTTGATCATAGTCTGGGAAATTATCGTTCCCATTGTCCCAAGCATTGTCACGAGCAGAAACCCAATTTTTAAAGTTTTGAGTTTCATTACCGTTTGCGTCTTCGATACCTTTTCTCACATTTTCATCATGTTGAATTTGAGCTGTTTGTGATTGAATGTTAGGAGTATCGGGATGATCGTGCAAATAGGCGTTAAAACTGGGATAGCCTTTATATGGTTTATCCCATGTACTTGCATCAAATGGATCGGCTTGATCACCGCTGTTATTTTGCTGTTGGTTCTGCTGATTAGACGCACTCGCAGCGGATGAATTACTGCTAGAACTAGCCTTTTTCTTTGAGTGCTTGGCTTTCTTGTGGTGCTTAACCACCTTTGAACTAGACACTTTACTACTAGAACTTGTTTTCTTGTTGGAGTTGCTACCGCAAGCGGTTAAGGATAGACCAGCAAGGGCAACGGCGCAAATCAAACTAATCTTTTTCATTGGCTTCACGCTTTTCTTGAACATAGAGGACTAGACGCAAAATCAAATTCAAACCAGCTAGAAAGATCAACAATCTTTCAAAACCTAAACCATCTTTTTTCATAAATGAACCTCCCATAGCTTTTAACGTCAATCACGCTTGGACGTAATGGGTATTACTTTTTACTACTAGAGTTATTGGCTTTATCATCCGTTTTAAATGGTTCTTCATTAATATCCAATAATAATTTTCCGCTTTTTGTTTTAGCAATATTATGTATTAATGCTGAAAGTTGGTCAGTTAGCAGTTTATATATTTTTCTTCTTTCTGTTTCGTTTTTACCTTTATCGGGAATTATTGCAAAAAGAGTGGTTAAAGTGGTAACGGTATTTAGAAAATTTTTATAAACATCAGTTTTATATTTTTGATCTAATGAAATTAAATTCGATAATAGCAGTTTATATGCATCTATACTTGTACCAATAAAATGGGCTTCGGAACCGCTAATATTTGGTACTTCACCTTTTTCATTTGTTGCGTCAAATTCATTGACTAATTTAATGAAATTTTCATTAGGTAAATTAAAATTGTTTATTCCTTTTCTGGTTCCCTGTATTTCAGATACAGGAACACAAAGTACTTCGGCTATTAAAAACCATTCCTGCACTGTTGGAACTGTTTCAAACTGTTCAATGGATTTGAGCCTTTTTTCTGAAATCCCTGTCATTTCAGCTAATGAGCCTAAACTGGTATTGTGTAATATTCTTGTTTCTCTGATAGCGTTAATATTATCTGTTCCCATAATGTAAGACACAGGAACATCAAAAACGTTAGCAAGTTTCATCCATGTTTCTAGTTTTGGCTCACGTTTTCCAGTTTCATAACGGCTGATAGTGTTATTACCAACGCTAACGGCATCAGCAACCTGTTGTAGTGTTAACCCTTTTTCTTTTCTAAGTTCCGCAATTCTATTGCGGGGCTTTTTGTTTGTATTCATACTAAATCACCCGTATAAACTTTAACACGAATTATCCCATTTTGGTATTTAATAGTTGGCATTCCCGTAATGGGAGAATAACATTATTACCGAAACGGGAGAAAGAAGGCGTAATTATGACTGAATATCTAAGCTATAAAGAGGCTATGCAGTATATGGGATTTAAAACCCAAGATACTTTGCGAACTTACATTAAGCAGGGACTGCCAACCGTTAAAGTTGGCAAGTCAAAACGCATTAGCAAGTCAGCTATTGATAAGTTCATGCAAGATCATACTGTTGTTGCAACTCAGGACAAATAAAAAGCATCCGTTGGAGTGGATGCAAAGGAGGTAATAGCAAATGACAGAAATTCAACGGCAAGTAGTAACAGCGCCCCGCAATGAGCGGGAAACGATTATTACTTATGACCGTGAAACAGAAACGTGGCACATTTACACGGATGAGCCGAAACACGCCCGCAAGTTTGAAAAGTATGTATCGAACCCCGAGCGTAAGGCTTACAACGTAGCAGACCAGTTAATCATGTTAGAGGGTGATATTGATAACGGAACGGTTAATATCCGCGAAAAAGTTCCGCTAACCGATTTGCAGAAAAAACATTTGCAAGATTTGCATAAAAAGCCCTGGTTTTTGAGTAACACATAACTAGCTATGCAAAAACGGACGCAACCTAGTTAATTCGATAAATTAACCACGTCAACATGTAATGTTTCAAAAACGGGTTCGTGATAGCACGTACAAAAAAATCCGCCGTTGAGCGGATGCCAGATACTAGAATTTTGAAGGTAATGAATGATGAAAAAAGTTTGTGTAGATTTTGACGACACTTTACGAATTGAAAACACCTTTTACCGTAACGATGATGACTTTGGTGCTTTGATGTTTGATCACACGGAAGATACAACCGACAAAATGCCGTTAGTTGCTGAAGTGATTAAGAAAGATGGTCAGTCAGTATCATTAAAGCCTTATGACACCGTGACAGACGGTTACGGGAACCATTACTTATTGGTTGATGGAGCCAACGGCGCACGGCTGGTTGATAAGGCTTCACTTACCACAGACGAATTCAAACAAGCATTAGCAGACTAGGAGGTATTTAATCATGGAAAACACGCAAAATATTGTTGTATTAGCACAAGGCGACCAAGTTTATTGTGAAAAGGCAGTTTATACAGCTACTAAAAAGGGGCTGGAATTAACAAAACTGCTGGAAAACAAAGACGGTCAAAATAAAATCTTTGCTGATCGTCAAGTAGACGGAAACAGCATCCTACCGCTTGCGGGTAATGAAATGATCAGTTACGCCGGAGAAGGGTATTTATTTGCACAAGTTGATCCATCAATTGCCAATTCGCATGTTCTGGTATGGGATGATGGTTTACAAATTGCCCTTAATGAAAGACGCACCAAAGATGCTTTTGTAATTGTTGGTTCTCAAAAATAAGGCGGTGTTAATCGTGATTGATGTAAAAGATATTGCACTAACTGAAAGTGATCGTAACGAAGCAAAGCATGTACTACATGTTTTTCAATCGGGAGGGGCAAAAGTCCCGTTTCTGAATAGATACGATCAACACACGATAGATTTAGCAATCAAGATCATTAACAAGCTACTGGAGCCCAAAGCGCATCCACTTATCACGGTTTCACTAGATGAGTTCTTTACAAGATGGGGCTAGTTAGAAAGCGAGGCAATCGAAGATGGAATTTACTTTTACCATTCCCGACAGCGCTTTACAAGACGCATTGACGGAGCGCATGAAAACTTATAAACCAGTTGATCCGTTCCCTGCTGTACTTAACAAACAGCAAGCATCAAAGTTTCTTGGATGTGGACGGGCAACCCTTGATAAATGGATCAAAGAATACGATGACTTTCCCGTTGCCGTGATCGGTGGTAGCTACCGTTTTACCAAGTCTGATTTAGAGCAATGGGTCAAGTCACGCAGTCAGAAACATAGTCATTAATAACCATAGCTAACCAGCGCAGTGTTATGTATTTGAATGGGTGGACATGATGAGAACACAAATACGGAATGATTTAAATTTATGTATGGATATTGAACTGACAAAGAATGGTGCTTTGCTACTCTGGATCATTTTAAACGTGATTATCGGGGCGTATTTAAGCCCGTACGCTGTTTTAGCAGTTCATGTTGTAGAAATACTAAGGTGGTTTAAAAAGCACTGGAGAATTGAAATTAAGGGGGTCAACGAATGAGTGAGGAGCAATTAGCATTATTCAATTTGCCGACGATTGACCAGCAAGCAGTCAAAGGTGAAACCAATATCGAACGTAAGGTATTAAGGCTACTACCTTATGGTTCAGAGAACCCCATATCACGAAGCAGGGTTGCGGATGCCTTAGGGGTTGATGTAAGAGCCGTTAGTAATATTATTGCCCGTTTGACCAATGAGGGTGTCCCTATTGGAATGGATAACGGCTATTACTTGATCAGCACCGAAGAGGAGTTGCAGCGTACTTACACTAACATCCGAACCTCTGGACTTTCGATGATGATGAGGGCGGAACGTTTGAAACAGAATTACTACAATCAATTCAAGGACACAAAAAAAGCCGTTCATGCTGACTAACTACCACATCAAACAGCAGGAACGACTTGAAAAAATATTTTCATAAAGCGGGCTTTTAGTTGGCTCGCTTTATTCATATTATCAGAATTTAGAGCTCTAGTTAATTGATAAGGCGAATAAATTATGAGTAACGGAGAAGGAATAAAATTAAAAACGCCCATAGTCAAATTGCCGTTGGCGTTAGTTCAAAGTAGTAAACCATCATCAGCTATCTTGTATGCAAAATTATTGGCGCTTAATCGTAAATTCAAAACAATTAACGCAAGTAGACGAACCCTTGCGGAGTATCAGAATTGCGGTGTTGATTACATTAGCAGACAAGTGCAAGAGTTATCTAATTTAGGGTGGGTCGCTGTTGAATATAATCATGCTGATGGTAAAACCAATTGGCAAATTTTCCCGTTGGCAAGGAACAAGAAACCATATTTATCAGTTCCTTATCAGATATTGAATGATGTTCAACGGGGGATTTTGAACTACCGTGAAGCTATAATCTGTAGTCTAATATATGATGATGCTTTCAAGAATGGGAAACGTCAAAGCACCTTGTCTAACCAAAAAATGGCTTTGATACTGAATCTGAGTGAACGTTCCATCAAACGGAATCTAAAACAATTGTACCAAAAAAGTTATGTATTCTACTTACCAAGTGAGAATCATCAAAGATCATTAGAACTTAACATTAATTATCAATCAGAAAAAGAAGTTCCCGAATTTTTTAACGAAGTAAATAAAATTTACTAAGGTATTTATTATTTTAAATACGGTATTTAATTTTCAAGTTAAGGGTGACAAATAGTACAACAGGGGGTGTCATTTTGTACAGCAGGGGGTGACAAATAGTACAACTGGGGGGTGACATTTAGTACAACCAATAATAAGTATTTAAATAAGGTCGCTGGACAAAAAATAAGGTTGTTCCCTGATGGTCACAACGAGAAATAAGGTCGTACTCTGACTAGTACGACTGAAGAGCCGTTGACTGAAAAGCCGTTCATGGGGAATCCGTTATCGGTGAAGATGCTGGAGTAAGGGGGCGTTGAAATATCAATCAACACCCCTTATTGCTTATCTGACAGTATTTGTCTATGTACACTATCTTGTAAACCAACATGACAACTAACATGTAAACCACCTTGTAAACTATGTTGGTACTGTTTAGTACCATCGTTAGGTACAGAGGCATATACAGCATTAACTACACTGTTAAGTACACTGATAACACCACTAATAAGCACACAGTTATCACTACTGACATCCGTAACCCTTGATGTTATGCAATCGGACAAGTTGTCCTAATTGAGTTGACCGAAGTGATAAATGCACGATATAGCTGTTTAGATAGCTGGATATAGCTGATGCATAGTTGCATCACATTACTACAACTGTCAACGGTAAGTAGTAGCAGTAACAGATTTAGTAACAGAGATAGTGTTAAAGGTAGTAACAGAGATAGTAGCGGAGATAGTAACAGAGGTGTTTCACACAAGGTCGGATGCCTAACAATCATGACTAAAAGAAAACACTGTTACGCTTTTACCTTGCTAATTCTCAAATTTTGCCCTGCTATGTAGCGGATATCAGGGAACTAATATAAAATCGTGTAACCACTAGAATTGGTCAGAGAGCCTTAAAATGAGAATTAGAACATAATAAAAAGCCCCCTTATCTTGTTGTCAGCAACGGGCGTAGTTAAATTGTAATCATGTTTAAGTTTGTCAGCAGTTAATAAGGGCGGTAAGGGCGCATCATAAAAAAAGATGACAATTCAGACACCCTAAAAAAGAATTCAGGCAGTTCATACACCCTAAAAAAAGAGAGGTAATAAAATGACAATTCTAAATAGTTTCGACGATTGGATGTTTTACCGCTTAATTGCTAACGCCTTTCATATCACACTAGACCAAGCCTATTGGCGTACCAACATAGCAATGCTGATCATTGTAGTTTTGGCGGTAATGGGTTATGTATTGGTGGAATATAAACACTAAGTCCATCCGCTTGAAGCATGGCTACACCGACAAATGCTGATGTGATGAAAAGAGCGTTGTATCAGTGTTGATCATTTGTAATTAAAGGAACATTAGGCGGAAAAGGTGAAGTATTTTGTGAGGTGGAAATGATAAGTACAAACATGGTTAATAATTTAGTTTTTGGTTTGCTGCTAGGGGTACTTATTCAATTCATTTTTTCGCAGTTCAAAAGATAGTTAAAAGAACTAGGCTGGTTAGTTGACCTAACTCTTTAATTAATAGTTTAAATAAGTTTGGAGGGATCGCATGGGCTGGTATAAAGGGCGGTATGTAATGAACCATCGGACTTTATCGCAATGGTTCGATGCAAGCCGACACAAGAAAGATAATTATTTCAGAATTAGAAACCGTGATCAAGCGGATAAGAATGTAGTTAAGTTTGTTTATAGCCCGAACGTGGTTAAGAATCGGCGGTTATATGCACCATGCGCAACGGTCTATAAATACTATTTAGAATATTGTGACCAGCAAGGGATTACCCCATTAGGCAACCGTCAATTCAAAAAGAACATGCAACTACTCGGTTTTGTCTACCAAAAACATCATCGTTTTTATGCTGGTTACTATCAAAATAAAGTAACTACCGCCTATAAGAACATCGGTATTAGGTCACAAACTAAGAACAAATAAAACTGTTCCGTACCTTGTCCAATTCTGAAATGCTGATATAACAGTGATCTGGCTAAAATAACGTGCACAAAATTGCACATTATCGGGGATGTTTATAGTTAAAAGAATGTTGTTAATTGTTGTTAAAAATGGGGGGGATGTTAGTAATGCTGTTATTCTTTGATGGTCAGTTCTTACCGTACGAAGTCGGCGCTTTATTATTGATTGTTGCGGTGGTTTACATGGTGCATAGGTTCCGATAAAACAACCTCGCAAAACATGTATTTGTTTTTCTATTAGTAGTTAAATATGATTGTGTTTGTCTGGTGACCTATGATTGTTGATTCATCAGCATTAAGCGGATGAATGAAGCGCAATTTAGAGCAATAATAGGGGCTTTTTAAGCTGGTATTTTTTCCGTTGAAAAATGTTGACATTTCTAAACAATCGTAGTTAAAAAGCCGTTGGTCAATTGCTGACTAACGGCTTAATTGTTGCGTTGTGTTATATGTATGATAGCTATAAAATGTAATCAGGTTGGCGGTAGGAAGTCATGAGCCTACCAAGAACCAAGATAGTCTACAAAACATTAAACTGCGTCAGCGTCTACATCAATCCGAGTAGACAGGGGCGCGACGTAATATGTTTAGTTTTTGTTTCTACTCAATTAGTGGAGAGCTGTTATTGTGAACATAACAATCACGCTTACTATTTCTAACGGTAAGCTGTTTGCTACTGTATTAATTACGGTAGTTTATGTTGTGTTTATGGTAATAAAAAAACGCCCTAAGTAGGACGTTTCTCACTAACTGAGTAGACTATCGGGCGTTAGGTGCTGACATCACCTAACGCCTTTTACATATATAATTATATCAGAAATCTATCACTACACAAGATATATTTAAACATCATAGAACACGAAAAGAGGGTTAAACATGGTTAGTCAGGCACAAATGAACGCTACTAGACGCTATGAGAAACGACACACCGAAAAGAACCGCCTGTATCAGTATCGGTCAAATGCTAGAACATTCATCCGCAAATACGCAAGCATTGATGATTTAGACGCACTAATTGCCTTTGCACAGGAACAGAAAATAATCAACGGTAATTATCTAATGGTGGATGGTTACCGTTTTAATTTACCCCGCCCCGTATCTGCTGACAGCAAGAGCGCACACATTGCCGTTAGCTTGTACGCAAGCGGTAATTTAAAAAATTTTAGGGTAGGGGGGCTAGGTCTAAGAAATGATAAGGTAATAACATCCGTGTTAGTGAAACTTGGTAATTAACGTCTGTAATAGAATGATTGCGTACAAATAGCAATCTTGCATACAAATAGCAATCTTGCATACAAACGGAACTAATTAGATTCATTGATTAACGGCAAACACAGAAGCCCTTATGATGTTTAATTATGTTGGTAGAATGCTGACAAATGATAGTGTTTTTTGAATTGGTACAATGATTATCGTATCAGTGCAATAATTGCAGATTTTGCACTGATAACAAAAAAGAGCCCTGTATCACTAGATACAGAACTCAAAAAGCCATCACGAGGGCGACCCCCGCATATTGATATATGATAATAGCAAAATAAAAACAGCACAAGTCAAACTGACTAGCGCTGTTAATACCGAGAATATCCCGAATGAAACCCTAATTCATATTATACGGGGTAACAGCATGGATAGTAAAACCATCATCCGCAGTTTGCGGGGCTTTTTTAGAATTGATTATCGTAGTATCTACTTGCGGTCTGGAGCATGGGCGAAACGTGAAATTAAAAACCGTAGGGCGGAAAGTAAGCAATGTTTAAAGTGTTTTCTAGCAATTGAACAGGCGGTTGGCGGATGCACTACAGACCATCAAAAGCTAATCGAATATCGGTATCTGGAACAATTGCAAGGGAATACCGTGATTAAAATGCTGAATATTAGCAAGTCACAATACTATGTACACGAACGAGAAGCATTATTAGAGTTTGGTAGCCAATTGAAACAAGTTTATCCCGCCCTGTTTGATGCAATCATGGAGCAAGGTTATTAATCAGTGTTGTTTTGTGGTGTTAAATGTTTAGCGAACAAGTCCATATAATAGGTAGATAGAACACAAATAAACAGTATAGAGCATATTTTGGTAGCAGTTGGTAGCAAAAATAAAACCACCTTCAAAATGAAAGTGGCCTAAGCGCTGGTTAGAAGCGGTTTTTGATGTTCAATTTTGGTAGCAGTTTGGTAGCAGAATTTAAAAATAATGGTGTTTTAGGGTGTTTTGGCAAAAATAAAAATGCCTTAATACCAACGATTAAGACATTTTGAAACACCCCGAAAGGGTTTAATTATGCCCAAGGCAGGATTCGAACCTGTACATGGAAATCCATACAACGACCTGAACGTTGCGCGTCTGCCAATTCCGCCACTTGGGCAAAGTTAATGCGCCCCCAGGGAGTCGAACCCTGATCTCGAGAACCGGAATCTCACGTGCGATCCATTACACTAAGGGCGCTTAACAACAAATAATATCTTATCGAATTAGGAAACAAATTGCAATAGTTTTTTCAAATTTAGTTGGGGAATTAGCAGTATTATGGACATTCTGCTAATAATCAGTTATCATAAAGGGCGTTGGAAATGTGCGTTAATTTTTGAACTGTACAATCTAATTTTCAGTGTTAAAATAATAACGTACATTTAATTATATGTTTTCCTAAAGGAGGAATTTGCAGTATGACTGTAAAGATTGGTATTAATGGTTTTGGCCGTATCGGTCGTTTAGCATTCCGTCGGATTCACAAATTGGGTGCTAAGGATATTGAAGTTGTAGCCATCAACGATTTGACTACTCCTGCAATGCTTGCATACCTTTTGCAGTATGACTCAACTCATGGTAAGTTCCCTGGTGAAGTTTCTGCTACCGACACTGGTATTGTTGTTGATGGTAAGGAATACCCAGTTTACGCTGAACGTGATGCACGGAACATTCCTTGGGTTAAGAATGATGGTGTTGACTTTGTACTTGAATGTACTGGTTTCTACACTTCTGCTGAAAAGTCACAAGCACACTTAGACGCTGGTGCTAAGCGTGTCCTGATTTCTGCACCTGCTGGTAACATCCCAACTGTTGTTCCTGGTGTTAACCTGGATACTCTTAAGAAGGATGACAAGATCGTTTCTGCTGGTTCATGTACTACTTCATGTCTTGCACCAATGGCTTACTTCCTTAACAAGGACTTTGGTATCAAGGTTGGTACTATGACTACGATCCACGCATTCACTTCTACTCAAGCTATCCTGGATGGTCCTCGTGGTAAGAAGATGCGTAACAACCGTACTGCAAGTGTTAACACGATTCCTCACTCATCTGGTGCTGCTAAGGCCATTGGTCTGGTTATCCCAGAATTAAACGGTAAGCTTTCTGGACACGCACAACGGGTTGGTGTTGTTGATGGTTCCTTAACTGAACTTGTTTCAATTCTTGACAAGAAGGTTACAGTTGACCAAGTTAACGATGCAATGAAGAAGGCAACTGATGGCAATGATGCCTTTGGTTACACTGAAGACCCAATCGTTTCAACTGATATTATCGGTTCAACTTACGGTTCCGTATTTGATCCATCACAAACCGAAATCATGGAAGGTGACGATGGTTCACAATTAGTTAAGACTGTTGCTTGGTACGACAACGAATACGGTTTCACTTCAAACATGATCCGTACTTTACTTCACTTTGCTACTCTGTAAGCAAAAACTAAGTACTAATTAAAAGGTGGGAGGAGGAAACTCCGCCCACCTTTTTGACAGAAAGAGGAGAATTAATTATGGCAAAAATGACTGTCGAAGACTTACCTTTGGAAGGTAAGAAAGTATTAATGCGGGTTGACTTTAATGTGCCAATTAAAGATGGAGTTGTTGGTGACGACAACCGAATCGTGGCGGCATTACCAACTATTAAGTATGTAATTGATCATAATGGTAAGGCAATCCTGTTCTCACACTTAGGACGGATTAAGAAGGAAGAAGACAAGCCTGGTTTATCAATGCGTCCAGTTGCAGAACGGCTTTCCAATCTATTAAATAAGCCAGTTACTTTTGTGCCAGTAACTGAAGGTAAACAACTTGAGGATGCTATTAACAACATGAATGACGGTGATGTTTTGATGGTTCAAAACACCCGTTACGAAGATGTTAAGAATGGTGAAAATGTTAAGCGTGAATCCGGTAACGATCCTGAATTGGGTAAGTACTGGGCCTCGCTTGGTGATGTTTACGTTAATGACGCCTTTGGTACTGCTCACCGGCAACATGCTTCTAACGTTGGAATTGCCCAAAATATTGGAGATGGCAAGTCCGGGGTTGGTTTCTTAATGGAAAAGGAAATTAAGTTCTTAGGGAACGCTGTTGACAACCCAGTTCGTCCATTCGTTGCTATTCTTGGTGGTGCCAAGGTTTCCGATAAAATTGGAGTTATTGATCACCTGTTGAACAAAGCTGATAAGATTATTATTGGTGGTGGAATGGCCTACACCTTCTTTGCTGCAAAGGGCATTAAGATTGGTAATTCATTAGTTGAAAAAGATAAGATTGATGTTGCTAAGGACATCATGGCAAAGGCTGGCGATAAGCTGGTTCTTCCAGTTGACAGTGTGATTGCTGATGCCTTTAATAATGACGCGAACACCAAAGTGGTTGAAGGCGATATTCCTGATGGCTGGATGGGCTTAGACATTGGTCCAAAGTCAATTAAAGAGTTTGAAAATGTTTTGAAGGATGCCAAGACCGTTGTTTGGAACGGCCCAATGGGTGTCTTTGAAATGCCAAACTTTGCAAAGGGAACTCTGGCTATTGGTAAGTTCTTAGGTAACCTGAGCGACGCAACCACAATTGTTGGTGGTGGTGACTCTACTGCGGCAGCTAAGCAATTAGGAATTGCTGACCAATTAAGCCATATTTCCACTGGTGGTGGTGCATCATTAACTTACCTTGAAGGTAAGGTTCTGCCAGGCATTGATGCAATTTCTGATAAATAAATCTATTGAATGAGCACAAATTGGGTTCCAGAGTGCGGCTTGGCCGGGCACTGGAACCCATTTATGTAATGTCAATTCTGGTAAAACAATCTTTTTATTAATTACTAAGAATGGGGGATTAGATGATGAGGTCGCCAATTGTTGCTGGAAATTGGAAGATGAATAAGACGGTTGAGGAAGCCGTAGAATTTGTGAATCAAATAAAGAATCATTTACCAAACCCGGACGTTCAAGAAACAGTGTTGGCAGCACCAACTATTGCTCTTGTGCCAATGGTGAAGGCTGCAGCAGGAACACCATTAAAGATTGCTGCGGAGAATTGCTATTATCAAGACGCGGGAGCGTTTACTGGTGAAACTAGCCCCACCACTCTGTACAGTGCGGGTATTCACCACGTGATTTTAGGCCACTCAGAACGGCGGAAATTGTTTAACGAGACAGACCATCTTATTAATCTAAAGGTGCATGCCGCATTAGATGCAGGCCTTTGCCCAATTGTTTGTTGTGATGAAACGATGGGTCGCCGAGTGGCAGGAAAAAAGGTCCATTGGGTAGTTAGTCGAATCTTAGCTGATTTAAAAGACTTAAAGCCGGAAAACGTAGATAAGGTGACCATTGCCTATGAACCGAGTTGGGCAATTGGAACTGGTGAAAGCATGGATCCAGATCAAGCAGAAGAAGGTTGTTATCTAATTCGCCAAACCATCGCTGATATGTATGGTGATACTATTGCAAATAATGTAAGAATTTTATATGGCGGGAGCGTTAACAGTGATAATATCAATCAATTGATGGCTAGTCAGGACATTGATGGCGTCCTAGCAGGAGGAGCTAGTCTAGATCCGCAAAGCTTTTTAAAATTGGTAAACCACTAATTATTTAGACTTGTTTTAGGGTTCACAAAATAATACAATGGTAGCTGTAAGCATAGAGCTTTCCAATTTATTCTGGAGGAGAGAAATACAATGTCACTTATTACAGATATTTATGCTCGTGAAGTCCTTGACTCACGTGGTAACCCAACCGTTGAAGCTGAAGTTTACACTGAAGCTGGCGGTGTTGGTCGTGGAATCGTTCCATCTGGTGCTTCTACTGGTGAACACGAAGCTGTTGAACTTCGTGATGGCGACAAGAACCGTTTTGGCGGCAAGGGTGTTTTAAAGGCTGTTGCTAACGTTAACAACGTTATTGCCAAAGAAATCGTGGGAATGGAAGTTACTGATCAAATTGCGATTGATAAGGCAATGATCAAGTTAGATGGTACCCCTAACAAGGGTAAGTTAGGTGCTAACGCCATTTTGGCTGTTTCACTGGCTGCTGCTCGGGCTGCTGCAGACGAACTTCAAGTTCCTCTGTACAACTACCTTGGTGGTTTCAATGCTCATGTAATGCCAACCCCAATGATGAACGTTATCAACGGTGGTGCACACTCTGATAACAAGGTTGACTTCCAAGAATTCATGATCATGCCAGTTGGTGCTCCAACTGTTCGTGAAGCCATTCGGATGGGTTCTGAAACTTTCCATGCTTTAAAGAAAGAATTGGAAGCTGCCGGTAAGGTTACTTCTGTTGGTGATGAAGGTGGATTTGCTCCTGACTTTGCAAACAACGAAGAACCATTTGAATTCTTAATCAAGGCGATCAAGGATGCTGGTTACAAGCCTGGTAAGGATGTAGCAATTGCCTTTGACGTTGCTGCTTCAGAATTATGGAATGACGATGACAAGAAATACAAGCTTCGTTGGTCAACTGGTGAAGAATTCACTACTGAAGAATGGATTGACTACTTGTCAGGAATCATTGCTAAGTACCCAGTTGTATCTGTTGAAGACCCAATTGATGAAAACAACTGGGATGACTGGGTAACGATTACTAACAAGCTTGGTAAGAAGGTTCAATTAGTTGGTGACGACTTCTTTGTTACTAACACTGATTACTTAGCTAAGGGTATTAAGATGGGTGCTGCTAACTCCATCTTGATTAAGTTGAACCAAATCGGTACCTTAACTGAAACTGTTGAAGCTATCGAAATGGCTAAGGAAGCTGGTTATACAGCAATTGTTTCTCACCGTTCTGGTGAAACCGAAGACACGACCATTGCGGACTTAGTTGTTGCTACGAACGCTGGCCAAATCAAGACTGGTTCAATGAGCCGGACTGATCGTCTTGCTAAGTACAACCAATTAATGCGGATTGAAGATAACCTTGGCGATGTTGCTAAGTACAAGGGAATTCGTTCCTTCTACAACTTAAGCGAACAAGCTAAGTTAGATATCGAAAACCGTTAATTAAAGCAAAAACTTAGTTTTTAAGGACTGAACATTGTTTGTTCAGTCCTTTTTTTATGAAATTCAGCTAAGAATTTCTCATTGATTTTTTATTTAAGCTTATTTATAATAACTCCAGAAATTATTTGAAGGAGTGAATCGGTCAATGGCAAAAAATGATGCTCCAGAATTGTCAAGAACAATGACGGCTGGACAAATGGAAATGATTTCGCTTGGTGGTGCAATTGGGGTTGGACTATTTATGGGTTCTACCTCGACAATTAAGTGGACCGGTCCATCAGTGTTATTGGCATACGCCTTTGTTGGCTTAATTTTATATGTCGTGATGCGAGCGCTCGGTGAAATGATTTATATCAATCCTGGGACCGGATCATTTGCTGATTATGCTACTGAGTATGTGCATCCGTTGGCGGGATACCTTGCAAAATGGGCTAATGTTTTTGAATATATTGTTGTTGGGATGTCTGAAGTGGTCGCAGCAACTGAGTATCTAAAATATTGGTGGCCACATTTACACACGTGGTTTGCTGGAATTGTAATTATTATCTTCTTAGTTCTAGCAAACCTAGCTAGTGCAAAGGCCTATGGCTCCCTTGAATTTTGGTTTGCCATGATTAAAGTGGTCACGATTATCATGATGATCCTACTGGGCTTCATGGTGATTTTCTTTGGCTTTGGCAATGGCGGGCACCCCACAGGTTTTTCCAACCTCTGGGCTCACGGTGGTTTCTTCACTGGTGGTGTCAAAGGTTTCTTCTTCTCAATGTCGATTATTGTAGGTTCCTATGAAGGAATTGAATTATTGGGAATTTCGGCCGGGGAAGTTGCAAACCCGCAAAAAGCGATCGTTAAGTCGGTTAAATCCGTTCTATTACGGATTCTGATTTTTTATGTTGGGGCTATTTTTGTGATTGTGACGATTTATCCATGGAACCGGCTAAGTGCGGTTGGTTCACCGTTTGTTTCGACGTTTGCCAAGGTTGGAATTACTGCCGCAGCTTCGATTATTAACTTTGTGGTCTTAACAGCTGCCTTATCCGGTGCTAATTCAGGAATTTACAGTTCCAGTCGGATGCTTTTTAAGCTTTCACATGAAGGAGATGCTCCAAAGATTTTTGGGCGGCTTTCCAAGCGCATTGTCCCGGATGCAGCTATTTTGGGAATTTCTGGTGGGATCTTGATTGGCTTCATTCTAAACATGGTGGCTACAATGTTTAGCAAGTCTACTTCTGACCTTTTTGTGGTTGTCTTTAGTTCTTCTGTTCTACCGGGAATGGTGCCATGGTTTGTGATTTTATTGGCTGAATTAAAATTCCGTCATAATAATCCCGATGTCATGGAGAATCATCCCTTTAAATTACCTTTGTATCCACTATCTAATTACTTTGCGTTCCTAATGCTCTTTGTAATTGTTATCTTTATGTTCATCAATCCCGATACCAGAATTTCGGTGATTGTCGGTGCTGCGGTATTAGTTATTGCCACGGTCGTTTACCTAGTGCGGCATAAGGAAGATCAATCAGCAAGTCATTAATGAATGTGGTACACTCTAAAAGAATGAAAATTTTGGAGTGGCAATGTTGAGTAAATTACATTTTGGAAAATTAAACTTTAGTAATCTTCGTCAAATTGGTCGGGCAATTGCCATTGGAATCCTGACTGGATTAGTTGTGAGTGTCTTCCGCTCCGCAATCCAGCATGGATTAACACTGGTAATTGCCTGTTTTAATTTCTTTCATCATCAGCCAATTTGGTTAATTCCATGGGTAATCGGTTCCGTCATTATTGCTTTGCTTTTGGGGAGAATGTCTCAAAGAAATCCAAACATTAAGGGATCCGGAATTCCCCAAGTGGAAGGACAATTGACAGGACAGTTTGATGAGCAGTGGTGGCCGGTTCTTTGGCGAAAATTTGTTGGTGGTATTCTGGGGATTGGTTCCGGCCTATTTTTAGGCCGAGAAGGTCCTTCAATTCAGTTGGGAGCCACCATTGGTCAAGGAATTGCGGAACATAATCACGTTACTAAAATTGAGCGGCGGGTTGGGATTGCTTCTGGTGCGGCTGCAGGTTTATCAGCTGCATTTAATGCACCGATTGCGAGTTCAATGTTTATTTTGGAAGAGGTTTATCATAACTTTTCACCGCTCGTCTGGCTGTCTGTATTTATTAGTGCCGTTGTTGCCAATGGGGTTTCAATGACCTTCTTTGGATTACGGCCGGACCTTGATTTACCACATCAGGTTCTTTTTCCAGCAAATCAGTATATCCATTTAATTATTCTGGGGTTGCTTTTAGGAATCCTGGGGCGAGTTTATCAATACGTGATCCTTCATTTAGGTACTTGGAGTCGTAAAATAAAGTGGTTTAAGCCTAGCTGGTACCCGGTAATACCGTTTTTACTGGTTATTCCAATCGCGTGGTATTGGCCAGTTACACTTGGTGGTGGAAATAATTTAATTATTTCTTTACCAAAATTACCACTATCCATTCCATTATTATTTGGTTTCTTACTATTACGGTTTGCTTTTTCCATGGTTAGCTATGGTTCTGAAATTCCTGGAGGGATTTTTCTGCCAATCTTAACGCTTGGGGCCGTCATTGGTGCATGCTATTGTGCTACGCTAGTTTCTTTCGGCTTCGTCCCTAAAGAATACTTGGGAAATTACGCTATCTATGCCATGGCGGGTTATTTTGCTTGTATTTCGAAAGCGCCGTTTACCGCCATCTTATTAATTACGGAAATGGTTGGCTCGATGACCCATCTGATGCCATTGGCAGTAGTAGCGGTCACCGCGTACGTAATGAATGATATTCTAGGGGGCCTGCCAGTTTACATGGCGATGTTTAACAATTTTATTCACCGTAGCCCACGAAAAGAATTAACGGGTATCACTCAAATGACGGTTTCAATCTTTGCGGGGTCCCGACTGGATGGAACCCTGATTAAGGATTTTGGATGGCCAACCGGCAGTTTAGTTCTAGGCATTTATCGTGGTGAGGAAGAATTAGTTCCTCACGGTGAAACCAAGCTTCAAGTAGGGGATACCTTGGTGATTCAGTTGACGGGTCACCATCACTTAGAAAACCAGCGCTTAATTAATCAAGCTGCCCATCAGCATGAACAACCTAGTCAAGAGTAGTAAAGTATGGTATCATTGAATAGTTATAATGTGGGAAATTAGGAGGAAGAACCTTGCAAAGTATGTTAATGACCCTCTTCTTAATTGACTGCGTCGTTTTGATCGCATGTGTTATGATGCAGCCAGCAAAGAATGATAATGACGCCATGTCAGCCTTAACCGGTGGTGCTGGTGATCTATTTTCACGTCGAAAAGCTCGTGGCTTTGAAGCCGTAATGCAAATTGTTACAACCATTGTTGGTGCTCTGTTCTTTATTTTGGCATTGGCACTGGTCTATGTTTCGGCGCATTAAAGAAAAACACAGGAGAGGCTGAGAAATGACGGGAGTTGTTTCGCAGCCTTTTGTTTTATCTAACTTCATTAGAAAGGAATAATATGACTGAATTAAAAACAAAAATATTAGAAGATTTACAGGCCAATCCGACCATCAGTCTGTCTGCGGAAAAGATTGCCCGCAAGCTGGGGATGAATTCAGCGGAAGATTTTACTCCGATTGTACAAGCGCTCGCGCAGTTGGAACGGGAAAAGAAGGTTGAAGTTACTGATCGAGGAGAATTTAAAATTATTCCTCAACAACAACTGGTGACCGGAATTTTCCATGGTAATAGTAAGGGATTTGGTTTTGTAGCCTATGATGAAACATTACCGGATATCTATGTTAACCCTGATCACACCATGCATGCATTATCTGGTGACGAGGTTCAAGTTAAAATTTTGCGGGCCGGTGATCCGCGTTCTGGACAGGGTCCGGAAGGCGCGGTTGCTGATATTTTGGATCACCATTATGATCATGTGGTGGGTGAGTTCAAAAATCTGACGATGGGGAATTATATCGGTGAGATTATTCTCAAAGATAAAAAATTGAGCCACCTTAAATTTTATGTATCTGATCAAGGACTCCACCCGCAAGATGGAGAAATTGTGACGGCAACGATTGCTGAATACCCAAGTGCGGATGCACCGGCGGTGATGACGGGGGCCGTAACAGAGGTTGTTGGTGATAAAAATGAACCGGGAATTGACATTCTATCTGTGGTCTATGCTCATGATGTTCCGCATGAATTTCCTAAGGAAGCAATGGAGCAAGCAAATAAAATTCCGTTGAAGGTTCTTCCAGAGGAGAAACAAGGTCGTAAGGATATCACTAAGCAGCCGTTAGTTACAATTGATAGTATTGAATCCAAAGACCTTGACGATGCCGTTGTAGCTTGGAAGATGGATAATGGGCACTATCACTTAGGGGTTCACATAGCAGATGTAAGTCACTACGTCCAACCAGGTACGCCATTGGATGAAGAAGCCTTTAAACGGGGGACATCGGTTTACTTGACTGACCGTGTTATTCCCATGCTGCCACGGCGATTATCCAACGGTATTTGTTCCTTGAATCCAAATGAGGAACGGTTGGCAATGTCTTGTGAAATGGAAATTGATGAGCAAGGAAATATCTTAAAGCATGATATTTTTCCAAGTGTTATCAAATCACATGCCCGGATGACCTATAAGGCCGTTAACAAAATTTTAGAAGCTAATGATGAGAAAACGAAGGCCCAGTACAAAGAACTTGTACCAATGTTCCAAACAATGGCGGAACTACATCGCATCTTGTTCAAGCACCGTCACCGGCGGGGAGCCATTGATTTTGAAGCACCAGAAGCAAAGATCATTGTTGATGAAACGGGACACCCAACTGATATCCAACTGCGTGAGCGGGGATTATCTGAACGGATGATTGAGTCCTTCATGCTAGCGGCCAACGAAACAGTAGCAGAACATTTTGATCATCTTCACGTGCCATTCCTTTACCGGATTCATGAAAAGCCAGATGGTGACCGGATTAAGGACTTTGCTGACTTCCTAAGTGTTCTTGGGATTGAAATGAAGGGTGACTTAAATAATGTTAAACCCAAAATGCTGCAACGGGTGTTGAAACAAGTTGCCGGAACTCCTGAGGAAGAAATGGTTCAAGTTATGATGCTCCGGAGCATGCAGCAGGCGAAATACTCTGCGGATGAATTGGGGCACTTCGGCTTGGGTGCAGAATACTATACGCACTTTACTTCACCAATTCGGCGTTATCCAGATACGACCGTTCATCGTTTGATTAAGTGGTACCGTGAACACGGTACAAGTGAAAGCGCTAAGGCTAAGTATCGTGATCGCTTGCCAGAAATTGCGGAACATACTTCGATTACTGAACGGCGTGGAATTGATACTGAACGAGACGTTGACAGTATGAAGAAAGCTGAATATATGGAAGACCACGTTGGGGAAACTTTTGAGGCAGTGGTCAGTTCCGTAATGAAATTCGGGTTGTTTGTTGAATTACCGAATACCGTTGAAGGGCTGATTCACATTAGCGCAATGAATGATGATTATTATGAATATGTTGAAAAGCAAATGGCCCTAGTTGGACGAAGTAATCATCATATTTTCCGGATTGGTCAGCCGGTAAAAGTCAAGCTGTTGCGGGTTGACAAGGATCAAAGGGAAGTTGATTTTGAATTAGTTAATCCAGAGGATGCTCCAGTAACCAAACTGCGCGTCGGCCGTGATAATGGTCGTCATGGCCATGGACGCGGCCGTGGCCATCATCAAGGTCATGAACGCCGTAATAACCACCAGGGTGGTCGTGATAATGGTCACCGGAATAATCGACAAATTAACCGTGGGCAAACCCGTCATGGTGGTGACAAATACCAACACGATCGTAAACGGCGACATTAAAAGAGAGGTGATTGGATGGCTGGCAAAAAGCACCAGGCGCCAAATGATAACCTAGTAGCGCAAAATAAAAAAGCTCGTCATGATTACGCAGTGATGGCGACTTATGAAGCCGGAATGGTGCTCACGGGTACGGAAATTAAGTCAGTCCGTGCCCGGCGAATTAATTTGAAAGATGGTTACGCCCAATTTCACAATGGTGAATTATGGTTGATGAACGTTCACATTAGTGAATATAGTAATGGAACGATTTTTAATCATGATCCACTACGTAATCGGAAGCTTTTGTTGCACAAGAAAGAACTCAAAAAGTTAGCTGGCGAAATGAGTGCCAAAGGGGTAACTTTAATTCCGCTCAAGGTTTATCTGAAACATGGTTTTGCAAAGGTCTTATTAGGACTCGCTAAAGGGAAACATGAGTATGATAAACGGAATGATATTAAAAAACGTGAGCAGGAGCGCCAGATTGAGCGGGTTATGAAACATTATTAAATAAGAAACGGTCAGAAGCATTTTGCTGCTTCTGACCGTTTTATTATTTGGTTTTACAACAACCAAGTTGCGGAAGCGAATTTCGGTTCCAACGCCAACCGTGACTCCGTTGCCATTTTCTGGCGGTAGCATGTTTATTAGCCCAGTGGTTTAAAACACTGGCAATTAAAATTGCAATGGGTTCATCTGCCTGTTGATTAATGGTAATACGGCAATATAATCCATTTTGCTCTGGTTCCATGGTAAATACTAAGTGGTTATTGCGAAAAACACGATAGTGATTAGTAAAGGCATTACCAACAATGACCCAATTCAGGCCATGAATATAAATGAATTCACGAACAAAGCCCAATGATTTACCAATGGTGCCGATTCGTTGCCGATTTTGGTAAATGGCAAACTTGGGCATCAAGCCAAGTGATAGTTGTTTAAGTTCTGCTAATAACTGTCCCTGCATTGTATAAAGCGACAATGCATCATTCCTAAGTCCCCACTTACCAGTCAGAAGATAACATGCTTGATCGAAGTTATCATGGATAATGGTTGCTGAATGATCATTTGCCCGGTTTTTTAGGTACAAGGTCCGCATTTCATTCACCGCTTTTCCAACGTTTGTCGTTTAAATTCATTTTACCAGTTGAACTTTTAATTGAACAGTTTTCTAAAGAGAGTTTAAAGATGGAATATGGTAAAATATTTACGAGGTGGACAGCATTGAAACAAATTATTCATAATGATTGGTGGCCCATTTTAAAACCGCAGTTTGAAGCCGATTATTATCAGCAATTACGGCAGTTTTTAATTCAGGAATATCAGCATCACACGGTGTATCCGGAGATGCATCACATTTTTGAAGCTTTTGAATGGACCCCCTTTAGTAAAGTTAAAGTTGTTATTTTAGGTCAGGATCCTTATCATGGCCCTCACCAAGCGCATGGGTGCAGTTTTTCGGTTTTGCCAGGAGTAAAGGTACCGCCATCCTTACAAAATATTTATAAAGAACTCCAAAATGACCTCGGGTATCCACCAGTCCACCATGGTTACTTAAAAAAGTGGGCTGATCAGGGGGTATTACTTTTGAACTCGGTTTTGACGGTTCGTGATGGTCAAGCCTATTCACACCGGGGACATGGTTGGGAAAAACTAACGGATGCTGCAATTCAGGCACTCTCTAACCGCCCTGAGCCAGTTATTTTTATCTTGTGGGGGCGGGCAGCACAAGCTAAGAAAGCCTTAATCAATACAACCACTAATATTGTGTTGGAATCCGCTCACCCAAGTCCACTCTCTGCTAGTCGGGGCTTTTTTGGGTCCCGTCCATTTTCCAGGACGAATGAAGCATTAAAAGCAATGGGTGAACAGCCAATTGATTGGCAACTGCCAGCTCACGTTGATATTCAGACAAATTAGGAGGAGATATCATGGATATTTTTGAAAAACTAGCCAATGATTTAAAAGGACAACAACGGACGATTGTTTTCCCAGAAGGTAATGATGAACGAATCATGGGTGCAGCGATTCGTCTGCATAATGACGGAATTTTACAACCAATTCTACTTGGTAACGAAGCCGATTTAGGACAAGTTGCTAAGGATCACGGTTGGAACTTAACTGGAATTGAGATTATCGATCCGGCAACTTATGATAAGCAAGCGATGCATGATGCATTGTTAGAACGGCGGAAGGGTAAGAATACCCCAGAACAAGTGGACCAAATGTTGGAAGACGTTAGTTACTTTGCCACGATGTTAGTGTACATGGGAAAAGTGGACGGGATGGTTTCTGGCGCTGTTCACGCCACTGGTGATACGGTTCGTCCAGCTTTGCAAATTATTAAGACTAAACCTGGGACCAAGCGGATTAGTGGTGCATTCATTATGCAAAAGGGTGCAGAACGCTATGTTTTCGCTGATTGTGCCATTAATATTGAACTGGACGCACCAACGATGGCAGAAGTAGCGATGGAAAGTGCTCATACGGCGAAGTTATTTGGACTTGATCCAAAAGTGGCCATGCTGAGCTTCTCCACCAAGGGATCTGCCAAGGGTGAGATGGTTACAAAGGTTGCAGAAGCTACCCAACTGGTTCACAAACAAGCACCAGAATTAGCTGTGGATGGTGAATTACAATTTGATGCAGCATTTGTACCGACGGTTGGTCAATTGAAGGCTCCCGATTCAAAGGTGGCTGGTCACGCGAATGTCTTTATCTTTCCAAGTTTGGAGGCTGGAAATATCGGTTATAAGATTGCGCAACGGTTTGGCGGGTTTGAAGCAGTTGGACCAATTTTACAAGGCTTGAATGCACCGGTGGCTGACCTTTCCCGGGGTACCAACGAAGACGAAGTTTACAAAGTCGCAATTATCACAGCAGCCCAGGTTGATTAGTATGAAACGAATCACATTAAATAGTCGTGAAGACACCATTGCCTTAGGCGATAAAATGGCGCCATTTCTGCATGCTGGAGACGTGATTGTTTTAAATGGTGATTTAGGTGCTGGTAAGACCACTTTTACGAAGGGGATTGCCAAGGGACTTGGTGTTAGTGAAGTTATTAAGAGTCCGACCTTTACCATTATTCGCGAATATCAGGATGGGCGGCTACCACTCTACCATATGGATGCTTACCGACTGGAGAATGGTGGAGCTGAAGATTTAGGATTGGATGAGTATTTTGATGGCGACGGTGTCAGCGTGGTCGAGTGGGCACAATTTGCTGAAGAGGAGTTGCCTGATGAATTTTTGGCCATTACGTTTCGTCGGACCGATGATGAAAATAGTCGAGTACTGACTTTTGAACCGCGGGGCGATCATTTTATCAAAATGGTGGATGCACTATGAGCGATACCAAAGAAGTAACGCTCAAAATGGCAGTGACTGAAGATGCCAAGGCAGTATTACAGCTTCTACGACAAATTAATCGCGAAACGGCAGTGGTTATGATTGACCATCTATCGTCGTTAACGGTGGCTGACGAACAGGCTGCTCTTCACGAGATGAGTGTTCGCAGTGATTGTTTAGTATTACTGGCAGTGCTGGATCAAGAACCAGTCGGTATCGTCACAATTACAAAGGTTGATGAAGAAGCAAACGCAGGTGAATTAGGGGTTGCAGTCCTGAAAAAGTATTGGAATCATGGGATTGGCACTCTCCTAGTGAATGAAGCGATTTATTGGTTTCAAAACTATAGTTCGTTAGCCCATTTAGTGTTGGATGTTTTCAAAAATAATTCACGAGCCCGTCATTTATATCAAAAGTTAGGTTTTATTCAAACGAGTACGGCCTCCCATAAAGATAGTCGTAGGATACAGCAAGACGTCATTCTGATGGAATTTGTAAATCATTAAGAAAATGCCACGGAACTTTAACTTGCAAAAAAGCAATTGAAGTTCTGTGGCATTTTTTAGCCGAGCATTTTAACAAATGGTTTTAATCGACTTGGGCCAAACTGTTCGACCTGATTAATGAGAATGTCAGCACATGCTTGGGCATCATCTAAAGCATTGTGGTGATGATTTAGCTCAATCTTTAATGCATCAGCCACCGTATTTAATTTGTGATTAGGTAATCGCGGCAAGAGCTTTTGACTAGTGCGCAGGGTATCGAGAGTTTGGTAGGCTGGTGGTGTGATCTTGTAATGTTCCAAGGTGTTTTTCAAAACACTATTATCGAAAGTGGCATTATGAGCAATAACTAATTTATCTGGAGTATAGAATGGCGCAATATGTTTCCATACTTCAGGAAAGATGGGGGCATTTGCTACATCACGTTCATGAATGCCGTGAATTTGAATATTTCGCCAATTAAAGGGTGTTTGGGGATTAATCAATGAATAAAATTCATCAACGATTTGATTATCTCGTACAATCGCCAGCGATAACGAGCATGCACTATATCTTTTTGGACTAGCAGTTTCAAAGTCCATGGCAATAAAATTCAAAGTTCAAAGACCTCCAGTCATGATGTGGAATTGTTTTTAAATCTAATTTTATAATGATACAATATTAAATATCAACAAACAAAGGACGATTAAAAATGGCTGAAAATATTAAGACACGTTTTCCAGAAATCGATATTAAAGAGAATGAACCATTAGCAAAATATACCTTTACTCATACGGGAGGCCCAGCCGATTGGGTCGCATTTCCGAAGAATGTTGATCAAGTTCGGCAATTGGTAACTTTTGCTAAGGGACATGACTTACCAATTATGGTGCTGGGTAACGCCAGCAATCTAATTGTTAAAGATGGTGGCATTGCTGGATTAGTGTTAATTTTAACGGCAATGAAGTCCATTACCGTTCATGGCCAAACGGTTACCGCTGACGCTGGTGCGGCGTATATCGAAGTCACAAAAGTTGCTCGCGACCACTCCTTGAGCGGGATTGAATTTGCTGCTGGAATCCCGGGGAGTGTCGGTGGTGCTGTTTTTATGAACGCCGGGGCTTATGGTGGCGAAACAAAAAATGCAGTTGCCAAAGCAACGGTGATGAACCGGACGGGTGAAATCTTTGATTTAGATAATCAAGCACTTGATTTCGGCTATCGACATAGTGCAGTCCAGGACCAGCATTTAATTGTGTTATCTGCCGACTTCGCCTTACAACCAGGTGATTTTACGGCAATTAAGGCGGAAATGGATGATTTAAATGCGCGCCGGGCAGCCAAGCAACCATTAGACCTGCCATCATGCGGGAGTGTTTTTAAACGGCCGAAAGGTTATTTCGCCGGTAAATTGATTCATGATGCTGGTTTACAAGGTTACACATCAGGCGGGGCCCAGGTTTCTAAAAAGCATGCTGGTTTTATTGTGAATATCAATCATGGAACGGCAACGGATTACTTGAACGTTATTCATCATGTTCAAGCAACGGTTAAGGAAAAATTTGGTGTTGATTTGGAAACAGAAGTCCGGATTATTGGCCGGGATTAGAAAAGTGAACGAAACAGAATCCATCATTGGTTTCTGCTTCTCATCACGTTGAGACGTAGTTAGTTTTTAGAGAGCATAAATAGGGCTCCAGAGTTCGGTTTACCGAGCACTGGAGCCCTATTCGTATTTTATGTTAGAAATATTTATTATGACATCGTCATTTTTAATTTCGTAATACGAGCAATAGGTGAACAAACCAACAGATGATTAACTGGAGAACAGTTAAAATTATAATGAACTGACAGGCGTTCCACGTCATTACAGATAAAATTTGTCGCCAGAACCAGCTAGGGGTGATGAGCATGTAGATGGAATGCAGCCGGAGAAATCGACCGATATAGATTCCAATACTTGAGCAGGTTGCAAAGATGACCATTAAAAGGTAACGAAGTTGTGGATAATGGGGTGCCAATACCTTTGCAATTAATCCGCTGGTATTCAGTAATTCTAGTGAGCCAATCAATACACAACAAAATGCGCTAATGATCATGATGGCAAAAATTAACCAAATTGATGGCGTCGATTTTAAAATCCCACTGACATTGGTATGTGGATGCAACCAGGAAAGATGGAAGAGGTCCGTTAAAACGTATGGGGCGTTTGGATAGAAAAGCAGCCAGATTAATGACGTTAACCAGAATAGTAGTGACCGTCGATCAGCGAGTCTTGGCAAATGAAAGCTAATTTCAATGGGAATGTAACCTAAGAAAGTATTAAAAGCCATAAAATTATACGGAGCTTTCATGACCAGCTTTAAAAAGATGATCCACAGGAAGAAGAACCCCCTCAGCTGCCAGCGGTAAGAAAAACGAGTTGTTTGAATTGTAATCACGTCCTTTGCTCTCATAGTGACTATTATAACGGACGGTGACGTGAAACAAAGTGATTTTACGATAATTGCGCTCGGTGATGAAGATGATATAATTAAACGGTAGTTTAGGATCGGAGGGTTAGTTCAATGCAAACAATCGCTACTTTATTAACGTGGCGAAACTTGATTAACTTAATCGATATCCTAGTCATTTGGTTTTTAATCTATGAGCTAATTATGCTCATTCGTGGTACACGAGCCATCCAACTTTTTAAGGGGATTCTGGTGATTATCCTAATTAAGATCGTCAGTTGGTATGTTGGTTTGAGTACCGTTTCTTGGTTAATGGACCAGGTTATTAACTGGGGTGTCATCGCGATTGTCGTAATTTTTCAGCCAGAAATTCGCCGGGGGCTGGAACATTTGGGCCGGGGCACGTTGTTTGCCCGGAACAAGACAGCCAACGAGCAAGAAGAAGAAATGATTAAGCAGCTTGATCAAGCAATTCAGTATATGTCCAAACGGCGGATTGGTGCCTTGATTAGTATTCAAATGGATACCGGATTGGAAGAATATATTGAGACCGGAATTCCAATGGACGCAGATATTACTGGTGCGCTCTTAATCAATACGTTTATTCCTAACACACCACTGCATGATGGTGCGGTGATTATCAAGAACAACCGGATCGCTGTTGCAGCTGCTTATCTGCCACTCTCAGACAGTAAGCTGATTCCAAAAGAATTGGGGACTCGTCACCGTGCAGCGGTTGGGATTAGTGAAGTCACTGATGCTCTGACAATTGTGATCTCTGAAGAGACAGGGGAAGTTTCCATTACAAAAGATAATGAACTACTCCGCAATATGTCGCAGAAAGATTACTTGAAGTTTATGCGGGCACATCTTTATAAAAAGAAGGAAGAACATAAGGATCGTGGATTATTCGGTTATTTATTAACTAAGATTCATTGGCAAGGAGGGAAGCATAGTGAACGGTAAAAAAGGTTCAATCTTTGGTAGCGTTTGGTTTATGCGAATTGCCTCATTAATCTTGGCTATTTTTCTTTTTATGTATGTCAATAGTGAGAAAAATGGTTTTTTACGCCAAACGACCCGGGGATCAGATAGTGGGAATGCTCTCATGTCAAATAAAACGATGAGTATCCGAATGCCACTGGAGTTAAAAATGAACTCGCAAAAGTATGTGGTAACTGGTTATCCGCAATATGTAAAGGTCCGCGTCTCGGGCCCATCTGCAATGGTAACGACGGTATCAAATACCCAGAATTTTAAAGTTTACGCTGATTTAACGAAGTTGGGGATCGGTACTCATACCGTAACCTTAAAGGAGAGTGGACTGAATTCAGAGTTGCGCTCTACGATTAAGCCGCAACAAATTAAAGTCAATATCCAGCCACGGAGTACGGTCACCGCACCAGTCGACGTTCGGCTGAATTCAAAGTCAGTGGATGGTAATTACCATGTTGGTACTCCACGACCAGCTTTGAAGACGGTGCAAATCACTGGTGCCCGGAACCAAGTAAAGCGCGTTGCTCGGGTGATTGCATACGTTGACGTGCCAAGGGACGCCCACGGTAACTTTAGCCGGCAGGTTACACTGCAAGCGGTTGACAAAAAGGGCCGGACAGTTAACGTTGTGATTATGCCAAGTTCGATCAATGTGGAAGTTCCTGTTTCAAAACAAGGCAATAATGAGCCAACTAGTTCCAGCAGCAGTAGTAATAGTGCTAGTTCGAACAGCGATAATGATAGTTCTTCAAATATGGAGAGCTCATCCAGCAGTGCAAGTAGTAATGATTAATCAACTTTAGATAGGAGTAAACGAATGAAGTTAAAATATTTTGGTACAGATGGTGTGCGGGGAGTTGCAAATAAAGATTTAAGCCCTGAATTAGCGTTTCGGGTTGGCCGTGCTGGTGGTTATGTACTCACACGTCATTCAGAACGGAAACGTCCTCAAGTTTTAGTATCTCGAGATACTAGAATTTCTGGTCAAATGTTGGAAAACGCTTTGGTAGCTGGCCTTCTTTCGGTTGGAATCGAAGTGCTGCGTCTGGGAGTGGTCACGACACCCGGCGTTGCCTACTTAGTTCGGGCCCAAGAAGCGGATGCTGGGGTAATGATTACGGCGTCTCATAACCCAATCCAATATAACGGAATTAAGTACTTTGGTAGCGACGGCTTTAAGCTTTCTGATGAATTAGAGTATGAAATTGAGCAGATTCTTGATGCACCAAATGATGATTTACCGCGCCCTTCCGATGATGGCTTAGGTGTGGTTGAAGATTACAAGGAAGGCGCATTAAAGTACACGTCATTCCTTGAACAAACGATTTCAACAGAATTGAATGGGCTCAAGGTGGTTGTTGATGCGGCTAATGGGGCCACGAGTGACTTTGTTTCTAACCTTTTTGCGGATGTTGAAGTCGACTTTGTACCAATTAACGACCAGCCAGATGGGCTCAACACGAATTTAAATTGTGGGTCAACGCATCCAGAAGGATTGCAAAAGGCGGTGGTTGAAAACCAAGCTGATCTGGGAATTGCTTTTGATGGTGACGGTGACCGTTGTATTGCCGTTGATGCCGAAGGTAACATTGTCGATGGGGATAAGATCATGTACATCTGTGGTAAGAATATGGATGAAAATGGTCGTCTGAAGAAGGATACTGTGGTAACAACAGTGATGAGTAATTTGGGAATGTATAAAGCCCTGGAAGCACATGGTATGAAGAGTGTGAAGACTAAAGTTGGTGACCGGTATGTGGTTGAAGAGATGTTGAAGAACGGTTATAACCTTGGTGGTGAACAATCTGGCCATATTATCTTTCTCGACCACAATACAACTGGTGATGGAATGCTGACTGCACTGCAATTACTGCAAGTAATGAAGTTAACTGGTAAGAGTCTTGCTGAACTGGCCGCTGATGTGACAACCTATCCGCAAGAATTAGTCAACATTCGGGTTGCTGACAAGCAAGCCGCAATGAACAATGACAAATTACAAACAGTAATTAAAGAAGTTGAAACGGAAATGAATGGTGATGGCCGGGTCTTGGTACGACCAAGCGGGACGGAGCCATTGTTACGGATCATGGCTGAGGCGCCAACTAAAGAATTAGTTCATGATTATGTCATGAAGATTGCAGCGGTTGCCAAGGCAGAACTAGAAGTCTAAAGAAAAAAATAATGCCCCGTGTTTGGATTAGTCGAAATGCAGGGCATTTTTCATATGGAAAAAGAAGTGAAAAAGTTACGAATTGGCTTGATGATAATCGTTTGACATTGTAGACCAATTTTATTAAAAAACATTGACAATCCTTGTGAATATCTATACTATATTATTATTGTCTAAACGTTGACAGATAAATTGGTTGTTAGAAGTTATCTATACCAATTTATGGAATTTTAATTCAAAGGATGGAACATCATTATGTGTGGAATTGTCGGTGTAACCGGAAATAAAAATAGTGTTTCAATTTTAATTAATGGTTTAAAAAAGTTGGAATACCGTGGCTATGATTCTGCAGGAATCTATGTTAATGACCAGCAGGGTCATGACTACCTTGTTAAACGTCCAGGACGGATTAGCAATTTAGAAGAAGCTCTCACACCGGAAGTTCAAGGAACTGCCGGAATTGGGCACACACGGTGGGCAACGCACGGAGAACCAAATGAGGTTAATGCGCATCCACAATACTCCAACGACAACCGTTTCTACTTAGTTCACAACGGGGTCATTGAAAACCATCAACAACTGCGTGATCATTATTTAGAAGACGTTCAATTTAAGAGCCAAACGGATACGGAAGTCATTGTGCAGCTCGTTGATAAGTTTGTTACCAAGTATAATTTAGATACTAAGTCAGCTTTGCTGAAGACGCTTCGGTTGATCAGTCCGGACTCATCTTATGCGTTCGTATTGATGGATCGGGAACAGCCAGATACATTATTTGTAGCTAAAAACAAGAGTCCATTACTAGTTGGATTGGCGGATGGCTACAATATGGTTGGGTCTGATGCCACTTCAATGTTGAAGCAGACTAACCGTTTTATGGAGATTGACGATCACGAATTAGTAATCGTCAAGCCAGATGCGGTTAAGATCGAAGACTTGGATGGTAATGAAAAAACACGGGATACTTTTACTGTTGATATGGATCCAAGCGCTGCAGATAAGGGTGCTTACCCATTTTACATGTTAAAGGAAGTGGACGAGCAGCCAGCGGTAATGCGTAAATTAGTGCAAAAGTACTTTAAGGATGATCAACCACAACTAGACGAAAAGTTGCTCCAAGACATGGCTGATGCTGATCACATCTACATCGTTGGTGCTGGGACAAGCTATCATGCTGGATTAATTGGAGCGCGGATGTTCGAACGCCTGACGAAGACACCAACAACGGTGCACATTTCTTCCGAATTTGCTTATGAACAACCATTGCTTTCGAACAAGCCATTCTTCATTTTTCTATCCCAAAGTGGTGAAACGGCTGATAGTCGAGAAGTGCTGGTTCACGTGAACGAACATCACTGGCCAAGTTTAACGATTACGAATGTTGATAAATCGACGTTGTCGCGGGAAGCCACTTATACTCTCCTGCTTTACGCTGGCCCAGAAATTGCGGTGGCTTCAACTAAAGCCTACACAGCTCAAATTGCCGTCGAAGCAATTTTAGCTAAGGCCTTGGGTGAATTTAAACAGATTCCAGAAGCGCAAGACTTTGCTTTAAAACAGCAATTGGGAATTGTGGCCAATGGGATGCAAGCAATTACTGACAGCAAAGACAAGATTGAATCCTTAGCTGCCCATTACTTATCAAAGCCACGGAACGCCTTTTACATTGGACGAGGAATTGACTGGTCTGTTTCATTAGAGGCAGCGCTGAAATTGAAGGAAATTTCCTATGTCCAAGCTGAAGGGTTTGCTTCTGGGGAACTGAAGCACGGGACAATTGCTTTAATTGAAAAGAACACACCAGTAATCGGGATTGTTACCCAGGATCGGACAGCTGGTTTAACCCGCAGTAATCTAGAAGAAACGGAAGCACGAGGCGCTAATACGTTGACGATTGCGGCACGGCATCTCGCAAAGGAAGATGATACAATTGTGATTCCAGATGTTGATCCGCTTTTGACACCTTTATTAAGTGTCCTGCCAGCTCAATTATTAGCTTACTACACTAGCCTAGGGAAGGGCTTGGATGTTGACAAACCGCGGAATTTAGCCAAATCCGTTACTGTCCAATAATATTTCAAAAATGAACGACTATGCTGAATAGTCGTTTTTTTGTAGAACTTATTGACAGCGCTTACAAAGGTTCTATTATACAAACATAAGGTATTAATAATTACCTTCTAATCAATTCTCTTTCTCTCTTATGCCGATCACCGTCCCCCTGGCGGTGGTTTTTTGTTATGATAGAGAGTGAGGTGAATTATCATGGCGGACCAACCAGGAACATTAGATTTAATTGAAGAAATTACGCGTAAAGATGGTAGTAAATATTATGAAATTGGCAACATGGTCCATAATGGGCGGGCTGAACTAGCGGCAGAACGTAATTTTATTACTCAAGTGCGTATTTTGAAGCTTAACATTCCGCATTCACAAAATGTGATTAAATATGAAGACTACATTAATAGCCACTACCAGATGCAAGATGAATCGATGGATCATTGGGAAGAGTGGAAGAAGACCCCGGAGATGGAAAAACTAGTCCAAGCGATCCTTGCAGAAAATCATGTTGGTTAAGGAGAGTAAGAGATTATCAAAGCAGTGCTTTGGTGATCTTTTTTAGTTAACCCCCCAACCCTTTCGGGAAATGGTCCAAGCTAAAAGGAAAGTTCAGTTAACTGAATTTAATCTTGTATTATCAAGAAATGGTCTGTACGCCAGCCGGGTTTCTGACTATAATAATAAAGTATTTATTCGTATTAATTGAGGAGGAGTCCTGGTCCATGCGCCCAGCTTTTGAAGAACATCAATTGCCACCGCGTCGCCATCAATACGTTACTGGTGTTGATGGGATGCGGACCCTTGCCGTATTAGGGGTCATTATTTACCACTTACTACCTAATGTGATGGTCGGTGGTTTTTTAGGGGTACCATTATTTTTACTGATTTCTGGATACTTTGTGACTAATCAGCTACTCAAAAAATGGGACCGGGGCGGTGTTGATTTATTGAGCTTTTATCGCCGCAGGTTTAGTCGTCTTTACCCAGTCTTAGTCACCATGCTGGTTTTAACGACGGCTTACATTACACTTTTTCAGCGCCAATTATTGCACCACATTAAGGCGATCATTGTGACTAATCTATTGTGGGTATATAACTGGTGGGAAATTTTTAATGGGCAATCTTACTTTGACCGTTTTGGTGGCGAATCGCCGTTTACCCATTTATGGACCTTAGGGGTTGAAGTTCAATTTTATGTTTTATGGCCGCTGATTTTAATCTTATTACTAAGGTTTCTTGGGAAGCGGGCAGTTAAATGGATTGTGTTAAGCTTAGCGATTCTTTCTGCAATCGAAATGGGGATTTTATATGATCCGCAAAATATTAATCGAGTGTACTACGGGACGGATACGCGAGCTTTTTCATTATTACTAGGTAGTTGGCTGGCGTTTATTTGGCCACGAGAAAAGCTGCGTATGGGGTTAAGTACCAGCGAAAGTAGGTTCTTAAATGTAGTAGGCGTAGGAAGTTTGGTATTAACGTTAGTAAGCTTTTTTGTGGTAAATGGACAAAGCGCACGGACTTACCATGGACTCATGTTTTTCTACAGTTTGATTGGGATGTTATTACTGGCCACAATTGTTCATCCAGGCGCTGACATGAACCAGTGGTTGTCCAATCCGTTCTTTAAGTGGGTTGGCGAACGTTCCTACGGAATTTATGTTTACCAATACCCAGTCATGATTTTTTATGAAGCAAAGGTCCAAATAGGAGCACATCCAATGCTAAATGCAATCGTTGAAGTTTTATTAATTGTTTTAATTAGTGAATTATCATACCGGTTTTTGGAACGGCTGCTGCGCCACTATCAATGGCGGGATTTACCATTGACGATTGTGAACTGGTTTGATGTTAAACGACGTGGCTGGAAGCAATGGTTAGCCATTGCACCGGCGTTAGTGGTCTTTTTTGTTGCGGTTGCTGGGTTTACGACACCAGACCGGGCACCTAAAAATACGGCCGTTCAGACGCGGATTAAAAAGAGTCGGCATGCAACTGCTGTCCGCAATAAGCTAATTGCGGAGGGCAAGACACCGCAAGTCAATGTGAATAGTAAATCATTACAAAAGAAGTATGGCTTAACCAAGGGTGAATTAAAACGAGCGGCTAAGCTAAAGGTGACAGCAGTTGGTGACTCAGTGATGGCGGACGCTTCTGATAGTCTTCAGCAGGTTATGCCTCACGCGTATGTCGAAGCAAAAGTTGGTCGTCAGGGAAGTGACGCGCCCGCAGTAATTAGGGATCTGAAAGCCAATGGCCATTTAAATAAAAATGTGGTTTTAAACTTAGGAACCAATGGTGCCATGACGGGTGATACGGTTAATGAAATTATTGATGCGATTGGTAAGGGTCACCAGATTTACTGGGTAACCGCCCACGTACCAACTAAGGCTTGGGAACGGACAGTTAATCGTCAAATCAAGCAAGCGGCGCGGAAACATTCCAATGTGCATGTGGTGGATTGGCACGCGCAAAGTGCTGCCCATCAGGATTGGTTTGCTGGTGATAATGTCCATATGAATGAAAAAGGAAATGTCCAATTTACCCGATTGATTGTTAAGAGCCTCTTAAAATAGGAGAATAAATAATGATAAAGATGATTGCACTTGACCTTGATAATACGCTTTTAAATAGTGATAAAGAGATCAGTCAACGAAACGAAGCCGTGTTACGGCGGCTGCATAACCAGGGCATTAAGGTTGTGCTATGTACGGGACGGCCAATTAATGCAATTTGGCATTATATTGAGCAATTAGGTCTAACTGAAGAAGGCGACTATACAATTAACTTCAACGGGGGCCTGGTTGTAAATAACGTAACGAAGGAACCACTGTTTTCAATGGGGCTAGCAGCGGATGATTTAGCGATTGTCTACCGCTTTGCTCATGAACATGATTACTCACTGGATGTGCTGGATTTTGACCGGGTGTATGAAATTATGGATATGCCACGTTCGATATACAAAGGGACGGTGAAGCATATTGAATTTTTGGATCGTCACTTTGCGGACTTACCGATGGGTGGCCATCCATACGCTAAAATGGTCATGGCGATTCCAGCGGAGCGTTTGAAAAAAATCATACCGACGATTCCCGATGAAATCCATCAACACTTTAATGTGGTCCAATCACAACCCCACATCTTAGAATTTTTGCCTCAAGGGGTGGATAAAGCGGTTGGCCTTAAGCATCTTTTACAACATTTAGGAATGGATTATTCCAATCTAATGACTTTTGGTGATGCGGATAATGATTTAGGAATGATTAAAGCGGCTGCCGATGGGGTCGTAATGGCCAATGGCTTGCCCCAAGTAAAAGCAGTGGCTAATCACCTCACGTCTAGTAATGATAATGATGGAGTTGCCGTTTATTTAGAACAATTTTTTGCAAAATACTTGTAATATAAGCCTTAAATAGTTAGAAAAGTCGCCGAAAAATGCTGAATTCGGCGACTTTTTTAGTAGTAACAATCAAACATGATCAGTTTTTCACGAATTGTTTTGGCCAGCCTAAAGTTACCGTCATTATCAGGCTATCCACTATTAATAAAAAATGATTAATAGCTTATTAATGGTAAATGTTACAGAATATTACAGCCATTTGAGTTAATCAGTGGAAAAGCAAACTTTTTGCAATCAATTAGTAATAATCACCTTGTATCATATAGAACGTTGATAAAGAAAGATTTTGTAAAGGACGGTTAATACTTTATGTTAAACAAGAATCTATTGAAGATGAGCGCAACGTTTGGGGCGGCAGCTTTGGGAATGGTCGCAACTTCTGCGATCGGTCATGCTGACACAACTTACACTGTTCAAAATGGCGATACCCTTTCTTCGATTGCAGCTAAGTTCAACAATGCGGATGTGAACACAATTGCTAAGAAGAACAATATCGATGACATCAATACGATTCACGTTGGTCAAAAGTTGGTAATCAAGGGTAGTAAGCAATCTGCTAAACCTAAGGCTAAGATGGAACAAACAGCTTATACTCCAAATAATAATTCAAACCTTTCTGCCGCTGATCAAGCAGCGAAGGATTGGATTGCTTATCATGAATCCCGTGGCTTGTACACGGTGCAAAACGGTCAATACTACGGTAAGTATCAATTAAGTTTATCTTACTTAAATGGTGATTTGTCACCAGAAAATCAAGAACGGGTGGCTGACCAATACGTTGCTAACCGGTACGGTTCCTGGACTGCTGCTCAGCAATTCTGGATGGCCAACGGTTGGTACTAAAATTAATAATTAATATTCATTGGCGGAGATCTTCACATGGGTGGTCTCCGCCTTTTTTAAAACTATGGTATGATAATTATAAAGAATTTGATTGGTAGGGGGTGCGCCAGGAGTGAAGACGGTTGTATTGTTATTCCATCCAGACATGCAGCATTCGTTAGTTAATAAAAGATTAGTTGAAGCGGCTGGTCAAAAACGGAGCGTGACCATTCGTGATATGTATGCCCTGTATCGTGGTCAACCAATTGATGTTGACGCAGAACGACGAATTTTAATGAATGCAGATCGGGTCGTATTACAGTTCCCCCTGAAATGGTATGATGCACCGACTCTAGTTCAGCGTTGGAAAGAGGCAGTATTTGATGATTATTGGCTCCATTCGGGTAAAGGTGGTCAGAGTGTGCTTGCCAATAAGGAATTACTATTAGCGGTAGCTTATTCGGAACCATCCTATGATTTTACAAAGAATGGTAAGTACCGGACGACGATTGATGAATTACTAAAGCCATTTCAGGTTCTGAGTATTCATTTAGGAATGCAATTTTGTCAGCCGTTTACAATTTATGAACTAGATGATTTGCAAAAGTCGAGTAAAGAATATGCAGAGATGATTGTTAAAGAAGATTTGCCAATTCAAAAATAATCCTAAATAAAAGATCCACAGTTCGTGATAGATTGAACCGTGGATCTTTTTAGTATGGAACAATTAATTTAGTTCACCGTCCGCAATTTTATCTAATAGTGGACGGGATGGGATAAAGAAGAGCTGACCTGACAAAATATCAGAGAAGGTTAGTAAATAATCATTTTGGTCAAGCATATTTTGCAACATGGTCTTGGTAACCTTCCAGTATCGTGAGTAACCAATAAAGAAGGTTCCCGTGTTGTTATTCGCTGGATCAGAGTAAGGGACGTTCATGCGAACGATTTTTTGCTCAACTCCATCAATCGTTGCTTGTGAAGCGACGTTGTGGGCATTTTTGAATTTCTCATCATCAGCTAATTCCAAGTCCGAGAATTTCTTGCGGCCCACGGCCTTTTCTTGTGTTTCCGTGGTGAGGTGATTCCAGATATCCATATTATGCCGCCATTTTTGAGCAAAGGCATATGAGCCGTTTTCAAATGTGGGATCTTCATCACCAATGATTGCGTAGTTGACGGCGTCTTCCATTTGGGGATTTTCAGTTCCGTCAATAAAACCAATGATGGCACGACCTTCAAAATAGCGGAAGCCCTTCGTTTCATCCACGACGGTCGTGAAGTCCTTTAAGAAGAGCTGCATTTGACTCATCATTTCGTATAGAACCGCTTCTTCATTGGCACGGAGGTGAATAAAAATATCGCCCTTGCTTGCTGGCATCGAGTACTTAGGTCCGGTTAATGTTTGATATGTTTCCAATTCTTTTGGCTTTGGCGCATCTGGAAATAAATAGTCCCAGGCAGCGTTGCTAAAACCGAGTGCTGCGCGGACGTTGGCCTTTTCAGCGCGAATTCGCATGGAACGAATAATTGCTTGATAGCGGTCGACAAATTCTTGAATTGCTGCTTGTTCTGCCGCTTGATCTGTTCGCTTAAGTTCAAAGGTGGTAAAAAGGACGTTGCTACCGGCGTCTTTCCAAACATCCTGCGCCAATTGCGGATTAACTGCCATGATAAAGATCTCCTTTCATCCGAAACGTCAATTATTTAACCATTATTAATTATAGCATTTTCAAGTAGGAATAAGTTGACGGGCAATTCAATTATCGGCATAATAAAGGGCTGAGAAAAGAGAAAGTTGGCGAATTGATTGTGAGATATGAAGATTTAAAAACGCGTTTTGCCCAGGGAGCAAATCAGAAATTAGCACAGCAAATGGCAGCTTATATGCGAAACCAGTTTGAATTTTACGGTTACCAAAGCGCTGCTCGACGACGACTTTATCATCAAGATTTACTAACCGAACGCCGAAACGGTAGGATTGATTGGCAATTATTGGACCAGGCTTGGGCTGACCCCCATCGGGAAATGCAATATTTTGTATGTGATTATTTGTGGAAAATGGAAAAGTTTTTAACATTAGCAGATTTACCACGAATTGAACCTTATTTAAGAACTAAGCAGTGGTGGGATACCATTGATAGTCTTATTAAACCGCTAGGTAAGCTAGGACTACGTGAACCGGCCGTAGATGCCGTGATGCTAAGATGGTCGTTGGATCATGACCAGTGGATGCGACGGGTGGCGATCGAACACCAGTTATTGCGGAAAGAACAAATGAATATCAACCTCCTGGCTGAGATTATTGAAAATAACCTTGACCGGAAGGAATTTTTTATTAACAAAGCGATTGGATGGGCGCTACGTGACTACTCCAAAACCAATCCTCGATGGGTGCGACAGTTTATTCAGACACATCAAGAGGGATTAAGCGCCTTGTCGATTCGGGAAGCCAATAAGTATTTATAATGCTATATCAAATTAAGCTGATTATTGAACAGTATCAAGGATGAAACTTGATGCTGTTTTTTAGACAAAATGATTATGATTTTCGTCTTAATATCAAAACATTTATAGCACTTCTTGTCTTCCTCAATTTGTGTTACACTATTTTACGGATAGTTACACTTTTTGTTTTGAGGAATTAATATGAGTGTTATCAAGCGATACAAATTATATAAACAGAAAAAGCAATGGGTAATCGGCTGTTCTGCCGTTTTGCTTTCTCTGACAATGGGGATGACGGTCGCACATGCTGATCAAACAAATTCAGCAACGCCAGCAATGCCAACGACTAGTGGTGCGCAGAAAGACTTAACTACTAGTCAAGAGAACAAACAAGTTGTTACTTTATCTTCCACTGATGATGCAGCAAACAGCACCAGTGCTACGCAAACGTCACAGGAAGCTGCTAACTCCCAGCCGGTTCTTAACGAGAACCAGCCGGTGGCAAATAACCAGACCACGCCGGACAAAGAATACAACCGGGTTATTCACATCCAGGCCAGCGGTTTTGCCTATAATGGCCAAACTGTTAAGGAAACTGAACAAACCATAACTCAACAGTCAGTGAATGGACATTGGGACTCGTTTGATTGGACGTTGCCTACCGGTTATGTTCCGGACGGAGTCGCAGTACCAAGCATTCACCTTGACGCTGCTGACAATGTTTCGCGTAACCAGGATCTTTATTTCCGTTACATTGCCCGGGTTACCATTTATTCGCTACCAGATGGTGATCGTCCAATTATGAATGTCTACTTGGTTCAAAATGGCCACTCACTGACTATCCCCGACCAAGAATTAGTTCTGCCTTCTGGGGTACCAACTGGCTACCGTCCATCGCTTCCTTTCGGGATTAACGACCAAATAATTAAGCGTGATGGTCACTACTACCTGACTGGTGCAACAATTACTAACGAAATTAAACGGGGAACAATGGTTGTAACCTATCATGGTAGTAAAGGTTCCACCGAAGATTACAATTCAAACGCCAATAAGATCTACATGTCTGCTCCCGTAAACCTTGTGTTTAAAGACATGAACGGTAACTTGTATAATGCCTACTCTGATAAACGACCATCTGGGAATGCCGTGACAGCGTTGACGCCACTGAATTATGGACAAACGTATGACAAAAACGTTATTTATAATTTTGCTCGGCAGCAGCTTAGTCAATACCTTGAGAATGCTGGTGTATCGGCTGACAATTACCAAATTTATGGCTATTTTGGTAACGATGGTAAATTACATCAAATCAAAAGTAGTGATGACTACCCATCATTAGACGACACCGTTGGTAATGAGGAGGGGCTTAATTACGAATTCGTTGTTATTAATAAACAATCAGGGGCTCTTCACCAAACACCACTAACCAAAACACGGACCATCAACGTTATGCAACCAGATGGCAATGTCGTCACGACTAAGCAAACCGTTCAATTCCAGCAGTTTGGTGATTATGATGCCATTACCGGCCAGCCACTAAACGATGCGCCTTGGAAGGTTTTGACGGGCAATAACTCTGCAGATGAAAGTTCCTGGAGTGAATTAACTAACAATAACCATCAATGGGCTTTGTTCACGGCACCAACCTATGCGGGCTACAAGCCAAGTCAGGCTATTGTTGATGCACAAACGGTCACTCCAAATTCTTCAGATACAGTTGTAAATATTGGCTACAGTCAAATTGATGTCCCAGTGGTCGTGCCTGATAAGCCTGTTCTCAACGTTATTCGCTATGTTGATCAGGAGGGGAACGTTGTTAAAACCGACCATCAGGAAGGTAAGGAAAATGATCCGATTAAGCTTTCTCTACCCGATGGCTATCATTATGTTGGCAGTCAGCCATTACTGACCATCAGCGCGGACCACTCACTGCAAATTGTACATGTAGCCAAGGACACAGTACCAACTCCACAGACGCCTGATCAGCTGACGAAGCCAGATCATCAGTCCGAAAGTGCTGATGAGCAAACTGGTTCAACTCCAGCAAAGCCAGTCGTTCAACATCAGGCAGTTACTAAGGGTGTTGCTGCTTCAGCAAACGAACATGCTACTCAATTACCACAAACTGGTAACCAAAATAGTGTACTCGCATTGCTTGGCTTAGCCAGTGCAAGTCTAGCCATCTGCCTGGGCTTGGGTAAGAAGCGCGACTAACTAACTTTAATGTATAAAATGACTTTGAATGGACTCATTTAAAGTCATTTTTTTGCTGAAAAAATATAAAAAAGCGGACTGGAAAATTTTTCCAGTCCGCTTCGTCATTATGGAGACGGCGGGGATCGAACCCGCGTCCGGGCATATTGCCATCCTAATCTCTACACTCATAGATTAACTATTTAAAATTCACTAATTAAAACGCCGCTAATCAAGGCACGCATAATCAGCTAGCTTGATGAATCTCTTTTACTAATTACAAACGGAAATTAGTAACGTTAGTCCACTAAATATGAAACCCGGTAACGCACCGTGGACGAGTCCGGCCGGATTTACGCATGCTTACCGACTAGGCAGCGTATGCGTAAGCGTTTGAATTATTGTTTGCAGTTATAATTTAAAAACTGAGCGTTTTTACGAAGACGCAACCTTCGAAGTGCAATTAAGATTCAACCTATACCCGTCGAATCCAAAAACGTCCCCAAAAGGTGTACTAAACATTATATCAACAACCCGCAGGAATTTCAAAAAATTCAAGAAATCTTCATAGACTTTGCAAAGAATTAATTATAATGTAGAACTAAAGACGAAATAAGGGGTGTAATCATGAACATATTGATGGTCGAAGATAATCACTCAGTTTGTGAAATGATGGCAATGTTTTTTAAAAAAGAAAAATGGACGGCTGAATTTGTATATGATGGAGTAAAGGCAGTCGATAAGTTTAATGAAGATCCTCAACGGTGGGATTTAGTATTACTAGATCTTAATCTGCCGAAAAAAGATGGAATGCAAGTAGCGGCTGATATTCGGCGAATTTCACCAGTAGTACCAATTATTATGTTGACGGCGCGGGATTCCGAAAGTGATCAAGTGTTAGGACTGGAAATGGGAGCAGATGAATACGTTACCAAGCCGTTTAGCCCGTTGACGTTAATTGCACGCATTAAAGCATTACACCGCCGGATTGCAATGGGCAATGTAGGCGGTAAAGAACCAGCCAGTGAATCGGATTTTGATATTCAGACCCCGCACTTTAAATTGAATACAAAGACTCGGGAAGCCTTTTTAAATGATCAGCCAATTAAAGATTTAACCCCCAAAGAATTCGATTTGCTAAAGACTTTAGCTTCTAAACCTAAGCAAGTCTTTAGTCGTGAACAGTTATTACAACTGGTTTGGAATTATGAATATTATGGTGACGAACGGACCGTTGATGCGCACATTAAAAAGTTGCGGCAAAAGATTGAGCAGGTCGGTCCGAAAGTCATTCAGACGGTTTGGGGTGTCGGCTATAAATTTGACGATAGTGAGGTCTAAGACCAATGAAATTAATATGGCGGCAAATTCTCGGCTTTACCACGGTGGTGGTGGTGCTGTGTGCCATTTTAATGGTTTCATTCGTTAGTGTCGCTAATGAGACCATGTATCATCAAACGTGGTTTCAACTCAGCCAGTACGCTGATAGTCTCATCCAAGATGACGAAGTGATCATTAACCGGAAGACGAATCAAATTGTGGGGTTCCAGCAACAAGCGATCGATTCCAAATCGAAATTATTGTCGCGACAGAACGTTTATTTTGCGGTATTGGATGCAAAAGGTAATACTCGTTACGATAATAGTCAAGGATATTCAGCACGGATTAACAAGCAGGATTGGAAAAAACTGCGCAAGGGCGAGATTATTAAAAAGCGAATTGCATACCCGGATGAAAAGGTAATGCAAAAAAAACACCAGAATGTACCGGTGCCACAAATGATTGGAATGCTGAAACCATACTTCTTTAATCATAAATTAGTGGCGGTCGTTAACATTAGTACCTTCTCGTCGACTGCGCGCCAAATTTATGGCCAGATTTTTCATCGAATGTTATGGGACTTTGTGATTGCGCTCGTGGTGGCCCTATTAGTTAGCTACGTTCTAGCACGGTCATTAACCCGCCGAATTGATAAAATGAAAACTGCGACAAACCAGATTGCTCAAGGTAATTATGATATCCACCTTTCCAGTCAAGGAAAGGATGAATTAGCTGAATTGAGTGAGAACTTCAATAAAATGGCGGATTCTTTGCAGGCTTCGCAAGAAGAGATCAAGGAACAGGAAGAACGGCGGAAAGAATTCCTCGCTGACGCAGCCCATGAAATGCGAACGCCATTGACTACCATCAACGGCCTATTGGAAGGCTTAATTTATGATGCCATTCCAGAAGAGGACCGCAAGCATAGTTTAGAATTGATGCAGAAAGATACGAAACGTTTAATCCGTTTGGTAAATGATAATTTGAACTATGAGAAGATTCGGACCAATCAAATTAAAATGGATCGACAAATTTTCGACGCGAGCGAAGTTTTGGCTAACTTGAAGGATCAATTAGAGCCCAACGCACGGGAACAGGGTGATCAAATTGTGATTCAGACTCCGCATCCCTTACGGACGTATGCTGACTATGACCGGTTTGTGCAAATTATGTTTAACATTATTCAAAACGCGATTCAGTTTACGCAGCAAGGAAAGATTACGATCCGTGGGGAACGTCTCCCGAAAGGGGCGCAATTTACGATTCAGGATACAGGAATCGGGATGACGGAAGAACAATTAAAGAACATCTGGGAACGTTTCTATAAGGCTGACCGCTCCCGAATGAATACGAAGTATGGAGAATCTGGAATTGGATTGTCACTCGTTCGTCAATTAGTTAAATTACATCACGGTAAAATTACTGTTCAGAGTAAAGTTAACCGCGGGACGACCTTTACTATCTACTTTCCAGATCGCTCTGACGATAAGTGAAAAAATAAGAAAACTTTATGAAAGCGCTTGTCAATTGAGCGCTTTCATTGTATCCTGTTAAAGTTATGATTTTAAGAGAGGGAGTTGAATAGTCAATGGGTTATTTAATCGCTTTAATCCCAGCAGTTTGTTGGGGGATTATTCCATTATTTACGACAAAGGTTGGTGGTTCTTCCAGTAACCAAGTATTTGGGATTGGTTTAGGAGCACTGATTGTTTCAATAATTAGTATGTTATTGATGCGGCCGTCCATCGATTTAGTGCCATTTGTAGTGGCAGTTATTTCTGGAGCTTGTTGGTCAGTTGGCCAATTTGGTCAATTTGCTTCCATGAAAAAGATTGGGGTTTCTAACACCATGCCCCTCTCAACGGCTTTCCAATTAATTGGGAACACTTTAATTGGGGTATGTATTTTCCATGAATGGACGGGAACTAAGCAAGTTGTGATTGGTTTCATCGCTTTGGCACTGGTAGTGATTGGTGCGATGCTGACTTCCATCACAGACAAGTCGGCAGGTAAGTCAGTAACGATTAAGGATATCTTATTCTTACTGGTCACCACCCTTGGTTACATTGTTTATTCTGCCTTCCCACGCTTCCCAGTGCTTGCGCACACTGATTCCATTGCCATTTACTTACCAGAAACCATCGGTATTTTGCTTGGGGTAACTGTCTACCAGCTGATGACTGAAGGACCAAAAGTATTTAAACAGCGTGGTCAGTATGCAAACATTCTCTCCGGATTACTCTGGGGAGTTGCTGGACTAAGCTACATTTTTGGTGCCCGAGCAATTGGGATTACCGTTGCTTTCATCTTTAGTCAAATGAATGTCTTGATTTCTACATTAGGGGGAATTTACTTCTTAAAAGAAACCAAGTCACCATTTGAAATGCGTTACACCATAATCGGACTATGTTTCGTAGTTGTGGGCGCAGTATTAACTGTTTTTGCCTAACCGAAAATATGTTATGATCAAAAAATCCAGTGCTCGATAAAGTCGAACACTGGATTTTTTATCTTATTAGTATTTGTTTTGATTGGTAACGGATGAACGGTAAAGCTGCAGGGCTGTCCAAAGACATACTAGTACGATTAACCAGGTTAGTACTTTCATCGGCAGGCTCTTTACAAAGGTAGCAGCAATATAAACCCCAAGGATCCCACCAATCAAGAAACCAAAAACGCCCCGGTAGGAGACCCGTTCTTCTTGAATAAAGTTGTAGCTGGCGACAGGCATCAGAAGGGCACAGGAAAGCATCATAATTGGAAAGGCGGCGATTGGTTTCATCCCCAACAGGTACACTAAGACCATACATGGGGCGTACAATCCAACTCCAGCGGTCATTAGAACGCCAAGGATAAAGTTACCCACAATTCCAATCACTAACAACCAGCCATGCAAACCGTAGGCGCTATTGTTGGTGGCAATGAGGGCGATCCAGCCCATTTTATTAGCTAACATTAGGAGTGAAGTAATCGTTAAGGCAATCGCCATTACCTTTTGAATCATTGCGGTTTCCCACCGAACCACAATCCGGCTTCCAGAATAGGCGCCAACCACTGCGGCAATCACCATTGGAATCAGCGTAGTTAATTCCACCGGGACCGCGGTTAAAAAGAAGAAGGATTCAGTCATTGTTGGAATGGCCTGAATAGCATTGAGGGTTCCCGGCAATTTACGCTCATCAGGGATATAGTTGGTGAAGCGGTAGAGAGTGGTCGTAGTACCGAAATTCCCAATTCCCAATGTGTCACCGAAGTCAGTGATCAAACCGATTAGGAACCCAATCAGGTTGAATTTAAGCGGCCGGCTCATTGGATCCTTTTTAGCATGGATGAAAATTTCAATTGCTAACCAAAGGATACAGACAAAAACCAGTCCTAAAATTATTTTTAAAATCATTTTTATGTCCTCGAATCGTCATTTTGTGGTTATCAGTATATCACGAACCCTGGGCTTAAGAAATGCACCAGGACTAAAAGAAAAGGTTAATAATTGACATTTTTTAATTAATTATATTGAAAAGGTATTCATAAACAGATATGATTTGAAGTGTAAGTTTAATATCTATGATTAAGAAAGAGGTTAGACAAATGGCGCATGTTTCATTTGATAGTAGTGCTTTAAAGAAGTTTGTTCACCCAAATGAATTAGGTGAAATGCAGGCAATGGTCAATGCAGCGGATGATGAATTACGGAAAGGAACTGGTGCTGGTGCTGACTTTCGTGATTGGCTCCACTTGCCAAGCGACTATGATCAGGAAGAATTTTCCCGGATTAAGAAAGCTGCCGCCAAGATTAAAGATGACTCAGATGTATTGGTAGTGATCGGGATTGGTGGTTCCTACTTGGGTGCTCGGATGGCCATCGACTTTTTGCACAATAGTTTCTATCAAGCTCAAGCAGCCGCTGACCGCAAGAATCCATTAGTCCTATTTGCGGGTAACTCCTTGAGTTCTTCATATGTATATGACTTGATTGAATTAATTGGCGATCGGGATTTTTCTGTGAACGTAATTTCCAAGTCTGGGACAACAACTGAACCATCAATTGCTTTCCGGATCTTCAAACAAAAATTAATTGATAAGTATGGTGAAGAAGAAGCTAACCACCGAATCTACGCTACTACCGACCAAAAGCGGGGCGCATTAAAGAGTGAGGCCGATGATGCTGGTTGGGAAACCTTTGTAATTCCTGATGGTGTTGGTGGTCGTTATTCTGTCCTGAGTGCCGTTGGTTTGTTACCAATCGCAGCTTCTGGTGCTGATATTGATAAGCTTATGGAAGGGGCAGCAGCTGCAGAACACACGTATGTTGACCCTGATTTAACTAAGAACGAAGCATACCAATATGCAGCTTACCGGAATATCCTTTATCGGAAGGGTTACGAAACCGAATTGCTTGAAAATTATGAACCGAACATGACGATGTTTGCGGAATGGTGGAAGCAATTAGCTGGCGAATCCGAAGGGAAGGACCAAAAAGGGATTTACCCATCAAGTGCCAACTTCACGACGGATCTTCACTCACTTGGTCAATACATCCAAGAAGGGCGCCGCTTCTTAATGGAAACGGTCGTTAAGTTGGACCAACCAAATCATGATCTGACTATTCCAGAGGCGAAGAGTAACTTAGACGGTCTTGAATATTTACAAGGCAAGAATATGGATTGGGTGAACACCAAGGCCTATGAAGCAGTTGTGGCTGCCCACACGACTGGTGGTGTTCCTGTTATGACAGTCCACATTGACAAGGAAGATGAATACACCCTGGGTTACCTGATTTACTTCTTTGAAGTTGCAATTGCCATCTCTGGTTATCTGAATGGTATTAATCCATTTAACCAACCGGGGGTTGAAGCCTACAAGACAAACATGTTTGGTTTGCTAGGTAAGCCAGGTTATGAGGAAATTGGTGACCAACTCCGTAAAGAAATGGCAGATAACCAATAATATCGATGTATTTTAAAAGATCCCCAATCGAGCTCGTTCGATGAGGATCTTTTTTGTTAAACGCTTGCCATTTTAAATAAAAACTGGGATAATGTTTCTGAAAACGATTTCAAAAATGAGGTGGATACAATGTTATTAGGGAGTATTGAAGGCGGCGGTACCAAATTTGTATGTGCAGTCGGAAATGAGGATTACCAGATTCAGGATATGACGGTGTTTCCGACAACCACGCCAGCTGAAACGTTGCAAAAGGCAATTGATTATTTTAAAAAGTTTCCGGAATGACAGTCACTTTCAGTGGCATCATTTGGGCCGATTGAGATTCGGCGTAATTCGCCTCAATATGGCTATATCACCGATACACCAAAGAAGGGCTGGAGTAATACGGATGTCGTGGGCAAGCTCCAACAGGCGCTTAATATTCCAGTATTCTGGACGACGGATGTTAATGGCTCCGCATATGGTGAATATGTCTTGTCAACGCTCTTTAATCAACGGCTGGATTCATTAGTTTATTACACGATTGGAACAGGTGTTGGTGCTGGAGCAGTTGTGGACGGCAAGTTTATTGGCACGATGGGGCACCCAGAAATGGGACATATTCGTTTGAAACGACACCCGGACGACTTAGACTTTAAGGGGATCTGTCCGTTCCACGGGGACTGTTTGGAAGGACTCGTTGCCGGACCGACTTTTGATGCGCGGCTTGGTAAGAGTGGCCGAGTGGTACCATTGACGGATCACGTTTGGGACATTATGGCTTATTACGTTGCCCAAGCGGCTTTGAATACCACCTTAATGATGCGGCCAGATAAAATTATTTTTGGTGGAGGAGTAACCAGCGAAGAATTCTTAAAGAAGGTTCGGCGTGAGTTTGCTAAGTTAATGAATGGCTATGTTGATTGTGAACCGTTGGAAGACTACATCACGATGCCACTAGCCAAGAATAATAGTTCGGCCACGATTGGTAACTTTGCCTTGGCCCTCAAGAACTTAGAGAGTTAGTGAGGTTTGTGATGGTATGGCATGGCTTTATTGGTGAATTAATTGGTACGCTAATTTTAATCACCATTGGCTGCGGGGTAGGTGCGGGACTGAATTTAAACTGCACCTTCAGTAGTCAGCAGAAAGATTGGTTTTACGTTGCTTTTGCTTGGGGACTAGCAGTGACAATGGGAGTATATGCCGCCGGTTCATTAGGTTCACTGGGACATTTGAACCCAGCAGTTACCATTGCTTTTGCGGTTAACCACACTTTTCCTTGGCGACAGGTAGTGCCCTATATTCTAGGCCAATTTATTGGGGCGTTTTTAGGGGCGGTTTTAGTGATTATCCAGTTTTGGGTGCATTTCCAAGCAACGCCAGAGAAGAAACAAAATACCGTTGGCATTTTTGCTACAGTGCCAGCGATTAAGTCCGGTTGGGCAAACTTATTAAGTGAAGTGATTGCCACCTTTATGTTTATGCTGGTTTTGATTAATTTGGGTAATTTTACGTTAGGTTTGAAACCATTAATTGTTGGATTATCGATTTTTGCCATTGGTGCTGGTTTGGGAACGACGACCGGTTTTGCCTTAAATCCAGCTCGAGATTGGGGGCCACGTTTGGCCTATACGATCTTGCCAGTACCACATAAAACAAGCGGTCAATGGTGGTACGCTTGGGTACCAATGGTTGGCCCGCTGCTAGGGGCAATTATTGCAACGCTAGTTGAAGAGATGGTTAAGTGAAAAGAAATTTGAAATCTGCGATTGAGCGGGTACGAACCCGGTTAATTGTGTGGTGTGTATTAGCGATTGTTTTAGAAATAATTACGGTGGTATCGTCACTGCCGTTCGTACAAATTATCGCATGGTTGGCAACGGCCTATTGTGCAGTTCTCCTAGTAATTCTTTTTGTTTTAATGCTGATGCAATGGCGACAGTAATTAAAAAGCCGTTCAAAGAAC
>NZ_GG698804.1:0-97725 GCF_000161935.1 Limosilactobacillus coleohominis 101-4-CHN | reverse complement strand
GGTGGTTCATTGAACGGCTTTTTCTGTTATGAATTTTGTTGATTATCTTGACTTGGTTTAGTTGGCTTTTTGGTGTAAATATTTTTAACTGCTTGAACGTCAGCCGGTTGAATGGTAAAGAAGGAACCCGATGGTTGCATTACAGACTGGTTATTGTTATGACTAAGGCCAATTGCATGGCCTAATTCGTGTTCAGCAGTATTAACGATCCGCTCGTGATTGTAGCCATATTCGGGATTTAATAAGTAGGCTTTATTGAGATAAATATGACCATCAGTGAAATATCCAGAAACGGTATTCTGGTTCATCTCTGCCAGCCCAGCTGCTTGATCATTGCTGTTATTAGATGTACTTGCTACTAAGTCAGCTTGCTTACGATCATGGACAACTTTAAAGTGAAAAGCACCCGTGTTGTTCCAAGCGTTGACGGCATCCACCATGGCTTGCTGTAAAGTGTCATTATTCATATCGATATAAATGGTCGCAGAACGGCTGGTCCAACGACCGTTGATATTATCAGTTTGACTATTGACGGTTGATTCCTGGGCTGCTTTTTGATTGCTGACGTCATGACTACTCTTGCCATTTAATTCGTTACCGAGCTCTTGAACGGAGGTCTTTAAATAAGTAATACCATTATCGGCTTGACGCTGAAATTGGTGGTTATTTGTGTAAAACCACATTAACCCACCAAATAATCCAAGGTAGAGGATGAGCGTCATAAATGTGTTACGAAATTTAATAGGATCACATCCTAACGAAAGTAGTGTAAATAAAATACCCCACGGGGCGTGGGGCGTCAATTAGATGTTGCTAGATTTAATAATTACTTATTATTAGTGAGGGTATTGTTGATTAAATTCGTAAACCAGTTCCGGTTCTTGACTAATTCGGACGTTTTTATTGATCGAATCCATCTGGACCATATCTTGATCAGTCAATGCGAAGTCATAAATATCAGCATTTTCCTTGATCCGACTAGCATGAGCTGATTTTGGGATGAACGACAGACCATTTAAAAAGTGCCATCGTAATATAATCTGAGCAGGTGTTTTGCCATACTTTTGAGCTAATTCTTGAATGGCGGATTCTTCAAAAATCCGCCCACGGCCCAACGGTGCCCAAGCTTGAGTCACGATATGGTGTTGTTTATTAAAATCAATCATTGGTTTTTCAGAAAGCCACGGGTGACATTCTAGTTGATCAACCACTGGCATTTCGGATGCCTGGGTAGCAAGGTATTGGAGATGTACCATTCCGTAGTTGCTAACCCCAATGGACTTGGTTAGGCCATCTTTTTTCAAATCCTCAAAAGCCCGCCAAGTTTCAAAGAAAGAACCATTAATGGGCCAGTGGACTAATAGTAAGTTAACGTAATCTAGTTGTAATTTCTTTAGTGATTCCTTAACTGAATCAATTGCCTTTTGATAACCTTGGTTGCTCTCGGCAACTTTAGTTGTGATGAAGTAATCATCACGGTCAACATTGAGTGATTTTAGTGCCTTACCGAGGTCAGCCTCATTTCCATACATTTGTGCGGTATCGAAGAGGCGGTAACCATCGTCATAAGCGCTTTGAATAGTTTGGGTAAAGACTGTTGGGTCGGTTAGTTTATAGACCCCAAAGCCTTGTTGGGGCATCTTTTGACCATCGGCAAGGGTCAGCCAGTTGTCTTGAATGGTTGTCATTAGTAATTCCTTCTTTCTTAGGTTAATTCTACCATTTTGTCCGAATAAATAAAAAGCTCCCATTTTAGACAAGAAGCCTAAATGAGAGTATAAAAAATCACCCGCACGGGGATCGAACCCGTAACTCCGCCTTGAGAGGGCGACGTCTTAACCAATTTGACCAGCGGGCAATAAGCAATATTACTTAATTAGTATACTAAACAAACTAATTTGCGTCAATGGTTACTCGAAGTAGAGTTCAATTAAATAGGCGTGTTGTTTGCTAACATGACCAGTTGTAATCCAGACATCGTGGAAGCCCGGATTATCCTGATCGGTCATATCGTAATAATAATCAAGTAAATCACCGTTCTTAGCCACAAAATCGGGAGAAAGGCGATTAACCATTAGCTTATGTTCTGGGAAATAGAAATCACTGTCTGAAACTTTTAATTTATCATCGACAGTAATAGCTACTGCATTTGAATATTGGGGGACAGTTGCAATTACTAATTCTGGATGATGGTAAATCTTGGATAAGACGTAATAAAGGGCGTCAGAATTACTTGCCATCGCTGGTACTCCTTTCAATAACAATTTATTTCATTCTAACAAACTTTACTAATTTAGGTTACCGATTTATTAAAAAATCTTGCGTATCGACGATAAGTTTTGTATAATTACTTTGTTCTGATTTATTGGGTATTCGCCAAACTGGTAAGGCAGCGGACTCTGAATCCGTAATCTACTGGTTCGAGACCAGTATACCCAATTAATAATTAAAAGTGAGTGTCATTAGTTTGACACTCACTTTTTCTTTACCATTTCTTAAAAAGTTGACAATTCCCATGGTGAGTAGGACTGACGGCGTGCTTTCTAAAATGTTTTTACAAATAATTTAAAAATGTTTCAAAAACATTACATGTGCGTTACAATATAAATGTAATCAATTAATAAAGTAACTTAAAAATCTGTTGAGGGGGTTACGGTTATGAAAAGCGCACAACAAAAAGTATTGACGGGGACAGTTCTATTGATGTCAGCATTCTTACTAGGAGGCTGCGCATCGACTAGCACAACCTCAACATCTAGTCACAAGACGACTTCTGCAAAGGTTGTTAAGAAGAGTAACAAGACTAGCGAAAAGAGTGCTAAACAAAGTTCAGCAAATAAGAATGTTGCATTTGTTGCTACCCCAGCTACTAATAATTCCAGTTCTAACTCAACGGTGACAGCCGCTAGTTCATCAGTTAGCCAAAAAGCATCGACGACTTCAGGTTCTGCTGTTGCTAACCATCAAAAGAGTTCATCAACCGCAACGTCAAACCGTTCTAACGCAGATGTTTTGAACAGTTTTATCGCGGCTAGTGGCCTTCAACAACGTGAAGGTAACTACTACTTTGTCCAAAGCCAAGGTAATGGTCAATACCGAGTTGAAGTACGGAACACAGGTAAGGATCAAGACCAAAATGTTGCTAACTTGACTGGTCTTTACAACTACAACGCCAATAACAATCAAGTTCAAAAGATGGACCCAATCACAGGTCAATTTAACTAAATTGAAATAACTGTTCCCAACTTAAAGTTAAAGGAGCGACTGAAAAATTCGGTCGCTCCTTTTTGTCTTTAAAAATGTAAATTTAACATTGTCACAATACAGTAGGTTAAGCCGCTGGCAATAACTGGACCAGCTGCGATTCCCTTGAAGAGCACAACACCCATAATGGTTCCGAATACGAGAGCTACGGTAACCTGTGGTGAAGCCGAGAGTTGATTGACGCCCAACCGCGATAAAATCGCGACGGCAATTCCCATTGCAATTGCGATCCAACCTGCTGGTGTCCTAAAGACCCGCATTAAGTCATGGAAAGTAATTTCACCCGTAGCAATCGGAATCAGAATTGCCACAGAAATGATTGTTACTCCCCAGTTGATTCCCTTGTTTTGAATGACCGGGAGCCATTTTTGGGTAAAAGGGAGTGCTTTAATCAGCATGACAACCAAAGTTGCAATCACTAATGAACTATTTTTTCCAAACATTGCAATTATTAAAATGAGCGCGAGAAATAACCAAGTTTCCATATCAATCTCCTTAGATGTTTTTTTACTATCATGCCATTTTCCCTTGTGTTTGTCATTAAAAAGAGTAAGATGTTAAATTATTAGGTGCCTAATGATTAGGTACCACAAAATATTGAAAGCAAAGGACAGTAAAATGGATGAAAAGCACGTACTGTTCCACCAATTAATGAAAAATACCCGCGTAATTCACGAAATTGCCTTGCGCAACCGTAAACACATTGGACATTTTCAAGGCGGTGGTCAGATCATTGCGGTTCTCGGTCAACACGGGAACCAATTTTATCAAAACGAGTTAGCCAAGCAGGTTCATGTAAGGCCGAGTTCGTTATCCCAAGTTTTGAGTCGCTTAGAGCAGGATCAACTGATTACAAGAAAACGCGATCCACAAGATCGGCGCCAAATTGTTGTTAGTTTGAGTAAAAAGGGACAGGCAAAGAACAAAGAGCTGGAAGCTGAACGCGAAGAGTTTGTCGATGCACTACTTGACCGACTGAGCATTGATGACTGTAAAGAGTTAATTCGGATTGGCAGCCTTATGGTGACGGGCCTGCAGAATAAATATCAAAAGGATGGTGGAGAGTAAATGATCAAAATTGCTAAACGAAATTTAGAATGGTTACCAACCACGTTGGCCGTCCTATTTCTTTTTTTCCAAGTTGCAGCTGATTTGTATTTGCCGACCATTACCTCGGATTTAATTGATAAAGGGGTTTTGCAACGCGATATTCATTATATTTGGAATGAAGGCGGCAAGATGCTTTTAGTAGCTGCAGTTGGACTAGTTGCTGCGGGTCTGAACGTTTACTTCGCCTCGACCCAATCAATGAAGGTGGGGCAAAAGCTTCGGGAGCAAGTTTATCGGACGGTCTTAAAGTTTTCTAGTCAAGAAATGAGCAAGTTTGGTGATTCTTCACTTATTACCCGTTCAACCAATGACATTGTTCAAATTCAAAATGTGATGGTGCAAGTCTTACGGATGATGCTTCAATCACCGATTATGTTAGTCGCTGCTTGTGTTTTGGCATATTATCGTGAACCCCGTTTAACCAAAGTTTTTTTAATCTCCTTACCGGTGTTGGCCATTGCTGTGGTTGCCATTATGTACTTTGCCATCCCGCTCTTTAAAAGCATTCAGCAAAAAACTGACCGGATTAACCTTGTTTTCCGGGAAGGTTTGACTGGTGTACGGGTGATTCGGGCTTTTAACCAGGAAGCACGTGAGCAAAATCGTTTTAAAGATGCGAATGGGGACTATACCAAGACGGGAATTAAGGCTTACACACTAGTATCATTCCTCTTTCCGATCATGACGTTAGTGCTAAGCCTAACTAATATTGGAATTATTTGGCTAGGCGCTCATTTGATTGGCCAAATGAGCATGCAAGTTGGTAATTTGATTGCATTTATGACTTATTCAACTCAAATCTTGATTAGCTTTATGATGCTTTCAATGGTCTTCGTATTTGTACCACGAGCCTCGGCATCTGCTAAGCGGGTTAATGAGGTGTTAGAACAACCACTTGTTATTGCTGATCCAGCTAAACCACAGGTACTTAGTGGTACACCAACAGCGTCCTTAGCTTTTGATCATGTTGATTTTCGCTATACTGGTGCTGAGCAATTGGCACTGTCTGATTTGAATTTTAATATCAAGGCCGGACAGACGTTAGCCATTATCGGTGGAACTGGTTCAGGAAAGTCGTCATTAGTAAATTTGATCCCGCGTCTGTTTGACATTGAAAGCGGACAAATTAAAGTGGATGGTTATTCAGTGAATGAGCTTTCACAACATGACTTGCATAAGTTAATCTCAATTACGCAACAAAAGGCCGTCCTGTTTACTGGAACGATTCGTTCTAATATGCAGTTTGGATTACCAAACGCAACTGATGAACAAATATGGCATGCGCTGGATATTGCTCAAGCAACTGATTTTGTTAAAGAAGCGGGGGGCTTGGATGCTGTAGTCGAACAAAACGGGGGGAACTTCTCCGGTGGACAGCGGCAGCGGCTTGCAATTGCCCGAACAATTATTAAACCAGCCTCAGTCTACATCTTTGATGATTCATTCTCCGCGCTTGATTTTAAGACGGATGCTCAGTTAAGAATGGCTCTCCGCCAAGATGCGGAATTACAGAAGGCCGTGACCGTGATTGTTGCACAACGGATTTCAACGGTGGCTGATGCTGACTTAATTCTGGTTCTAGACGACGGCAAGGTGGTTGGTCAAGGAACTCACCAACAATTAGTTGCTGAAAATAAAACCTACCAGCAAATTCTGAATTCACAAATTCAAAAGGAGGCGCATCACCATGCATAATGGACCACAACGGGGAAAGCCGGCAAAGGCCACACATTTTTGGCCCACGACCAAACGTTTAATTTCATACTTAGGTCCGTGGAAATGGGGTGTTATTGTTTCGGTCATCATGGCCATCATTTCTGTAGTTCTATCGATCATGGCACCAAAGATCTTGGGTGAAGCAACAACCACGATTTATGATGGGGTGGTTCGTGGTTACCAAGAAATGAAAGCGGGGATGAAGCTCCATTCACTCCCCATTGATTATTCCAAGATTATGCGGATCGCGATTGTCGTTGTTTTGTTGTACGTCTTTTCGGGGCTATTCAGCTTTGTTCAACAAGTTATGATGACGCGGATCTCCCAACGGGTTGTTTACAATCTTCGTCAGGATTTGAAAGCCAAAATGGCGCGGGTACCAATTAAATATTACGATACCCATTCTAATGGCGACATTATGAGTCGAATGGTCAATGATATGGATAATATTGCTGGGACTCTCCAACAAGGGATGATCCAAATTATTACCAGTACCATTACTTTTGTTGGGGTTCTTGCCCTGATGATTTCAATCAGTTGGAAACTGACGTTGGTGGCATTAGTTATCATTCCACTCAGCCTGTTAGTAGTTGGCTTTGTGGCCCCGACAGCACAAAAGTTATTTGCTCGACAACAGGCTGCTTTGGGTGAAATCAACGATCAAGTTGAAGAAACTTATGCGGGCCACACGATCGTCCGGGTTTTTAATCACGAACAAGATGAACAACAACAGTTTGCCAAGAAAAACCAGCAATATTATCAAGCTGCTTGGAAGGCGCAGTTCTTTTCGATTCTGATTTTTCCATGTATGAACTTTGTCAGAAATGTGGGTTACTTATTGGTAGCAGTTGTTGGGGCAATCCAGGTTGCTCATGGTCAAATTACCCTTGGTAACGTTCAGGCATTCCTCCAGTATTCCAATCAATTCTCCCAACCCATTACACAAATTGCGAACCTTTCCAGTACCATTCAACAAACAATTGCATCCGCAGAACGGATTTTTGAAGTGATTGATCAACCCGAAATGGATAATAAACTCGCCACCACTCCCGCTAAATCTGGCGATCAACCAGCAATTGAGTTTGACCACGTCAAATTTGCTTACCAACCGGATGAACCCTTAATTAAGGACTTTAATTTATCTGCGCCTCGGAATAAAATGGTGGCAATTGTTGGTCCTACCGGAGCAGGGAAGACAACAATTATTAATTTACTAGAACGTTTCTACGACGTTGATGGCGGTCACGTTTATTATAATGGTCAAGATACACGATCAATGATGCGGGAAGACCTGCGTAAGCACGTGGGGATGGTTTTGCAAGATACTTGGCTCTTTACGGGAACCATTTTCGAAAATATCAAATATGGACGTAACGATGCAACTGATGAGGAGGTCTATGAGGCCGCTCGCTTAGCATATGCAGACTCCTTTATTCGTGAATTACCAAATGGATATGATACGATTTTAGATGAAACGGCATCGAATATTTCCCAAGGGCAGCGGCAATTGCTAACGATTGCCCGGGCCTTTTTGGCAGATCCTGATATTTTAATTTTGGACGAAGCTACCAGTTCAGTTGATACTCGAACTGAAGCATTAATTCAAAATGCTATGAATGACATTCAGAAAGGGCGGACTAGCTTTGTTGTTGCTCACCGTCTTTCTACCATCCGTGATGCTAATCAAATTATTGTGATGAATCACGGACAGATTATTGAAACAGGTAATCATGAATCACTGATGGCCCAAAACGGATTCTATGCGGATCTTTACAATAGCCAATTTACCGGAAATCAGTTGGCTAATTAGGAAGGGTAAAAAATGCAAAAAAAATATGCACGTACGCAACAATTATTAGCAGAGATGGTTACTAAAAAAGTGGTACCGGGAGTAAGTTATGCGATTTTTGATGGTTCAAAAACCCTCCGCAAAGTCATGGGAATGGCAGAGGTAACACCGCAGTCAATTCCGCTTCGGGATGGGATGCAGTATGATTTAGCTTCGTTAACGAAGGTGGTGGGGACCGTCCCGGTAATTGCATTGCTTTTGCAAGCTGGTGTCCTGCATTTAGATGATCCTGTACGAAAATATCTTCCTGAAATCAATAACGCAGCGGTTAAAGTGCGTCACTTGATAACGCATACGGCGGCCATCGAAGGTTACATTCCTCACCGGAATGAGCTCCCCGCCGATCAGTTGCTGGATGGGCTATTGAGGATGGAACAGATTGGCCCTAATTTAGGGAAAAACATTCTTTATACAGATATTGGCTTCATTTATTTAGGCCTCATTGCTGAACGAATTTGGGGGCAAACAATTCAGGTGTTAAGTCAACGACATATTTTTCAGCCTTTGGGAATGACCCGAACTACTTATACCCCCCATTGGCAAGATTGTGTCCCAACGGAAATTCAAAAGCAACGTGGTCTCATTCGGGGAAGTGTTCATGATCCGAAGGGCTTCATCCTGCAGCGGCATTGTGGGAGTGCAGGGCTGTTCTCAACATTAGATGATTTGCTGAAATATAGTCATGCCTTGTTAGAAACAAATTTGGATGGTATTTTGACTGATCAAACAATCTCGCTGATGTTTCATGACCAGACCCCACTAATTGGTAATCATAATCGGGGACTCGGCTGGAAGTTATTGCATGCCCATACAGCAGACCATCATACTGTCATCAGCCACACGGGCTTTACGGGAACGTGGTTAATTTTAGATCGGCAAGATGATCAAGGAATGATTGTATTATCAAATCGGGTGCATCCAAGTGCAAATAATGATGATTATTTGAATTATCGTGGTTTGATTATGGCTACCTACCTTGATGAAAAGAATCGCTAAAAAACAGGCGGCTCTAGAACACTGTAAGAACAGTGCTTTAGAGCCGCCTGTTTTTAACTAAAATATTGTCGTTTCAATCGATCCATCCGCATTACCATGAGGGTTTCGAATAGGCATAAAAGTGATACAAGCGGTAGGTAGACAGCGGATGGGGTTACGAAGATGATGAAGATTAAAATCCATGATCCCCAATTCCACCGCCGATCCAGTTTGAGGGCCATGGATAGTTGCTGTCGTTCACGTTCACTGCGAATCATGGGCAGTTGGCTGGTTAAAAAAGTAAAGAGGCGGAATTCCCAAAATGATTCACCAATAAAGATAATGGTCATTAAGGTCACAAAGATTGTTGACATGGTATTCCCCCTTAAAAGGTTGGTTTAATCTTTAATGCTACTTGTTCGCTAAGGTCAGCATCTGGGTACTTATTATGCAGTGCTTCCAGGAGCATTCGCTTAGCCAGTTTGCCATTCCGGGTTAAGATTGGTCCGTGGAAGTAGGAGCAGTAAGTGTGCTTATAAATGGCACCTTCAGTATGATCCTCGCCGTTGTTACCATGACCGGATTGGACAATACCAAGCGGTTTTTCATCTGATCCCAGGAAAGTACGTCCATTATGGTTTTCAAAACCGTGGTACATTTCACCAGTTTCCTCATTTTTGATTTCAATATCACCAATAAATCGGGTTTGATTTTGCATTGCGGATCGTTGTTGACTTTGGGTAACGGTGTAATGACTAAGGATCCCTGCTCCCGGGATTTTATCACCATTGGCATCTACATAGTATTGACCGAGTAATTGAAAGCCACCGCAAATAGCGAGGAATGGTTTGCCATCGTTAATGAATTTCGCCATTCCAGCTTTTTTCTGTGGAATGTCTTTAGAAATTACGGATTGTTCGTAATCTTGACCACCACCAAAAACGGCAAGATCAAACTTGGCTGGATCGAAATCATCACCGATGCTGACGATTTCGGAAGTGATGTCAGTGTCCATTTGTTTACCATAATATTTAAGGGCAATGATGTTACCAATATCGCCATAAGTGTTCATTAGGTCACCATAGAAATGGGCAACATGCAGTTGATACTTTGCCATTAGTTCATCCCTCCTTGGATATACTTTCGTTCAGCTAATTCTTTACGTAGTTGGAGCATGGCAGTGTAACTGGAAAGTAAGTAGACGTGCTTAGTTGGCATGGTTTTAATGGTATCAATTACTTTGGTCAGGTCTGGTTCTTCTTGAATATGTTCGATGCCCGCCATCCGCAGTCGGGTTGAAATATCTTTGTAGCGTTCTCCCCCAGTAAAGTAGTGGGCAATCCGCGGAACATTGAGTTTTTCAAAGTTGCCATCCCAGATCCAACTGGTATCAATTCCATCCGCGTAGTTGGCGTTTAATAGAAAACCAAAGCTAAATGGTTCTGGATCTGTGAGTACCATGTCAATAACCTGATTTAGTCCGACTGGATTCTTCACTAAGACAAGCGTTACTTCTTTCCCGTCGACGTTGATAATTTCTTGACGACCAAAAACGTGTTCATCAGCTTGAAAAGCGTTTTGGATCTGTTCAGGAGTGACACCTAAGAAACGACCAAGCGAATAAGCAGCCAGAGCATTATAAATGTTGTATAAACCACCCACCCCGATTTCAAATTCGTGACCATCAATCGAGAATGTTGAAGAGGTAGGGGTCATCTGACCTAATTTAGTGACCCGGTACTTTAATTCAGGACGATGAAAGCCACAGTGAGGGCAGAAGTATTCACCAAGGCTAGCATACGTAATATTATGGAAATGAAGAATATGTTGACATTTTGGACAAAGCAGGCCATCCGTATTTGCAGAGGCTCGTAAATCATCTTGATGATCATTATCAAATCCATAATAAATAACTGGATTTGGGAGGTCCTTTGTGTTAAAAATCTGTTCATCACCGTTAGCAATAATCGTTGCCTGCGGGGCTAACTTAACTCCGGCCAAAATTTTATCGTAAGTCGTATAGATTTCACCATACCGATCCATTTGGTCCCGAAAAAGATTAGTCATTACGATAGCAATTGGCTGAATGTGTTTGGTGACCATCCGCACGTTTGCTTCATCCACTTCAAGGACTGCTAGCCCCTTCTTTTTGGCCCGGGGAGCTGTGATGAAGGCCGTCACGATCCCTTGTTCCATGTTCGATCCAGACGGGTTGGTAACGACGTTAGAATACTTTTCACGGAGTACCCGAACACTGAGTGCGGTGGTTAGAGTTTTACCGTTGGTCCCAGTAATAATGACAAGATCATATTTTTTAGCGAATTCGCTTAAAATATTTGGATCAAGTTTAAGGGTAATTTTACCGGGCAGGGAGCTACCGCCATGAAAAACATTGTGTAAAAACCAGTAGCTGGAGCGACCGGCGAATTCTGCAAATGAGCTTTGAATTGACATTTGAAAGTTGTCCTTCCCACTTATTATTTATAACGATTAATTTTAACCGTTCTGATGCGAAAATGAAAGGGAACCGAATTTCTTTAATGAAAAATAAGTAACATTTTGTGGTACAGCCAACAAATTTATCAACGTTAATTAATTCAGACACGATCAAATTGAAACTTGATCGTGTTTAACTAAGTGACAGAGTGTGGGGAATGGATTTACTATTCAAAAACGGCGGGCTTTCCGTTATAATTGAACAGTACTATTGAGATAGAAAAGGTGAATACTGTGGCGCAGTTATTTTTTAAATATGGCGCAATGAATTCTGGAAAGTCTATTGATATTCTTAAAGTTGCCCATAACTATGAGGAACAGGGCAAACCAGTGGAGTTATTAACGAGCGGTGTTGATACCCGTTCCGGAAGGGGTATGATCGCTAGCCGGATTGGTTTAAAACGACGGGTCACGCCAATCATGAATGATACTGACTTAGTGGGGCTAGTGAAGGAAAAACTAACTAAACAAAAGATTTACTGTGTACTGATTGATGAAGCCCAGTTTTTAACTAAACAGCATGTTTTACAGTTAACTAAAATTGTTGATGAACTGAATATTCCCGTGATGGCATTTGGTTTAAAAAATGATTTTCGGAATGAATTATTTGAAGGTTCCAAGTATTTACTAATCTATGCTGATAAAATTGAAGAAATGAAGACGATTTGTTGGTTTTGCCCGCACAAAGCAACGATGAATCTGCGGATCCATAATGGCCAACCAGTCTATGAAGGGGATCAAGTTCAAATTGGTGGAAATGAATCTTACTATCCAGTTTGTCGGAAGCATTATTTTCACCCCGAATTAAATCGTGAACAGGAGAATGACTAATGGAAATGGAAGAAATTTTTGATAAATTACAAGCGGTTGCTGATCGCTATGATGAATTAAACGAATTAATCAGTGATCCAGAAGTCATTGCCGATAGTCAGCGCTTTATGAAGCTCTCGAAGGAGGAAGGGAGCTTACGGGAAACCGTTGAAAAGTACCACCAGTATCAAAAAGTTACCCAGACAATTAAAGATGATGAGGAACTACTACGGGATACGAAAGACGATGAGCTCATCGAAATGACCAAGGAAGAGTTGGCTAGTTCTAAAGAAGAACAGGATCAACTGGCTCATGAATTGGAAGTATTACTGATTCCTAAAGATCCCAATGATGACAAAAACATTATTATGGAAATTCGGGGGGCTGCTGGTGGAGATGAAGCCAGCCTCTTTGCCGGTGATCTTTATAATATGTACCTACACTATGCTGAAAAGCAGGGCTGGAATGTCGAAATCGTTGATAAGACGGAAACCGAAGTCGGGGGCTTTAAAGAAATCGTGCTAATGATTTCTGGTGACAAGGTCTACTCAAAATTAAAGTTTGAAAATGGAGCGCACCGGGTACAAAGAATCCCAGTAACGGAATCTGCTGGTCGGGTGCATACTTCAACCGCCACGGTTGGGGTAATGCCTGAAGCTGAAGACGTCCAAATTGACTTGGATCCAAAGGATATTCGCGTAGACGTTTACCGGTCATCTGGGGCTGGTGGTCAGCACATTAACAAGACATCGTCTGCCGTCCGGATGACTCACTTGCCGACGGGAATTGTTGTAGCAATGCAGGATGAGCGTTCCCAACAACAAAACCGGGCGAAGGCCATGCGAATTTTGAAGGCGCGGGTTTACGATTACTATCAACAAAAAGAGCAAAGTGCTTACGACCAAAAGCGGAAGGATGCCATTGGTACTGGTGATCGTTCAGAACGGATTCGGACCTACAATTATCCACAAAATCGGGTTACTGACCATCGGATTGGTTTGACGCTGAATAAACTGGATAAGATTATGGACGGCGATTTAGACGAAATCATCGAAGCATTGATTATTGCTGATCAGACTAAGAAGTTGGAGCAATTACGGAATGAGTAATTGGACATATTTTCAAGCCCAGCGATGGGCTTCTTCTTTTTTAAAGAAACTAAATAAAGATCCTTATGCGCCTGAATTTGTTTTAAAGATGATTCATGGATGGTCGGATGCAGATTTATTAATGCATAATCGCGAAGTGATGTCGGATGATGAAAAAAAACGGTATCAGACTGCAATTTTACGAATCGCCAAAGATGAACCGACGCAATATGTTGTTGGTAAGGCTCCCTTTTTTGGACGAACTTTTGTGGTGAATCAGGATGTTTTAATTCCAGAAAGCGAAACGGAAGATTTAATTGAATGGGTATTGCAAGAAATGCCTCAAGACCAACCGTTAAGGGTGCTGGACCTGGGAACTGGCAGTGGAGTTATCGGTATTACGCTTTCGCTGGAGTGCCCAAGGTGGCGAGTGACCTTGAGTGATATTTCAGCTGGTGCTCTGCGAGTAGCGACGGCTAACCAACGACTGCACGGTACTAATCTCAGGACGGTCGAGAGTGATTTATTTACTCATTTGCAAGGGGAACGTTTTGATTTGATCGTGACTAACCCGCCATATATTTCACCGAATGCGACTGAACTGATTGATCGGGCAGTCATTAAGTATGAACCGCCGTTAGCCCTTTTTGCTTCGGAAAACGGCTTAGGATTTTATCACCGGTTATTTGATCAGGTTCAAGATCATTTGACCGAACAGGGAGTTTTATTTGGGGAAACTGGCTTTGATCAAGAAGAATCGATCCAGCGACTTTTTACTAAGCTGCAGCCGGGGGCGACAATTGAAACTAAACATGATATTGCCGACCGGATGCGGATGATTAAAGCATGGGATTTTAATTAAGGAACAAAGGTGATCAACATGGAAACAATAATTTATAATCTCGATCAAATTGGTGAAGCTGCCCAAGCTTTACGGTCTGGTCAGTTAGTAGCTTTTCCGACAGAAACAGTTTATGGCTTGGGAGCTGACGCGACAAATGAGGAAGCGGTAAAAAAGGTCTATCAAGCCAAAGGGCGGCCAAGTGATAATCCACTCATTGTTCATGTGGCCTCAGTGGCGATGGTGGAGAAGTATGCTGCTGAGATCCCAGAAAAAGCCCGCCAATTAATGACGGCTTTTTGGCCTGGTTCGCTAACAATTATTTTGAAAATCAAACCAGGATCACTATCTAAAACCGTCACTGGTGGTCTGTCAACTGTGGCGTTCCGTTTTCCAAAGTGTCAGCCCACTTTAGACTTAATTGAACAAGCGGGAGTGCCAATGGTAGGACCATCTGCCAATACTTCTGGTAAGCCTAGCCCAACAACTGCCCAACATGTTTACCACGATCTCCATGGTAAAATTTATGGAATTTTAGATGATGGGCCGACCAAAGTTGGGGTTGAATCGACGGTTCTTGATATGTCGACTGACCATCCAGTAATTTTACGCCCAGGCGCTGTAACTAAAGCGGATATCGAAGGAGTAATTGGTTCGATTGATCTCAACCATCATCATGTTGGTAAGGGTGAGATACCGAAAGCACCTGGCATGAAATATAAGCATTATGCCCCAAACGCACAGGTTTATATTGTTGATCCTGAAGAGGATTGGGCAAACGTTATGAAATGGGTTGAACAACAGCCATTTGCGGTTGGAGTAATGGCTGAAGATGTGATTCTAAAACAATTGACGCTGCCGAAGAATGCGCAAGCATTTTCTTTAGGAAATGGGGTAACAGACGCCAGTGCCCGCTTGTTTGATGGATTGCGGATGTATGATGACGAAAAACAAGTTCAAGCGATCGTGACCCAAGCTTTTCCAGCTCATGATTTAGGACTTGCTTATATGAATCGACTGAATAAGTCTGCCGGTGGTCAACACTTCCGCGATGAGTTTTTAAAATAAATTTTTAAATTAAATGCCGGAAAGGTCTAACAAATGACATGGTTTTTGGTACAATAATTGAGAAACAAAAAGGAGTGTATTAACCATGGGAAAGTTCGAAGTTTTAGATCATCCGCTGATCCAACATAAATTGACGATGATTCGTGACAAGAATGTTGGCACGAAGGTGTTCCGCGAAACGGTTAAGGAATTGGCGACATTGATGGCATATGAAGTTGCTCGTTCGATGCCACTCAAGGATGTTGAAGTGGAAACGCCAATTGCCAAAACCACTAAAAAGGAATTGGCTGGTAAAAAAGTAGCGATTGTGCCGATTTTGCGGGCTGGTCTAGGAATGGTGGATGGAATGACTGAATTAATTCCAGCTGCCAAGATTGGTTTTATCGGGATGTATCGAGATGAAGAAACTTTAAAGCCTCATGAATACTTTGTGAAGTTACCCAACGACATTACGGAACGCCAATTATTTGTGGTTGACCCAATGCTAGCCACTGGTGGTTCAGCAATTATGGCAATCGAAGCCTTGAAGAAGCGTGGATGTTCCGAAAAGAACATTAAGTTTGCTTGCTTGGTAGCTGCACCAGAGGGTGTGCAGGCCGTTCGTGAAAAGTTCCCTGATGTTGATTTATACACTTGTGGTTTAGATGATCACTTAAATGACGATGGCTACATTGTTCCTGGACTGGGTGATGCTGGGGACCGGCTATTCGGTACGAAGTAAATAAAAAGCTCTGCACAATGCAGAGCTTTTTTATTTAAAGAGTGGAGCGATTATATTCGACCATGCGGACGTTACTTGGTAATGACATGGCTAATTCCGTTACTCCAGCATTACTAGGAAAATTGTTCACGATATTAACCCCAAGATAATCTGCGATGGTTCTGATGAAGGCCCCATGAGAAACAATTAGTACATTGCCGCCGGTCGGTAACGCTTGGGTAATATGAGCAAGCCCCTTTCGAAAGCGAGTGATGACGTCAGGATAGAGTTCTGCTTTATGAGTAGGATCATCATCTTGCATCAGTTGGCGAACATAAGCGAACCCTTTTTTGGCGATGATATCGTCCTGGCTAATGAAACCATTGCGTTGGGCGATTCTTTGAAAAACTAAGTCGGCGGGCAGACCCTCAAAGGCAGAGAAGAAGACTTCACGGAAAGCGGGGTCAGATTGAATCGGCAGCGTAGCAGAAGATAGCTGCTGGACAATTAGGTCCCGGGTTTGAATGGCGCGATTTAAATCTGATGAAACGACTAAGTTGAAATTAATGTTATGCAAGGCTGCTCCGGTAGCAATGGCTTGCTTTTTACCGAGTTCTGTGAGTCCGGAATCAATCCATCCTTGAAGGCGATGAAAAGTATTTAAAAATGTTTGGCCGTGACGAACCAAGTATAAGTGATACTCAGCCATAAAAAATCAGTCCCTTTTGATGTATTTGATGGGTTTATTTTAAAACAGATTGATTAAAAAACGATTAGTTTACTAAATTAATGCTGACAGGAAAATGATTCAGCGTAAAATAGCTGTTATAGAAAGAAGCGATTTAATGCTAAAATCACGAGTAAAATGGTCGCGACGTGCTGGCTAGTATGCTTACTGATTATTGGTGCTGTAGTTAGTATTATTTGGAGCTGTAACAACCAGCAATTTTACCAGCGCCCAATTGGTAAAGTAGTGAGTGTACAAGTCACTCATCAACAAAAAACACAAGATCAGTTCAATAATCGAGACCAACAATTTAAGCAGCGGGTCACCCTGCAAATAATGAACGGTCGCCATCGTGGGCAACGGGTGACAACCAATAATACATATTCAAAGTCAGGCGGCATGGATCAAAAGTACCGACGCGGTCAGCAAGCTTTTTTAACTCAATTGCGAAGTGATCACGGTCAATTAACTGCTAACGTAACCGGCTTAAAGCGTGATACGACAGTTGTTGTTTTAACTTGGTTAGTAATTTTATTATTAATTATTATGATGGGCAAGGTCGGAGTGTTTGCGTTATTATCAGCATTACTTAACGTTGGCTTATTCATCGCGGCAATCCAGATTGACATTGCAACGCAGGCTCAATACATTCTGCCAATTTTTGCAGGACTATCGTTTTTGATGGCTTTAGCCACGCTCACGTTTGTTTATGGTTGGAATAAACAGACTTTTGCCACGCTATTAGCTACAATGCTTGGTGTTGGGATATCATTAGGCACTTTTTTATTGGTTAGTTCGCTAACCAATGAACGCGGGATTTACTATGAGGCTATGCAGTTTGTTACCCAAAATTACCGACTATTATATTTAGCAGAGATCATGATCGGTTGTTTAGGAGCGGTAATGGATGAATCAAGTGATATTTTAGCCACGATGTTCGAAGTTAAACGACTGGATCCCCAGGTTCAATGGCGTAAACTCTTTGCTGCAGGGCGGCAGGTCGGTCAAACAGTCATGGGTCCGCTGACTAACATTCTTTTAATGATTTTTCTGTTTTCGACACTGACCAACGCAGTTTTGATGCTGCGTAATGGAAATTCATGGGGTTATACCTTTAGCATGACGATGAGTTTAGGGGTTGCCCAAAGTTTAGTTTCTGGAATTGGTATTGTGGTAACCATCCCAGTGGTCAGTCTAGTTACATCTTTGTTGATTGCGAAGGAGGGCACAAAATGAGTACAATTACGGCACTGGGCCTGATTTTGCTTATCTTAATGATCATTGTCGGTGGTCGACAGGGCTGGATAGCGTTTTTAAGCTTGTTTCTGAATTTTTGTTACTTCTATATTGGCTTAGTTTTAGTTGCTCTCCACGTGGCCCCGCTTTGGGTGACACTTGTTTTAGGAACGTTAATTCTTGCAACAACCATTTTTATGGGGACTGAAGATCTTCGAGTCAGTATCAGTGCTTTTGAAGCAGCATTCATTGTCATGATCATAGTGGTAAGCTTAGTATTATTAACAGAGCACTTTGTTCAAGCTACCGGATTCAGTCTGGAGAATAGTAATGAATTGGAAGGAATGTCCATTCTGATTGGAATTAATTATGTTAAAGTTGGCAAAATGACAATGATTTTAAGCTGTTTAGGGGCAGTGGCAGAACTCACAATTGCCTTAGCTAGTGGCCTTAGAGAAATTATTACTGGCCAACCATTCCTTAAAGCTCCTGCTTTGCTAACAAGTGGCTTGCAAATTGGTCAGCATATTATTGGCACAACATTGAATACATTATTACTGGGCTTTCTAGGTAATTTTTTAGCACTTTTTGTTTGGTTTTTCGGACTTAACTATTCGTTTGGTGCAATTTTCAATAATAAATTACTGGTAACTGAATTAGTAACGGTCTTAATTTCGTTTATCGGGGTTATTATTGCTGTTCCAATTACTAGTGGCCTTGTGATTTGGAATTCGCAAAAATATGTTGACAAGGACGAGGAAAGTCAGTATGATACAGGCAATGAATAATTATCCTTTAATTAGGTCCAGAGAGGCCTCAAAGGTAGTACGTTTAAATAGGCACGGAGTGGATTGCTTTCCGTGAACGTAAACCCTTGGGTTCTCAAACCTAAGGGTTTTTTTTGGAAGGAGCGAGTTGCAATGGCAAAACGACGCGACGTAGTTCTGGACGTTGATGAACGGCCAAAAGCAGGACAATGGTTTGGTTTATCTCTGCAGCATATGTTCTCAATGTTTGGATCGACCGTGCTGGTACCAATTCTAGTAGGGTTAAATCCCGGAATTGCACTATTTAGTTCAGGGGTGGGTACTTTAATGTACCTGCTGATTACGCGACATAAGATTCCTGCCTATATGGGATCAAGTTTCTCATTCGTGGTCCCAATGATGGCATTGATGAAGACGACTGGATATCCAGGGATTGCCCAAGGGACGGTCGCAGTAGGGTGTGTCTACTTAATTGTGGCTTTGATTGTAAGTTTCTTCGGCTCAGATTGGATTGACCGGATTTTACCACCGATCGTTGTTGGGCCGGTAGTGATGGTAATTGGTTTGTCGCTTGCCGGCACGGCAGCGAAGGACGCGACGATTAATAATGGACATTATGATCTTCGTTTCTTTGCGGTTGCTATGCTTACGATGCTGTTGACGGTAGCATTTAATATGTACTTTAAGGGCTTTTTAGGATTGATTCCAATTTTGATGGGAATTGTTTTCGGCTACGTCATTGCAGTCTTATTCGGAATTGTGGACTTTAGCCCGGTAATGGCGGCACACTGGTTTAGCCTGCCTAAATTTCAAGTGCCATTTGTCAACTACATGCCAAAGTTTTATTGGGGAGCAATCCTTAGTATGGCTCCAATTGCCTTTGTAACAATGACTGAACACCTTGGTCATATTATGGTACTGAACGAATTAACGGAACGAAACTATTTTAAGAATCCTGGATTGAACCACACCCTCGCCGGTGATGGGACGGCATCCATTATTGCAGGGTTCGTTGGTGGACCACCAGTCACTAGTTATGGTGAAAATATTGGTGTTTTAGCAATTACAAAGGTCCACAGTGTCTACGTTATTGCTGGAGCGGCTCTCTTTGCAGTGTTCTTTAGCTTTGTTGGTAAATTAAGTGCGTTAATTGAATCAATTCCTTCACCAGTAATTGGTGGAATTTCATTCCTTTTATTCGGGGTCATTGCTTCAAGTGGTCTGCGGGTGATGATTGAAGATCAAATTGATTTTAATAAGAAACGGAATTTAATGATTTCTTCAGTTATTCTAGTGATTGGGATTGGTAATGCATACCTGAAATTAGGTCAATATCAATTTTCTGGTCTAGCAGTGGCAGCAGTGCTTGGCATTGCCTTGAACTTGATTTTGCCACAAGAAGCGGCTAGTGAACGCAATGATGAAAAATAGATTAAAACATCTAATATTTTTATCATTTTGCATCTTGGCCAAGAGTCAGAATTCATCGGCGGGCCTTTGATATTTAGATTAAAAAATGATATATTTAGGTCTGTAATTTGAGTCTTGTCATTACATTTCTCAACTTTACAGACCTTATTTTATGTTATGAGGAAAAGAGGTGGAATATGAATGGGCGGTGATGCTTATACTTTTAACCTTTTTGGCCTGACATTTAATATCACCAATATGATTTCTGGACTGGTCGTCTGTGTAATCGTCTTTTGCTTATTGTTTGGGTTGTCACGACATATTCAAATGAAGCCGAAGGGTGGTCAAAATGTTCTTGAATGGCTGGTTGAATTTACGAATGGGATTGTGCGTGGCCAGATGAATCGTGACATTAGCGGTGCATATAGCTACTTCATTTTCATTCTGTTTATTTTCATCTTCGTTGCCAACCAATTGGGACTCTTTCTCCAGGTCGGTTGGAACGGTCATGAACTGGTTAAAAGTCCAACGGCCGATCCAGTGATTACTTTGACGTTCTCGCTGATGGTAATCGTTCTCTCACACTTTGCCGGAATGGTTCACAACGGTATTAAAGGATACTTTGCTGAATTTGTTTCGCCAAGTGCATTAATGTTGCCGATTAACCTAATTGAAGAAGTAAGTAACTTCTTAACATTGGGTCTCCGGATTTTTGGTAATATTTACGCTGGGGAACTTTTGCTAGGCTTGCTTGGTAAAATGGCTTTCTCGCACGGATGGCCAACAATCATTGTTAGTTTGCCAGTTGAAATGATTTGGCAAGGATTCTCAGTGTTTATTGGTGCAATCCAAGCTTATGTCTTTGTAACATTAACAACGGTTTATATTTCTCGGAAGGTTTCTGGGGATTAGTACTTATATAATTTTAAGGAGGTACTCAAAAATGGGTGCAATTGCTGCTGGTATTGCTGCCGCTGGTGCAGCGCTCGCTACTGGTTACGGAAACGGATTAGTTATTTCTCATACTGTTGATTCAATGGCTCGTCAGCCACAAATCGCAAGTCAACTCCGGACAACGATGTTTATCGGTGTTGGTTTGATCGAAGGGGTTCCTATCTTGGCAATCGTTGTTGCCTTCTTGGTTATGAACAAGTAGTGACGACAGAAGCGCTTTAAAGAATAGGAAAGGAGGTGTCATGAATGCTAGTTCTGGCTGAATCAAACAGCTTATACATGGGTGATATGTTATTTTACTTAATTTCATTCATTATCTTGGCACTATTAGTTTGGCACTTTGCATGGAAGCCGGTTACCGAAATGATGGAAAAACGGGCGAACAAGATTGCTGATGACATTGATAGTGCTGCTAAGGATCGTAAGGATGCTGCGAAGTTAGCTGCTCAACGGCAAGCTGAATTACAAGGCTCAAAGCAAGAAGCCACCCAAATTGTGGATGAAGCACGGAAAAATGGTGAAAATCTTCGTAACCAAATTGTGGATGAAGCTCATCAAAACGCGCAATCCATTCAAGAACAAGCACAACGTGACGCTGAACAAGCACGTCAAGATGCACTGAATGGCGCAAAGGATGACGTTGCAAACCTATCTCTTGAAATTGCGGCTAAGTTGATTAATAAGCAATTAAATGCGGATGATCAACAACAGTTAATTGATTCTTACATTGAAGGGTTGAGTAAAAAATGAGTCTTGATAAGAAGACGGTTGCTAAGCGGTATGCCAAGGCATTATTTGAATTGGTTGATACTGACGACCAACTGGAACAGACTTATCAAGAACTTGTTGCACTGCGGACTGTTTTTGAGCAGAACGCCGGTCTGCAACGGGCCCTTAGTGGAACCAATTTAAGTCAAGACCAAAAAGTAGCGATGGTCAATGAATTAAAGCAGGGTGCCAGTCAATTGGTAGCTAACTTAATTCAAATGGTTTTCGATTATGGTCGAATGGACGAAATGGTTGCAATTATTGATGAGTTTGAAACACAGTATGACCAAGCACGCAAACGGGTTCATGCTGATGTCGTCTCTGCCGTGCAACTGGATGAAGAAAGACGCAATAAACTAGCTGAAACTTTAGCACATCGTTTAGGTGCCAACAAAGTCGTACTAAATGAAACAGTTGATCCGAAAATTATTGGTGGATTGATTGTTAAAGTCGGTAGTCAGACACTTGATGGTAGTCTAAAGACAAAGTTGGAGAAGATGCGTCGGTTACTTGTTAATTAGGTTGTTTTGTACTTGAAGAGGTGAGATTTGTATGAGCATTAAAACTGAGGAAATCAGTTCACTCATCAAAAAGCAACTTGCCAACTACCAAGACACAATCTCCGTTGAAGAAACGGGAACTGTGACTTACGTAGGTGATGGTGTTGCTCGTGCCGACGGGCTTGAAAATGCCATGGCTGGTGAGTTGCTCGAATTTGATAATGGCGTCTACGGGATGGCCCAAAACCTCGAATCGAACAACGTCGGTATCGTTGTTCTAGGTGACTATACAGGAATTCGTGAAGGAGATACGGTCAAGCGGACTGGTCGGATCATGGAAGTTCCTGTTGGCGATGCCTTACTCGGTCGGGTTGTGGATCCCTTAGGACGACCAATTGACGGTCTTGGCGAAATTAAAACCGACAAGACACGTCCAATTGAAAAGAAGGCTCCTGATGTTATGGAACGGAAGAGTGTTTCTGAACCGCTCCAAACTGGGATTAAGGTGATTGATGCATTAGTACCAATCGGTCGTGGTCAACGTGAGTTGATTATCGGTGACCGGAAGACTGGGAAGACTTCAATCGCCATTGACACAATTATTAATCAAAAAGATCAAGACATGATTTGTATCTATGTCGCAATTGGTCAAAAGGAATCAACGGTTCGGGCAGCAGTTGAAACTCTGCGGCGTTATGGTGCCCTAGATTACACGATTGTTGTATCTGCTTCGGCTTCTAACCCGGCTCCATTGCTGTACATCGCACCGTATGCAGGTGCCGCAATGGGTGAAGAGTTCATGTATAATGGCCGGGACGTTTTGATTATCTATGATGACTTATCAAAGCAAGCGGATGCTTACCGTGAACTTTCATTGATTTTACGGCGGCCACCTGGTCGTGAAGCATACCCTGGTGACATTTTCTATACTCACTCACGGTTGCTGGAACGGGCAGCCCGGTTATCGGATGACTTAGGTGGAGGGTCAATGACAGCCTTACCAATCATTCAAACACAAGCTGGTGACGTGTCTGCTTATATTCCAACTAACGTTATTTCCATTACTGATGGTCAAATCTTCTTAAATGCGGATTCATTCTATGCTGGACAACGGCCAGCCATTGATGCCGGGACTTCGGTTTCGCGGGTTGGTGGTGACGCCCAAGTTAAGGCGATGAAGAAAGTATCTGGGACCCTTCGTTTGGATATTGCTTCCTATAACGAACTGGCTTCGTTTGCCCAATTTGGTTCTGACTTGGATGCTGCCACCCAAGCTAAGTTGGCCCGTGGTGAACGGACGGTTGAAGTCTTGAAGCAAGGCTTACACCAGCCACAACCAGTTGAGCAACAGGTTGTGACCTTGTATGCCCTTGGTCATGGTTACTTGGATAGTTTACCAGTTGATGATATTCTACGGTTTGAAAGTGAATTAGCTAACTTTATGCGTGCTAACCACCAAGATTTGTATGATCAAATTAAGTCAACTGGGAAGCTGCCAGAAGGCGACGCATTGGATCAAGCGATTAGTTCCTTTAAGGATACGTTTGAAACTAGTGATCAAAAGAAGTCAACTGCTGCTGATCAAGATGAATCACAAGAGGCTGAAAACTAATTACTGACGTTTAAGAAAGGATGGTGAGATTTAGTGCCAGCATCATTAGCTGCAGTTAAGCGTCGGTTGGATTCAACGCGGAGTACGCGTCAGATTACAACCGCGATGCAGATGGTTTCTACGGCAAAGTTGAACCAAGTTCAAAGCCATACCAAGACCTATCAAGTCTATGCTGATGAGGTCAAGGCAATTTTGGCAAGCCTGGTTAAATCTCATATTGCCACTCTAAAAAACAGAGAAAATGCTGAGAAAATAGGGGCTGAAATTGGCTCGCTATTTGATGAGCGCCCGGTAAAAAAGGTCGGTATTTTAGTAATTACATCTGATCGGGGATTGGTGGGGAGTTACAACAGTAACGTCATTAAATCCACCCTCGATACAATGAAAAAGAATGGCCTCACCAAAGATAACACCGTTTTTCTTACGGTTGGAAAGACCGGGACGGAATTCTTCAAAAAACGGGGAATGAATGTTGTCTTTGAGTATACGGGTGTGAGCGACGTGCCCACCTATCGTGAAGTGGAAGGAATTGTTAAAAAGGCTGTTCAAATGTTTGAGGACGGGGTTTATGATCAACTATATATTTCGTATAGCCATTTCGTAAACCGGATGGTCTCGCATGAACGAACCGAATTATTTCTCCCGATTTCGCAAAAGTCATTAGAGGAACATGAAGATGAACGGGTAAAAGAAAGTGTAACTGCGGATATCGAAGCAGAATACGATCTTGAACCGGGATTGCTACAGATGATTAGTTTGTTAGTTCCCCAATATGCTAATAGTTTAGTATATGGAGCGATTTTGGATGCTAAAACATCGGAACACGCATCGAGTGCTAACGCTATGAAGTCTGCTTCTGATAATGCTGACGATATTATTGCGACATTACAGTTGCAATATAACCGTGCACGTCAAGCTGCCATTACCACGGAAATAACAGAAATTACTGGTGGAATGACAGCACAAGAATAATTCGTAAATGGGAGGAAATACATGAGTACTACTGGTAAAGTTGTCCAAGTTATTGGACCAGTTGTCGATGTTGAATTTCCTGCAGACGAAAAACTCCCTGAGATTAACACTGCTTTAAAGATTCAAGAGGCTGATGATAAGACCTTAACGGTTGAAGTGGCCCTTGAATTAGGTGATGGTGTTGTCCGGACAATTGCGATGGATGGTACTGACGGTTTAAAGCGTGGTATGGACGTTGAAAATACTGGTGCTTCAATTAGTGTGCCAGTTGGTGACGATACTCTCGGACGGGTGTTTAATGTCTTAGGTGAACCAATCGATGGTGGACCAGAATTTGGCGAAGACGCTCAACGGATGCCAATTCACCGGGATGCACCGAAATATGATGATCTGAACAACGAAACTGAAATTCTGGAAACCGGGATTAAGGTTATCGACTTGTTAGCTCCTTACGTTCGTGGGGGGAAGATCGGACTCTTCGGTGGTGCCGGAGTTGGTAAGACCGTTTTAATTCAGGAATTAATCCATAATATTGCCCAAGGACACAACGGGATTTCAGTCTTCACCGGTGTTGGCGAACGTAGTCGTGAAGGTAACGACATGTACTACGAAATGAAGGGTTCAGGAGTTCTTGACAAGACAGCCATGGTTTATGGCCAGATGAACGAACCACCTGGTGCCCGGATGCGGGTAGCTTTGACTGGTTTAACAATCGCTGAATACTTCCGTGATGTGAAGGGACAAGATGTTTTACTGTTCATTGATAACATCTTCCGGTTTACCCAAGCCGGTTCAGAAGTATCTGCGCTACTGGGGCGGATTCCTTCAGCCGTTGGGTATCAACCAACTCTGGCAACAGAAATGGGTCAACTTCAAGAACGGATTACTTCTACTAAGAAGGGGTCCATCACTTCAATTCAAGCGGTTTATGTGCCGGCCGATGACTACACCGACCCCGCACCAGCCACTACGTTTGCCCACTTGGATGCCACTACCAACTTGGAACGGCGGTTAACGCAAATCGGGATTTATCCAGCTGTGGACCCACTGGCATCGACATCAACGGCCTTAACGCCAGAAATCGTTGGTCAGGAACACTATGAAGTAGCAACCGAAGTTCAACACGTCTTGCAACGGTACCGTGAACTTCAAGATATCATCTCGATCCTAGGGATGGATGAATTATCTGATGAAGAAAAGACGATCGTGGCGCGTGCACGACGGATTCAAAACTTCTTATCCCAAAGCTTTAGTGTTGCCGAACAATTTACGGGTACTCCTGGGGCTTATGTGCCATTGAAGGAAACCGTAAAGGACTTCAAGGAAATTCTGGAAGGGAAGTATGACGATCTTCCAGAAGAAGCCTTCCGGTTAGTTGGTAATATTGATGACGTCAAGGCAAAAGCAAAGAAAATGCAAGAAGACTCAGCAGTTAAAGATTAGGAGGGATGATCATGGCTGATGCAACTTTCCACGTTAGCATTATCACTCCCGACGGTACCGTTTATGACGATGACACGACCATGCTGATCGTGACAACCGGAACCGGTGAAATGGGATTGATGGCAGATCACCTTCCGCTAATCGCTTCTTTAACGATTGGTGAGTTAACTGTTAAGCATGCGGATACTGGCGACCATGACACTTTTGTGGCGGTGAACGGCGGCTACGTCAAATTTGATGGTCAACATGCCGAAGTCATTGCTGATAGTGCCGAATTGCAAAAGAACATTGATGTCAAGCGGGCGCAAAATGCGAAAGCACGTGCTGAAAAATCTATTCAGCACGCTCGTGAGGTCAATGATCCAGATGAATTATCTCGTGGACAAGTGCACTTGGCACGTGCAATTAACCGGTTGCGAGTATCAAATGAAAATTAAAAGGTAGCTTGGCATAACGCCAAGCTATTTTTTTAATATAAATTTAAACTTTACATTGATGATAGGGTGCTCCTTGATGAATATGGTAAGATGAATTGGTTGAGGAGGCGTCAAATGCAGTACAACGGAATGCAGTCAGTTTTGACATTGATTTTACAATTAACGTTTACGATTATTACTTTTCGTGCCATTCAGTCATTTCATTTGGAGACGTTTTTCCGCCATCCACCACAAGGCTTGCCAGCTCTGATCGTTCTACTTGCGATTACCATTGGCTATGCTTGTGGCTCGTTTTTTGCGGAGTTCTTTATTGTTCTACATGGATTACTAAATATGGTGCGCTAAAAAAGGAGGGGTTGGATGACTAAATTATTGATCCAGGGTCATCATTCATTACGTGGCGAGGTCGAATTAAGCGGTGATCAACAGACGATTATGGCGATTCAGGCCGCTAGTTTACTATCAACCCACGGTACAGTCATTATTGATAATGTTCCAGCCACCGCAAACGTTGTTGCTATGAATCAATTATTACAATCTTTGAACGTTGTAATCGAGTTTGATCGCCATCAACAAATTTTAAAGATGGATGCAACACGACATATTGAACCGGTTAAAATTAGCGGTCAAGAACTGTTAGCCGCTGGAGCAATTTTAGCTCGCTGTCGTCATGTCCAACTGGTTGATAATGGTGTCAATCCTGAATATCAGCAAACGATGATTCGGATTGGTGAATTTCTTTCACAAATGGGTGCCACGATGACGACTGCTAATGAAATGATTGACATTACGGCGGATCATTTAATTGGTCAGAAAATTGACTTACAAAATGATACTTTAGCAACCACCCTTACACTAATGATGGCGGCCACCATGGCCCAGGGAATTACGGTTCTGAATAACCCGTACGACCATCCTGCGGTGATCGAATTAGCAAAGGTCCTCAATAAGATGGGGGCCCGTGTTCATGGTGCAGGAACTAAGGTTTTGCGGATCCAAGGGGTAACTTTTTTGCATTCAACCGATTATTATGCACTAGATGATCAAGAAGAGGCGAGTGTTTGCCTAATCATTGGTGCCCTAACGGCGGGAGATGTGCTTGTTCGTGGTGCCCGGCAGGTACATCTCCAACCGTTGATTGATCACTTAGAGCAAATGGGGAATACCGTGATTATCCAGCGAAACGGAATTCGGGTAATCGGTACTAGATTACAACTACCCATTGACATTCAGCCTGAAATCAGTCGATTTACTGGATCATATACGCAAATTGCGTTACTGGCTCTTCAAATGGTTGCTCAGGGTACTTCCACAATTTCAAACTTTTCTAAAAGCGAGTTAGATGTTTTGGGATGTGCAGTGGCCGATCGATATAAGCAATTAAAATACGAGGACCGGCAGCTAGTAATTCATGGACCGCTAAAACAGTACCCAAAGGTTGTAACGACCAACTCGCCAATGACGGGGTTGTTGGCTTTGCTGGATGCGTTAGTTGCAGATCAAGTGACAATGATTAATCCAGCGGAGGTTGCGGGGGGCAGTTTTGTCCATCTGATTGACCGACTTATCGAACTGGGTGCAAAAATTGAATTAAGTTTTGAATAAGTACGGTTTATCAAGCGCGTCTAGCCTACATTGCGAGTAGTGATGTGGTATAATATCAAACGATTTATTTATGATTAAAGGAGAAAATTATGGCAAAAGATATTGGAATTGACCTGGGGACAGCCAATGTTCTAATTTATGTTCAGGGAAAAGGAATTGTCTTGAATGAACCATCAGTGGTAGCAATTGATACAAATACCAACAAGGTGTTGGCAGTTGGATCAGAAGCATATCGGATGGTTGGACGGACGCCAAGTAATATTCGGGCGATCCGGCCATTAAAGAGTGGGGTCATTTCTGATTTTGATGTGACTCAAGAAATGCTTTCCTACTTTATTGGTAAACTGAGTGTTAAAGGGGTAATGTCAAAACCCAACATTATGATTTGTGCTCCAACCAACATTACTGAGATTGAAAGAAAGGCGATTATTCAAGCGGCCGAACAATCTGGTGGTGGCAAAGTTTATCTTGAATATGAACCAAAAGTAGCGGCGATTGGTGCAGGCCTAGATATCTTTAAGCCAAGCGGTAATATGGTTATTGATATGGGTGGCGGTACCTGTGATATTGCCGTCCTATCATTAGGTGATATTGTGACAAGTCGTTCAATTCGAATGGCGGGGGACAAGTTAAATGCAGATATTGCTAACTACATTAAAGATCATCATGGTTTGGTAATTGGTGAACATACCGCTGAACAAATTAAAATTAAGCTCGGTACTGCCTTGAAAGTGGACGAACCAAAGAAGATGGATGTTCGTGGCCGTGATGTTACCAGTGGAATGCCACGGCAAATCGAAACGGATGAAAATGAGATTGAAGAAGCTCTTCATGATACTCTTCAACAAATCGTCAAAGCAGCGATTTCTGTTCTTGAAACGGTGCCACCAGAATTAGCTAGTGATATTATCGATCGCGGAATTATGTTGACTGGTGGGACTTCGCTGTTAAATGGGGTTGACCAACTTTTTAGCGACAATTTAAAGGTTCCAGTGGTGGTTTCTCAAGACCCATTAGACAATGTCGCCAAGGGTGCTGGAGAAATGTTGGAGCGGATGCAAAAGAATGCTAGTGATAGCGGTGCTAAGTCTAGCTGGTTCTCGCGGAAGAAGTAATGCTTGATGGCGAAGTGGTTAATTAAGGCGGTTCGGTGGTATCAACAATGTATTTCACGCCGCCGACCATACCGGGTCTGTCGATTTGAGCCGACCTGCTCTGAATACATGATTCAGGCAGTGGCGCGTTTTGGCATAAAGGGCGTCCTTTTAGGGATTGGACGCATTCTGCGTTGTCACCCTTTAGCAAAGGGCGGTGTTGATCCGGTTCCGCTTCATTTTACTTTTAAACATAACTAGATAGGTACAGGTGAAAAAGTGGCAAAAAAAGAGAAAAATATTGAGGTAAACGTTAAAGATCTTGAACGAAATCATCAATCGATTCAACAAGTTTTCATTGGGAAACAGCTGATTGGTGAAGTAACAACTGAGGAGAGCCGGTTTAAGGCACTTCTCTTGAGCGGCAACCAAGAGTTTATTGTCCAATCACAAGAAGAAGGATTGGAAACAATCCTGCAACAATACCATTTACACCAACGCTAATTGTTAGCGGGAGAAAGGAAGTTGACTGGACATGCAACGTTCGCAAAGCGAAGAGATTGAGTCGCGAATTGACTGGGGAATTATCTTTTGCGTACTGCTGTTAGCGTTGATTGGTTTAGCATCGATTTACGTAGCTGGGACCCACGATCGTCAACAAGTGAGCGTGGTTCGACAAGTTGTTACGCAATTGGCTTGGTATGTAATTGGGACCATTTTAGTAATTGTCATTATGCAATTTGATTCCGAACAACTGTGGAAGATTGCACCAATCGCGTATTGGGTCGGGATTTTCCTGATGTATGCGATCCTAGTTTTTTATAGTCGATCATATTACGCTAGTACTGGGGCTAAAAGTTGGTTTGCAGTTGGTCCGTTTACGTTTCAGCCTTCTGAAATTATGAAGCCAGCCTATATTTTGATGATGGGGCGGGTAATTACTACTCACAATAGTGAGTATGCCGTTCACACCGTTAAAAATGACTGGCAATTAATTGGAACGATGGTCCTATGGCTATTACCGGTCCTCATCTCATTAAAACTTCAAAATGACTTTGGGACGGCGCTGGTATTTTGTGCAATTTTTGCAGGAATGATTTTAGTATCTGGAGTAACTTGGAAGATCATCGCGCCAGTTGCAGCAGGAGCGGTCGTAATTGGTGGTTCTGTTTTAGCCATGGTAACGAGTACGGTTGGACGACGAATTTTGGAACACGTTGGCTTTCAAGCATATCAGTTTGATCGGGTAGATACTTGGTTAAATCCTGCCAAGGATACGACTAATCAAGGATATCAGTTATGGCAGAGTATCAAAGCGGTCGGCTCCGGTGGAATTATGGGAACTGGGTTTAATAACTCGCACGTGTACGTACCGGTGCGTGAATCAGATATGATTTTTTCAGTAATTGGCGAAAACTTTGGCTTTTTAGGGAGTATTTTGTTGATTCTGCTGTACTTACTGCTTATCTATCTGATGATCCGAGTAACTTTTGATACGAAAAATGAATTTTATGCCTATGTATCAACGGGGGTTATTATGATGATCCTTTTCCACGTGTTTGAAAATATCGGAATGAATATTGGACTATTGCCATTAACGGGGATTCCGCTACCGTTTATTTCAGCCGGGGGGTCGTCGTTAATTGGAAACCTGATTGGGATTGGTATGATTATGTCGATGCGTTACCATCACCATTCATACATGTTTAGCAGTAATCAGGAATTTCACTAGGTGATTCGATGATTAAATTTGAAAAACCGTGGGTAATTGAAGAGAACGGTGAAGAATTCATTTTAAAGTTTTCACCACCGCTTCTCAAGGAGTTGGGCACGATAACTTTTTTGGACCTGCCTAATCGTGGTGCACTCTTAACCGAGGGAATGCCATGTATTAGTCTTGAAGCTACTAATTGGCTAGGAACTTGTAAAGTACCAGTTAGCGGTAAAGTGGTTGATGTGAATGACCAGATTACTGGTCTTAACAGTCAACAATTAACCAGCCCAGACTGGATTTTAAAATTAAAAAAGTGAACAGTATCAAGGGTCTGAATCTGTGTAGGGTTTAGACCTCTTATTATTAATGAGGAGCGTCAAATGGTAAAAAGAAGTATTACTGAAGTGCAGACGGCATTAGTTAATCTCCACCAGCAGTTAGTGAGTGGGGAGATCTATCTTGATGCAATTCCCAAGATTGATAGTTTGATTGAGAATGTAAAACACGAAAGCCGTACGCCAGTTGAGATTGCTGAACCAGAACATCACGATCAACAAATTTTGACTAATTTTGTTAGTGATGTCCAGGCTGGACAGCATCCGCAAGTTGATGCGGAACTAATTAACGTCATTTTGAAGTTTGCTAACGCTAAATCAGTTACTTTTCGGCGGATGATTTTAGTAACGGTCGAGAGTGCATTAGAAAATAATCTAATTTCGACAGAGCAACTCAAAACGCTATTTCACCATTTTAGCCAACCAGATATTTTGTTGGCTCATATTGATCAGGCAACAAATCAAGCAGCATTTGGTCGCTCAATTGCAGTGAATATTTTACGGCTGATATTAATTGCCGATCGTTCTGGATACTTCTTTCTCACTCAAGATGATATCTCATCCTTTTTAAATGTAGTCGGATTGATGGCAATTTTGGAACGGGATACCCGTGGTTTTGTGGAAGGAGTCGGTTGGGTTCATTTATTTACTGGAATGGCTAACCTTAATAATGAACTAGCCGAACATGACGAGTTGGTCCGCGGGGACAAAATTTTCTTAATGGCGACTTTAGTAGAAGGTTATAAGAAAATTGAACATTCTTTTTCAATGGGTGAAAATGAAGACGTGGCTAACTTTTTACTGAAGCTTTTCCAACAACATCAGTTATATCAAGACTTCTTTATTGAGCAACTAAAAGTTTGGCGGAGTGAACTAAATAGTTTCAATCCGTATTCAAAGGTTCTGTGGGTACAATTATTCAATTACCGTCACTTAATGCAGAGTTTAATCATTGACGGTAACCTGCCCGAAAAAGTAATGAAGGCGATCGTTACCGATTAATTATGGATGATCATAGTCAAATTAATTAGGAGTATGGTATACTTAGGGTTCAGTAAAACGGACTGAGGGTACTCGGTAAAAATAAAAAAAAGAAAATAGGTGGTATTTTTATGACAGTAAAAAAGCTGAATATTGCGCTACTCTTTGGTGGTAATTCATCTGAGCATGATGTTTCCAAACGATCCGCACACAATATCTATGATGGAATGGATAAGGATAAATATAACGTCAAAGTCTTTATGTTTACCAAGGATGGGATCTTACTTGATAACGCTGCTTCACAAAGGATCTTTGATGGTGAACCAGAAGACCAAGTGGTTAAGGAAGCATATGCCACGATGGATTTGGATTCACCATTAGCACCACTGGAAGCTTTACGAACAGCAGGGCCAATTGATTTCTTCTTCCCAGTAATTCATGGGAACCTCGGTGAAGATGGGACGGTACAAGGACTCTTCCGGCTGTTGAAGAAGCCATACGTTGGTTCCGGAATTACGGCGAGTGCCTTGTCCTTTGATAAGGATTATACAAAGCGGATCTTAGATCTTGCAGGGGTCCGGAATACACCATACGTATTGGTAACTCCAGAGAATCGTGATCAGTACGATTGGCAAGCAATTGAAAATGAATTGGGCACAACCGTATTTGTAAAACCAGCAAAGCAGGGATCTTCAGTTGGTATTCATAAGGTGGAAAATGAGCAAGAGTACCAAGCGGCACTTGATGATGCTTTCATCTATGACTATAAGGTACTAGTTGAGCAAGCCATCAATAACCCTCGTGAGGTGGAAATTTCCATTTTAGGGAACGAAAAACCAATTGCTTCTAAGCTAGGTGGTGTGCGTGTGCCAAAGGGGGATGCGTTCTACGATTATGAAAACAAATTTGTGGATGCTTCCGGTGTGGTTTTTGACCTCCCAGTCATCTTACCGGAAAAGTTAACCCGAGAAATTACCGAAATGGCTTTGAAAGCTTATAAAGCGTTGGATATGAAGGGCTTGGCACGGATTGACTTCTTAGTGGATGAGAATGATGTACCATACTTAGGTGAACCTAATACCTTACCAGGCTTTACCAACATTAGTCTGTATCCACAAATGTGGAGTGTTTCTGGAATTGATTACTCAACGTTGATTGATAAGTTGATTGAGTTAGGAATTGAAGAATTTAATCATCGTTCCAAGATTAAGTACTCTTTTAAGGAACTTGGCGAAGAGCACGTAGGGAAAAAGGAATATCATTAGATTCAAATTAAGATAATTTAAGATTTAGATGGACTACGATTGTATTTCATATAATCGTAGTTTTATTTATGATTTAGTTATCGAGTGGTTCTTATCGTTTGTTAATTAATTGTAATATTAAATAATTAGCAATAATTCTTAACATTTCGTAAGTAAAGTTATAAAATTAGAAATAGTTAAGCAGGAGATAGGTCATTTGTTAAATTAATTGGCATATTGATGAGTTTGATTAATATTACTAAATTATCGTAGGATAATTTGAATATTTTAATGTTAGAAGGGGATCGTATGAAATTAAAAGGAGAGAAGCTACGTAATATCCGTCGAAAGCGGGGACTTTCACAAACTGCGCTTTCAGTAGGAATTTGTACTCAGGCGACGATCAGTTTGATGGAAAAACAAGATCGAATTCCGAAGATGAATATTTTGACGGCAATTTGTGGCCGACTGGATATTGACGTTAGTGAAATTGTTGAAGATGACAATAATTCAATGACGCTATTATTCGATCAAATTGAAAATGCTGTCGTTCACGAAAATTATGCCGATGCCAAGAAAATGCTGACGAAGATCAAAGTTAAAAATTTGGAAAATGAATTTGATAAGCAGCGTTATTACTACTTGGTTGGAATGTACCAGGTTGAAACAGACCAGGTTGATGATGCGATTTTTAATTTTGAATTGATTTTGACACAATTTTCAACCATGAGTGCTAATATCTACTGGGCTTTAACAACAGTCGGAATGGCAATCGCCTATGAAAAGTTAAATAACCAAGCGCGAGCACTTAAATTTGTTCAAAGGGCGGTTAGCTTAATCGACGAAAAACAAATGACTGGTGGACAACGTCAATGGCAAGTAATTTACCGTAACATCGCTGAATTATACATTAGTTTGAAGCAATGGAAAGATGCAATTAAAATGGCTCAGCGCGGGATTAAGATTTGTCGGGAAAATGAATCATTCTTCCTGTTAGATAATTATTATTACCTGATTGCCCAAGCCCAGATGGTGGGTGGACAACGGCAAGCAGCCAAGGATTCAATGGTGATCGCTAAAAATGTGGCCTTAGCAGCTGATGATCAGGATCTCGTTAAAAAGATTGGTTAAAATTAAAAAAATGAGGATAACGAAAATCACTTGATGTGAAATCGTTATCCTCATTTTTTATTATTTAGCTTAGTTTACTTTACTTTTTAGGAACTGCTACTGGCTTGTTGTCCAAATTAGTCCGAATGACCATGACATCACAAACTGCGGTCCGCGTTACGAATTCAGTTACTGAACCGATTAGAATTCGTTCAACGGCATTTAAACCAGTGGCCCCAATCATAATCAAATCAGCATTTAATTTTTGGGGAACATCACGGGCAATGATTGTCTTTGGTGCCCCATATTCAATGGTGTAGCTAACCTTAGCAACACCTTGCTTCTTTGCATAATCTACATATTCATCAAGGGTCTTCTTAGCAGTCTTAGTTACTTGTTCAACCATTGAACTGTCAAAACTAGAAATGTTTTGGAAAGCCCGGGTATCGATAACGTGAAGCAGGTGGAGTTCAGTTTCATCACCATTTCGCTTGGCAACGGCTACTGACTTCTTGAAAGCTAATTCAGCTTCTTCGGAACCATCAACTGGAACTAGAATACGCCGATATTGTTGTACAACCATGATAACAACCTCCTGTACATTTGTTACCATTATTTTACACCATTTTTGCAATCTTCGTAAAGAAACGCTCAAACAAAAAGAGGCTGATATATATCAGCCTCTCTATGTACGGAGAACTCCGTTTATGCCGTTATCTGTTCGACAGTGTTGACCTGTAGTTAAGACAGGTGGGATCTGGTGCACAATTTTCAACTACCGAATGAAAGGGCATGTTGTCCACTGTGTTAACGCTGACCCCGATACAAAATGGTTGTAAGGCAAACCTGTGAAATGAACAAAGCGTACACAATAGAATTCCCTTACTCAAATCCTAGCATATTATTAAAGGATGTGCAATTAAGACTGTTTTCCCTGAGCGTTGCGCAATGCCTGATATTGTTTTGCGTAGGCCGTTTCAAAGCGCCCATTGTGCTTCGGATGATAATATTGATCATCTTTAATGGCTGTCGGTAAGTATTGTTGACGAACCCAATCTTCAGGGTAGTCATGCGGATATTTATAATCAGTACCGTGGCCAAGCTTGGCAGCACCTTGATAATGAGCATCTTTGAGATGATCTGGAATCCTACCATAGTGCCCCTGATGAAGCCGTGATAAGGCAGCATCAATAGCCATGATGGCCGAATTAGATTTAGGTGACAGACAAAGTTCAATGACCGCATTAGCGAGTGGAATCCGTCCTTCAGGGAACCCTAATCGTTCGGCCGCTTGAATAGCAAGAATGGTTCGTTCACAAGCGGGAGGATTGGCTAACCCAACATCTTCATAGGCAATTACACTAAGCCGTCGAGCAATACTTGGCAAATCACCCGCTTCAATAAGTCGTGCAAGGTAGTGAAGGGCAGCGTCGACATCACTTCCGCGAATCGACTTTTGAAACGCAGAAACGGTATCATAATGGCCATCACCATTTTTATCAGCAACGAGGCTCCGTTTCTGAACACTTTCTTCGATGATGGGCAGGGTTAAATGAATTTGACCCGCGTCATTGGGTGGGGTGGATTTAGCAGCTAACTCAAGCCCATTTAGAGCACTCCGTAAATCACCATTGGTGGCAGTTAACAATTGGGTTTCTGCATCGTCATCAATTTGAATGGGTAATTTACCGAGGCCCCGTTCTGGATCCTGAAGAGCACGTTCAACAGCCACGCGCATTTCATTAGTTTTAAGGGGATGGACTTCAAAAATTTGCGTCCGACTCCGAATGGCTGGGTTGATGTTAATATATGGATTCTCTGTTGTCGCACCGATGAGGATGATTTTACCACTTTCTAAATGGGGTAAGAGAAAATCCTGTTTGGCCTTATCCAACCGATGGATTTCATCCAGCAGTAAGATCACAGTTCCACTCATCTTTGCTTCTTCCACCACAATTTGGAGATCCTTCTTGGTATCGGTAGCGGCATTCAGGGTACGAAAAGCATACTTAGTAGAACCGGCGATGGCACTTGCAATACTGGTTTTTCCAGTGCCGGGTGGTCCGTAGAGAATCATTGACGAAAGCATCTTAGCTTGGACCATCCGCCAGATGATTTTCCCAGGGCCCACCAAGTGTTGTTGACCAACCACTTCTTCAATTGTTCGAGGACGCATTCGATAGGCTAACGGTTCCACATGCAAGCCTCCTTTCTAGAGATGAAAAATTCTTTTTAAAAATGATGGGTGGTGTTTAGTTTGGTGATCATCTTGAGGTGATTGCTTACCATACTTTTTGCTGACATCTACCGGCGATTGGTAAACTGCTTTATGATCCGTCACAATTACGGCCAGATCATCATCGCCAGTTTTAGTTTCGGTCCCGGTCTTAATCGTAAATTGCACATTTGCGGTATTGGCGACCGTCAGGTAGTTACGGGTAAGCGAGTCGTCAATATTACCATTAATGATAACCAAACTATCAGGATGAACAGTGAGTTCTTGGCGAAGGGCATCAGACCAATCTTGTTGTTGTACCTCAGCAACGGACATTGTTAACCACACTCGTTCACGAAACGTGCCAAGGTAGCGACGTTGTTCATCAGGTTTAATTTTCGGAGAACCATAGATTCCATTTTGAAGTCGTTGTTCCACGTTTGAATGTTCTTCAGTCATATTACCAGCACTCCTTTATAATAAGGCTATTGTAACAAAAAAAGACCGGGAATGAATCCCGATCTTTTTGATATGGATATGATGATTAAAGCTTGTTGTAGAATTCAACGATCAGAGCTTCATCAATATCAGCGTTCATATCTTCACGTGCTGGAAGGCGAACTAACTTACCTTCAAGCTTATCAGCATCAAATTCAACATATGAAGGACGAGCAACCACAGCATCAACTGCGTTCTTGATAATGTCTAAGTCCTTGGACTTTTCGCGAACACCAATTACTTGGTCAACTGAAACTTCATATGAAGGAATGTCAACGCGTTTGCCATCAACGGTAATGTGACCGTGGTTAACCAATTGACGTGCTTGACGACGGGTAGTAGCCAAACCTAAACGGTAAACCATGTTATCCAGCCGACGTTCCAAAAGAACCATGAAGTTAGTACCGTGAGTACCTTCCTTGATCTTACCGGCACGCTTGAAGAGGTTCCGGAATTGACGTTCAGTCAAACCGTACATGAAACGAAGCTTTTGCTTTTCACGTAATTGAGTACCGTATTCAGATAAGCTACCACGGCGATCATTACCATGATCACCAGGAGCGTATGGACGCCGAGCTAATTCCTTACCAGTACCTGAAAGTGAAACACCAAGGCGACGAGATAAACGCCAACTTGGACCTGTATAACGAGACATAAATAAATTCCTCCAATATTATTAGTTGGAGTAAAATAATCCGATTGTAAGGTCACATTCGTGCATGATGATTGGATCGTTCACCCTCGCAGCCGGGTTACTAAAAACACCTAAACGGCATCACCATGTTGACGAGCTTGCTCCTTACTGCTGCATTATTTTACACAAAAACTATCATACTATAGTGATGCTCCCTAGTCAATGCAATCTTGCTTGATATTAAAATGAAACTTTTAAATCGACAAGCATTATCCGACTGAACGGTAAAAAAATTATAATTTATGATATAATTTGAAGCGATGTCAGATTTTCACAATCTTAGTAAATTTGGTTATGATATTTTAGGTGGGTTTAATGATATGTTGCAAATTTTAATTGGTATTTTAATCATTGCATTAATTGTATTAGCCGTGATTTTCTTTTATCAACGACGAATTAATTCGATGATTAAAGAATTAACGGAACAATTAGAGAATTTAAATGCTGATCGGTTGGCAAAGGAATTAGCACCAGTGCATTTGGAAAGTTTAATGGGGGAATCTCTCAAAAAATTTACGGCACTGCGTAAAGATTACGATAACAACTTTGCGGGCAAGTACCAAGAAGCGCAGCAATTGGTGAAGGATATTCAGACTAATTTACATGGAACGAGTGTGTTTAGCACCAATCAACAGGTAAATGAACTGCGTGCTCTGGTAACGGCGCTTACTACAGAGGAGCAGAAACTGCAAAGACAGGTTGATGACCTTAACCATGCAGTCAAAGCTCAGGATGAGGCAATTAAGGAATTGCGTCAGCAGTATAATCAGTTTGGCCGGACGCTAGATGAAAAAGCCTTTGACTATGGTGATAGTCAAGATGAATTACAAAAACGGCTCGTCAACTTAGAGAAAAAGTATGAACACTTTGCTGAGATTGCCCGCCGTGGAGATCACGAGGCTGCACAGGAACTATTGAATGATTTGCAAGAACGGACAGCTGCATTTAAAAAGCTGATTCAAGAGATTCCTGGCTTATATCGTCCCTTATATGCGGTTTTTCCAGATCAGTTGAAGGAATTGCAAAGTGGTTATCAAAAGTTAGCAGCTCAAGATTATCATTTTACTGAAGATGACATTGATCAACAAGTTGAGCAGTTGGAAAAAGAACGCCAAATGGCGCTGAAAAAACTCACGAATTTAAATATCGCCCCAGTGAAACAGGCTAATCAAAACCTAGCACAAAAAATTGACCATTTATATGATGTCATGCAAAAGGAACTAGATGCCAAACCGTTGGCAGAAAAGCACCAACCAAAAGTGATGGATCATTTGAACCATACACAAAAGCAAAATCAGGAATTAATGAATGAGTTACAACGGTTGAGTAATAGCTATACATTGAATAATGATGAAATTTCGGATACGCGACAGTTGGATGAACAATTAAAGGATATTGCTAAGCAGTGTCAGGATGATCAAGCAATGCTTGATAAGCATACGGCGATTTTTAGTGTTATCTGGGAACGTCAGCAAAAGTTAGAAAACAATCTGCTAGAGATTGAAAAGCAACAGAAGTCCATTAATGATGGTGTAGCAGGTTTGCAAGCTGATGAACAACGTGCACGGAAGGCATTACAACGGTTTGTTACCGATATTCGTGCAACCAAACGCCGTGTGGAAAGTTTAAACCTACCTGGAATTCCACAAGATTACTTAGACTATTTCTTTGTGGTGAGTGATGAAATTACCAAATTATCAACTGCGATGAACCAACAGCAAATTAATATGGAAGATATTACGAAACAATTGTTAATTGTCCAAGATGATTTGGAAACATTACATGATAAAACCGATAATTTACGTGATAGCGCTGCTTTGACTGAGCGGATGATTCAGTATGCCAATCGGTTAAGTACGACCAATGATACGATTGACCAAGATATTCAAAAGGCTCAGGAATTATTCAACCGCCACGAATATTCAGCGGCATTGGAAACGATCGGTACGGCTCTGGAAGAAGCGGAAGCTGGTTCGTTTAAACGAATTGAAAAGGATTATTACCAACAAATGAAGAATTAAAACTAAATAATAAGGGCGATTCAACTCAGTAATGGAATAATTACGGATTGAGAAATCGCTTTTTTAGTTACCAATAGTAAGTAATGTTTGTTATAATCAAACGATGATTAGAAATTGGTAAGGGAAAAGGGGGATTAGTTTGATCTATTTCGATAACAGTGCAACGACGCAGATTAGCCCGGAAGCTTTGACGACTTATAATACGGTTAGTCAAAAGATTTGGGGAAATCCGTCGAGCTTGCATAATTTAGGAGAAACTGCATGGAACCTTTTGCAGCAATCACGCAAACAGATTGCTGATTTATTCAGTGTCCAACCAGGAGAAATTGTGTTTACGAGTGGTGGTAGCGAAGGTGATAACTGGGTTATTAAGGGAACCGCGTTAGCAAAACAGCAGTTTGGTAAGCATATCATTACTAGTTCGGTTGAACATGCAGCCGTGAGAAATTCGCTTCACCAATTGGAAGAATTAGGGTTTGATGTTACCTACCTTCCTGTTGATGGCGAGGGACGGGTAGATCCAGCAGCAGTTCAAGAGGCGATTCGTCCTGATACGATTATGGTTTCGATTATGGCCGTCAATAATGAAATTGGGACGGTCCAACCGATTAAAGAAATTGGCAAAATTTTGAATAATTATCCACGGATTCACTTTATGGTAGATGCGGTGCAAGCGATTGGTAAGGGATTAGATGATGTTGTCTTTAGTGATCGGGTGGACTTTGCAACGTTCTCTGGACATAAATTTCACGCGCCACGCGGAACTGGTTTTGTATATAAAAAGAATGGCCGTCAGCTAATGCCACTGGTTAATGGTGGTGGCCAGGAACAGGGCCTTCGTGGTGGTACCGAGAATACTCCTGGTGATGCGGCAATGGCCAAAGCCATTCGGTTAATGAAGGAAAAGGAGACCGTGACGGTTCAGCGGGAAAGAGAAGTTAAGCAGCGGATCATGGACCATCTAAAAGATTTTCCTCATGTTAAAGTGTTCTCTAAAAATGACGCTGGATTTGCTCCGCACATTTTGTGTTTTGCAATTGTTGGTGTACGTGGTGAAACTGTTGTACATGCCTTTGAAGATCAAGGAATTTATCTTTCCACGACCAGTGCATGTTCGTCCAAAAAGGACACGGAAACGAGCACCTTGTCTGCAATGAAGGTACCGCAAAATATTGCGGAATGCGCAGTAAGGGTTAGCTTGGGGGATCAGAATACGTTGGCAGAAGCTGAACAGTTTAACCAAACCTTTGATGAGCTGTATGCAGGTTTTAAAAAGATTTTAGATTAGGAGGCGGCTATGCAATACGATGAAATAATGGTTCGCTATGGTGAACTGTCTACGAAGGGGCGGAATAAGCGCCATTTTATTGATCGGTTAGGTACCAACGTGCGGGATGCGCTTCATAAATTTCCCAAAGTGAAAGTTCATCCTAATCCTGACCGGTTACACGTGATTTTAAATGGTGAGAATAGTACCAAAGTGATGAGTCACTTGAAAAAAGTTTTTGGAATTCAAACTTTCTCACCGGTATTAAAAGTTGCTAAAGATTATGAGGCAGTTTGTGACGCTGCAAAGAAAATGCTGGCTGATCAGATTACTGAACCTGCAACTTTTAAAGTGGAAACCAAGCGAAGTGACCACCACTTTGAAATGGATACTTTTCAAATGAATCGAGAATTGGGTGGGTTCATTTTAGACCACTTTGGTGATCAATTGACGGTGGATGTTCATCACCCGGAGATCACGGTATGGGTGGATATTCGACTAGATGGGATCTATTTAAGTAGTAAAGTCATCAAGGGTGCTGGTGGATTACCAGTTGGTACGGCTGGCAAAGGGATGATGATGCTTTCTGGCGGAATTGATTCTCCAGTAGCTGCTTACCTAGCATTAAAACGTGGTGTTTCACTAGAAATGGTCCATTTTTATAGTCCACCATATACCAGTGAACAAGCCCTTGCGAAAGCCAAAGAATTAACGGGTAAGTTGGCACATTATTGTGGAAGTATTAACTTTATTGAAGTCCCGTTTACTGAAATTCAAGAAACGGTTAAGGAAAAGGTCCCGGAAGGTTATTTAATGACCATTCAACGGCGCTTGATGTTGCGATTAGCGGTGGAAATTGCTAACCGGCGGAAGGGATTAGCGGTCTTTAATGGTGAATCCCTTGGTCAAGTTGCTTCCCAGACGATGGAAAGTATGCGGACCATTGAGGAAGTTACTAATTTACCGGTTTTACGACCCGTCTTGTCGTATGATAAAACGGAGATTATTAAGATTGCCGAAGAAATTGGTACTTATGATTTATCGATTTTGCCATATGAAGATTGTTGTACAGTCTTTACACCACCTTCTCCAAAGACCAAGCCACGGATTGATCGGGCGCAAAAGTATGAGCAGGTCTTGGATATTAATGGCTTAATGCAACGTTCGCTTGATGGAATTAAAGTCACTAAGATTCACGCTGGTGATGAATTTCTCAATCAAAACGAGGATGTCTTTGCTGAATTACTTTAGAAAAAAACGATGGGATTAAACCGCTAAGGGCTACATAATCCCATCGTTTCTTTTTTGTGTCAGTCTTTATTTGGCAATCCACAGAGCAATGATTGCTAATACCGCTGGTAAAAGCTGGATTAACCAGATTTTTTTGGTTGCGGTAAAACCACCATAGCAGGCGACCACCGCAACGAAGGATAGTAATAATAGTTGGATGCTATATTGTACTGGACCATTAAAAAGCCAAAAACTAAGTAACAATAATAGACCCAACATGCCGTTATAAATTCCCTGGTTTGCCATAAGGACGCGAACTTCAGGGATTTTTGTGAAGTCTGACGATAGATCAAAAGATTTTGCTTGTTGTTGGGGCTGACCAAACATTTCCAAAAGCATAATGCCGAGGTGCTCTATACCGACCACGGCGACCAAAATAATCGCAATTATTAACATTGTTTGCTCCTTTTCAAATTTAGTAGGTTAATTATATATTTTTTAGCTTCTTAGGGAAAGAGTTTGTTATACTTAGGCTAAGTTAAGAATTTTAGTGAAGGAGTGTTGTAAGATGAAAATCACAATTAATGGTGAACAGCGTCAACTAGTGGGCAATCCACCAATGGTTGGTGAAGAATTACCTCACTTTAAAGTTTTTGATCAGAATAACGAAAAGGTAAAGACGAGATTCTTATTTGGCAAACCAACGTTACTGAGTGTGGTTCCAGACATTAACACTCCAGTTTGCAGCTTACAAACAAAGAAGTTTAACCAAACAATGGATCAATTTTCTGGAGTGAACTTCCTCACGATCTCTACCAACCGAATTGAAGATCAACAAAAATGGTGTGCAGCAGAAGGCGTTAAAAAGATGAAGCTAGTGTCTGACTATGAACAGTCATTTGGCTATGCCATGAATTTATTAATTCCGGATGAAGGTGTATTGGCACGCTCAGTATGGGTTGTCGACGCTAACGGCAAGATTGTTTACCGTCAAATCGTGAGTGAATTAACTGATGAACCAGATTATGATGCGGCACTAGCGGAACTGAAAAAATTACTGTAGAGGGTTGACGATTTTAGCTAAAATAGCGTATGATTACAGCACTAAAGCGATGACCGAGAAAGTTATGGATTCAATCAACAGAGACGGCTACTGGTGAGAATGCCGAGTGAATCTTGTTTAGTAGCTCGCGAGCAAGCTAATTGAACCAATAGTAGGTTAGCTCGGGTCATTCCCGTTATGTAATGAAGAGTGGAGATATATTTAATATCTTAATTTAGGTGGTACCGCGAGTAAGCTCGTCCTATTATGAGGACGGGCTTTTTTTGCTTACCACCATGAAAGGAAGTTTTTAATTATGACAGACCAATCAAAAGAGATGTCAACCAAGTACGATCCAACTGCCGTTGAAAAGGGTCGCTATGCTTGGTGGCAAGACCATGGATTCTTTAAACCGAGTGGCGATAAAAAGGCACACCCGTATTCAATTGTGATTCCACCACCGAATGTTACGGGAAAACTGCACCTAGGTCATGCTTGGGATACAACATTGCAAGACATGATTATTCGTCAAAAGCGGATGCAGGGCTATGATGTTCTTTGGCTCCCTGGGATGGATCACGCAGGAATTGCTACTCAAGCCAAGGTTGAAGCCCGGTTGCGTAAGCAGGGCATTTCACGTTATGACTTAGGACGGGAAAAGTTTGTCCAACAAGTTTGGGATTGGAAAGATGAATACGCGGATATTATCCACCAACAATGGGCTAAGATGGGGATCTCGGTTGATTATGACCGTGAACGGTTCACCCTGGATGAGGGGTTAAATAAGGCCGTGCGGAAAGTCTTTGTTGATTTATACAATAAGGGATTAATTTATCGTGGAACGTACATTATTAACTGGGATCCACAAGCACGGACAGCGTTATCTGATATTGAGGTTATTCATAAGGATGATAAGGGTGCCTTCTACCACGTTAAATACCCATTTACCGATGGCACCACATTTAACGGTAAGGACTACATTGAAATTGCTACAACCCGTCCGGAAACAATGTTTGGGGATGAAGCAGTCGCGGTTAATCCTCATGATGAACGGTACAAAGAATTGGTCGGCAAGCATGTACGGGTTCCACTAGTTGATCGGGAAATTGAAATTATTGCGGATGATTATGTCACTCCTGATTTTGGAACTGGGATGGTTAAGATTACCCCAGCACATGATCCAAACGACTTTAAGGTTGGTAAGCGGCACAATCTTCCAGAATTAAATACCATGAACGAAGACGCTTCAATGAACGAAAATGCGGGTAAGTATGAAGGCATGGATCGTTTTGAAGCACGGAAGGCCATGGTACAAGATTTACAAGACCAAGGATACATGCTTAAGATTGATCCAATCGTTCACTCAGTTGGGCATTCAGAACGGACTGGGGTGCAAGTTGAAGCCCGGTTGTCAACGCAATGGTTTGTTAAGATGAAGCCATTAGCTGAGGCCGCATTAAAGAACCAAAAAACTGCGGATCGGGTTAACTTTATTCCAGGGCGGTTTGAAAATACCTTTACGCAGTGGATGGAAAATATTCACGATTGGGTTATCTCACGGCAATTATGGTGGGGACACCGAATTCCAGCTTGGTATAACAAGCAAACTGGTGAAATGTACGTGGGAATGGAAGCACCAAAGGATGCAGAAAATTGGGAACAAGATCACGACGTCTTAGATACTTGGTTTTCGAGTGCATTGTGGCCATTTTCAACAATGGGGTGGCCAGATACGGATGCTCCAGATTACAAGCGTTACTTCCCAACCAGTACACTAGTTACCGGGTATGATATTATTTTCTTCTGGGTTTCCCGGATGATTTTCCAATCACTTGAATTTACCGGCAAGGCGCCGTTTAAGAATGTCCTCCTCCACGGGTTAATTCGTGACGAACAAGGTCGTAAGATGAGCAAGTCATTGGGAAATGGGATTGATCCAATGGATGTTATTGCTAAGTATGGTGTAGATGCCTTACGTTGGTTCTTAGTAACTGGTTCAACTCCTGGTCAGGATATTCGTTTCTCATACAAGAAGATGGATGCGGCATGGAACTTCATTAACAAGATTTGGAATGCCAGTCGTTACGTCATCATGAATTTGGATGGGATGGAGCATGCGCCACAGTTACCTGATAAGAGTAAGTGGGACTTGGCAGACCGGTGGATTTTAGCTAAATTGAACGCAACGGTGCAACAAGTGAATGCACAATTCGAGAAATTCGAATTTGGTGAAGCTGGCCGGGCCCTTTATAACTTTATTTGGAATGATTTCTGTGATTGGTATATCGAAATGTCCAAGGAAAAGTTGACCAACGGAACGCCAACCGAAAAGGAAGATACCAAGAACATTTTAGCCTACGTTCTGGATCAAACGCTGAAATTGATTCACCCAATTATGCCATTTGTGACGGAAAAACTCTGGTTATCAATGCCACATGATGGTGAATCAATTATGGTCAGTGATTATCCAGTTGCACACGCTGAATTGGCAGATGCCAATGCCGTTGAGCAAATGGGTGATCTTATTAACCTGATTAAGGCAGTGCGGACGATTAGAAATGATGCGGGTGCACCATTATCAAAACCAGTTAACATGCTAATCAAGGTTGATACTGAAGCATTAGGGAACATTTTCCGCGATAATCAGGATTATATTCAACGGTTCTGTCATCCAGCAGAATTGACGATTGGGACAGAAGTCGCAGTGCCAAAGTTGGCAATGAGCGGAATCTTAGCAGGAGCAACGGTTTATATTCCGATGGCAGAATTAGTGGACCTTGATGAAGAAAAGGCGAAGGTTCAAGATGAAATTGCAAAATTGCAAAAGGAAGTTGAACGTTCTGCTAAGAAGTTAGGGAACGAAAAGTTTGTTCAAAACGCACCTGAAAAGGTTGTCACCGACGAACGTAAGAAAGCTGCTGAGTGGCAGCAAAAGTTAAATGCTGCCAAGGAGCGGTTAGCATCGCTTGAAAATGCATAGCAGACCAGTGGGGCGTGAATACGAAGTCAGATATGACTTCTGTCACGCCTCTTTTGTTAAAAAGGAGCATTAAATGGTAATTCAGACTTATGAAGATGCGCTAAATTTTATCCATCAACGGCCACGTTTTAAGAAAAAGCCAACCTTGGCTCGGATGCGGTTATTTTTGCAACGCTTGGGAAATCCACAGCGTGGTCAAAGATATATTCACGTTACCGGAACTAACGGTAAAGGGTCCGTAGTGGCAATGACCCGGCAAATTTTGATGGAACAAGGCTTAACGGTCGGTTCATTTACTTCTCCGTTTATTACCCGATTTAATGAACGGATTGCAATTAATGGGGAGCCGATTGCAGATCAGGACCTATTGCACTACGTTCAACAAGTGGCACCAGTTGTTGAAGCCCTTGATAAAGAACTGCCAGCGGGGGGACCAACAGAGTTTGAAATTGATACCGCAATCATGTTCTGCTATTTTGCGGATCATGACCTGGATGTAGTAATTTTAGAAGTCGGCATTGGGGGATTATATGATTCAACGAATGTAATTGAATCCCCGGTCGTGACAGCAATAGTTACCGTTGGCTATGATCATATGAAGTACTTGGGTTCCACCATTGCGGATATTGCGCGGCAAAAGGCGGGAATCATCAAAAATGGGGTCCCGATGGTCACTGGCAATCTACCAAATGATTCGCAACGCGTGGTTACACAAGTTGCAAAGGAACATGATTGCACTGTCTATCAGTTTGGCCGCGATTTTCGAACAACGCTAGTTGGTCATCAAACAATTTATCCAGAGTTGAGTTATTCAGGACTCCAATTGCATAATGAGCGTTATCGTTTATCGTTGGCTGGTGATTATCAACTTGCCAATTGTGGTATTGCAGTGACGCTTGCCCAGCTCTTTATGCAAGCTGATGGCTTGAAGTTAGATCAGCGTGCTGTTAGACAAGCGCTCCTGAATACTAAGTGGCCTGGTAGAATGGAACTGGTTAATCAGGAACCAATGATAATTCTAGACGGGGCACATAATCTTCCAGGAATGCAAGCACTAACTGAAACCATTCGAGACGATTTCAAAGGGCATGAAGTTTATGTATTAGTGGCGATTTTAGCTGATAAACAGTATGAATTGATGCTCGGTGAATTGGCTAGCCTGAGCAACGTTCATATTACGGTAACGACTTTTGAAGGTCCTTATGCTGGTCGTAAGAGTGCTGATTTAGGTGCGGTGGTAAAAATGATCCCAAGCCATCATCCAATTCAAATGGTGCCAGATTGGCAGCAAGCATTTGCTAAACTTGCTACGCAGGTTTCTACGGACGACGTCATTTTAATTACTGGATCCTTATACTTTATTTCAGATGTTCGACATTTAATGTTGGATTAAAAATGATTTGACTGATTTCTTCCGTCTATAAAAAGTGAAGGGAGAGATTAGATGATTTTAGATAATACAAGTAATCATTACCACCAATTAGTTCGAAAGTATTTTGCTGATCAGCCACAAGTGGCCGAAGCGCTACTGCTTAAATCACCAACACCGGCAGATTTTCATCATCTGACTAAAAACGAGCTCCGGTATTTAAAGGGAACTAGTCCGACGGAAGTGGAGAAATTTTTGTTGGCAGTGCAACTTGGTGAACTCATTGTCAAAAGTCCGCGCAACCTTTATGGGCACGCATATTCAAGCGCTTTAGTGGGGGAAGAGCTTTATGAACGAGTATGCTGGTGACCAACAGGAAAGTGTCGTAGTCCTATGTACGGATGTTCATAATGAAATTATTGCCCGTCAACAGTTATTCATTGGTGGGCGGAGCCAGTGCAGTTTATATCCAGACCAGATTTTTCGTTACGCACTCAAAAATTGCGCAGCGGGAGTGATTATTGTGCATAATCATCCAACTGGCTACAGCGAACCGTCAGATAATGATTTAATGATGTGTCAACGCCTTGAACGAGCTGGGAACCTCATTGGAATTCAGCTAATTGATTTTCTAATTATCGGCCATAATAAATACTATAGTTGGCGGGAGTGTGCGGCGGATCTTTAATTATTTTTAAATGTCGGGAAAAAATTGGTTTTTTTATGCCGAGTGTAGTATATTGTGACTGTTAATCTGCAGAACTGCTATGGTATAATACTGCTGTTCTATAATAAAAAGATACTTGAAACCAAAATGAAGGGACGACATAGATTGCCATTAGGAATTGGAACCAAAAATATTGGTATTGATTTAGGAACTGCCAATACAATTGTTTACATTGAAGGTAAGGGAATCGTTTTACGTGAGCCGTCTGTGGTTGCACGAAATAAAAAGTCTGGCGAAGTGATTTCGGTTGGTGAAGCTGCCCGGGATATGATTGGACGGACACCGGCTAGTATCGTTGCGATTCGACCAATGAAAGACGGTGTAATCGCTGATTACGATACGACAGTTGCCATGATGAAGTACTACATGGATAAGGCGCTTGGCGGTAATGCTGGGAAGCCATACGTGATGGTTTGTGTGCCAAGTGGAATTACTGAAGTTGAAAAACGAGCAGTAATTGATGCTACCCGTGTTGCGGGGGCCCGGGATGCTTACGTTATTGAAGAGCCATTTGCGGCTGCGATTGGGGCTGGTTTGCCAGTCATGGATCCAACCGGGAGTATGGTTGTTGATATTGGTGGAGGGACCACTGATGTTGCTACCATTTCACTTGGTGGAATTGTTTCTAGTCGTTCTATTCGGATGGCTGGTGACAAGATGAATGATGCCATTATTCAATTTATCCGGCAAAATAAGAACCTTTTGATTGGGGAACGAACGGCTGAAAAACTCAAATGGGATATTGGTTCAGCTTCACCTGAAGCTGCTAAAGATATGGAAAGCTCAGAAGTTCGTGGTCGTGATCTCGTTACTGGATTGCCAAAGACAATGGAAGTGACTGCCGAAGAATTATCTGGCGCACTCCAGGATGTCGTGGCAGAAATTATTGAGGCAATTAAGTCGACCCTTGAAGAGACATCTCCGGAAATTGCAGCGGATGTTATTGACCACGGGATTGTGTTAACTGGTGGTGGTTCACTGTTGAAGCATTTGCCAGATGTAATCGCTGATGCCACGAAGGTACCAGTCTTTATTGCGAATGATCCGCTTGATTGTGTTGCAATTGGAACGGGAGAATCCCTCAAGAGCATTGATGTAATGAAGAAGAAAAAGTAATTCAAATAAACCAATTGAGAATTAATTATCCAGATGGGCGGGGCGAGTCGCAAAACGATGTGTTTTGCCAAGCTCCGCTTCACTTTTCTCAATTGGGAGGAGGATTTCAGAATGCGCAAGTTTTTTTCAAACCGGCGATTGGTATTTATTGTGATCGTGCTGGTTCTTGCATTCGGTTTAATGGGCGGGTCAGTCGCCCTACGAAATCGGCGACAGACGCCACCACTGATTCAGCAATTTGGCAATGACATTGTCGGTATGGTTGATGGGGTAGTAGCTTATCCCGTCAACGCAGCTCAAAATGGTGTTCGGTCATTTACTGAACTGTTAAATACTTATTCCGAGAATGAGAAGTTAAAAGAACAAGTAGCTGATTTAGCTCAGGCTAAGGTTCGTGATCAAACGTTAGCCAAGGAAAACCGAGAATTAAAGAAGGAACTGAAAGTTAACAAGTCGATGACTGACTATACCACCATTAGTGCTGCGGTGATGTCGCGAACCCCTTCATCTTGGCAAAAACAGTTGGTTATTAATAAGGGTCAGACAAGTGGTATTAAGAAAAATATGCCGGTAATGTCATCTGGTGGTTTAATTGGTCGAATTACGGAAGTTAATAAAACCAATAGCAAGGTTGAATTATTAAGTAATACTGGTGAATCTGCTAACCGCTTTGCGATCCAAATTGATGGTGAAGGTGGTAAAACCGTGAACGGAATCATTACTGATTATGATTCTGAAAGTAATAGCTTGATTATGGGGCAGGTAACCTCAAAGGCGAAAATCAAGAAGGGAACCAAAGTTACGACTAGCGGCATGGGAGGTATTACTCCCAAGGGACTGTATGTCGGTCGGGTATCTAAGGTTGGTAAAGATGATTATGGCCTTGCCCAAAAGATTTATATCAAGCCTGCAGCCAACTTTAATGATGTTAATATCGTGACCGTGGCTGAATTAGATTCATAGGAGGGAGCAAATGTACCGTTTATCTCGCTTAAGATTTCTATTTCCGATTGGCTTGTTTATCACATTTTTTTTAGATGGTTCATTTAGTAAAGTTTTTGCTAATCAGTTTTTCAGCTATCCATATTCAATGGTCAGCCAATTAGTGTTGCTGTGGTTGGTGTTAGCCTATTTCTTCGAGGGTAACATCAAGATTCCATTGTATGGATTTGCGATTGCAGTTGGTGTGTTGACTGATTTATTCTATTCGGGGATCTTTGGCTTATTCATTGTCTTGTATCCACTAATTGTGTGGTTAACAAAGCTGTTGGCAACATTTTTTAACGAAAACTTTTTTAACACCTTGTTAGTTTTCTTTATTGACGTTTGTGTATTTCAGCTCTTAAATTATTGGGCGTTTTTGATAATTGGAGTAGTCCATGTCAATATTGTTAATTTCCTGCTGAATACCTTGGCGCCGACGTTAGCATTAAACTTAGTTTACTTTGTTCTATTGTACTGGCCAATTCATTCGCTTTATGAACGGGCACTGGCTAAGCAGCGTTCATAAACAATTATGAGAATTTTTTAATATTAATGTTGACATTCGAATAAAACGTGGTTATTATACTTATAACAAATTAAAGACGAAGAGCAGACTAGTAGAGTAATTGGTTCTTTACAGAAAGTTTCAGTAGCTGAGATGGGACATGAACTGGTACTTGAATCACAACTGTGAGTTGACTATTGATCAAAAAATAGTCCGGGGAAGCCCGTTACAGCGCAGAGTTTATTTGAACTTGCTGAGGTTAGATTCGTGAGAATTTAACAATAATGAGGTGGAACCGCTGTAAAGCCCTCTTACTACGATAAGTAGTAAGAGGGCTTTTGGTTTCAAATGAACTTACTGAGGTAGCTAGTGTAAGCTGGCTATGAATTGGGGTGGAAACACGGTCTAGCGTCCCCTTGGAGATTATTCCAGGGAGGCGTTTTTTGTTTGCTCGGACAGAGAGTAGGAGGTTGCTTATGTCGCTAAAATACGTATTTGAAATTTTACCATCATTATTTCAGGGTGCAGGAATGACGTTGGAGTTGTTCTTTCTTACGTTAATTGGTTCATTACCTTTAGGAATTATCTGTAGTTTAGGATTAGTATCAAAAATTCGCCCACTTAAATGGGTTCTAGAATTTTACGTGTGGCTAATGAGGGGAACCCCATTGTTATTGCAATTAATTTTTGTTTTTTATGGTTTGCCAATTGTGGGAATCGTTTTTCAACGTTTTGATGCAGCCTTGGTTGCGTTTATCCTTAATTATGCAGCCTACTTTGCAGAAATTTTCCGGGGTGGATTACAATCCATTGATGAAGGTCAGTACGAAGGAGCGCGCGTTCTGGGCCTGAGTTATTGGCAAACAGTTCGTAAAATTGTGATTCCCCAAGTGGTTAAAATTGTGATTCCGTCAATTGGAAACGAAGTTGTAAATTTAGTTAAGGATTCCTCATTGGTTTACGTAATTGGGTTAGGCGACCTTCTACGGGCCGGAAATGTGGCCACCGCACGGGATGTTACACTTGTTCCGTTGGTCTTAGTCGGGATTATTTACCTATTGATGGTTGGAATTTGTACTTATATTTTACACAAAGTTGAACAACGCTATTCTTACTATAAATAAACAAAGGGGGGGGTTAGAATGTTAAAAGTTACAAATTTAAAAAAGAGCTTTGACGGTCGACAAATTCTTGATGATGTTAACTTCACGGTTGAAGATGGAAATATTTTGACAATTGTTGGTCCATCTGGAGCCGGAAAGACGACCCTTTTACGTTGTATCACGGGACTGGAAGCTGCTGATTCTGGAACTTTCACAATCGATGGCAAAGAATTTAATCCCCAGGATTTAACAAGTGCTGATAATGTAATGGGAGTTGTTTTTCAAGATTTTAACCTTTTTCCACACCTATCAGTTTTAGAAAATCTAACACTTGCTCCGACCTTAGTTTTAAAGCAGGAGCGCAAGGTAGCTGAAACAAAGGCGCGGGAATTATTGAAACAACTAGGCTTAAAGGGGAAGGAACAGCTTTACCCATATCAACTTTCTGGTGGGCAGAAACAACGAGTAGCTATTGCCCGGGCATTGGCAATGCAACCGAAGATTCTTTGTTATGACGAACCTACCAGTGCACTAGATCCGAATTTACGGGACGAAGTCGCTAACCTAATATTGTCATTAAAGGCACAAGGGGTTACTCAATTAGTAGTTACTCACGATATGGAATTTGCCAAAAAAATTGCAGATAGTATGTTGAAGGTTCAAGCATTAGACCAGCAAAACTAAAGTGAGAGGGTGACAATATGAAAAAACGTCGCGGATGGATATTAATTCTGTGTTTATTACTGCCACTCATGATGCTTAGTGGTTGCGAGAGCGTGACAAAACGTGCCAATCATCAAGACACGTGGTCGCGAATTGAACGACGACACAAGGTTATTATTGGTGTTGATGATAGCTTTGTTCCCATGGGCTTCCGACAAAAAAATGGCAAACTGGTGGGTTATGATGTAGATTTAGCTCGCGCAGTTTTTAAACAATACGGAATTAAAGCTGATTTTCAAACGATTGATTGGTCAATGAAAGAAACTGAGTTGAAGAACGGGACCATTGACTTATTATGGAATGGCTATTCAGTTACTCCACAACGACAGAAGAAAGTGGCGTTTAGTCGGGTCTACCTTCTGAATAAGCAAATTCTGGTTACCAAAAAAAGTGATCACATTAACAATTTTCAGGAAATGACTGGGAAAACCTTGGGAGTCCAAAATGGGTCGACCGGGATGACGATGCTGGATGAATACCCACGTTTACTGAAAGACCGGATTAAAGATCATAAGCCAGTTTTATATGATACATTTCCCAATGCGTTTATCGATCTGAATGCCAACCGGATTCAGGGTATCTTAATGGATGAAGTATATGCAGACTACTACATTCAACACCAGCCAGACCGTAATGCTTACGCGACTTACAGTAGTTCGAAAATGCCAGCAGATAAATTTGCGGTTGGAATGCGTAAGGGTGATCGGACCTTGCGTCAAAAAGTTAATCAAGGTCTTGGCCGGCTACAAAAGAATGGCGAATTGCGTAAAATTAATGAAAAATGGTTTGGCAAGGATAGCAATTATCTAGGACCAAATAATTAATTTTCGAGGTTGGGGTAACCCGGCCTTTTTATTTTGCTAGGGGATTGCTTGTCTTTTATGGTAAAAATGCGTATGATATTTGATACATTGATTAAAAAAGGAATAAAAAATGCAGATAGAATTAGTAAAAGGTGTTCATTTAACAATCATTCCGACAACGAAATATACGACCACTAAAATTTTAGTAAACTTTGCGACTAAGCAAACACTTACGAATAGTTCAGTGCGGAATGTCCTTGTTAACCTATTGGTTAATGCAACTGCTAATTACCCGAATCAAACAGTATTAGCTCGTAAGTTAGCCACAATGTATGGTGCGGAATTGGACGGCTATGTTACAAGAGTCGGGACGACCCATAACGTTCGTTTGAACTTATCATTTGTTAATCAACATCTAGCACCGCAAATGAGGATTAATGATGCGTTAGACCTCATGCAAGAATTAATATTTAATCCGCTTCGTGACCAGGATGAACTATCTCCCCAAAGTTGGCAACTGCAACGGGACAACATTGCGGCAACTTTATCTTCTTGGGAAGACGATAAGCAATATTTAGCAGCGAAACGGCTGCTGGATTTATACTTTACTAAGGGCTCAGTAATGAAGGTGCCTAGTACCGGGACAGCTGAAATGGTCACCAAGGTGTTGAATCGGGAAATAGTTCGTGCCTATCAAAATATGCTGGCCAAAGACCAGGTTGAAATTATTATCGAAGGTGACGTTGATGCTGATCAAGTGAAACGAGCATTACGACAGTGGCCATGGCAAGCACGATCGTCATTTGAAACAGATGTTTTTTATCATCAGCCAGTGTGGTCTAATGTGCAAGTTGGATCTCACCAGATTGATATTCAACAGGCCAAACTCGATTTAGCCTATTCTTTTCCCGTATATTTTATGGATCATGATTATTATCCAGCGTTAGTTATGAATGGTTTATTTGGTGGTGGACCGTATTCACTCTTATTTAAGAATGTTCGTGAAAGAGCTAGTTTAGCCTATTATGCATCGACTGGGTATCGACCGTTTGCGGGTTATCTCTTCGTTCAATCGGGAATTAATAGTCAGGATCGTCAGCGCACTCAACAATTAATTGGTGATCAGCTAAAAGCTATTCAAGATGGCCAAATTAATATTAGCGATTTAAAACAAGTTAAGAAGAACCTTATTAATGGTTATCTAGTGTCCCAAGATAATCCTAACCACTTGGTTGAACGTGCGTTGATTAGTAATTTAACTGGCTTACATTTACCTGCAAATCCGGTCGAATTGATCCAATCGGTCGACCGGCAACAAGTGAGTGATGTAGCGCAAAAACTAAAGTTACAGGCAGAATATTTTCTGGATCGGAGATAGGAACGTGAAAAAAAAGATTTATGCTCAATTTAATCAACCCGTTTACCATGAGCGACTTACTAATGGTTTGGATGTGGTGTTAATTCCCCGTCGTGGTTTTCAGAAAGTGTATGGAATTTTAACGAGTAATTATGGCTCTGTTGATAATCAGTTTATCCCGCTTGACAGTCAAGAAATGGTTCAAGTTCCTGATGGGATCGCCCATTTTTTAGAACATAAGCTCTTTGAAAAGAAGAATCATGATGCGTTTGATTTGTTTGGTGAATTAGGGGCTGATTCAAATGCTTTTACTAGCTATACGCAAACTAGCTATCAATTTTCAACAACGCAAAATATCCAGAAAAATCTGGCAACTTTGTTAGATTTTGTTCAGACACCCTATTTTTCAGCAGCTGGGGTGATGAAAGAACAAGGAATCATTGGACAGGAAATTCGCATGTATAACGATAATCCGGATTCACGATTATATACGGGAGCGTTGGCGAATTTGTACCCAAATGATCCAATGAGTGTTGATATTGCTGGAACTGAATCCAGCATTGCAAAAATCACGCCAACCCTGTTAATGCAGTGCTATCACACTTTTTATCAACCGTTTAATTTACGCTTAGTCGTAGTTGGTAATATTGACATTGCTGAGACAATGACGACCGTTTATGAGAGTCAAAAGGAACATGCGGCAATTATTCGTTCCATTAACCGAGCACCACAAATTAGTGATGATCAAGGCACGGATGTTCTTGCCACGGGGAACTTGCGGATGGCGGTTCAACGACCCAAAGCGATGGTCGCTATTCGAGGTCTTCAGCAATTTACGGATGATCGGGAACGTTTACGTTATAAGTTAGCCTGTGAATTAATGTTAGAAATGATTTTTGACGATACCACTAGCAATTATTTACGTCTGTATAATCGGCACGTCATTGATGATTCTTTTGGTTTCAGTTTCGAAATGGAACGGGGCTTTCATTTTGCAACCATTAGTTCCGATACGGATGACCCGCAGCGGTTTATTGGTGAAATTGAGGATATTTTGCAATCCGCCACCGATCATTTAGATGTAATGAAAAATGAATTTATAGCCACCAAACGAGGTGCCATTGGCCGGGTAATTATGAGTTTTAATTTTCCAGAAGCTATTGCAAATCGTTATTCATCAGCTCTTTTTGGTAATTTAAATGTTTTTGATGAAATTGACTTATTACAATCAATTCAGCTCGATGATCTATACCAAGCCTGTCAACAATTTATTCAACCGCATTGTTGGACAAACTTCGTGATTGAGCCGTTAAAGATGTAATAGATTCTTAGAATTTACATTAGACGAAGTATGCTATACTAGGTTCTGGTTTAAATAAAGAAGGGTGTGGAACTTAATAATGAGTGAAGAACAAGAACAAAAGCTCAATATTGGAAAAAAACTAAAAGATGCACGGGTCGCAAATGGCTTTACCCTTGATGATCTTCAACAAGCCACCAAAATCCAAAAGCGGTATTTGATTGCAATTGAAGATGAGCAATTTGATGAATTACCCGGAGATTTCTACGTCCGGGCTTTCATTAAGCAGTACGCCAATACGGTTGGTCTAGATGGTAATGAATTATTGAAAGAGTACGATGACTATCTGCCAAAGACCAAAACAGCTGATTATTCCGAACACCTTAATGAAGCGGTTGAACCACGACGGAGCGGCAACCGGCCGACAGCAGTAAAGCGGATTGATGGTATGCGTAAGTATCTGCCAACTATTATTATCAGTGTAATTGTTTTGGTAATTTTAGCAGCAATTTGGGTAACGGCAATTGCACGTAACCATAATGATTCTTCCAAGATTGATAGCAGTTCAGTTTCAGTTTCTGGTGAATCTAGTAAAAAGAAGGCGTCATCCAGTTCGAAAAAGACGACCAAAAAAGCAAAGGATGAGCTTAAATTAACGCAAAGTTCACGAACTGCCAATGCGGTAACTTACCGGTCCACTAAAGCACTTTCTAAAGCCACTAGTTTAGAGATTACGACGACTGGAACTTCAACGAACAGTGTGATGGTTGATGGAATGACCCGGTTGAGTCGAACGATGGCTGCTAATGGTAAGCAAACAGTTACTTTAGCGAAGAATGCACGCAGTATTACCATTCGGGTTGGTAATGCTCGGGTTGCGAAGATTAAGATTGGTAACCAAACACTTGACTTTACGGATAACAATCGGTATCCAGCTACCCGTGTAGTAACGATTTTACTTGGCAATGAAACAGCCAGTTCCAGCAGTTCAAGTAGTTCAACCGTTTCAAGTACGCAACGCACGAACAATAATCAGTCTAATGTCACAACCCAGACTAGTCGAACCCAAGGAGCGACTACGCAAAGAAATAACGGGACTGCGCAACAGACTACGACTCAACAATCGACTCGGCAATAATGAGGAGGAAGAAACTTGAATTTACCCAATAAATTAACCATTGTTCGGTTAATAATTATCCCGTTTTTCTTAATTTTAATGGTTGTGCCACTGGCATGGGGAACAGTAACGTTTCTTGGTGCTACAGTTCCGGTTGCTCAGTTGATCGCCACAATCTTGTTCATTGTGGCAACGATTACTGATAATTTGGATGGACGAATTGCCCGTCGCGACCACTTAGTAACCAATTTTGGTAAGTTTACCGACCCATTAGCAGATAAGTTATTGGTCATGACAGCGTTTATCGTTTTAACTGCTAGTCATGCGGTGCCAGCTTGGGTTACTTGTATCATTATTTGGCGTGAATTGTCAGTGACCGGATTACGGTTGTTAATCGTGGAACAAAATGGTCAAGTATTAGCAGCTAAGATGCCGGGTAAGATTAAAACGACCACGCAGTTCATTGCCATTATTTTCTTGTTGCTTCATAATGCTATTTTTGCAATTTGGAACATCCCGTTTGGTGAAATTATGTTATATATCTGCCTATTCTTCACGATTTACTCAGGAGTTGACTATTTTATCCAAGGACGCGGTGTGTTCGCAGATGGTTTTAAGTAGAGCGGTTAACAAAAAGACTGGTGAAATTTAATTATTTCACCGGCTTTTTTCGTTTATATAAGTTAGGGGGTTAATAAAATGAATGCAGAAATTATTTCGGTCGGAACGGAACTAACGTTAGGTGAAATTACCAATACCAACGCCCGATTCTTGGCAGATCAATTGCGTCAGTTTGACATTCATAATTATTGGCAAACGACAGTTGATGATCAAAAGGAACGGATTGTTACGGCAATTAGACAGGCCAAACAACGTGCTCAACTAATCTTTATTTGCGGAGGATTAGGACCAACCGCTGATGATGTGACGATGGCAAGTGTTGCCCAGGCACTAAATACCGACCTGGTACTTGATGACATGTATTGGGCAACGGTGCAAGACGACTTCCGCCAGCGGCACCTTACTTTGAGTCCCGAAAATATTCGTCAGGCATACTACTTAAAAGGTGGGCAAGCTTTAACTAATCCAGTTGGCTTGGCACTTGGTAGTATTTTTAGTGATCATGACCATACCTACGTGGTGCTGCCAGGACCACCACGTGAATTTCAGGCAATGGTAACTCAATCATTGCGGCCACATTTGGAGAAGTTGACTAGTGGCCGAACTATCATGAACCGGGTATTGCACTTTGTTGGTTATCCAGAATCAACGTTGATGGATGATATTCAGAAAGTCATGGGGACACAGACGAAGGTGATTGCAACCTCATATGTTCAACCAGATGAAACCCAAGTTCGTTTGACGGTTTTTGATTGTCCGATGGACGTGGCTCAGCAGCGATTGGATCAAGCGGAAGAGCAGATTGTTAGTGAGTTAGGAAGTTATTATTTTGGAAGTGGAGAAGGACTGACTTTAGCAAGTCAGGTTGTTAAACACTTAAAACAGTTGGGCATGACGATTTCTGCTGCAGAAAGCCTGACAGCTGGTTTGTTCCAATCTACAATTTGTTCAGTACCGGGTGCTTCAGAAGTATTTACGGGTGGTTTTGTTACCTATGCCACTGAAATGAAAACTAAGCTGCTGGGAATTCCAGAAGAGTTAATTAATGAACACAGTGTAGTGAGTGGGGAAGTTGCAGGTGCAATGGCGCAACATTCACGTCAATTAACTGGTGCAAATTTGGGCATTGGTTTTACTGGAGTTGCTGGCCCGGATGGCTTGGCAGGACATCCAGTAGGGGAAGTTTGGATTGGTATCGCAAATGGCCAACAAACGATCACCAAGCAGTTACATCTGTCGCAGCAAATGGGACGACAAGCAATCCGTCAGCAAAGCGTCCAACGGGGTTTGTTGGCTATTGAACATTTACTAAAATCTCTCAATTAACTCGAACATTGGTTCGAAAAATGCTTGTGTTTTGATAAAAAACTGATATTATTAAAACAGGATCCTGTTAAGGAGGAAAATAATGGCAGATCAAAGAAAGACAGCATTAGATAATGCTCTTAAAAAAATTGAAAAAAACTTTGGTAAGGGCTCCATCATGCGAATGGGGGATGCAGCAGATACCAAAATTGCGTCAGTTTCAAGTGGTTCCTTAGCAATCGACGATGCACTTGGGATTGGTGGATACCCTCGTGGACGGATTATTGAAATGTACGGGCCAGAAAGTTCTGGTAAGACTACGGTGGCGCTCCATGCAGTAGCAGAGGTTCAAAAGCAAGGCGGTACAGCCGCTTACATTGACGCTGAAAATGCCTTAGATCCACAATATGCGGAAGCATTAGGGGTCGACATCGACAATTTATTACTCTCTCAGCCGGATACTGGGGAACAAGGATTAGAGATTGCGGATGCCTTAATTGCTAGTGGTGCGGTAGATATTGTCGTTGTGGACTCAGTTGCTGCTTTAGTACCACGAGCAGAAATTGAAGGTGAAATGGGTGATACCCATGTGGGTCTGCAAGCCCGTTTAATGTCACAAGCCTTACGGAAGCTTTCTGGTGAAATCAATAAGACCAAAACGATTGCCATCTTTATTAATCAGATCCGTGAAAAGGTCGGAGTGATGTTTGGTAATCCGGAAACTACTCCTGGTGGTCGGGCTTTGAAATTCTACTCAACCATTCGGATTGAAATTCGTCGGGGCGAACAACTTAAAGAGGGGAAGGAAGTAATCGGAAACCGTGCCAAAATTAAGATTGTTAAAAATAAGGTTGCCCCACCATTCAAGCGTGCTGAAGTCGACATTATGTACGGCACAGGAATTTCCAAGACGGGTGAATTGCTTGACATGGCCGTAGAAAAGAATCTGGTCAAGAAGAGTGGGGCTTGGTATTCCTACGGATCAGATCGGATTGGGCAAGGTCGTGAAAATGCCAAAAAGTGGTTAAGCGAACACCCTGAACAAATGCAGGAATTAATGACGAAGGTCCGGGAAGCTTATAATATGCCGGTTAGCGATGAAGATAAAGCTGAAGCTAAGACTGCTGCCAGCCAGGAACCAGCAAGTACCCAAGAAACCATTGAAGAGGCCTCGGAAAAATAGTGAACTAAAAATGAGTGAGAAAGCATGTTATTTTCTCACGCATTTTTTATTTGTGGAACAACCATTTATTGACACCCTTTCCGACAACGATTAAAATTAACTTTGTACGTGTTTTTTACACGGCAGTTTGTAATTTAATTGATTAAATCACAACTCAATAGTTGATTTGGAGGGGTCATAATGAAAATATTGACGGCCGTCATCGCTATTGTTGCTTGTGTTTTTGGTTACTTTATTCGTCGTTTCATTGTAGAACGACAAGTTGAACAGGCCAAAAATAATGCTAAGGAAATCATTTCGTCTGCTAAGAAAGAAGCGGCAACCGCAAAAAAGGAAGCCATTCTGGAAGCAAAGGAAGAAAGTCATCGCTATCGGGAAAGTGTAGAACAAGATCTACAAGAGCGTCGTCAAGAAGTTCAAAAACAAGAGGAACGCTTAATTCAACGGGAAAACACGTTGGATCGGAAGGATAGTGCCTTAGAAGATCGAGAAAATGTAATTAGTTCTCGGGAATCCAAATTGGATGCAAAACGAGAACAAGTTCAAAAAGATCATGAACAAGTGGCAAATTTAATCAAGCAACAAGCAGATAAATTGCAGGAAGTTGCAGGATTAAGTGAGGATCAAGCTAAGAAACTATTGCTAGCGAAATTAAAAGAAGAGTTAGCGGTTGAACGCGATAAGATGATCCGAGAAAGCGAAGAAGACGCACAATTAACAGCGGAAAAGAAAGCTAAAAGTTTAATTGTTAGTGCTATTCAACGGAGTAGTGCTGATATGGTGTCAGAAGCAACAGTGTCAGTGGTTAATCTCCCTAATGATGATATGAAGGGACGAATTATTGGTCGTGAAGGACGGAACATTCGGACCCTAGAAACATTAACGGGAATCGATTTGATTATCGATGATACGCCTGAAGCGGTAGTACTGAGTGGTTTTGATCCAGTACGCCGAGAAATTGCCAAAATGGCACTGGAGCGACTAATTCAAGATGGGCGGATTCATCCGGCACGGATTGAAGAGGCAGTTGAAAAGGCACGTAATGATATGGATGCACAACTACGTGAAGTCGGTGAAGAAACGATCTTTGACCTCGGAATTCATAGTATGCATCCGGATCTCATTAAGACAATTGGCCGAATGAAATACCGGACAAGTTATGGTCAAAATGTTCTTCAACACTCAATTGAAGTTGCTAAATTGACAGAGATTATGGCAGCTGAACTGGGCGAAGATACCACATTAGCTAAGCGGGCCGGATTATTACATGATATTGGTAAAGCAATTGATCATGAAGTTGATGGCTCTCATGTTGAATTAGGGGTTGAATTGACCCGTAAGTATAAGGAAAATCCTGTGGTCATTAATACAATTGCTTCGCACCATGGAGATGTCCCAGCAACATCCATTATTGCGGTGCTGGTTCAAGCGGCAGACGCGATTTCTGGCGCCCGTCCAGGGGCACGGAGTGAGTCTTTGGAGGAGTACATTCAGCGGCTGAAGCAGCTTGAATCAATTGCCAATCATCATAAGGGTGTTGACCATAGCTATGCAATTCAGGCTGGCCGTGAAGTCCGGGTTATTGTTAAACCGAAGAAGGTTTCTGACAACCAGGCTGCTGCCTTGTCGCATGATATCAAACATGAAATTGAAGATCAGTTAGAGTATCCCGGACACATTAAGGTCACGGTTATTCGGGAAGTTCGTGCTGTAGACTATGCAAAATAAAAACGAGGCTGGGATGTTGACCCGGCCTTTTTCGTTTAAAATAGTGAGAAGAGAGATTAAGTAACGAGAGGTGAAAATAGTGGCCAAAAAGCTAACACCAATGATGGAACAATATCAGAAAGTAAAGGACCAATATCCGGATGCTTTTTTGTTTTATCGGTTGGGTGATTTTTATGAACTATTTAATGATGATGCGATTAAGGGTGCACAATTACTGGAGTTAACATTAACCAGTCGGAGTCATAGCGCGAAAAATCCCATTCCAATGTGTGGGGTTCCGCACCGTGCTGTGGAAAACTATGTCGACATTTTGATTGACAAGGGGTATAAGGTAGCCATTTGTGAGCAGATGGAGGATCCCAAAAAAGCTAAGGGCATGGTTAAACGAGCAGTCACTAGATTAGTAACTCCGGGAACACAAATGGACCTAAAGGGCGATCAGGCCCAGAGTAACAATTACTTAACAGCGGTCTACCTTGATGGTAGTGACTACTGCCTGGCTTATGCAGATTTATCAACCGGGGAATTGAAAACGACAACTTTTCAGCAGCAGAGTGAATTGATGAATGAATTAATTAACCTGCAAACGCGTGAAGTTGTTCATTTGGAAAAGCTGCCGCAATCCATTATTGATGAATTAGGAAAACGGAATATTTTGATTTCTAGTCAATCTCAGTTGGCAAAGGAAGCAGAAGTTAGCTATCTGACCCAGAATCTGGAAAACCAAAATCAGCAACACGTGGTCGCTATTTTGGTGTCATACCTTTTGACAACCCAGAAACGTTCGTTGGCGCATTTACAAATTGCACAGTCATATCAGCCCAGCTCTTTTATGAAAATTGATCATTATTCAAAAACTAATCTTGAATTAATGACGAACCTACGGAGCGGTAAACGACAAGGGACACTGGTATGGTTGCTGGATGAAACCAAAACGGCGATGGGAAGTCGGTTATTAAAACGCTGGTTAGACCGACCATTAATCGACCAGCAAAAGATCGAAAAGCGACAGGATAAAGTACAAGTTCTTTTAGATAATTACTTTGAACGTCAGAATCTTCAAGATGAATTAATTAAGGTGTATGACTTAGAACGATTGGCCGGGCGCGTGGCGTACGGTAGTGTTAATGGTCGTGATTTGATCCAATTAAAAACTTCGCTACAACAGGTACCGAAAATTAAATATGTGTTGGAAACGATGGATTCACCAGTGTTTGACGAGCTTGGTAATCGTTTGGATCCACTGGAAGATATTGCTGATCTAATGGACCAGGCCATTAATGATGATCCGCCGATTTCGGTAACGGATGGTGGAGTTATTAAAGACCACTATAATGATCAACTAGATAATTACCGTGATGCCATGAATAATGGAAAACAATGGATTGCCGATTTGCAACAAAAAGAACGTCAAACGACCGGAATTAATAACTTAAAGATTGGTTATAACCATGTGTTTGGCTATTACATTGAAGTTACCAAGGTTAATTTGGATAAACTCCCTAAAGATCGCTACGAACGAAAACAGACCCTCACGAACGCAGAACGTTTCTCAACCCCAGAATTAAAGGAAAAGGAAGCGCTAATCCTAGGGGCACAGGAAAAATCAACCGCATTGGAGTATGATTTGTTTGTGGAAGTTCGTGAGCAGGTGAAAACCGCGATTGAGCGGCTTCAAGCGCTTGCAGAAGCGTTATCTGAATTAGATGTTTTACAAAGCTTTGCTGTAGTTTCTGAAAAATATCATTTTGTGCGGCCAGAGTTGAATCATGATCATCAGCTAATGATCAAAAATGGTCGTCATCCGGTAGTTGAAAAGTTTATGGGCCATCAAGAATACGTCCCAAATGATGTTCAAATGGGGCAAGATACGGATATCCTACTGATTACCGGACCTAACATGTCAGGAAAGAGTACTTATATGCGCCAATTGGCCTTGTCGGCAGTGATGGCCCAAATGGGTTGTTTTATTCCGGCTGAAAAAGCTAATATGCCGATTTTTGATCAGATTTTCACCCGAATTGGTGCTGCCGATGATTTAGTATCAGGTGAAAGTACCTTCATGGTTGAAATGATGGAAGCCAACAATGCTTTACTGCATGCTACCCGTAATAGCTTAATTTTGTTTGATGAAATTGGTCGGGGGACGGCGACCTATGATGGGATGGCACTAGCACAGGCAATTATCGAATATGTTCATAATAATGTGCACGCCAAGACCCTCTTTTCTACTCACTATCATGAGTTAACGGGCTTGGATCAGCAGTTGGATAAATTGCAAAATGTTCATGTTGGTGCCACTGAAGAAAATGGTGAATTAATCTTCCTCCATAAGGTAACAGATGGACCAGCAGATAAATCATATGGGATTCATGTTGCTAAACTGGCCGGGATGCCTGCAACGTTGCTGAAGCGGGCTAATCATATCTTACAGTCGCTAGAGAGTGAACATGAGGATGATCACGTTGCTGGAGCCACGGTTACTGAGTCTAAAGAAGTTAATACGGTCAATGAAAGCAATACGCAACCGCAATATCCAGTGGAACAAGATGGCCAGCTGGAACTCTTTTCACCAGCACCTAAGCAGCCAAATCATCGGCGAAATGATAAGGTGCTTAAGCAATTACAGGGCTTAGATTTGATGAGTATGACGCCGATGGAAGTAATGAATCAAGTTTACCAGTGGCAGCAAAAGTTAAAGTAAGGATGATGTGAATTGGGTAAAATTCATGAGTTGAATAATGTACTTGCTAATCAAATTGCGGCTGGTGAAGTAATCGAACGCCCAGCCTCAATTATCAAAGAGTTAGTTGAAAACTCACTTGACGCCCACAGTAAAAGAATTGATATTGTGGTGACAAAAGCAGGCCTGGGTGAATTAAGGGTGATTGATGATGGTGATGGAATTGCCACGGAAGATGTTAAAGAAGCTTTTAAACGCCATGCAACCAGTAAGATTAGCACTCGGCAAGACCTGTTCCGCGTGCAGACGATGGGATTTCGTGGCGAAGCGTTACCAAGTATCGCTTCAGTTGCAGATGTGGTGATGACCACGGCAACTGGTGGTGCATCAGGAACAATGATCCACTTTCATGGTGGCGAACTAAAAGATTTTCAGGCTGCACCAGCACGGCGCGGTACGGATGTCAAAGTTAGTGAGCTGTTTTTTAACACTCCAGCCCGCCTAAAATACCTCAAATCACCGCAGACGGAACTTAGTCGAATGGTTGATATTATTAACCGGTTAGCGCTTGCCAATCCTGATGTAGCCATCTCATTTACTCATGACGGTCGGGAAATGTTTCGGTCGGCTGGAAATGGCAATGTTCAACAAGTGATTGCAGCAATTTATGGGGTCAAAGTGGGTCGTAAAATGTTAGCAATTCACGGTGCTGATCCAGACTTTACGGTGGATGGCCTTGTTTCTTTACCAGAACTAACCCGGGCAAGCGGGCAGTACATGACGATTACTATCAACCATCGTTACGTGCGTAATTACCAATTAACTAAAGCAATTATTGAGGGTTATGGCTCTAAATTAATGGTTGGTCGCTATCCAGTAGTTGTCGTTAATATTGATTTGGATCCACTTTTAGTGGACGTTAATGTGCATCCTGCTAAACGAGAGGTTCGTCTGAGTAAAGAGCAACAACTGGCAACCTTAATCAGTACGACCATTCAGCAGAAAATTGCCCAGCAGAATTTAATTCCAGATGTTGGCGAACGGGCCAATCAATTACTAACCACACCGAATTCGTCGGTGGTTGAAGAAAAAACTGATACGTATAGTCAAACTGCTAATTTAACGAGCAATGAAGCCGCAACCCCTGTTATGATGGATCATAGTAATCCGGCGAAAGTTGATAGTAGGGATAGTATTGTTGCAACCCCGATTGTTATCCATAGTCGGGCTGAACTTCAACAACCGCGTTTAAAGGAATTTGATCGTAAATATCAAAATGAGGTTGCAACCCCGTTTAATGATGAGCAAACCACTGTGAATAACAGGGAAGAGACTAATCAGCACACGGAAGAAGTAAGCTTGGCGATTAATGACCAAGGAGATCATGATCAACAGCGCTTTCCACAATTACAATACATTGGCCAGTTACAAGGGACCTTTTTATTGGCACAGGCTTCTGATGGATTATATATTATTGACCAACATGCCGCCCAAGAACGGGTTAACTATGAGCGGTTTAGGAAAGCAATTGGGCAGGTTTCGGCTGATCAGCAAAACTTTTTACAGCCGTTGGTATTGAATTATTCTGTTTCAGACGCGTTAAAAATTAATGAACAATTAACCACTTTGCAACAGGTTGGTCTCCACTTAGAACCATTTGGGCAAAATAGCTTTTTACTATCAAGCCATCCAACTTGGTTTATTGATGGTCAGGAAGAAGATACTGCTCGTGAAATGATTGATTGGGTAATTCAAAATGGTCATCTTACGGTAGCAGAATTTCGTGCCAAAACGGCGATTATGATGAGCTGTAAGCGGGCCATCAAAGCTAATCACCACCTGGATGATTTACAAGCTAAAGCCCTATTAAAAACTTTACCGCATTGTGAAAATCCATTTAATTGTCCTCATGGCCGTCCAGTATTGATTCACTTTACTGATACTGACCTAGAAAAATTATTTAAACGGATTCAAGAAAGTCATCAACCGTTTGCCAACGATTTTGATGATCATGAGTATTAGAAACGAGGAAGAGAATGTACGAATATCTACTGGGAACGATTACGGAAGCCCATCCTGATTATTTAGTAATTGAAGTGAATGGGGTAGGCTTTCGGGTTCAAGTTGCCAACCCATATAGCTACCCATTAAATGAAGATGCAACTAAGATTTATGTCTATCAAGCAGTTCGCGATGACGCAATTAGTTTATTCGGTTTTCACAATGCCGAAGAAAAGCGTCTCTTTACTAAATTATTAGCCGTATCTGGGATTGGGCCGAAGAGTGCTTTAGCGATCTTGGCGAACCCTGATCATGAGGGATTGGTCGAAGCAATTGCTAATAATAATGTTTCATATATTACCAAATTTCCGGGAATCGGTAAGAAAACTGCTTCACGGATTATTATTGAATTGCAGGATAAGGTTGACTCACTATTGCCAACCTTTGACTTGCAACCACAAGTTGAACAGTTGCCAACGAATAATCAGGATAACCCTGAATTGGCGGATGCTTTAGCTGCATTAAAGGCGTTGGGATATTCGGCAAAGGATGTTAAAAAAGTGGCTAGTTCACTGAAACAAGAAGGAGGTCTCTCGACAGACCAATATCTGCGGAAGGGCCTGACCCTATTGAGTTAGTGAAAGGAGGGTGTAATGGTGAGTGATGCAGAAAATATTATGTCAAATCAAGCGACGAACGAAAATGAAAGTGTGATCGAAAAGAGTTTACGTCCGCAGACTTTAGATGATTACATCGGTCAGCGTAAAATTAAAAAAGAATTAAAAGTCTACATCACAGCTGCTAAATCCCGTTCGGAAGCACTGGACCATGTTTTGCTGTATGGACCACCGGGTCTTGGTAAAACGACGTTAGCAATGGTGGTGGCTCATGAAATGGGCGTGCAAATCAAAACGACCAGTGGGCCGGCAATTGAAAAGCCTGGGGATTTAGTGGCACTATTAAATGAATTGCAAGCTGGGGATATTCTTTTTATTGATGAAATTCACCGGTTGCCGAAGGTGGTTGAAGAAATGCTGTACTCAGCCATGGAAGATTTCTATATTGACATTGTGGTTGGTGAAGGGCCGACTGCACATCCGGTTCATTTTCCGTTACCGCCCTTTACATTGATTGGAGCAACCACCCGGGCTGGTGCATTATCGGCTCCCTTAAGAGATCGTTTTGGAATTGTTGAACATATGGCGTACTACGATTCAGCAGAACTTCAGCAAATTATTTTACGGAGTGCGGGTATTTTTAAAATTTCAATTGAGCAGACAGGAGCACATGAATTAGCATTGCGGTCGCGAGGGACACCACGAATTGCCAACCGATTATTAAAGCGGGTGCGCGATTTCGCTCAGGTCGCTAAAAAGCCAGCCATTGATCATGAGATTGTGGTTAAGGCACTCCACTTACTTCAAGTTGACGGCAAGGGCTTGGATGAAGTCGACCGGAAGGTGCTTTTAACAATGATTAACCTATATCATGGTGGACCAGTCGGGGTGAAAACCATTGCTGCCAATATTGGTGAAGAAGTCGATACGATTGAGGAAATGTACGAACCATACCTATTACAAATCGGCTTTCTGTCACGAACTTCCCGTGGTCGAGTGGTAACACCAGCCGCATATGAACACTTAGGGCTAAATTATGAGTCGAATTAAATGAGGAAATGGTAATGAAAAATCAGTTTAAAATTTTAGCTTCACGTTCTGAAAAGGAACAACTACGGAGGGGAGAATTAATTACTGATCATGGTTCAATTCAAACACCAGCAGTGATTCCTTTTGCAAAACGAGAAGCAGTTAGTCCATTAACGACGACTGAATTAGCATCGCTAGAATGCCAAGCTTTAGTGATACCGGCATTGCCGTTCTTTGTGCAACTTGGTGAAAAAGCGATGCAAAAACTTGGTTCATTGCAAAGATTTATGAACTGGTCACGACCTTTAATGTCATTGGTAGCGGAGTTTGGACCCATGCAGAAGGTTAAGAAAAATGCTGGCGAGCTGGGGGTTCGTTATGAAGAACCATTTACCAAAGCTCATAAACGGTTAACGAGTTACCAAGCAAATCAATTCCAGATAATGGGCAAAGCTGATATTCAATTTCCTATTTATCAGGTTCCTGACTACTATTCGCCGGTTGACGATTTGAAAACTGCGGTCGAATTGAACCTCACATGGCAGAAACAAATCAATAGTGAGTGGGGAGTGGTTGTCGGTGCTGGCTTGCGAGCGCTTCGTAGCCACTGCATTACCGAGTTAGGTGACAAATGCGGTTACTTAATTGCTGATTTGCCAGATGAACCTGAAGAGTGGTCTCGAATTGTGAAAGAAACTTGTGAATTATTGCCAAAAGATCGACCTCGAATGATTATTGCATCAGATAGTTGGCAAATATTTGCCGCACTGCGCTTGGGAGTTGATATTGTGATCACTGCGTCACCAATGGAAACTGCTCATCGTGGTGAGCTATATACAGCAACAGGTTCTTGTAGGATTGGTCATGAAAAATATCAGGATGATTCACGATTAATAACCGTGCATGCCACAACCCAGGTTACGTATGCTTACTTACACTATCTTAACCATCAGCGTGATCCCTTAGCTGACCATTATTTGGGATTGAATAATTGGTCGTGGATTAATAGTTTTGCTAAACAACTCCGGGACGCAATTCAAGCAGAAAATTCAGTAAAGATTAATGACTTGTGGCGAATTGCCAAATATTATACTAAGGCTTGAAATAAGATAGTGGTAATTACCCTTGTTTTTTGGTATTCTTAAAAGGTGAATTATTTTTAGAAGGGATGAAGAATATTGAATAGTCAAGGTATGTCAAGCATCATTTTGATTGTTTTGATGGTGGTCTTCATGTATTTCTTCATGATTCGTCCTCAACAAAAGCAACGCAAGGAACATCAAGCAATGATGAGCAAGTTGCAACCGGGCGATCACGTGGTGACTATTAGCCGTCTGCACGGTGTAGTAAGTGAAGTCAACGAAAAAGAACAAACAGTTACGCTTGACTGTGAAGGAATTTACTTAACGTTTGACCTGGTTGCGGTGCAACGGGTTGTTGCTGCTAAGCAATCAGCAAAGAATGTTGAAGAAAAGCCAGCAGATAAAGCAGTTCAAGATGCTCCTGCAGAAGAAGCTGCTCCTAAAGAAGCCGCGGCTGATGATGCCAAGGATTCTGCTGAAGTTGATGATCATCAAGATTCAGCTAAATAGTGAGAAAAGTTGGGAGCAGTCCCAGCTTTTTTTATTTAGGATCATGATTAATTGATAAGGAGAACATTATGGAAATTTTGGACCAAATTTATCAAGAAATTAAAAAATACCCAAAGATTATTATTCATCGGCATCAACGTCCAGATCCAGATGCGTTTGGTTCTCAAGTTGGATTAGCAGAAATTATTAAAGCCTCCTTCCCTTATAAGGATGTTTATGTTGTCGGCAAGGATTTTCCGAGTTTGAGTTGGATTGGTCAGATGAATGATCTTAAATCAGCTGAGTTTAATGATGCGTTGGTGATCGTTGTCGATACGGCTAACGCGCCCCGGATTGATGACCGGCGATTTGATAATGGGGATAAGTTAATCAAAATTGATCACCATCCGAATGATGAACCTTTTGGTGACTTAATGTGGGTTCGTCCAGAAGCATCAAGCTGTTCAGAAATGATTTATGATTTTTATCAACACTTTGCTGATGATTTAAAGTTACCGAAGAAAGCGGCGAATGCTTTATATGCAGGAATTGTTGGTGATACTGGCCGTTTCTTATACCCGGCAACGACAGCGCGCACAATGTTAGTCGCGGGGGCATTAATTGCCCATGGAGCAGATGCGGCCGCAATTAGCCAACGGGAAAATCAAATTACAGTTCCACTAGCCCGACTGTCCGCATACGTCTACGAGAATTTGACCATTTCCGAAAGCGGTGCTGGTTATGTGGTTCTGAGTTCACAAGTTTTGAAACGCTTTGGATTGACTGAAGCGGGAACGTCAGCGGTAGTTCCTTTGCCAGGACGCATTAACGAGGTTAAGGCGTGGGCGATTTTTGTCGAACAAGAGGACGGTCACTTCCGTGTCCGGCTCCGCTCCAAGGGCCCAGCAATTAATGAACTGGCGAAGAAGCACCGGGGTGGTGGCCATGAATTAGCCAGTGGAGCCAAAGCGACCGACTTAGCGGAAATTAACCAGATTGTGGAAGAATTAGAGAAATTAACTAGTCAAGATAGATAGTGAGGATATTATGACAACAACGTTTGCTGATTTTAAATTAAAACCTTGGCTGCTGACTGCGTTAAAGTCAAAGTCCATTAATTTTGTTCAGCCAACTCCAGTTCAAGAACGAGTGATTCCGGAAGTGTTAAAGGGTGAAAATGTCGTTGGCCAATCGCAAACTGGTTCAGGTAAAACACATGCGTTTTTACTGCCCATTTTTTCAATGATGGACGTGAATGAACAAAGGGTACAGGCGGTTGTGACTGCGCCGAGCCGTGAATTGGCTACTCAAACTTATAATGCTGCCAAACAGTTAAACAAGTTTGCTCCAGAACCATTGACGATTCATAATTACGTTGGTGGGACGGATAAAGAACATCAAATTGAACAATTAAAGCGGAAACAACCCCAATTGGTCATTGGAACACCAGGAAGAATTTTAGACTTGATTAATTCAGGAGCGCTAGACATTCATTTAGCAACGCAATTTGTGATTGATGAAGCTGATATGACTCTGGATATGGGCTTCTTGGAACAGGTGGACCAGATTGCTGGGCACTTTCCAGAAAAACTACAAATGATGGTCTTTTCCGCTACCATTCCAGTTGGCTTACGTCCATTTTTAAAGAAGTATTTGGAGAACCCAGTAGTGGAAGAGATTCCCACCGAAACGGTGATTAATCCGAATGTGGAAAACTGGTTAATGTCTACTAAGGGTCGTGATAAAAATTCACTGATTTACGAATTACTGACGATGGGTGAACCTTTCTTGGCATTAGTATTCGCCAATACTCGGGAACGGGCAACGGAGATTTATCATTACCTAACAGAACAGGGCCTGAAAGTAGCGCTTATTCACGGGGGACTCGAACCACGGGAACGTAAAAAGATGATGCGCCAAGTCCGTAACTTAGACTTTCAATATGTGGTGGCCACTGATCTAGCAGCTCGCGGAATTGACATTGAGGGTGTCTCGCTAGTGATCAATGATGATATTCCAAGCGATTTAGAATATTTTATTCACCGGGTCGGCCGAACCGGCCGGGGCAACCTTCATGGGACGGCAATTACACTGTATGCACCTTATGAAGATGATTTAATTGCCAAGTTAGAAGAACGGGGAATTAAGTTCATTCCGAAGGTACTCAGCAATGGCCGAGTCAAAACCACCTATGATCGAAATCGACGACGCGGTTATAAACGTCGTAAGAAGGCCCTTGATCCGACGATGAAGGGGTTTGTCAAAAAAACCAAGAAGAAGGTTAAGCCTGGTTATAAAAAGCGGATTCGAAATAAAATTAAAGAAGAGGCACGACAACAGGCAAAGCAAGAGCAACGTCATAAAATTCGAAAGGCCAAGCGGGCGCGTCAACGTCAGCACCGGGCCGAAAGGAAAAAGCAGTCATTAGGCCGTTGATTTTATGCATTGAGAAAGTTATAATAAAATCCGTCTGGGACATGGTAGATGATTGGAATGCTTAGAGAGATCCTGGTTGGTGAAAGGGATTCTGAAGATTGTTTATTGCTCCCCAGTAAGATAAGTGAATAAATCCCGCTTGGGAATCAAAAGAGGTTAACGATCCATCGTTGCAAACAGAGTGGTACCGCGCTTTCGGCGTCTCTGTATGCAGGGATGGTTTTTCTTTTGGAGGAAGAGAGACAAATGAAAAAGCTGAAGAAATTAAATAGTGCGCAAGTGCGACGGATGTATCTAGACTTCTTTATCCAGCATGGTCATAAGGAAATGCCAAGTCGCTCATTAGTGCCGGTTGATGACCCGACTCTATTGTGGATTAACTCTGGTGTGGCCACAATGAAAAAGTACTTTGATGGTAAAGTGGTACCGGACAACCCACGAATGACCAGTTCGCAAAAGAGTATTCGAACCAATGATATTGAAAATGTTGGTAAAACAGCCCGTCACCACACAATGTTTGAAATGCTTGGCAACTTTTCCGTAGGTGATTACTTCAAGAAAGAAGTTATTCCATGGGCCTGGGAATTATTAACCAGTGATGAATGGTTTGGTTTTGATCCAGAAAAGCTATACGTTACTTACTACCCAAAGGATCATGATGCTTACAATTACTGGCGGGCAGCCGGAGTGCCAGAAAATCATCTGATTCAGAATAAGGATAATTTCTGGGATATTGGTCAGGGTCCTTCTGGCCCGGATACTGAAATCTTCTATGACCGTGGTCAGGAAATGAACAATGTTGCTGAAGATGATCCAGAAAATTATCCCGGTGGCGAAAATGAACGTTACTTAGAGATTTGGAACATTGTTTTCAGTCAATTCAACCATACTCCTGAGGATACTTATGAACCACTACCACATAAGAACATTGATACGGGGATGGGTTTGGAACGGGTAGTTTCAATTTTTGAAAATGCCCCAACTAATTTTGAAACGGACCTCTTTATGCCATTGATTAAGCAGACGGAGACGTTTAGCCAAAATAAGCAGTATGGACAAAATGCTGCCGATGATGTCCAATTTAAGATTATCGCCGATCATATTCGGACAATTACTTTTGCGATCGGTGATGGTGCCTTACCATCCAACATGGGTCGTGGATACGTTATTCGGCGTTTACTGCGGCGAGCAGTAGTTACTGGTAAAAAGCTCGGAATTGACGAACCATTCTTGGCCAAGATGGTACCAACAGTGGGCGAGATTATGAAGGATTACTATCCAGATGTGTTAGAGAATGCTGACTACATCGCCTCCGTAATTAAGTCAGAGGAAGAACGGTTTAGTACAACGTTGAACGGTGGGTTAAATCTGCTAAATAACGTCATTGATGATGCCAAGCAAAATGGCACGAATGAAATTGACGGGAAGACGGCCTTTAAATTATATGATACTTATGGCTTCCCAATTGAATTGACCAAAGAATATGCCAGTGATGAAGGGTTAACTGTTGATCAATCAGGATTTGAAGCTGCCATGACTGAACAACAAAATCGGGCCAGAAATGCTCGTGATATTGATAACGGAATGGGTGTGCAGACAGATGTTTGGACTGATTTTACGGAACCAAGCAAATACGTTGGTTATCACCAATTGAGTGTCGAGAATGCTAAGATCATTGGTCTAACTGCGGATGGTCAGCACGTCCAAGAAGCTGACCCCCAAGCGGATGATATTGAAGTGATTTTTGATGTAACGCCATTCTATGCTGAAATGGGTGGCCAAGTGGCCGATACTGGTGACATTATTGACAATTATGGTCATCAAGTGGGCCGAGTTGTAGACGTCCAACATGCTCCTCACCAGCAGAATCTTCACCGGGTTAAGCTGACCGCACCAATTAAACTGGGGGCTAAGTACCGTTTAGTTGTTGATCGGATTCGTCACCTTAAGATTGAAAAGAACCATACGGCAACCCACCTCTTAGATCAGGCGTTACGGAACGTTCTAGGTGGTCATACGCAACAAGCAGGTTCACTTGTTGAAGAGCATTACTTACGGTTTGATTTTAACCACTTTGGACAGGTCACTGCTGAAGATTTAAAAGCAGTTGAAAAAATGGTAAATGATCAAATCTGGAAGGAAATTCCAGTCACCACGGTGGAAACCGATATTGACTCAGCTAAGGAAATGGGTGCTATTGCCCTCTTCTCTGACAAGTATGGTGATAAGGTCCGGGTAGTCAAGATTGGCGACTACAACACCGAATTTTGTGGTGGTGATCATGTTCAAAATACGAATGAATTAGGACTGTTCAAGATTGTTTCAGAAGCTGGGGTTGGTGCGGGAATTCGACGGATTGAAGCCGTTACTGGTAGTGATGCCTTTAAATTTATGCAAGAACGAACTGATCTTTTAGATACAGTCGCTAATGAATTAAAGGTTAGCCAAGAAAAGGAAGTTCCTCATCGGGTTCAAGAACTGCAGACGCAGTTAAAGGATTTGGAAAAAGATAACGCCAACCTCCAAGCAAAGATTGCTGCTCAACAGGCATCACAAGTGTTTGATGATGTTCAAGACACCAAGCAGGGTCGATTGATTGCAGCAGAATTGAATGTTGCTGGGATGGGACAATTACGACAATTAGCCGACCAATGGCGAGCTAAGGGCCAATCTGATTTCTTGGTGTTAGCAACGGCCAATGGTGACAAGGCTAACTTATTGGTTGCAGTTAGCGATACGAAGGCTAAAAAAGTTAAAGCAGGCGATTTGATTAAGGCGATTGCTCCTGCCATTAACGGTGGTGGCGGTGGCCGACCAACCTTAGCACAAGCAGGTGGGAAAAATCCTGCTGGTATCAAACAAGCTTTGCAACAAGCTAACGACTATTTAAATCAATAATTGAATCAGGGACGGGGATGAATTAATGACCACGTCCCTTTTATAATTTAGATATGGTATAATTTGAACATTAGAATAAAAAGGGGAGGTTACCCGAATGGCAAATGATGAAACGATGTTCTTTAACTTTGATGAACAACACGAAAAGAACGTTAAGGAAACATTAAAGACGGTTTACAATGCACTTGAAGAAAAGGGCTATAATCCCATCAATCAAATTGTTGGGTACCTTTTATCAGGAGATCCTGCTTACATTCCACGGCTGAATAATGCTCGGAACCTAATTCGTGAACACGAACGGGATGAGATTATTGAAGAACTGGTGCGTTCATATCTAACTAGTAATGAGGCACAAAAGTAATGCGGCTATTAGGGTTAGATGTTGGTTCAAAAACAGTTGGGGTGGCTGAAAGCGATCCCTTAGGATGGACTGCTCAAGCAGTGGAGATTATTCCGATTGATGAAGAAAATGAAATTTTTGGAATTGACCGGATTGCTGAACTAGTCCAAGCTCGTCAAGTAGCAGGCTTTGTATTGGGCTTACCTAAAAACATGAATAATACTGAAGGACCACGTGTTGAAGCATCACGTCATTATGGCGAATTGCTACGGCAACGGTTCCCCAAATTACCAATTGATTTTCAAGATGAACGGCTGACTACTGTTCAAGCACACCGGATGTTAGTGGAAGAGGCCGATGTGTCACGACGCAAGCAAAAAAAGGTAATTGATGAATTAGCAGCGAGTTTGATCCTGCAAAATTATTTGGACCGGCACGGTAAACTAGTTCAAGAATTGTGAGGTAACAAGATGGCAAGAATTCAACCAGAAGATCGTGGTGAAACCTTTACTCTGATCGATGAAAAGGGGAATGAGGAGTTATATAAGGAAGCGTTACGTTTCCAAGCTGATCATTCTGATAAATGGTACATTTGTCTTTACCCAGTCGATCAAGAAAATGCTGAAGAAGTAAATGTTCAAGCGTTCGAAATGCGTCCGACAGAGGATGAAGATGATGAAGTTCAATTACTACCCATTGAGAGTGATCAGGAATGGGAAATGGTTCAAGAAGTTATCAACACGTTTATTGATGATGATGGTAACTTCAATGTTTAATAATGAAATGAATCAAATTTAGTTAGTTACTGATGAATGATTCCAAAATAAAGCGAACTCCAGAGCCGGAAAAATCTGACTTTGGAGTTCGTTTGCATCTGGTCCGTTTTGGGTTAAATGTTTATTGACGAGCCAACTTGATTGCCTTTTTAGTATTGGCAAAGTGAAGCTTAGCAAAATTATTTAGATCCTGTCCTTGTTTCAGCAGTTGAGCTGCAACTTGATCGACTTTGAGACCGGCACCAATTGGTAAGGTTATTCCGGCGCGAGCTGATAAATCGTCCATCGTTTGGAGCGAAATATAACGTGCCACAATCGAAGCTGCTGCTACGGCTAAATGGTAGCTTTCTCCCTTTTCTTTAAAGAAAACGTGTTTATCAATGATTGGCGATTGATCACGAACATAGCGGAAATAGGTAGACGGTTGTACAAACTGGTCGATTAGAATTGCTGCGGGTTGGACTGGCGCAATTTGGTTAAGGACTTTTCCGAGAACAAAGTTATGGCAAATGGCCTTTAGTTGGGCCTGATTATATTTACGGATTAGCCGGTTATAGTCTTGCGGTTTCACATTCACGACGTGGTAAGGACATTGCGCCATAATTTGTTTGGCAATTTTAATAATGGTTGGGTCGGAAAGCTTTTTGGAATCTTCAACCCCCAACTTACGCAAGGAAGCTAGGTGATCTTGATCAACAAAAACGGCTGCGGTGGTTAAGGGGCCAAAGTAGCTTCCGGTACCCACCTCGTCAGAACCCAGGACCGCTAATTGACTGAAGTTGGTTGGTAAATCGTTGGCGGATTTCATTTGTGGATAGACTTCGTTTGTGGAGACAGCAGCCGCTTGCCATTGGGAAGCTTCCTGGGAAGCTAATTTTCCTTGAAACATGACTTTGCCAGACTGGTATCCGGTAATGGTGACCCCAGGGAGTTTAGCCATAAATTTAGTTCCCTTTGGTAATTTTTGATGAGCTGTATGAGTAGTATAATGATTAGCGATCTGGTTTAATTTGGTGGGAGTAACTTTTAAAACTTCGGTCATTATCGATAACTCCTTTAGTTTGAAATGGATGTGGAAGTATGATTATTAATCTGATCATCTTATTAATATTACTTGGTTGTTGGATCAATGGTCGTAAACGCGGCCTGATTGCCCTAGTTATTTCGACGATCACCTATTTTATTGGGTGGGTAGTAGCCCGTTTGGGGGCGAAGTCGTTAGGGATGATCCTCAGTAGTATTTTACCATCAATTGGTAATCAGGATGTGCCCGCGACCGGTGGCTCAGCTTCAGGTGTCCTAACGGTCAGCAGCAATCAGTTTTTTTATAATGGGATTGCATTTATTATTATTTTTTATGGCATTACTTTTTTTAGCCGGTGGTTATTAAAACGTGTTAATTTTCTCAAAAAAGTGCCGGTCTTAGGAACTATTAATGGATGGGCTGGCGGTTTACTGGATGTCCTTTTAGGTTATCTGATTATTTTTATGGTGCTCATTATTTTTCAAATGTGGCCAGCTGTTTGGTGGCAGAATCAACTAGCAAATTCTGGACTTGCACAATGGATTATTTTGAAGACCCCTATTTTAGCGGAAAGTGCACTACACTGGTTTATGTAGGAGAGTAATTATGAATAACAAAATTTTAGAAATATTAGAATATCAACGATTAAAACACATGGCAGTGCCATTTTTGGCAAGTGCAGCTGGACAAGAAGAGCTCGAACAGCTGGTCCCTCAAACTGATTTGAAGACTGTTCAAACTATGGTTGAGGAAACCACGGATGCAGCGGATATTAACCGAATTGTGGGACCAATTCCAGTGCCGGCATTAGCAAATATTCGTCCCCAATTGAAACGGCTACGGGTTCAAGCAAGCCTCAACGGAACAGAATTGGCACAAATTGCTAAAGTATTACAGACGACTTTAGCGATGAATAATTTCTTCGATCGTTTGCGTGATGATCAGATTGATTTACGACGGCTCTATCAGGTGGTTGAACAGTTAGTAACCATCCCGGAGGTAACGAAACGCCTATTAAAATCAGTTGATGAAGATGGCCGAGTGAAGGATGAAGCTTCGAGTAAGTTGCATGGATTACGTCAATTAATTGCAACAACGGAGACGGAGATTCGGCAAGCATTGGAAAAGTATACCCGGGGACGAGAAGCTAAATACTTGAGTGACACGATTATTACAATGCGCAATGATCGCTATGTGATTCCAGTTGAAGCTCATTATCGAAGTCGCTTTGGTGGCGTTGTTCATGACCAAAGTGCCAGTGGACAAACGCTCTATATTGAACCGCAGAACGTGGTGGAAATTAACAATCGACTGCGACAAGCACAAATTGAAGAACGTCAAGAGGTTCGACGGGTACTGGCTGAGTTATCTGCGTTAATTGCGCCTTACCGAAAAGAAATTGCTAACAATGAACGTCTGTTAGGTCATCTGGACTTCGTAAACGCCAAGGCCCGGTTAGCTACGAAAATGCACGCGACGCTGCCCGTTATCAATGACGATGGATTAATTAATCTACGTCAAGCACGGCATCCGTTAATTGATCCACAACGGGTCGTGCCTAATGATATCCAATTAGGAGACCAATACCGGACAATCGTTATTACGGGACCGAACACTGGTGGTAAAACCATTACCTTAAAAACTTTAGGGTTAATTCAGCTAATGGGACAATCGGGCTTTTTCATACCGGCAAATGAAGGTAGTCAAATCACAATCTTTGATAATGTGTTTGCGGATATTGGTGATGAGCAATCACTGGAGCAAAATCTTTCTACCTTTTCTGGTCATATGGAAAATGTCAAAAGAATATTAGAACAGATCACGGAGCGGTCCTTAGTTCTACTGGATGAATTAGGAGCGGGTACTGACCCGAAAGAAGGGGCCGCATTGGCGATGGCGATCCTTAACCAAATCCAACAGGTGGGAAGTGAAGTCGTGATTACGACTCACTACCCTGAATTAAAGGTATATGGATTTGAACGTCCACAGACTATTAATGCTAGCATGGAGTTTGACGTGGATACATTTCAGCCCACTTATCGGCTAATGCTGGGAGTTCCAGGTCAGTCGAATGGGATTGCAATTGCGCAACGACTGGGATTAGCATCCACGGTGATAAATGATGCGCAGTCGTTAGTTAAAGATGATAGCCAGAAACTGAATGCAATGATTGGTGAGTTAGTTGAGCAACGAAAACAGGCACGTGAAAATCAGGAACGGTTAGCCAAATTGGTTGCGGAAAATCAACAAAAAGCGACCGATTTAGAACAAAAATTGAATCGGTTCAATGAACAGCGGGATGATCTTTATGAAAAGGCGCGGATGCAAGCCAACCATCAGGTTGCGGATGCGAAACGGAAGGCAGATCGGATCATTCACCACTTACGTCAAATGGAAGTTCAGCGGGGAACTCAAATTAAGGAAAATGAATTAATTGATGCGCAAGGACAATTAAATGCTTTGCATCGTGATCCGCGTTTGAAACGGAATAAAGTTTTACAACGAGCTAAGCAGAAACATAACTTAAAGATTGGTGATGCGGTTAAAGTAAAATCATATGGTCAAGTCGGCACTTTAATCGCTAAACGCGGTAAGCATCAATGGGAGGTTCAACTGGGAATTCTCAAAATGGCGATTGATGAACGTGATCTAGAAAAGGTTTCTTCAAAGGTCCTTGCCCAAGCGGAGAAAGAACAAGTTGTAAAGCCAAAACGAGTCCGGACAGTTCAAACTCGACGGACATCTGCACGGTTAGACTTACGTGGTCAACGATACGAACCAGCAATGGCAAACTTGTCTAGTTTTATTGATCATGCGTTGTTGAATAACTTACCAAGCGTCACGATTATTCATGGTAAGGGAACGGGAGCAATTCGCAAAGGAACTCAGGAATATCTACGGAGTAATCCACGAGTAAAGTCATTTGAATATGCTTCACCTTCAAATGGTGGTGATGGTGCTACAATTGTTTACTTTGAATAAGTAAGTATTTTTGATTGTTTTTACAATTTCTTCTGGTAAAATAGAGATAACAATTCGATTTAAGGAGGAATTACAAATGGCAGTTAACGTAACAACGGATCAAAGTTTTGAACAAGATACTGCAAAAGGCCTGGTTTTGATTGATTTTTGGGCAACTTGGTGTGGTCCATGTCGCATGCAATCACCAGTAGTTGAAAATCTATCAGAAACGATGGCAGATCAAGTTAGTTTCTTTAAGTTAGATGTTGATCAAAATCCAGATACCGCCAAAAAATTCCAGATCATGAGTATTCCGACGCTGATGATCAAAAAAGATGGTGAAGTCGTGGATAAGGTAATTGGTTACCACTCGAAGGAACAGCTGCAAAAGGTGCTTGAGCAATACATGTAGTGTTCATATGTTTCTGAATATAATAATGGCTCAGAGTTCTTGATACTGAACTCTGAGCCATTATTTTTATTATTTATGTTGATCCTGTGGGCGTTTGAGTTTAATAAACGAAGCAATTTCAGTTTCCTCTTGATCACTTAATTTTTGTGGATCATTTTGGGCAAAAATGCGGACTTCCTTATGCTTAATACTTTCTACTTCCGCTTCAGTAATAGTGCCCAGTTGGAATTCTAGTTCTTGAGCAATAAAGCCAGCTTCTAAAGTAAACGAGGTTTTTTCTTTGTCAATCGCTAAGCGCTCAGTTACTTCCGGACCACTTAATTTAAAGGTATGTTGGAGCGGGGAGTCCTTGATTAACTGTAAACTGCCAAAACCCAGTTGGTGAGTAAGTAAAACTAGGTCGTCAATTGAGGCGACGGGGTATTCACGGGCCAAATCTTTCCCAATCCAGTAAAGGATCCCATCCGTTTCCTTGCCTAATAGGGCAGGTAAGATTACATCACGCATGGTGGCAGTTACAAAGCCGCGCTGGCTATTTATTAATTGATCGTAACGTTTTTGAGTCATTCTAAACGTAATCCTTCCATTTTCAAATCATTTATCATTATAACCAATTCATAAACAAAAGTGCACAGAATTAGTAATTCTTTTTAAATAACGATATAATAACGATATAATAAAGTTGAATATGTCATTTAATCTAATTTGTCTAATTTAAGGAGGCACTACAATGGATAATCGACCAATTGGTGTTATGGATTCTGGACTCGGTGGTTTATCGGTCATCCGCATTATTCGGGAACAATTACCAAATGAATCAATCGTTTTTGTTGGTGATCAGGGTCATTTCCCTTATGGGGTACGGACACAAGAAAATGTATGTCAACTGGCATTAAATATTGGTAGGTATTTAATGACCTATGATATTAAGATGATGATCATTGCATGCAATACCGCGACTGCGGCGTCATTACCAACTTTACAAAAAGAATTACCAATTCCAGTAATTGGTGTGATTAAGCCGGGGGCAGAAGCTGCTTTAGCGCAGCCTAAACATGCTCGGATTGGGGTGACCGCAACTGAGGGAACGATTAAGGCCGGTGCCTACCCGAAAACGATTCATGAATTAAATCCAGATGTCACGGTCATTCCAAAGGCCGCACAACCGATGGTAAGTGTGGTTGAACACAATGAGGTTGGCACACCGAAAGCACAAGAAGTTGTCAATGAGCAATTGGCGATTTTTAAAAAACAGCCAGTAGATGTCCTGGTACTGGGATGTACACACTTTCCATTCTTGGCGAAGGAAATTAGCAATTTACTGCCAGATGTGAAATTAGTTGATCCCGCACTAGAAACGGTCAAAACTGCGAAGCAAATGTTGACGGAAGCTGATCAACTAACTAGCAGTGACCAACCGGGAACGATGAAACTATATAGTACGGGTGATTTCCAGGAATTACAAACGGGTGCTGAAAAGTGGCTCCCTGGAGATCATTTTACGTGTGAGCATGTTGATATTCCGGGAGACTAATGATGAAGACAATTGTAATTGCAACGAAAAATTTGGGTAAGGCGCGTGAGTATGCTGAAATGTTAGAACCAGTTGGTATTCAAACCAGAACCCTAGCTGATTTTCCAGAATGTCCAATTAATGAAAATGGGCAGACTTTCGAGCAAAATGCTTTCATCAAGGCTCAAGCGGCGGTTAAAAAATTGGGATTGCCAGTATTAGCTGATGATTCTGGATTAATGGTTGATTTTTTACGGGGCGCACCGGGAGTTCATTCGGCGCGATATGCTGGTGATCATGATGATCTGGCTAATAATAAAAAATTATTACGTGAGTTAGCCGGTGTGGATGATTTGTATCGAACGGCACATTTTCATACCACGATTGTGGGGTTAAAACCCAATGGAGCTAAATTGGTTGCCCACGGTCGAGTTGATGGTCATATTTTACGTAACCCGCAGGGAGAGAATGGATTTGGATATGATCCTCTGTTTTATGTTGACGAACTGGGTTGTGCAATGGCGACGTTGACTGATGAACAAAAAAATGCAGTTAGTCATCGGAGACGAGCATTAACCGCATTTATGAAGGATTTTAATGATTGGTGGCGACAGTAATGAAGGTTCTTTTTGTAAGTGATAATCATGGTGATGAAGAAATCCTTCACGAGATTGTAACGCAATTTGGTGACCGGGTCGACGGTATTTTCCATTGTGGAGATTCAAATCTGGCACCATCAACGCCAGTCATGAAGAATTATGCAACCGTGATTGGTAATACTGATTGGGGATTTGATTATCCGTCAGTAATTACTCGTCAAATTGATGATCAGGTTGTGACAGTCACCCATGGACATCTTTATCAAGTTAATACGACCCTAACACCGTTGCTACTGCTCGCTCAAGAAACTAATGCTGACATTGTTGCATATGGGCATACGCATCAATTAGCAGTGACTGAACGTGATCAGCGACTTTTTATAAACCCGGGAAGCATTAGTTTTCCACGTGGTGAGTATGTTGGAATTGGTGGAACCTTTGCGGTTGTTGAAGCCACGAAAGCAAGCTTTCATGTTCAGTATTATGATCGTCATTTACAACCAGTGCCAAAATTAAAATTTACGTTTAAACGTGGTTAAGATCAAAACCGCCTCATCATTCGGTAGTCCGAGAATGATGAGGCGGTTTATTTTATTGGGCAACTTGGAGGGGCAACTTCATATCAAGAATATTCATGATGGTTGCTAAAACACCATCATCATTATTTGAAACAGCGGTCGTGTGAGCAGCTTGAAACTTAATGTGGTCAGCAGCGTTAGCCATCGCAAAGCTGTTTCGGGTCATTGACAACATACCGAGATCATTTTCGTTATCACCAAAAGTTACAATTTCGTTTGGATCTTTGATACCATAAATGTTTTGCAAAGTTTGGATGGCATTCCGTTTAGTTGCCAAGGCATTACCAATTAATTCACAGTTATAACCGGAATTTTCCATTAACAAATTGGCTGGTAGATGGTTATCTAATTTGGCGTGAATGTCATCCAAGTTTAAAGAATGGGAAAAGCAAATCGTAATTTTGGTGAAGATTTCATCTGGGAATGTTTGAAAAACGTTTAATAATGATGGGACCCGAGTGATTTTTTCGTAGTAAATTTTCATTCGGTTAAAGTCATCATCACTCATGGAAGCATCAACGTATGAACCATGAACCCCAGAAACAACTAGTTGATCAATGAAGTCAGTCAAGGAAGTTCGGTGCAGGACAAATAAAAGACTATTTAAATCATGTGGAGTAAGTGGGATGTAGTCAATTAAACGATTCCCCACGTGAGTGACTGAACCATTTTGTGAAATAAAACCTAAATGATCCTTGAATTCAAAAAAGTCACGTCGTAGTCGCGGATAACTTGAACCACTGGCGAGGACAAATTTAATTCCCCGCGCTCGCATCAGAGCGAAAGCATAAGCAAATAAGTTATGGTTATAAGAATGATGGTCGTTTAAAAATGTTCCATCCATATCCGTAACAATCATTTTCACGGTCATGGTATTCATCTCCTATTCAGCTAGATGAATGCCTCCCCGAGCAAGTGCTTTCAGGTAGGCACTCAATAATTTTGCGGTGATTTTGGCTTGATTGTTGGTTGGCATATTTACGGCAACGCGGAAAACTACTTTACCATTAACGTCGACTGGTCCAATAATTTCTGGCGTTGCCACTAGCTCGGCTTGCTCGGTCTGCATCATTTCTTGATTCTCCTTTGTTATGATTTGTTTGACTTTTTCTAAATCTGCATCCACTGGAATATTTAAGTCAATATTGACCAGGTGGGCATGACGGGAATAATTCTTAATAATATTGATAGATCGGTTAGGAATGAAATTAAGAGTTCCATCAGGGCTCAACAACTTTGTTGTGCGCAAACCAATTGCGTTTACGGTTCCTTTAATTTGATTGATCTCAACCAGGTCACCAACATCCAATTGTTCCTCTAATAAGATGAAGAAACCATTTACAACATCACTAACGAAACCTTGGGCCCCTAAACCAAGGGCAATACTGAAAATCCCTGCCCCAGCAATTAGGGTGCCTACCGGAACGCCAATAATTGACAGGACCGCATATAAGTAACAAAAGTAAGTTGTATATCGGAAAATATTCAAAGATAGCGCCCGAAAAGTGGCAGCACGTTTAAAGCCACCGAGGATTTCAATTCGCTTCGTTTGTTGAAAAATGGAGTTAATGATCCACTTACCCACCCATAAAATAATTGCGAAGACGACCGTGGCAAACACTAGTGTACTGAACTTATGAATAATGTTGTCACCAATGTGAAACCAATTGATGTCAGTAATCGTTTTTTGAAAGTGCTTGGAATAGGTTGTGAGTTGTGAATTCATTAAATTAAGTCATCCTCATCAAATAATTTTGTCACTTTTTAAAAAGTGTTTGTATTGCTAGTATCATATCAGAAAATGCGAAAAAAGCAATGGTTTGCCCGAATTTTGTATTCGTGATATCCTTTGAACAAGGAAAGTAAGGAGGAGCAAAATGACAGTTGGACAAACAGCTGCTTTAATTGCAGCAATTGCATTCTTAATTTTAGTAATCTGGATTGGCTGGTTCCTAACGAAGGTTGTCAAAAATTTAGCTAATCTTGCCAATAATGTTAATGATCTAACTAATGAACTTGATAATGTTCTAAACAATACGAATGAATTATTGACAGATGTCAATGATAAAGCAGAAATGCTTACCCCTGCAGTTCAAGCAATTGCAGATGTTGGCCAAAGTGTTTCCGATGTGAATGATGCCTCCCGTAATTTGATTGAAAAGATTAATACCAGACGGAGTCAGCGTAGTACCGTTTCCAAAGTCGTATCGAACATTAGTCAAGCGGCAGCTTTAGGCTTATTCCATCGTTTTAAAAATCGTCGTCAGCAAAGGAATAATTAATCTAGGAGGACTTTGAAATGGGTAAAAAATTTCTGACTGGGATTGCGTTTGGTAGTCTCGCAGGGCTAGCAGCTTGGGCTTCGTTAGATGATCAACAGCAAAAGCGGATCAAGGCAAAAGTTTCTGACAGTGTTTATACAGCAATGGATGTTGTAACTGACTACACCTTAAATGCATTAGATATTGCTGATGCAATGCTTCATGATTATGGTGAAGGAGCAGCTGATAAAATGAGTAATCTTAAGGCTGCAGTTAATGATCAAAAGGATAGATTTACTAATCATTTCGTTAGTGATGATTTTGATGAACAAACAGCTGACATTCGTGAGGCGTTAAAAAATGCTCATAAGGATGACAATGACGATATTATTATCGATCAGACAAGTCAAAAGTAGAAGTTGAGCGAAAAAATTTTATAACGGGTTGCAGAACTTGGTTTGACCGGGTACTGCAGCCCGTTTTAGTTTTACAATGTTTACATTGAAAACGGGCTTAAAGAGCTTGAATCATAATCTTTAGTTATAAAGTTTGAACTTTAGTAGTTTTTTTGGTATATTCTTCTGTAATGAAAAAAGATATGAAAACAAGTCATATCAAAGAAGAAAGGGCTTATATTATGGAAAAACAAACAATTACCATTTATACAGTGGCAAATGAAGCACATGTTTCAATGGCAACCGTTTCGCGAGTTGTCAACGGTAATCCAAATGTTAAACCAGATACCCGGAAGAAGGTTTTAGAAGTAATTAAGAAGCTTAATTACCGGCCAAATGCAGTGGCACGTGGTTTAGCTAGCAAAAAGACTACGACAGTGGGGGTTGTCATTCCAGACATTACTAATGATTACTTTGCAGAATTAGCACTAGGAATTGATGATATTGCTACGATGTACAAGTACAATATGATATTGACGAATTCTGACGCGGATGATAAAAAAGCCCTCCAAGTGGTCCGGAGCATGTTTGCCAAGCAAGTGGATGGAATTATCTTTATGGGTCACGACATTAGTGATGAATTACGTGAAGAATTTGAAAATTCGACAGTGCCAGTCGTAGTGGCCGGATCAGTTACTAACGATGAAGAACTCCCGGCAGTGCGAATTGACTATCAGAAAGCTACTGAGGAAGCTGTTACTCGGTTATTAAAGAAGAATCAAAAGGTGGCATTGGTAGTTGGCAGTAAGTCAAGTACCATTAATGCTCAGCAACGAATTCCAGGTTATCAAGCAGCTCTGAAGGCAGCCGGACAAAAGTATGATGAAAGCCTTGTATTTGAAGCTCATGATTCATATGATGAAGGCTACGCATTAGCTGAGAAGGTGATGAAGTCTGGTGTTACAGCAGTATTCTCTAGTGATGATGGAATTGCCGCTGGATTGCTAAATGGATTAAATGATCGGGGGGTAACAGTTCCTGATGATTTCGAAATTATTACTGGTAATGATACTAAGTTAGCAACGGTAACCCGACCAATGATGACTAGTGTGACGTTACCGCTTTATGATATTGGGGCAGTTTCAATGCGCCTGTTAACTAAGTTGATGTCGGAAGACAGAGAAACAGCAGAAGCCGACGCTGAACAAGATGAAAATAGCAATGTAATTTTGCAGCATGGTTTCGTTGATCGTCAGTCAACTAAGTAAGGTGATTCGTGTGCCGTCTCGTAAACAACTTCGTGAACTTAATCAGGGTTCGTCAGTTCAAAATAAACGTCATTGGGGAACCCGGTTGTTGGGAATTTGCGCAGTAATTGTGCTACTATTTTGCTCATTTGCACAGACCACAGTTTTGAGTGAACGATTTATGGTTAAGGAATTAACAAATTCCGGTTTGGTACGGGAAGTCCGAAATGATGTGAATGCAAGTTTGGCGGGTTACGGTATTCAAGGGGATATAATTACGACTTCCCAAACAAATCAGCTGTTAAAACAAGCCATCCGCCAAATATATCAGGACAAGCCACTTCAACTTGATACTAGTGACGTGGCAAATGCGGTTCAGAACAGTGCAGGGAATACTTTAGCAAAATACGGAGTGTCGTCTTCGTTAATTAACAATGTGCCGACTTCAGCGATTAATAATCAAGTGTCAACGATTATTAATAATCGCCTCAACGCTTCGGATGTCAAAAAATTGGAAAATGGTATCCATGTGGCACGGATTGGATCAATTATCGGCTTGGTTGTTAGCATTATAGTTTTATTGTTGATTGTTATTCGGGATGTCTTTACCAAAGCGATTATAGCAGACTTTCGATGGATAACACTTCTGAGTGGAATTCTGAGTGCGTTTGGCTTAAGCTTAATTAAACCGGAAAGGTATGCTAGTGATTATGCTTCATTTTCTGAAGTGATTAATGAGATTGGGCATGCTATTTTAAAAGTGGGCTGGCAAATGATAATGGTTGATCTTGGATTGGCGATTTTTCTTTTTATTATTGCTTTTGTTTTCCACCGGCGAAAAGCTTGAATTATACCACTTCATTTGGTAAAATCTTAATGTTTACGTATCATAAATAGAAAAGAGGAGTTAGTTCATGTCAGGACATTCAAAATGGCATAACATTCAAGGACGGAAGAACGCCCAAGATGCTAAGCGTGGTAAAATCTTTCAAAAAATTTCTCGTGACTTATACCAAGCCGCTAAAGCAGGTGACCCTGATCCCGACAACAACCCTCAATTACGTCTGGTGATGGATAAGGCACGGGCTGCAAACATGCCTAAGCAAAACATCCAACGGGCCATCGATAAGGCGACTGGTGCTGGTGGCGCTAACTTTGAGGAAACCACTTATGAAGGATACGGTCCAGGTGGGGTTGCCGTAATGGTCTTCTGCCTTACGGACAATAAGAACCGGACAGCAGCGGCAGTTCGCTCTGCATTTACTCACTCAGGTGGTTCACTTGGGGCAAGTGGTTCAGTTTCATACATGTTTAACCGTCAAGGATTAATTGAAATTCTTCGTGATGGGTTAGACAAGAGCGAAGATGATATGTTAATGGATGCTTTAGACGCTGGGGCTGACGATATGAAAGCTTCGGATGAAAAATTCCAAATCTTCACTGACCCAAGTTCAATGACCAGTGTTCGTGATGCTTTACAAGAAAAAGGTTACGATTTAGATACTGCTGAAGTTACAATGATTCCAGAAAACAAGACGGAAGTGCCAAGTGACAAGGTTGGTCAGTACCGTCATTTGATTGAGAAATTGCAAAACAATGATGACGTGGCTGATATTTATGAAGCTGGATTCATTGCGGAAGACGAAGAAGATTAGTTTAACTTAAAAAGCCCAAAAAAATCACAAAAGTCTGTCAAACTTTTATTAGTTTGGCAGACTTTTTTAATTTTTTGAAACCTTTTTGCCGTCTTTAAATATTGAGGAGGTAAACAAAAAATGATACCACAGAAATATGTTCAACGGTTATTTAATACGGTTTGTCAAAAATCGTTTACCGATATTTATTTATTATGGGCGGGAAAGCAATATCGAATTATGGGTCACTACAATAATCGGGTTGTTTTAATTGGTTACCTGAATATGGCCGATGGTCAACGAATCATGACTTACTTAAAATATCAAGTCAATATGGCAGTTAGTGAACACCGTCGACCCCCAGAGTGGTGCTTGGCGTTGGCAGTATCGAAACCAGATAATTAATATTCGGTTATCAACAGTTGGTGACTTCCGTGGCTATGAATCAATGGTATTGCGGTTTATCTATCCGTTGCAAAGTTTATCCTATCGAATGTTGAAACCAGAACAGTGGGAAAAATTAAAGCAAATGACTGCTCAAGCCGGATTGGTCCTCTTTGCGGGGCCAATAGGGTCAGGAAAGACTACAACCATGTATCGATTAGTTCGTGAGCAATATTCTCAAGCGGTTGTTTTGACAATTGAAGATCCAGTGGAGGTTGTTGAGGAGAACTTTATTCAGTTGCAAGTTAATTCAGTTGCAGGGATGGGATACCCGGAATTATTGCGTTTAGCATTGCGGCACCATCCGCAAGTTTTAATTATTGGTGAAATTCGAGATCCGACAACAACTAAAACGGCGATTGAAGCAGCGCTAAGTGGCCATGTTGTGCTAGCAACAATTCATGCCCAAAGTGCTAGTGGAGTTATCGCCCGTTTAGAGCAGTTGGGAATTGAAAAATATTATGTCCAACAGGCGGTGCATGGGGCATGTTACCAACGCTTAGTACCGTTAATAAGCCGGGATGATCAAGGAATTATTTTTGATTTGCAGACTTTTGATCAATTACAAGAGAATCAGGGAGGAAAAATTGGTGATGAATGGAAAGCAATCTTACAGGCAGCTTTTGACCAGGGCAAAATTACTCAAAAAAACCGTCAGAAATTTTGGCAAGGATAGTTGGAGTCGCACTCAACAACAGCGTTGGTTTGAAGTGTTATTGGAGTTATTAAACACTGGATTTTCTTTGCGTGAAGCAATTGAATTTTCGCTAATTTTGTATCCGCAATGGTCCAGTGTGTTACAGCCCGTCGAGCAGTCATTAGCAAGTGGTCATTCTTTTGCAAAAGCTGTTGCAGGATTAGTATCAACGGACACTTATTACTTGTTTTTACTGGCGGAACAGCATGGACAGATGACGAAAACAATTGAACATTACTGTCATTATTTAACGATGCGAAATGAACAGGTAAAAAAATTGCGTCACCTTTTAGAATATCCGTTGGTATTGTTGGCCATATTGGTGGGGATGATTGTAATGTTGACGATATTTGTATTTCCACAATTAAATCAATTCCATCAGTCAGCTTCCCATGAGGTGTGGAATATTTTAGCACCAAGTTTTGCAAGTCTTGGAGGTGGAATAATATCAATTTTGGTAATTGGATATTGGCGTTATTGTCATAGTAATCGACTTCAACAAGTTCATCAGCAATGTCATTTACCAATAATTGGGACATTGGTGCGTGATTATTATGGCTACTATATTTGTAGTAACCTAGCGCTGTTCTTGGGTGAGGGAATCTCAACCCAGGGAATTATTCAAACTTGTCACCAATTTCGTCATGATTCACTTCTTTATCAACTCAGTGATCAATTAAAAGAAATTACTAGCCGTGGTGAATCAATTACACAGCTGGTCAGTCAAATTGACTTTATTCCCGAGCAACTATCATTACTGTTTAAACAAGCATTATCAAATCAGCAGTTAAGTCAACGGGTCGCTGCGCTGGCTGATCAATTATTCAACCGGCTAATGCGGAAATGTGAACGTCGTTTAACATTTGTACAGCCGCTAATCTACCTTGTAATTGCATTCGTGATTGTGCTGCTTTATTTACGAGTAATGTTACCAATTTATCAAAACATGCAGGTGGTCCAATGAAAAAACGTCGTCAAGGATTTACGCTTTTAGAAATGTCGATTGTCTTATTTATTATTAGTTTACTGATTTTAATTATGATTCCAAATTTAACGAAACAGCGGCAAAATGCCTCGAAAATTCATCAGAGGGCAATGGTGAATGTCATTCAAACCCAGGTTGATTTATACATCAATGAAACGGGGCAAACACCGACGAACCTTCAGCAGCTATATCAAAAGCACTATCTGACCATTACGCAAGTAAAAGCTGCTAACCAGAATCGCTTAAAAATTAAAGATGGCCAGGTGATGAAGAATTGAAAAGGTTTGGTTTCACCTTTGGAGAGATAGTGATTGTGTTAGGAATCGTTAGTATGATTCTACTATTCACGATAAGATCAGCAGGAAATGGTATTTGTCAATGGCAACACCATCATTTCTGGCGTGAATTACGTCAGGAATGGCAATTTAGTCAAAGCACAGCATTAGTCAATCACCAACCAACTACGATTAATTATGATCCGATGAATCGTGAATTCGTTTTTATCTGCAATAATCATGAACGAACAATTCGGGTGCCAGAAGAGTTACGCGTCCAATCAGCGCCAGCTCGAACGATGAAAGCAAATGGATATATTCAACCAGGAACTTGGCAATTCATCGATCAGTTAAACCAACAGGAAATACTGATGCGTATTCAAATGGCGGGAGGGGGATATCGTCTTGAAAAGAAACGGCTTTTTGCTCGGTGAACATCTATTAGCATTGGGTGTTTTAATTACCGGGGTAACTTTTTTTGTCATCACTGCGCATTCGATGTTGTGTTCAAATCGGCAGTTGGAAGAGCGGTTAGTAGCGGCACGACTTTGTAAGGAATATTTGTATACAGGAAATATTGGATATCAATCAGACTATCAATTGAGACAAAAAAATGGCAGTGTTATCGTCTCTAAGGACCAACAGACCATTCTGGAGATAAAAAAGTGTTAAAGAGAAACGGTTTCACCATTTTAGAATGCATCGTCAGTCTATTAGTATTGGTAATGATTAGTAGTCTAATTCAGTTTGTGATACCAATGGCTAGTAAGTTGAACACACATTCATGGAAAGATACAACGGACTGGTATTTATTTTTGAAGCGGGTCGAAGATCCTGCCTACAAATTTCGCTTAGTAAAAGTGACGAGTAGTTGCCTAGAATTGAACAGTATAGTTAATGGGGAAAATTATTTTTTACTTGGTGGCAAGAAGGCGGTCTATCTTAAAACAATGCAGGGTGGGTATATGCCGCTTTTAGTGAATTATGAACCTTATAGTCTTACTTTCTATAAAAGCGAACCGAATAGTGTAACGGTGAGTTGCAAATTAGATAATGGAGAAGAGAAGAATGCGAAAATTAGTTTTCAACAGGAACGGTAGTGCATTATTGATGTCAATGGTGGTTTTAGGAGTTCTTTGTGGCACAATGACTGGTTACCAATATTATTTGAAGCGTCAGCGGATGATTAATATGAAACTAACGAATCAATTAATTGCGGAGAGCATGGTAAAACTGTCGACAGAGCATGATAGCCAGTTTAACTATGGATGGACGACTAAAATTTCACAAAGTAACTGGTCAGTTACGATGAAAAATGGTGAGAACATTAAAGTTATTATTTGAGCCAACTTGAATTTCTTTCTGGTAATAGGTAAACTTAAGATTGTGAATTTATCCATGAAAGGAGCGGCGGTTTGGAATGCAAAAGACACCTGAGCAGTTATTTGAACAATTTGATCACGCTACGGAGTTAATTCAGTCTGATTTAGATTGCTCGTATTTAGATGCCTATTTGGAAAATGCAGAGAATATCATTGATGGCGGTAAAGTTCGGGTCGAAGATGGTTTACCAAAACCAACAACGGTTAAGGAACTGGAAACCATTTATAAGCAACTAGATTTGCCTCATCAATCATCCGAAACGGTCCGACGGCTTCTTCAGCTTAGTTTATTGAAGGTTATTCAAAAGGATACAATTCAACCAAATTATCAGATGACGCCTGATACAATTGGAATGTTGATTGCCTACTTAATCGAACAAATTGTTGGATTAGATCAACCATCCACAATTTTAGATCCAGTTGTGGGGACCGGTAATTTATTGACGACGGTGATGAATTATCTTGCCAAGGTTAGTAAACAACCTGTTCAGGGATATGGAATTGATAATGATGAATCAATGCTCGCGGCAGCTAGTGTTAGCAGTGAACTGCAAGGCTTGCCGCTCCAATTAATCCATCAAGACGCGATTTCTAATTTAGATGTCCCACAAGTAGATTTGGCGGTTGCTGATTTGCCAATTGGTTATTACCCGTTAGATGATAATGCGAAGAATTATCAAACTAAAGCGGCGTCTGGTCATTCGTATGTTCATCACCTTTTGATTGAACATACGATGAATTACTTAGTGCCGGGTGGGTTTGCTTTCTTTGTAGTGCCGAGTGATTTATTTAAAACTAAGGAATCTGAGAATTTCGTAAAATGGATTCATTCAGTAGCATTTTTACAAGGGTTTATTAACCTTCCAACAGACATGTTTAGGAACGCCGAAGCACAAAAATCTATTTTGATTTTGCAAAATCACGGTAGTGGTGCATACCAAGCTAAACAAGTTTTATTGGGAACATTCCCGTCAATTAAGGATCAACGTGCTTTTCGTAGCTTTATGACGGAAATTAATCAATGGGTTAAGACTAGTTTGAACAGATAAGGAGATAAGAAGATGTCAAAAACAATTGCAGTTAACGCTGGTAGCTCAACAGTTAAGTTTAAGCTTTTTGATATGCCAAGCGAAAATGTTGTGGCAGAAGGATTGATTGAACGAATTGGGATGGATAAAGGCCATGCCAAAATTAAGTTTGGTGATGGTCAAGTTCATGAAGATGAGCGGAAATTTGCTGATCATGGAGAAGCAGTCCAATATTTATTAGACCAATTAATTTCTCTAAAGATTGTTCAAACATATGATGAAATTACCGCAGTTGGCCATCGCATTGTGGCTGGTGGTGAATTCTTTAAGGATTCAGCAGTGATTGATGATGACGTCATGAAGAAGATTGATGAGTTATCTGAATATGCTCCACTACATAACCCTGCTGAATTGGAAGGGATTAAGGCTTTTAAGAAGGTTTTACCGGATGCCTTTGCAGTTGCAGTATTTGATACTTCATTCCATTCAGATATGCCAAAGATGAATGCTCTATACAGTGTTCCTTATGAATGGTATGAAAAGTATGGTGCCCGTCGCTATGGTGCCCACGGTACTAGTCACCGGTATGTTGCCCAACGAGCAGCAGAAATGTTAGGCAAACCATTAGATAAACTGAAGTTAATCACTTGTCACTTAGGTGCTGGTGCTTCAATCACGGCGATTAAAAATGGAAAGTCGTTTGATACTTCGATGGGCTTTTCACCTTTAGCAGGGATTACCATGGCAACCCGTTCTGGAGATGTTGATCCATCTTTGGTCAACTTTATGGAGCATAAGCTGAACATTGATAGTGATGAGATGATTGATATTCTCAACCATAAATCTGGGCTATTGGGAATTTCAGGGGTTTCTAGTGATATGCGTGATGTTCAAGCGGTAGCAGATAAAGGAAATCAACGAGCTCAGTTAGCGTTGGATATTGACGAAAATACAGTTGTCAAATACATTGGTTCATACTTAGCAGAATTGAATGGTGCGGATGCGATTGTCTTTACTGCTGGTGTAGGTGAAAATGACAAGGAATTCCGTCAAACCATCGCGGATCGGCTTTCATTCTTTGGGGTTGGTGTTGATCCAAAGAAGAATGATGTTCGCGGAGTTGAACGTGATATTTCGAGTGATGACGCTAAAATTAAAGTTCTTCTGATCCCAACTAACGAAGAATTAATGATTGTTAAGGATATTGAACGGTTGCGAAAAGCAGCTAAATAAGCAATGATAAACGGGGCTGAGGTCAACTCAGCCTCGTTGTTGTTTATTCAAACTAACTTCAAAATAAGGAATGTGGTTAAAATGATGTATGTTGTGTCGGATACGCATTTTTTCGATGAACACTTATTAGGTATCGATAATTTTGCTCCGCGCCCATTTGATTCAGTAGATGAGATGAATAAGGCCATTATTAATAATTGGAACTCCCGAGTTACCAATGATGATATTGTTTATCATTTGGGTGATATTGCAGTTAACTATACAAAACCACCACGCGTTGGAGATCAGCAAGTGTTATCTGTTTTACGGGAACTCAATGGTCGATTAGTATTAATTAAGGGCAATCATGACCGACGTGATTTGTTTAAGTTTTTAGCTAGTCATAATTATCAAGTTGCTGGTCATCCAAAGTTTGAATTTCATGATGTGGGGAAGCTGATTAAATATAATCATCAGCAATTGTATATGACACATTATCCAATGATGATGGGGATCGCTCCTCAGATTGTAAATCTGCATGGGCATATTCATCATTACATGGTGCCAAGTGCAAATAACATTAATGTTGGAATAGATGCTCCTGAATTAGATCTACTCGATCAGCATTTACCTTTTGGGACACCCATCTTATTGCGCGAAGTTGATTACATTGCACAAAAAAAGGTAGAATTATTAAAGAATAAGCAAAATACTAGTTATTTACTTAATGAGTTTTACAAAGAAGAAGTTTGAGTTTGATCAAATACCGATGTCAACGTCGGCAATTCAACACTTTGTGGATGTCCATTACCTGACACAAGCTGGCGAATTGATAACAATGGTTTGTGGATTGTTGTTTATTGTTTTTTTTCTATTATTATGAAAAAAAGAGGTACCAGTTGTGGCGACTGGTACCTCTTTTTGAACAAGCTTTAATTTTAATTAGTGTTTTAACGTGTTTATTTCTAGCTAGTTTTCAGGATAGCTTTTTACACTTTCATGAGATTGTTTTTCAAAACAATGATTGGGTGTTTGATCCGAAAGCCGATCCAATTATATTAATTTTGACAGAGAATTACTTTATACATTATTTGTTATTTTGGTTAGCTTTAACTTTATTCTTAATATTAGTTATTATTTGGATCACTAAGCTATTAATCAATTTCTTCTTCCGTCGGAGCTAGCTTAGATTTAATTGCACCAACGACAGCCGGAATCAAGGTAACCACAATGATTGCAATGATGATTAGTGAGAAGTGTTCTTGAACGAAGGGCAGGTTACCAAAGAAGTAACCAGCACCACAACAGATGAAGACCCATGAGACACAAGCAATAAGATTGTATTTTATGAACCGGCGATATGGGAAGCCAGATCCGGCAGCTGCGAACGGAGCAAATGTTCTAATGATTGGCATATAGCGGGCAAGAATAATAGCGGGAGCACCATGGCGTTCAAAGAATCTTTCAGTTTTGTGAAGACTTTTTTGGTCAATCAGTTTGTTAAACCATTTGTGTTTGGATAAGGTTTTAGAAAGACGACGACCAATGAAAAAGTTGAGAGAGTCACCGCTGATACAAGCAATTAGAAAAGCAAGAGTAAAGATTTCAATGCTTAAGTGATACTGTGGATTTGCAGAGAGTGCCGCTGCAGCAAATAAAAGTGAGTCACCAGGGAGGAAAGGTAAAATGACTGCTCCCGTCTCAATAAAGATTACTAGAAAGAGTAATATGTAAGACCAATTACCAAATGTATTAACAATTTGAATGATATGTGCATCGATATGTAAAATAAAATCAATTAGGAATCCCATTTTTTTCTCCTTTATGTTTTAATCAGTTGTAAATTCTATCAGTACCAAATAGTAATGTGAAGAATTAGGTGATAATTTTAATAAAAGTAAATTCTTCGTAACATAAATTGTGCCAAAATAGTTATGACCTATTTGCTCTTTAGATGATATTTTCATTCGTGTTTAGCGGCGTAATTTTCAATGACAAATTAAAATCGTACAA
>NZ_GG698805.1:116672-212865 GCF_000161935.1 Limosilactobacillus coleohominis 101-4-CHN | reverse complement strand
ATGCTGACTGATAACTCAGAAAGCATTTATTATACTACAACGTTATCAAGGATTTGTCAACAACTTTTTTGAAGAAGTTAATCAAAACTGACAACTTTTAAAATATATCATATTGATAACTCATCGTCAACAACAAGTTTGATATATTTCCGTTGAAACAACAACCTGTCGTAACAACGTTTATATACTATAAAGAACTGTTCCTTAAAAGTCAACACACTTTTTTTAATCGCACAACTACTAATTAGCTATATCACGAACTTTATGTAAAATTGATCATATATTATCCATGAATTGCGAACTTTTACTAGCTTATGTTACTTAATTATTCCATTTCAAAAACTAAATACCTAACAATAAAAAAATAAAGAAAAGTCAAAAAATGACTTTTCTTTATTTTAGTTATTCGTCTTTGGCCGCATTGTTGGGAACAGTAAAACATCCCGAATGGACTTTGCATCAGTCATTAACATCACTAACCGATCAATTCCAACACCGAGTCCTCCTGTTGGTGGCATCCCGTATTCGAGTGCTTCCACAAAGTCTTCATCAATTGGTTGGTATTCATCATTACCTTCTGCATGTTCTTTTGCTTCTGCTTCAAAACGTTGCCGTTGGTCAATTGGATCATTTAATTCTGTAAAGGCATTTGCGTATTCATTCCCCAAAATATACAGTTCAAACCGATCCGTAAATCGTGGATCTTCACGGTTCAAGTGTGCTAATGGTGAAATTTCCTTTGGATGACCATAGATAAAGATCGGTTGTTCCAGCTGGTCCTGTACCTTATCTTCAAAGAAGGCATTAATAATATGACCAACCTTCCACCAATCTTCGTACTGAACCCCATTTTCATCGGCCAGTTTGCGAGCTTCTTCAACAGTCATTTCAGGCCAGAAGTCAACCCCAGTGAACTTCTTAATGGCATCAACCATGTGCATCCGTTCAAATGGCTTGCTGAAATCAAGTTCTGTCCCTTGATAATTAACCTTAAGATCATCACTAACGACTTTGGCAGCGGTCTTAAAGATTCCTTCAGTTTCCTGCATAACATCATTAAAGTCAAAGTAGGCGGCATACGTTTCCATCGTGTCAAATTCTGGATTATGGTGCGGATCCATTCCTTCATTTCGGAAAATCCGGCCAAGTTCATAAACTCGTTCCATGCCACCAACAATTAAACGCTTCAAGCGTAATTCAGTAGCAATTCGCATATACATATCAATATCAAGAGCATTGTGGTGGGTAATAAATGGCCGCGCCTCGGCACCTGATGCCACGTTTTCTAAAATTGGTGTTTCAACTTCCGTAAAGTCGTTACTGTCCATGTAATTCCGGATTGCCTTAATGATCTTGGTCCACGTCTGGAAGCGTTCAAAACTGTCACGATTGGTAATTAAATCCAAGTACCGCTGACGATATACTAATTCAGGGTCTTGTAAACCATGATACTTATCTGGGAGTGGGCGCAGAGCCTTCGTCAAGAAAGTCATCTTACGTGCACGGATCGTTAATTCACCCATCCGGGTCTTAATCACATCACCAGTGATTCCCCAGAAGTCACCAATGTCTGAATCTTTGAACAGCTGGTACGTTTCTTCACCAACTACATCTTGACGAACATAAAATTGAATCTTACCACCCCGGTCAAGCAAGTCAGCAAAACTAGCCTTCCCACTACCCCGTTTGGCAATCATTCGACCAGCAATGGTCACTTCGTTTTGTTGTTGAGCTAATAATTCTTCACTGTCATTACCGTACTTTGCCCGAATTTCCGTTGAAATATCGTGATCCGGTGCAAAACGGTGCCCAAATGGGTCAATCCCTTGCTCACGCAATGCGTCCATCTTTTGCCGACGAACAAACATTTGATCATTTAACTTTTCTTCCTTTGCCATCAATAATCCTCCTCTTACTGTGCGGTTTGCTTCTTAACGAGTCGTTCTTCGTATTGATCCAAAAAACGGTCAAAAATTTCATCGGCCTCGGCCTGTTTAGTTGCCGACATTAGCGCAACCTTGGTCCGTGCAGACCGAGGAATTCCTTTGAGATAATAGGCCGCCTGACCGCGAAATTCACGGATCCCAACATACTCACCCTTTAAATCGCAAAGTGCTGCTAAGTGACCCTTAGCGGTCTGGATCTTTTGTTGAGGGGTCGCTTCCGGCAGTAACTCCCCAGTTTCCAAATAGTGTTCTGTTCGGGTCAACATCCATGGGTTACCCATTGCTGCCCGACCAATCATCACAGCATCAGCACCCACTTCATCTAACATTCGTTTGGCATCTTCTGGGGTTTTGACATCCCCATTACCCATAAACGGAATTGTTAATTGTCCGGCCACTTCTTTTAGGATATCCCAATCAGCATGTCCTGTATACATCTGTTTTCTGGTTCGACCATGCATTGCGATTGCCGACGCCCCTGCCCGTTCTGCTGCCAGTGCATTCTCAACCGCAAAAATATGTTTATCATCCCAGCCAGTCCGCATTTTGACGGTCACCGGCTTTTGAACAGCATCCACGACATAAGAAACCATCTCATACACCTTGTTGGGATCAAGTAACCACCGTGCTCCAGCATCAGTATTAACAACTTTATTGACTGGGCACCCCATGTTGATATCAATCACATCGGCAGCCGTGTGCTGATCAATAAACTTAGCCCCTTCAACTAAGGTCTCCTTGGTACCACCAAAAATCTGGATTCCCATTGGATGTTCATGCGGATCTACCGTCGTCATCGACAAGGTCTTTTTATTATGATACATAATTCCGCGATCGGAAATCATTTCACAAACCACGTAACCAGCACCAAATTTTTTACAAATGACCCGAAAAGCCTTGTTTGTGACCCCGGCCATTGGTGCGACAACGACTTGATTGGGAATTTTAACGTCCCCAATGTGCCATTCCATGAGCTTTCCCCCTTCTCTTAAAAAATCACAATCACTATTGTATCACAGCAATGCAAACTATTTTTGGGCAGTAAGCATTGCCTTTAATTCATCTTCTGTAAATTCATACTTTTTGCCACAGAATTGGCAGACCGCCTGCGCACCATGATCCTTCGTAATCATCTCTTGTAAATCGGCCTTTTTCACACTAGCTAAAGCCTTAGCAAAACGTTCTTTTGAGCAATTACATTGGTACTTTACCGGCATTTTATCTAAAATTTTTAATTCCTTCCCGGCAAAGATGCGCTTTAAGATATCCTCCGGCGTATCACCATCCCGAAGCATTTCTGAAACTAATGGCAGATCTTTGATTGATTTTTCCAAATCCGCAATTTGTTCGTCTTTTGCTCCCGGCAATACTTGCACCATAAATCCACCGGCAACCCCAATCTGATCATCCTTTTCGACAAATACGGATAACCCAACTGCGGACGGAATTTGTTCTGACTGCGCGAGATAGTAAGTAAAATCATCACCTAACTCGCCTGAAACTAGGTCAACCTCTCCAGTATATGGCGTTTTATCACCCGGATTCATTTTGGTAACTGCTAACGTTCCCTGATGACCAACCGCTCCAGCCACATCAATCTTTCCCTTACTGTTCAGCGGTAAGTTAACGTGAGGGTTGTGAACATAACCCTTGACCGTTCCATTTGCAGTCCCGTCTGCCACGATAAAACCAACTGGACCGTTTCCTTGAATTTTGACTGTTAAGCCTGCATCACCCTGTAACCCGGATGTTGACAGTAACAATGTTCCAATCAACGTCCGGCCAAGGGCTGCCGAAGCGGCACTCCAAGTACCGTGAATTCTTTGCGCCTCCGCAACCAACTGCGTCGCGTTAACCGCATAAGCACGAAACATATCATTTTCTGCTACTGCTTTTACTAAATAATCTTCCGTCATCTTTGACTCCTCCAGTTAAAATCTCTGCACCTATTTTATCATTAAATCATTACTAAAAAAGGAATTGTGCTTTCTCAGCACAATTCCTTCAACTCAATTAATCATCATCTGTAGAATGATGGTCGGTAGTGTTATCTTCACCATTAGTTGATGAATTGTCATCACTACTCTTTGGCGTAACCGTTGCATCAGAACTGTCCGGCAGTTCATCCGCGTTTTCTTGGTCACTCTTTGCGTTTTCTCGACGCTCTAATTCACGCTTTGATTCCTCAAAAGTTGCTGCCCGCTGTTCATCTTCCGCAGCCTCAACATCCTTTTCTGGCATCTTCCCGTCCTTGTAAAGGCTGAGAATTTGTTTTTCATCAAGCGTTTCATACTTCAGCAATGCTTCCGCAATCAGCTTATGTTGATCACGATGTGTTTCAATAATATGCAATGCCCGTTGGTGACCTTCAGTTAAGATCCGCCGAACTTCTTCATCAACTAAAGCCGCAGTCTTTTCTGAATATGGCGACTGATCATAACCTTGACCAGTAAAGACCTGACCAGAGCTTTGCAGTTCGACTGGTCCAATCTTGTCACTCATCCCGTATTGGGTAACCATGGAACGAGCAATTTGGGTAGCTTGTTCAAAGTCATTCGAAGCCCCAGATGATTGGGAGTTGAAAATCAGTTCTTCAGCAGCACGACCACCCATCAGACCAGCAATTTGTTCCTCAGCATTCTTCTTGCTCATTAACATCTGGTCTTCCTTTGGCAGCATGATGGCATAACCACCAGCTCGACCACGAGGAACAATCGTAACCTTGTGAACAACTCGTGCATCATTCAAGACTAACCCAACAATGGTATGACCAGCTTCGTGGTATGCAACTGTCTTGCGTTCTTGTGGTGAAACTACTCGATCACGCTTGGCAGGTCCAGCAATTACCCGATCTTCAGCTTCATCAACGTCAGATGCATCAATTTCTGTCTTGTTTCGCCGGGCCGCTAACAACGCCGCTTCATTTAACAGGTTAGCTAAATCCGCCCCGACAAATCCTGGCGTTTGTTTAGCAATTTCCTTCAAATCTACGTCTGGCGCCAACGGCTTATTCTTAGCGTGAACCCGTAAAATAGCTTCACGGCCCTTAACGTCCGGCCGACCAACCAGAATCTTCCGGTCAAAACGGCCAGGCCTCAGCAAGGCAGGATCAAGGACGTCGGAACGGTTCGTCGCAGCCATAACAATGACTCCTTCATCGCCTTGGAAACCATCCATTTCAACCAACAATTGGTTCAAGGTTTGTTCCCGTTCATCATGGCCACCACCCATGCCGTTACCACGGCGACGACCCACGGCATCAATTTCATCAATGAAAATGATCGATGGTGCATTCTTCTTGGCTTGGTCAAAAAGATCCCGGACACGACTAGCACCGACCCCGACGAACATTTCAACGAAGTCCGAACCAGAAATTGAATAGAATGGTACACCCGCTTCACCAGCAACAGCTTTGGCTAGCAAAGTCTTACCAGTACCTGGAGGTCCTTCCAGCAAGACACCAGATGGAATCTTGGCACCTAATTTCATAAACTTCTTTGGGTCTTTCAAAAATTCAACAACTTCGACCAGTTCTTGTTTTTCTTCTTCTTCACCGGCAACATCTGAGAAGCGAACCTTATTATCTTTGGAGTTAGATGGCTTGGCCTTGGTCTTGCCAAAGTTCATCACCCCACGGCCGCCACCTTGTCCTGCTTGACCCATCATCATGTAGAAGAAGAGGATCATAATCACAATTGGTAAGGCTGTGACTAATAAGTTAACCCAAATACTATTGGACTCTTCTGGATGCGTAGTGATCTTAACGTTATTTTTATCCGCATACTTTTGTAATTGGTTAACGGTCACGTCACTCTGCAAAACAGAACTCTGGAAATTAGTAGTAGTGCTTGAGCGTTGGTTCATTAAGGAAAAACCAGCTTGATTGTCGCTAGACATCTTTTGCGGCTTTCGATAAGTCCCCGTAACTTTGTAAACACCACCATTTGGTTGAACTTGGAAACTCTTAACCTGATTCTTACGTAACGCAGTCACAAACTGAGTCTGGGAAACGTTTTTACTTTGGCCACCATTATTATTGCCACCAAAGAAAAAGTAAACAATTCCCATGATGCACAGGAAGATAACTGCATAGAAGAGCACGTTATGAGTAAATCCGTTATTTTTACGATTGTTGTTCATAACAACCTCCTATTCCTAGCAGTGTTGGTGCTTATTGATTACAGTGCATTTATGATAGCATATTTGACCATCACTGACCAATAATTTAGTCATGTTTTTTTTGGTACACACTGGGCTTTAAAACCCCAATATATGGCAGGTTACGATACAGTCCCTGATAATCCAGTCCGTAGCCTACCAAAAATTCGTTTGGCACATCAAAGCCGACGTAATCGGCTTGAACATCGACGACCCGCCCCGCTGGCTTGTCAAAAATTGAACAGATCTTGATGCTATTAGCGCCACGATCCTTCAGTAAATCGATTAAGAACTTGAGGGTGCGTCCTGTATCGACGATATCCTCACAGACAATGACATCTTTTCCTTTGATATCATTTTTCAGGTCATGCAATAACTTAACTGAGCCCGTCGAAGAAGTACCACCTTGATAACTGGAAACATCGACAAAGTCAATGTGGGCATATAAATCAAGGCGCTTGTAGAGGTCCATCGTAAACATGATCGCCCCGGTTAAGACCGCAACCACAACTACATCTCGCTTACCAGCATAATCATGATTCAATTGTTTGGCCAGCTCACTGACCCGCTGGTCAATTTCTTGTTGGTCATAAATGACGCGTTCAATATCGTTATTCATCGTTCTCTCCCGTATCTATTTTTGACAAAAATATCTCTTTTCATACCGTTGGTTACGAACCTGTTGCCGATCCAACCACGTCGTTTTGTGACCAATTAACCAAAGTACCTGATCAAACCGATCAACAACCACTAACTGCTGTTGTCGCTGGTTAAGCGGCACTTTTTGGTTAATAAGAACCCGGCGGATTGCTTGATGATGACCCGACTTGAGACGAATTCGATCCGTCGGTCGCCACGTCCGTACGCGAAGTGGTAACTGACCACCAGTTAGCCATAGCTCAGCAATGGTGCGTTCTTGCGGGTGGCTAAAAATCCCCCATTGATCACCAGCAGGCCTCGTGTACCAATGGTCAAATTTTACCATAAAATCGCTGACTTTTTGATTTTTTGTGGGTAAATTCTGAACCTTTTTTAGCTCTGCCTGCTGATAGTTCTTAATTAACTGTAAATCATTACTAATCATCATTGTTGAAGATGGTGACTGCTGATTACACAGGAACTGGTCAATTTGGTGACTGCGTTGTTCTTGTAGAGCAAACATCCCTTGATCATTAACCCAGCGATACAGTAAACAATGTCGAATAACCGGCACCTGTTGTTGGTAACTGGTGATATCTAGTTGACCGTTATGAACAATCCTAGTCATAAGCTGACTGACGATGTCATCCTTCATCGTTAATAATTCCGTTAGCTGGTCATGGAACTTAAGCAAGTGATCCACCACTCGAGGATTTTCCCGTTCCCATTCGGGCAGATAGTGATGGCGGACCCGATTTCTCAACGTCATGTCTTCCTGATTTGTTGCATCTTCATACCATTTCAATTGATGTACACGAGCATACTCAACTAAGGATTTTTTGGTAACTCGCAGAAGGGGGCGCAACAACTGTCCATTCGCAAACGGCCGGGCTTCACGAATGCCAACAGTGGCGGTAGCATCTCCAGTTCGCAACAGCTTCATCAGCATCGTTTCCGCAAGGTCATTTTCATGATGGGCAGTCAGCAAATAAGCTGCCTTCGTTTCATGCATTACCTTAGCAAAAAACCGGTATCGCTCCTGACGCGCCGCGTTTTCAATTCCATGCTGCGGATGGTTTTCCCACTGGTCAACATATAATCGCACTCCCATTTGTTGACACTGCTGCCGTAAAAATTGTTCTTCCTGCTGACTTTGCGCCCGCAAATGGTGATTGACATGGGCCACTACCAACTGGTCAGCAGAGAGCAGTGAGCCAAGCACATGGAGTAAAGTCATTGAATCAACACCGGTAGAAACGGCCACCACCAGCGGTTGCTTCAACGAAAAAAAACGGTACCGCTCTAGGCACCGTTTTACTGTCAAGTGAAGTTGATCAGCCATTAGCTCCGCCGGCCACCACGGCCACCACGCTTACCATCAGTTTGCCGTTTTAAGGTTGATAGTCGTGATTCACTCTCTTTCATGTAGCTTGCTAGCATATCGTCAAAATAACTCTTTTCATGGCGTGTGCCAAAGCCGCCTGGGGCACCATGGTGACTTCGTTGAAAATGTCCTGATCGTTGGGTACCACGCTCATGAGCTCCGTGATGTTCATTTGCTGATCGATGTTCATGATGATCATGCCGCTCATGATGATGGTCGCTCTTTTGTTCTTCCGCTGCTTTAATGGATAAGGCAATCTTGCCATCATCCGCAACTTTAATGACTTTGACCGTGACTTCATCACCAACTGATAAGACATCATGAATATCTTTGACGTAATGATTTGATACCTGACTGATGTGAACTAATCCGGTCTGGTGATCAGCTAAATCAATAAATGCCCCAAAATTAGTAATGCCAGACACCTTTCCAGTAACCTTAGCTCCTTCTTCAATTGCCATGAACTAGCAATCCTCCTACTTCTAATAAAATTTTAATCTACCCGAGTATAGCATACCCAATGGTTAAATTAATAGTCTCTTAATTACATTAAATAATGAACGGGACTGGAAAACTCCCGCCCCGTTCATTATCGCTACTTGACGAAATTATAAATTGTTTCGCCGTCTTTCGCATAATTATACTTTTCACGAACCAATTCCTGTAGATAGCTTGGATTATGCATTTTTTTGACTTGCTTTTTCAGCTTAGTATTGGTGGCCTTTTTATTTGTGAGGGTCACATTGGCTTTCGCAATGTTGTGATTAACCTTCCCCAATTCCCGCTTGGTCCCAATAATTTGGATTGCCAAGATCAGGAATAAAACAATAAAAATCGCCAAAATAACCTTTGCCCGGCGCATATGAACCTGATAACGATAGGCCTGTTCACTGCTTTGCTCCAGCTCGCGTTGCCGAGTAAAGGGAGTATTTAATTTTGTAATGTTATTTTTAAACTGATTTTTCATTACATAATCCCCGCTTTGCTTATCAGTAATAAAGTATACCAATCAAGCCAACAAAATGTCTACAACTTTTATAATAAATCGTAGCAGAAAAGTCCCCAAATTACTAGTAAATCTCTAATAATTTTACTAAGCTTTTGAACTTCAATTTAGCGGACGTTAAATTTGATCATCAAAATTTTCCGCATAACTGACATCTAAAATTTCATACATATTTTCGGCTTCTGCCTTTTTAGTTGTTTCAAGGATTTGATTAACCTTGACCTGTTCCGTTTTATTGCCAAATTTAATCGTTAACACATCACCAGCGCGAACATCCGTTGATGATTTAGCCACTTTATCATTAATCAAAATCCGCCCTTGATCGGCGATTTTTTTAGCAATGGTTCGGCGCTTAATAATTCGTGAAACTTTTAAAAATCGATCTAAACGCATGTATTTTTCCTCATTTCTTTGTTTCTTGTTCATCCTGAGCATCTTGCACAAGGGCCGCTAAATATTCAACTAGTTGCAAGAGCTGTTGCAGCCAATCTTGTTGAGTCATCTTCGGCTGAATGATTAGCCGCACAGTAATGGCCCCATCATCAGTGGTTCCTAAAGTAGACTTAAAGCGGGTTTGGGCGACTCCTTGGATAATATCGGCCGCCTTCACATACTGGCTGGCCTGATGATCAAACGTCAGGTGGATATTATCCCCCTTTTGTTTAATCTTCGTCAGCATAGCCTGATCCGCATTCATCTTTAATTCACCAATCAATAACAGGTTTGCAACAGGCTGACCATATTCGCCAAAGCGGTCAATCAAATCTCCTTGCAGGTCTAACAATTCATCCTTGCTTTGGGCCTTGCGGATTTGTTTATATAACTCGATCTTTTGGCGCTGGTCACTCACATAATCGCTTGGCAAGTATGCTTCGACTGCCACATCAATTTCCGTATTGGTGGTTTTTGGCCGTTGATGTCCCTGTTTTTTAGCAACAGCATCCGCTAACATATCCGAATACAAATCATATCCCACAGAATCAATAAAACCGTGCTGTTGTTTACCTAACAGATTACCAGCACCACGAATTGCCAAATCACGCATGGCAATCTTAAAGCCACTACCCAATTCTGTAAAATCGCGAATCGCTGCCAGTCGTTTTTCTCCAGGCTCCGTCAAAACTTTATTTGGTTGATACATAAAGTATGCGTAGGCCACTCGGTTGCTTCGCCCAATTCGTCCCCGAATTTGGTAAAGCTGTGCCAACCCCATCCGGTCAGCATTTTCTACAAACAACGTGTTGACATTTGGAATGTCCACCCCAGTTTCAATAATAGAAGTAGTGACTAGTACATCGTATTCACCACGAATAAAGTCATACAAAACACCTTCCAACTGGGCTTCACTCATTTGACCATGAATATCGGCCACCCGTGCCTCAGGAACCAAGGTTTCAATTTCGTTAACAACCCGTTCAATATCATTAACTCGATTATGCAAGTAGTAAACCTGACCCCCACGCTTCATTTCACGCAGAATTCCATCACGAATCGCTGACCAGTTTTGCTCTAAAACGTAGGTTTGAATTGGAAAACGACCCACTGGCGGCGTTTCTAAGACGGATAAGTCGCGGACACCGAGCATCGACATATGTAAGGTGCGGGGAATTGGCGTTGCCGTTAGCGTTAAAACATCAACGTTGGATTTCAACTGTTTTAGCTTTTCCTTATGTTTAACTCCAAAGCGTTGTTCCTCGTCAATAATTAACAGACCGAGATCTTTAAAATGGACATCCTTCGACAACAAGCGGTGGGTCCCGACAACCACGTCAATGGAACCATCTGCTAACCCTTTTTCGATGGTCTTCATTTGTTTGGGCGTCCGGAAACGTGACATCATTTCAATCTTTACTGGAAAGCCTTCAAACCGTTCCCGCATCGTATCATAGTGTTGTTGGGCTAAAATCGTGGTCGGAACCAAAAAGGCAACCTGCTTACCACCGGTAACTGCCTTAAAGATCGCTCGCAGCGCCACTTCAGTTTTCCCATAACCAACGTCTCCAACAAGCAAGCGATCCATCGGTTTGGGTTTTTCCATATCTGCCTTGACCTCATTGATGCTCCGCAGTTGGTCCTTGGTTTCAGAATACGGAAATTCATGATCAAATTTTTCTTGTAAGTAATCATCTTTGGGATAGGCAAAGCCCTTGGCCGTCTTCCGTTGGGCATACAAATCCACTAAGTCGCCTGCAATATTTTCAACCTTTTGCGCGACCCGGCGTTTGGTTTTTGCCCACTCATTACCGCCTAGTTTATTGATGTGCGGTTTCGTTGATTCGGAAGAAACATATTTTTGCACCAAGTTTAATTGCGTAACGGGAACAAAAATTTGGGCATGGTCACGATAGTCAATCACGATGTAATCCTGATGGACCCCATCGACCGTCATCGTTTTAATTCCCGCAAAGATACCAATTCCATGGTTAACGTGGACGACGTAGTCACCAGGCTTCAGATCAGTATAATTTTTAATCCGTTCCGCATTCGCCAGCTTTTGTGCCCGGGGACGCCGCTTTTTCACCTGTTTGAACATCTCCGCTTCAGTAATGACGACTAATTGGGCCGCCGGCATTTCAAACCCATGGTTAAGATTGGCAGCCACCAATTCAATTTTATGTAGCTGAAGATCTGCAAAATCTGTTTCCAGTGCATCAACTTGAAAATCCTGCAGCGTCTGGGCAACCTGACGGCGTCGTTCATCACTCTTTGTCATGATGACTACCGTCTCGCCCTGCTCTTTAAAACGTTGCAGTTCGGTTTTTAACAATTCCATCTGGCCAAAGAATTGCTGCATGGAGCGGGTGGTCAATTCGACAATCTGCTTAAAGCGGAGCGCTCCCATTCCCTTTTTGAAGAGGGCGAGAAACAATGCCGCCTGCTGCGCATGCGTAATAACTTCGTCAGCATCATTCCCCAATTTGCCGACATTTTGTCGTTGATGATAACTCATCCGTTCCTGCACCCATTGTTGTTCATCCGTTTTCAGATCTCGATCAGTTTCTTTAATCCGTGAAAAATCATCTACGATTAAAGTCCCATCCGCAGGCAGGTAATCTAACAAATTAGCTGGTTGTGGATAAACCATATCCGCATACGTTAATAACCCATTCTCTAAATTACCGGCTTTCAAGCCCTCTAGCAAGGGCCGAAAATGGTTTTCAATTTGCCGAGCATCTTGTTCGTCACTAGCCTGCTCGTGCAGCGTTTCATATTCTGTCGTTAATTGCTGCTGTAATGCTGGCAACCGTTGTTGATCGATAATCAAATCTGTGGCCGGCAGCACCGTCACTGCTTGAACATTTTCGATACTACGTTGACTGTTTGCTTCAAAATACCGTAATGAATCAACTTCAGTGTCGAATAAATCAATCCGGACCGGGTACTTGGTATTCAGTGCGTAAATATCAATGATTGATCCCCGAACTGCAAAGTCACCCGGTGCCATTACCATCTTTTGGCGTTGATAACCCATCATCATCAATTTTTGCGCTGTTTGTTGCGGGTCAATCTCCCCACCAATTTTGATCTCCAACCGAGCATCACTAAAGGTCTCAGGTGCAACTAGCGGCCGACGTAAACCACCGGTTGCCGTCACAATAACTGCTGACTGTCCGTTCAGCAGAGCATTCATTGCCTGAACCCGTTGTAGCCGAAAATCTGGTGAACTCGTGGCAATCTCCATCGCCAGTGACTCTTCAACCGGAAATTGATAGACTACCGTTTCTGGTAATAAATTTTCTAGATCAGCGGCGAGCGACTGCATGTGGAATAAACTATCGCACACTACCACTTGAGGTGTCTTACTATTTTGTTGAATGGTGGCTAGTAAGGCCGTCTTAGCAGAGCCGCCAACCCCCGTCACTAACTGTCGTCCACCATCATGCAATCCCGCTTGAATCTTTTTAAATTGGGGTGTGCTAGCGACAAATTCTTCAAGTTGCAAGTAGCTCCCTCCTTTTAGTTCATTAGTTATAATCATTCATTAGTTCTGCAAAGTTTTCCCCGTGTACCCAATCTTCGAGGGCATGTTCAGCCGTGATCACAGCTTCATTAAATTGGGGCCGTTCATCCTTACTAAATTTTCCTAACACATGACTTACCACGGTCCCATGCGCTGGATGATCAATACCTAACTTGACCCGATTAAACTTGTCCGTGCCAATGTAGTGAATAATACTTTTAAGTCCATTATGGCCACCAGACTTACCGTGCGTTTTCAGACGGACCTTTCCCACGGGCATATCCAGGTCGTCATTCACAACCACCATGTCTTCTAGCGGGATATCGTAATAATCCATTAATGGTTTAACGGCTCGTCCGGAATCATTCATAAAGGTCGTTGGCTTGACCAGCATGACTTTTTGACCATCAATCATTCCGGAAACAACAACGGCTTCGATATTTTTAGCGTGCTTAAAGGCACCTAAATGATAATCACGCGCCAGCTGTTCCACAACCATAAATCCGGTGTTATGACGAGTTTCATCATAACGGGTCCCCACATTACCAAGGCCAACAATCATTTTCATTTTAAAATCTCCTTTGAACTACAAAAAGGCCGCGCCAGAGCATTCCGCCCCTTGCCCAGCTTTGTTATTATCATTATACCCTAGCATCGCAGAATGCAAAATTCCTGATTTGTTTTCTCATGATTTTTTAATTTTATGGTATGATGATGGTAGTTATTATACAAAAATGGAGCTTGAATAATGATCTTTAATTCACTGATTAAACCAAAGGATGAATTAACTATCCTGACCGAAGATGTAACACTTGCAGAAGCTTTAAAAGTCTTGGAAGACTCTGGCTACCGCTGTGTTCCAGTGCTTGATCCTTCCAAAAAAATGTTTCGGGGCAATATTTACAAAATGCATATTTACCGCCATAAATCACGCGGTGGTGATATGTCATTACCGGTGACTTCATTATTAAAAAATTCAACGAAGTTTATCTCAATTAATGCCGACTTTTACAACGTCTTCTTTACAATCCGTGATTTACCGTACATTACGGTTTTAGATAGTCACAACAATTTCTATGGTATTCTTACCCATAACAGTCTGTTAAAACTGTTGGCCGAAGCTTGGAATGTCAACAATGGTCGCTATGTTCTCAATGTCCACCTCTCCGATGAGCGGGGTGAACTGGCCCAAACCACTAAAGAGATTACTCGCTTCTGCCAAATCGCCAACGTCATCTCGTTAGACCCAGATGATCAAGACGGCAAGCAGGTGTTATTCACTCTCCCAGCCAATGTGGATCGCGATCGAGTCACCAAAATCGTGAAACGTTTGCAAAAGAAGGGCTTTACCGTTACTGAAGTCGAAGATCTGCATCATAGTAATGTTTAAAACAAAGCGCGAAGTTGCATTATTACAACTTCGCGCTTTGTTTTAATTTTCTTTTTTAAGATGGTGTTGCCACCCTAACGGAACGACAATTACCAAAGAAACAACAATTAAGACCACTGCTGCCCAAATAATGTTACGGTAGCCTTGATAAAGGATTTCCCGCATCATTGGTAAAAGACTTTTCGGTAAATTCACTGCTGTTTTGGCATTTGATAGCTGATTCAGCATCCGTAAAGTAATTCCATGGTGTTGCTGAACCCCTAAGAATAACTCATGATTTAAAATTACTCCATAAACGGCTGACATCAAAGTCTGACTTAAAATCCGCAGCAAATAACCAAGGGAAGTAGCAATCGGGACATCCCGTAGTTCCGCATCTGTTTGGACATTAATTTGCAGGATATTAAACACCAATCCGACACCAAAACCTTCGAAGGCGCCCATTACCAACAACAACCAGAATGGGGAATTCTGGCCACCAATCATAATACCAAGGTACGCAATGAAAATTGCACCAGCACCACAGGTTACAATCCAATATTTGCCCCACCGGTCTTGCAAGAATGGTACTAATTCAGAACCAATAAAATTAGTAATCGCTCCGGGAATTTGTGTCATTCCCCCTAATAGGGCGCTCAACCCTAAAATTCCTTGAGCCCACATCGGAATATAGGTAATAAAAGCAATGAATGATCCCCAAATAATCACGAATAGTAAAAAATCAATGACTAATTCACGATTTTTAAACAGCCGACTTGGAATGATTGGATCAGGAGCAACCGTGTCGACCCGGACCATCCAAATTAAGAGGGCGATTCCCGCAATTATTAAGGACGTAACCAGAAGCGGTGATGCTGAACCCAGTAACTGCACTGCTACCAAAATGATTACCAAACTAACTACTAATAGTGAAGCACCTAAGTAATCAACCGGCTTCCCCGCAGCCTGCTTTGAAACGTTTTTATAAAATAGACTAACGATCGTAATGGCCAATAACGCAATTGGCACATTAACATAGAACACCCAGTGCCAGCTCAACGCGTCGACAATCCAGCCACCTAATAATGGGCCGATGATTGAAGCCGTCCCAAAACAGGCACTGGCAATTCCTAATACCTGAGCTCGCTGACGAAGATCTTCATATAATTCCGCAAAAACGATAAATGGAATGGTGTTCATTCCACCAGCACCGATTCCCATTACCGTTCGGGCAATAATAAACCACAAAATATTTGGCGCCAAGGCTTGGAAAACTGCTCCCACTAAAAATAATGTGGTTGCTGCAATGTAAGCCTGCTTATTCCCCTTGTGTTCCCCAAATTTACTCCACAGGGGCGTGGCGACCGCCATTCCCAGCAGAAAGGTTGCAATAATCCAGCCCATGTATTGCAAACCATGCAAATCACTAGTAATAGCCGGTAATGCAGTATTGACAATTGTTCCATCCATCCCTGCCATGATATTCGACAGCAGTAACGCACCGGTAACAATCGTCCGCCGTTGATGTTGTTCCAAAAAAGTTTCCTCCTTCAAAACGGTCTCTAGCTTTCGCCCATGACGAACACTAGAGACCGCTAATTCTATTATTAATTTAAACTGAGACTAACTTGCAGTGCTTGATTAACTGCCTTCATTGTTGCTTGATTTAATTGACCAATCTGGTCGGCTAAGCGTTGCTTATCGATTGTCCGAATTTGCTCAAGCAGGATTTGCGAATCACGTTTAATTCCTTTCACATTTTGTTTGATTGGAACGTGAGTTGGCAGCCGATGCTTCTGCATTTGGGCTGTAATCGGAGCAACAATCATCGTCGGGCTATGCAGATTACCAACATCGTTTTGTACAATCACCACGGGCCGAAAACCTCCCTGCTCCGACCCAATCACTGGTGAAAGCCGGGCATAATAAATTGCTCCCCGTTGAATCTGCTGCCCCAAAGTTGTCACTCCTCTTCTTGACAATCAATGTACTTACGTGCAAGACGATCGCCAAAGCCAGTCAGGACTTCATAATTAATTGTGCCAAGTTGATCAGCCAAATCAGTTGCCGTAATTTCTTGATCACCAGACCGGCCGAGTAAAACTGCTTCGGTTCCGACTGGCATTTGGTGTGGTAAACGAATCATCATTTGATCCATACAAATTCGCCCTAAAATATCACAAACCTGACCATTTACTAAAACATGATAACCTGTCAATTCACGACGGTAGCCATCTGCGTAACCAACTGGTAAAGTGGCTACCCACTCATCCTGTTGAGCGGTATAGGTTGCTCCATAACTAACTGATTCACCACGATGCAATTTTTTCACGAAAGTGGCGTGAGTGATCAATGATGTCACTGGCTGCAACTCAAACGATGGCTGTAGTTCACGACCAGATGGATTGCAGCCGTACAGGGAAATCCCCATCCGTACGGTATTGCTCTCAATATCCTGCTGATGCCATAAGCCTGTTGCAGAATTAGCCATGTGCACATAACGTGGCCGGTGGTCAACTACCGCTAAAAACTGCTTCCACTTGGTTAACTGATGCTCAAAATATGTTTTATCTGCACTATCGACTGTTGCAAAGTGTGTAAAGATACCTTCAAATTCAAATTCTGGCGTTTGGACAAGTTGCAATGCCTGCTTAAATTCAGTCACATCCTGAAAGCCAATTCTCCCCATTCCAGTATCCAACCCCAGGTGAACTTTTAATGGTTGACGAACGTGGTTAGTTTGAGCGACCTGTTGGTATTCCTTTAACCAGTCTACAGAACCAACCGTTAAGGAAATTCCGTTTTCAGCTGCTAATGGTGCGTACTGCACTGGCGTGATCCCTAATACTAAGATGGTCTCCTGCAAACCAGCGTTCCGCAGTGTAAAACCTTCGTCTAATAGCGCAACACAAAAACCAGCGACTCCTTCTTCGGAAAGAACGTGGGCAACTTGCGTCATTCCGTTACCATACGCATCAGCCTTCACTACTCCAAAAATATGACTGCCCGCTGGCAATGCTGCTTTTTGAGCACGAATATTATGACGCAATGCACCAAGGTCAACTACCACATTTGTATTTCGTAAACGAGCGCTATTCATCGTTTGTCATCTCCTTTTCTAAAACTACCTCTGTCATTACTAGTTTACCAGTATGGCTCACCGATGCCAAAGATTGTCCGCAAAAAGGCGACTTGGTAATGATTGGCCGTCCCGCTGCATTATCAATAATTTCAATATCTTGAAAACCTACTTGAGCACCAATCCCCGTTCTAAAGGCTTTGGCAAAGGACTCCTTCAGTGACCACCGGCCACTTAGGTACTCCCACTTCCGCTGACCTCGAAATTGGGCCATCTGCTGTTGCTCGTTGGGTGTTAAGACCCGTTCTACAAATTGAGGTTGCTTAGTTACCACTCGCTTGACGCGTTCAATTTCCGTAAGGTCGATGCCGATTCCATACAACACCACAATCACCTAATTTCAATTAATCCTTTTTACGCCGCATACTAAATTTATGACCATTTGACCGTCGCTTTCCATAATGACGACGCTCTCCAGAATTACGGTGTCCCCGGTAATGATGATTATTCCGGCTATTGTGTCCCCGTGATTGGTGATGACGGTGCCGTCTTGGCAATGGCCGCTCTGGCGTAATCTTAACTGGCACCTTACTTGCATCATCAGTGGTCAAATCATTTAAAAGTGCCGCCACTAAGTCAACTGCATCATGGGTTGCCAACAATTTTTCTGCTGATTGCCGATATTTATCTGTTGCTTCATCCTTAATCAAGTCATCAATATCGTTGACTGCACTGGCGACTTGACCCCGAAAGGCTTCTTCTTCGGTTGGTGGCTTCAATGGCAACATTCGAACCCGAGTAAGTTTTTCAATTTCGTGTAAGTAATCCATTTCGTTGGGGGTGACAAAGGTCAATGACACACCATGGTGTCCGGCCCGGCCGGTTCGTCCAATTCGGTGAACGTAACTATCAGGGTCAGATGGAATATCGTAGTTATAAACATGGGTAACGCCTGAAATATCGAGCCCCCGTGCAGCCACATCAGTTGCCACGAGGATATCCAAATCACCATTTTTAAACTTTTTCATGATTTTTGAACGCCGATCCTGTGTCAAATCACCATGAATTCCGGCCGCATTATAACCACGAGCCACTAATCCTCTGGATAATTCGTCAACCCGCCGCTTAGTCCGTCCAAACACGATCGTCAAATCTGGATCTTGAACATCGATCAACCGCGTCATAATATCAAACTTCTCGTAATCCTTGGCCCGTACATAATATTGATCAACTAAATCTGTCGTTAGTTCTTTGGCCTTAATTTTCACCATTTGTGGGTCCCGCATAAATTGAACCCCAATCCGCTTGATTTCTGGTGGCATTGTCGCTGAAAAGAGCAGTGTTTGGCGCTTTTCTGGAGTTTCCTTAATGATTGCTTCAATATCATCCAAGAACCCCATGTTCAACATTTCATCTGCTTCATCCAAGACCAAAGTTTGAATATGCTCTAGATTAACAGTTCCACGACTAATATGATCACGCAGTCGGCCGGGCGTCCCGACCAAAATCTGTGGGTGCTTCTTCAACGAGTTAATTTGTCGCCGAATATCTGCCCCACCATAAACGACTTGTACCTTAACGTGCTTGTCGTGGCCCAATCGGTACAATTCCTCTTGAGTTTGAATTGCTAATTCCCGGGTTGGCGAGATCACAATCGCTTGGATGGCAGGATTATCTAAATCAATATGTTCAATAATCGGCAAGCCAAACGCCGCCGTCTTCCCTGTCCCAGTCTGGGCTTGGCCAATCACATCTTGACCCTTTAAAACCATCGGAATTGTTTGGGCTTGAATTGGGGTAGCTTCTTCATAACCGCTTTGCTTCACTGCCCGCAACAAACTCTTCGATAAACCTAATTCTCCAAATTTCAAAAAATTCACCTCATAATTAATTTCTGCTGAAAACACCACTACTTCATTGGCGTTGATATCTGGCCAATAGTAGTGGTGCCAAACATTATTTTGCTTTAAGTGCGTTTAAAACATTTTCTAGGTGAATACCATGACTTCCCTTTAGAAGCACAATATCATCCGCCTGAATTGTCTTTTGTAAATCATCAATCAACTGGTCTTGATCATCACTGGCATAGTGTTTGAGATCAGCGGCTGGGTAGCCATCAGCTAACAACTGGTCTTTTAACGCCGTCATTTCATTACCAACCAGAAAGACCTTTTGGAAATGCTGATGGTCAATCTCCGTTGCCAAACCAGCGTGTAATTTAGCTGAGGCATCCCCCAGTTCCAACATATCGCCGAGTACAATCAACCGCCGGCCTGTTTCCGGAAGTTCATTTAGCGTCTCCAAGACTTCCTTAACTGCCGTTGGGTTAGAGTTATAGACATCTGAGAGAATCTTTTCTCCCTGTTGACCAGTCAGCCATTCAGCGCGATTTTCCGTTAATTCAACATTGGCTAACCCAATCTTAAGGTGGCTTGGTGTCACATGCAATAAGTGACCAACCATCATCGCAGCCATTGCGTTATTCACATTGTATTCACCAATCATTGGGATCGTAAATTCTTCATCAGGCCAAAGGTTAACTTTGAAGCGCAAATCATGGTCCGACTGTTCAACGCTAGTGGCATAGATGTCATTATCAAGTTGCCGACCAAATGTCTTCTGTCCTTGCTTGAGATCCTTCGCCCGTTCACGCAACAGCGGTTCATCGCCATTGTAGACAAAGGTACCATCTTCACGTAGCCCATGAGTAATCTCCATCTTAGCATCCGCGATCCGGTCTCGACTGCCGAAGAATTCGATGTGCGCCTCACCAATCATTGTCAATACAGCAATGTCTGGCGTAACCAGCTTACTTAATTCATCCAGCTCACCAAAATGACTCATCCCCATTTCAACCACGACGGCTTCCGTATTGGACTCCATATTCAATAGCGTCACAGGTACACCAATCGCATTATTAAAGTTGGCATAGGTCTTGGTAACGTTCATTTGCGTGCTCAAAATGGAGGCAATCATATCCTTAGTAGTCGTCTTGCCATTGCTGCCACTTACAGCTACGACTAACGGATTAATCTTGTGGAGATAGTATTTACCCAATTGTTGCAATGCGGCCAAAGGATCGTCCACCACAATCCGTGGATAACCATCATCTTCGTAAGAACGATCAGCTGCCCATAACGTGGCGCTTGCCCCATTTTGAAAGGCCGTTGCTACAAACTCATGACCATCGCGGGCCCCTTGTAGCGGAACAAATAAATCACCGTTTTTAAGTTTCCGACTGTCAAAAGCGACACCAGAAACCTCAATTTCAGACCATTGCTCAATATCATTTTGTGCATCAACCGCCCGAGCGATTTCTGCGATGTTCATTTTCATGAGTAATCCTCTTCTTCTTTCATCCAGTTAATGATCAAGTTAAAATTATAGCACTGATCGCCCCCACGGGACAATATAAAAAGCTAACCATTTCTGGTTAGCTCAATCCTACATTCGTTGGAGGCGGGCGATCCGGTCATCCAGCGGCGGGTGGGTATCAAAAAGGTGGCTAAACCACCGCTTTTTGCCATTTTGTTCCGGATCACTAATGTACAGTGCCGAAGAATTAGGATCCGCATTCTTCATTGGTACCGCGTCTTTTAGCTTACTCAGTGCCGAGATCATTCCGTGCGGATTTCTGGTTAATTCAACCGCACCGGCATCGGCCAAGTATTCGCGATTCCGAGATAACGCCATTTGGGCAATTGAGGCTGCCAACGGCGCTAAAATAATTAGCAGGATCGAACCAAAAATTGCGATTACGCCGCCACCATCACGATCATCGTCCCGACTGCTTCCGCCAAACCACCAAATATGACTGACAAATCCAGTCAGTGCCCCAATTGCCGACGCCAGTGCCAACGCAATCGTTTGAAGCCGAATATCGTAGTTACGGACATGCGACATTTCATGTCCAATTACTCCTTCCAACTCCTCCCGATTCATCAACTGCAGAAGTCCTGTCGTTGCAGCCACCGCCGCATGTTCAGGATCATTACCTGTAGCAAAGGCATTCGGGCTCGGATCATCAATGACGTAAACCCGTGGCATAGGAACTTGCGCAACCATTGCCATATCTTCAACAACGTGCCATAACTCTGGTGCCTCATCGGCAGAGTGAAGCTCATGGGCATGGTTCATCCGCATCACAACATCCGTTGACTGCATGACCATCACTGAAATATAGATTAAAGCAATGACCAGAGCGATAATAATTCCGCCAACCGCACTCCCGGCAAAAAGGTAACCAAAAGCTGCGCCGACCAGCGCTACTAGGGCAGTAAAACCTGCCATCACCACAACCGTCATTCGCTTATTCCGTGCAATTTGTTGATATAACATCAGTCACCACCAACTCACTAATTTAAATCAAATCCACTTTCGGGTTGGCCTTAGCCTCCTCAGGCACTTGTAAGTAGTCAAGCTTAGTAAAGTGATGAATTCCGGCCACAATATTGGCAGGGAATGTTTGAATCCGAGCATCAAAAGCCGCTACCGTTGAATTATATAGTTGTCGGGAATACGCAATTTTATTTTCCGTATTGCTTAATTCTTCCATCAACTTACTAAATTCACTGCTGGCCTTTAGATCAGGATAATTTTCAGCCACTGCGTAAAGAGAATTCAGTGCTCCGGTCAGCTTATCGGAAACCGCCATTTTCTCTTGATGAGCATCTGCCGGTAATTCGCTAATTTGCTGCCGTAAAGATGTGACCTTTTCCAGAGTTTTCGCTTCGTAATTACTGTAGCCCTTCACCGTTTGGACTAAATTTGGAATCAAATCATTTCGCCGTTGCAATTGCACATCGATTTGACTCCATGATTCCTGCGCATTGGTCCGCATCTTGACTAAACCATTGTAAATACTAATGTAGGCCACAACGATTACCGCAAGCACCACGATAATAATAATTGTCGTCATATGATCAATCTCCTTCATATTTTTATATAATAATACCAGTGATTTGAATCAAGGAAAAGTTAAGTCTTTACTAAGAAAAGTGGCTTTTTAACTACCAATTACGTATGATTAAGAAAAAAGCGAGGTATTCAAAATGAAAGTTTTATTTGTTTGTTTAGGTAACATTTGTCGGTCCCCGCTTGCCGAAGCAATGTTTCGGCAAATAGTCAAAGAACATGGCTTAAGTAACCAAATTACCATTGATTCAGCCGGAACCAGTAGTGAGGAAGAAGGCAATCACCCTTATCCTGGTATTCAGCAAATCATGACCAAGTACCATCTGGATGGTCATCAGCTGGTTTCCCGACCCATCACGATGAATGACTTTGATCAATTCGACCTCATCATCGGGATGGACGATATGAACCTGCGCCACCTCCACGCCATCGCCCCCGCAGACGCACAAAGCAAAATTCATGGTATTTATGATCTAACCCCTGGTAAACAAGGTGCGACCATTCCAGACCCATGGTATACCCACGAATTTCAAAAGACTTATGACGCTCTTCATGAAGCACTTCCGTACTGGCTTCAATACGTTACTGATCATCAATAGCTACTTAAAAAACGATTCAGAGAATAGCAATCGCCATCTCTGAACCGCTTCTTTTTAATGATTTGTATAGCCCTGACTCAAACTCTTTTGGACTTTAGTTGGTGCTTGCTTGAACTTCATCGACTTGACAAAGGATCCCCGAATCATTAGCCGACGCGAGCCAGTTTTATTACAAGTAATCAGCGTCACAATTTTTTCGGGCGTATTATTAACAACATCCACTCGCGTCGCGTCAATAAACTGCCGTTGAGTAATCCGATACTCGTAAACCTTCGTCATATCGGTCAGATAAATTTTTTGACTAACCTTAGCATCATAGTAGAGTGGCGAGAAAAGAATCCGGAATCCATGTGCCATATTATGACCAGCTAACGCATAGTTACCTTCGCCCATCTTCTGATCGGCACGCATCGTTCCAGCAGCTAACGCTAAGGTATTATTATCAACTCCTTTACCAATTGGTACGGACATTTTGATTGCCGGAATTGAGATCACTCCAATCACATTAATGGATTGACGGCGAGCTCGGGCACGAGCAACAGATTGGAGATTCAAATCCTGCACATTACTAAAATCATACTTTGCTTTCTTCTGGTTGTTTTTTTGGACCGTTTGTTGAGTAATCCGCGGGTGGTACGTCCCCACTAAATAGTACTTAATTTGTTGATTAAAAATTAAGGCTAAACTGACGATGAACAGGACCACAATTGCTGTCCAGCGGAGCCATTCTTTCTTTTTCATCCCTTTTACCTACTTTTCGTTAGTGTTATCATAACAGAATTAGTATACAACATTTTACAGGAGAGTGATAATTTTGTCCGGACAACAACCAGGTTGGGTCCGTAATTTACGAGTGTTATCAATTGGGGTTTTCTTTGCCGGAATGGGGTTTTCCGAAATTATGCCATTCCTTTCTCTTTACATTGCCACCATTGGTAACTACTCTCACCAACAATTGAATTTTTACTCTGGCGTAGTTTTTGCGGTCATGTATTGTGTATCGGCCATTGTTTCGCCATATTGGGGAAAACTCGCTGATAAAAAAGGCCGAAAACCGATGATTTTGCGGGCATCATTAGGAATGGCCATTGTCATTGCTGCAATGGGAGTGGTCACCAACGTTTGGCAATTAATCGGCTTACGCATGGCCCAGGGGGTCTTTGCAGGATTCGTAAGTAATTCGAACGCTTTAATTGCTACTGAACCCCCCCCAAAAAGAAGTCCGGTCAGGCCCTTGGCACAATGGCAGCCGGCGTAACTGGCGGAAATTTGCTCGGGCCATTATTAGGTGGAACATTGGCCGAAATATTTAGCTACCGAGTTACCTTTTTCATTACCGGAGCGATCCTTTTTATTATCTTTCTTGGCTGTCTTTTCTTCGTCCATGAAGAAGGTTTCCAACCAGTTCAAGACCAAAAACTAGATAAAGCAACAGGAGTCATCCATGAGCTGAAATCACCACGAATTATCTTCGGATTGCTCATTACGACCATGATTATTCAAGCCGCTAACAACTCAATTAATCCGATTATTTCGCTCTTCATTAAAGAACTAATGCACGGTGGGAAAGGGGTTACTTTCGTCAGCGGTGTCATTGCGGCATTGCCAGGGGTGGCAACCATGGTGGCTGCCCCACTGCTCGGTCGCCTTGGAGACCAAATTGGGACGCAAAAAATTCTCATTTCCGGTTTTATTATCAGTATCCTGTGTTTTGTACCGAGCGCCTTTGTGCAAAACCCCTGGCAACTGGGGATTTTACGCTTCCTGATTGGAATTGCTGACGCTTCGCTTTTCCCGCAGGTCCAAACGTTACTGACTAAAAACTCACCAAGTATGTTAACGGGCCGAATTTTTAGTTGGAACCAAAGTTTTATGTATATCGGTAATATCATGGGTCCATTAATTGGTGGCTTGGTGGCGGGGCTTTACGATTACAGTGCCGTTTTCCTTTCCACCGCCTTCATTGTATTAATCAATATGATCCTCTTTATCTTCAACGTTTACCGGCCCTTAAAATTGCAAGCTAAATAAAAAGATCTCGGCAAAATGTCGAGATCTTTTTTGAATTATCAAGCTTAGTTGTTCTTGAAACCGTACTTCTTGTTGAACTTGTCGACTGCCCCATCGGCTTGGGTAAACTTTTGCTTACCAGTGTAGAAAGGGTGTGAGTCAGAAGTAACTTCAACCCGGATTAATGGGTATTCGTTACCGTCTTCCCACTTAACAGTTTCCTTTGAAGTAGCAGTTGAGCCAGACAAGAACTTGTAGCCAGTTGAAGAATCTTCAAAAACTACGTAATGATAATCTGGATGAATTCCTTGTTTCATAATTTATACGCTCCTTTGCCATGAATCATTGCCTGAAACATAGTTATTTTTACAACTACGATAGAATAACATAATTTGAAGCTGAACGCAAACTAATTAATCGTCGTCTTCAATTGTAACGTCCCCATTGAGACGATTCAGCTTCCATACAATCCGGTCATAGCCCCGCAGAATATTATCCGCTTTATGGATTACAGTGGTTCCTTTGGCCATCAAACCGGCAATTACCAGTGCGGCACCAGCGCGAATTTCACCGGCTTCAACATCCGCACCGTGTAATTCTTCCGTATGATCAATGGTGATCTGTCCATCCCCAGCGCTAATCTTCATACCCATTTTCTGTAATTCGGGAATGTGCTTAACCCGTTTTGGATAAATCGTATCAACGACCGTACTCTCCCCATTTGCTAATGACATCAACGGGGTTAATGGTTGCTGCAAATCAGTTGCAAAACCAGGATATGGCATTGTCTTAACATGAACTGGGTTAAGATGGTCAGTTGCGGGAACATAGATCTTATCACTATCGATTTGCAGATCTACCCCTATTTCCATCAGTTTACTAGTGTATGCTTCCAAGTGTTCTGGAATTACATTCTTAAGCATCACACCATCACCCAAGGCTGCCGCTAAAGACAGGTAAGTTCCCGTTTCGATCCGGTCTGCAATAATCGTGTGGGTGTTCATCGATTGCAGGGTATCAACTCCGGTTATCCGCACCACGTCCGTTCCGACACCCCGAATTTTAGCCCCCATGTTATTAAGGAAGGTTGCTAAATCAATAATTTCCGGTTCCCGAGCTGCGTTTTCAATAATCGTCGTTCCTTCAGCACGAACAGCTGCCAGAATGGCATTAATCGTGGCCCCGACAGAAACCATATCCATGAAGATCCGTGTCCCGTGCAACCCATTGTGCGCATCCAGATAGACAGTTCCCGCATGTTCGCTAACGTTAGCCCCCAATGCTTTAAAGGCCTTTAAATGCTGATCAATTGGCCGTGGGCCAATGTTATCACCACCAGGAAAAGTCAGAGTTGCGCGGTGGAATCGTCCTAACAAGGCGCCCATAAAGTAGTACGATGCGCGCAAACTCTTAATTGCTTTACTCGGTAGTTCTGCCTCAACGATTTGAGTTGGGTCAATGTCTAATACCCCGTGGGTGAAGTTGGATTTGACATTCATTGACTCCAAAATAATCATCAAGTTATGAACATCCAAGATGTCAGGGACAGTATCAAACTGGACTGGCGTGTCTGCCAAAATAGCTGCCGGAATTAATGCCACCGTACTATTTTTGGCACCACCGATGGTTACTTCGCCAGCTATTCGGTTTCCTCCTTGAATGATCAGTTTTTTCATGTTGATCTTTCCTCACTTAAAATCTTTATTTTGTATCTTTTTAATTCATTATTATTATATTTAAACAGTCAATAAACATAATAAAGAACCTCCGTCTAAATTACAACCTTTTCGTTAAATAATTAAACTTTCTTCAAATTAATTTTCACCATCTTGCACCAAAAAACGCAGTTCACTTTTCAGTAAACTGCGTCTTATTTCATTCAAGCTACTTATTATCCACCGCTGCCCTAACAAAGGCCCCAAAGAGCCCTTCTGGATGGTTTGGCCGGGACAGAAATTCTGGGTGGTATTGAGCCGCCACAAAGAACTTCTTCTCTGGAAGTTCAACTACTTCAACCAGGTTCCGTTCTGGGTTAACTCCCGAAACTACTAAGCCGGCTTTTTCCATTTCATCACGGTACTTATTGTTGAATTCATAACGGTGCCGATGCCGTTCGTGAATCATTGGCTTGTTATCATAAGCAGCCGCTGCAATCGTTCCAGGCTTCAAACGACATGCATAAGCACCCAAACGTTGCGTTCCACCAAGATCTTCGACATCAGCTTGATCCGCCATCAAGTCAATAATATTGTGATCCGTATTCGGATCGAATTCAGTCGAGTTGGCATCTTTGTAGCCAAGCACGTCCCGGGCATATTCGATGCAGGCCGTTTGCATTCCAAGGCAGATTCCTAAGTATGGCACATCATTTTCCCGAGCGTACTTAATTGCGGTAATCATCCCTTCAATGCCCCGACTACCAAAACCACCTGGAACGAGGATTCCATCGTAATCGCCCAGCGTCTCGGCAACGTTTTCTTCATTAATATTCTCCGCATTAAAGTGGTCGATCTTCACATCTGCATCAACTGGATATCCCGCATGACGTAACGCTTCGTTAACAGAAATGTAGGCATCTTGAAGATCGGTATACTTACCAACCATCGCAATCCGCACCGTCTTAGTCAGGTCATTTTCAATATGATCAACCATCTTTGTCCACTCACGCATATCAGCAACTGGCGCATCCAACTTGAAGTGGTCCACTACCAATTGATCCATCCCTTGCTTTTGCAAGTTTAATGGAATTTCGTATAAGTTTGGTACATCCAGGGATTCAATAACGGCTTTTGGATCAACATCACAGAAAAGAGCAATCTTCTTCCGCATTTCTTCCGTAATTGGCTTCTCCGTCCGTACAACCAGAATGTTTGGCTGAATTCCTAAGCCCCGTAATTCATGCACACTATGTTGGGTTGGCTTAGTCTTCATTTCACCAGCTGCCCGTAAGTATGGAATCAACGTTGCGTGGATGTATAAAACGTTGTCCGCTCCGGCTTCCTTCTTCATTTGCCGAATAGCTTCCACGAATGGCTGGGATTCAATGTCACCAACGGTCCCACCGATTTCCGTAATCACAACATCAGCATCCGTACTTTCGCCAGCCCGTTTGATCTTATTCTTAATCATGTTAGTAATATGCGGAATAACTTGAACCGTCCGGCCAAGGTAGTCACCACGCCGTTCTTTCCGCAATACTTCAGAATAAATTTTCCCCGTCGTTACGTTAGAATATTTATTTAAATTATTATTAATGAATCGTTCGTAGTGCCCTAAATCAAGGTCAGTTTCCGTTCCGTCATCCGTTACGAAAACTTCACCGTGTTGGTATGGGCTCATCGTACCGGGATCAACATTGATATATGGATCAAACTTTTGAATCGCAATTTTCAGCCCCCGGTTCTTTAACAGGCGTCCTAATGATGCCGCAATAATTCCCTTACCAAGTGACGAAACAACCCCACCAGTTACAAAAATGTACTTTGTCATTCTTACTCTCCTTTTCTAATACGCTACAAACGAAAAAACTCCCCATTTCTTAGTGAAACAGGGAGCTATTGAAACGAGATGTACCAAGCAATCTTGGGAGCCCAAGTAAAATAATACAAAGGCTAGTCACAATAGTCAAGCAGAAATTTATTCTTCATCTCCATCATCGTAACTATCATCATCGTCATGTAATTCTGACAAGTGACTTTCAATGTCGCTATCCGTATCATCATCTTCGATCGGATTGTCATCATCGTCATCATCACTGTCATCGTAATCATCTGAATCGTCATCGTCATTCAGATCATCATCTTCTGGATCATCATTATCGTAATCGATCACATCATCATCGTCGTCACTTCCGGTCAAGAAGGCATTGACCTTCCGCCGACGCTTATTTGGACGATCATCATCGTCATCATCAGATTCACCAATCGTGGCTTCATCAATTGAGTCGTATGGGTACCATGCACGTAATCCCCAAGTGTTATCACCAAGGGAGATAAAACTGCCATCGACGTTCAAATCAGTGTAGAACTGGGAAAGTCGTTCCCGAATTTCCTCATCACTCTTACCAAGATATTGCTGAATTTCATTTGTTAAGTCGGCAAAGGCCATTGCTTCACCATGATAAGCTAAGATGGCGTGGGCGACTTCGATCATCGAAAGTTCTGATTTATCTTGGCCATCGAAAACCTTTAAATCCAAATTGGTGCACATCCCTTCAAAAAGTCTAAGTTACATATTACAATATCAGGGCGCAAATTGCAATTGAATTCGGTAAGTTCCCAAGACCTGTCCCTGATTCTTCAACCGATATGTCGCTTGCAGTGAACCCGTATGATTAGTAAACTCCACCTTTTTAATTAATTGGCGGGTTTCGACCCCTAGGTGAATAATTCCGTACTCAGTTTGGTACCTAGTCATCGTTTCAGACCCCGCCTCAAAGACTAGCCTAGTTTGACGTGGACCCCGGCGGTCTAATTGCACCCGGTCCTCATCCAGTCGGAACTGGACAGTCGTCTCTTGATTATCCTGGTGCTCTAGGTAGCGCAGGTAAACCTGCCCGCCGTTCAACCGGATTAATTGACCACTTTCTGTAAACTCAAAGTGTTCAGTCTCACTTCCCATCGTCATGGAAGTCGTCAAGTGAACTGTCACTGGAAATACTTCTTTAATTGCTCTTCACCCACCTTTAATCCTTTTAATTATAAACTGACCATCGCTAAATGACCACCAGTGCTTTCTGGCAGCAGGTTTTGTATAATGGAGAAAAAAGTTTACGTTAGGAAGCGAACTATGAGTTTTAAAGACGAAGATCTACCTCGCGAAAAAGTATTCAGGGACCCAATTCATGGCCACGTCATTGTCGATAATCAAATTATTCTCGATTTAATTAATACCCCGGAATTTCAACGACTTCGCCGGGTCAAACAACTCGGTACCACCTCGTTGACCTTCCACGGTGCAGAACATTCCCGTTTTGGTCATTGCCTAGGGGTCTATGAAATTGCCCGTCGGATGTGCAATCATTTTCAAAGAAATTATCCCAGCAAGCGCCCTGGTGATGGTCTCTGGGATGATCGTGAACGACCAGTGGCACTGACTGCTGCACTCCTGCACGACCTTGGCCATGGCCCTTATTCACACACTTTTGAGCACATTTTCCACACTGACCACGAAGCCATTACCAGGCAAATCATCACTAGTCCTGGAACCAATGTTAACCAAATTTTACGACGGGTCGGCCCTGAATTTCCGCAACAGGTAGCCAGTGTGATTGATCATACGTACCCGAATCAGCAGGTCGTTCAAATGATCTCCAGTCAAGTCGATGCTGATCGAATGGATTATCTGCAACGGGACGCTTATTATACCGGTACCAACTACGGTAAGTACGATCTCGACCGAGTCTTACGAGTAATGCGCCCCATTCACAACGGGATTGCTTTTGAAATTTCGGGAATGCATGCGGTTGAAGACTACATCATTAGTCGGTTGCAGATGTACCTTCAAATTTACTTTCACCCGGTTTCCCGTTCAATGGAAGTCATTTTAGACCACCTGCTGATGCGAGCTAAGTACCTTTACCAGCATCCAAGTGACTATTCACCGGTTTTTACACCTCACCTGCTCATGCCATTTTTTAATGGTCACTATACCATTAATGACTACCTTTCTTTGGATGATGGTGTGTTGACAACCTACTTTCTGCATTGGCGTAATTCTGGTGACGATATTCTGAGTGATTTAGCCCAACGCTTTTTAAACCGTCGGCCGCTAAAGTCAGCCCTATATGATGCAACCACTGAACCGTTCTTACCAAAATTGCGGGATTTGATTTCAACCGCCGGCTTTAATGACCATTACTATACGGCTACAAATTCCAGCTATAAATTGCCGTATGACACTTATAACCCCCGTGATTCCCAGCCCCAAAGTCAGATTGAGTTAATTCAACCTAATGGTGAACTGATTGAATTATCACAGGTCAGTACCCTCGTTGCTAGTATTGCCGGTAAGGAAGCGGGCGATGAACGATTCTTCTTCCCGAAAGAAATGCTCGTCCAACATGACAATATTGAAATTTTCCAGCCAATCTACGATGAATTCCAACAGTACATTCAAAATAATCATATTGTTGCTCCCTAATAAATTAAAAAATGGAACGTGGAAACAGTCCATCTGACTGCTCAATCACGTTCCATTTTTATTTAAATTGATGATTTAGTTAACTTTCGTTGCTGAACCAGTATTAGAATTATATTCATAAATACCAATCATGCTTGCAACTGAATTATCGGAATTATTTTGCCGAACTTCAAAGCGATATACGTTCCCTTGCTTGGAAACTGGAATAATTCCGTACCCCTTCTTATTGAAGCCCATCTTATTAGCAAAGTCCGTTACCACATCTTCTTTAGTTGCTCGCGCTGCATCCGCGTTGGCTACCCGTTGTGAACTGGAAGTAGCTTGTGAACTACTGCTTTGACTCGTTTGCTTGGTCGAGCTTGATTCAATCTCACCATTAATGGCTTTCGAAATCTTCACTCGTAATGCCTTGTAGTCCTTCTTCATTGGCTTACTGCTGGATTTCATACCTGGTAATTCGGCTTCAGCTTCTTGGTAGTCACCCTTATTATAATCTTCACGGGCTTCAAGGTAACTATCCAAGTCTTCTTCAAGATATTCAACCTTTTTGTTTTCGTGTTCGACATCATCTAAGAGGTCATAGGCTTTTTGGTATTGGCCCTTAGTAATTAAATCATTAGCTTTCTTATAAGCTTTATCAGCGGCACTTTCTGTGACCTTCGCTGACTTCGTTGAGTTATTATCTGAACTGGCGCTATTCTTTTGTCCACATCCGGCTAACCCGAACACCAGGGCAACTCCCGCTGTGGAAAGTGCCAACTTAGACATTAAACTCTTTTTCATTTTCATTATTCCTCCTTAATCAGGGTTAGGAACATTATACCATTTTTACCGAATAACCAAAAATCGTTTACTAAGGTCAGTACCGATCTTAATAAACGATTTAAAATTATTCTTTACTAACTTTATCGAAGAGGTTTTTGAACAATGGACTCACTGGCCGGTTTTCATTAATCCGCTTAATTGCATCAGCAATTAATGGGGCCACAGAAACTTGCTTAATCTTCGCAATTTGCTTTTCCTTTGGTAATTGAATTGAGTCAGTAACCACCACTTCTTTAATTGGTGAATCTTCTAGTCGTTCAATTGCCGGACCAGATAATACCGCATGGGTACAAGAAGCATAGACTTCGGTTGCTCCGGCCTCCATTAATGCCTTTGATCCCAAGGTGATCGTCCCGGCTGTATCAATCATATCGTCAATCATGATACACTTTTTACCTTGAACATTCCCGATAATATGCATGATTTTGGCAACATTCGCCTTGGGCCGCCGCTTATCAATAATGGCAATTGGTGCCTTCAAAAATTCAGCTAAGGCGCGGGCCCGAACAACCCCACCATGGTCTGGTGAAATTACGACTGCATCCTTCGCTACTCCCTGCTTAATGAAGTAATCAGCCAGTAATGGTGCACCCATCAAGTGGTCAACTGGAATATCGAAGAACCCTTGAATTTGTGCTGCGTGCAGATCTAAAGCGATCACCCGATCAACACCAGAATTTTGCAGCATATTAGCCACTAATTTGGCTGTAATTGGTTCCCGCGAACGGGCCTTCCGATCTTGACGGGCGTAACCATAGTATGGCATGACCACATTGATGGTCTTGGCACTCGCACGCCGTAAAGCATCAATCATAATCAACAATTCCATTAAGTTATCATTTACGGGTGCTGACGTGGATTGAATAATATATACATTATCGCCCCGGATACTTTCTTCAATGTTGATTTGAATTTCACCGTCACTAAACCGGTCAACGGATAATTTACCAAGTTCGACACCAACTTCATCGGCAATTTTTTCGGCCAATGGACGGTTTGAACTTAAAGAAAAAATCTTCAGATTCGGGTCAAAATATTTCTGTTTCATGAGGTCCTCCAAATTAAAATCCCTTTACCACTCTTATCTTATTAATTGGGGTGCGAAAAAGCAACTACCACGGGAGTTTTTTTGCGTAATTCGCCTTATTTGTTTGCCGTTGACGGGCAATTGCCATGTCAAATTGTTTAGTATCGTCCGTAATGGTTGAACCGGCTGCCACAAATGAATCAGCCGCGATGTTAACTGGGGCTACTAAATTACTATTGCTACCGATAAATGCGTGATCGCCAACATTGGTATGGTGCTTCTTTGCACCGTCATAGTTAACAAAGACTACTCCACACCCAACGTTGATGTTCTTACCAAGAGTGGCATCACCAACATAGGTTAAATGGCCAACCTTGGTTCCTTCACCAATGTAGGCTTTCTTAACCTCACAGAAATTACCGATGTGAACATGTTTACCAATTTCCGCTTGGGGCCGTAAGTGGCTATTCGGACCAATATCAGAGCCATCATACATTTCCGCTTGTTCCAGCGTGGATGAAATAATTTGGACGCCATCATGAATCCGTGAATCCGTGATTCGGGAGCCAGCACCAATCAAGCAGTCACTACCGATGACAGTATTGCCCTTAATTACAACGTTGCCTTCCACAACTGTATCGCGGCCAATCTTAACACCAGCATCAATATAGGTCGTTTCTGGATCAACCATCGTAACCCCATTCATCATTAATTCATCATTGATCCGCTTCCGCATGATCTTATTAGCTTGGGCCAGTGCCACCCGGTTGTTGACCCCCATCGATTCATCGAAGTCAGCCATCTTGTATGCCGTTACCACTTCACCTTGTTGCTTCAAAATAGCAATCACATCAGTCAAGTAGTATTCACCCTGTGCGTTATCGTTATTAATCTTCTTCAGGGCTGCAAAAAGCTTCTTATTATCGAAACAGTAGACCCCTGTGTTGATTTCATGGATTTCCCGTTCTTTTTGACTAGCATCCTTTTGTTCCACGATCCGTTCCACAATACCAACATCATTCCGGACAATCCGGCCGTAACCGGTTGGATCAGGAGCAACGGAAGTTAAAATAGTTACTGCCGCTTTCCGTTGCTTATGGTATTCGAACAACTTGTTAAAGGTATCAGCCGTAAATAATGGTGTGTCACCACTGACTACCAGTGTCTCACCATCAATGTCGCCTAGTAGGTCTTCAGTCTGCATCACGGCATGACCAGTCCCCAATTGTTGTTTTTGGAGGGCAAACTTAGAACGGGGACCAATGGTGTTTTCCACACTTTCCGCCCCATAGCCAACCACGGTCACAATATTATCAATCTTAGCCGCTTCAAGTTGACTCAGTACGTGTTCCACCATACTTTTACCACAAACTTCGTGCAAAACTTTGTATAATTTAGACTTCATTCGGGTACCCTTGCCGGCTGCCAGAATAATTGCGTTTTTCTGTTGCATGACTCTCATTGCTCCTTATTTCTTAAAAACTTTTTCCAAATAGTTGCCTGGTTGGGCACTTAAATGCCGGTTAACCCCATCTTGGGCATCCACTTTAATTAATGAAGTACAATCTTCCACTAGTCGTTCACCGTCAAACTGACCTTCTGCAAACGCGGTCATACCCACTAGGTGGGCGCCAAATTCTTGGATAAGGGACTTCATTCCGTTCATCGTCCCACCACCCTTGAGAAAGTCGTCAACTACAACCACGTTAGCGCCCTCCTTCATCGTTCGACGGGACAGTTCCATCTTTTTAATCCGTTGGGATGAACCTGATACGTAGTTAACACTGACGGTCGAACCTTCCGTAATATGGGAAGAATTACGAACAATTACAAACGGTCGATTGAGATACATCGCCACACTCTGGGCAATTGGAATCCCCTTGGTTTCTACGGTCATGATCACATCAACATCTTGATCAACGTACTGGGTAGCAATCAAGCGACCCACTTCACGTAAAATGTCCGGACGCCCCAGCAAATCAGATAAATAAACATAACCACCTGGTAACAATCGACTATCATCATTCACCGCTTGGACCAGTTCATCAATTACTGTCGCCGCGTTTTTCTTAGAATACAGTGGCGTCAAACGTGCACCGCCACTAGCTCCGGGAAGAGTTTCCAGGCGACCGACACCCCATCGTTCAACTGTATTCCGAATAATACTTAAATCTTCACTAATTGATGACTTAGCTGAGTCATAACGATGGCCAAAAAACTTTAGGGAAACCAGTTCTCGTGGGTGATCCAGTAAATAGCGAGTCATGTCCACTAGCCGGTTGCTTCGTCTAACTTTCATTATGTAGCTCCTTTAATTCATTATGCTGTTAATACAAACGTTTTGTGTACCTTCAAATCATAACATAATTGTTCGGCTTTTAACTGATTTTTCCATAATTTCACTAAAAAAAGCGGGCCTCATTCGGCTCGCTTGGTAAATACCAATTATTTTCATTTTAATCGTTAGCTCGCTGCCGATATAACAGGGCGGATAAGTAGATCAGCACTTCAATTGTCGAAGTGAAAAAACTAACTGGCCAGTTTGTAATGTAGGCTAAGTACAATCCCAGCCAAATTCCCAATAGCGCGAATAAAATTGCTAGTCCAATGATCTTGGCAGTCCCGGTCGTGTAATATTTTGCACTGGCCGCAGGCAGTGTCAATAGGACAAAAATCAATAGTGTCCCCACAATTTGGACTGCCACACTAACGCTCATTGCCAAGAGCAATAGGAAGATGACGGAAATCACTGTTTCGTTTAACCCGTTCGCTGCTGCACCCTCAGGATCAAATGAGGAAAATTTCAATTTACGGTAAATAAGGAAAACGATCACGAGAACAACCGCAGAGAGGCATACCAGCTGCACGACCTCATGGCGGCTAATGCCGACAACGCTCCCAAACAAGATACTCGTGGCTGAACTGGCAGTTTTACTGGAAAGATACAAAAAGAGAATTCCTAACCCGATGAATAGCGCTGACACTGCCGAAATAACTGACTCGCGGCGAGATTCATCAATGCTCAATTGACCAACCATCACTGAACTAAGAATGGTAAATAAAATCATCCCATTTAAAGCCGGCCAGCCCATAAAAAGAGCAAACGATGCACCAGCAAAACCAATCTCTGAAAGAGTGTGGGTCATAAATGGCATATTCCGCGCCACCACAAAAACCCCAATTACTCCACTGACAATTGCAATAAATGTACCGGCCACAAACGCATAACGCATAAAGCTGAGACTAAACATTGCGCACCTCCTCATCACTAGGCAATTCATTAATGGGGCCACTTTGGTAGGAGCCATCTGGTAATAACTGTAAGTAGCGTGTTCCATAGCGCTTTGCTAAATCCCAATCGTGAGTGATAAAGAGCACACTCAAGCCATTTTGCTGAAACTTAGCTACAAAATCTAATAAATCGTACTTCATTTCATTGTCTAAACTGGCCGTCGATTCATCCAAAATTAATAGTTGCGGATCATCAACGAGTGCTTGGGCCAAATAGGCCCGCTGCTTTTCACCACCGGATGCTAACCCCAGTGGTCGGTCTTCAATCGTGGTTAAATTAGTTTTCCGAATAATCCGGTCTAAACGATGCTGCTCAGTCTTTTTTAACCAGGGCCAGCGTGATTGAGTAAGGTTGAGCGCCACAAAATCCCGGACCGCTAATGGATAGTTAGCCGGTAAGTTGCGAAACTGTGGGACATAACCAATCTTTAAGTGATTGGCCCGACTAATTTCACCGCGGCGGGGCTTTAACTCCCCTAATAAGGCACGAACCACCGTCGTCTTTCCGGCACCATTCTCACCAATCATTACTAAAAAGTCGCCTGAATTGACCTGAAAACTTAAATTTTCAATAACGGTATGGTCACCATACGCTAAGCTAAGGTCATCAACTGAAATCAATGCCATCTTATTCACCCTGTTCTTGAATCTTAATTAGTTGCTGATACTGTGTTTGCATCCACTCGGTATAGGTTTGGTGGTCCGGTTTGGTTTCCGTCACGTTGAGGACCGGAACACCGGATTGCCGAGCAAGTTTAAACATATTTTTAATTGTAGAGTTACTTTCCTGCTTATTATTAACAAAGAACGCCACCCGATGCTGACAAATTGCTGATTGCATCGCCGCAATTTCCTTTGGTGAGGGATCATTATCATCCTCAACCGCCTTTGCAAATCGCTGGTTCGCGATTCGATACCCCAAATTATCTAGAGCATAGTCAAAAACTGGCTCACTCACCAATACAACATTCCGTTGGGAGTCCACTCCGCGTTTGGCTTGCGCAATCGTTTTGTTAAGCGGAGCTAATTGCTTTTGATAACGCTGGGCGCGGGCGTAGTAGTACGCGCGGTGTTTTGGATCTAATTTAGCATACTTTTGGGCTAGTTGGGTGGCCAAATTACTCATTGTGGATGGCTGATACCAAACATGTTCATTGTTTCCTGCTTTTTTATGGGCCACTTCTCGGCCAACATTAATCACGGCTTGCTCATGGTCCGTGGACTTGGTCATTTTTTGCAACCAGGTATCATACCCTAAACCATTTTCGATCACGACATTAGCTTCGGCTAACTGCTGCGCCTGCTTGGTCGATGGTTGAAAATCGTGTGTATCAACGGCTGAACTATTGATAAAAGACGTCACATCTCCATATTTACCAGCAACACTCTGGGCAACTTCACCATAAAAGTTCAAACTGGTGACCACCCGAATCGGTCGTTGCTGGCGATGTAAATGTGGTTGCCAACCAGTGATCATTAGAATTAAGACAACAGCCAAACTAGTAATTAAACCAATCAAACCCCACCGCTTTTTCTTCATCGCACTACTACTTTATCGTTAATCGTAATTATTACTATTAATCTACGAAAAATATCTTACCGAACTTTCCAAAAATAATCAACAAAAAAACTGGGATTGCTCCCAGTTATCTTGGATATCAATATTTTTACAACAACATCACTAAATATACTTCACCACAAAAGCCACGCATACTGTTATAAATTCGCTTAGCTCGTGATTCGCTGTGACAGAGGCCAAAGACGGTCGGACCAGTACCACTCATGTGTGCCATGTCAGCGCCTAATTTGAGCATTCCGTCCTTGAGCTTTTTTATCTTAGGATATTCCTTCATTGTTACTGGTTCTAAAACGTTCCCCATTTTGGCAAAGGCATGTTGCCAATTTTCCTGCTCAATGGCCTCGAGTAACCCTTCATTGTCCAAATGTACAATTTTTTCATAATTAATTTGACGCAGAATCGTCGGCGTTGAAACACTGACGCTTGGTTTGGCAATGATCGCCCAGTAATGAGGGCACTGCAGCAATAAACGAATTTGTTCTCCATGTCCCGTCACGTGGGCAGTATGGCTATAAATGCAATAAGGAACATCTGAATCAATCGTCAATGATAATTCAGCCAGCTCATTCAAGGATAAGCCCAAATTCCAGCCGCAATTGAGGCCACGTAACACTGCAGCAGCATCTGAAGAACCACCGCCCAGGCCAGCCGCCACGGGGATATTTTTCTTAATGCGCACCGTGACCCCTTCTGGACGGTGAAATCTGGTCTTTAAGATATGTGCGGCTTGATAGGCTAAATTACGTTGGTCATTCGGCAAAAAGCCACTATCAGTGTAAATCTTAATCGTTTGTGGTCGGGTATGAATATCGATGGTTAAATAATCTGCCAAATCAATCGAGTTCATCACCATGTTCCATTGCGGCGAACCATCTAGGTAGCGCATTGGTGTGTCCAATGACAAATTGATTTTCGCAGGTGCCTTCTCCGTGACAATCATTGCCTCACCCCTCCCTCAGTTGTCTATTTTCTTTTTATAGTAACTTGCTTCATCATTTAAGGCAAGAACAATTCAGGAGGAGCTGTGGATAAAAGCGTCACGAATAAACAAATAAGCTCCAGCACTGACCAATTCCAGCTCTGGGGCTTACTCTATGTTCTTTTCGTAGTCTAAATTATTTGTTTTTCATGCAGTCCGTTTGCTAACTGAATAAATTGCAAAAGCGAGAGGGTTTCTGGCCGATCGGTGCTGGCAATCTGAAGATGATCCAGAGCGTCTTTGACCGCTTGCTGTTTTGTTTTATTCTTCCTCATTAACGGTTTCAGATTGTTCCACAAGTTTTTCCGCCGGTGGGCAAAACAGGTCTTAATCAAACTAAATAGTTTGGCTTGATCGAAAGGCTGCTCCGTAAGCGCTGTGGTACGCGGTGTTAGTACCACGATGGCAGAATCAACATTGGGCGCTGGAACAAACGAATGCCGAGATACGCCAAACGCAAGCTGTGCGGTCATCGAGTATTCAATGGCTAAGGTCAAAGCTCCATACTGCTTAGTCCCAACCTTAGCCGTTAGCCGCTCTGCCACTTCCTTTTGCATCATGACACAAATGGCTGCCCATTGCACAGAGCTATTAAGCAGGTTCATCAAAATGGGACTAGTAATGTAATAGGGTAAATTAGCGACCACTTTAACCGGTCGACTGGGATCAGTAAACTCTTCTTGAATTAACTTCGGTAGGTTTGCCTTCAAAACATCTTGATTAATCACCTTGACATTCTTGTACGGTGACAGAACATCCGCCAAAAGCGGCAATAAATCAGTGTCAATTTCCAAGGCTACGACTTCACCAGCTGATTTAGCCAATTGTTCGGTCAAGGCCCCCAAACCGGAGCCAATTTCAATGACATTATCTTGTTTCGTAATCTGGGCTGCATCGACAATCCCCGTCAGCACGTTCAAATCAGTTAAAAAGTTTTGTCCAAACCCTTTTTTGGCATGAATCCCGTACTTTTTAATGATTTCGCGAGTCCGTTGACTACTCCCAATCTCACTTATGGCCATCTTCATCCTCCTGATTGACTTGTACCATTGCCTTTTGGAACTGCGTTCGAGAGACCCGAAAAACGTTCAGCCGTTTTAGCATTTGCTTTCCGTTACCGTAACCAATTCCCAAAATTTGTCCTAACCGTTCACGACGGTACCGAGCAGTCGCACCCCCAACCAAATTGGCCTTTGCCATATCGGTTCGGGTAAATTCGGGCTGATCAACCTCTTCTTCGGTGTACAAATTACTAAGAGCTTCGCGAATCACCTGCTGCGAGGCATGTTCCACCCCCAAACTGCCGTGCGCTTCTGTCGGTACACCTTGTCGCCGTTGAATAAAGGCGTGCTTCACTCCTGGAATCGCTTGACTGATCATTTTGCGCAGCCGTTCCCCGTTGAAATCCGGGTCGGTAAAGACGATCAAGCCACGCCGCACCTGGAGCTTCTTTAGTTGCTCAATGTCAGCTAACGATAAAGCAGACCCGTTTGTTTCAAACGTGTCTGCATCTACCGCCCGCTGAACTTGTTTCGTATCATCTTTGCCTTCGACAACAATGACTTCTTTAATTTTTTTCATGTGGGACTCTTTCTTTAAATAACCGATCAGCATTTTGATAACTTACCTGGGCGATCGTCTGTGGTGACTCGTCTAATAACTCGCTTAATGCCAACACCGTATAATACGTAAAACCAGGTTCATTCTGCTTACCCCGGTAAGGAATGGGCGTCAGATATGGTGCATCCGTTTCTACCATCATCCGATCTAATGGCGTTACCTTTGCCGCCTCATGCACCGCGGTTGCCCGATGGAAACTCACCACGCCGCTGTATGAGAGGTGCATCCCCAGTGCTAGAAATTTACGCGCCCATTCGGCATCACCAGCAAAACTATGCATAACCCCACCAAAGTCGCCAACATGATTCGCTTTAAGAATTTGGTAGGTATCCGCTAGTGCTTCTCGACAATGAATGGAAACCGGCAACTGCAATTCACGAGCTAACGCTAGTTGTTCTTCAAAAACCCGCTGTTGGACTGCGTGCGGACTAGTATCCCAGTGATAATCTAAGCCAATCTCACCAATCCCAACTACACATGAATCCACTAACTGAGCTCGTAGTGTAGTTTGGGCTTTTTGATCATAATCCTTAGCATCTTCCGGATGCCAGCCAACGATGGCGCGCAGTTCGGAATACTGATGCGCTAATTGAAGCGCGCGTTCATTCAGAACCTGATTTGAACCTACCATATTCATCGTTACTACGCCATAATGACGCGCCCGAGCCAGGTAAGCTGGCACATCATGATAAAAACAATCATCATTCAAATGAGTATGGGAATCATAAATTTTTAATGGGATGACTGGACTAACCATTCTGGACTCCTTCACAACCGCTTAATTAGCCAATTTCTGAACCAGGAACCAGACTATCTGGCAGAATCAGCAATTGAACTTCGCCATCATGTTCAGCAGACAGTAACATTCCTTGGCTTAATTCACCACGCATCTTTCGTGGCTTCAAGTTGGCAACAAATGCCACCTTCTTACCAACCAGCTTTTCGGGTTTCGGATACCATTGCGCAATTCCAGACAGAATTTGCCGACCTTCTGGTGTGCCATCGTCAATTTGGAATTTCAGCAATTTATCCGCTCCTTGAACGTGACCAGCGGCTTTAATTTCACCAACCAGTAAGGCCACTTTATCAAAGGCTTCAATCCGAATTGCTTTCTTTCCGGTCGTCTGCTCTTGTTCCTTTTCTTGGGCTGCTTTCTTGGCTTGTTCCATTGCCTTACGCCCCTTTTGCTTGGTGTTGGCCGTCATTTGGGACTTCAAGAAAGCAACTTCTTCCTTTACATCACGCCGTGGGAAGATTGGTGTTCCCTTCTTAACCACAGTGGCCGCTGTCGGAAAATCATTAAATGATAAGTCATTCAGAGTTATTTCAGTATCTGCTAACCCTAATTGCTGCAAAATTTCCTTTGGTGCGTTGGGCATTGTTGGTTGCAAGAGTGCTGCAATAAACCGCAATGCCTTTGCCAAATGAGTCATAACATCAGATAATTCAGCTTTTTTATCCTCATCCTTAGCTAATACCCAAGGTTCGGTTTCATCAATGTACTTGTTGACCCGGGAAATCAATTTCCAAACACTAGCTAAGGCTTCGGCAAAGTGACATTGATCCATCAAATCACTGTATTCGGCCAGTACATCTGCGGCGGTTTGTTCAAGATCTTGGTCATATGGCGTCATTGCCGTGTTGGTCCCCTGAACTTGACCACCCTGGTACTTATTAATCATCGCTACCGTCCGGTTAAGCAGGTTCCCGAGGTCATTAGCCAGGTCAAAGTTAACTTTATCAACAAAGTCTTCTGGACTAAAAATTCCATCGTTACCAAATGGCATTGCTCTCAGCAGGTAATAACGTGTGGCATCCAAACCGTAACGTTCCACTAAGGTTTGTGGGTAAATGACGTTCCCCTTTGACTTGGACATCTTGCCGTCCTTCATCGTTAACCAACCGTGACCAATGACATGCTTTGGTAATGGCAGTCCAAGGGCATGCAGCATGATTGGCCAATAAATCGTGTGGAAACGGACAATTTCTTTACCGACCATGTGCACATCCGCTGGCCAGTACTTCTTAAATAAGCGGTTGTCATCTGAACCGTAGCCAAGCGCCGTAATGTAGTTTGACAGCGCATCAATCCACACGTAAACCACGTGTTTAGGATCATTTGGCACCTTGACACCCCAGTTAAAGGAAGTTCGCGTCACCGCTAGATCTTCAAGCCCTGGTTTCAGGAAGTTATTAACCATTTCGTTCATCCGCGTGTGTGGTTCAATGAAATCCGGATGTTCCTTGTAATAGTCCATTAACCAATCAGCATACTTGCTCATCTTGAAGAAATATGATTCTTCTTCGACCAATTGGACTTCATGACCCGATGGCGCTTTCCCGCCGATAACTTTACCATTATCATCACGGTACACTTCCGCAAGCTGACTCTCCGTGAAGTATTCTTCATCATCCACTGAATACCAGCCGGTATACTTGCCCTTGTAAATATCACCCTGGTCCAGCAGCTGCTGGAAAATCTTCTGAACTGCCCGTTCATGATAGTCATCCGTCGTCCGAATGAACTTATCGTTGGTAATATCTAAAGTCTTCCATAACTTTTTAATGCCTGTAGCCATTTGGTCAACGTACTCTTGGGGCTTCATTCCTAACTGTTCAGCCTTTTGTTCAATCTTCAAGCCGTGTTCGTCCGTCCCAGTTAAATAAAAAACATCATAACCAGTGAGCCGCTTAAAACGGGCTTCTGCATCACAGGCAATTGTAGTGTAGGAGTTTCCAATATGCAGTTTGCCAGATGGATAATAAATCGGTGTTGTAATGTAGTATGTTGGTTTGGTGTCAGCCATTCCGCATTCCCTCTTTCTCATGTGGTAATTAAAAATAGTATAGCAAAGAACGCCCGAAAATTCGATTATTACCGCCCATTTATTGGGGTACGGTTTAAAAAAGGTCGAGCTGTTTGGGATCGCGGGGAACCAGTCCGCGAAAATGCAATCCCATGATTTTCTGTAAGGTTTGCGCATTTGGTGCAGCATCCCGTCCAGAGTTATTATTGAAGATCACGCAAACCTCCCTTGGCGCTGGCTGTAGTGCTAAAATTCGTTGACTGAGGCTTTGCAGCTGTTCATCAGAATAACGGTATAAAGTCCGCTTCTTACGCCATTCCTGTCCCGGGTGATTCCATCCCTGCGCATTTCGTCCATGAAGACGAATCAGCGCTAAATTGGGATTCGTAGTGGCCAGATAAAATGGCACTGATGCCTCAATCTGGTTGGGTTCGTCAGCCGCCACCAACGTTAGCTTTAAATCCTGACAATAACCCACTAACGATTTCACCACCGCCGAGCGATACCAACTCCGATTTCGCAATTCAATGGCAATCGGTAACGACCCCATCCACTGACGAACCTTCATCAAGTACTCAATGTTTTTTACTGTGGCATCAAATTGTGGTGGAAATTGGAAGAGGACTGTTTTGAGCTGATTAGTTGCCAATAATGGACGAAGGACCTGCTTAAAACACGCAAACATTTCCGGTAATGAAATTCCATCTGGCGTTACCGCTCGTGGATGCTTCGTCATGGATTGGTGGGCTTTGACAATAAACTGAAAATCTGGACTCACATCATTAATCCATTGCTGCACCGTTTTTAATTGGGGCAGTGCATAGAAAAAGGTGTCCACTTCGACTGCTGGTAAATACTGGGCATATTCCCGTAAGGTCACTGGTCGTGATTCATTGATAAGTGCGGGATGCTCCGTCCAGGTCGTCAAAGCGAGTGTCGTCTTCATTTGATCCCTCCTTTTTCAAATAAGAATTTAAATTCATTTACTCATAATTCGGCTTTTAATTAAAAAATGCTAAGTGTATATTTTTTACTATATTCAGGCAATTTATGCATAATCTATCATTTTGTCATGGAAAAACAGTAATTAATTGCATTCGACTGAATAGCCCTTTGCATTCATTTTTTATCACTTTCTCATAGTACCACAAATCCCTTTAAAACGGCATTTCATCGTGTTATTTTAAGGATGAAATGAAAGGAGACGATAGTTATGTTTAAACACTTATTACACCGTTTACCAACCACTCACCAGATAAGTCAGCATGAACGTAAGGATCGTCTGCCACGGATCTGGAAAGTCGCGGGTAAAACCATTAATTTTAGTTAACCAAAAAGGGTTGGCAAAGCATAATTGCCAACCCTTTAATTATGCAATCTTCATTTCGTGACTCACTCCAAAGGTAATAAAGAATGACACTAGCATAAAAACGGCCACTACTAAGTATGGTGCCTGGTAATTCATATCTAATAAGGCTCCAGAGAGCAGTGGACCAATGATGTTACCAATGCTCGTTAACGACATGTTAATCCCGTTTAACAATCCCTGATTACTTTCACTCATCTTGGTCAGTAAAGTCGTAATTGCCGGGCGCAACATATCAAAGCCTTCATAAACCACTAACATAGCCACAAATAACTGCCAGTGGGAATGATCATAAATCACAATCAGCGTCCCGATCACACTAATGAAGAAGCTCCACCGAATGATCTGGACTTCGCCGAACCAAATCACAAGGTGATCAAATAAAAAGACTTGCAACATCAAAGACAATACTCCATTAACCGTTAAAACAGCCGCAATGGTAGTCAGATCAAAATGGTGAACTTGGTTAACGTACAGGCTATAAATGCTTTCAAAGCCGGCCAGGCCAAAGGCAGAGACGAGAATCATTACGAAGAGAACCACCAGAGCCGGGGTCATCATCTTTTTCACGGCATCCCAACTACTGCCGGCCAGCTCTTCATCCGCCCGCTCAGTATGGATTTGCCGCTCTTCTTGTGCATCCGCTGGCAAGGCAAAGAACGCCACAATGGCACTAATAATGCCCAAAACTCCGGCAACCCAAAATGGCATTTTATAGCTAATGTTGGCCAGCAGACCACCAAGTCCGGGGCCGAGCATTAAACCACCACTAAAGGCTGCGGAAAGCCACCCAATTACTTTTGCCCGTTGTTCACGAGTAGTGATATCAGCTGCCAGCGCCATCGAAGTCGGCACAAACATTGCCGCAGAAAGGCCATCGACCGCCCGTGACAAGTCAAATAGCCAGAGCTTACTGGTTGCAGCAAAGACAAATTCAGCGAGGCCGAAAACCAATCAGCCCCCAAACTAACATCGGTTTTCGACCCGTCCGATCAGAAATACGGCCTACGATCGGCGAAGCAATAAATTGCACGAGGGTAAATAGCGATGACATCATTCCCATATCAAATGCCGAAAAGTGATATTCATTCCGGATAAACGGCATGACCGGGAAAATGAGACTCATCCCTAAACAAATTAAAAATTCACAAAATAAGACAATTCCAATTGTATATTTGACCTGTTTACTCATTGAATCGCCCTCCTTTCGTCTTAGTACGTACAAAGAAGTCTCCAAAGGTTGGCAAACCAACTTTGGAGACTACGATTTTATTTTAAATTCAGTCTATCATTGAACGGCCAATTCAGCAAAGTATTTAGTGGCGTCTGCTTGAATCATTGTAAAATCAACTGGCAAATTTAAAGCTTGTTGGTTAATGGCCAACACTTTCGCTGCTGGATTAGCATACTGCAGTAACCCCGCAAATGGATATACTTTCATGGACGTTCCGACAATAACAACCAAATCTGCATTGGCCATCGCATTCACTGACTGTGAAATGGCCGCTTGAGAAATTCCTGCATCGTATAACACGATGTCTGGACGCAAGCTTCCCCCATCCTTCTCATGAATCCGACTCTTTAAATAATCGGCCACTGGAACTGTTTCATGACATTTTTCACAGTAGACGTGGTAAAGATTGCCATGAAAGTCGACTAAATGCTTCGTTCCTGCTTCTTCATATAAATTATCAATATTCTGGGTAATTACGGTTGCACGATCCTGCTGCGTTAGCGCCGCCTGCTTTTCATGAATTACATTGGGCCGTGCATCCGGAAAGTACAGGTTCTGTTTGCAGTAATTGTGGAAACCCCCGCACCAGTTAGAAATACAATATGATTTGCTCCATCAAAAAGTTGTTGTTCTGCGACTGCCATTTGATCACTTCCTTACAATGAATGGCACGTTTAGTTCCTTTAATAATTGTTCCACTGGTTCGTCATACATCTTCACAAATGCTTGAGCACGATCTTTCCCTGCGGGCCCATGTAAGGTAAAGGAATTTTGGTGGTCATTCCGCCGAAGGCCAATGTAAACATCATCATGTCCCTGCCGATCCTCCATATCTGAATGGAAGATTTCAAAGACCTGCCGGACCTTGAGCCGTAGTTGGCGCGCACTTAATACCGGCGAAACCGTTGTAAATTCATTATTATGCAATGCTGGCAGTCCCCACTCAAGGAGTTGCGCATCAAAAAGCTGATACAATTTGACGATTTGACGCCGCATTTCAAATGGAGAATCAATCCGCCGTTCCGTAATTTGATCATACATCTTTTGGGCAGCTGCGAATGCGACTGGATAATCAGTAGTCAATTGATCCTTAACTTGGTCAATGTGGTCACCATAAAAAACCAGTGCGTCAAGCAGCGTCAATAGCCGAAGCGTCCGTTCATCGTCATCGCCCTGGTCGTTTTCTTTAGAAATTGTCGCTTGAATTCCTTTTAAATATTCGACTTCGACTTGTTCATCAATTAAGCCGTGCTTCCGTTGTTCAGCCACCACCACCCGGTGCATTGCGACATCATATAAGTCAGTTGACATAATCATCATTTGTTCATCCAACTGCTCATCACCAAGTGAAAGCTGGAAGAAGATCTGCGGAAAGCCACGCAAAAGCATCAATAAATGCAATAATTCATGGGAAGCCGTATAGTTTGGCGCCGTCATGTCTGTCACCGTAATTACTAAGCCACCTGGCAATGTTGTTTGCCGGGCCTGGTCATGACGAACATAGCCAACGGGTTCCTTATCTTGATCAAACTGCACGAAAACGCTACCCTCCGGATAAAGCTCATTGACCGCATCCAACAAGCTTTGGGCTTCCTGGTTTAATTGAAATGGTTTCGGCATGTTATTGCTCCTTTCGTAACTGCTGTAATAGTTGCTTAGCGACCGTTGTATCGACTTTTGGCACGGTCCGCAATAATTCCGTTAATGGTTCAATTTCATTAGTATTAGCACCGACACTAATTGCAAGTGAACGATACTGTAATTTCATATGACCGGATTGAATTCCCGTCGTGGCAAGTGCCCGTAATGCCGCCAAATTTTGTGCTAAGCCAACACTGGCAATCACCGCACTCAATTCTTGCGCATTTTTAATCTGACTGATTTGATAATTAACTTTGGATTGCGGGGTCAATTTGATGGATCCACCAACCACCCCCACCGTTAATGGAATAGTAAGCATTCCTTCTAGCCCATTATCAACTAATCGCCACTGACTTAAGCCACGATACTGACCGTCACGGGCCGCATAGGCATGGGCGCCAGCTTCAACCGCACGCCAATCATTACCGCTGGCGATGACCGCAGCATCAATTCCGTTCATAATCCCCTTATTATGGGTCACTGCGCGATAAGGATCTGCTTGCGCAACTTCACTCAACTCTGCAATCCGTTCAGCAACTTGGCGCCCCGTCATTTTCTTTGTCGCAAGCTCGCCATTATGTACTAAACACTTCAACGTTTGCACGGCATCAACTGCATAATTACTCAAAATCGCTGCTAAAACATGCCATTCATGTTGCTGACAATATTCACCAACGGCTTCTGCCATCGTGTTTACACTATTGGCTCCCATGGCTTGATCAACGTCAATGAGAATGTCTAAACTAAGGAACCGTCCAGTGCGCCGTACCTGATAGTTTTTGGCACCCGCTCCCCGTTTTTTCATCGATGGGTGCGCATCATTAGCAACTTGCAAAATAATTTCACGATTTTTTTGACACCATTCACTAAACTGCTGCTCATCCGCATCACTAATCAGAACCTGGCCACGCACAATCCGGGTTTGTGGAGCAGCTTGAAAGCCGCCACTGGCTGAAATCCGTTTGGCACCGTTACATGCAGCAGCAATTACTGACGGTTCTTCAATGGCCATTGGGACAACATAATGTTGACCATTCACCTTGAGCTGGATTGCTACCCCTTCCGGGAGCTGATAGTCCATCACGTAATTTTCGATCAATTCGTTATTAATCGACGTGGTCTGGTCGCGTAACGTTTGTTCTTCAGCTAACGTTAACTGACAATATTTCGCAATCAACCGTTGCCGTTCAGTGACTGATTTTTGGTAAAGTCCTTTCAGCCAATCATTACGCATGACCGTCACCGTCCCGGATTTGGCGGTGCTGAATATACTCTGTAATAATTCCTTCGCGAACCCCGCTTTCCGAGAAAATGACCCGGCCATCACTGTTGCGTTGTAGAAGGCAAATCAGAGGCAGCATTCCACCAACAATGATGTCCGCCCGATCACTTTCCAAACCCGGCATCTTTTTTCGTTGGGTAAGATTTTTGCTTAATAACTCCCGGTAAGTAGCATAGACAATCCGTGAGGTTAAACGATAACCATGAATTCCCCGGTACTTTGACCGTCGGTGAGTCTTGCTCATCCTTGCAAGCGTCCGGTTGGCACCTCCTAACAAAACAATTGGTACCCGGTTAGCATAACGCAGCCACGGCACCTTATTATAGCGTTGCGTCACCATTGTCTGGGCTCGAAATAACTCAGCTGCCCGAACAAAGCCACCTAGATGGAATTGTTCTGAAATATTAACCGCACCAAACGGTAAAGAAATCATATCCCGCGCCTTCCGGTGCTGGATCAAAACTAACTCACAACTGGCCCCACCAACATCTAAAATTAAGCAGTGGTCCAATTTAAGTGTCCGAACAACCCCTAAATAGTCGTAATAAGCTTCCTGACGACCTGACAAAACCCGTAGTTCAATGCCAGTTTCATTTTTAACCCGAGCTAAGAACTCCTGCTGATTGCGTGCTTGGCGAACCGCTGCCGTGGTAATGGCAATTACTTGTACATTGTTAAAGCGTTCATAGACATTTTTAAAACGCTTCAGGGCAGCAATGGTATGGTTCATCGCCTTAGTTTGCAAGATTTTTTCGGGACCCATCCCTTCAGAGAGTCGTGTATTTTCCTTGACCCGCTTAATCTCGTGAAACGTTCCATTTGGATTGATCTGGGTTATTGCTAACCGTGCGGAATTAGACCCTAGATCAACAATCGCGAGGTTCTCCACGACCCATCACCTTCTTTTTGATTTTTTTGTCGAAATTATACCCTTTTAATGGTACCATGATATTTCTTCACTAACATTAGTAAAGTTAACCTAATTCAAAAAAATTATCCCACTAAGCGTCAGCTGCTCACTATGTTAAAATAAGTAAGTTCAATTATCTGTCAATGGAGGTCTTGGCATGGCAACTACAAATGAAAAAATCGTTGAACAGGCACGTGTTGATCAAGTCATTCAAAATATTGATCAGCAAATTCAACAGACCAAGCAAGCCATCAAAGCGGCGCATCAAGAAACCCGCGCGGTTGAACAAAACTACGGTGAAAATGCCTCAATCAACCGTTACGAAATTGATGATATTGCTGAATCTCGCTCCGCTCTGGAACAGCAACGCCAATTGGTTGCCCGGGCTTCCGAAAATGAAGACATTCTCAAGCGGCAGTTAGCCACCCTCCAAGAACTGCGCAAGTCACCTTACTTTGGGCGGATCCAAATTCAAGAACCAGGCAGTAATGAAGTAGAAACCCTCTATATCGGCATCGCCTCATTGATGAACAGCGATAAGACCGACTTTTTAGTTTATGATTGGCGAGCACCCATCTCCAGTGTGTACTACAACGGAAACCTTGGAAAAGTCACCTATGATACACCAGCAGGTCAACAAACGGTCAAACTCGTGCAAAAACGTCAGTTCACCATCGTGGATGGCCAAATCACTAACATGTTTGACACTAACGAAACGGTTGGCGATGAAATGCTCCAAGCAGCACTTGGTCAGCAAAATGATCAAACCATGCAAAACATCGTGGCCACCATTCAGCAAGAACAAAACGATATCATCAGAAATACCAGTAGTGACCTCCTCGTCGTCCAAGGGGTAGCCGGCAGTGGGAAGACTTCGACAATTCTGCAACGAATTGCCTACCTGCTCTATCACGCTAAGGAATCTTTAAACGCCGACCAGATTGTCCTGTTCTCACCTAACCAACTTTTTAGTCAATACATTTCTGAAGTGTTGCCTAGTTTGGGGGAACGCAACATGCGGCAGGTCACCCTCACCGGCTTTTTAAAACGACGTTTTGAAGGCCTCAATGTGGAAACCATTTTTGATCGGTATGAACAGCAGAATCAGGCTCCTCGAGCCGGCCAGCACTTTCTTGAATCAACTGCCGCAATGGAAGCGGTGCAACAGTACTTAAGTGAATTGCAGACTGGCCAGCAACAACTCAGTTTTACTAATATTAATTTTCATGAACGAGTCTTCTTCAGCGCCCAACATATTACAGACATTTTTAACCAGCAACCAGTGGCAATGTCAATTCCAGACCGGCTAATTCGCACCAAGAACATTCTCATCCGTGAAGTACAAAAACGTTCCCGCCAAGAGGCCCAAAAAGATTGGCTGCAAAAGGAGCTTAATCAGATCGATACCCAAGCAATTCACCGTTTGATGGGGAAGCATACAATTGATGATTTTCCTGATGAGCAGGCGCAAGTTCGTTATCTGGCTCGTCGACTAGCTCATCAGCGGCTGCGCGTCGTCGCTGATGCTGTCTACAACAATTACTTTTTAGATTTCAGTAGCCAGTATGCTGATTTCCTTCATCATCTCCACTGGCCGGCAGCAGTTCCGACTGCCACTCGACATGCCATTATTGAACAATACCAGCATGCGATTGAATTCCATCAATTACCATTGATGCATACCGCACCACTCATGTACTTACGGGACCTCATTACCGGGAACGGGCAAAACCGGAACTTCCAATTCGTCTTTATTGATGAAATGCAAGATTACTCCTCCGCGATGCTTATCTATCTCCACCACACGTTTCCAGAAGCCCGGTTTACGATTTTGGGTGATAGTGAACAAGCGCTTTTCTATCCTCTTCAACTCCCTGAACAGTTGCTAAAGACCGTGGCTGAAGATCTTCAAGCGCACCATCCAAAACTAATCACCCTCCGGCAAAGCTACCGGTCAACAACTGAAATTACCAACTTTGCTAAGGCCCTCCTCCCAGATGGTCAGCAAATCCATGCCTTTATCCGCCATGGAGACGTCCCAACCCTGACGATGACCTATAATGATCAAGAATGGGCAGCGCAGTTGACGAAACTGGTGCAGCAGGAACTCCAGTCCCTCCCGACGGTGGCGATCCTAACTAAAAATCAAACTCAGGCGCAAAAAGTCTACCATGCTCTTTATCGAAAAGTCTCGACTCTTTCCCGGTTAACGAGCCATGACACCAAACTACCACATCGTGGTGTGGTCATCCTCCCCGCTTATTTAGCTAAGGGACTGGAATTCGATACGGTGATTTTAGCAGATGTGAGCCAACAGTCATTAGGCAAGCAAGCTACCGGGCTACTATACACCATGGCGACCCGAGCCACGCATCGGTTGTCCATGATCAGTAACGGTCCCGTGAGCGACGCTTTTACTGAGACCGCGACTCGCCAACTGGTGGTTAGTCGCGAAGCAATGGAAAAGGGGGAATAATTATCAACCAACACCAAATTAACTTTGCTGAACAGATTTTTAAATTGCTCAGCAATGAAAAACGGATTCGAATCCTCTATTTACTGGAAAATCATTCATTCAACGTCAGTGAGTTAAGTGAACAACTCGAACTTCCCCAACCAAGTGTCTCCCATCAATTGGCTCTACTTCGCCAGTACCAGTTGGTCCAAGCCCATCGAGATGGTAAACAAATTTTTTACACCCTTGATGATCCCCACATAATCGAAGTGTTAAATGATATGCTCGCGCACGTTCAACATACGATGAATCATCGTGATCATTGGAATCATCAAATCTAAAACTAAATCATCCCGGACTTACTTAAGTTCGGGATTGTTTTTTGCGAACATATGTCATATATTGAATATGTTATATAAAGGAGATGTCAACATGAATTTAACTTTGATTACAATTACATTTTTGACGGTTAATTTGGATTTCTTTGTGATCTTACTTTTCTTATGCCAGCACTTCGCACTGCGGGATGTCCTGATTGGGTATCTAATGGGCCTGTTAATTTTAATGACCGGCGCCTTTTTAATTGGACAAACCCTGCAACACTTTCTGCCAGAATGGTTGTTGGGCCTTTTAGGACTCATTCCAATTTGGACAGCCCTGCACGATCGTGACGAAGAATTTCAAATTAGTACCCAGCGTCGCCCAATCCTCACCACCCTACTGACTTATCTATCTGTCTGTGCCGGGTGCAACTTGTCACTCTTTTTACCCGTTCTCGCCAATCAATCGTGGATCACGTTTTCGCTGACGATCGTATACATTGGTCTACTCACAATTCTGATTGTCTTTTTAATTAACTGGATTCGCCAGTTTCAGCCCGTCCAATCTTTAATTCGCCGCTGGGGAGAACCACCGATGAAAATTTGTTACATCGGAATTGGCATTTATGTTCTATTCGACAGTGGTTTAGTTCACCATTTAATTACTTTTATTTAGTAAAATATCCTTGGTTTATTCCGGTAACCGGTTTATAATTAAATTTCAATTAGAAAGATATGGAGGTTGTGATTATGGATCAAAAGCTCAAGGTCGGCGTCATTGGTGCCACCGGAATGGTGGGCCAACGCTTTGTTACGCTATTGGCGAACCACCCGTGGTTTGAAGTAACTGTGGTGGCAGCAAGTAAACACAGTGCTGGACAAAAGTACGGTGACGCAGTCAAAGACCGGTGGAAGATGGGCGATACCCCAATTCCTGATGGTGTCAAGGATCTCACAATCTTGGATGCGGAAAATGTTGATGAGGTTGCGTCCCAAGTTGATTTTGTCTTCTCGGCAGTCCACATGTCAAAAGATGAAATTCGCAACATCGAAGAAGAATATGCCAAGCATGAAACTCCAGTTGTTTCTAACAACAGTGCTCACCGGTGGACCCCGGACGTACCAATGGTAATTCCGGAAATTAACCCCGAACATACTGACGTAATTAAGTATCAACGGCAACGGTTAGGAACGGAACGCGGTTTCGTGGCAGTTAAGCCCAATTGTTCGATTCAAAGCTACACCCCAGCGCTGGAAGCCTGGAAGAAGTTTGAACCAACCCAAGTGTTGGCATGTACTTACCAAGCCATTTCTGGAGCAGGAAAGACATTAGAAACGGCTCCTGAAATTCAAGGTAACGTCATTCCATACATTCCTGGTGAAGAAGCTAAGTCCGAAGATGAACCATTGAAGATCTTCGGTCACATTGATGATGACAAGAAGGCCATTGTCAAGGCAGAAAGTCCTGTCATCACTAGTCAATGTTTGCGGGTTCCAGTTTTGTATGGTCATACCGTAGCTTCCTTCGTTAACTTCAAGCAAAAGCCAACTAAGGAAGACTTAATCCAAGCATTGGAAGATTACAGTGGAGTTCCCCAAGAACTCAACTTGCCAAGTGCGCCTAAGCAATTCATCCAATACTTAGAAGATGACTTCCGGCCACAAGTACGTTACGATGTTAATTTCGAACACGGCATGGGAATTTCAATTGGACGCCTTCGTCCAGACAAGCTCTTTGATTGGAAATTCATTGGTTTATCCCACAACACGGCACGTGGTGCTGCTGGTGGTGCGATTGAATTTGCGGAACTGTTAAAGGCCCAAGGTTACATTCAACCAAAGTAATGATATAAAAAAGACAACCGTAACGGGAAAATAATCCTGTTACGATTGTCTTTTTTATACTGTCCGGTTCCACAAAAAACTGTTCAATAGCGCATTCACGTCTGGATTGGAATGCAGTCGACTGTGCGATGCCTGCTTGCCTTTCATCTCCTGTTCTTGAAAGGACTTCGCCCGGGAGGCAACCAAGTAACGCATTGATTGCGCCGATTGAACGGTGAGGTCACCATCCGTTCCTGAACCCTTATCTCCATAAATATTCAGTACCATCGCCGAACGTGGATACGTTTTGCGTAGACCTTCTAGATAGCGATATTGCTTTGTAACGTTATTCAAAGGACGACCATTTTTGGCTAGACGATCATGATTCTTATTCGTGTCTGCCATGACCAGGCCATTAAAGTGACCAGCAATCGCCACCTGCTTATTCAAACTGGGCAGGTGCTGATCATTACCAAATTGCCGTAGATAATACATAATCGCCATGTTTCCCATTGAATGACCTACTAAATTAATCCGCTTGAAACGGTACCGGTTTTGTAACGTGACAATCACGTTTCGGACCCAGCGACCATCCGTTCGATAGTTACCGTTCCGTGGATTGTCAAAGTTTACTTCAACAATGGTATTCGTACTCTTGGCCTTAATTTTACCCGTCAACTTCACACTGCCATTTGGACGGACGTTGGCCCGAATCACCGCATTTTTGCTTGTAATTCCCTCTTTAACTGCCCCATTCACCATATATTCTTCAGCGTGGTAGCTACTTCCATAGCCATGGAAAAATAGTGTGGGCGTTCCAATTGTCGTTCGCCCGTTAACGGGGTGATAAGAAACTGTTTTAGCAAATAACCAGCCAGAATAATAACTAAAGCCTAATCCAGCAACTACCAGAATCACCAGTAGCAACCACCATCTTTTTTTCATCCTAATCCTCCTGGGCACCGTGCATCCGGTGAAGCGAATGTTTCAAAATAAACGGTGCCAAAATCGTTGCTAAGACAATAACAGTAATGATATCTGAGTAGTACTTTTCGGAAAGTAAGTGGGCTTGAAAACCAATTTGGGCCGTAATCAATGACATTTCACCCCGGGCAATCATCCCGCTCCCGATAATGTAACTACTGTTGAGGTCAAAGCCAGTTAACTTAGCACCGCCTCCACAGCCAAGGAGCTTCGTCAGACAGGCCAGTACGGTCATCATAATGATGAACCACAATGAATCCAGGAAGTGGTCAAAACGCATGCTTAACCCCACATTCACAAAAAAGATCGGAATAAACATCGCATAACCAATTGGAACAAAGCTGCGGTTAATAACTTCTTTTTTCTTCGTATTCGCAATGGCGATTCCCGCGAAGAATGAACCAACAGCCCCGCTCAGGTGAACGGCATCCGCTAAAGCGGCCATTCCTAGACATAAAATCATCGCCACAACGCTTGGTGCCGCGGTCGTCAACAAGTCAGAACTGATTTCCATTAAGTATGGTGCCAACCACCGCACCAAGAAATAAGTACCACCAAAAAAGATCACCTGTAAAAGAACAACTAATGGCAAACTCATCCGCTGTCCCGATTGACCATTCATCATACTAATCAGGATACTCAAAAGGAACACACCACCGATATCGTCAGCAACGGCTGCCCCTAGAATCGTGGCCCCTTCTTTACTGCCGAGCTGGTTGTAATCCCGTAGGACCGCCACAGAAATACTAACTGAGGTTGCAGAAAAGATCACCCCGATAAAGAGCGACTCAAACCACTGCATTCCATACAAGTCAGCGGCGACGCCCATTACGACAATCGGGAGAATCATTCCCATCAAGGCAACCACTACCGCTGGTTTTAAATACTTTTTGAGCAAACTCAAATCACTTTCCAAACCAGCAATAAACATTAAGATAATGACCCCAATTTCTTGAAATTCATTAATCATGTGGGTCTGGGTAATCCATCCAAAAACCGCGGGACCCATCACAATGCCGACTAAGATCTGTCCGATCACATCGGGAATTCCCATCCGCATACTAAAGTGTGAAACAACCTGAGTGACTAACAAAATAATGGCTAACGTTGCAATAAAGTTCATAAAATCCTCCGTGATTTAGTGGCTACCAATTACTTGGTGTCGCGACGTAGTCATCAACGCCGTCCGGATTGCCGGACCATTTGAATTTGTCATACCAAATAGCATGGTGCTGTTGGTCTAAGGCGTCAATCATTAACATTTCGTTGGTGCTCAAAGTGAAATCAAAAATATCAGCGTTTTCCTGCATTCGCTGTTCGTGCGTCGTTTTCGGAATGGCGACAAAGCCGTGTTGGAGACTCCAACGTAATTCTACTTGGGCAGTCGTCTTGCCATGCCGTTGGGCAATTTCTTGAATTCGTTCATTTTGAAGCAACTTTCCGTTACCAAGTGGTGACCAGGCTTCTAGCTGAATCCCTTGTTGTTGACAAAATTCGACAATCGGGCGTTGCAAAATGCCTGGGTTGAATTCAATTTGGTTAATGGCTGGTAGAACCGTCGCGTGATCAATCAGGTTGATCATCCGGCCATTATCGAAATTGCAGACCCCAATGGCACGTGCCTGACCATCCTTCAAGATGGCTTCCATGGCCCGCCACGTTTCATTAAACTTACCATTAACTGGCCAGTGTTCTAACAACAGGTCGACATGGTCCGTCTGAAGATCCTTAAGTTGGCCTTCAAAGCCGCGCCGAACCCGATCATAATCCCCCTGATCACCGTTAAAAATCTTGGTGGTGAGAAAAATTTGCTCACGGTTAATGATACCAGCTGTGATGGCATCTTGAATGCCGGCACCAACACCGGATTCATTTCCATACTGCTTGGCCGTATCAATCAGGACGTAACCATTTGCTAAGGCCGTTTTCACCATTGTCCGTGTTTCATCTAACGATGTTTTCCAAACTCCTAAGCCGAGCTGTGGGATTTTCACACCATTATTTAATGTAATTTTTGGCTGTAAATTTGTATTCATCCTCGACACCTCCTATTTACATTATAAACTGATTAGAAAAAATTATATAGAAAAAGTCGTCCAGTCGCTAAAATGCAACTGGGCGGCTTTCACCTACCCATTTTTCTGAATTCTTTGCACCATCTTTTGGTAATCGTCATCAGCAAAAATTTCCTGGTGAACTTGGTCACTCAATGCTGCAGCATCGCTAGCAAATGAATAAACCGGTCGGCCATTCTTGGCGAAGCGCTCAATCCAATCCTGATACTTAGTTTCCCGATTAATATCGAGGTAAGCTGTACAATCATGCATTAATTCTTCAACTCGTGGCTTGGAAATGCTGGCATAAACATGAACGTTGTGGAAACGCATGTAGTTCAACAAGGTTGGGCTAACTAATGAGAAGGCCGCCACATGGAATTCGTAATCCGGTAGCGCCTGTGCCAATTTGGCTAAATGAATCATTGAATCGGACGCGGTTAGGGTGAAAAACTTGCCCTTAACTGGCTTCGTCAGTTGTGGCAATTGACCATGCTGGGTAATGGTTACCCAATCTAAATTATGATATTGCCACCACTTTTCTCGCATTCGACCAGCGGACTGTAAATTCCATGGTTTGTCGGGAGAAGCATAGTGAATAATCTTTGGTTGAGGACAATTAAGCATCTTCTCAAAATACCCCGGCGCATTCCTAGGAGCTAAGGAAACGTCCCGATCATAACCAATCACATAGTTATATTCCAAGCCTAATTCTAAATACTGATGATTAAAGAATTGATTTAAAACCGTCTGGTCGGCATCTAAGATTCCCTTCTGCTGTGCCGCGGCCAGCATGTTATCGACCAAGTCGGGATCCTCGCGCAGCTTCTTGTTGTTGAACAGAATAATTCCGGCATTAAAAATGTCTGCTAAGAAGACATCATGGACCGCCGCAATTGGATAATCACCAAGGTCCATTGTCCACAATTCGCTAATACTTTGATCAACAATCGCATCACTATCAATGTACAGTGCACGATCTTCAGTAACCAGTTGTGGAATCATTAAACGTCCGTAGGTAATCTTACTAATGTGGGCTTTAGGCGACTCGGCATTACTGAATAATTCTGGATTAATCTTTAAATCAACTAGCTCACTATCAAGCTGCTTCAACCGGAGATTTAAGTTAAAAAAGTACTCCTGAGGAATATCTGAATTAATTAAGTAAATTTTAACACGCCGCAAATGGTACACGATCGACTTAATTGTCGTGGTAATTTGCGCCGTATAATGATTGTCACCAGAGAGGACAATCGCTTTTTTAGTTCCCATGAGATTCTTACTCCTTTGTTAATGCATCCAACACCGTTAGTGCAGCCATTGCTCTTTGGTAGTAATCATAATCACTAACTCGTTGTGCCTTGTCCCTTAAATCAATTAATGCCGCTCGTAAATTCTCATCCAAATACCTTTTCAAGTTGTATACGGGAACAATTACCGAAACCTTATCCATTTTTTCACCTACCCGTTAATAATTATAACAATTTAGTAGCAAAAGGCGTGGATCACTGAATAAACTGGCTATCAGACATTTAACTGATAACCAGTTTTTTTAGTTAATTGCAACACATTTAACTACCCTTAAACATTGGTATGACGATGATAATCGTTACTTCCCTATAATCTGTTGCAACACGCTTTGCTTCACGTGTTGCAGGTCTGCGACAATATTAATAGATTCTCTAAATTTTTTGATGGTTTTAAAAGGCTTAAAACCGATTAAATCAACGTTGAACAACTCATATCATCTTAATAATAAGCCATCTATCGGGTTCGAACCGACGACCTCATCCTTACCATGGATGTGCTCTACCTAGCTGAGCTAAGATGGCACTGTTAGTATAACTGATTTAGTCAACCGTCATCAAGATTGATCAGCGATCTGAAAAACGTCCTGAATAATATTTCATCCAGGACGTTATTTTAATTATTTAAGGTAGGTTTCAGCTTCCGCGGCGGATAAATCGAATTGATTCATCAATGTATGAACCGCCTCATTATGATTTGGTTCATACTTTTTCAATATTGCTGCTGTCTTCTTCGCGGCCTCCGTTAACCCTTCTTTGCGACCTTCCACAACTCCTTGTTTATGGCCTTCCGCCATCCCTTGCTTATGACCTTCTGCCATGCCTTCTTCAAGTCCTCGTTCACGACCCGCGGCTCGTGCATCCGCTAGATTCATCTCGTATGTCATAAAGCACCTTCTCCTTTCTGGATCCGCTTTAATTTCTCGCATCGTTTCCATAATTTTAACCACAAATGGGTCTCTTAAATTAACCTTATTTTCCATCAATTGAAGAAAACTCTTTATTTTCATCTTATCATGAATCACTGCAGCTTTGGCATTAAAAATAATTTCATGAAGACCGTCCCCTGGGTTCAAAATATCAAAATCAGATTGCCGCAAATAATACCGTAACCGATACGGTAAATTATGATGATTTGCTACCTGCATTTCAATCATGAAAATCCGCCCTTGGTCATCGCGGGCATAAATATCAAATCGTGATCCTCGTGAGTCTAATGGCCCATCCACCGTATACTGGTGTTGGTGAAATTCAATTTTTTGGACCTTTAGTTCAGGAACAGCACGTTGAATTAGTTCCAAACATAACTCTTTTTTCTGCATCACCATTCCAAACATCACATCGCTCGCAATTCCAAGTGATTCCCATTTCTTCCGTAACTGTTCATACTGTGTTAACTGCGTCTCTTGCTTCATTAATTATCCTCCAAATAATTAGTACAGACTCTGCTGCCCATTATTTAAAGACGTAAAGGGAGTGGGACAGAACTAGCTTGTCTAGTTCGTCTTCCCACCCCCGCAAGGATGGCTAGGTTGGTCAAATGCTGACTTATCAGCGTTTGAACTGCCAGCCAGCTACTGCGTTGCAACATTCTTATCTTTTAAAACAGTAAAAAGCTTGGGTTAATTCCCAGTCTCCCTTAAAATTAATTCATTAATGATTTTTTAGTGACATTTTGTTGGCTCACCACTGGTAGGTGCAAACTTGGCTGGCCCTTAATCGGGGTCACCTTAATTTGACCAACCGTTTCGCCCTTCTTCAATGGCACACGAAGCTTGTGTTGGCCAATGGTCCGTTTGCCCTTTGACAAAGTCAATTGTCCACTAACTTGATTGATCTTGCTTCCCTTTGGCAACCACAATGCTGCTGTTTGTTTCAAACCAATCTTTACCGTCTTACGTTTGCCATGCGCAACCCGCACTTGATTAGTGAGCTTTTTCAAATCACTAGGTTGTTTCAAAGTTACCGGTTGGTAAGCACCTTGAACGGCTTCCAACATCTTGTTAGTTTCTTTAAACTGCTTACTATAATCATGAATATCGGTTCCCAATACGACCGTGATTAATCGGCGATTATTGAAAACTCCAGTCCCCACAAAACAGTTACCGGCTTTATCCGTTGATCCCGTCTTCAAGCCATCCATCGTGCCATTTTTCGGTGCATTTCCATTATTAGGCAGCATTCCGTTGATATTCAGCATATTATAACTTTGCTTATCATCGACTTTAAATTCAACGTTCGTTGCCTTAGTGATGTTCAATGCATCCGGGTACTTAGTCACTAAATACCGGCTAATCAACGCCATATCCTTAGCTGAAAAAGCATTCTCCGCTTTCTTAGAGACACCTTTGATCCCATTAGAGCCAAGCTCACCATTTGACAGCCCGATCATATTATAGATTTTAGCATCATGAACACCAGCCTTTTTGGCCACTGCCTGCATTTTTTTATTAAAAGCTGCGGTACTGCCGGCTGAAGCTAATGCCAAGGCTTCCGCACTACCATCCGCCGACACAATCATCATTGATTCGCACAATGAACGAACCGTATAGCGATGACCTGCTTTTAACTCCACATTAGAAAAGTGCCAGTCCGTTGACGTTTTAGCGACCTTGCGATTGATTTTGATTTTTTGATTCCAACTCAGCTTTCCATCCGCAATGTCTTGCTCAATCACCGCTAAGGTTAAAATTTTGGTACATGAAGCCACCGCTAATTTCTGATTAGCATTTTGTTGAAACAGGATCTGACCAGTTTGCGCATCCATCGTAATCGCCGCTTTGGCTTCTAACTTAGTTTGATCAGCCTGGGCCGTTGAAATAAAGGCCGCTGTGAAGCAACTGAAAATCATCACGAATGTTGCAAGCAGTAGCCCTAACTGCATTAATCGTTTCTTCAAAATAATCCTCCTCTTACTTTTGCGGACCCATGTTCATGGGTGCTGGCATTGGCCGTGGTTGCTGGCTCGCCCGGAACCGTTCGAGTGACTCTTGGCGAATCTTCGCCGCATCCTTCTTTAACTTCGTATTATTTCCCGGGTTATATACGTTGAAATCACCAACTAAGTGGATTGCAGTTAATTCCAATTCGTCCGGTACCAAGAAGTCGTTCTTAAGCAGACTAACCAAATACTTAGCGGCATCATTGAGGTTTTCTAACGCCCCGAAGTTTTCCGTGTTTGCTTCCATTTCAGAAGTCTTATCAATATTCCACTGATAGTATTCATTAAATTGATCGACAATGTGTTGCATCTTATGCCGCAATTCACGACGAAACTGCGGAACGCCCCGCATATCTTCTGAAATGTACTTATTTTTCGCCACAAATTCGAGATTAAACCCATTTTGCGTTGGCTGCTGTTTCGTTTGATCAGCAGGCTGCTTAACCTGTGGGCTAATATGAAATTGAATTAAACGTGCTTCCATCCTTTTACCTCGTTATCAATATGTATAACAACTCGCCGCCAATCCACCAGCCATAAGCTAGCACAACTGCACCGAACACGTCTGATGGATAATGAGCATGGAGAGTCAGTCGGCAACCAATAACCAGAAGCCAGCCCAATAACACTAAATCGCAAATCAGTAAGTGTGGAAATAGCATTCCGATCATCATCGCCATCATGGTGGTTCCTAGCGTATGACCACTAGGGAAACTATACGTAGGGGTGGCTTGAACAAATGTTGCTGGTCGTTGTCGTTTGAGATGATGTTTTATCCAAATACCAAATGCATCAACAGAGGCTAGCATTACTAGAACATAAATTGCTCGAAGCCAGCGTCCCTGCACCACCAATAATCCGGCAAGCAAAAAGTCCCACATGACTAATGCCTTAGGGTCAAAAGCGGTGGCAACCAGCTGCCACCACCAATTATTTTGTTGCCGAATGATCCGATGCTGCAGCCGTTCTTCAACTAAACTAAACTGCGGCGAATAACGAATTCCCCAACATAAACTGCCAAAGATTAATCCCGTCATCAGTAGTTGCAATAGCCAGCCAATCGTTAATTGCGGATGCATCATTCCACCACCTTTATCGTAACTTCATTAGTGTACCAAAGTTTCCGGAATTTGAGTATTGATTCTATACAAAGTCTGGTAATTTATGGTATTTTATTATTATTAAATTTAGATGAGAGGATGAGGCGTATGATTCCACGAATTGCAATTTCTGCTGACACATTAACTGAGGCCACCAATATCATTAACGAACGGGATGCATCATTTGCACCCCGTCCCATTATTGAAGCTCTCATTAAATCACATGCTCTTCCGATCATCGTACCCAGTGTGCCGCCAGAATTAGCAAAAAACTACGTCGACCAGTTTGACGGCATCATTTTCGCGGGCGGCGAGGATATCGACCCCACCTTCTATGGGGAAGAGCCCCACCCCGGCCTAGGGATGACCTACCGTAAGCGTGACTTATCTGAACTCCAATTATTGAAGGAAGCCGTTAAGGCAGGTAAAGCTGTGATGGGGATTTGTCGAGGAATGCAACTGATTAATATCGGTTTAGGTGGCACCGTCTACCAAGACATGGCAGAAAATCCACATGCTGAACTGTTACATTCACAAAAGGCACCGGGTAACCTACCAACCCATCACGTTACCACAGTTGCTGGCAGTCGGATTCAGCAACTGGCTGGTGACCGTCCATACGTTAATTCCCGTCACCACCAAAGTCTGAATCAACTGGCTCCATCGTTAAAGGTCACGGCAACTGCTGATGATCAAGTGATTGAAGCCGTGGAATCCGTTGATAGCGATCAAATTCTCGCAGTGCAATGGCACCCGGAAAACATGTACAAACACGACCAAGTGGCCCAAAATATCTTCCACGACCTTGTGGCACGGGCTACGAAGGTAGCTGAACGAAACTAATGATGTCTCCAAAATTTCCTCCATTACGTAGATAATAAAGATGTTCAAGATGATCAGTATGTCGATTAACTACGGAATTATATTCACCAACTCAGTCAAAATCGCAGATGGAGGAATGAATATATGGATAACAAAACACATATGATGTTTCATGATGAAGACATTCGTGAAGAAGGACGCCAAGAAGGTATCCAAATCGGTGAAGAATCAGGAATCAAAAAGGGAAAGACCCAAGCTATCCAGCAAATGATCACAATCACACGCCAGTTAGGGATTCCCGAAGATCAATTACAACAAAAAATAAAGCTTTTATTTCACCTTTCCGATGATGAAATAAAAGCTTTATTTGAATAGTAAAAAGCGGCGGTCCAAACTGGGCTGCCGCTTTCTGATTATAGTGCATCTAACGCTGCTTTTAATTCTTTCGTCGTATAAATCTTACCATCTTCAAAGCCATGGAACGGATGAAGACTTTCTAGCGCTGCCTCTTGGTATCGCTTAGCCCGTTGCAATGCGTACGCCTCCAGCGAGCCATCCTGAACATAGTTCATTAACTGGCCACTTGGAGTCATCAGCGAATTCAAGATCCGGTCTTCCAACTCATCCAGGATTTCTGTATATTCTGGGCCTAATTGAATTTGATTAGCATACTGCGCCAAACGCTTAATCATTGCCAAGGCTGTTGCTTGATACTTGGTCTTTTTCCGTGGATCTTCTTCTGCCACTACCCGGTTGCGCTCATCCGCTTGTTTGAGGACATCATCAACTTCATTTTCTGGCATCGCTGGATGCATGATAAGGTAGCTGGCAAGCAACCGAATGAAGCGCAGCGTGACTGTCTTTACTCCGACGGCCGTGGTTGGGTCAAGGTCAAGCATCCGCAATTCGACATACTTAATTCCCTCTTTATGCAGCCGTTTTAACTCCGCGTTACCCTTAAAACGGACTGGACCGTGAAATTCATAATCCGAGGTCAAGATTCCTTCCTTAACTCCTTCTTCGATCCGGGCCACATAGCGATCAAGATTAGTAAAATCACCGCGGAATTTAGTTCCAAATCCGTACGAACTTTGCCGCATACTCCGCATCGGGTGGGCTAGTTTCTGATTGGGTTCCAAATAATTAGCTTCCGCGACCGGACTCGCCCCAAATAAGTAAGTCAATAACCACCGATAGCGCACAAAACCTTGGGCCACCACCGTATACAGATAATTCATCGCGGAACGTTCATCTGGAAACCGATCTGGTAGCTGCTTGCGGACTAAGTCCACAATGTGTGGTTTAATACTCAAATTAATGTGAACACCACACGGTGTCCCTTGCGAATAGCCATGTCGTTTTGCCCATTCATGTAAATAGGCTTCCTTTTTTGGGCCCATCTTCGCTAACACTAGCTTTGATTTATCCTTTGGTAACCGGGGTGGCATTGAAAGAGGCCATAATAGTTCTCCGGGCGCTAACGCATTGCGGAGCGTGGTGTTTAATGCGTAGAGATAGTGCATCGCTTCCAGCGCATAATCGGCTGCTGGAGTAACCGTTTCAGACATCACTTCCAAAAAGTCATTGGTCATCCATGGTTTGGTCTTTTCATCACCAATGCTAGCTGGATAGGGTTCTTGACTAAGATTTCCTTGACTATCAATTCGGTCCATTTCAATTTCAATGCCCATTGTAAAATCAGCAGTTTGCGCGACCGCTTAATTTTGAAAGATTAGTTGTCCAACTTTGCTAAACATAGCACCACCTACTTAATTAGATTTTTTTAATTTTTTATCATTATACTCTAATTTTTGCAGTTGGCAAATGTTTAACCAACCAAAATACACACAAATGGGATCCCAGTGTTCGCCAAAGTTGAACTCTCGAATCCCATTGCTTATTTATTCCGATGCTGCTAACTAAAAGTGTGAAGTAGGAATTGTGACAAAACCGTTAGCAGTCATTGTTATTAATAAAAAATTCAAACCCGACCACCCAACCACTGGTTTACAGTAATTGGATGCCTGCCGCTGCACATTTTTCGCGCATTTCTTCTGGCCAAATACTTGCTTGCACTTCACCAACGTGCGCCTTGCCAAGCAATAACATGCAGAGCCGGGATTGACCGATTCCACCACCAATCGTGTATGGTAATTCACCGTTTAAAAGCATTTTATGGAATGGTAATTGTTCTCGATCTACGGCCCCCGCTTGCTCTAGCTGATACTTCATTGATTCAGGGCTGACCCGAATTCCCATACTAGAAATTTCCAGTTTGCGTTGCAACGGTTCATACCAGAAAATGATGTCACCGTTCAATGCCCAGTCATCATAATCTGGTGCCCGGCCATCATGCGGCTTCCCAGACCGCTTTAATTTATCGCCGATTTTCATCACGAAGACACACCCTAACTCTTTAGCGATCCGTTCTTCGCGTTCCATTGGCGTTAAGTCCGGCCAACGATCTTCTAACTCTTGGGTCGTCACAAAATGGATTTCATCTGGCAAGTGGTAAACCGCTTGGGGAAATTTATACCAGACTTCGTGTTCCATATGTTTGATGACCTTGAAAATTTTTCTTACCGTGGCCTTGAGCGTTTCTTCAGTCCGTTCTTCTTTAGCAATAACCTTTTCCCAGTCCCACTGGTCAACGTAAATAGAATGGAAGTTATCCAGCTCTTCGTCCTTACGAATGGCGTTCATGTTGGTATAAAGCCCCTCATGCATACCGAATCCGTACCGTTTTAACGCCAGGCGTTTCCACTTGGCTAAAGAATGAACAATTTCAATGGTTTCATCTGGTAATGACTTCATTGTGAAAGAAACTGGCTTTTCCACCCCGTTCAGGTTGTCGTTTAAGCCCGTGCTCTTTTCGACAAACATTGGTGCCGACATCCGTTGCAGGTTCAGTTCCTTACCAAATTCATCTTGGAATGTTTCCCGAATGTAGCGAATCGCTGCTTCAGTTTCACGAATCGACAACCGTGGATCGTAGTCCTTAGGAATAATTAACTCTGTCATTATTATGCACTCCTTCATATTGCTAAATCGGGGCGCAAATAAAAAGCCTTCCGTCCCTGCAATCATGGGACGAAAGGCTTCTTTCCGCGGTGCCACCCAAGTTATCTAGTTTGCACTAGACCACTTCATTCGAGTACTAACATACTCAACCAGCGGTAACGTGCTGGAGACGACTAAGCCTACTTTGGTGACCATTTGGGTTAGCAACTTGGAAAGGGTTTTTCAATATTACAGGGTCGGCTAAGTTTGCACTATCCTTAGCTCACTAAACGAATGTTAATATTTACTCGTCTTTCTAATCGTTTTTTAATTAACTTGTTAGTAAATACTATAAACCATTTTTCAAAAAAGGCAAGCATTTTCTAAAAAACTTTTCCTTGGTAGGGTTTAAAGACGACATCATGAAAATCAAATTCAGCAACTTCGCTCATTTTAATAATCTGGGTATTCCCGCACCCTACCATTAAGTTCAAGGGAATAGTCATCTCATCATCAGGAACTACCACCACATTTGGCTTATGCAGTGCATATAGTACCCCTTGTTCATAAGCCTGGCCAACATCCGGCTTACTTGGCATAAAAAAGCCAATCCCCATGTCGTTACCGTACATTGCATGCATGTCCATCTGATAGGTATTTTGCTGCCAGGTTAAATCATCCATCACCTCTGGGTGCTCATTCACGTTAATATCATTAAATTGGTGACTATATTTTAAAGAGACGGTTGGGTTCTTCCCTAAAGCAGTTAACCATTCCTCCATAAACTTAATTTCTTCCGGACTAAACCATGAGCATTGAATGTAAGCTCGAACTGGAGCAATCGTCTCGTTTGCCGTAACATCAACGTATTGCTTTCCAGCAAAAGTGACTGTTGTTTCCATAAACTCTTCCTCCAATAATTTGTGTTTGAATAATTATTTTAGCATAGGCCACACTACTAAAACAGCCGACCATTGATTGGTCGGCTGTTTATTAACGTCGCTCTACTTGATAATGGCGACCAACGAAAGTAATTAATAGGATTGCCAAAATTCCAAAGACGGCCCCAACGTTACCAACGTTTCCTAGCGAAGAGAATCGAACAGTTTCCGCAGCCGCTAAGGACCCCAACGAAATCCCAATATTGGCAAAAATCGAGTTTAACGATGAAGCCAAATCAAGGGATTGCGGGTAATTCTTTTCGGCAATGTCGAGGAACATCAACTGAGTCGACGCCCCGTAACTGGCAAAGGTAATACACAAAACCGCGACAATTGCAATCGCCAACCATTTCATGTGGAATGCTGGAGCCAAGCCCAGTAGCAATACCGTCATAACGACGTACACCCATGGCAAACGGTGGACCCCACCATTATCTGCCAAATAACCACCAAACTTGTTACCAACAATGAAGAAAATCCCCATCATGAATAAGATCCAGTTCAACCACGTATCATCAAAGCCCATCAAATTAGTAATTAATGGCCGGATATAAGTATAGAAAGTATAGTCAGCCGCACAAACCGTAATTACAAACAGCGATCCAACTACGACACGCTTGTCCCGAAAAAGGGAAAATTGATCGCTCAGGTGACCCGCCACTTGCGGTGTATTATGTGGGACTAACCAAACTAAGAGACCGAAGACAACGATCGTCAATACAGTGATCATCCAAAAACTATCGTGCCAGGTAAGCCGTTGGCTAATAACGGTTCCTAACGGCACCCCAATAACGGAGGCAATACTGAACCCAGCAAAAACCCATGAGACCAAGCTGGCCCGTTTTTCACGTGGCGCAACATAGCTGGCAAGCACCAAGACAATTGAAATGATGGCCCCGGCGACCGATGCCGTCAGCATCCGTGACAGCAGGAGCGAAGTATAATTAGTGGCCATCGCCGTCCACGTATTTCCGATGAAGAAGATTACCATCAGCGTTAGCAACACATGGTGACGTTGCCACCGATTGGCCAATGAAGTAATGATTGGTGTAAACACCGCGTAGATAATTGCAAACATTGTGACCAAATAACCAAGCGATGATAATGAACTATGGTATTCACTGGCCACGTCGGGAAGCACCCCGACAATCATATATTCATTACATCCCAGCATAAAAGCCACAAAGACAAACAAGATTGCTTGCATTCGATATTTCGACATTTTCTCGCCCTCGCCTGACGAATTTTTCGTCCCTGACGTCCTTTCTTTTAAAGTCACTCAATCCATTGTACGGGAAATTTGCGCTATTGAAAAGCAGATCCCGTACTTTCCTTAACAGAAAATCCGGGATCTGGATCAATTAATTATTTTGTGCTTTTCCCCACAAGAAGTTAATTAAGAGCTTATCAACTTGCTTGTTTTCATGTAATTTACTGTGTTGGGCCATCTTGCCATGAATCGTCTTTTCTTGGTAAGACCGAGCCCGGTTAGCAACTAAGTATTTCAAAGAGAATGCTGAGTTGAGTGGAATTTGACTATCTGACTTGGAACCATCATCCAGATCACCAGCGATGTTGTTGGATATGTGTTCCGAAGTGGCAAGAAGTCGCGATAGTGCTTCTCCATAATGGATGGTTTGCCTTGACTATCCAGCGTTGTCTTCTTGTTATAACCAAAGCCAATCCCACCATCAAAGTGGCCGGCAATGTCAACTTGGTGCCGAACGGTCGGCATGTTAGTCTTTTGAGCATTATTAACCAAGTAGTACATAATTGCAATGTTCCCCATCGAGTGACCCACTAAGTTAATATTTTTAATTTGGTATTTCTTTTGGACGGCCTTCACTGCTGATTCAGCATAGTCACCCCATTTGCCATTTGGCGTTCTGCCCGGTAACTGCTTCCCCAACCATGGAAGAAGAACGTGGTGGTCCGATTATCCACGTACTTGGCCGCCCGTACCTGACGTTGATGTGCTTGAACACCGGCCAAAGCCGCCACGATAATTACCAAAACCGTAATGATAAGTGAAAACTTCTTTGTTTTTCCCATATAATCACCCTCTCAATTTACTTTTCATATGCTAATATTATAGCCAGATTAAACCCCAGTTGTGAAATACTTGTTGAGTATTTTTTACCATTCATTTTAATTATGGAAGGAGGATTTTCATGATTATCAAAATTTCTGATGCTGCCAGTCAATGGTTAATTAAAGAGCTCGCTCTCAAGCCTGGTGACGGTGTCAAGTTTTTTGCTGCTTCAACCAAAATTCCCGCTGAACATGGTTCAAAACAAGGGTTTGCCAAAGACAACCATCCCGATCGGCCGATTTATGAAATTCAAAAAGACGGGATTAATTACCATGTCAACTTTGATGATGACTGGTTCTTCTCCAATTTAGAAACCCACATCGATTATTCACCGGATACCGGCCTTACCTTTAAATTTCAAGGTGGTCCTGACACCGTAGCTGGTGCATCAATTAATTACGAAAAATACTTGATGTAAATTAAAAATAACGGTTGACTTTCTCATCTTTTTTTAACATTATGATGACAATTTAAATCCTAAATTTTCCAGAAGAGTAATTAATGGCCTGATTGCCCAGCAAGCCGCGGTTGATGAAAAGCGGTCAACCAGCCTTAACGAAGATGGTCTGGTAATTGTTGCCTAGCGAATCATTAACTAAGCACGGGTCCGCCCGTTAACGCGGCCGAGTCTCCATTTGGGTACTCAGTAAGAAGGCGATTGTGAAGTCGTCTTAAATTCGGGTGGTAACACGTTGTCTATCAACGTCCCGCAAATTGCAGCTGCAGTTTGCGGGGCTTTTTTTATTTTAAGGAGGAAACCAGCATGACAGAATCATTACAAGAATATACTCTTAACCATTGGCAAGACTTCAGTGATCTCTTACGGTTCAAAACAATTGCTGCTCAAGATATCGGTATTGCAGAAACAAGTAACTGGATTTTTCAGCAATTTAAGCAATTAGGCGCGGACCACGTTGAAAAGTGGACCGATCAAGGTGGCAACCCGGTCATCTTCTCCGATTTTAACGGTAACAGCGATCGGATAGTACTTTTTTACAACCACTATGATACCCAACCAGCATAACCACTTGACCAATGGGCAACAGATCCGTTTAACCCCACTGTCAAAGATGGTACCCTATTTGCCCGTGGCGTCGACGATGATAAGGGTGAGCTCATTTTCCGGCTCACGCGCTGCTTAAGTATTATCAAGAACACGGCGGTTTACCGGTCAATGTAAAATTCTACGTTGAAGGTGAAGAAGAAATTGGCAGTCGGCACGTAATCAAATACACCGAAGCCCACCAGCAACAACTCCAAGCTGACGCGGTGATCTGGGAAGGAGGCGCCAAAAACGCCGCTGGCCAATTAGCAATTACTGGTGGCCTCAAGGGCATCTCTTGTATTGAATTAGGCGTCACAACGGCTAACGCTGATCTCCACTCCTCCAAGGCTGCTTACGCCGAATCAGCTCCATGGCGGTTAACCAAAGCGTTAGCATCTCTCCGGGACGACATGACTGGACAAATTAAGATTGAAGGACTTTATGATGACGTCACCGCTTTAACTGCTGCTGAGAATGCCTTTGTTGAGCAACTAGCCTTTGATCCTACACAAGTCGCACAAGCAGAAGGGTTAACGCGGCCCCTTCTAGCGACAAAACCCAAGCAAGCCCTCGCTAATGAACCCACCATCAATATCGAAGGGATTACCGCGGGCTACCAAGAAGCCGGGGTTAAAACCGTTTTGCCACGACTAGCCACCGCTAAATTAGATTTCCGCTTGGCCCCTAGTCAAGATCCAGCCAGAATTCCTGACCTAGTTCGTAAGCAACTCGCCAAAAACGGCTTTGAGGATGTTAAAGTTAACTATCTAGTTGGCCAACCAGGATACCGTAGCGATGTTCAGCATCCTTTTGTTAAACTCGTTAACGAGAGCGCCAGGGCAATCTATGGTGCTGATGGCGTTGAATATGTCTTGAATAGCGCCGGCGCCGGTCCCGCCTATGCCTTCGGCCGCCTTTTAGGTTTACCCGTACTTGGCTTTGGGATTGGCAATGCTAATTCACGAGCCCACGGTGCTAACGAAAACATTAAATTGAATGACGCAGTGCAAGCAGTCAGCCTGCTAGATCGGGTGTTGCAGCAACTTTAAAAGGAGTTGGGCGTTTTACGTCCAACTCCTTTAATATACGCCCAACGTTAATTTAGCATAATCTGTCATCCGGTCCCGCGTCCACCGCGGAGTCGTGATAAACTCAACGTCCACGTTCTTTACTTCTGGAACCCGCAGCACAGCTTCTTTAACTAACTTCGCTAAGATCCCAGTTAACGGGCACCCGAGAATTTCGAGCATTAATTCCACCAAACAAATCCCGTCATCATCCAAATCAATTCGGTAAACAAAGCCCATATTGACAATGTCCATCCCTAGTTCAGGATCAATGACGGTGGCTAATTCAGCGACAATATCATTCTTAATAATTTCTGGTGTTCGCATACCAACCACCACTAAGCATCGTGACCAAAGATTTTAGCCTTAATTGCTTGACCAGTTGGGGTGCCTGCTAGGCCACCTAACCCTGTTTCGCGCAGTGATGTTGGCATTTGCTTACCAACCTTATCCAACGCCATGATACACTCATCCGCAGGAATTTTACTAACGCACCCGGCCAGGGCTAAATCGGCAGCAACCAGTGCATTAGCAGTCCCAATCGCATTTCGCTTCACACACGGAATCTCAACAAGTCCCGCAATAGGATCGCACACTAAGCCAAGTAAATTACTAATGGCAATCGAAAGGGCCTCCGCGCTCTGCTGAGGAGTGCCACCCGCTGCTTCCACAGCTGCAGCTGCCCCCATCGCTGATGCACTCCCCACTTCTGCTTGGCACCCACCAGTTGCTCCGGCAATGCCGGCGTGTTAGCAATCACCAAGCCGAGACCCCCAGCGGTAAATAAAAACCGAATTAAAGCCGCTTCATCTAAATCGAGCCGTTCCTGTAATGCTTCAATTACGCCCGGCAAGGTTCCGGCTGATCCTGCTGTCTGTGTCGCACAAATGACGCCCAGCGATGCATTAACTTCACTGGTCGCCATGGCAGCCTGAACCGCCCCCCCCATCATCGTATCTCCAGATAAGGTCCGATGATGCTTGCGGTATTCACGAATTTTAACTGCTTCACCACCGGTCAATCCCGTTGGTGAATGAACTCCTTCGCCAGTTTCACCCTTCGTTACCGCTTGACGCATCGTATTTAAATTGCGCTTCATTTTATCCCAAACTTCTGTCCGTGGTACACCTGAATTTGCGACTTCTGTCTCAATCACTAACTCAGACAACGGCTTACCACTTTCGTTGGCCGCACCGACCATTTCTTTAATACTATCAAACATCACATTGCTCCTACTTTAGACAAACAATGCCCTTGAACTTTTACTTCAGCTCGGCAATTTGTTGCGGTTTCAGATACTTAAACATGTCAAATTCGTACAGCTCGCAATCATGAACCAGCTTAGTCTGCCGTTTTTTTAGTTTGGCACTCCGGTCCAACATCTTAGCAAGACCATTCACTAACGGTTTATTTTTATCCCGATCAAGATATAACACAATCGGTAGTGGACCGGTAGGATGTAATTCAACCCCTTGAACTTTGATTGAGCGAATTTCAATCGCACCGCCACCAACTGAACAACCACCAACCTGCGTGTTGTGATGTGCACCATCGGAGAGATCTAGAATCGCAGTATTCGGGTGCTGAATGGGACTAGGACCCTGCTCTTCGACAAAGCGAATATCAATTCCAGCTTTTTTAGCTAATTCTGGTGCCATCGGAACTCGGGCATCATCCGGTGGAAAGCCCATGATCCCAGCAGCGATCGCAAAATCGGTTCCGTGCCCCCGATGGGTTTGCGCAAATGATTCATAATAGTGAACTGTCACCTTTTTAGGTAGCTCTTGAAAGATTGCTCGCGCCGCCTTACCAATCGCCACTGCCCCTGCAGTGTGCGAACTAGAGGGGCCGACCATAATCGGACCGATAATGTCAAACACGCTCCGGTAGTTACCGCTCATAATTTTATTGCTCCTTTAATGATTTCATACCCTAATTATAAAGCGTTTTAAAACAAAAATGGACCATTCATTGGTCCCATTTTATTATCAAAAAATGATTAAATGCCTAGCCTATTGGCGCTTTTTCGCAACTAATGCCAGCAGAGCCGTTAAGCCCATCCCCAGAACGCCAACGGCTGCCAATGCTTCATGCTGGTTGCCCGTTTGTGGCAGCTGCTGACGATGGTGACGAGCAACTGGCGACACTGCTGAATTAGCAGCAGGAACAGCCGTCGATACAATATGCTGTTGGCCGGACTGAGCAAGGTGTTGCGCAGGAACTGCTGGTAACTTGGTATTCTTATCATCATTGTTAACGACCGGCTGAGCAGGCTTATTAGGCTTTACAGGTGCATTCTTCGTGTAGGTAACGTTGACTACCTGATCGCCCTGGTTCAATCGGGCCGTTGCCTGAGGCACTGTCAGCTTGTCTGCCGTGTACCCATCAAGGACTGGGCTGATAACTGCTACATAAGAACCCTGCTGCGGTGTCCAACCGTCGTCATTAGACATAGTACCATTTCCGTAACCCCACCAGGTTTCCCACTGGTGAGTAAACGTGACTGGCTGGGTAACATCAGCGGCCGCCTGCGAACCATCAATATAACGGTAGTGAATAACCCGCTGAACAGTCTTCTTTTCCGTATTCATCTTATTTAATAGCTCGCCGTCTGTGATTGACTGTTCAGCACGCATTTTTTGTTCAGGCAAGTACCAGACTTTCTTAGCCTTATCATAGTGAAGCCTGTTTTCACTCGTTGCGTAATAGCCATCATAACTCGGACCAGCTAAATCAATCCGGGGAACTGTCACTGCTGTTTTACCGTTAGGCGAGTCAACGTCATTATAAGCATCCATCAAATCGCCCAGTCGCCATCTTTTGTATAGTACACAAAGTCTCCAGATGGGTTTTGGTAACAGTAAACAGTGGTTGCAATAGTCTTGTTATATAAATCCTTAACTTGCCCATCAGGATAAGTCAACCGAAATTGATAATGAGAATTAACGGTAACATTATTGTCATTCTTAGCATGCATTACCTGACCATCCTGGTTAACGAAATCCTTGCCCGCAACAATGTGCTGCCAGTCTGGTAGTTGATTTTGCTGATTATCAGTTGCTAACGATTGGCTGGTTTGGGTTGTAGCCAAAGTTTCAGCCGATGACTGTTTCCCCGCTTGACTAATGACCGGCAGAACCACTTTATTAGTTTATGCAGGCTGACTAACAATCCGGTTGGTATTGACATTAGTAGTAATATTGCTTGGGTTCCCATCAGCATGAGCCGTATTGACACCATACATTGTCAACCCCAGCATAACTGAAACAATACCGATACTGAGCTTTCGCAATCCAAAACGCTGCTTAGCACCATAATTATTACAATTCATTAACCACGCCACCCTTTTATTAATATTTATTTTTCATTTTTAGTATAAACCCAGAGTGGGCGACTTTTCAAGTGATCATTAAAGTCTCATCATTGTTGATGATAAAACGAATTACAAAAATTATTCATTTTCCCACTGAACAATTGTCCATTAACGAAAAAAAGTGATCGTTAACAGCTGGCAAGCTCAGCCGTTAACGACCACTCTTCAAAGATACTAAACGTTTTTCACGCCTACTTATCCTTATTGTTTTTTCTGTTTTTTGCCACTCAGGCCTAGCAGTGTCAGCATGGCCGCCACACCAAGAACAGCTACCGATGTTCCGTCGTTAGATCCGGTTTGCGGCAGCATGGAGCGTCGACCCTGTGGCACAGTTGTAGAAGGCAGCGCATCCTGCTTGCTTTCATTAACACGGTGCAGCGGCTGCGCTGAACTATTTTGGACTATTGCTTGCCGCTCGTCATCTGCCTGCTCAGTTGGTTGATAATCAACGTTCACCACGATCTGGTCGCCAACTTGAGCCGGTTGAGCCGCTACTGTAGCCATAGATGCTTGGTAGCCAGAAATCTGCGGAACCGTAACCACGGCAAATTGCTGCTCCTTTCCGATATTCTGCCAGTCGGTGTACCCAACAATTTTCTTCGAGTCGTTATCAATGATGGCATGCCGTTGGTAGGTATCTATTTTTTGCACGACTTGCTTAGCTATTTCCGGATGTGCCTTGATGAAGCTAGCCGGGAAGTTAAAGTTAATCGTCCGCTGAGACGTTCCCCTCAACGCTTTCATCTCCCGATAGTTGGCAGAACCCAAGCTTTGTAACAGATGATCATTATTTGTCTCAAATGTAATTCCCGTATGCGGCCACTGTGCAGTCATATAGTCAAAGATACTATCACCATTCGGAACCTGAACTGCCTTAATTTTGGCGTCTGGCGACAATGGCGGCACATTAGACACATTATTCAAAATCAACTTGGCTCCCTGAACAAAAATAGGGGTAATTTCATTTTGCCGGTTGATGGCCGCCAGCAGATCATACGTTAAGCCGGTCAAGTCGTCACCCGACAAATCAATCAACTTAGTTTGCCCCAGCGTATTACCATCACCATTGTTAACAAATTGCCAAATGGCAGGTACGATTCCACCGTGGATCTGGATCTGCTTGCCATTATCATCATCGATAGTAATTGTTGTCTGTGGGAACTTCATGTTGGCCAGCCGTAACTCGCCAATATCTAAAAAAGCAGAACTCCGATTAAAAAGGTTATTGCTATGATAACTGATACCCTTAACACCCTGTATTAGATTCCAGTTTGACAAGTTTAGTCCAGCGATGAGAAGTCCGCCGGAACCGCCGCTGAAGGCATCAGAGAAATTAGTCACGTGAGAAACGCCCCACCCGGATAAATCTAGCGCCGTCTTTTCAGACTGGAATCCCTCAAACGCGCAGTACAGATCCGTCACGTTTCGCGTGTCAACATTGGCAACATCAATCAGGGCGTGATTAAACCTTCGCTCTGCAAAATCCGGCATCATGCCAGCAATTTCCGAATTAGATGTTTGATTATAACCGATGGCATGCCCGAGGTAGACGATCTTTGCATTGCCTGTTTTGCTGACAGCAAAAGTATTCAAGTGGCCGGCTTGAGGATCGGTCATATAGGTATTATCTAAGACGTTCAGCAGTCCAACGGGCGTACCATCATTATCAACCGTTAGTGAACTAAAACTATCTATCCCGACCTCTTGACCAGGCTTAATAATTCCCGCATTAATAAAGCCTTGGCTATTAGGAATAATCACGTTCAAGTCCTTAGCCCGTCCCTGGTCATCCAATTGAACAGTCCCTTTATAGCCGGTAATTTTTAAAATAACGTTCGGGTTATTATCATCATGGTAAGCAGAGGTTGTCCAATCATTAACATCAACTTTGCCCCACACAGCCGAGTCGTAACCGCCGTTATTATCAACACTAGCGTGTTCATGCATGCCAGGATGTGCCAGTACCCAGGAGCTATTTTGGTTGGTTGCAGTCAGGTTATTATCTTGCGGTGCCGCTAACCTTACCCCAGAATGGTCATCAATTGTTACTGAATGGTCATGCTCAACCCCTGTCTGCGCATTCTGTTGAGATGTGTCTGAATCTGGTGCAGTGGTGGTAGCAGCCTACGCATTGTGCAGACTAAGCACCACGGCACAACTGGAACCAATCAAGAAACTAGCGGTTCCCGCCAGTAATTTTCTCATGTAAGCTTGTCGTTTCATTCTTCTAATCTCCTCGATGATACTAGCTGACAACTATCCTTAGTTTACCACTAACAAGATCATCAATGAACTGCCCCCCCAGGCAAACTATTTCGGTGCTACTTTGCAAAAAACACGGGCTATGGCAGCGGCCAAATTTACAATTAATCATGGTCCATTTTTTTATTGATGCGAAAGATAATCGAGAATGGTAAACATTACCTGTTGATTCTCAGCTGGTACCCCATGGTCGATAATCTCGGCCGGTGTTTGATGCAGGTCATTATGATCAAGTGCATATTCACCATCGTTAACAACAATCTCACGAACATTATCCGCCAGTGGCTCAAAATGAAATTGAAGGCCCACCATATTATCAAGGACAAAACCCTGATTAGTAACTAAGTCACTAGAAAAGAGTAACTCTGCACCATCGGGAATAGAAAACATTTCCTGATGCCAGTGGAGCGCCGCTAGTTGTTCCGGTATTCCCTCAATCACGGTCGACTGTCGGTATACTGGTGCCCAACCGCCTTCTTTATGTGGCGCCGCGCCAACCTGGCCACCAAACGCCTTGGAAATTTGCTGTGCACCAAAACATGCTCCGAATATTGGCGTCTGCTGAGCATGTAATTGACGGACCAAAGTACGTTCTTGGTGGATCCATTCGTCATCATCATTCGGACTCATTGGTCCACCTAAAATGACTAGCATGTCAGTCTGATCGGCCGTCGGTAACTTATGAAACTGAGCTGGATGATATACATACATTTCATGGCCACGTGCATGTGACCATTCTTGAATGGAACCTGGTCCTTCATTTGGGGTGTGCTGCAAAACGTTGATTCTCATAGTATTCCTTTCCATCAACGGCAAAGTTGGCATAGGTTTCGCCTGCACATACCTAAGATTGACGTTATTTTACTACAAATCATGATTTTGTAAATAGTTACTTACCATCCGCAATTCGGGTAAAATTGCTAGCCACATCAGTATTGGCAGTTGGATGACAGCGTGGATCACCATCCCGACTCTGATCCACTAATGCCACTGGTTTACCATGATGAAAGGCAAAGAAATAGGTAATCCGATTGGGAAGTGGTGGTTCCGTCCCATCATAGTTATAAATTGCAACCACGTTGTAGTCGTAAGGCCCCTTCCCAGACGGCGCCCAGCCGATTGATCCACCATCTGGGGTAATTTCACGCTTTAAGTCGCTCGGGTAATTACCACCAACGGACACGTGCAACTGGTTACTGCCATCATACTTTTGGTACGACTGGTGCATCGTGGGTGCCCACAAATTAATAAACTCTTCTAATTGGCGATCTTTAGTACCATTCCATAATGAACTATTTTGATGCTCCCCCGTTTGTTCACTAGCATTTTCTTGACCAGCGGTGCCTGAACTTTGACTGGTCTGAGGTATCGAACTGCTTTCAGTTGCCGGATTGCGGTGGTTAGTTGGCGAACTTTGTTGTCCACATCCTGATAATAAAACACCTAAACAAATTGCCACAACGCCTAAACCTAGTTTTTTCATTCATAAAACTCCTCCCAATTATCTTTATTTATTATTAATGATTTTAGAAAATTTTCAACCTGCCACTTTATTCTTTTACGAAAGTGATTAAATCAGTGGTCGACAGTGCCGGATCATACTGATATCCGAGGTTAAACTGACGCACCTGATCAAGAGTTGTCGCATTTTGCCGAGCTAAAAAGCGGACCATATTGCCCCGCGCCATTTTAGCTAAAGTTGCTTTTTGCTTTGGTCGCCCATTAATTATTTCCACAAATCGACAAGTAACCAACTGTCGCTTCCCAATGGCAAATGGTTGGATCGCTTTACTGTACTCCTGCGATGCTAGATTAATAACTAACTGATCCTGACGGTAAAGGTCATCCGCAAGTTGGGCGCCCCAGAACTGGTACAAATTTTTAGTACTGGCAACCTGAGCACGATCGCCCATCCCCAGTCGGTAATGCACAATGCCATCAAACGGGCGCAGCATGCCATAAAATCCTGACATAATCTTCAGATGCTCCTGAACATATTCTAATTCAGTATCCGTGAAAACGTCGGGTGCCATGGATTGGTACTGCAACCCGGTAAATGCAATGATAGCTGGAGTTAAATTCTCCTGGAGGTTCATTTGGTGAACCCATTCATAATTAGGACGGGCAATCCGCTCACTACAGTTCCACCATAATTTACGAATTTCGGGATATGATAATTGCTGAAGGTATTCGAGAATTTGCCTGGTCTTATTCAAAAACTGCGGCTGGCCAGCAACCGGAAATGAATCCGTATCCGTCTGCATACGCCGCGCAGGTGAAATAATAATTTGCATTATTTGCTCCTTTTTCCGAATTATTTTCCTGTGATTAACCAATAAAGATTGTGAAATCGTTAATTATATAAAATTACTATTGCATAATGTTTCCTTATAGGATATATTAACGGGTGTTGGGGTAGGAACGACTGGGTTACTGTCCACCGGAACGGAATGTGAACGGTGGAAGAAGGCTTTGGTCGCCTTGTGGTTCCGCATTCACCACTCGACCAGTCAATGTGTTCCCTAACAAATTAATCTTCAGGGAGGATGTATGACCATGTCAATTCTATCATTTTCTGGTCCCCGGTGGACCACTCGTCATTTAACACTTGCCGCAATGTTAACGGCTTTGGAAGTAATTCTCGGCAAACTATCAGTTGGTGACCCAGCAGTTTTAAAAATCGGGCTGGGCTTTATTGCAACCGCATTAGTTGGCTATTGTTTGGGCCCTTGGATGGGCGGAATGGTAATGATCATTAATGATTTGATCAGTAATACCGTTCTTAATACCGGTAGTCTCTTCTTTCCCGGTTTTACTTTTTCGGCCTTTATTTCAGGCGTGATTGCCGGAATGTTTCTTTATCAGCAAAAGCTAACCTGGCAACGCGTATTTGTTTATGAATTCTTCCAGATTTTGATTACGAACGTAGTTTTTACAACACTCTGGCTCTACATCATGAGCCTGAATGCTGGTTCAACAAGCCGGACCTTAACTGCGTTACTCGCAATTCGATTACCAAAGGAAGTCATCACTTGGCCAATAGAAAGTCTAATCGTTCTAATTGTTCTACGCGCCTTTAGCCGGACTCGATTAAACCAATTACCAAAATAATTAAAAACCAGGATCGCGCTCTCGGCGATCCTGGTTTTTAATTAACGAATCAATATTTGATGACTATAATGGGGGTGTCTAATTTTAAATAAGAGGTGTTTTGATGATGAAATCTCAATCAACACCAAAAAAGCTGTCCTTTATGTCGATCTACTTTCTTGGTATTAATGGTGTTATCGGTTCAGGAACATTCCTGTTACCCGCGGTTATTTATCGTGATATGAACCTTGCTTCAGTCGGGGTCCTCTTGTGTACAGCAGTTACCGTTTCGTTAATTGCGCTTTGCTACGCTGATTTAGCCAGCCGCTTTAAAGGATCTGGCGCTGCATGGTTTTACGGCTACAATGCATTTGGTCGTTTTACCGGATACGAATTGGGAATTTTTACTTGGTTTCTCGGTTGTTGTACCCTATCTGCGGAAATTGTGGCGCTGCTAACAACTCTCAAAAGTTTCTTACCAGTTTTTGATAACCGATGGGTCTACGCTGGATAGGTAATCGTCCTCATCTTACTATTTCGATCATTAATTATTTTGGTCGCAGTTTAGTAAAAGCCGTTAACAATATTTCCGCAGCGGCCAAAATTTTAACCCTCCTAGTCTTTATTTTAATTGGTGCGTTTTGTATCCACGTTACGCACTTCAATCCGGTTATTCCAACTGCGGCACTCAAGGGGCCCTTACCGTTTATGAAACACTTTGGTGCCGCCTTTACCCCAATTTTCTACCTATTTACGGGCTTTTCATTTTTACCGATTGCGGCCAAGCAAATGAATAATCCAGAAAAGAATATTCCACGGGTCCTCATTGCAGTCATGGTTAGTGTTACCATTCTTGATGCCTTAATGATGCTTGTCGCCGTCGGCATTGCCGGTCAAAAACTTGGTGGTTTTTCCACCCCGTTAGCAAATACCTTTGGGATGGGCGTTGGTAAATGGGGCTTTTACCTCATTATCTGTGGAATGCTTATTAGTATCTTTGGCGTGGCCTTTAGTGCATCATTTAATACACCGTCATTAGTAGCTTCGCTCGCCAATGAACACGGTATGATTCCAAAGGTTTTTGGAAAAAAGAACCAGCACGATGCTCCAGTCACTGGAATCAGGGTAACCGCTATTATTTGTCTCCTCTTCTGTACCCAAAGTTACCTCTTCCTGGTTAACTGTACTGTCTTAGCTTCCTTTATCCAGTATGTTCCATCAATCCTCGCGGTAATTAAGTTTAAACATTCGAATGAATTTCCTAACCATGGTTTTTCATTACCCGGGAAATATTTAATCCCTGCATTTGCTCTGTTAGTTTCCTGCTATATGGTTACAAACTTTACTGCTAAAACACTATTACTTGGTGCTTTCGTTGCCCTTGCATCTGCGGCCGCTTACTTCTTCATTGATGTCGATCCAAAGTTCGTACAAAAACATTTAGATTTCCTTGAAGATTTGAAACATAATTAATAACTAAAGGGGTCTGAAGCCTAATCGGTTTCGGACCCCTGATTATTTAGTTCTTTTTCCAGAGAAAATTATTGATCAGCTTAAAGACTTGTTTATTTTCATGCAAGCCACTGTGCGTGTATTGCTTATCTTGGAACATCTTGATCCGGAATGAAGCTGGCCGGTCACCGAGCATCTCCCGGACTGAACGCGTTGCCGCATTTGGTACCCGTCCATCTGACCCATTACCAGTGTTACCTCCAATGACGAGGACATCCGCATGCGGGTAAACATTCTTTAAGTTATCCATATGCGAGCGCATCTTTTCAACGTTGGCACTATCACGTGTCCAACCAGATAAACCACCACCGGCAATGACCACCTGTTTCTTCAGTTCTGGCATTCCAGACTGCGTACCATAGTCATTTAAATAGCTGAAGGCGTCCATGTTACCCATGGAGTGCGCCACAAAATTATATTTCGTAATATGATCCCGTTTTTGTAATGCTTGAATAACATTGCGAATGTACTTCGCGCCTTCAGCCATATCAGATTGTTTGTTATTGGCTAAATTAACTTCTACGATTGGGTTACGTTGTCCCGCGATCTTATCGCCGGAAATTTTGACTTGCCCGTTTTTATCAACTCGTGCCAAAGCGACACTTTTTGTTACCCCCGCCTTTTGAGCAGCCTTGACCATCGACTCTTCGGCATGATAACTACTACCGTAACCATGAATAAAAATAGTTGGTGTTGTCGAATTAACCCACTGCTTAGCGGCTTGTTGCTTAGCGAACGCTCCACCGCCACCGAGCAGTACGACCACAGTTGCAACAATTCCAATTAACGATCCTTTTTTAATTATCTCATTACTCCCTTCCCATTTCTGCATGTTGAAACTCCTGACGATTAGTGTGGAAAAATTGGGCAATGACCAGCGCAAAACATAAAATTGCGAAACAGGTAATGAACCCAACCTGAATCCCAACTGCGGACGTTCCAATATGATAATGGTGATCCGTCAAGTTAACCATTGCGACCACAAACGTCATGCCGAAACTTGCGGCGATTTGCCGAGTCGTATTAAACATTGCTACCCCATCCGGTAATTGGTCATTCGGTAAAATCGCTAATGCTTCCGTTTGGAGTGGGATTAATAACATTACGATCCCAAATTGCCGGACAAATTGCCAGAATGCCGCAAAAGTTGCTCCACTATGGACACCAATAAACGCTTGCATGGCGGTCCCAAAAAGATCCACTACCAATCCATAGGTCACCATCCAGCGAATAGGGTAACGGTCAAACCACTTCCCGCTAACTGGTGATAGTAATCCAGTTGACAAGGCGCCTGGCAAAATTACTAACCCCGAAACAAAAGCACTCTGGTGCATTACATTCTGCACTAATAACGGTAACAAAATCGTATTACCGTACATCGTTGAAACCAATAGAAAGTTGACCATCACCGCCAACGTAAACTGGGTGTGACGGAAAATCCGTAAGTTAACGAACGGGTGTTGACTATGCCACTGGGTGCCCACAAAAATCACTAAGGCCAACAAGCCAATGAAGAGTGCACCGGCAACGCCGAAGCTCAGGAATGACTGACTACCAAAATTAGAGAAACTATTTAACAAGAACCATAAACTAATACTACAAGTGATCAAACCCGTAATGTTAAATTGCGGGTTTTCTTTTGTGGCCAAGCTTGGCATCTCAATCCACGATAATACTAACGTGATCAAGATAAATGGTAGCACTAAAATAAATAAATAGCGCCAGCTAAAGAAGTCCAAAATTAACCCAGCCACCGAAGGACCAATAATTGGTGAAAAATTAAATGCTAAACCAACAATCCCCATTACCGCTCCTTGATGACCATCCGTGGCATACTTCATCGCCATCACATTCACCAGTGGCATCATAATTCCAGAACCAATGGCCTGAATCATCCGCCCTACAACAATGATATTAAATGTCGGCGCCACCGCACCAATGACCGTTCCAATCCCAAAAATTGCGGTGAAAATTAAGAACAGGTTGCGGTAGCAATACTTTTTAATCAGGTACGCACTTACCGGGATCATCAGGGCGTTAACCAACATATACCCATTGCTGACCCACTGAACCCGCGCAGACGATAAATCAAAGTCCCGCATTAGAGTCGGCAGGGCAATGTTCATCATTGTAGAACACATGATTCCAAAGAACGTTCCTAGCACCATGATTGATAATACGAATTTTTGTTTTCGACTCACTTTTTACTCCTCTTTTTCTAATGCCTAATCAGCATACACGGGATTGGGGTAAAAAACAATTCTCAAATTAAAATTTTGTGTAGATCGCAAGTCGGCATAGCACAATACATAAAAGGCTTTCAAGGCCACGGTTTGCCGCGACCCTGAAAGCCGATTGAGCTTATTTAATTAGTCACTAACTTTAACGTATGACTTGATGACTTTCCGGTCCGCCATTTCTTGGTAAGCATCATTAATTTGGTCAAGGGTAAAGGTCTTCGTGAAGACCTTACCTGGATTAATCTTACCATCCAGCACTGCCTTTAATAAGATTTGCTTATCATAGGTCGTAACTGAAGCAGGGCCACCCGCAATCGTGGTGTTGTTATAGAAGGATTGCGTCATATCCATTGCTGGCATGTGCGGTAATCCAACTCGACCAACGGCAGCCCCTGGACGAGCAACCTTCATTGCCGTTTCAGTTGATTGTTCTGTCCCGACACATTCAAGAACAGCATCTGCGCCGCTCCCATTAGTAAGATCCATGATTTCCTTAACGGCATCGTCACCACGCGAAGCAACATTATCAGTAGCACCAAATTCAACCGCTAACTGATGACGATCTTCGTGCCGACTAGTGGAAATAATTCGACTAGCACCACGGAGCTTAGCCGCAATAATTGCGGAAAGGCCAACAGCCCCGTCACCCATGACAACCACCGTGTCACCAGGTTGAACATTGGCAACCCGTGCAGCATGGTAACCAGTCGCCATGACATCGGCGAGTGTTAATAGAGATTTCAGCATGCCCTCACTGTAATCGCTTGGTTGACCAGGAACCTTAACCAATGCCCATTGACCGTGTTGGAAACGAATGTATTCCGCTTGTGTCCCAGTAGAGAAGTTATTACTATGGTCTTGGCAAACGCCGTCAAAACCAGCAAGTCAAGCTGCACAATGTCCACAACCGTGGGTAAATGGTGCAATTACAAAGTCGCCTGGCTTAACGGTGGTAATGGCATCACCAACTTCTTCAACAATTCCTAAGGCTTCGTGCCCAGAGTTTTCCGAATTTGGTTCGACTTTGTTAATACCACGGAAATTCCACAGGTCAGATCCACAAACACAGGCCCGGACGACCTTTAAAATCACGTCGTCATCCTTTTGAATGGTTGGCTTTGGTGAATCAACAATCTTCATTTCGCCAGCTTGAGCTAAAATCGCATTCTTCATGATTAGAGCTTCCTTTCTTTGTTTAACTACAGTCATTTATCAACTGCTATCAACATTACTGACTACATTATAGTTCGCTGATTAACAAATGTGAAATACCTATTACTGATTAATTTCTATATGCAAAATGCATGATTGGTATTTATTAGCGCTGATCTTGATGGTGATAATTGAATAATGAAATCACTAATGTGAGGATGGTCAAAGCTACGGTCATAATAAAATCGAGTTGTCCACCAACATAGGTCCGTTGGGCCATCGATCCGGTCCCATGATTCTGAAAAATCGCCATTAACGATGCTAGAAAAACAACCCCCGTTGCACCAGCGAATTGTTGAATCATGTTAAAAAGTGAGCTGACGTCCGCGGCACTTTCCGCAGCCACATTGACCGTCGCATTTGAAATCGTGTTTGAGAAGGCAAAATTAAAGCCGGTTCGCAAAATAATGAACAATACCATCATTAACAGGGGCGTTAGGTGAGGCTGAAGTAGCCAAAAACCCAGTCCACCAATCACGAATAAAACATTCCCTAATAGCACTGGCAGTTTAAAACCATACTGGTCTGCCAGATGACCAGCAAATGGTGAGATAATCGCGCCACAGATCGCTCCCGGCAGCAAAACAACCCCGGAGACAAACGCAGACGCGTGTAACGTGTATTGAGAATAAACTGGAATCACCAGGGAGATCCCAATATTGATAAACTGTAAATTAAAGTAATTCAAGCCATCAAGGGCCACGGGTAGGTCCCTAAAAATCCCCAAGTCTACTAGGGACGTGGTTCCGCTCCCGTTGGCCTTCACAAATCCAGCAAAGAGCAGTAATGCAGCTAACAAAATTACCCAAAACTTGAAATCAAAGCCAGTTTTTCCAATAATCGAAAGAGCATAAATCCAGATGATCATTGCTAGTGCCAAAAGTATAAAACTGCCCGTACTAAATGGCTTCGTCTCTGCCAACGGAATATTAGTAATCAACCACTGCCCTAATACTAGAGAAATAATCGCAAGGGGCAGCACTAACCAAAAGATCATCCGCCATGATAGCGCCGTGGCAACTAATCCACCATATGTCGGCCCCAATGCCGGCGCAAACGAAATTACCATCGCAGCAATTCCCGTCATTGAGCCTAATTTGGACCGCGGAATGTTAGTAAAAATCAGTTGAAACATCATCGGGGTCGACAAACCAGTCGCGGCAGCCTGCACAAAACGACCAAACAGCAAAACCGGAAAGTTCCCTGCTAATGCACAAATAATGTCACCGATAATAAAAGCGGCTACGGCAATCAAGTGCAGTCTTTTAACAAAAACCCGTTTGAGTAGAAAAGAGGTGGTCCCCATTACAATCGTAACCATTAATAGGTAGCCAGCGGTAATCCACTGGGTAGTATCCAGCGAGATATTGAACACCCGCGACAGTTCTGGATAGGTCACATTGGTGGCGGTCTCCGTTAAAATTCCAATAAAACTTAATAAGGCGACCGAAAAAATGGCACCATACGTTCGTCCGCTTACTTTTTGATTTGTTGCCAAAAAATCCCCTCCTCAAAATAAAAAGCTACGGCAATTTGCTTTGCCATAGCTTGAATCATTTAATTCTACTTTACCTGAATTATTATATAAAAGCAAAGGGCCCCCTAACTTTTTTCTGACAAATTTAATTGTCCCGCAGAATACAGAACTGATTTCCCCGCCAATTTGGTGGTATTTCTAGCGTATGTGCAATACAAAACGCCGCCTCGGTCAGAAGCCTGGTAAGCTACTAATTCATTTTTACCTAACTTGCGTGCCCAATACGGAATAATATGACAATGACCACTGCCGCAAACTGGATCTTCTGGCACCGCCAATTTAGGTGCAAAAGATCGGGAGACGCAGTCATACTTTTGCCCTTTGGCCGTCACATTTTGAAGAAGGCCTGGTAGTTGAGCTAACTTCGTTTGATCAGGGTTCATTTTAATAACCGTTTCCTTAATAACCGTTTCCGGATTTTCAAACACACATAACAGATCACGGCCAAGATATGCTGCACGTGGTTGAACCCCAAAAGCGGCCGTCATTTCAGCAGTCACTGGGATCGCTTTAAGATCGTACGATGGAAATGCCATTTCATAGCGATCACTCTTTTTAGTCACTACGAGCTGACCGCTTTTCTTCGTTTGAAAAATAATGGTATCATTATCCGCTGGGGCTGCTTCTTGAAAAATCACAAAGGCCGTCGCTAAAGTGGCGTGCCCACATAAATCAATCTCCCCACCGGGCGTAAACCACCGCAAGTCATAGTGGTTTGCATCCCGACGAATTGCAAAAGCAGTCTCAGAAAAACGATTTCCCTTAGCAATATTCATCATTAGTTGTTCCTGCGGCCACTCTTTGACTAAACAAACCGCAGCAGGATTCCCCTTAAATAATTCATCAGTAAAGGCATCCACGACATACATTGAAATCATGATTTCACTCCCTAACATCGACAAAAGGCTGGCATGTGCTCATCACAGAAATTAACAATGCGGGGCTGAATAAGCAAGCCAATGACCGTTCCCACATGCACTGCATATAAGGCATGATTATGCAGCACACAGATCACAATAATGATGATGGGTAAGACCATGTTAAAACCCATTGTAAAGTGAACGTTAAAATGTTTTTTCAGTGTGACGGACAAGTCATCGTGCGGATGGCAGCACCGAGCACGTTGATAAATAGCAAAACCAGTAAATGCTGTCACCAGGCCCAACAGATCAAAAGCTAAGCGCCATACCATGGGCAAACGATCAATCCCAAAGTGTCGCCACCATCCAGCAAACCACTGCATTAAAATACTATACGGAATCAGAAAAGCAAATTCCTTGCCGAGGTTCGCCCAAATGATCCGGCCAGTAATAAGCGCATTCAAAATAATTACCACAAGTCCCTCGGTAAAAATAGTTTCTGTCATGGTCCACTGCAGTGTATGCATGATATTAACGATTGAAGCCGGCCATGGCATACTTCCCATGTTCGTAACGATTGTCATCGAATGACCAATTGAATTTAAAACAACAGCTAATGCGACCGCTAAAACTCGGCGCATTATTCCTCACCTCAAATAAAAAAAGGCAATCCCCCGTTATTTCCCGGGAAATTGTCATTTGCATTAATCTTTCTTTTCTGCGTTATTTAATGACTTCATAATGGAAGGGTTCTTGGAATGACAATCCTTCAACATTTGCAAGTCTTCTGCACTTAACTCAACAACATACTTACTCATTATAATTCCCCCGTTTTTCGTTATCGATTAACTATTAATATACCACTAATGGTCAGAACTGCAATGCCTTTAAATCAGACCCTTTTTTACTGCAACCGCAATCGCTTGCGCTCGATTATGCACCTTTAGCAATTCATAAACGGAGGATAAGTAATTTTTGACAGTCCGAGTGGTGACAAAAAAGTTTTTCCGCAATTTCAGCATTTGTTTTACCATCCGCAATCATCTTCAGCAATTTAATCTGTTGGGCGGAAAGTTCGACGTCACCACCGTGTTCTTCATCTTTCAGTACTGATGACAAAACTTCCCGACTGATCGCGATGTAGTTTGGATCCCGGAGAATATCTTCAATGCTGTCCGCAATCTTGTAGGGATCTTCATTCTTTAATAGGTAACCACGAATTCCCTTCTTAACTACTTGCCGTGCAATTTGCGGGTCAATCTCCGTTGATAAAATCATGATTTCAGTCTTACCGACTAACTGGTCGATTAAAGATCCTCCATCCATCTTGGGCATCAATAAATCAACAATCACCAATTCTGGGAAACTATCTAATTCATCTAGTTTTCTCAGGGCCTCCTCACCATCCGAGGCCATCGCAACAATTGCTAAATCATCATAACTTTCGATAACCTGTTTGAGTCCCTCCCGAACAATGGGATGATCATCAACGATCATGATTGTGTGTTTCATAAAGTTTCCTCCTCAAGTTTAAACCGGGCCACGACCTTAACTCCATCGTTAAGAGATTCAACCGTGACTTGACCACCGTGTTTAGCGGCTCGTTCATTCATATTTTTCAATCCAAAGTGATTCGTTAATTTTGTCGGTGGGACAAAACGTCGACCGTGATCAATAATCAAAATTGTCAACCATTTCTGATCATGGTGAATTTCAACTGCCGCTTGTGTAGTACGACCGTGTTTAACCACATTCATCAAGGCTTCCCTAACGACTTGACTAATATCATGCAGTTTTTCATTTTCGATTAACAAATCCTGCGTAAATTGCAGTTTTGTTTGCAACTGGTAATTCTCCCGCATATCGTTAATTAACCGCACAATCGCCTGTTTCAACGACCGCTGTGGTTGATCTTCCGCTGCCTTCCGGTATTGTTGGATTAACTGACGGGATTCTTTAATTGCTGATGATGTCATTCCTTCTGTCCGTTCCAGCATTTGACGCATTTTCGGATAATCCTGCTGATCAGCCAAATGCTTAACTACCGCTAATTGCATGTTAATCCCCACAATATCTTGGGTTAACGTATCATGTAAATCACGTGCAATTTCCTGTCGCACCCGTTGCGAAGTTAATTCCGCAATCTTGGCATTGGCCTGGTTTAATTTATGGTTGGTTTGTGTTAACTCTTCAGCTTGATAAAAACGGCGATAGACACTGTAATAGGCCGCATAAGTCAGGACTACAATGGTCAGAACTGCTTCTAGCAGTAAAAGCCAAATATCCAAACCCTTATGACCAGTAAAGAATGGAATAGCATACAAAATAGTTACTACTGGTGGATACTTAAAGTTACGCAATACCGTTAATTCCTGAAAGAGGAGGACCGGCAAACATGCCATTTCAAAAATAATTTGACTTTCGTCAATCATGGTTGAACCTAGCCATAGAATTACTACCGCTTGAGCAATCAACAGAATTTCAGCCGGCAACCATTTGGCCAAGTAAGGCATCATTAAAATGAGACCAAAAATAAGGATTAATGGCACAATCTACTTATTTATACTGGGGCCACGTAAAGCCGATAAACTGTTAATGATTGAAGCAAACATCCAGATCCAGCAAAAGAAGAACCAGCGGATCATCCGTAAAATTTCAAGTTCAATTTTTCGATGAGTTACTTTATCATCCATATTAACACCTTAATTTGTTCAAAAGAAAACACGTTAAAAAGCGTGTTTTGTCTATCATATGGCAATTTGAATAATAAATCAATTTTTAATTTTGCCATCAAATAATTACAAATATCATTAATTAACCTTGATAACATCAACCAAATTGATTCACATTTTTCTTATCTCACGTTCGTGACTTTTCCTATTGAGGAAATTATTTTGTTGAACGTTTTCGACTTGCGAAACCTAATGTTCCGAACAACGAGGCAATTCCTAAGCCAATAATCGCTACTGGATTACTATTCCCCGTTTGCGGCAGGCGGTTCAATGTCGCTTTCGTCTTTGCAGCCGAATTCTTCTGCTGAGCAGAATCGTGCTGGACCACATTCTGATGGGATGTGACAGCTAGTGTTCCTTGAGCATGGACAATCACTGGTTGCGTTTCCTTAGGATGTTCAGTAGCAATTGGTCGAGTTGGTTCAGTGGGCTGGATTGGCTGAGCTGGCCGCGTTGGTTCTACCGGTTTCGTCGGTTGAACTGGCTTGGTTGGTTCAGTTGGATGAACGGGGTCTGAAGGTTTAGTTGGCTGAGTCGGTCGCGGATCGGCAGCATAGGTCACCAGTACCTGAATATCTGGTGAAGTATGTGTGATCCCGGTTTGCGCCTTAACCTGGTTAGTAGTGGTATCTAAAACATCGTTGCCTTGATCATCGGTTGCCGCTACGACGTGGTAACCCTTGATTTGTGGATTACCAACACTCGCAAAACTACCGCTATCCTCTTCACCGTTAGCAAGTTTCCAGCCGCTAATGACATTTTGATTTGTGACAAGGTCACGGTAGCCAGTACCATTAAAGGTCAATGTCATTTTGTGCGGCGTTGCTAATTGATTTCCCTTTTGGTCTTGGTAGTTAACCGTTTCTGTCACCGTCCGCTGATGTTGAGCACTTAACAATACATGGGCATGGGTAAAGTGAATCGTGAAACTCTGATTAGCATCCGTAAAGTTGCCAAAGAGGGTTTGCCAGTCTCGCCATTAACCGCGATGGATGGGTGGATTAAATTCCCCGTCTCATCATCGACAAAGTTTAAATTGGCCTGCTGATTTTTGGCATAATAGACAGTTACTCCAACATCATCTGAGCTTGGCGTCATCACCATTGCACGAACGTTCTGACCGTCAACTCGATCAGGAGTAGAACTCTCAACAGTTGAAAAATGGTAGCCAGCAATCTTCGGCGATGTTACTGCTTTAAAGTTGGCATCCCCGGTAGTCACCTTCCATGCGTAATCACCGGTGTGGTTAGTAACCAAGTCGTGTTGAGCAGTTCCCGTAAATATTACCTTTTGTTCGACTGAATGAGCTGCAGATTGGCCATTCGCCAAGAAGTAATTGATCGTCCGGGTCTTGGTGGTCGTCTTAGTAACCTTCTGAAGATCATGTTTCAAATGAACCGTGAAACTATTTTTCTGGTTATCTGCTTGATACTTTGGACTATTATTGAAATCGTTGCTGACCAAAATATAGTGTTGTTTTTGGTAGTCCGCAATTTGTTGATCGGGATCGTTCTTAAAGTTGATTAGTGAATTATATGAACCAGTGGCGCGATCTGTGTTTAAAGTCTTCCCAGTCGTATCATCAACATACTTGATTTCAGCTTTCTGCTCATTAGCTGAGTAAATAACATAGTACGTATCAGTTTCTTGTGCGCCGTCTTTCAAATCAGTTGGCTTTGGTGCATCAATGTGATCGTAGTTAGCGGTGTAACCTGTGATGATCGGCGAAACAACCTTAGTAAAGTTACCATCAGCCTGCCAATCTCCATCACCAGTCTTAGTATAGTTAACAGTCTTCTTAAATGACGGACTGGCATCTTGACCACTCTTACTACCAAACTTATAGTAAATAACCTCAGTAACACTCGCCGTTTGTTGAACCGGTTGGTCTTTTTGAACGTAAATAATGAATTCATGTGGTTGACTCTTGCCAGCAGTTCCAAAACTAAAGGCCGCTAGTTTATCAGGATCAAAGTTTGTTAAGACCGTTTCTTGACCATTGTGCACACTGACTGCTTTTACAAAATGATACCCTTTCAGGCCATCGTAAACAGCTTGCCCACCTTCGAACTTAATCGTCGAGCCAGTCGCTCCTTGGTATGAAACATCATTGGCCACGGCCTGACCTGAATCAATATCTTTGAAACTGAGTGTATTGGTGACGAGGTCGGCTGCCGAGCCTCCACCATCAACGGTGTTGTTGCCATCATAAGCAATTCCAGCAGTCCATGGTGCCCCAAATTGTCCAGAGTAATCCTTGGGTTGACCATTTTGATATGAAACAAATTGAGTTAAGGCGACCGGAAGAGTCTGCAGAGTCTTCATCAAAGCTGTATTATTCGTTTTCGCACCATTATACGTACCTGTTGCTACCGTTTTGGCTGCTGCCATATCTTGATCATAGGAAGTAATCCCATCTGGCATGGTAAAGTTATTGGCAGAAACTGTGACGACTGGTACTGAACCCTTCAAAACAATCTTCTGATTCTTTTCTGGTTCTAAGTTGGTTAATTTAACATGCCAAACCGCTGTTTCCTGATTTGGATTTTTTGCGTCAGTGGTGACCGTCATTGTAACTGTCGCCTTAATTTTTGGTTTTTCACCAGCCTTACTGTTCATCTTGACGTAGGTTTGCCCATCATTAACGACTTCATTTGCCAACGACTGCTGGTCATTCGCTGCAACTGACTTTTCAATTGCCTTTTCTAAATCATTGGCGCTGGTAAAGGTAAAATTAATCTGTCCAGTTGGATCCTTAGTAATGGTTGTCCGAATGTCAAATTCGTCACCTAAATCCTTGGTTGAGAGGCTGGCATTTTGAACGTTATTCCACTGAGTGTTGATTCGCACATCACCCTTCTGATTCCACGTCCGGTTAGTGGAATAGGAGGTCCCAGCACCGATTTGTGTGTTACCAACCCCAATTGGTTGCGCAGTATAAATGTACTGCCCATTGACGGTAAAGCCGCTGGCCATCGTTTGGCCGTTAATGGTAACGTCATTAGTTGGTGTGTACTTAAATTGGGTGTGATCCTTATCTGGATCAGTAGTTGTTTGATAAACATAATTTGATTGCCAATTATTTAAAGAAGCCTGCTGACCATTAGCACCCCACTTCAATTGGAGGGTAAAGGTTGGGCTATTAAGCAAGCCAAGTTGGTTGTCAAAGACTAACCGGTAGTAATCGCCCATGTTATAAACAGTTCCAACATTGGCAACCTTAAATTCTTTAGCCAAATTATGGTCATAAGTAACATATTTTGTTGCGCCAGTTTGCTCATCATGGTAAGGAATACCGAGGTGAAAATCAACGTAATCGCCATTTTAAACCGCCCCGGTAATTTGAATAGTTGGGTCAATTTCTTCATACCCCGCCTGGCCGGTTTGAGTCGCATCGACTTGATTCGACTTAACACCAGTAACCTTGTAATTACCTTTAGCTAGTTGTTGTGCTCCGGGTACGATTATATAGGCTGGCTTGGAATTATTATCCCACCATTGAGCATTATTAAAGCTTGTTAAATCACGAATATACGTATAAGTAGTCCCATTTCTCAGTGTAATTGTGCCAGTACCGCCTCCAGCACCACTTTCACCGGTGGCCTTCATATGGTCGTTAAGGGGCATTAATAATGGCGACCACTGATTGTATAAGGTGTATGCTCCGCCCGCCGTCGCTAATGGACTAATGATCGCAGAAATATTCAAGGGTGCACCATAGCTTGGCGTCTGTGCTAATGTCAGCATAAACGTCCGCTCACCATTTGGGCCAACCAAACCCAGGTTTTGCAGTTGGTAACCTAAAGCAGCATCACTACGGTTTGGTATGAGAGTTTGCGTATCAAAGCCTGCTGGAATCATGATTAAGTATTTGCTAGTTCCTTGATAGTCAGCAGAGTTGGCAACATTTGTCCCACCCCAGCTTTGAATTACATAGTTAATTGTTGATTGGTCGCCGGCCTTATATTGGGCATCAGCTGCATTCCCCGTCCACTTTTTAGCAGTATTATTTGGTTCCCAATTAGTCATTCCAGAAAATGTTGGCGTTGTCACATCTTGCGTCTTGTTTTCTGTAACTGCCTGCACGGTTGCTGGTCGAGCGGCAGTCGTTTGGAGCGTAGTTGTCCCCAGTTGATGATCATTTTTAGATAAACCGTTGTCATGATTGATCATTTGATCATCTGTAGTTGATGTTGGTTGAACCTGCTGTGCGACAGGTGTAGCTGTCTGTGTTGATGACTGATTAACCGCTGCATGTGCCGTTCCAATCATAAAAGTGGTTCCTAAAAGGACAGATGCAACCCCAATCGTCAGTTTCCGTAAACCGAACCGTTGATGTTGCTGGGCATTTTTTTCATCCAGCAACCGTAAATTATTTTTTGAGAGCATTACTGGTCTCCTCCCCTAACATTGCGTAGTTACTTATTCATTGATAATTATAGTTCTATTAATTAAATTGTAAAGCATTACTAACATTATGAAAGGGTCGGTACGATCAACGCTTTTCCAACTTTATACATAATAAAAGAGCCCCATCGTCCGGCGTTGCCGAACTCTGAAGCTCTCACATTTTCTTAATCTTCAATTGTTACCTTGGTACCAACCGGCAAATGTTCCATCATCCACTGAGCATCAGCCACTGATAGGCGGACACACCCATGGGAGCCAGTTGACTTACCGAGTTTTTTGGCTTCTTTAAGATTGTATGAACCATCTGCACTGGTGGGGACACTATGAAATAGGTACTCACCATGGTTCAGCCACGAAACATAATAATTAGCGCCTTCATTTAAACTGCTATTGAAAAAGTTGGCGCCCCGTTCAGCCTGAACATAAAAGGTTCCCGTCGGCGTATCACTAGTCTGACTACCTGTTTGCGCATCACGATGGTAATTTCCTGCCGAACTATACATGGTGTAAATAACCTTTTTGCCATCCCGCAGATAGGTTCGGTTCTTTTTGATCTTCACTAAGACGTTAAAATTTTTAACCTTCGTTAAATCGGGGTATGGTTTAGTTTCCGATGACTTTTTCCAATTAATAGGACGGCGAATCGACTGCTCGGCCGCTGCCTGTTGATGATGTTTTGAGTGGTGACTGCGTGGCGATTTTTCATTAGCAGTTTGACTGGTCCGGCTTTTCGCAACATGGGAAGCTTGATGAGTCAACGGTCGTACCGCGCCAAAGTAAAGCACTACCACACAGAAGCAGCAGTAAATTAGATTTTTCTTCCAGTTTGTCATAGAATAAACAACTTTCTTATTATTTCTGAATATGTGATAATTTATATACGTTATTCAATTTTATGAAAGTATTTTCGTTTGTCAATCGGAGTCCCATACAATGCGTGAAAATTTAAAAATCTCTTACTTAACCGCCATCATTTTCTTTATTATTACCGTAATTTTAGCTAATTTAAACTAGGATGAATTAAATGAAAAACTATCTAATTAGAACTTGGTACTACATTTTAAACCACCACTGGGCAAAAGATATTTTACGAGCGAATCTCTTATATCTAATTCTCGTAATTCTTTTTGAAGTGATTCATTTTCACCTGCATCCCATCAGTGGCGGATTATTCTTTCGAATGTTGATCGTCTTGAACATTTGTCAGTTCTTTAAGGCGGGGTTGGATTATTTGGTTAATGGAAAC
>NZ_GG698805.1:109697-114585 GCF_000161935.1 Limosilactobacillus coleohominis 101-4-CHN | reverse complement strand
TAAATGAACATGATCAGGCATCATGTGTCCTTCTATTATTTAGACTCCCTTATATTTACATAGTAATTTAATATATTCTTGTAAATCTCTTCGATATTGATTGTAAATTACTTTACGTCTATACTTTGGGATGAATACAGTGTGGTACTTACATAACCATTTTGTATGGGCTAAACTATTGAGTTTATTGGCCATAATTAATTAACCTCTTTTCCCTTATTAGATTTTGGCTTGAACACCTATATCTTAAGGCCAAAGAGGCTTTTATTTATATAATTTTGATTGCCCACCCGCATAGCGGGTGGTTTTTTGTTTCGCACGTGCGCTATCGCTTACGTACTCAACTAGGCCTAAAGGCAATAATAAAAAGCCTCTCGCTACTGCAATAGCGCGGGGCTTTTGGGGTAGAAGTACATTGAACCTCAACTATCTCTTACAACCTAATGATAGCATGAAATAAAATATTTTCTATTCTTAGCTCTATGGATTGGAAGAGGCTTTGCTTTTATTCAACGTTATGACCAATCAATCTTTTCCCGTAAATCGTCCATCATATGATGAAGATCTTGGTGACCCTTGTTATCTTCAACGTAGAATTTGACCCCATAGAGTTTAACATTATCGATTTCTCCGAGGACGACCACATTTTCAGGGTTGATGCGTTCAAGCAGCTCCTCTTTCCAGCTATCCCTTACCAGGAGTTGTTCACCTTTTGGCTCCATATAAATCTGATAAATGTAGTCTTCATTGTCGAGGTAAAGGACAAAGTCGGGCATGTATCCTTCATAGCGATAAATTACTTCCCAAAAATCATGAAGTTTGAAATTGGAATTCCGCTCATCAATCCGCAATAAGTAGGCGTTCTTGAACTTTTCCTTGATATGTGGAATCTCTGCACCAAGCTTATCAATGAAGCTCTTTTCCAAAAAGTCGACAATGGCGTAATCGTAGACAAAACAATCCTTACCTTTCATCGATTCTGGATGAATTTGAGCGGCATGAGGGTCACTAAAGGCGTCGCGAACGCGCTTAGAATAGTCTTGAATAACTTCATGAACAGCGACTGGCTGGAATTCATTAGTCCCTTTGGAACGCTGGAAGTTGTTAACGAGGGCATTGTTAACCCGCATTAAGTATTTCTCAACTACTCGTAAGCGTAACTGTGGAGTTAATTTGGTTCCCACTGCAACACAAGCTTGTACGACTGCATGACCTAACCATTTGTCACTCGTCAATAGTTCCCGAACACTAGTCAGAGTTGGACATTGCTTTTTCAGCTTATCGAATCTGAAGAAATCATTGAACGAAATCGCAGTGTTAATCAGGGCTTTATCAGCTGGATTGCTAAATGAAGCCACATTAACCAACTCAGTCGAAGCTTGATCATTCCGATCTGCCCCGGTATTAATTTGGCGTTCGGACGTTGCACTGATTAGATCAACTGGTTCGGTCGTTAACGGATCGAAACCATATTTTTGAATGGAATCGTAGTTCAATGCTGGGACGATTTCGACTTTATTGTAGTAGATATTACCGTGTCGGTAAGCTGAGGTGCGCTTAAAGGAAGATTTAACGTTAGCGGTGAAGATCTTAAACTTCGTGTCTTCATTGACAGGCAAATCAATGGCATCTAGTGACTTTCGCAGGTTTTCTAGATATTGTGGGTTGTTGATCGTATGGTAGTAGAGCCGTTCTAATAATTGAATTTCCGGCTTCCTATCATCAAAACGGCGGACATATGACTTCTTACCATGGTAGACAAACGGGTTATATCTGGCACCACGACCGATTAGCTGAGCTTCTGCATTGGTGTCTTTTGGCTTAATATTCTTTTCGCCAATTCTGACAATATCATACAGGTTCAAAACGTCCCAACCTTCACTCAGCTTGGCCACAGCAAAGACTGAACGAACTGGATTATCTGGGCTTTCCAGAGTATTCAGTTTGGTTGCAACATCAGAGTGGTAGAGGAGACCTTTTGAGCCGGAATCATTAGCGTTGACCGTTGTCAGTTCACGGAAATCATGCTTTAACTCAGCCACTGTTTCCCCGAAGTCTTGTTTGAGCCAGTATTCGTAGGCAAAGTTGAGAGCTTCACTTTGATTTGACTGGTTCTGTGACTGAACAAACTCCTGTAAGGATTCCGCAGATAAGTTATCAATCATGGAGAGAAACTGTTCATTGACAGCCTTTGATTCAGCGATCGTGTTGGACTTAAAGAGAATTACCGGCTTGAAGTCAGGAATTTCCATATTCTGTGCAATCCGCTTCCGGTATTGCGATAACAAAACTGCGTTGAGCATTTTATTCTCATTACTGTTATTGGCTTGCAGCCGGTAAACCTGCTTGGAATACCCATCGTTAATGAAGCGACTGAGGTCGTATTGAGCGATGACTTTATTCTGATACTTGTGGTAGATATCAGGATTGTGAAGATCAATTGTGGCCGTAAATTCTAGCTGTTCGTTCTGTAAATTTAAGCCACGAATTTTGTCCAGCAATGACTCCCAGCTTTTGCTTTCAGTACTTTCCTTTTTACTACTACGGGTACCGACATTAAAGTGGTGAGCTTCATCGGCCAGAATCACCAGCTTATGACGCTTGAGTGACACTTTAGTAATCCCGTTTTCACGCGGAATATTGAAGTCATTAGACAGTTGCTGAATGCCAGAAAATTTGATGTAAATTGTATTCTTTTCCAAATTTACCGGGAAGTCCGTCACCTGTTTGATGATGACGCGCTGACCGTCAATCGTTAGTGGGTCTTGGTAGAGGTACTTTGGCGACGCACTATTGGTTAAATTATCAATAGTCTTGCTGACAACGGCCGTGGTATTCGTGGTAAATAAGAAGCACTGATAGTTCCAGACATGATACATGTACAGAATAACTGCGGCCATGATATCGGTTTTACCTGGCCCCGTAGCCATGTAAAACATGAGCTGATTGTAGTCGTTGTCATTCCCAAACCTTTTTTTTACAGCATCCAGGTTATGAATGGCCGAAAATTGGTAGTCACGAAGACTGTGTTTGAGGTTTTGTTTAATATACAATGGCAGACAGTCCATACCATCATCTTGGTTAAAGAATGACGTGTCATTAAGCCAATTTAAGAGTTTGAGGTCGATTTTTTCTTGTGGGATTTCTTTCTTACGAGCCATTACTTTGACTCCTTCCCGTAGAAGCTTTTGTTGAATTGATAATCACTGTCAGAAATAAGATCTCGGACATCGGCATCATCAATATTAGCTTCGTTGTAGTACAACTGGTTTTTATCTAACAGCTTAATCAATAGTTTCTTTTGATCTTCAAATGAGAGTTTCTTGCGTTCAGAATCGTTTTCAAATTTAGCTAGGTCAACCCGGAAGTCAAGATCGGCCCCCTTCTTCATACGTTGGAATACAGCGTCTAATTCGTTTAGAGTGGTGACTTTTTGTAGGTCCTTTAAGTAGCCTTGGTTCTTTTCCATAAGCTCAGCGTAGACGAAGGAACCGCCACCTTGCCAGTCGACGTCTTTGGAAATACCGCCTTGCTCGCCCTCAATAACCTTTTGTAAGCGTGGAACGGAAATAGTGTTGATGTAATCCATCTGTTCAATACCGATAAAGCGACGATGCATTTTCATTGCCACTGCTGGAGTAGTTGCGGAGCCCATGAAGAAGTCAATAACTAGATCGTTCGGGTTGGTGCAAACCTGTATAAGATCCCTCATTACAAACTCTGACTTAGGATAAGTAAATACTTTTTTGCCAAATAGTGTCTTTAACGTGTGTGTTGCGTTTTGGCCTGTATATTCTGGCTTTTCCCAAAGGGACTTTGCCTTTTCTCCTTGGTAATCAGACTCTCTTTCTTTTACATACACTTCGAAAGAGTCTCCTTTGGGCTTGATTTCAATATACTTTTCCTTTTTTTCCATGAGGGTAGAGCTCCCCCAGCGCCAACATCTTTCTATACCGGATGAATCGATTGGTAATAATTTTTGGCTATTTCCATCGTCTTCTAAGCTAAGAGTATGAGTTTTTTTATTGATATAAATGGGATAAAACATTTTAGGACGTTGGGTTTTTAAGGAATTATTACCACTTCTTCTGAAGCCACGAAGTTTATACCTGCCATATTTATCTTGAAACTTGTATTGCTTTTTCTTTTCTTCACTAATAGGTAAATTATTTAATTTAGCCAGTAGTTTACTTTTAGCAAACACTATTAAATTCTCATGTGCAGACGGGAAAAATTCCTCATCCTGTCGTCCACCAGGATTATGCACAACGGCTAGGACTGATAATCTGTTATCTGCTCCGAATATTTCGTCCATCAGGACTCCTAGATAGAATAGTTCATTGGAGTCAATTGCCGCCACAATAAACCCGTCATATTTAACAAGTTTTTTTGATACTTCTAGACGGTTCTTCATAAATGTTAACCATGAAGAATGGTTATAGGTATTGTTATATAGGAAAGTATTGGCGGCACTTTTAGTATTGTAAGGTGGGTCTAAGTAAATTAATTTTGCCGAATTTTTGTATCTATTTAATAAGGAGTATAAGGCAATTAAGTTATTGCCCTTAATTATCAGATTAGTATTGTCATTGATACTCAACGCTGCATGTGTCCCGTTTTTATCATAGACAGCAGCATTCTGTAAGATTTTATTTCCCAGTAATTCACTGATTTCTGGTCGTGCAAGAACTTCATTTAGGAAAGGTTCATCTCCCCCCCCCCCACTTCAGAATCAACGTCTTCCTTACTCATTCCTGCTTTTAATACTGTATCTTTATATGGAAAATCGAGTACAACATCTGAAGAATCTGAAATAAACTTATTATCATTTGCGAGGCCTATTCTATTGGCATACTTGGTAAAGCTGTCTTCCCAGAATTCTTTATAT
>NZ_GG698805.1:67621-108642 GCF_000161935.1 Limosilactobacillus coleohominis 101-4-CHN | reverse complement strand
ATATTCAAACATTTCAATAAATTGGTTCAGCTTGAATACTTCAGTACCAGCGATTTCCTCAGTATAGTTATCATGAATGAGTGGATTAGACAGGAGCGCAGCCATGAGTTCATGGTCGTAATGATCAAGATCATTAACGACGTTGCTGCGTTTTAACTCTCCCTCTTCTGTGAGATACTTATCGCCAAATTGTTTTAAAATCTCTTTAACCTGCTCAATAATTTTGGGTTCAACTTTCATTATTTATCCTCTTTCTTTTCGTACATCTCCAACCAGAATTTGTACACATGCTTATCATCATCGAAAAATGAATTCAGCACCCAGTCGATCGTCATATCAACCGTTTAGCCCTAGTTAGCTACTAAGGTGTCTTTTATTACACTGGTCAACAGTGCTTACTAAAATTCCAGCTCATAGTAGCTTTTACTGTATTCAGCACTGAATGAGTTAGTTATTTCTTTACTAATTATCTAACATTGATAGTGCTTTCTCAACTTGCTTTTAAAATTACGGTAAAAATAAAAAAGATTAGGGGCATACAAACACCTCTAATCTCTTGATATATCACCTAATCTTAGATACCCAGAACGGTAGAAAACTTGTTAAAAACACATCTTTCCTACTATTTCTTTTTCTCTTTAAATCCCGTCAAATTAGGCTTTCCGCTTCATATTAATTTATCTAACTATTCATATTCGATTGTCGAAGGCGGCTTACTCGTGACATCATAAAGGATCCGGTTAACGTGATCTACTTCGTTAACGATCCGAACCGAAATCTTTTGTAAGACATCCCATGGAATCTTCGCAAAGTCAGCGGTCATCCCATCAATCGAGGTGACTGCCCGAATAGCAACGGCGTAGTCATAAGTCCGACCATCACCCATGACACCAACTGAACGAATTCCTGGCAGAACCGTAAAGTATTGCCAAATCTTTTCGTCCAAGCCAGCCTTAGCAATTTCTTCGCGTAAAATCGCGTCACTTTCCCGTACGATTTCCAACTTTTCCGGAGTGATTTCACCAATCACCCGAATCCCTAATCCAGGGCCAGGGAATGGTTGCCGCCATACTAATTCGTGCGGAATTCCTAGTTTTTCACCAAGCTCACGCGTTTCATCTTTAAAGAGACTACGGAGTGGTTCAATCAGCTTAAAGCCAAGCTTCTTTGGTAATCCACCAACATTGTGGTGAGACTTGATCGTTTGTGCAGTGTCCGTCCCGGATTCGATTACATCGGTATATAGCGTTCCTTGGGCCAAGAATTCAGCATCATCCATCTTTTTAGCTTCTTCGTTAAAGACTTCAACGAATTCCTTACCAATAATCTTCCGCTTTTTCTCTGGATCAGTAACACCCTTAAGCTTACCCAAGAAGCGGTCGCTCGCATCGACCTTGATGATGTTAACCCCTAAGTCACGGCTCAAAGCATTCATCACTTGATCCGCTTCATTCTTCCGAAGCAGGCCATGATCAACAAAGATACAAGTCAGCTGATCACCAATGGCTTTATGCAACAAGACTGCGGTCACACTAGAATCAACCCCACCGGAAAGACCCAAGATGACCTTTTTGTCGCCAACTTCTTCACGAATCTTGTCGACTTGCATGTCAATAAAGTCATCCATCGACCAGTTAGCTTCCGCACCACAAACACCAAAGGCAAAGTTCTTTAAAATATCTAAACCATACTCAGTGTTCCGGACTTCAGTATGGAATTGAAGACCGTATAATTTGCGATCATCATCCGCCATCGCCGCGATTGGACAATTCTTACTGGTTGCTGTAACAGTAAAACCATCTGGCACCTTTGTGACCCGATCACCATGACTCATCCATACAAATTGTTTGTCTGGCAAGTCCTTAAACATCGCTGCTTGTGCATCTGTGACTTCAATGTCTGCCCGGCCGTATTCAGAATCATCTGCTGATTCAACCTTACCGCCCAGATCATACGCCATCAATTGCATCCCGTAACAAATACCTAAAATCGGAATCCCCAACTGATAAATTTCTGGGTCGACCTTAAAGGCATCCTTTGCATAAACGGAATTTGGCCCACCAGAGAAAATGATCCCTTTTGGCTTCAACTGTTTAATTTCTTCCGCACTGACCTTATGCGACATCAGCTCTGAGTATATCCCAAAGTCACGAATTCGCCGGGTAATCAACTGGTTATATTGACTACCAAAGTCGAGCACTAAGATTTTATCAAAAGCATCTAAATCGATGTTCGCCACTTGTCCCACTCCTTTATATTGAATTCAAAACTTAAAACTATTGTACGGTGTTTACCCAAGCGGGTCAATACAAGCTTGGCCCCCCTTGTTTGGGATTTCCTAAATTCATCTTAAATCATCGTTCCGGTCATCGCAAAATGTATTTTCTTGGTATAATAATGCCAAATTAAAAGGGGAATCAGTATATGAATATTTATGGTGATTATGAAGATACGCTCAATCAAGTCATGGAGGACCTTCTCGCCAAGATTCAACAATTAAATCAACAGGCGATCGACCTTCATCAACCTAAACTTTACGAACATCTGATTAGCCGGATTAAAACACCCGCCAGCATGGTAGAAAAATGCCAACGGAAAGGCTACCCCGTCACCACTACTTCCGCCTTGCGCAAGTGTAAAGATGCAATTTGGGTCAGAATTGTCTGCAATTCATTGATGATATTGACCACTGCCTTAGCCTTCTGCACAAAGCAGATTGGTGCTCAATTGTAAAAGAAAAGGATTATATTACTAACGCAAAGCCAAACGGCTACCGTAGCTATCACGTCATTTTGTACCTCAGGACTCCATACCAAGACATTGATGGTCAAGTTCCCGGTCATTTTTTCGCAGAGATCCAGCTCCGCACCATTGCGATGGATTCCTGGGCCAGCCTTGAGCATGAAATGAAATACAAACTTAATATTCAAAACGCCGCACGGATTGGGAAAGAATTAAAACGGTGTGCAGATCAACTCGCCTCGTGTGACGTTCAGATGCAAACCATTCGGCAATTAATTAACGAAAGTAAGTAGCAGGTGAGTAATATGAGAATTTTATTAGCGGAAGATGAAGCCCAATTATCCCGTGTCCTGACCATGGCGATGACCAACGCGGGTTACCACGTTGACCACGCTGAAAATGGCCAACGTGCCGTGGACTTGGCCAAGGACAACGCCTATGATGTCATGATTTTTGATATTATGATGCCGGTTAAAACCGGTCTCGAAGCCCTGAAAGAAATCCGGGCCACTGGAGATCGAACCTACGTGATGATGTTGACGGCCATGTCTGAAGTCGATGACAAAGTAACTGGTCTCGACGCTGGTGCCGATGACTATATGACCAAGCCTTTTTCTCTTAAGGAATTGTTAGCACGATTGCGTTCACTCGAACGGCGTAATGAAGGACTCGACCAGGATGTTCTGCAATTTGGCGACTTGACCATTGATAATAATCAGCAAACCTTGGTCAGCAATAACTCAATTAGCCTCACTAGCAAGGAGGCTCGCCTCCTCCAGTACCTCATTTTGAACGCCAATAAACAGCTATCCATCAATGAACTTCTCAACCATACTTGGGATGACGATGATGAAACCGCGGATACGGAAGACGTTTGGTTCACCATTTCCTACCTTCGCCGTAAGCTCGAGTCGGTCGGTTCGACAGTTACCATTACTGGAGATAAAACGGGACCATTTACCATTACTCAATAGTTAAGGAGTGATTCCATGATTCGGCACTTTCAAAGAAAATTTATTGTAGTTTCGACAACCGCGCTCGTGGTTGTTTTATTTACCATTATTGGCAGTATTTCGGCAATTGTTTTTACCCACTCGCAAAATGAAGTCAATGCCATCCTAAATATGCTGGTCGAAAATGACGGTAAGTTGCAAAATAATAAGGTGCCCCAACAACCACGCGGCTTCTTTAGTTCCCGTTTGACACGGGAAGGAATGTTTCAATACCGCTACTTTAGCGCCCAGATTCCCGCTAACCAAGATCCCATCAGGGTTGATAACCAACATATTCTAACTGTTCAGCCCCCTGCCATTAAAAAATTAGCTCGACGCGTGATTCAACGGTCGAATAAGCGGGGCGTGATTACCTATCGGGGAACCCGCTATGCTTACCGAATCAAACAAAGTCAGCGGACCACCCAAGTCGTTTTCCTGGATGAATCTTTGCTAATGTCTGAGGCCCACGAAATTCTGCGGGTCAGCATTTTACTTGGTATGATCGTATTGGTACTCTACACAACAGTTCTCATTGCCTTTTCCAAGCGCGCCATCAAACCCATCATTGAAGCTGAACATCGTCAGCGAGAGTTTATTACGAATGCCGGTCACGAGTTAAAAACCCCGTTAACCGTCATTTCTGCAAATACAGAAATGCAGGAATTGACCACTGGCGAAAATGAATGGACACAAAGTACCCGCGATCAAGTCACGCGCCTCACCCGGCTCATCAATAACTTAATCTCGTTAGCCCGGATTCAAGAACAACCAACACTCGAGATTACCAGTGTGAATATCAGTGAGATCAGTCAACGCGTCGCTGATAGTTTCAAGAGTGTGGCGATGCAAAACAATCAAAAGTTTCAAGTTCATATTCAGCCACACCTTCATGCCCAAGCAGAAGAATCTCGGCTGGAAGAATTAATTAACATTCTCCTTGATAACGCCAATAAATATTGCGATCCAGAAGGCGTAATTAAACTAAACTTACGTAAAGCCAAACGTTCTAAAAATGTTGTTTTAACAATTTCTAACTCATATGCGGCAGGAAAAGACGTTGATTATAACAAGTTCTTTAACCGCTTCTACCGTGCTGATACAGCTCACCATATTCAATCCCAGAGTGGGTTTGGAATTGGCCTTTCCATGGCCCAACAAATCGTGACCCAATTCCACGGTAAAATTAGGGCGTCCTATCAAGCTGGATTAATCAGTTTTGTCATTACATTTCGTGCATAAAAAAAGCAGGCACTGCCTGCTTTTTTAGTCTTCACGCAAATAAATGCGATCAATTTTATGATGATGGGTTTTATGCAAAATGATGTCCGCACGATTGCGGGTTGGCAAAATATAGTCTCGCAAGTTTGGTAAATCAACCTCATCCCACACCCGGCGAGCCATTGCGAAGGCATCTTCTCGTTTTCCCTTGGTATAAGGATAGTAATAGTTGTCTGGATTTTGAAATGCCGTTTCTAGTAACAAGCCAAACCGTTCGAGGTACCACTGCTTGACCAATTCGGCATCTGCATCAACATAGATTGACCAGTCAAAAAAGTCACTAACGTAGAGACGTTGGGTGGTCGGTAGTTGCAAAACATTGATCCCTTCCACAATCAAAATATCTGGTTCTTCAATAATCTGTGGCTGATCCGGTAAAATATCATAGGTATTGTGCGAATAAGTTGGTGCTGCAACCTTTGCTGCTCCGGCTTTCACATCATTCAAAAAGGTCAACAAACGCTCCATATCATATGATTCCGGAAATCCCTTCCGGGCCATTAAGCCGCGCTTTTTTAGCTCCGCATTTGAATAGAGAAAACCATCCGTCGTCACGAGTTCGACATGCTGATCAGGCATCAAACGGTTGAGGAGAATCTGTAGCAACCGCGCGGTCGTACTTTTTCCAACCGCCACCGAACCCGCAATTCCAATAATATAGGGAATCCGTCGGGAAGGTTTTTTTAAGAATGTCAGCCGTTGAAGCTGCATTTGAATGTAATTTTGGTATTGAAGCTGAAGCAGTTTAATCAACGGCAAGTACACTTCTTGAACGTCATTGAGTGAAATCTGGTCATTCAGTGACTTGATCGCATCCAAATTTTCCTGCGTCAGCATGACCCGTTTGCTCGGGAAAAAACTGTGCCAGGTTGCCCGATCGAATTGGTCATAGTTAAGCCATTCATCCATAATTGTTGTTCCTCGAATCGTTAAATCAATAGCTATATTTTACCATTATTTGTTCGTCAATGGTGGAATTTGCTTTTCCAAAGCCTTTTCGGTAGAATGCAGGACAAATTAGGAGGGATATTGTGTCACTTACTGCCCAAACAGTCAGTAACTACGAACACATCAACCAAGACCACTTGACCTGCTCTTTGACTGGAAAAGAGCAGGTCAAGTGGTCTTGGTTGATGTGGAAAGCAAAGTCAAAACATGCAGAATTTCTGGCCTATTACGATGATAATCAACTGGTCGGTTTCAGCTATGTGATTCATCATCACCATCTGGACTTTTTATTCTTCTTAGCGGTTAATCCCAATCTACATTCACAAGCAAGGCTATGGTGGGCAAATTCTGAACTGGCTCAACGCCAAACGACCTGAGGTCCCAATCGTCTTGGACGTGGAACCATTAAACGACCAAGCCACCAACGCAAAACAACGGCGCCGGCGAATGGCTTTCTATCATAATCACGGCTTTTATGATAGTCGTCACCGCGTTACTGAGGATGGTCTAACCTACGCTATTTTAACGAATCAGGATTTCGAACTTGCACAACTAGTTGCTGCCTACCGGTGGTTCTTCCGCCCGTTTAATCATCGTCATCAACTTAAATTTGATCAATTGTAAAAAGGCATTCTCGACGAGCGAGGATGCCTTTTTTATTATTTAGGGAACTTTCGGTTAGTACTATTTTGGAGCTCTGGTGCATCAGTTGTGTAATCATCAAGAGTTGACTTACCACCGTTTTGTGCCCGAACGCTATTTTTCCGTTTCTTATCGGTCTTCAACTTCTTCAATGCCTTCTTCAAGTTGTAAGAATACTCTTTCTTATTAACCTTTTTAAAGCCGGGAAGTTTGTAGAAACGCAACAGGTCCCCGTTCATTACCTTATCTGAAAGTCCAAGGTCAGTGGTAACCCACTTTTGGATCCTGTCGACCGTGACCTTTTGACTCTTTGACAAATGTTTAATCTGCTTCCCGCTCTTGGTGTAATAGTAATCGCCATTGTACTTAGTATACTTTGGTGTAACCCAATCACCATTCCGGAACGGTACAATTTGCTTATTCTGCTTAGATAAGAGGTCCTGGCCAAATTGAATATACTTATTGGAACTAATCCCTAACAAGTCTTCAAGCGTTGGTAGGACATCAATTTCACCACCATACGTGTGGTTGACGCCCCCTTGCAGCCCATCCATATTAATCATGAATGGCACCTTTTGGAACATCGCTAAATCATAATTATTAACGGACTTCTTTCCAGACAACTTAGCAATTGCTGGTTGGTGGTTATTAGAAATCCCATAGTGATCCCCGTACAGAACCAGGACACTATTCTTCCGCAGGCCCGTTTTATCAAGGTAATTCAATAATTCCCCAACAGACTGGTCCAGATAGTGAGCAGTTTGCACGTACGGATCAACCGTATCGTCACCAGTCTTGAGGGCATCAATTGTCTTATTCTTTTTATCCAGCAAGTATGGATAGTGGTTCGTAACCGTAATCAGCTTAGCGTAGAACGGTTGCGGCAATTGATCCAGGTAATTGACTGAATCTTTGAGGAAGATCTTGTCCTTCATCCCGTACCCAATTTCACCATTCTTCGTGGTTGGGTAGTATTCCTTGCTAAAGAAGTAGTCGTAACCAAAGGACTTATAGGCATTATCCCGGTTCCAGAAACTTGGAACGTCCCCGTGGAACGATGCAGTTGTATAACCCAATTTCTGGTGGAGCAGAGCCGGTGCAGATTGGAATGTGTTGGTCGTTCCGTCAGTCACCATCGCCGAACCTTCCGGCAAGCCAAATAATGAGTTTTCCAGCATCATTTCAGCATCCGCGGTCTTCCCTTGACCAACTTGGTGGAAGAAATTATCAAAGGACAAAGTATTTTCTGAGTGATACAGCTTGTTAATGTTTGGTGTCACTTCTTGACCATTAACTTTGTAGTCGATTAAAAATTGCTGGAAACTCTCCAAGTGAATAATAATGATATTCTTCCCCTTGGCTTTACCATAGTATTGCATATTTGGTCCAGCATAATTCTTCTTAATCCAGCGTTGGACAGGCGCCATATCCTTCTTGCTAGCCTGAGCTTTAATCGCACTATTATGCGTCGTTTTAATTCCGTCATAGACCGTATAAGCTTCCAACCCGAGGTACTTAACGATATAGTTGTTATCAAAGGTTCTCGTCAACAGTTGACTTCGGTTGCCCTCGGCCATCCCAAGGTTGACACCAAAGAGTGCAAAACCGATCACCGTAATGGTAGCGGCATAGCGAATCTTGAAATACCTCATGTCTACCCGAAGGACGTGGAACAATAAAATCAGGATCACCACAATCACATCCAGGTAAACGCAGAAGTCACTTGGTCGCATAATTCCCAAGAAACTCTTCCCGAGGTTATTGGAAGTGGCCCCACTCCCCTTAATAACATTAAAGGTAATAAAATCCGAGAATTCCCGGTAATACAGGATGTTGGCAAACAGCCAGGTTGATAGTAGGAAGTTAATGATACTCATCAACCAGTAAGACAGTCGTCCCCGGAAATACAAGGCAATCCCAAGTAAAATAATCGCGGCTGGCAGTGTATTAAAGGCTAGCAAGAATTCTTGAACGCCACCTTTAACCCCTAAGTTGAACTTAGTTTTATACGCCCAATAACTTTTGACCGCGAATAGCAGTACTGAAAATATGAAAAAGCCTAATTTGGTATTTAGGCCGCGTCTAATCTTTTTCAACGCTGTGTTCATTGAAGTTCTTCCTCCGTCATCTTTTTCAACATTTACCATCATACCCTAAACTAGCGGATCCGCAACGCTCTTCTCGCGGTCTTTGCCAAAAGTTTAAGAATTGTCACGAATTGTGTAGAGGGATGGGGTTACTCGATCAAGTAAGTGGGTCGGCTGATGAACCGCTGTAATCGTCAGTGCATGCATTGCCCGTGAAGCAATCGTGTAGAGCAACTGCCGCTCATCGTCCGAAGAATACTTGTGGTCGTTAGCGTTCCAAACAACGACCGCGTCAAATTCTAGCCCCTTCGCCAAGTAAGATGGGACAACAATGATGCCATCCACCAGACGTTGATTTTCTGTCCGGATCATAGTATTGTCAATTCCCTGCTTCTTTAAAGCGGTCGCAATTTGTTCACTATCTGATAAGGTTTTCCCAATGACCGCAATTTTATCGTGCTCTTTTTGGTACTGTTGCAAGCTTGTAATCACATCTTGCACGGCCGCTGTTTCATCCTTACTAATGACTATTTCTGGTAATTCACCAGGCCGGTCAAATGCTTCAATGGCTTCCCCATTTAATAATATTTCTCGGGTAAAGTCGGTAATTTGTTTCGTTGAACGGTAAGACTTCGTCAACTGAACAACTTTTGTCTTTTCTGGATCAAACATCGTCCCCAATTCCTTCAAAAGAGTCTTACTACTTTCATGGGTAAAGATGGCCTGATTCAAGTCCCCCAACAACGTAAATTTGGCACGCGGGAAACAGAATTTCAGGTATGCCAATTGAAAAGCATCATAGTCTTGAACTTCATCAACAAAAACGTAGCGAATTTCCCGTTCCCCGCGCTTACCAGTCAGCAAGTCATACAAGTATAGGTAGACGGAAATGCCATTTGCGCTAATTCGGCGGTTCTTTAATGCCGCTACTTGTTGATCCACGTAACGTGTCCATTCATCCGGAGTAATCCCGTATTTAGCAAGGCTAATAATCTTCGGTGTTACCCGTAGAAGGTGGACATACTGAGCATTAATATTTAACCACCGATTATGATCAATGGCTCGCTTAATCGGCTTAAAGGCATTGATAACAATCATTCGGGACAAGAAGCGATATTCCTCGTTGTCGTTAGCAAACGCCTTAGGGTGTTGTGCATACAAGACATTCAGCTCTTCCTTGCTCATGCTTTGAATTTGTTCTTCCACCCATTTAGCGCGCATTTCAGAACTAATCCGGCGGTTGAGATACTTGGTCAATTCTTCCTTAGTTCCATCTAACCGATTACCAAGTTTGTAAGTACGATTAAAGGAATAATAGATTTCCTTAATCTTTTCTTTTGGCACAAATACCTGCTTGCCAAACATCAGATTACGAAAACGTAAGTGCTGATCAGTACCTAAGCGCTTAGCATAATTAGTGACAGCGTGGAAATAATCTAAACTGCTGAGCAAACGGACTGCCCGCTCGTTTAAATCTTGATCACTCTGTTCAAACCGTTCCTGCAGAGTCGCCACCTTTAAGCGTGGCACCCGCCGGTTCACGTATTGGTAGTAGGTTAACTGAACCATGTTTTGTTCGCCCAGTTCGGGCAACACTTGGTCAATGTAGTCATTAAAGAGCTGGTTAGGACTAAATAGCACCACCTGTGATGCCGATAAGTTACCTCGGTAACGGTACAAAAGCCATGCCACCCGCTGTAATACGGCCGCTGTCTTGCCAGAACCTGCAGCCCCTTGAACAAAGAGTAGGTCATCCTTGGTGTTTCTGATAATCGCGTTTTGGGCCTTTTGGATGGTCGATACAATACTCTTCATCTTGGTACTGGAGTGGTTGCTTAATGCTGAGAGCAGCATTTGGTCAGTCACTGCTTCGTCCGTATCGTATAAGGTCACAATGGTGCCATCTTCAATTTGAAACTGCCGCTTTAGTTGGACATTGACCGTTTCTTGACCATCCGGCGTATCGTAGGACACGTCACCCAGTTCACCATCATAGTAGATTGAAGAAATCGGCGCCCGCCAATCATATACCAAAAAGTGGTCTGGTTGGTCAGAGAATGAAGCTAGTCCAATGTAAATTGTTTCTGGCTGCCCCCCCTCTTTTTCCTGAAAATCAATTCGTGCAAAGTACGGTTTGGCTTCCAAACGTTGGAGTGTCGACAAATGATCTGCGGCGTGCTGCCAGCTGTTCTCCCGTTCATCCAACATTTGTTGCTGTGCTCGCACGGACATTGCAGTATCCATCATACCTGAATAGGTCGTCGTATTCATGTGGATTGTGTCAAACTGCTTGCTCAGGTTATTAATATCCTTTTTAGCGGTTGAAATGTTTTTCGCAGCCTTTTGCTCAGCCTTTTTAATCTCTTCAACTACGTGGTCGAGATGGGCCTGTTCTTTTTCAATAATTTGTTCTGCCACAATCCATGCTCCCTTACGTATTTTTAATTTATCTATTATATCATTTTGTCAACAACGACAGACTGAAAAGCGTAAAAAAGTTATAAAGCTCGCCATCTTTTGACCTTTCTTGACAAAAGAAATGTACAATTGAATTAGTATTACCGTTTAAAGGAGGCCGCCCAGATGGAACAATTAATCTATGGCTTGACTCACATTCCAGAAATCATCATCCCAATTTTTAACGCGACTGGTGCGTGGGGCTACCTCATTTTGTTTCTAATCACCTTTATGGAGACTGGGTTGGTCATCTTTCCATGGCTTCCCGGTGAATCCTTGATTTTCGTTGCCTCCTCACTGGCGGCCCTTAATACCAATTCCATCAAAATTAGCGTCCTGATTGCCGGCTTCTTTACGGCAGCTTTTATCGGTGACATCGTGAATTATACGATTGGTACGCGACTCATTAAATGGCCCTGGCTACGTAAAAAGGTCATGGGGCCTAACTGGCAAATGGCTCACGATTTCTTTGAACGCCATGGCATCGTGGCGGTGATTTTCGGTCGTTTTGTTCCGCTTATTCGGACCTTTGTCCCGCTCATTTCTGGCTCCGCTGGTTTTAAATTCTCCCGTTTCGTGGTGAGTAATTTCCTAGGCACCCTCCTCTGGGTTTTGCTGGCAGCCCTCGCTGGCTATTACCTTGGCACCATTCCGTTCGTTAAGGAGCACTTCTCAATGCTACTCTTACTGCTCATTATCATTCTAATGTTACCAGCATTGATCCTAACCATTAACCGACTCCTCCGCCGACGGGTAATTAAAAAGCGGAATATGATCAAATAACTCCCCTGTAGTATGTTAAAATATTAATAATATTACGGTTGCAAAAGGAGGAGCACGATGGCAAATACTGTTTATTTTATTCGCCATGGAGAAACGTTTTTCAATAAGTATCACCGAATGCAAGGTTGGTCAGATACCCCGTTGACTGAAAAAGGATGGACCGACGCAGCTAAAGCGGGTCGTGCTCTTGCAGATTTAGATTTTGACTATCTCTTTAGCAGTGACCTCAAACGGACTGTGGATACCGCCAACACCATTCTCAAAAATCACCCGACGAAAAAAATTCAAGCACCGATTCAAGAGGCGGCCTTTCGTGAAGAGTTTTTTGGCTACTTTGAAGGTGCCGATGATGACCATAGTGCGATCATGGTTGGTGCTCCTGAGAAGTTTATCAACTTTCGCGAAATCATTGCCAAGTATGGATTAGCCAAGATGCAAAACATGATTGCCGAAAGTGATCCCTTCCACGATGCGGAAAATCACCAGCAGTTTTGGGCGCGCGTTGATAAAGGTTTCGACCGCCTGCGGGCCCTTCCAGATGGCAGTGTAAGCGTGGTTGTTTCTCATGGAATGACCATTTCAGCAATCGTTGACCGGTTTGGCGACGGCGATTACTCTGAAGGACCGCTAAATGGTTCGATTACTAAACTAACTTTAACTAACGACTCAACCACCGTTGACTTTTATAATCAATTACAAATTCCAGATAAGTAAGGGGGACTATACACATCAATGGATACCACCATACAAGCTGATGAAAAAGTGATCGTGACTGGTTTAAATACTGGTCAAGAAGACTATGACTATTCCATGACGGAATTGAAAGAACTTGCTCAAGCTAATCAAATGGACGTTGTCGACCGAATCGACCAAGTACTCGATCGGCCAAATGCCGCCACCTACTTTGGTTCCGGTAAAATTGACGAAATTAAAAACATTGCGGCAGCTGAAGAAGCCACCACGGTGATTACCAACGACGAACTTTCACCAAGTCAACTCAGCAATCTCAATGATGAAGTTGGTGTCCGGGTCATTGACCGGACGGCACTGATTTTGGAAATTTTTGCCAAGCGGGCGCAAACTAAAGAGGCCAAGATTCAGGTCCAAATTGCGAAATTGGAATACCAACTTCCCCGTCTGCACACGGCAGCAAACCAGCGTTTAGACCAGCAAACCGGTGGTGGTGCCGGCTTTGCCAACCGTGGTGCCGGGGAAACTAAAATTGAAATGGACCGGCGGGTCATTCAAAAACACATTAGTCACCTCCGCCACGAGTTAAAAGAAATTAATAAATCCGAAGCCACAAAGCGCGCTTTGCGCGACAAGAGCGCTATCCCAACCGCCGCCCTCGTCGGCTACACTAACGCTGGAAAATCCACGTTGATGAATAAGATGATTGAACGGTACGGTATTTCCCGGGAAAAGGAAGTTTTCGAAAAGGATATGCTCTTTTCCACGCTGGATACCAGTGTGCGCCAGTTAACGCTTCCCGATCAAAAGCGGTTCATCCTTAGTGACACGGTTGGTTTTGTTTCCAAATTACCGACCCATTTAATCGAAGCCTTCAAATCAACTTTAACTGAAGCTGCCAAGGCGGACCTGCTAATCCAAATTATTGATTATTCCGATCCTCACCGGGACGAAATGATTAAAACGACGGAAAAAACGCTTCACCAAATTGGCATTGATAATATCCCAATGATTTACGTCTTTAATAAAGCTGATAAAACCAATTTCGAATATCCAACGATGGAGGGCGATGACCACCTTGTCATCTCGGCGAAGGATGACAAATCACTGGACCTCTTCATTAAGACAATTAAAGATCATCTCTTTGATGACTACGTAGATGCCAAATTACTGATTCCATTCACGGACGGGCATGTCGTTTCCTACCTCAATGAACATGCCAATATTACTGATACCGATTATCAAAATGACGGAACATTACTGCAGGTTGAAATTAGTCCACGTGACTTGCAACGTTTTAGTCAGTATGTCGTTGAATAAAAGTAAGGGCGCAGAACTCAAATTACCTGAGTTCTGCGCCCTTATTGTACGTAATGATCTTTAATTAACGAACTGCGTTCCGAGTCTTGCCACCATTAACAATCGTGACTGTATCATTCAACGCAATTTCAACCATGTTGCGAACTGACGTCTTAGTAAAGAAGGCCACGTGTGGTGTAACCACTACGTTTGGCATTGCTGCCAACGTCTTGTAGTCTTCTGGTACTTGGCCTGCACTAACCTTCTTACCGAAATAGGTAGTTTCATCAGCCAACGTATCCAAACCTGCACCAGCAATTTCGCCATCTTGTAAGGCCTTGATTAATGCCTGAGTATCAACCAAGCCACCCCGCGCCATGTTAATCAAGTACGCCGTCTTCTTCATCTTTTTCAATGAATCAGCGTTGATAATGTTCTTGGTACTTGGGAATAATGGCGTGTGCAGAGTGATAATGTCTGATTCACGAAGTACCGTATCTAAGTCAGTGTAATCTACAAAGGCTTCTTGTTCTGGATCGTAGAATGGGTCATAAGCAATTACCTTGGCACCTAAGGCTTTATAAATTTGGGCAGTTGCACCTCCAATATGACCTAAACCAATAATTCCCACCGTCAAGTTAAAGATTTCATTGGAAACGAGGTCGGGAGCCCAACTGAAGTCATGGTCATCCGTCATCCGTTGGTTAAACAAACCAATCTTCCGGTTTAAGTACATTGCTTGGGTCACACCCATTTCGGCAATCGCCCGTGGTGAATAAATTGATACCCGGGTAATGGTGATGCCGTTGGCGTTGGCGGCATCTAGGTTCACCATGTCATAACCAGCAGTCCGCAAACCAATCTGCTTAATGCCAAAGCTGGCCAGTTTCTTGTAGACATCGCTGCTACCTAGTGATTGGGTTTGCTGAGTTACTACCCCGTCAAAGCCCTGCGCCATGTCTACCGTATCATCGTTGAGCAGGTCTGCCACCATCTTAACGGTGTTGTCAGTCTTCTTTTCCCATGCTTCAACATATGATTTTTCAATTGGTTTCGTGCCATACATAATGATTTTCATGAATGTTTCCCCTTTCAGAAAAATACAAACTCTACAATGTCTAGTATACACGATTTTAAAAACAAAAAAGTGAACCAGTTACGAGAAACCAGTTCACTTAACGAAGTTTTAAGCAAAGAATGCTTGAGCAAAATCTTGATAATATTGAATTGCATTATAATACGCTGCTAAATTAACGTATTCATTCGGCATATGCGACATATTACTGCCGGGTCCAATGATGATACTGGTAAAGTCCTTCTTGGCCTGCGTAAATTCTTGTCCATCATTGGCCCCCGTACTTGCGATTGGTTGTGGAGTAATTCCCAATGACTTTTTAGCCACCGCCTGAGCTAGCTTGATTAATGACGATTCCGGATCCCCACCCATTGGTTCTTCCGGGAAGGTGTACTTAATCTTCAGATCAAAGCCCGGCTGCTGGTTAAGTTGGTCGATAATCTTTTCTAATTCATCATAAACAACTTGGTTTGGGTATTCCGGAATTGTCCGCACGTTGCCACCAAGCGTAGCTGCTGACGGTACACTATTAATTTGTTCACCACCATTGATCAAAGAGATCACGTGCGTTAACTTACCTAACGCTGGATCTGAATGGTCGAACTTGGCCAACGCTGCCTTCGCCTGTTGGACAAATTCAAGCAAATTATCAATGGCATTAATCCCCATTTCTGGCCGGGAACTGTGCGCAGCTTTACCAACGGAGGTTACGTGGTAATCAATAACCCCCTTGCAAGCGTAGGTAATGGCTTGTAAATCATCCTGGGGTTCCGCAATTACCAAGCCATCCAGATCATCCGCATATCCCAACTTAGTTAACTGAGCAGCACCATAGTTCCCCGTTTCTTCACCAACCGTGGCGAGCAGTTTAATGGTTCCAGCAGGTTGTTGACCCTTTTCTAACATTTCGAGCAGGGCAACCACCAGTGCAGCTAACCCGCTCTTCATATCACAAGCGCCCCGGCCATACAGCTTATCGTCTTTAACCACCGGTTCAAAAGGATCCGTATCCCACGCCGCTAAGTCACCTGGTGCGACCACATCCATGTGTCCTGAATAGCCAAGCACTTTGCCACCATTACCAATGGTAACGACTAGATTATCACGACCAGGAGCATAATTAACTTTTTCAATCTTAACCCCCGCGCCCACGTACGGTTGGAAAAGACCGGCAATATAGTTAGCCAGTTCGGCTTCATTTTCGTTAACCGTTTGAATACTAATAATCTTCTTTAAAACCGTTAATTGTTCTTCCTTCGTCATGATTAATCCCTCTTTACTTATTATTCGCTACTTGAATATCTTGCGCCTGCTTGTAAAGTTTGTTCAACGTACCATTCTTCTTGTCCTTGCTGATGGTAGCGTTGATCTTTTTGAGGAGCGCTTTATCATCCTTCCGAACTGCAACCCGGGTTGCCGATTCCTTCTTGTTGTACTTGAAGCTAATGTTATTAGCAACCGCATACTTGTCTGGGTGTTCCTTAGCGTAAGCTTCCGCAGTATCTTCACCCGTGATTAGGCCATCAATCGAACCATTTCGTAACTCTTGAGTTAAGGTATTGTTAGAACTTTCGGTCACCAACTTAACGCCCTTCAATTTCTTACCAATCTTTTCTTGTTCAGAAGATTGTTGTGCACCCAGTGTTGCACCCTTTAAAGCGCCAATATTGGCATATTTATCCTTATTTTTGGGTGAAACCAGCAGCACCTGTCCACCATCGTGGTAACTTTCGGAGAAGGACACTACCTTGGCCCGTTGTGGTGTATAAGCCATTCCTGCCATGACGATATCCACTTTCTTATTTTGCAACTCGTTAATTAGTGATGGGAATGCCATATTAACGAATTTGACCTTTTTAATCCCCATGTCCTTTGCAATTTCATAGGCCAGTAAAACATCATAACCGACAATCTGTTGCTTACCATTCTTCATAATTTGAAAATCATATGGCGCAAAATCGGCAGATGTCCCAACAACCAGTTCCTTTTTATTTTTAATGGATTGCACACTATTGTCTTTCTTGGCACCACAACCTGCTAACACGGTACTCAATCCAATCATAATGGTCAACGCAGCTAAAACCGACTTTTTTAAATGTTTAAATTTCATTTTTCTCTTCCTCCAGCAATTATTCCTACATGTTTATCAACTCAATTTTCATAATTATACGTCGTCGCATCGTTTTATCCCCCGTTTTCGTATTTCTATTCAAATTATGTGTATATAATAACTAGTGTCCTGAATGAAATCAAGTGTTTTTCGAAATTTATTCAAATTTATTTGAATTTCATGTATAAAAATAAGGATTCGATGATCATCATCGAATCCTTATTGCCTTTAAATTGTTTGATCACGGTCTTGCAAGTGCATTCCGTCATCATCTTTTTCTTCACCAAGTAATTCTTGATTATGATCTAATTCAGACTTACCTGCAAAGTGGTGATGTTGCAGCCAAATCATGGCAACTAACAACAGTAAGAAGAAGACGATGGCAATGCCTAAGAGGACACTGTTGCAGAACGCAACGTAGTGTTCACCAAGACCATCGCTAATGCCATCACGCAAACCGAGGATTGAGTAGGTCATCGGCAATGCGAAGTGAATAACATTGTAGAACTTCATTGTGACTTCCATTGGGAAAGTCCCACCGGAACCACCAAGTTGGAGCATCAACAGAACCATGGCGATAAACCGGCCCGGGTTATCGAAGGTCATTGACAAGAACATGACAACGGCCATCGATGCTAACCCAAACAGGATTAGAGTCCCAAAGAATGATGGAACGTGGATCACGGTTAAACCAAGGGCCATCATAATGCCACCTTCGGCAATTGCCATCAAGGTGATAATGAGGCTCCCAAGAACCACTTTACTTGCCCACCATGCCAATGGCGAACGACCTTGAATTGCCACCCGCCGAATTGGGTAAACGAAGTTGAAGATCAAGGCACCAACGTAAAGGGCAACTGAGAGGACATATGGAGCTAAGGCGTGACCATAGTTTGGTACGTAGCTGTAACTCTTGTGCTTAACCCGGGTTGGTTCAGCAAACATCTTCGCCGTCTTCTTGGTTGGCTTAATGCCGTTAACCGTCTTGGCACCCTTACCAAGAGCAGAAGCTAACTGACCGGCACCGGCGTTCAGCTTCGTAATCCCTTGGGTTAAGGCTGGTAAATTGTCAACCAGCTTTTGAGTTCCGGCTGCTAATTGGTTAACCCCGCCAACCAGCGTTGGTACTTGGGCATTTAATTGGCCAAGGGCACTCGCAAGTTGACCAGCACCTGAATTCAGCTGACCAGAGTTGGCAGTTAATTGACCGGCACCAGCGCCTGCTTGGGCGACTCCGGCAGTGTATTGACTAACTCCACTGGCTAAGGTACTTGAACCAGCAGCGGCAGTGTCAACACCATTCGTATATTGTTGCACTCCACCGTTTAAGGTGTTAGCACCAGCAGCAATTTGACTCGTTGCGCCTTGAAGTTGCTTCAACGTATCTGGCATTTGAGAAAGCATTGGCTTGTATCCATTCAACGTATTTAACAAACCATTCGCTTGGCTAATGGTGGTATCAGCATTGTTCAATAAATCATTCATTGATGATAAATTCTTGAGCTGACCTTGCATTCCTTGAAGTGCTGAACCAAGGCTGTTCAACTCACCCAGTGCCGTTCCGACTCCTTGAAGAGTCTTAGCATTATTACCAGCATCTTGCGCTAAGGATCCTAATTGCGCCTTAATTGAGTTATCACTCGTTGATTGAGCAAGTTTACCCAATTGTGCAGCAATATTAGCATCGCTTCTCGCAACATTACCTAATTGTTGTCCAGCTTGACTAACTCCGCTCAGAGATCCAGCAGCTGATTCTAGCTTCCCAGCACTTTCTTGAACACCAGCTAAGGCGCTCTTGGCTTGGGTTAATCCAGTCTGTAATTGGGTCATACTTTGTTGCAATGCTTGAGCCTTATCCATCGCACCCATTAAGTCATTCACTGGTAAATTCCCCAGTTGACTATTAACGGTGTTGTTCAACTGACTAGCACCAGCCGAAAGTTGACTGGAACCAGCGCGTAGAGAACCGGAATTATTCCGTAAAGTATTCAAGCCAGAACTTAATTGACCCGCACCTGAATTCAGCTGACCAGAATTAGCCATCAGAGTATTTAACCCCGTGGCTAATTGGCCAACCCCGCCGGTGTATTGAGCAATTCCGTTGGCAAGGGTAGTACTACCACTAGCTAATTGTTGAGCACCGGAAGCAAGTGGAGCTACGCCCATTCGTAAGGTTTGCACCCCATCATTAACTTGAGAAACTCCAGCAACGTATTGGTTAACCCCATTTTGTAAGGTTACTAAACCATTGTCTAATTGGGTCGCCCCGTCGGCTGCTTAGGTCATCCCTTTACCCAGCACCTTCAATTCTTTAAACATTGTCGTCGCGTATGCGTTCGTCACGTTCGCCCGAATCTTTTCATTTAACCGGGTCATTGCGACCTGACTCATAACGTAACCAATGTAGTTCAGCGAATCATTGGTCTGATACTTTAAATTCATCGGTTTTGGATTCTTATCTAAAACCGTTGTGGCATTCTTAGAGAAGTTTTTCGGAATTGTAATTACCGTGTAATACTTCCGATGTGACATTCCGTATTTCGCCTTGCTTGGCGAAACAAACTTCCAATCGAGCTGCTTGTTATGCTTTAATTCCTTGACCATCTGGTCACCAACAGCCATTTCTTTGCCCTGATAATCAACCGGAACATCCTTATTAACTACAGCCACATAAATCCTGCGTACTACCATAAGGATCCCATACTGACTTCAGGAAGAAGATACTGTACAGAAATGGAATAAAGCAAATGACAATTGAGGATAATAATAGCAGGTGATTCCGCCGGATATGACGAAATTCTGCTTTAATCATTTCCCACATCTTTCTCCCTCCATTATGCGTTTGTAGTAGATACAGTAGAGAATGGTAAAACAGATTGTTTGATAAAATCAACCACTTCAGCTACTGGAACATCATAATTATTGGATTGCCACCAATAAAGGGCGCCCATAATTGCGCCACCAAATGTGCAGGCCTGTAGCTCTGGATTATCCGACCGACGAATCGCCTTAATCACTTCCCCCTGATTAGTGTGATCGGCGCTTTGCTTCATCAGCACTTCACTGATAATCCGTAACATTTCAGCATATAACGTACTGTTTGCATTATCCGCTGCCAAGTGACGAAAAATATTCTTATTATCATTTAGGTAATTAACCTCTGCCTCAATAAAACTTTCTTCGTCGGGGGCCGCTGTCATTAATTGATGCAACCGATTATTAATCAACTGTTCCAATAAGTCATACTTATCGTGAAAATACCGATAAAAACTACTGCGGTGAAGCAAGGCTTCATTACAAATCTGATCCACGGTAATTTTTTCAAACGGTTTGGTTCTCAGCAACGCTTCTAAAGCGTTCTGAAAATCCCGCACGGTCCGGTTCATTTTCAACCTTTTTTACCTCCCTATCTAGTTTTCAAAGAGATATTATAATTAGTTCCTAATTAAGACGACATAGTCATATTAACACACCTATCTTTTTAATGAACATATTATCATTTTTGTTTCTTTTAAGTTATTTATCCAAGTGTTACTGGTTATGGTAAAATGTTGATGCAAGCGTTTGCATAAGGAGATATACCGCATGAAAATCATACAAACTACTTTTGGTAAAGCAAATCAACATGAAGTTACAAAATACACCGTTACCAATGATCACGGCGTGAAAATGAGTGTCCTGAATTTTGGAGGAATTTGGCAAGAATACTCCATCCCTACTGACCATGGTCAATTGAATCTACTGCTCGCGGCGAATTCGATGGAAGATTACCTTGATGCCGGATACAGTATTTGTCAATTAATCGGCCCGGTCGCTAACCGGATTGGTAAGGCCAGTTTTCAAATTGATGATCACGAATACCAGTTGCAAGCCAACGAAGGTGCCAACTCAATCCACAGTGGTGATCAAGGTTGGCAAAACCATTTTTGGCACGTTCAAACTGCCACTTCAGCAACTGCTGGTCAAATTATCTTAAGTAATCATTACAGTCCTGAAGATGATGGTATACCGGCCAATACCGACGTGCACATCGTCTACACCCTGCACGATGATGATAGTGTCACGATTGATATGTTCGGTGAAAGTGATGCGCCAACCCTCTTCAATCCAACCAACCACGCCTACTGGAACTTAGCAGATGCGGACGTTGATACGATTGAAGGCCAAGAGTTAACCATTAATTCACGTTACCATCTCGCCGTTAATGGTGAGAAGATCCCTACGGGGGCCCTCGTGGAAAACCTCGGATCCGCTTACGACTTTAAAGATGGCCAAGTGCTTGGTCACGCATTAAATGAGATGTTAAAGACCCCTGAAAAGGGTTTTGATGATTTCTTTGTGGTCAAGCCCAGCACGACCTTCGCCCAAGAACCAATTGCTAAATTGAGGGATCCGCAATCTGGACGAGAGTTGCAAATGTACTCTGACCGTAACGCCCTCGTCATTTTCTCTGCTAACGGGCTCCCCGCATCCGTCAAGTTAAACCGACCGGGTAAATCCTGGGCGACGTTGGCGTTAGAAGCACAAGCATTACCAGATGCTCCCCATCATCCAGAATTTGGCGACATTGCCCTACGGCCATTGGCACCGGTCCACCACCAAATTCGTTACGCCATTAAATTTTAACTAAATGGGAGCGTGACAGAAGCCATTTATGGCTTCGTTTTCACGCCCCCGCGAGCGCAAATAGGGATCCAGAGTTCGGTTTTACCGAGCACTGGATCCCATTTGCGTACCGCGCTGTCCTTATTTCAACCAAGAAGAATTACTTTTGTCACGCTCCCTATTTAATCAATCTTTTTAATTAACCGTGCAATGTTTTCCGCCGTTTCCGCAATATCATGCGGGCCATCAGCAATCGCTTGATCTAGTGGCTTGGCCCCCTCCGGAGTGGCAAAGATAGCATCCATCGCATCACGACCATAGAGACTTTCAATCCCTTTGCCAACATTTCCAGCTAACACAATTACTGAAGAGTGTGGAGCGACCGCTTTCGTTGCCATCGCCACCCCGTATGGGGTCTTACCAAATTTAGTTTGAAAATCAATTCCGCCTTCACCAGTAAAAACTAGATCAGCGTTTTGCGCCCGTTCTTTCAGGTGGGTAAATTCAATTACCAGGTCAATCCCCTTGGCCATTTCAGAATTGGTAAAGGCCATCAAACCAGTGCCTAAGCCGCCAGCCGCTCCAGCCCCGGGTCGTTTTTCCAAGTCTTGGTGCAAATCACGCTTGATCACTTCCGCATAGTGGTGGAGATTTCGATCAAGCTGCTTGACCATTTCTGGAGTAGCCCCCTTTTGCGGGCCGAATACTGCCGACGCACCATCCGATCCCGTCAGTGGATTAGTCACGTCAGACGCAATTAATAACTGTGTTTTTTTAACCCGCGGATCTAGACCACTTAAATCAATCTGCGCCAATTGGTCAAGGGCACCGCCACCAAAGTCCAATTCTTGTCCGTCATTGTCTAAAAGCTTGACGCCGAGCGCTTGGGCCATCCCGGCACCACCATCATTGGTTGCAGAACCGCCAATGCCCATAATAATCTTCTGCACCCCATGGTAGAGGGCATCTAAAATTAATTCCCCGGTCCCATAGGTTGTCGTGATGAGCGGGTTATGAGTTTTATCATTAACGTACTGAATCCCGCTGGCTTGGGCCATCTCGATGACTGCTGTTTTACCATCACCCAAAATTCCGTAATAGGCGTTACTGATTTGATTAAGGGGATTATGCACTTGGCGAGTCACTAAATGACCATCCGTAGCGTCAACTAACGATTGAACCGTCCCTTCACCACCATCGGCCATGGGCACCATTTCATAATCAGCATTAGGCAACACCCGTTGCAGGCCGGTCTTAATGGCTTCCGCAACTTGTTTGGCAGTCAAAGACCCTTTAAACGAATCTGGTGCAATCACAATTTTCATTGTCGTAACCTCCTAAATTAAGTGCAGAAAACCGTACAGGATGGTGGCCGTCAAACAAGCTGAGCCACCACAGATTGCTTCGTATAAAATTCCTTGAGAACGCTGCTTAATGTCCATATTCATAGCATTAGCAGTGACATGGAAGTAATTTCCTTGTGGTAATTGGTCGATAACAATCGCTCCAGTGTGCACCATCGCGGCCGCTGCCAGTGGTTGCACTCCAAAGCCCAAGATCGCCTTGGAGAATGATCCTGTCGCCAAAATAACACCGGTTGAAGTGGAAGCTGCAGCCCCGGCCATCAGGATTCCGGATAATGGTGCTAAGAAGACCCCTGAAATGTGGCTGACCTTAATTGCCGAAATGAGTAATTGCGGCAAGCTAGACTGGGTAATGGTGGCCCCAATGGCTCCGGCACCGATCAAGATCATTACGACAGGAGTCATCTTGACCATCCCCGTCTGGGCATAGGAACGTAAGAAGCGACCCTTATGCATCGCTAATGCACCAATAATCGCCGCAAATGGTAGGACATAGGTGGCATCTAAATCAATCGTGCTCATCCACTGAACATGGAAAATCTGACCTAATGGATTAATTAGTAACAGAATTACTGCAATGATTGGTGTTACTAAAGAGGACTTCAGCGAAGGTAGATCGCTTTGCTCAATCTTGGGATTATCAGCTAAATCTTCTTTAACTACGGCAACTCCCTTATGTTTGATCAGGGAAGCCACAATAACTGTAACAATCAACGCAACGACTGCTGGAATAAAGTCTGCGATCATGACTTGACTCAAGTTCAAACCAAATCCTTTGGCAGCAGCAATGGTGTTGGCGTTTGGTGAAATAATATTACCGGCCTTGCCACCACCAGATAAGGCTACTAACAACGCCAATTTAGAAATGTGACTTCGTTCACCAACTTCCAATGCAATTGGCGCCACAATCAACACAGCAACTGGGATAAACACCCCGACCGCCGTAATGACCATCGTGGCCAGAGCCAAAGCTAAAATCGCCATCCGGTCACCTAGCCGGTCAACAATCGTTCGCGCAATGGTATTCGCGGCTCCAGAGTCCATCATGACCCCAGCTAAAACTCCTGCGGCTAAGACTCGAACCACCGTTCCCATCACACTTTGTGATCCTTTTACTAAAATATTGACGGTCTGCATGAGATTAGCACCACCGATGAGTGATCCTAAAATCGCACCAATAAATAATGAATAAACGGCATCGACTTTCCGTAAAATAAGAATAATTGCAATGGCTAACCCAATTAGGGCGCCCCACCATGTCACAACCACAATTTCATCTCCCTTATATGATTGTCAAAAAACTCATTACAGATTTAAGTATAGGAGCGATAGATTGTGAATACAACTACAAACTTTTGAATTACTGTTTCTCCAACAATTCATTTCGTCGGCGTAACCTTAGTGCATAGCTACAGTTAATACCACCACCTAACAAAATAATCGCCAGCCAGATGGTTCTAAGCCCCAATAATTGCTGCAATAATGCTGAACAAATCGCACCAAACGCAAATGCTAATACCAGCCACATATAGTTAACTGCCGCGGTATGCTGCTGGTCATCCGCCCCGAAGAAGTAGGCACTCCATGCTACCACCGACTTTTTTAAATTGCCAGTCGTGAACGCATTACTGTAACCCAAGCCCTGAATTTTGCTAAATGAGGCATTTTGCATCGCTAAACCAAAAGCAATCGCCGGCACAATGTAGTAGTTTGGAACAGATTTTGGCAGAAAGCCAATCACGCCACAAATTAAAACGATGGGAAATAAACAAACAACTCGCCAGTATTGAGTCTTTAACCGAGCATGTAAAAAGCCGACTACGGCTACTCCAAGGGAAAAGGCAACAAAGGTGCTTAACCGATTCAGCATTCCCATAACATTATGGTCCGCCAAGGCAGACGCAAAAAAGATCACATTCCCAGTCTGACCGGCAGATAAGGTGTGGCCCCGCTGAATATACGTATATGCGTCCACAAAGCCACCGCTAAAGGTCAACGCTACGGCGAGGCTACGTGCTTCTGATGGCTTCCAATTCATTTCAAATCCCTCCCAAAAAAGGACGTGTCCGTTGCCGGTAATGGCTACGAGTTCACGTCCAATTCTTTATTTTGTCTGTTGTTGATAGTTCACCATTGCTAAGAAATTGTCGACATCAAGGCTTGCCCGTCCAATCAAAACACCGTCAATATCCGGTTTTGCCATAATTTCTTGAATGTTTTTCGGGTTAACACTTCCACCATACAAGATCCGGATCTTATCCGCAATTTCATAGGTGTAAATATCTGCGATCATCCGCCGAATCTGGCGACATCCTTCTTCCGCCAGTGCGGTATTCGCCCGTTGGCCAACCCCGACTGCCCAGCTTGGCTCATAGGAAATAATAATATCCCGAATTTGGTCTAGTGAAACCCCATGCAAGACACTTTGCAGTTGTTTGAGAACGTAGTGAATTTCACCATTCATCTCCCGCTGTACCATCGTCTCGTCCGTACAAATGATGGGGGTCAGGCCAGTCATAATCGCTGTTTCCACTTTTTGGTGCACCGCTTCGTTAGTTTCGTTAAAGAGGCGGCGACGCTCAATATGGCCCAGCATCACATGGCTAACGCCCGCTTGACTGAGCCCGCGCATACTAATCTCGCCCGTAAAAGGGCCTGACAACTGTGGGGCAGCATTTTGTGCAATAATCCGTAAACCGGACTTAGCTGCCGCTTCGTGCATACTATATAGTGCAAAAGCCTGCCCAGCAATTCCAACTTCGACCTTCTCTGGGTCTGGCAAATGATCCTTAATTGCTTTGACGAAATCAGCCGACTCCTGAACCGTCTTGTGCATCTTCCAGTTGGCAACGATAAATGGTTTTCGCATGCTTCTTCCTCCGCTATTTTCGTGCGCAATGTTGGTTACATTTTACTCTTTCCCGTTCATAAACGAAACTAATTTGCTTTGACCCGTTCAAAGAACTGATAGAGGTATTCCCGGTACGCAAAAGCCATGATCACGTTACGAAGCATCTGTTTTTGCTTTGTATGCTCCTGACCAACACGTTCAAGAGTAGTTTGCTGGCCAAAAACGTACCGTGAAACATTGCCTAACTCCTGGACAAAGTAATTATAGGCAACTTCCGTACTATAAGTTTCTTCTTGAATTTGAATGGCCTTTCGTAAATCAGCCTGCTCCAAGACATTTTTAGCAACAATGATAAAGAGGAGTTGAGCGATCTGTTCGCGATCATATAGTTTCTTTTGTGGTAGACTAATCAGACGGTGTTTTACGTAGTTGCTAACCATGGAACTAGTCACCTTAACACTTTCAAACGGTGCCACACATTGCTGTAAATAAGTGACGACTTGTTTTAGGTACAGCCCCATGGCGGGCAACTGATGGTAAGGCGGTAAATTAAACTGTTGGTTACTGGTCTTGCTCTTCATTTTTCGATCCTCCTGTCCTCCATTTTATAGAATGTCACTCAAGCATGTCAACGTAACCCTCTTAAAGGTTTTTCAAAAACCGTTGACAAAGATATATAAAACGACTATGCTTTTAAAAAATTAATTTCAGGAGAATCAAAATGACAACCAAAATTATTACTGATTCAGGAGCAAACTCACTAGATCCCATTATTGGCGGCGTCGCCCATACCAACGTTCCGCTTTCGATCATGGTCAATGGCCAAACTTGGCGGGATGATGACCGACTTGATTTATCGAACTTCTTAGCAGCCTTGAAAAATACTAAAACCACGACCTCGACCGCGTGTCCAAGTGTTGGTGATTGGCTGACCGCTTTTGAAGGTGCGGATGAAATCTTTGTCCTAACCATCACCAGTGCTCTTTCAGGAAGCTATAACGCCGCGGTTCAAGCCGCCGAAATGTATATGGCTGATCATCCTGAAACTAAAATCCACGTATTCGATACTAAATCCGCGGGCCCGCAAATTAGACTGTTAGCTTCCCAGGTTGCGGTCTCAATTAATCATGGCTACTCATTTGACCAAATTATCGAATTAACGAATGCCCAAATTCAGCAAACCGACTTGTTATTTGTTTTAGAAGAACTCGATAATCTAGCTAATAATGGTCGGGTTAGCCCGGCAATCGCTAAACTAACCCACCTGCTCAACCTCTACGTTTACGGTACGGCCAGTGATGCCGGTGAATTCGAAATGCTCGGCAAGATGCGGGGTGGCAAGCATCTGTTCCGCAAACTAGTAAAAGTAATGGAAAAGCAGGGCTACGTTGGTGGCCGGGTCTTTATCGATCACGTTAACTGCCGCGAGCAGGCGGAAAAATTAGCCAAGGCAATCGCTGAAGTCTTTCCAAGTTCAATCATTAATATCTCACCATGTGGGGCCCTCTGTTCCTATTATGCCGAAAATGGTGGTTTGATGATTGGGTTTGAAAAATAAAATGATATAAGTTTTAAATGACGATTATGAGAATTAAATGAGAAATTTTAAAAATTAGGTTGCATTCTCTAATTTACAGTGATATATTTACAGCAATCAAAAATTACAAGTAATCAAAACAGTAGATTACATGTCTCAATGTTCAGAAAACTGGTGGTTGATGCAAACCAGGCAGGACATGTGATTGAATTACCGCTTGTACGGATTCATTGGTACCGTTAGCAACCAATACGAGGCGGAAAGCAATTGCGCGCTTTCTAGCTAGGTGGTACCGCGGTAAGACGTCCTGGTTGAGTATATCTCAATCAGGACTTTTTTATTTGGGAGGTTATTATTATGGAACAACATCGATATAGTCTGCACACTTTTTCTCTTAACCAGTTACTCGCATTTCAAATTCATAAGCAAAGGATCAGGTGCATACTATGAAAAAAATTAACTTTCAAGAATCAATCGCAATTTTAATCATTATGTTAGTCATTTTAGGGGTCGGTGTTATCGGCTTCGGCCTTTCACCCCAAGTTCCCGTTTTAACCGTCATTGGTTTACTAATGGGCTGGTTGGCCTTCCGTAAGGTTTCGTGGAAAGAAATCACGGACGGCATTACCGAGGGGATTTCCACTGCCATTGTTCCAATCTTCATTTTCCTGTTGATTGGGAGTTTAATTGCCGTTTGGATTAAGGCCGGGATTATTCCTTCACTAATGGTGCTTGGCTTCCACTTAATTAGCGCTAAGTTTTTCGTTCCATCTGTCTTCATCGTTTGTTCACTCGTTGGTTTAGCCATCGGGAGTGGCTTCACCACCGTTTCAACTGTCGGGCTCGCCCTCTTCGGGATGGGTGCCACGTTGGGTGTCAATCCCGCATTAACTGCCGGCGCAATCATTTCTGGAGCGGTCTTCGGTGACAAGATGTCCCCACTTTCTGACTCCACTAATTTGGCTTCCGCCGTTGCTGGTTCTGACCTCTTCGCCCACATTAAAAATATGATGTGGACCACCATCCCAGCATTCGTTCTCTCACTAATTATCTTCGCCTTCCTTGGTTTAACAAACGAAGGAACTTCCATGGCCGCCATTGCTAAAACGTCTGCCGTATTAACGAAGAACTTCAGCGTTTCATGGTGGGCTGCCTTACCAATCGTTCTGATGTTCGTCTGCGCCTGGCGAAAATTACCAGCGATTCCACCCCTTTTCTTGAACATCTTTGTTTCCATCGTCATGATTTTCATTGAAACACCAAACTTTGCAATTAGTAAACTTGCGACCTTGATCGAATCAGGTTTCGTTGCCAAAACTGGTAACAAAGCCGTGGATGCCCTGCTTAGTCGTGGTGGAATCTCCAGTATGATGGGCACCGTTTCCCTAATCGTCATGACCTTAGCCCTTGGGGGAATTCTAATGCACGAAGGGATCATTGAAAGTGCAATGAAGCCATTAATTGACCGCCTTAAGAAGCCGGGGCGTTTGGTTACCACAACGATCTTCGCGGGAATTGGTGTGAACCTCTTCGTTGGTGAACAATACCTTTCAGTGATCTTGCCAGGGAATGCCTTCCGCAAAGCCTTTAAGCAAATTGGCCTTTCCCCACTAGCACTTAGTCGGGTTCTTGAAGATGGTGGTAGTGTCATCAACTACTTGATTCCATGGGGAGTTGCTGGCTCATTCGTTGCTTCCACACTCGGTGTTCCAGTTCTGCACTTCCTGCCATTTACGTTCTTTAGTCTTTTGTCACCAGTCTTCTCCATCTTGAGTGGCTTTACCGGGGTTGGTTTAAAGTGGGCACCAGGCCACCAACAAGCTGCCAAGCAATCCAATGCTAATAAAACAGAAAACGCGGTTTTAGACTAATTCTTAATTTTTAATTCAAAGTCATTTTGGACAAACAAAACCCTCAGGTAGTCATTTATAATTAATAACTACCTGAGGGTTTTTATGTGGAGGTGATGTTATGATTCAAGCTTTCGTACTCCGTGATGGCCAGCTTCGCTCTGCTAATGGTAATCGTGAGCAGGCTAACGTTTTCATCATGTCGTCGCCAAAAAACACGGAACTCCAAAGTCTTTGTCGGCAATTTAATCTAGATCCTGTGATCTTCAACGAATGCAACTCTGCAGAAGAGGTTTCCCGGTTCCACGAAGTCACAAGCACCGCGTTAGAGCATCTACAGCTCCTGGTCATCTTTGATTTCAACGTTCATTATTCTGAGATCACGGACCAGCTGACACCGACAATCTTGATTTTTAACACTGACCACCTTTTCCTCTGCACCCAAAATGCTGCGAACGCCCTAGATGAATTAACTGTAGCCGTTCAGGAGCATCAACAAGTTTCCGCGCTGGTAGCTCACCTCATTAATTTTTGGCAAGGACACCTTATTCAAGCCCTGGATTCATATGAGAAACAAATCAATTATCTAAACCAAGCAGCGCAAAAGGCCATTAAAGATCATGAACTACGTCAATTAACGAGCCTGATGCGACGACTAGTCTTTTTAGAACACACTATCAATGACCAGTCAGAAACCATTACCGCCTTCGAAAAAAGTGCGATTGCGCAAACCATTAATTCACAAATGTTATTAGATATCAAAACCAACCAGCGGCGGCTAGCTAAGGCAATCCATATTTACCGGGACGTTTTAGAATTGCTGAACGGATTATACATGGGAATCATGGATAATAACCTGAACCACTTAATGAAGTTCCTAGATTCAGCAGGTTTAATTTTAGCTACCGCCGCTCTCCTAAGTGGTTTTATGGGAATGAACGTCGGCGGAATGCCATGGAAATCTTCCGAATATGGTTTCTGGATTATCCTGGGAATTGCACTTCTGGTAGCCGTAGGAATCTCCATCTATCTTCGGCGTAAATCCTATACCGACTAGTGGTAAAATCATCTTAGATTATGAAGTTAATTGAGGTGACCAGCTTGGAATACGAAGAATTAATCCCAAAGATCTATGAATGGGCCCACGAACGCGAAATTGATCAAGCAGACCCGCGAGTGGAGTTCATGAAAATTGCAGAAGAAGTCGGGGAACTGTCTGCCGCATATAATAAGAAAAACCATGCTAAATTAGTCGATAGTATTGGAGACCTGCAGATCGCACTGCTGATCTTTTCCCGATTAGTGGGTGTCGACCATCAAAAAGCCTTAACCGATGCCTACCAAACCATTGCTCACCGTACGGGAATGACGACGGCGGACGGCGTCTTCATCAAACAAAGTGATATTGAAAAGGAAAACTAAACACAAACGGCTTTGGCGCCCACTAGGATCCGAAGCCGTTCTTATTTTTTAAATATGCTTTAATCCCTTGGTTAGTAACATGGTGGGATTGTAGATAATTAACAAACTGTCGGTAAACCGCCTGACGATCTCGCGGTGAAATCGATTGCCATACCTGAACATCCGAGGCGCTCTTCACCACATTCGCATAGTCGCGCGGATACCGCCAATCCTTTTTCGCCCGTTGACGAACGGCGCTGTTAACCGGTTGTCGAATATCCAACCGCTGGTGCGTTCCACGATAACGAGCTGGGACATGATGCTGCCCGTACGGGACTCCATAGTTAAATGATTCCGTATCGGCTACCTCGTGTAACTCCGCGATGGAATAATGCGTAGGATTCGCGTCAATTGCTCCGGTGACCGTTTCGTGGTACACATTCCACTCTGACACAAACTGCCCCGTGGCTATATCTACGATGAATTCAATCATCCGCGCGTCATTATACCGTCTGGCCTGTGAATCATGCATTAACTGGACCTTCATATTCCGCGGGTAAGTAAATTCACCATGATACCGATTATGAAAATTAGCGGATGTTTGATAATCCAAGGTTAACTGATGATCCTGGCAATATTGTAATAGTCGTTCATAATCGCTGGGGTGAACTGGTTCACCTGACCAATGATAATGGCGAAGGTATTCAATCACTTGTCGGTCAAGATAACTCCGCAACAAATGAACCTTTGTTCCTAATTGGTCCGCCTTTAACCCCTGCTGATCGGGATAGGCACGGATTACCAATTCCCGCAAATAACTGAAGAAAAAACTGTGAGGAGCTAATTTACTAGCAAGCTGATACCGCGTGGCATGAATTTGCAAAAATTCATGCTTATCAATACTGGTGTTTAGATGCTCATTTAATATTAAAGTGAGCTGCTTATGCGCCGAAAGGTGTGATACCCTTAAGAAACGGACATAGGTTGGTGAACCGACGCATAATAATTCATGAAACATCTTTGAACAATCTCGGCCATGCCAGTATTGCCAAAGATAATAAAAACCGGCAAACGGTCCCCAACCGTCAGCAATTAATTGCTGGTATTGGGTCGCAATTTGGCTAGAACTGATGAAATATTTAATTACAAACCGGTTAAACCTATCAGTGATCTTTGCCAATATCCGTTTCATATTCTGCCTTCTAACAAAAAACAGGCGAGCAGCGCTCACCTGTTTTTATTAATTATGAGTGTCGTTTCTTGCTAACTACACCTAATCCTAACATTCCAAGCAGCGTTGCGCTACCTAAACCAATCATTGCCAGGTCTGAATCATTACCAGTTTGTGGTAATTGCTTAGCAGTTTGGCGATTATTTGCGGATTGCTTAGTATCCTTTTGAACACTTGTAGTTGGTTCTGCTGCTGGTGTTTGATCAGTAGACTCCGTAGGTTGATCAGGAGTTTCAACCGGTGCTTCTGGTTGAACTTCTGGGTCAGTTGGAGTTGGCGTATCGTCTTCCGGATCTGGTTGTGGAGTTGGTTCTGGATCTGGGGTTGGTTCTTCATCCTTTACCATTTCAACATTGAAGTGCACATCAATTGGCATATTAACCGTGTACGCAGGTAAGGACGTTGCATCAGGATTAGCAGCAATGGCCTTATTAAGTTCATCCCATAGCTTGTCTGCAGCTGCTTTCACTTCTTCAGCAGTGTAGCCCGGAACCCCTTCATGCGTGCTGTAGGAAAGTTGGAAGTTCTTAATAACTGGGTGGTAACCAGCGTAACTTGGTAATGAGTTGCCACGGTGACCATTTTGGTCCGTAAAGTTATTGCCTGCCATAATAGTGGCAAGGTCTTGGCTCACAAAGTTAGCACTACTCCACTGGTTAGTGTATTGACCATCACTCACTTGATGTTCGATTTGTTGTTGAGCCACTCGAGTGCGGTAGTCAGCGTGACCGTCCTTGCTGCTGTTTCCTGGACCATAAACGTAGACAGTTTCATAACTACTGTACTTTGCATATTTGGAATCCAGCTTTGGGGCATCTTTGACGTATTGAACATAGAAGTTGACACTCAATGGCATGTTTACCGTGTATTCCGGTAATTCATATGGGTTAGCCGCAATCTTCTTTTCGAGTTCTGCATGTAATTTTGCAGCAGCGGCATTGGTTTCCGTTCTAGTATATCCAGGAATCCCTTCCTTGTAGCTATTAGCAACCGTCACGTGAGTCAGAACTGCATGATAGCCATCATAGGCTGGTAATGACTTATTACGGTAACCATCTTGGTTGGTAAAGTTGCTACCGCTCAGGACCGTCTTGAGATCTTGAGTACCAAAGTTGGCATTGCTCCACTTATCAGTAAATTTATTGCCGTCCATTTGGTGATTGATCTGTTTGCTCGTTACCTTAGCGTAGAAGTCGGCGTTACCTTTGGAACTATCATTTTCCGGGCCAAAGACATTGATGTTTTCTTCGCTATTGTACTTAGTAGCACTTGGATCAGGAACAAAATAAATATCATAGATTACATCAACCGGGTCATTAAACGAAATCGCAGGAAGTTGAGTATATTGATTCTTTTCTAACTGCTCCCTCAGTGAATCATTAATCTCGCTCCGCTTATTTTTCAGCTCGTCTTTACTACGGCCGTAGTTGTAACTATCACTTGGTGACTGGGTGGATGCTCTTACCCGTACTAAGTATCCAGTATGATCTGGTAGGCCAAGGTCTTTAACATCAACTGCCTTGAAGGAAGAAGTAGACCAGTTATCTGTAAGCTTTCCGTTTTCATCCCGGTCACGGCTGATATTGTTAACGGCAATTACCCGCGTGAAATTGTACTTTCCGACATACACATCCGGATCGCCAGGATTCTTAACCCGAATAATTTCTTGACTTGGGTATAAATCACGAGCACCTTTGTCTGGCAAACCCTGAGAACTAAATTCGTCACCAACTTTTGGCCAGTTTGCTGGCAAGTTTTGATCAGTTACGTTGCTTGATTGATCAGTGGTGTTATTCGTACTTTCTGTTGTGGTTGTATTTGCAGTCGTAGTGTCAGCTGCACCATCCGTAGTTGCAGCTTCGGCAGTTGTGCTGAAGCCAACTAAAGCAGCACCAACTAAAACGGATGCCACCCCAACCGTTAACTTTCGTAAGGCAAAACGTTGTTGGCGATTAGCAGCCCGCCGCTGTTGTTCTTTTTGATTATTGATTGATAACAAGGCTACATTCCTCCAATAGACATTTATTATAATTATTTATGCTTCGTATTATACTATGAGTATCATAATAAATAAAGCGTTAAAAGGATATTGACTTTCGGGAAAAGCAAATTTCCGATTAGTCCATTTTACAATTTTGCAATTAATGATAAACGTTTTGAATTAATACTTTAATTATCAGAAGATATATTAACCAGATGGATCTAAATTGTTAATAGCTCTTTGCCCAAAGCATGACAAAAAAAGAGCTGGAAAAAGAACCAAAATTAGTCCTTTTTTCCAACTCTTTTTAAATTACTTATTCAATTAGCCGCGTTTCTTGTCTAATTCAGCTAGGCCAAACATGCTCAACAGCGATGCAGCGCCTAAGCCCATCATAGCTAAGCTGTCTGCATTACCAGTTTGTGGCAGCTTCTTATCATTGTTATCCTTAGTTGGTTGAACATTTTGAACAGCCGCAGTTTGTGCTACTGAACTATTTTCCTTAACGACTTGCCCATTAACAACTTTCCAACCAGCAAGAATGTTGCCATCGGCATCAACGACATGATTATTCACAACCTTAGCACCCGCTGGTAATTGTGAATCACTCTTCTCGTCAGTTGAAGGCGTTGGCTTATTTGATGGAGTGTTAACACTAATTACTGGTGTTTCGTTCACTTCATCCTTATCCGTAATAGTGTAAGTAACGCCATCCATAGCCAACTTGTAGCCAGCAGGAATCTTCAGTTGGTCACCACCAAAGGTCTGACCAGGCTTACCAGTGAAGGTTTGGGTACCAACAACCTTGGTAATTGGGGCACCCATTGGTTCATAGCCAACTACTTCAATGTAGTGAACCGTCAATGTATGTTCTTGCGTAGCAGGCTTATCATCACCCTTATTAGGATCAGTTGATGGGGTCGATGGAGTATTAATACTAATTACTGGTGTTTCGTTCACTTCATCCTTGTCAGTAATGGTGTAGGTAACACCATCCATGGCTAACTTGTAACCGGCTGGAATATTTAATTGGTTACCGCCAAAGGTTGTCCCTTTCTTGCCAGTGAAGGTTTGAGTACCGACAACCTTGGTGATTGGAGTGCCATCCGCCTTGTAACCAGTAACTTCGATATAATGAACGGTCAGCGTATGGTCAGTTGCCGTTGGCTTCGTTGGGTTAGTGGATGGAGTGGTTTGTTTAGCAGCAACTACCAATACACCTGGAACATTAAATGCCTTGGACTTAGAACCATCAGGGAAGTCTAAAATAACTTCTTCATCGTAGGTTCCTGCAGTTTGAGCATCCTTTTGAACCTTGGCAGGATCTGCCCATTCCACTGTCGTACCTTCTGGATAAGTACCATTAGTTTGCGCTAGTACCATAAACATTGCAGCAGAGGCAGTGTTGGCATTCTTAATGAAAGCATCGTCAGTCAGCTTTGGTGCAGGAATGTTAGTATCTCCAGCCGTGACGTTAACCTTCATTACCAAGCTAGGGTCCAAGTTGGTGTACTTAACGTTGTCCTTTTGCGTTAATTGATCTAATTGTGCTTGTAAGTCAGTCAAAACTGCTTGGTCAGATTGTAGTTGCTTAGCAGCAAGATCATGGTTATTTTGCGCAGTTTGCAAGTCCTTTTCTGCTTGTTGTTCTGCATCAAAGGCTGCCATATACTTCTCAGAAGAAGCATATTGCTTATTCGACAATTCATTGTGCTTTTGGTCTTTAGCAGTAACATCCGCTTGTAAGTCATCAATACCAGCCGCTTTTTGTGCATTCTTCACTACATCCTGAGCCGCGTGATATTGACTTTGTAGTTGATTATATTGCGTCTTCTGATCACCAGAGAGCGCAGCTTCTTCTTGGTCACGCAGTTTCCAGTTTAGGAAGTCACCATAGTGTGGTACTAACTTAACGAGTTCAGCCTTCAAGGTTGTTTCTTGTTGTTGAGCAGCCGCCACTTTTGGATCATTCGCAACGGCAGCTTTGGCATCGTCTAGCTTTTGTTGAGCTTCACTAGCTTCCTTACCAGTAGCGCGAGCAGCCGCCAAATCAGCTTGGTTTTGGTTCCAAGTATCTTTACGAGTTTGAACGGCGGCATCGTAAGCAGCTTGCTTGCTATCAACATCTTGTTTAGCAGTATCTACGGTCTTTTGATCATTAGCAACCGTTTGCTTTTGTGCGTCAACCTTTTGTTGCAAGTTGGATACTTGTTGAGCCGCTTTCAGCTTACCAAGAAGTTCTTGATCCTTCGCCAGAGTGGCCTTGGCAGCGTCTAATTGCTTCTGCAGCGTGGATGTTTGACTGGTCAAACTATCCTTAGTTAATTGAGCCTTCTTAACCGCTTCAGTAGCTTGTTGTAACTTAGTTTGGGCATCTGCTAAGGTTTGTGAAGAATTCAGTTGCGCCTTTGCTTGATTATATTGATCTTGTTCTGCCTTACTCAAGTAACTAGCGTCAAACTGTAGATTATCTTCTTTGTTGGATAATTGCTTAATCGTTCCTTGAAGGTCACTGATTTGTTGATTCAAATCACTAATCTGACTATTAAGTTTTTGATCATTGGCTGTCGCATCCTTCGTCGGACCCATCGCAGCATAATTGTTGATCGTATTGGTTACCAAGTCGTTAGTTTTATCAGCATCTGTAGCGTAAGTAGTATCAAACGTCATTACGTAGAAACCATTATCTAACAACTTAAAACCAAAGGCTGCGTTATAGTTGCCACTATCAAGGAAGTTTTCCCGGTGACCCCAATTACTATCTGCATCAACCATTAACATGCTTGAAACAGAGCCATTAGCATTGTTGAGCAGGCTCAGCATATTGTCTGCACTCGCATTAACTAATGCTAAGTTTTCCGAATGCCAATTGCCCAGGACAGAATTCATATCAGATTCATTGTGGTCTAAATTAGCTGCCGATGGTTGAGCAGCCCGCGCCATTGCCCGCTTAAATTGATCTTCAGTCATCACAAATGGTGCTAAGCCCCGTTGTTCACGAGCGTGATTCAATTCGTTCAGAAGTAGAATTGATAATTCGCGAGCTTTGTCTTCTGTCATTCCTGTCGTAGCATTAACCTTATCAAATTCACCATATGGTGCATAAGCTCCACTTGCTAAATTAGCGGTCGATGGTGCCGAAGCACCGTGATTAGCTGACTTATCATTATCAGGGCTAATGTAAATATTATTAGGAACTAGTTTTTGATTCCATGTCGTATTGCCATTTTGCTCATTACTGTAGAAGTTATCCCATAAATCATTACGAGAAGCATTTTCCAATAGTGACTTACTCTTATCAATCCGACCGTTTGGAACCGTCGCGGTTTCGGTTTGCGAATTTAAGCTGCTTACTTGATCGTTCAACTGATTGATCTTAACTTGTGCCTGTTCTTCTTTACGTTGCAGGTCAGCTTGTTGATAGTAGTTAGCTTTCTTTGTCAGAGCATCAATTGTGGATTGGACTTGATCTGATGACATTGAAGAATTCTTGAGGGCATCAATTTGTGATTGTGCGTCCTGTTGATCTTGCTGTGCCTTTTGCAGATCTTGACTAGCTTGGTCAATTCCCTTCTTGTGGGCATCAACCGCAGTTTGCGCCTTGTTAACCGCATCTTGATCTGCACTAACCTTTTGTTCTTGTTGTGCAACTTGGTCAGTTGAAGTTTGGGTCGCAGCATTGGTAGTATTGCCTGTCGTATCCGCATGGGCGGTCGTGGTAGCCAGCGTAGTTCCAGCAGCAAATGCCATGATGGTGGCCGTCATCCACAACTTACCGGATTTATACAATTTCTTATGTTCTTTCATTCTAAAAACTCCTCCCAATAGTCAAAGTTGTCTTATTCACAAAAGTTATTGTACAAATTTTCGAAATACGATGATGCATTTAACGATCTTTTTCCGCATTAAATGGGACTTTTTACTGAAATAAAAAAGTCCCAAAGTCGTCATCAACCGAACTTTAGAACCTAATTACCATTGAATTGAAGAGTAGTTATTTAAAACTTCCATGAGTCTGCGCGTCTTTAACCGCGATACAGGAATCGTCATCTCACTGGTGTTAAATTTAACCGTGTGTTTTTTGACGTTCAAACTGCGAATGTTCGCCACGTTTGCCAAATAGCTCCGATGAATCCTAAAAAATTCCTCTACTTGCTCTTCTAACTCCCGCAATGACATATTAATTGGAATCTTCTGATTATTTTCCGTGTACATAAATGATGCATGGGTATTATCCGGATTACTTTGGAAAAACAAGATATCATTGACGTAGACTTTAATAATTTCATAATGACTCCGTAAAGTAATCGTCTTCCCCCGCTTTGGTAATTCCAGCTTTTTGATTACTTTCGTAAAGTCACGTTCAAGACTTTGAACCACCCGTTTAACAATAAAATCAAGGGCTTCAACTTGATATTGGTAAGTTGTAGAAAGCAATTCATCATGAACCGTCAGAAAGATGATAGATGCTTCTAAATCATACTGGCGAATTTTTTGGCTGAACCTTAAACCCGCTTGATCATCATCGCCAATTGCTAAGTCCAAGATATAAACATTGCGGAGTGAAGGCTCTGGCATCGACTGGCTAATTTGTTCCAGTGTAGAAAACGTCTTAACATTTACTTGAATGTTAAGTTTTTCGCTGACTGAACGAACATAATGATTAATCTGTGACAATTCCGCCAGATTATCTTCTAAAATGTAGACGTCTAGCAATTCATCGTTACCCCCCCCCCACTAATAATTCAGTTACTATTTATAATATCAAACAATAAATGAATTATTTGGGGTTCCAAAACGATTTTTTTACTTTTACAGTTCAATGAACAAAGATTACCATTAAATGCATTCTTTTGCAGAACCATTTAGACTTTTGGAATTCGAATCACCTGCTTAAACCAGTAATCTTGTGAAGTTTCTTCCTTCGTCACACTTGGATAACGTGAGAGAATCATCCGTAAGTTTTTCAAACCAATTCCATGGTTATCCGTCAAGTTAATTTGCCGAACATCACGATCCAGCTTTTGTAAGTCTAGTTCCTGATCCTTGGTAGAATTACCAACCACGATATATTGAAGACCAGACTTTTCAAACAGACTAAGGTTAACTTGTTTATCCTTTGACAGCTGAGCAGCATTGATCGCGTTATCCAACAAGATTGAAAGAACTCGATCAACATCTAGTTGGTCCATTAATGAGCCAAACTTAAATGGCTGAGCAATTTCAGCCTGAAAGTCAACTCCCGCCTCAATCGCCTTCATGACCTTACTATAAACTAAGCTCTTAACGTCTAAGTTCTGGATGTTTACTAGCCGACCGAGGACGCTTGCCTTATTGCTGACCTCTTGTTCAGATGGTTTCAAAACCCGGTTAAGAATTCCTTTGGATTGTTGAATATCGTCATTCTCCAATGCCCCAGTTAAACTATACAAAACGTTTTTGTAATCATGACGGAAACGACGCAGATCGTCATACATCGATTCAATATGACTGGTGTATAATCTTAAATTATTAAGCTCAATTTGCTGATCATCCACCATCGTTTTTAATACTAGGTAACGATACCGGAGATACATTAGCAGATAGAGGGCCAGTAGCCACGTAAGATTAATGACTAGTTGCCACACTGGCGTAATCGAAATCAACCGATAGTTAACTGCGTACATGAACGGATATTGGGCCAGCATTCCCAAATTAATTAACCACGTAAATAGTGGCGCCGCTGGAACAACCGTCCTTAAATATTGTCTAATAAAGTTTTGGGTTAATTTTATTAATAAGGGGACAAAAATGATCAAGCAAAGACTATAAACAATATCGAGGAAAATCACATAATTATCCGTACCCAACCGTTGATGAACATGAAAGGGCGTATCCACACAGAGTGAAAATAAACTAACGTAGATTCTCTGGATAAAGCGAATTAGGCCCACTGAAATTAAGAATCCAGTAGCCACTTTGTTAAAGGAAACTGAACGACGAAAAGCCAGTGCATATAGGATTAGGATCCCGATGAATAAAACGAGATAAGTATTGACTACCGCAATTGTAAAAAGGCCGAGGAAACCGAAGATTGCATAATATGGCCAGTTCAGCTTCCGCTGAGTAATCTTAGTATAGCCCCACAATGTAATTATTAGGGCAAACATCATGTAAAAAACATCTGTCCATGTATCCACATCAAATGGCAAATGAATCATATTATAAATCGATGAATTTTGTAAAGTAAAAAACACCCTCAACACTCCTTCTTTTGAATGTTAATATAATAGCATGATTTTAACCATAAAACGGAGGTGATGAAATGATTTGTCCAAGATGTAAAACGAAAAATTCCGATAATACCCAATATTGTCATAAATGCGGCTATCAAATTTACACACTCAACCCCGTTGATGTAAAAATTTGTCCAAACTGCGGAAAAATGAATCCTTTGGATCAAGACGAATGTTTAAATTGTCACACCCCACTAAATAACACGCCAATTCAGAAATCCTGGAAAAAGAATTTTTCTACTACTTCCGATCACCGTTTATCTCCAGTAACCAAGTTCATCCTCACACTAATTATCATTACATTTGGCTTTATTATCGGAATTAGTGTTTTGCACTCCAACAACTACATTTCAACCATCATTCGTCCCTTAACCATCACTCGCCACTATCATGAACCGTCCTCAACAACCAAGAAATTTTATATTGCAATAAATCTCCAAAAACCGGTTCAACGTGACCATCAAATGGAGATTTTCCGTGGGGCGCGATATTCGAATTACCACCAACTCAATCACGTCAGTGTTCGGCAAGTTAAAGCTAAATACCAGGCAATACCGACAAGCCGGATTCAGATTAAAATGTCCCCAGCTGCAGCCCGGAAGATAAGTCTGGCAACAATTCCAAAGAATCTAAACACCACTCATAATATTAAAATCCAATACACCTGGCAATCACGCCATTGGTATAGTGTGACTACTGACCAAAAGCACCAAACTTTAATTGTCCATGGGCCTGATTTCACTGACTATCTTTCTATTGGTGAAGCCGAATTCTAATTAACTAATCATTACTGACTTCCGTTGGTAATGATTTTTTATAT
>NZ_GG698805.1:47850-66566 GCF_000161935.1 Limosilactobacillus coleohominis 101-4-CHN | reverse complement strand
ATATGGTTAAATTTTTTCGTTTAATGAACAAGATGACACTTTAATGCAATTTATTTTTGGCAATTAGTGTAATATGAAAACGTTCATTTTCGGTTATGATTGGGATTTTTAAAACTAGGTGAAGTCCCCGGCATCTTGTCGGGGCTTTTTTTATGAAAGGAACGAATCAATAATGAAAAAACTTAAATGGGTCTTGTTAGTAATTGGTGTGCTCATTATCTTTGTCGGGGCTTATTTTGCGGGCAAGATGTTTAATAAGTCCTCTGTGCAAACAAGTCAAACTAGTTCTAGCTCAGTTACAAAAACTAGTTCGAAAACTAATTCATCGACCGAGTCATCATCATCTTCCAGTAATGATTCTGGCGATAAGTTGGATTATGACTCCATTACTCCAATGCAAACGGCAGCGGCAATTGCGTACTATGGTGATCATGTCGTCGATAAAGGATGCTGGCATGGCCTTTTCTCATCATATGGCGATGACCTTGACATTGATCAATTTGATAACGCAGATCATCTTAATGTTAAGGGACGCGGAAATTCATGGGGACTTCGTCCAAGCAATATGAATGGTGGATCAATTGCCCAATACACTGTTGGGGCAGACGGTGAGGTCGCCTTTTATGATGTTAAGACCACTAACTTGCAAAAAGATAAAGACCCTCTTGCAACTGCCAACCTCCATGACATCATCAACTACGTTAACGACCATAGCGTCGTTGACCAAATCAAAGACAAAGCTCAACACATTCACTTACAGCAATAGGAGAAGATTATGAAATTTTGTAAATACTGTGGCGCTAAACTCAAGCCCAACCAGGTTTTCTGCGAACAATGCGGCAAGCGGGTGCAACCACAAGCTGAACAGCCAGTTAAGCAGGCAGCTCAACCCAAACGGAATGCTGGAAAGCAAGCTCCTCATCATGAGTCAGCACCTAAGCAGCGTACTGCTACTGCTCAATCAACCGTTGAACATACCGATGATCGTCAGCAGCTCGAAGCAGAAATTGCCAAGTTGCAAGCAAAATTGAAAGACCAACAACAAAATAACCGAATTAATGTCTTTCATCGGTTAGCTTTCTCTAAAAAGCATTGGCAACAAGTGTTCAAATTCATGAACAACAATGCCATTACCATGCTGTTTTTCTTTGCTTGGGCTGTATTATTGCCAACCCTTCGGTTGTGGTCATTAACCATCTTTTTGCTATTGACGTACTTATACCCACTTCTCTCGAATGAAGAAACCTATCCTTGGGAAAATAAGTTCCATGATTGGCTGAATAACAACGACCTTGATAATCTCAAACGTAAAATGGCTTCACTCGGTAAAGCCTTAATCGCTAAAAATCAGGTTGCCCCAAAGGATATGAACAATTATCAAGCCCATGCTCAACGGGCAACTCACATCTCACGACAGGAAAAGAAAATGCCTCGTTCCGCTCCGGTTAATCATCACTTCACCACCGGAATTGAATTTATTTTCGGCCTAATCTTAGCCATTGTCGGTGGCATTATGTACTTCTCTAATCGACAAACAGCAACGAGTATCGCATCACAAGCAACTTCTGTGATCAAAAATGGTGCTCTCGACTCAAGTGGTTACCTATTCTTCTGGGGAATTTCACTCGGACTACTTGGAGCGGTCATGTTTATTGGTGGGATCGGCAACGGTTTTAAACACAGTTCACATGGTCACGTCCTAAAAGTATTAGGAGCAATCGTTCTCTTGGCGTTCGCGGGGATTTGTTCTTACATCTACGCGAATGTTGCTAACGCCAGCATGAGTGTTGTTGCCTCCATTATTAATGGTGATGCATCCGTCAGTGATTACTCAAATATGTATCAATTCATGAAGCTGTTGCCATGGATTGGAACCTTTATCTATGCAGTTGGAATTTTAATCAACGGAGTTTCTAACAATGAAGAATAGAAAGTGTCCGCAATGTGGTACTGAATACAGTAAAGATGCTAAGTTTTGTCCCAAATGTGGTTATGATTTGACCAAAATCAGACGTCCCCATAATTCACGACCACGCTGGACTTGGCATTTAGGAGTCATCATTCTTGCCGTCATTTTAGGCTGTTCACTATATTTTGTCACCAGGTCCACCATTGATTACCAAAGTATCCTGCGCCAATCTTATACTGGCACGGATTATCAGAATACATCCGGTAGCATGATTTCGGATGATTTATCCTTTACTTACGGTTTTGGATCGTTTTTTGTTGTCGCTAGCCTGCTGTGGTTATTGATTATCTTTGCCCGGCGAATTCATCAACCATTTAGGATCAAGCTCATTGCCATTATTCTAATTCAAGTCTTAACCGTTGGGATCCTGATTCTCAACTTTAACAACCAACACCAATTTTCCTTATCAAGCAGTAAATTAGGCGAATCCTATACTAAGGAAACGTTGGATGGCACCATCTGGCGATATTCTTATTTTAAAAATAAGGAAGACCAGGATGACGATAGTGGTGACTATAAAAATCAAATTACCAAAGACGTTAGTGGCAATAAATATTCCCACATCTTCCTTAAATTCAACAGTGATGGCTCATTAGGGGTCAACGTTAATCCTTACTGGCTAGACAGCGATGATAAAGCCTACGAAAATAGTCAAAACAGTGACTACCGGACTGTTGGAACTTGGCACGTTAGTTCGGATGGTAAAGTCGATCTGAATTGGGACGATGCTGATACGGGTGCTTACAAATACGAAACCGTTAAGGTCAAGGTTAAGAAAAAGCACCACAAAAAGCATCATAAAAAATATAAGTATAAATACAAGGAACAGCTGACTCCCCAATTTGTGGATGCTTATGGTGATCCAGACACCTCCCTGCCCCGTTACTTCCCTGGTGACGATATTCACGGCAATGTCAGTTTTGGCGTCAAAGTAATTAAGATTCATGGCGTTGTTCTGCAAAAACCAAATCAAGATGGCGACGTCAATGATCTCAACGAATAGGAATTTAACAATGAAAAAATGTTCAAAATGTCATTTTCAAAATACTGCTGATAGTGTTTTTTGTGCGAATTGCGGAGCTAAATTAGTTCCTGTCAAAAAGAATTCACACGCTACACATCATTATTGGCTTTGGGGACTGGCGATCATATTGATTGCCTTCATCATCTTTGAAATTGGTGGTCACTCCACCAATAGTTCACGCCCTCATCATCCATTATCAGCTCAACAATTCAACGCTAAAACAGCTGATCGAAAAATGCAGACTGCCGCCATCCTTTACTATGCCGGCGAAAACAATGTTCAACACTGGCCCAAACCCAGTGGTTATGAAGGTAATAAGAAGGTTACGCTCAGCAAGGCTTCCAGAGATTACCAGTAAGGAACTAAACCAACCGAAATTAATGTTACCGACAAAAACCCTAGTAATGTTTTACTAGGTGGTGGCGGAACGACATTTTTTGCTAAAGATGGGGACAACGTCTACTTCTATTATCAAGGTGGACCCATCACGACAGTTGATAAAGTAGACCAAAAACGCCCAATAATGACAGTTAGTTGGTCAGCGATTAATAGCTATATCAAAGACCACCACGCGTTCTCCAAAGTTCAAAAAATTGCTCAAAAAATCCAAAAATGAGGTTAATTATGAAAAAGTGTCCAAAGTGCGGGTTTGAAAATACCGAAGATAGTCTTTTTTGTGAAAACTGTGGTACCAAGCTCGACCAACCGAAAATTACGCAGAAGCGGGTCGACCACACAAGTAATTCTCAAGATAAGTCGCATCAAAAAGTCATCATGATTCTGTCTGCAGTTATCGTTATTCTGGTTGCACTGATTTTATTCTTCTTAGGTGCACGCAGCGGTCATTCCACAACTAGCTCTAACCATCGACAAGTTAGGTTAACGGCCAAAAAACAAAAGCACACTGACCCAAATAAAATGCAAGCCAATTCGATGAATCAAAAGGAGAAAATTGCCGCAGTCATTTATTATGCCAGTGCTAATAATATCCGAAATTGGGAGAAATTCACTCTCTATTCTCAACATGGCGCCATTGCTCAACAAGGCTTGGGTGGTAATGATGAGCACCGTTACTATAAACAAGGGTCCAATCCCATTGAAGTAACAATTAGCGGACTGGGTAAAGGTGGCGCCGAATTTTTTACCACAGATGGTAATAATGTTTATTTGTATTGCATGGCTGGAGTACCCATGGAAGGTGACGATACTGGAGATGCAACCATTGAGCATTTTAGTCATCCGCAAGTTTCAACTACTTGGTCAGATATTGCTAAATTCGTAAATAACCACCACGCCGGAAAACAAGTTCATGATCTGGCTAATAATATGCAAGTAACACAAGCAAAATAACAGGAGAATTATGATGAAAAGAATTTACCGTTGGTTAGGAATAATCATTTTACCTTGTCTAATAGCTTGCACAACTTCCTTCATTGCCAACGTTCCTTGGCCATCTCAAATTGTTTCTGCCAATGACATTCATGGCATTACTCGCCCAATGGCTGAACGGTGGGCATGGTGGCATTTCTACACCTCAAACAACGGTGCTCTGCCCAACGGCTCTGAGAAAATTCCGATCAACAGCCAAAACTTCCGGGTGATATCTTGGTGGACTCGTGGCCATAAACGAATCGTGGTTAAAATCATGCGAAAAAAATCCTGGCCTAAGAGATATTGAATACCGGGTGTATCGTGTTTCAACCGCTGGTAATTTAAAACTCCGAAATGACGCACAAACCTATAGTTCAGGTACTACCGTTTGGGACATCGTTAGTCGTCAATACCATTCGTTATAAAATATAAAGTGAGGAAATTACATGAAATTCTGTAAGTACTGTGGTGCTCAGCTAGAGAGTAATAGTCAGTTTTGTCCCAACTGTGGTCGAAAGGTCGGCCATCAACCTTCCCAAAAATTAAAAAGTCATTCAATGACTAAACAACGTAAATTACTCACCGGAATTGGAATTTTGATTATCGTCTTTGCTCTGGCTGGCTTTGGTTGGTGGAAATACCAACACCCAAGTTTGCAAAAAGCGGTCACTGGATCTATTTATCAATGCACAATCAGCGGTGAAATTGGTGGTAAAGATACCGACGGGACCATGAACACTTATTTAGCTTTTGCCAATGATGGTCATCATCTTGCCGGTACAGTTAAGAAAAAAGATATCAAGCAATTTGAGACTTATGATTTTGACACCGCACTCCATAAGATTGATTATGATAAATTAACTTACTCAATTAATAATAAAGAGTTTACTATGTACGACGATAATTCAGTTGATAGTAAATTTAATATTGTGAAGTACAATCGTTCTTCGGTTCAAGCCCGTTTAAAATCATCCAATGATAGTGATTTTAATGATGATAAGCTACAGTTCAAACTAACAAAAATCGGTGAGGTTAAATAAAAGAAGATTCCCATGACTAAAAACAACAAAGTTATAATCTGGAGCCTTTCGGTAATTGCCGTTATTCTTTGTGCCGTACTGTTGTTCATATTAGGAACTAATAGTAGTAGCCATTCCACAACCACTGTGCAAAAGAAATCTTCGAAGGGAGTTAAGAAAACTGCACAAGCCCACTCTTCATCCAAGCCACAAGTAACTCAGCCGTCGTTTACGAATGAGGAACTGGCAGCGATGACCTTAGTTGATCTCGGTAAATCAGATAGCATTGATCAAAAATTGGACGATGCCATGGCTGATACCACTGAACAAGTTGACCCACGTCAGGCAATGCTGATGCAAATTAAACAGCTTAGTGATAATTCATTCCAGTTTCAAGAAGGTACCGCTGGATCAACCCGTTTGATCGTGACGATTAATGGTGACACCATTGATCATAAAATCTCTAACATGATCGGCGAACACAGTGAAGGAACTCTCAACAAGAAGGATCTTATTAATCGCTACCGTGATAAGAAAGCCCAAATTGACGAACTGATTCAGAAGATTAATTATAATGATCAGCATTCAGAAGAGATTAATCAGAAACTGATGGATGATGTATTAAGTGGAAAGGACGATCATTAATGAATAAATATAAAATCATTTACAGCCTGCTAAGTGGGATTATCGTCGTTTTATGTGCGGTCTTGTTTTTCATCTTCGGTAGCAACAATGCCAACCAACAGTCAAAAATCCAAAATAAGCAAACTTCGTCTTCATTAACTAAGCAGCATCAAGAACAGCACTCTTCGAGCAAATCATCATCTTCATCATCAGAATCACAAAAGGAGGAATTAAACAACGAAGAATTAGCGGTCGCCGCCTATATCAATTCGCTCCGTGGTGATTCTATTGACGATAAATTTAAGACATTCGACGATTTAGCCAACGGTCAAAGTTCGAACCCGGCAACTGAGCAACCAATGGCAATCGAACAACACGAAGATCCGACATTTCAGATTGGTGAAGGAAAGTTTGGCTTTGCCTGGTACATCATCAGTTTTAATAATGACCAAATTAACGTCGATCATTACACACACGGTGATAAAGATTTTAGCAAATCATACACCAAGAATGCACTAGCTGATCAATTTAGTAACTATAAAACTCAGTTAGATTCGGCTATTCAAAAAATTCAGCAAAACCAAGCCCAGAATAATGTCAAGATGGATGATAGTGAAAATTGATTATCAATCAAAACCCATTTCTAATTAATGTATGCTATAGTTTGAAAGGGTGTTGATTAATTATCATACGTATTTCAAACGGAGGTAGCGATTGTTCCATCAATTAATTTTTATAATACTATTATGTGCAGTAATTATTATTACGACACATTCTGATGTCCGCCTGTTTTACCACTTATTCTATAAGCATGATTACTTAGAATGGTCTGCAGATAAAATGAATGACGATTCTGGACTTCAATATATAAAAGGCTCTTCATTCTTTAAGATGATCTATACAATTGCTTTTGGCGTATGCATTTTTGGGATTATCTTAATTCATTTTGCTTTATTTTGGCTGTCAAAATCATTTAAAATATTCATGTTAACGCATGTGGCCGCGACCTCGTTATTATTAACAATTCTAGGAAACTTCATTACTCTGTTCACTTACCCAATCCCAGGAGTAACTGAAGTGCAATTAGAAAAGCCAAAGATCCTTTTGGATGTAATGGTTACCTGCGCTAATTACTGCTGCTTATTATATATGGCCATTCAAGTGGTAAAATGGTGTTTTTAAATAAAAAAGTTCGTCATCTTCACTGGATAAATTCCAGAACTGACGGACTTTTTTGACTCATTATTAAACGTACTAACTCAATTTCGCTGAGTCTTTAATCTTATCCTTCAAGTCTAGACTCTTTCTATAAATGAAAAAACCAATGACGTAGGTCAAAACATCACTAATGGCTTGTGACCATACAATCCCATGATAGCCCATCAAGAATCGCATCCCTTCTAAAACTAAGAAGTACACGACTCCTTGCCGTGCAATAGCCATAATAAAAGCTCCCCACGCATTACCAATTGATTGAAAAATCGTGGTGTAAACTAATACAATCCCAACTACTGGTGTTGTAATAATGGTTGCTAATAACATGTAACTACCTGCATTGACAATATCTGGTCGGTTCATAAACAGAGTAATTACGGGACGAGCAAATAGGATCAGCAAGCCACCAACGATTACTGCATAGACAACCTGAACGAAAATATCAAACTGCAGAATTTCCTTCAGCCGTTGCCAGTTTTTCGAGCCATAATTGTAACCCAAAAGCGGTTGCGCCCCAAAGGTAAAACCAACGATTACCAGAATCACAATGCTATATACTTTTTGCGTGATCCCCATAGCAGCCACTTTATCGGCCCCATAAATAGCAAGCGAAAAATCCAGGAGCGCCATCCCAAAACTTTGGGCAAAGTTAGTAATGGAACCGGGAATACCAATTGCTACTATGTCTTTCAAGGATGATCCGTCAATTTTCATCTTGGATGGATTCAGTGTAATAAACTTTGCCTTTTTCCAAATGAATAAAACTAACATGACGTCAGTAACGAAATAACCTAGGACGTTAGCCATCCCCACCCCGGTAGCACCCATCTTTAAACCAAACAGAAAGATGGGATCTAAAATAATAGCTAAAACTGTCCCGGTCATCGTGGCGATCATTGCTTCTATTGCTAGGCCTTCCGTCCGAATCAGATTTTGCGGGATTAAACTGAAAATAATGAAAACTGCACCAATCGATAATACACGATAAAAGTCGGCGGCATCACCATACGTTGCCGCGCGCGCCCCCCCCAACGTCGTTAAAATTGGTTTTTCAAAAATCAATAATAAAATTGTCAATACTAATCCGGTAATGATGCCCGCATACATACAAAAACTACTGATTTTGCGTCCTAATTCGTAATCCTGCTCACCAAATAAACGGGAAATCACTGATGATCCGCTCAAGCCAAAAATATCGGCAATGGCCAGCAAAAAAGTAAAAAGTGGTGCACCAATTGTGATTCCAGCAACTAAATTGGCATCTCCTGTTTTAGCAACAAACATGGTATCGGCCAAATTGTAAATCATGGTCGTGATCATCCCTAAAACGACGGGTAACGCAAGTTTAAAATACACCCGTTTAACAGGGGCTTTAACAAATAATTCTTCCATATCGTACTCCATAAAAAAAGCAGCCCAGAAATAATTGAAGATTAATCATCCTCACGATCTTAGGTCGCTGATGTTACTTACTTAATTAATTGATTTATTCAACATTATTTAGCCAAATTTCATTTTTTAATTCAAGAATGATGGTTTGATTTTATTAATTATCCTGTTTTCGGTTTCCAAGTTCCCAGAATGCCAGTGCAGAAGCTGCAGCAACATTCAAAGAATCGACTCCTGTAGCCATGGGAATCTTGATTGAAAAATCACTCTGCATAATTGTCCGTTCTTCTAAACCCGGGCCCTCTGAGCCAAGAATAACAGCTAATTTGTCTATTTTTACCAACTGAGGATCATCAATCCTAATCGTGTTGTGACGGAGCGCCATAGCGGCCGTTTGATAGCCCAACCGATGAAGCAGGCTAATTCCTTCCGTTTGCCAGATTTTGGCGTCAATATAGGTCCACGGTACTTGAAAAACGGTCCCCATTGATACCCGCGAAGAACGCCGGTAAAGCGGATCGGCAGAGTCACTGGTTACAATGACTCCATCAATGCCAAGTGCCGCTGCCGAACGAAAGATCGCCCCAATATTAGCGGGATTCACAATGTGCTCAAGAATAGCAATCCGTGGATGAGCATTCGGAAGTGCCTTCAAAAAATCAGCAAAACTAGGCCGCTGGACACGGTACATTGCTGCAAGGGCACCCCGTAAAAGATTGTAGCCGGCTAGTTGACGAATTTGCTGATCATTGATTACATAAATCGGGGTTCGCCCTAATCCTTCAGTCTGGTTCATCGCCATTTCATGGTCTAAGTCATCCAGATCACGGTCTAAGAACTTTTCTTCTACTAAAAGCGAAGCTGGCTGATACCCCGCGCGTAAGGCCCGTTCAATTACCTTGGGACTTTCTGCAATAAATAATCCGTCTTGCGTACCCTTGGCATGAAAGAGTTGGGCTTCCGTTAGACGTACGTACGGGTCTAGATCTGGACTCGCTAAGTCTGTAATAAAATTTAAGTTGTGCATACAAAATTTACCTTTTTATTTGGATATGAAGTTCTAAATTATCCTCTTACTTATCTTTTAAAAAATCCAATATTTCTTTATCTTCAATTAAAATTTGCTCTTAAATCTCTAAATAATTATCATATTCTTTAACTTTTCTTGTCATAATCACTACTAATTCCACCACCCTGTCAACCGATCAAATTGTTGTCTGGCGTGGGACCAATCCTTTTCCTCTAAATATTTAGCACATTTTTTCATTTCTCTGGCGCTTCGAGAATCGCCAGTTGAAATACCAGCTTGTCCCATATATCCAGCACACATTTTGAGCATTTGAATATACGCTCTACAAACTCGCGAATGATCCTGAATTATGTTAAATAATCGATCTAATTCTGGTTTAACTTGATCGTTACCCTTAGTTCCATCAATCAAATCATAGTTTTCTGATTGAATTGCCATAGGTAGCATTAAATGCAAATACCGTAAATGGAAACCATGATCCCACCATGTGATATGTTCAAGATATAGCGCTAGTTTTGCTGCCTGAATATTCATATCTGTTGCATGGCTTAGTTCTAAAGCTAACCGAGCTAGCCATTTATGATTTAAGTCAGAATGCATTAATCGATAATTTTCAAGATATGTTGTAAAGTAATCTGTCCCTGCTGGTAAATCAATAATGGACAACTCTAGTTTATTATCATAAATTGATTGAATAAAGTTTTTCTTAGATTTAATCATTTCAACGTTCCTGCTTCCGCATCGCTTCCAGTAATTTTGCTCTCTATTTAACATTTTATACTAATTATTTAACACATTTTAACACGCGGCCAGTCCTGCTATATCAATCTTTCAAGCACCCTCACTACTCAAAAATCACCTAACTTCATCCGCGCGTGTTAACAAACGTGTTAAAACAGTGCCATTTAAGCGACGAAAAAAGCCTGTAACGCCAACGACAATCGCTGGTATTACAGGCTTTTATGTGTGTATAGTGCTCACTAAAGTCACTTTTTTAGAGTAGTTCAACCCTTGGTGTAAAAGGATTTCATCCTAAATGTGTTAAGATTTTGTGTTAAAAGCATGGTCAGAAATTTTGTTCAAATAGTGTCGTTATAGTAACTCAACCAATTCAAAATGGCATTACTGTTGCAATATTTTGTATTTAAATTTGATATTAGAAGATGCAATATTTAAAACTTCACCAACTAAAATAAAATCATCCTTATTAACAAAAGCAAAACTATCGCCTTTATATATTAATTGTGCTCTCTTATAACTGGTAAAGTAACTAATTAAATCAATGGGCATTTTTGTTAGCTTAAAGCTATTTGCATTATAAGAAACATGCAAACAATTACCAATATAGTCATTGTAAATATATACACTATCATTGCCACCCTTAGACCAACTTATGGTGAACTTCTGTTTACCTCTACCAATATCAACCTTACCATCATTAACATCTAAGCTAAGAGTAACTACTCCTTTATCATTAGGATTAAAAGCTAAACTATGCTTGATTTTATCTATGTTTTTTACTTTTCTCACTTGTCGTTTATATTCTGTTGATACATGATTAACTTCATCAGGAAATATATAATTTAGTAGTTCATAGTAAGCTTTTATGTTTTCTGGATTAGTTGGATTACTCATATCTAACTTAATATATTTTAAATCTTCAAATGGTTCTGGCAACTCTTTTGAAGCTTCAACCAGCGGAATTATATGAGAATCATGATTAACTTTGATCCTATCCACTTCGTATTTTACTCCACTACTTTCAACCTCCATCCGTTTAAGGTACTCATTTGTGCAAACGCAAATTATATACTTTACATTTGTAGCTTTGGACATAAAATTTTTTAAATTGGACCCCGGATGGGTAGATGTCTTGTCGAAGAATACATTAACATCATAGTTTTTTATCAAAAATTGGTTTAACCATGTTGCAAAATTTTCACCATTTCCCTCACCCCAAGAGTAAGAAATAAAAATATCAGCTCGACTCTTATCAGTCATGATCCATCTCATTTAAATTTTATATCTATTTTGAACACTAACACCCCAAAAAGGTATATAAGATACAAACTTTCTACCTGCTTTTTCGTCATAAAGCTTGATTAAATTAGCCTCCATTGCATTAGAAATAGCTTTAGAGATTAGTGAACTGTCGTTACTAGTTAAGTTAAACCTTTTCCTTAATGATGCATTATTTATTTGTTCATCGTTAACATAATGCAAACAGGCATTCCAATATATCGATTCGTTCTTTTCAGTTGGAGACATATCTTTGAAAAGCTTTTTACTGTGGATTGTAACCTGTGTTGCATCTGTTCCTTTCGTAAGTATTTCCAGAGCTGGTAATTCATGCTCTTCTAAAGAAGCTACAACTTTATCAATACCAGTTCCTCGAGATTCAACTATTTTAAATTTTCCCAACAAGTCAGCCAGTTCTGTATTTCTTGACCTTGGAGGAAAATCTAAGAACCTCATTGGATCCATCAATGGAACACCCGGATTACTAAAAATAATTCTGTTATTAAAGATTTCTACCATTGGTCTCATTCCACTAATAGTAAAGTCTTGATGAGCAATCGTATTCGCTAATAATTCCCGAATAACTAATTCCGGAAATTATGGAATATCATTTCGAATACCACCAGTGTAGTCTTCAACATAAGGAATATGTCGCATTATATTAACAATCATATTATGGAATCCAACTATGATACCCATATTACCAATAGCATCGTATACTGCATTATCAGTCTTATAGTTACCTTCATATTTAGTAATTCTAACTGTTCTTCGCTTTAAGTGAGGGAAGCTATTCATATCCTTTGCTAAGGTATAGGCACCTAAATTAGTGATATCAAATGAATTTCCAGAACTAACAATAATATTATCTTCAATTAAACTTTGAATAATATCACTTTCATGAATAATATCCATATTTATAGTTCTTTTGTAGAAATTAATATCTAGCAAATTTTCTATGTCCGGATATGATACATTAGTTTTAGCAAATTCCATTTCAAACTTAGAAGATTCAAACGATTCCAAATTTGTCTTTCTTTTTCCGGAAACTCATTTAACGGCTTTAGTGATGTACCAGAGCGAACATACTCAACACCCTTATACTTAATTGGCTGATTTATATGAGTCACATCAATAATCAAAACAACCAGTCTTTTTCCTTGAACATTCTTAAATTCTTTCCACTCTAGTTGAATTTTAGGATTTATATTTTCCTCAATATAAGTAATAAATGGATAATTCGAATTTTTCATTCGCTTTTTATTACCATCTTTAGGCAAAATACGAGCTTTTGATGTATATGGATCAAATTTTGTTCCAATTATCTTTTTAGTAATATCTTCGACTCCCCAGATTAAATAAGCACGCGGATTCAATGAAGCGATGGCAGCATTCCCTAATGCAGAAATATATTTACAAATTTGACCGGTATCATTCAAATTAGATTTATATTCGATTGTTTCGGATTCATTATCATTTTGAATAAGTTCTAATAAGACATCAGAAGTGAAATTCTCCATTTTATTTCTCCACATTTTCTTTTTCTCAATTTAAATATTTTTTCTCTAAACTCAATAATATCAAGGGTTCCCTTTTTTCTCAATTAAATATTTTGTAATTATATCATTAATTAAGGTAACAAGCTCACCTACTAAAAATAGCCATGCAACTAATTGCACGGCTATTTTTTTACATTGATAAGTAGCGATCCATCAATCCGCTGTATCCAGTGTTAAACGTTTTTACATAATAGCGCATATAAACTGCCAATGAATTACCTAACCGATTGCAAGCATAGCTATAATCTCCGAGCCTTGCCAATCTAGTACCGCAAGTGGTCCTTAGTGTGTAACAACTCAATGGCAGATCTCCATTATTAACCCCAATCCGGCGACAAAGTTCCTTTAACATATCGTTCATTGACCGTTGAGTGACTGGATAACCCAATCTAGCTAGCCGGTAGTCCGTCAAATTCAAAAATAGTAAGTCACTAGTGGTTTGCAGACCTTTTTCTTTAATAAACTCCGCTTGCTTCTGTTTAAAAATTTGCAACTGGTCATAAAGCCGCTGAGTTATTGGCGGGGTGAGACGACTTTCACCTTTGCGACGGGCTTTAAGGTGACCGTTTAACCCCTTAGTCAATTCCGAATAAGAATCGTTAATCCGAAACACCCAGTGACCTTCGTCTTGGGTCAGATTAGTCAGCTTCAATGCTTGAACTTCTTGTGGTCGCATTCCGGTTTCTGCCTCAACCCATAATGCCATTCTCACTACCCATCTTTGTATCGAAATTTGATTCAAATCATCTTGAATCGCTTTTCTAAATGCCTGAAACTCTTGATCTGTCATGGCATATTTTTCTTTAGTAATGGACTGTTTGTCCTTTCTAAAGAAATAGTCAATTGGTCGCTTGGGAACAGGTGACTTTACAATGACATCACCTTCCAGCGTTAGAAAGTAGGTCCGTAATTGCTGCAATAACTTACTAGCAGTGGAATGGGTAGTAATACTAGCATGGTGTTCTCTGGCATAGGTGGTGATGAACTCTCTGATCGTATCTTCATAACAGTTTCTGACCTTCACTCCACCTAGATAACAATGCACCAGTTTTTCCGTGTACCGCCAGGTCTTAATTGAAGCTGGACTCCAGCGTTCCATCTTGATTTGCTTTGTAATCCATTCCGACAAAGCCTGTGGTAGATACATACTGCCCGTATTGAAATCATGACCAGTTTTAATCTGATCAATCAGATCCGCCTCAATTTTCCTAGCTTTCGATTTCGTTTCCGCATAGTGGACAGGAGCCGAAATCAATTTCCCATGCACACTGGTCTGTGGTCGAATCCAATATTGCCCACAATGCTTACTATTCTTATTAGTAACTAGTCGTATCGTCAAACTTCATCACTCCTAGAACCCATTAATAAAATATTAACGCGCCCGCCAGGTAGTAACCTGTTGAAATCCTGCCGTTTTCAGCCAATTAACCACTTCATCAACTACAAAGTAGCGTCTGGATTTCGGATCCAGTTGATGATAAGGCATACCTAATCGGATCAGAGTATAGATGTATCCGTTACTGCAACCAATGATGTTCGCTAATGTCTTTAGATTAACAATTTCGTCTTTTACCATTATTCCCTTTCCTTCCTTAACCGCTTAATTTCACTTCTTAACTTCTCAATTTCATCGATGACTTTCACATAGGTCACCCTCGGGAAATAGATTCCCACTAGTTGACATTCGTCATCATAAACATTCACTGATGTTTTTATTGTGTCGCTGTAGTCATGCAATGCGTTAAACCTTTGCAGAAATTTAGACTTTTCAACGTTAACCGTCTTATCTTCTGTCTCATCAATCAATAACATTAATACTCATCCTTTCGGTTTTCTGACTGTTTCTATGTTAAAATTATGATGTAAATTTTTTATTTAATTGGTGAACTCAAATGGAGTAAATACCGCACTGCTCTGTGGATAATTCTTTTTGAATTCATCATAGCCATAGTGCCATGTTTTTAGAATTGTAATTTCTCCTGTTTTTCGATCAACACTACCAAGTCGATCTGGAGTTACATTCAATTCATTAAACATGGTCTTTATTTTTTCTTGAGTTAATTTATCATTCCTAACGCAAATGACTTTCTGATAATTCTTGCCATTGAAGTGTTTGCGTTTCATTACGAAGCCCAGCATTTCTAGCTGTTCTGTGAAGGCTCGGTATGAAGCTCCTGGTTGCTTCATCTTATCCTTATAGATGTTGAATAGGCGATTAGCCTGAATCCCAACCAGGTCATAGAGCGAAGTAATTCCTTCATTTTCCAGAAACAACTCTAATGAATCATTCAATGCTGCTAGCTTAGTAGCTGCTGAGTATTTATAAAATTTCCTGTCTCTCTTTATCACTCATTTTCAACAGCTTAGATGCTTCCTGCATAATAATGTAGAACAGTGCCTGCCAGATTTTGGGATTATTAACGAAATCAGAAACGTTGACTACTCGTCCATGTTCATCCTTGATGGGATCTTCCTTTAGTGACTTGGGTGAATTAATTACAAACATTCTAGCTGCAGTACCTTCTTGGGTTACTTGTGGCATCGCATTAGTTGCAATCACAATCAGTGACGGTAAAGTTACCGGGTGATCTGTCTCATACTTAGCTGAAGCATTTTGAGCCATACCCGAGATCACGCCATTAATTATTGTCCCGGCATTAGCAGTAATGATATTCCGCTTTTCATTAGCTTGAAAATCATCAAACCACAGCATTACCTTACCGTTTTTAACGTCATTCAATGCTATATAACGGCCGTTGGTAAAAGCCTGGTTTACATTCTGGGTATTGGATCTGATATTAGAGCCACTTTGCCCTTCGTCATTGAAGAGTTTCTCCAATAAAACTGCTAAGGTACTCTTACCGGCACCGCTTTTGCCCTTGAGCACAATGAACACTCTGAGTTCCTCCATAATGCCTGTATGTTGGAGCGGAATTAATCCCAGCATAGCTTTCAGTTGTTTCAAGGCCTTGGGTGCAAGATGTTTCAGAAAATAATTCAGTTGATAATATTCACTAGAATTAACAATGGACGGGTCATAATCCACATTAACATGGTGATTAAGCTGGTATCGAAATGGTGAATCTGTACTAATCTTCCCATTTTTATTAAGAAGGATAGCCTGATGATCCGACTGGAAACCATCACCTAGCTGATCCTGGTACTTTTCGTCCTTCAACAATGTCAAAACATTATTCTTAGTATTCTCCAAACGCTGTTTTTGTTGCTTGGTGAAGTATTTTTTCAACAGATGGTTAACTGCAGATTCCTTAGTGGAGTAGGTTCCCCGTTCATCCTTAACCAATAACTCACCATCAACTACTAGGGTATTCGGGTCATTGTAGATGTAGTCCGCAGTGTCTAATTGATCTAAATACTTATTTTTCCAAAGTTTGGTTAAATATTTCATTAGCTGGTTAGTATTACCATGGTGCAGACTGGCCCATATCTGAACGGTCAAAGCCAATATATTATACTGGTAGATTTGTTTCACGTTGGTTTGTCTAATCTTACGAACCTCGTATTTCATCCAATCCTAAATTGATTGGCCTTCACCAATTGAATCAATTACACTTGGCAAGTAGTTATTGGTAACGCTGGCACCAGTGTTTTCCAGATAATCATCAATATCTTTGACTTCAATTGCCTTAATCGCCTGGTCCAAAACATTAATTCGATCCTTTATCTTACAGTCTGAAATGAAGACCTGATTTCTCAGCACCTCGTTAGTGAAACGGTTGGCAAAACTCTCACTTTGTTTGTTGTTTTCTACATCAATTGCAAAGCAATAGTAATACTTTCTACCTATTAGATATTGAGCATCATAGACACCAGCTTCATCTAGGAGCTGTTTAATGTTACTCAGCTTTTCGGCTTGATCAACTGGATCAATACCATCAATACCTTCTTTAAACAAGTAATTGTTCAGCATCTTTATGGACCTCCTTTCTTTTGCTTGAGCTAGTTCGACAACATTTTGATCAATATCTTCTGATTTCAGTTTTCTCAAGCCCTTGCCAGTTTTTGAGTGGTAAACTGAACTCACATCAAAGCTCTGATTTCGGCATTTATAGTCATCATTATCATTAATTAAGATGTATTCCTGGGGACTCTTGATAATCGCATGCTGCCACTTTTTCATTGAAAAAGTTAAATCATCAATTTCTGCTTGATAATGAGTCTTGAATTCTTGATACTGATTTTCGAAATTCTTAGATACGCGCATGATGAAACCGTCGTTTAAACAGTTAACAATATTTGATAGACCCCAGTAATTCAACACATCAAACATGAAGTTCATAGAACTGTATACAGCCAAGAGCCGATTAACATACCGTCCTTGACCAGAATCATTAGCGGAACAGTACAAATTGAGCTTCAGTTTAATTTCATTTCGCTCATTAACTAGTTCAGTATTATTCTGGTAATTAGGCATCGCTTCAATTTGCTGTTTGCGATCAAACAATTTCTTGTAGTAAGAATTCAGTAGCCCTAATTTATACGCAAATGTCGGTAGCATAGAGTGGACATCGATCTGGACCACATCATCAATAATTGTTTTGGTGGCTGAATAGATGCCGTTATTTGTGAAGTTAAAACTAGTCTTAACCATATGTTCAAAGGCACTAGTTACAATTAGTTCATCATTCTTCTGCTCCAGCAATAGCTTATTGCCGCTAAACGCTTTGTTTAGATGCAACCGTTCGGCTTCAATTAGGTAAAATGGAGTTGTGGAGAAAGTCATAATTCCGGTGTCATCAATTAGCATTTTCACTCAGCTTCATCCATAGATCTATTTCATTGTCACAGATATGCTTGCATGCTAATTGGGGTAGCTTTTCAAAATATTTCTCAATGTTATCCCTAATTTTAGAAATCTTCTTTCCTGCAGATGGATCATATTCCACAACTTGCTTAATGTTTTTTTCTTCTTTTCTAGTGAGCATTCTGATGCCTAGTTGTTTAAATCGACACCGTATAGCTCTCTTAACATTTCGATCACTAAGTTCCGGGTGAGCATTAACCATATCAGAAAACCTAGAATATCTGGCATAACGAATATCCGAATACACAGGTGCATACATTCTTTCTGCCGCAAGCTTAATTATTCCGCCATAACCAGAATGTATTTTGGCACAATTTGTAAAATCCATTATCGGGTAAACAATTTGCTTCCCTGCTTCTACTATTCCATAGCCACCAGTATACTCACCATATTCTTGACGGAAGAAAATGTTCATATAATAAGGTGGGTTCTTTAAAACATTCATAAAAATTACCTCTTTCTTCTTATAAATACTAATTAACGACATTAATAACCTGTGGGACTTAGGTCCATCTCTGGGTTTAGCATTGATCATTGCTTTTCACTTCCTTCATATTTTCTGAGCGAAATTCTCTCACTTATGTTTTAATTAAAATTCGTTTTAAAATAATTTTTAAAAATCGTTTTTTCAACATTTGAAAAATTTCCCTCACCAATTGTTTTAATAAAAAT
>NZ_GG698805.1:25735-46795 GCF_000161935.1 Limosilactobacillus coleohominis 101-4-CHN | reverse complement strand
AAATTGAAACAAAAAATTATTTTAAAAGTCGTTTACAACAATTGAAGATTTCACCCTCATTGTTTAGTTTAAGGAAAATAAATATTTAAAATAAAAGTGATTATCGTTTATGAAACTACATGATGTAGTAACGGTAACCACTTTTATTTATCTAAATTTGAATGTGTATTGTTTCCAGTGCAGAATCCCTTTATCCATATTCTTTTACATATAATAGGAAGAAACTTTTACTAATATGGTCCTCAAACTACTTTAACGTCCACTGGTACCAGCGGTCACAGTGAAAGAATAATATCCAACTACTAATCACTATTGCCTTTAACCCATTTTCAATAACACAATTTATTTGGTGCCAGGCGTGCCAGGTTTTGGAACAAAAACATAATAAATAATAATTAACTACTAAATTCAACATCAATTACTATTATTTTTCTTCTTAATTAGTTAATTTAAAAGGTTCTGTTCAAAACCTGACACCTTTGACACTTTTTCTCTCAACACCTTGATACCACTGGCTTTAGCCAACATTCCTCTATTGACACCAAAATAATTCCAATATGTCCCAATGCTTGATATAACAATAATCTGCTAGTGTCGGCTTAACTAGCACCATACCGACACCAATCGGGTTAATAACTGACACTTTTCAAATTTCAAAGTCCGGTGTCAAAAACGGTGTCGCACATCTGCTAAAATGTGTCAGCTAAACCGACACCTAATTTCAACTTGGCTGTGTAGATTTCCACCCATTCGCACTATATTTAATGCAAGCCTGTTCAAAAACTTAAAACTTTTTGAATGAGCGGGCTTAGCCTATAACATCAAGCTTAAATGATGTTCAAAAACTTATGGTCAAAAAGGATGGATTGAAATGACGGAATATGGCTATGCTAGGGTGTCCACTAAAGGCCAAGAACTAGCTGATCAAATTAATCAACTGCAGAATGCTGGAATCAGTGATGATTGCATTTTCTCTGAAAAATTTACCGGAACTACAACTGACCGACCACAATTTGCTAAACTCACTCAATTGGTAAAATCGGGTGATGTGATTACTGTAACCAAGCTGGATCGGTTAGCCAGAAATACCCGGGAAGCATTAAATGTGATTGACCCATTGATGAACCAAGGAGTGAAGATCAATGTGCTTAACATTGGCATGTTGGAAAATTCAACAGTAGGTAAATTAGTTAAAACGATTCTCTTAGCAGTAGCGGAAATGGAGCGGGATATGATTGTGGACCGCACCCAAGAAGGGAAACGTTATGCTAAGTTACACCGGTCCGATTATCATGAAGGACGGCCAAAAAGAGCCATTACCCCGCACTACCAAGCCGCTTATGAGTACTTGCTTACTCATTCTTATAAACAGACTGCAAGTGCTTTTGATATTTCGATTTCCACTTTGCAACGGATTCGAAAGCAGGTAGAGCAAAATAATATAGCTTAATTTCAAAAAAATATATATTATTTTGCACTGGAGGATTTGAAAAATGTTAAAATGTTATACTCCATTTATTTACTGGATTGACACTACTGGTTTAGATTGGCAAAGTGATGAAATTATTCACCTAACCATAACGGATCTATTTGGTAATGTTGCATTCTCACACTTGTTTAACCCAGCAAAAATTAAGAATTGGGACCCCACTCAACAGGGCTTTGAAATTCACCCACAAGATGTGGCTAACCAACCACCACTAAACGATTACTTGTCAACTATTCAAAAACTCTTTGATCAAGCCGATACTTTAATTGGCTTTGGTAATTCTACTTTTGATGATTGGTTTCTTCAACAGGCTGGCATCAAATTGCCACAGGTGATGGAAGTTGATGTGCAGCAACAACTCTTTAGAAAATACCAGTTGTTTGATTATGTGTCATCAATCTATAAGTGCGCTGATTATTTTCACTACCTATTAAATCCAAAGACAGCTGATTATACTGACTATCCCAAAGTCGTCGCTTATTGTTACTGTCAAATACTTAAAAACTACGTCAATTAAAAAAGCTGGTTGATGAAATCATCACTTGATCTCATTAACCAGCTTCATTATTATTTATCCAAATTTTCTTTGAGGCTCAATCTTAAACGCAAAGCGGCTACTTCTTTCTTCAACCGCTTATTTTCTGCTTGGTCGGTTTGGTGTTTCAGTTCCATCTTTTCTACAAAGTCACTAATCTATTCCACAGCAGCTGGTGCTAACAAGGTTGCGATAATCTTATCGCGCCTCCTCACAGAAATTGAGACACCAGCTTTTTCACTATACTTAGCAAGATACTCAAAGTTCCGTAGAAATTCCCCAGTTTTTACATTATAAGTTAAATGTTGTTGTTTGTGTAACATGACATCTGTCTCCTTTGGAATAATTGTTTTCATCATTATTCTAATGAAAAGATTTTAAAATATATTTTTCGCTGTTAATTTTACTTAAAATTATATATACTATAAGAGAGGTGATTGACATGTTAAATATGAATATCAAGCCCGTGTCTGCCTTGCGGGATTATAATAAACTACTCAAAGAAGTTGACGCCGATAACCCTGTTTTCCTCACTAAAAATGGTTATGGAAAATATGCCATTGTTAATATTGAGAACTACGATCGTTTTGTCAATGGCATTAAACTCTTAAAGGACCTTCAACAGGCTTCTAATGAAAAGGGATTATACACTATGGATGAAGTTTTTGGAGATCTTGACTAGTGAAAAATATCAAATTAGATTTAAGGGAGCAGCTAAACAAGACATTACTTCCTTATATAATTACTTAAAACAGCAATTTGGTAGCCAAGTTGCTCATCAAAAAGTTAATGATTTACAAGATTCTATCAGTAAATTGTCCAATCTATCTGGCCTTGGAAGAGACGCCTCGGAACTTTCCGAAGTTCTAACAGGTTATCACTACTTACATCTAACAAAAAATACTGTTTTCTATCAGATCCTTAGTAATGAAAGTCGTGTAGAAATTTTAAGAATCTACAGTAATCGTATGGATGTTCTAGAACATTTGCTTAGTGATTTTACAGATTACGATCATAATGAATAATTTAATATACGAAGAAATACCAGTACAGCTGTTTTGAGTCTGTACTGGTATTTTAGCCATTTTGTAATAACTGTCCAATCCTTTCTATTCGGTAACATTGTTTTTTTACACTTGTTTAAACCAGTAAAAATTAAAAGTTGGCATTCATCTCTACAAGGTGTCACAAATAAGCACTTGCCCCCCCCAACATATTCAATATATAATAAATTGTGTATTAGAAAGGGAGTATAAAATATGGATAAATTACATAAGCAACAAGTAGCAAAACGACAACGATTTGCTATTAAGAAATTAACGGTTGGAACGGCATCTGTCCTTGTTGGTTTAACCTTCATTATTAGTGGTAATGCCAAGGCAGATGACGCGACAGTTGCTACTCAAAATACATCCACGACTCAAGTGACTGATCCACAAGTTAGTGCCAATTCAAGCAATATTCGGATTAGCGACGAATCAAATACGGTTGGTCATCAAACTTCATCAACATTAGTTCCAAATAAAACAACAACGACAGCGCAACAAATGCCGATAATCAATAAAATAACAGCAAAACAACCACTGCCCAGTAAGTACAACATTACTATGAATTTTCGCGATGTCACCCTACATAAGCCAATTCAAGTGATTAGTAATGGTCATTATGTATTCAAACAACCTTTCAAGCAGACCGCAATTCGACCAGGGGATAGTGTGGATCAAGAATTTACTGTGGCCGGTTATAAATTAATGAATTCAGAAGTTTTGAATAAGTATTTCTATTTTGATAAACAAGGTAATACCTACCTTAAGAAAGGTATTACTACGCAAGACATTAACATTAATTTAGATTACGCATCATTGTCACCAATCAAAATAGAGTATGTTGATGTAGATAACGGGCATATTTTAGCATCAATCGTTCTAGATAGTTTCTGGATGGCCCCTGAATCTCCACAACACCGTGCTGGTGATAAGAAAGCACCGGATGCATCACGCTATGAAGCCGCAGCCATTAATATTCCTGGATATAAATTAGTTTCTGAACCTGTTTTAAAGGGTAAAATCACTGGTCAAACTCGAAATTCGTTAGCTGATCCTAACTATGTTTATTTAACTTTCAAGTATAAGAAGGTTATGAAAAATAATTCTGATAGTAATAGGACTGAATTGTTACTTGTTCCAGAAGAAACAAATCTACCGTACAAACTCTTTACGATTGCTGGTAGCTATGGCGAAAGGATTGACCTAAACAATGGTAATTATGAGAAAAAAATGAGTGAGGAGATTAGCCATTGCGAAAAACAAGGTTACTCCTATATAGGAAGTACAGGGACATATCTTAATTCTGATTATTTCAATTGGTACGCTAAAGGGATACATGTTTACTTGCTACCAAACAAACCAGTAACTGTGAGGTACATTGATGAGCAAGGAAATGTGCTTAGGAATAATGATACGCTTGCGTTCAACCTAGATAATCCTAACCAAAAAAATAATGGGGTTAATCCGCAAAAAGGCTGGTATGCAAAGGGTCCATGGCAAGTCCAACCTAAGAAAATTAAAGGTTATCGTCTTGTTCGTACTCTTGGAGCGACGAGTGGCCAGTATACTGTATACCAGTACATCACAACTTTTGTTTACACTAAGGACACAGATCCAACTGATCCCAAAACGCCAGAGACAACAACAACAACTGATCCAAAGACAATCACGCCCGGTGTGTCCTTGATCCCAACTAATGATCATCAAGGACAAGGAACACCAGCTACTAATACGCCTGCGAACACTACTCCTAATGGAAATGCTGTTACTGGCAAACTAGAAGGTAATGTTCCTAACATGTACACTGGGAAGACGATTACGTTTCAACCAACGACAGCTAAGGATAACCAACTACCACAAACTGGTAATGACAATAGCTTAACATTAATGGGCTTAGGTGCCTACACCTTATTGGGAATGTTTGGCCTTGCTGCTGTAAACAAGAAGCGCAAGTAATCAATTAGCTCTACAATTTTGCCCCTTTGTCAATCATTACTGATGAGGTATTTTGATGAGGTTAGTTTAAGTAGCGAAGCTGCTTGAGCTGACCTTTTCTTTTAGCTTAGTTTTTACCATGAGATTTGAGAGCTAGTAGACTTCGGATACTGGAATCATCAAAGTTGCGAAAACCATAAGCTGTTCTTCTAATGGTCTTAATCTTATTATTGTAAGCAGTCGTTATCAATACGGGTTGAAAAAAGGAACTCTACAATTGTAAGTACTGATGAATTTAACATCAGTGCTTATTTTGGTTTTCTACGAATAGTCAAGGATATTAAGAATTCCTTGGAATTTAGCTGGATAGAAAAGTTAATTAAATAATTAAAATGGCTCAAAGTTAAATTTAAAGTATAACAAAGCAAGCTCATGAACTAGATTTATTTTTCATGGGTTGTACAATAATAGTAACAATCAATCTTAAATTATACTTTAGCTATTTGATAATTATAGGGTTGATTATATTTTACAAGATGATAAATCGTTCTGAGAAGACGGTGTATCGCGGCAATGGCAATTTTCTTAGTTCCTGGCTGAGAAGATTGTCTTTTCCTTTTCTGATAGAAATCATTAATATGATTAGGATGAAAATGACTTGCCACGGCAATGTTTTGGATGGATTTAAAAAGAATTTTACGTGCAATCGCATCACCACGTTTACTAATATGATCAGTGGCAACAAAGTTACCTGATTCATAATAATGTCTAAGATCAATCCCGATATAGGCATTAAGAGCATTACTACTATGGAAACGACGAATATATCTCCTAATTCACCGATCAAAGAAGTAACAGTTCGAACACCGAATTCAGGGATAGTTAAATACGCGATCTGTCCATAAACATAAGAATTATCATTAAGCTTTCTTGGCAAGTGTTAATAGTTTTTCAGCAATATGAGTAGCGCGATCAATTGAGATATTTTTATTTGTACTATGTAAGATGAAAGATCTTAACTCAGTAGCTGAAAGTTTCAGGGCCCGTGAAGGACAAGCAAAGTGATTAACAATAGTCCAATACAACTCATTATTAGTATTACTAAATAATGACTCTAATTACGGGAAAGTAAGTTATAAAGCACGGTGTAAGCTATTTTTATGGTTAACCACATCTCGACTTACTTCTTGGTAAAAGCGACTAAGATCATGTTGTCCACACCGGTTATAAAATGTTGGAAAACACCGATTTAAAATTAATGGGCCAGTTTGACAAACGAATTCTAGATTCACTGGTACTGTCAACCTCAATCTTAATTCTAAGTATAAAAGAAAAGGTAGATAAAAGCATCGTCATGCTTCTATCTACCTTATACTTTAGGATGTTTGTTTGACGAAGAGCCAAACAAAAGGGCTCCAGCACCCGGCCAAGCCGAATCCTGGAGCCCTCCTCAGTAGGAGCATGAGAAGGGCATCGCCGCTGTTCTCACGTCTCCCTAAAGAAAGGAAGTTTAGTATTGTCAGAATGTTGCCATTCACAAACCACACCTAATTATTCAGTTAAAACATGGTTACTTCTTCCGCCGTAACTCACCAAAGCCAAACAGCGTTGCGAAGCTCATCAGGCAAACCCCAGCAAGTGCTAGTGCGCCGTTGTGGTCTTCACCAGTCTGCGGCAGCTTCTTTTCAGCAGCGCCGGCAGGCTTAACCGCTGTCTGCACTGGTGCTGGTTGGCTAGCAGCTGGCGTCGTTACTGCTTCACCGACAACGTGAACCGTGACCGTGACCTCAGTCTGAGTCCCGTCTGGGTAAGTAACAACGATCACGCCGGTCTTGTCACCTGGAGTAGAAGTATCAACCGGGTTCTTCCAGTCATACTTAGTCCCATCTGGTAGCTTATCCTTGTTCTTGATGCCGTCGGCTGGATTAGGCTGTCCACCCGGCTGGGTAGTGACTGGCTGTCCTTCTGCAGTAACCACTTGGAACTGAGCTGTGTAGTTGCCTGCGGCTTGAACCGTCGTTGGCAGAGCTGGATTCCAACCGGCAGCCTTGTAGCCCTTATCGGCAACGGCACCTGGTACTGGAACATCAGCGATTGCTGTCCCAATCTTCACATCGAAGACCGTCCCGGCACCCGCAGCGAGACTACCATGGTCACCTGCCTGGAACGTAACCCGAACGTAACCAGCTGGTGTTGGGTTATTCGGCGTCTTGGTCTGATCGATGACCTTGTCCAACACGGTCACGCTAACCGTTGTCTTGTCCTGGGAGCCGTCTGGGTATGTTACTGTGACACCAACGTTGTACTCGCCCGGTGTCTTCCCGTCAGGCAACTTATCGGGGTTGTCAACTGAGATGGTTGGCTGCTTAGCGGCATCCTTAGGGTAGTCCGTCTTCACCTTAGCGATAACATCGGCTGGCTTCGTTGGTTCGCCGTTAGGCTTGACCAGTTTGTCGCTGGTTGCCGTATACTTCTCAGCGTCCTTTGGCATTTCTGCTAAGAAACTGTCGGCATCCACCGTGACCCCGTTGACAACTAATTCCACGTTGTAGATTGTATCAGTATCCATGTCCTTTGGAACGGTGAGCCGAGCTGCTTTTTCCGCCTCAGCATTGCTTGTAACAGTGGTCCGTTTGAGTTCTTTGCCATTACTATTCCAGACGATTTCCACCTTCTGTCCATAGTCGTAAATAGCATTGACCTTGGAAATAGCCGTATCACCTGGCCGAGCTGTATGGTCCACTGTATCATAGTTAGTTATATCAATGTTGTACTTTCCAATATTCGGCACTAGTGCAAAATGGAGGTTGTAACCCTGCATTCTACTAATAGTAATAAATGCGTTAGAATTTATGTAGTCACCACAGCCCCCGTACGCCAGCACTGGGTAGTTACTGTACGAACTTTGGATTTCGCCTGCTGGATTTAAGATAAACTGCAGGAGCCCATCAGTATCAATATCCTTACTAAAGTGCGCGGTATACTTACCATCAATCACTGGTGCTACCACTACTTCTTGGATGTACTCTGGATGGGCCTTCATGATTGCGAGCTGTTCATTAACCTCATCAATTGCCGTGGCGGCACTCCTAGTACTTCTCAAAGCCGCAATTCCCTCAGGAGTTAGCATCGCATTGACTACGCGGAAGCCAGTCTTAGCTTCATCGGCGGTCTGGTTAACAAAGTTTTCCCCAGATGACGTTGGGAAAATCGTCCCTAGCTTTGATGTTTCCCACCAAACTCTACCGGAAACCCGATTGGTTCCCCCAGCAATGTTCCCCGGATAAGCATCCGGACCGGCATCATCATACCGCCAAGTACTAGGGTCACCAACCATTGTCTTGATCATCTCTGCCGTTGGTGCTTCACCAACGTAGATACTAGCCCGCTGGAGGTTAGCACCAGCGAGGTAGAAGGCCCCCGCCGTAGTTGGCGTCGAGAAGCCCGGCGTGTTTCCGACTACCGGCCGGAAAGTGAATAATTCACTGCCGTCAGCCGACTTCTGCCCTGGTGCAAGCCATAGCTTCAGACGCTGTTTAGACGTTGGTAAAAATGTAAACTTATGCTCAGTTCCCTTGGCGTCGGTAAAGGTCGGCAAGTCGAAGGCAAAGACACCGTCACCCCCACCGTTGGAGGCTGCCCCTTCCAGGTAGTGACTCTTGGTCGAGTAAACCGGACTAATCGCCCCGTCAGTATCAATCCACTGCAGGTTAACTTCATAGTCGTTTAACTTAGTCGAATTACCGGTCCCTGGGGTGTATCCAACTCGAGATTTTGGTGCCAGTTCTAGCCAACCGCTGACCACTTGGCTCGCGTTTGTCAGCTGACCACCCGTCTTTACATAACCGGATTCGATGGCGTCAATATTGATTGGTGTGCCCTGGGAATTCCGATTCGTCACAGCAGCCGGGTTCGTGGTTGATGGTGCACTACCATCATTTGCTGCCCGGTCACTTACGACCGCCGAGGGATTAGAATCAGTAGTCGTACTGGTGGATTGACTTTTACTCTCCCCCCCCCGGCTGTGGAGTAGTCACCGATGCTTCAATAGCAGATGGAGCATCGGCATGGGCAACCTGGCCAAGTCCGGTATATACAAAGAAACCGGAAGCAATGGCTACCGAAGCAACCCCGATGCTTAATTTCCGCAGTGACCAGCGTGTGTAGTGCTGGTTTGCTTTTTGGTCAATTAAATGTTGATTATTTTTTCCATACATAATACGTTCTCTCCTTTAGGCATTATTGTACTACAATTTAATCAAATTTATCAAAAGTAATTATTTTTTTAGTACTGAATATAGTAAGCAAGATCTCAGCCACCTGCACTATTTCAATAAGCAGCTCTAGTATTCAAAATTTATTATTTCTGCGAACTCAACGTCAGTTAGCCTAAGTACCATTGTCACCACCCAGTTTGGTGATGATGACGAGGCCACCGTTGATTGGTCACCTAACCCGCGGCTGTGGATCGATACCATCATGTTCTCAATCAGCTGGACTGCTGGAGTAATATGATTATCAATTTGCCAACCATGACTAATTGACAAAGATAATTTTAAAATCGTTTTTAAACTGGTTAGTTTTAGTATACTCAAAATCATAATTCAAACTGTTGTTGGGTAATAATAGATTCAAAAAGTCAGGTCAAAATAGTAACTAAATGCTGATATGACTTAACCTTAAGTAGAAAAAAGGGAATAAAAACAAATGCATATATTTGATATCATTACTTTTTTGTTTACTGAATTTCGTATATTGTTATACCAATGAATGTATTGATCAATGACATTTTTAACTTGTTAGAATGTTCGGATTTTGATCCGATTGAAACACTCACGTTTTTTGATAAGTTAAAGAATCTGTCAACTGGTGAGTTATTTAAGCAATTTCCCTTACGGGACATTGATTGAATGATTATTTGTTGCCCTAATAAGGCTTGATACAACTGGTATCGGTATCGCCAACCTTAATCGGAATGCAGAATAGGGGTACTACCTTGTGGTAATTTATGAAATAAGCCAGCACCGTGTTAACTAAATCCATATTAGGATGCGTTTAAGTCACGTAAGCGACGGTGGAACCGTTGTTCTTATCGATAACTGGTAATAAGTATCCCTTAGCCTTTTCATTAATATCTATACCGTTTCTTGGCAATATGTGAAACCTTACTTCTATAGACAATGCCACATTCGTCGATAACCATAGGTTTCTTTACTGAGTTTAAATTGCTTCGTAATTCCTCGTTTGACCTGACGATACTTGTAAATCCGCTGTACGGCTTCAAGCCGTTCGTAGAACGTAGGTCGTGGAATGCTAAAATATATGGATACTTGGGTCTAAGATCTTGAATTGCCAGTGCTTGTTCTTACCGCACTGCTGTCTTAGAGCTTGCAATTGTTTAAAATGTTGATCTCCATTTTTTGATTGGCTACCTTTGCTTCTAGATCGGCAATTGTTTGCTTACACTTTTCTTCTTTAATGGGGTTAATAGTTGATTAATGTTTTTTATTCATGGCTTTAGCTGGTTGACCTTTAAGGTTTTGAACGCAGACCAACGATCTCTTCATTTTTCCACAAACGAACTTGTGATGGATGTAGATTAAATTTAATGTTCACTTTTTATGAATTTAATTCGTGCATGCGATAGTTAATGGACCACTTGAAGTTTACAGTCAAACGAATAACTATGATGGCCCTTTTGGGGAGCTAAAATGTCATAACCATGCGACTGAACTTCATGGACCCAGGTCCTTAATTCTTTTCAAGAACGCATACCGAATTGACGACAAGCCACCGAATAGTTATGACTTTTATTGAAATACTCCTGAACTGCATTAACTTTAAATTGATATGAATATTTAGACACGCCGTTTGTAAAATCAAGTTAGAAAAAGGCCATTTATGATAGACTTTTGAATAACCACAAACAAAAGTAAAGGAACATCACAAATGACCTATAGACATCTTACCACACGTGGATTAACCCTCATAGCTGATTTTTGGCACCAAGGAACTAAAGCCTATCAAACTGCCAAACTTCTCAAGCGTAGTCAGGAAACGATTTATCGAATTTATCGTTTCCTTAATGGCGGTAAAACCATTGAACAATATCTTGAAAAATACTAGCGTAATAAACGTCACTGTGGTCGAAAACAAGCTCAGTTACCCCAAAATGAAGTTGAGTATATTAACGACCAAATTAAAGCTGGCTGGACACTGGATACCATTATTGGTCGTAAGGAACATGCCATTAGCTGTAGTATGCGGACCCTTTATCGGATATTTGCTCGAGGACAGTATAATTTCAATGCTCAACAGTTACCGATGAAGGGTAAACGTCACCCCAATGGCTATGTCGAACGACGTGATAAGGCTGGTCAGATTGGACGCAGTATCTATCAACGTTATCAAGACTTCCCTCATTACCAGGATGAGTTCGGTCACTTTGAAGCCGATACTGTTCAAGGCAAAGCCCATCGTGGAGCTGTCATGACCTTGGTAGAACGTCAAACCAAAGTCATGATTGTTCTCAATGTTCATCGCAAAACTGATGAAGCAGTTAATTGTCACTTAGATAAATGGCTTTCAAAAATGCCCCGTCACTTGGTTAAGTCAATTACCTTTGACAACGGTAAAGAATTCGCTGGTTGGCGTGACATCGCTAATAAGCATGACATTCATACTTATTTTGCGGAAGTCGGGGCACCCAATCAACGTGGACTTAACGAGAATAATAATGGCATTTTACGCCGTGACGGTCTCAGTAAACGATTAAACTTCCGCAACCTACCTGATGAATTAATTACCCAACTCATATCATACCGTAATCGAATTCCACGGAAATCACTTCACTATCGCACACCTGTTGAAGTATTCATGAAGAATATCACAGATGAACAGCTTTCAACATTTTTCTAATTTAAATTGACATTTCAGTACATAATAAATACCCCCGAATCGTTAGATTTGTGTCTAACAATTCTAGGGCACTTAATTTATAAGGTATCAATCCTAAGGGTATTGTATAAGTTTCTTTTTGTTATGCCACCCCGCTAAGTTTTTGCTTAGCCAGAGCACAGCAGTAAATTACAACTTCAATCACGGCAATAAAGAAACTCACTGGCCAGTTAGTTAAGTAACCAAGGAACAGTCCTAACTAAGTTCCTAAAAGTGAAAAAAGAATGGCTAAACCAATCATCTTGGCAACACCATGGGTAAAATACTGTGCACTAGCAGCAGGTAATGTTAATAAAATAAAAATTAACAGCGAACCAACGATTTGTGCAACGACACTGACACTTAAAGCTAAAATAATAATGAAAATAACTGAATATAATGCCGCGTTAATTCCACTTACCCGAGCACCAATAGCGTCAAGCAAAGTAAATTTTAGCTGTCGATAGGTAATAAAGATTATGACAATAACAGCTACCGATAGCCATATCAGTTGGTAAACTTCACCTAGATTAATTCCAACGACGCTCCCCAAATAAAATATTTATTGCTGAACTTGCATTTTTGCTGCTTAAGGAGAGAAAAAAGATTCCTAAACCAATGAAAAGCGCAGAGACGGCACTGGTAACTGCTTCGCGACGAGATTCTTTAATACTCATTTGCCTAACAAGAATCGAGCTAAGCATCGTAAAGAGAATCATCCCGTTTAAAACCGGCCAGCCAGCAAATACGGCAAATGCTCCACCCGCAAACCCGATCTCAGATAAGGTATGGGTTAAAAATGACAGGTTCATGGCACAACAAAGACGCCAACAAAGCCACTGACAATTGCAATAAAGGTACTAGCAACAAAGGCATGGCGCATAAAACTTAGCGTTAACATTATTCAGCCTCCTTTTCTGGATGAGGAAGTTCATTAATTGGTCCCGTTAAATAACCATTCCCCGTCATTTGAAGAAAACGGGTTCCATAATGTTGTGCCAAATTCCAATCGTGAGTCACGAACATCACGCTTAATCCCTGTTGTTGAAACCGGGTGACAAGGTCCAATAATTCACATTTCATTTCATTATCCAAACTAGCAGTGGACTCATCAAGGATTAGTAATCCAGAATTAGGAAGCAGGGTCTGAGCCAAATATGCCCGTTGCTTCTCCCCACCGGAAGCCAATCCCAATGACCGATCAGCAATCTTCGTCAAGTTAGTTTCACTAATTACTTGGTCTACTCGCTGACGTTCACTCTGCTTTAACCACGGTAGTAAACTATGATGAACATTTAACGCAATAAAGTCACGGATTGAAAGTGGGTATTCCTGATCAATATTGCGAAACTGGGGAACATAGCCAATCTTTGTTTGTGGAATTAATTATTATCTTCCCCTTTTGCGGCTTAATAAACCCTAGCAGTGAGCGAACAAGGGTCGTCTTTCCAACCCCATTTTCGCCAATAACCACCAAGAAATCCCCCTGATTAATACTAAAATTTAAATTATTAATTACCAGATGGTTACCAAAGGATACTGTTAAATCATTGACTGTAACAATTGACATTTTTACTTTTCTCCCTGCTGAATTCGTGAAAGAGCTCGATACTGTTTAAGCATCCACTCTTGATAATTTTTAGTATTATTTGGTTTAGTTTCCGTTACCTTAAGCACTGGGACATTATTTTCTCGTGCAAGTTTCACTAAACCATTAACAACGTGATCACTAGTTTGAGAATTCTCAACAAAAAAGGCGATCTCGTGATTTTTTATTGCAGATTGTAACTGTTGAATATCTTGTGGCGATGGATCATTACCATCCTCGATTGCTTTTTCAAAATGCTGATCCACTACTTGGTAACCAAGAGCCGTTAATGAATAGTCAAAGACAGGTTCACTAACTGCCACTTTATTATTTTCTGAATTAACATTCGCTTTAATTTGAGCAATTTCTCGGTCCAGCGGTTTTAGGGAAGCAATGTATTTCTGAGTATTTTGCTGATAATAATCACGGTGCGCTGGATCAATCCTACTGTATTGATTAGCCAATCGCTGAGCCAACTTTTTCATTGTTACTGCTTCATACCATAAATGCTCGTTATCACCCGAACGCTTCCCCATTAGTTGCTCCACATTAATTACTTTTGGGGAATAACGTTGACTATTAGACTTAACCACCTTATTCAGCCATTCATCATAACCCAAGCCATTTTCAATAACCACATTGGCATTCCCTACTTGATTTGCCTGAGCAGTTCCTGGCTGGTAGTCATGAGGATCAACAGACGCATTATCAATAATTGAAGTTACTTTACCGTACTTTCCCGCAACCTCTTTTGCTGTTTCACCGTAAAAATTAAGACTGGTAACTACCCGGATTGGCTTTTGGGCAGAATTATTCGTTTTAAACGGAATAAAAGATAAGGCAAGAGTAATAACTAGCAAGCCACCTAGACATCCTATGCTAATAAAACACTTTTTCATTTTTTCTCCTTTAATCGTAACAATTACTATTAATAGTAATTTATACTTTAACGAACTATCCGCTTGAATGTAAGTCTAAACTGAATAATTACTAAAGAAGCGAGCCGTTATGAAGCCTTTATGGAATGATTACAGCAACGAGCAAGCCGTTGCCAAACATAAATAAGGCTTCAGAGTTCGAATTTACCGAATACTGAAATCTGCTTATATAGTATTTCTAGTTTTAATCAACCACAAATCACCACATCCTCTACAATAATTAAAACATGATAATCAATGACGATGATGAAATCATACTCACTATTATGAAGTGACCATTGTCGAGTAGAAATTTCGATCTGGCCATTTTCCCATAGAAAAGCCTTAGAAAATGATCCGTCGACAGTTAACCATTCTGTTATTCGTGGATTGATTACCACCGTCGTAAAGCTCATATAATCTCCCAACGTAGATCATGAATAGTTAGAGCTATGGTCAATAATTCCCAATTATGCCAGAAAGCGAGACAGCGTAGGTAGGTAGACCGTAAAGCTTTCTGGGGTTCTTCTATAGGTACAGTCAAGTATCTAAAATACTCTAAAGTATAATCAATTAATTACGCAATCTTGCCATTCTCCATACCCCAAATAAAGCAAGCTAGTTTCTTGAGCAATCGCCATAATAGACACATTTCTAGGTTTCCCCGCTTGAAGCATTCGTTCATAACGTTTATGAAGTCGATTAACGGCTCGATCTTCATATTTAATTGCTCTTCCTTATTGACTATTCTGCCGTGTTTTTAATTTTTTAGCCTTTTTACTTACTAATCCTTGCGCTGATTCAATTAAGGTCGTAATGATTGTCGAATTACCTTGCTTAGTAATCCGGCCTAAGTTTATATTCTTCACTCTAGAGTGCTAACTAGGGGTTAAACCTAGGTAAGCGGTATAAGCTCTAGTGTTTAGAAATATTGAAAAATCCGAAGTTTCCACATGAATGGTCATTGTGGCTACAGTATCGATTCCCTTGAAACACCGGAGTCTAGAAATGGGTTCCTAGTAGCGTTCCCGATGTTAAAGATCCTCCAGCTGTTTACTTAGGCGCTTAATCTTACCCGTCAATTCAAGATAAGAAACCAAATATTCATCCATTACTACTTTCTTTATTTGCGACAACTGCAGTTTAGACAGACATTATAAATACACTTTTGTCCATGGAATTCGCTCAAAACAAAAAACGTTGCTTAATTTGTTTAAGCTTTTTTATGGCTTTAATCAAGCAAATAAATTCTTTGGTCGCATCGTCTTCCAGTCAGGCAATAAACTGGCTTATAGGTTCCAGAGGTACTCTAAGCCACAAAATTTATCATAGATTTTCACTTTTGATAATGCCTTGTCATCGCCTTACTATCGCAACTTAGTAGGCACCGAATAACCAGCAGCCGTGATTTAGGATCTGTAGAGTGACCAACACCTCATACTCGATTCTTACCGAGAGAAAAGTATCGGCTCTAGAGTGCTAGAGTGCTAGAGTGATAAATCTCTTAACGTAAGTTAGATTCGTCCGTACATTGATTGACGAACTTCACTCCGTGTTTGTACGAGTCGAGGTCATTATGCTTTTTCGGCATCAAACCCTGACATCCGGTAAACACCTGATTTCCGGCCAGCCCTTATCTATCCCATTATGAAGGTTTTGGAACGGTATCTGGAAAATATGAACACAATTCTATATACTCTGTTTGATGGTATTCATGACCTCGGTGCACCAACTTCTCGATGAATTTTTTCCTAGGCTTGTTTGACGTTGCAATGCAACTTAGTGCAACGCTTTAACTCATAGTTAATAATCAAACTGATATACCTATTTATTTGGTAATTTTCTTTTAAGAATGATTATCATTAAGCTGGCTTTAATGATAGTTATATCCGATAATGTTAAATGTGCATCATAGGTAATGGAGTCCTATTACTTATAGCTCATCACTTTAAATACTATTAGGCTCATGGCCATTTTTCTATCCAATTTTTCGTCCGGATAGGTTAGCGTAAGATTTTCATAGGTTAGATGAATAATTCATCTGGTCGTGAAGATCTTTTTTGTAGACCCATTTTACATATTTACAAAAAAAGAAAAGGCCTGTAGCCTTTAGTGTCGAATACTAAGCAAAGAAAGGTCTTCCTTCATGGATATTTTAACAGAAATTGAGCAGAATTTGGTGAAGTCAAGCAGTTTATTTAAAGCTGAATAGATTATTTTAGGAGTGCTGGAGTTAGGGCAAGCAATCATATAAAACTTTTTAGAGAGTTTAGATCGAATCTTAAAGTTCCAAACATCAGCATGCTATCAAGTCATCAATAAGCAACCACGGACGCTTAACTTTATCTTTATCTTTATCCCGGTAACTTTTCAACGGCGGTATTATCAGGATGAACTAAAGAAACGTGAATCTTACTTAGACCAACAATTAAGAATCAAACTACGTCGCCGTTTATCGACATACTACTTAATGATGATGGCTCAGACAACCACAATGCGCAATACTGCCTATATTTCGAACCTTGTTTGGACAGCAGGATTGGCAGTGACCTGCTTACCACAAATGTGCGAATTTAAGGATATTAATTTAATCGGCTCAGTATAAAGTTCTCACCAGGTCTTTACTTACCGGATGGAAAAACAGGGTAAGTCATGGACTAGGCAGGGAGGCTAAAGCCCTGATCGGTTTAATTGAAGTCAGAATGAACGGCAACTACAAAGCTAGTTTAAATACAATCTTATAACAATTAACTATTCTTTCTAGAGTAACTCAAACAAGCCTATTAAATGAAATTCATATCTAAACTGGAGAGTTTCTAAGAAAAGCACCAACAAATCCATCAGTCAGATCAGTGCAAGGAATAATTCCGATTAACACTGCGATAAATAAATCAATGGAATAACTTTTTAAGACGATAAACCACTAAAACTACCTATTTAAAAGCTACCTATGAAAACACAACAGATGCTTTGGATAGAGTTCTATTTTATTTTATAATCTGCCTATGTTATAATTAGATAGAAGTTTAGGAAGTAGTGAAGAAGAGTCAAGGAGGAATTTTATTATGTCAAATAATGGAACAGTAGATAAATTAAAGGAACAGTAAAAGAGGGAGCAGGTAACGTTACTGATAACAAGAAAATGAAAGCCGAAGGAATCCTGGAGAAAACAGTCGGCAAGGTAAAAGAAGCTGCGGAAAGTGTCGCCGAAGATGTTAAGGGTAAATTTAATAAGTAAATTGAGGGGGGGACTCTATGCCTCGTATAAGGTAACATTTTAGAAATCTAAAATGTTTGAGCTATGCATTCTCGCCGTTGTAGTAATAATCTACAGCGGCGAGAATGTTTCTTTTACTTGATAACATTGATTTATTCATGTCACTAATTAGCAACTAATCAAAAAATATGACTCTGAAATATCTAGGGTTAGATCATGTGAGTCGTGAACAAATGCTTGATGAAGTTAAGTGTGATGAAACGTATATTACAGAACCCACCACAATTAAAGAAAGGAAATCGATATGACCCTAACTAATGATTCTATTCGTTCTTTACTAGAAATTAAAGACCTAAATATTAAAATTGATGATGTTTTTATACTTTTCTCCAAAATCTTAAGGCCCGCATTGTTAAAGCACCGTTACTTATTCATCAAAAGCGCTGCCACCTTTGTGGCTTTGAAGCTTTAGTACATAATGGCAATTATATCTCCACAATTACTTATACCAGTGACAATGCTAGTCACCCGGTTTTGATCAAAATTGTGGTCATACGATCACGGCTAAAATTCCGCTAGTGGATAAATACTGTAACATTTCTAACCGAACCAAGGCTAAAGTGATCATGAACTTACAAGATGATCGCACTCAAAAATGTATCGCCACGGATAACAATGTTTCTCCATCGACCGTTGTTCGATTAATCGATGATAATCCCGTATTTCCGACCACGCTACCGAAACATCTGGCATTTGACGAGTTTCGCGGGGTTCATCATCAATTACACTTTATTTGTATCGATGGCAGTAATAACCATCGCATTATTAAAATCCTTTCTAATCGCTTCAAGTCTTCCAATATCAAATACTTTGAATGCGTGGATCTTGCCGCTCGTCAAAGGGGTCGAAACCATTACGATTGATCTTAATAGTTATTATCAAGACATTGTTTATCAACTCTTTTCCAATGCCAAAATCATCATTGATCGCTTTCATATTATCGCCATGATTACCAGAGCATTTAATCAGTATCGTAGTCAGTGGATGAAACGTTATAAATATCAATCGCTTGAATATAAACTTCTCAAATTTTTCTGGCGTTTATACCTCAAAAACGACCATGCTCTCACCGATAACAACGAATACTATGATCGTCATATTCATCAAAAAGTAAAGATTAATGAACGGATTAGCCTAGGACTCGAGTTAGATGCCAAGCTAAATAACGACTACGTCGTTATGCATGATGTTATGAATGATCTAGCTACACGTAACAAAGATACTTTGGCAGAGACACTCTATAACTATCATTACGATCAGCTTAGCAAGCCAATAGCGACTGTTATTAAAACATTACGCCGAAATTTAGAAATAGTGCTTAATGCGGCGGGAAGCGATGAATCTAATGGTCCATTGGAAGGCACTAACCGCATGATTAAACAAATCCAGCGCACGGCCTTCAGCCTGCAAAACTTCAATCACTTAATAGCAAGAATTAATTTGCGAATGATGAGAACAAAAAAGCAGTACCAAGTTTAATAGTGGATACCACTTTTATTGCTCGCATCAACAGTATTGGACACAGAGCCTTTTATAGTCTTTATATAGATTAACTGCATTTTTTGCAGTTCCGCTTGTAGCAAGGGTTTCAGGCTTTTTTTGCCAACATTTGCACCTTAAATAAACATCAGTAGCTTTTACATCGAGCTTAGAAAGGTATAGATGATTCGGTTCATTCTTTTTAGTCTTTGGGTTGAATCCCATTTGTTTTTGTAAGAGTAGGCTGGCTGATTTAAGTTCAACTTTTATTTTAATAACTTTATGTTCCGAACAGTTAAACAGATTAATTAATTCTTGATTGGTAAAAATAAAATAGACGTGGTCTTTTTCATCAACCCAATGATTGCGCAAAGAGTACTCTAGCCGATCTTTCAGTACTATATAGGCTAATTTAGCGTCACTGCTTAAATGCTTGTATTGCTCGCCATACATTAATACCTTAGGAAACTGGAAAAATAAGGCTCCATATACGTTATCGGCTTCATAATAATTGAAATTTTTGGCTCTTCGTCAAGAAGTACTGATAAGAAAATCAAATAAGTTTTGTTAAGCAGCTCGTGCCTGGACTTTGGCACGGGCTGTTTGCTTGTTCTTCCAGTTAATGGCGATATAAGTGTTAGGAAGCGCAAGCAATATCCGGATTCTGAAATTGGCAAAGTTTCGGAATCCATAGGCAACCTGTTTGATGACCTTAATCTTATTATTAGTGCCCTCAACGGGGCCATTAGTATAAGCCTCATACTTAAAGCTGTACAGAATTTCTTTTTTGTGTTGGCGTAATGTCCGCTGTACCTTTTGCAGGGGCTGCGGAAGCACCGTTAGCTTGGTAGTCAGCAGTTGGTTCAGTCGACTATGACTTCGCTGACTGACGGCGAAGATTAAGTCTTGGTAGTAGCGGTAAGCCTGTGCAAGATCTTCATCAAAATTGAGCAAGCGATGAATAACTTCGACATCGGTCAATTTGGCATAGCCGAAGTTAGCTCGGCACCAGTAGTTGTTGTGTCTCAGCTTACTGGCTGGGGTTAGGATGGGTTTCCAGAAGTGTTTCAGCGCCCGCCATTAGTGAGTTCCCTTTTCCAGCATTATTCATTGCTTGAATCCGAATTTGGTTAAGAGCACGGTAGGCCTGGGCAACGACATGAAAGTGATCCGCAAGAATGATAGCATTCGGGAATAGTTCTTGGATTAGGCGCCGATAAGGAGTGTATAAATCGACCGTAACGGTCTGGACAGCTAAGCGGGCTGAACGGTCGTAACGAAGAAAGTAGCTCCGTAAGTAACGATTACGGCGGGAAAGAATAATGTCCAAAGTTCGGTGACGTTTAATATCCATCAAAATCATACTCATTCCACTGGGTGCCATCTTTCCAGATTTGAAGTCGTCAAAAGCCAGGTGCCGGGGAAGCCAACGGTAGTTGGGCTTGAAGGAGCTATCAAGGCTGGTGATAACCCGGCGGACCGTCCAATCAGAAACCCCGAGGCTCTTGGCCAAGTCTTTCTGCGATTGATTAGTCGTGAGAAGTATCATTGCCCGTTGCTTAATGGCCCAGGCAATGTGGTTGCAGTAATCAATATCTTTGACTGTGGCAATTTTAGTAACCATGGTCGGACAGTCAGCGGAAGGTTTACAGAGGTATTTTTGTTTCCGAATGGACCAAATTGTCGGTTTATAGTGAAGCGATGGTCCAAGAGCGTTGACCGTCTTACAACCATTTTTAAGCATGGGCTGGCCACAGCGTAGGCAGCGTAATGGATAAGATTGAATGAAGTGAATAACGATTCGATCGCCCTGATCTTCAATAGTCTCCGCAAAGTGTTTTTCATCTAATTCCAAGTG
>NZ_GG698805.1:18218-24156 GCF_000161935.1 Limosilactobacillus coleohominis 101-4-CHN | reverse complement strand
TAGTTGTTTCATGTTAATTGTCCTTTAGTTGGTTCATGTTATAATATAAGTGTAAAAGATAGGTGAGGATTATGCATTTGGTTCTCACTAACACAAAAGCCCCTCGGTAATCCGCCATAATTACCAAGGGGCTTTAATTGTGGGTTAGATGCTGTCACTGACTATTATCACTTACGATGGCTTAACCAATCCGCCAGGTAAACGGGAACTACCACGAGGGATAATTGTGATAAATAGTGTAAAAGATAGGTTATCAGGAAATTCATTGGTTCTCACCTCCCAACATTAGAAAGTGGATTCTAAGTGAGAATGTGACAGCCCTTTAATTATATCATGGCAGCAGAAGTCTCTTGAGTTAAAGATGGCTTTTACTAAAGGCGCTCACGAGCGCCGAACAGGATTTGTGACAAAAAATAAATCTTGCAGGCTATTACTATGCTCAAAAATAATCAGGAAATCATTGCGGAAACGGACGAAGACTTACAATTACAAGCGGTATGCAACTTGATGACGCTGAGCGACGATGTTTGTTGAATATGGGGATCCTATTTTTGGATATTCAACGAATTAAACCGTACTGGGCGGCCATTCGACAGTACTTACAAGATACCCAACCTGATGAACGGGTGTGGACACTGTTTAAGGTTCATGATATTGCCAACCATCAACTGGCTAATTACATCTTGTCAGTGGCTTTTAACCCGCAAAGTCAAGGTGAATAATCACATATATTAAAATAATAAACCCTAACTAGAAATTAGGGTTTATTTTTCAGGATTCTTGAGGGGTTATTTATAAAATGGACCCTAAATTAAAAACCAGTATAAAAAAGAGTATCTTTTCAGACACTCCGCCTGTTCGTATAAGTAATCAGCTGATCAAACTTGTTGATTAATGTGTTATTCACAATAACAATCCATGCTTTTTATTGTGCGGGTGTTCAGATTCGGTTTGTTGAGGTAATGATGGTTGTGATTGTTTGTGTGTAGTTAAATCTAATTGTTGTGCTTGATTGGCAATCCTATTAGTCGTTGCAATCTGTTCGTCCTTAACCTCTAACTGCTGTTTAAGTAGCTCAATAAAAGCTGATTATTCTTTGGCTTGAGCCTGTAAAAAATTATTAACCGTTAAGCCGTACCAAGAAATTTTCGTGATCGATATTAGTAACCAAACCCATATTTCCCGGCGGACTTTTTACCGGAATTTCAAAAGCAAAGACGATGTGATTAATCAGTATGTTATTTCCTTACTAAAGAAATACACTGATTGGATCTTGCAAGTTAACCCCCATCATCGATGACTTCTTTACTTACTGGCCAGCTCACTCAGCTAAATTGGCTTTGTTAGTTAAAGCTGGTTTAAGCTATAAGATCTTGGATAATGCTAACCAAACGATGCCGGTTTTATTTCGGCGTTTCCATCTCCGCCACCCCAGTGTTGCTTGAAACATCGATGTCACTAACGATACCAAAAGTTGAATATATGACCCGCATTGCCGTCGGTATTTTCTGGAATACTTTTCGCTTATGGTTAGCCCATCCGACATCGATCACCATTCAAAATTTAGCAATCCTCGTCAAACATGATTTAAAGCGACTGCGCAATTACTAGTGGCCGAGAAATGCTAAAATAGAGTTGAGTTAATAATTATGAAGGGAGGAGCGTCAATTGGATAGTGAAATTATTGCCCGGCCATTGGTGACCATCACCAACGTCATTTGGAGTTTTAATACTGAATTACACCGACCACAATTACTATTGATTAAGCGGGCAGATGAACCTCTAAAGGGACATTGGGCCCTCCCCGAAACCCTCTTGCGGAGTAAAGAGAGTGCCGACGCGGCCTGCATTCGTCTAATTGACGATAAAATTGGCCTGCAAGTTCCGATGAATTCAACCGAACAACTGGCCACCTTTACAGATCCCAAGCGGGTTACGGGAACTCGGGCACTGGCACTCGCATATATGATCTATTTACCATCAACCCCAAAATTGCATCCAGGGTATGGGGCCACAGATGCCCAATGGTTCGTGCTTGATAAAGATCAGGGCAACTATGTGAGCACCCATGACCAACAGGAGATTATCCTAAGTCCCGCTGGTCACCTGGCCTTTGATCATATTCAAATCATTACCACCGCCATTAATCGGATTAAAAACAAGCTGGACTATCAACCCCAAATTCTTCGAATCTTAGGTAATACCTTTACCCTGCGCCAAGCGCGCGAAGTCTTTGCGGCTTTCTTAGGTACGACAATTGACAAGATTGATAATTCCAACTTTAAGAAAACTCACAACCACCTCTTCAAAGAAGTCGGGGCCGCCACTTTGAACCATTCTGGGCGGCCACCAAAGCTCTACCAACTTAACTAAAGGGCATCATTTGCATTTTGCTGCAAAGTATTTATACTATAAGTAAATAAAAGTCAACCATACTTTTATTTTTAGCCAAATTAAAGTATGGTTGACTTAAAAGGAAGAATTTAAGATGAATCTACAACTATTAACCGACTTATATGAATTTTCCATGGCCAATGGGTACTACGCTACCCTACCCCATGATCGACAAGCTCGCTTCGACGTCTTCTACCGCCGGGTTCCCGATAACGGTAGTTTTGTCATTGTCGCTGGTCTCCAGCAAGTGGTAGAACAAGTTCAAAATTGGCATTTCACTAAGGAGAATATTGAATACCTGAACTCCCTGAATGAATTTACTCCCGAGTTTTTGGATTACCTGAGCAAGATTAAAAATCACTGCTCGATTAAGGCTTTACCAGAAGGAACCCCTGTTTTCCCACGGGAACCAATTATTTCAATTAGTGGACCGTTGATTGAAGCCCAGCTGTTAGAAACCTTTATTCTAAACATCATTAACCATCAATCATTAATTGCGACGAAGTCTTGGCAAATCAACCATGCCGCTCAAGGCCGACCAATTATGGAATTTGGTGCGCGACGGGCGCAAGGCCCTGATGCCGCCACGTATGGGGCGCGGGCCGCGGTGATCGGCGGTTGTACCAGCACGTCGAACTTACAAGCAGCCAGTCAATTTAATATCCCCGCGGCCGGCACAATGGCACATGCCTGGGTCGAAAGCTTCTCTGATGAATTAAGTGCCTTTCAAGCTTGGGCCAAGGTTTATCCTGACAAAGTTTCCTTGCTCGTTGATACTTATGATGTCTTGAAGTCAGGAGTGTCGAACGCGATTCGGGTCTTCAAGCAAGTTAGCGCTCAAGGGCACCAACCAGTCGGGATCCGGATCGATTCCGGTAACATTTCGCAATTAGCCATCAAAGCCCGGAAGATGCTCGATGATGCCGGCTTCCCTAAGGCAAAGATTACAGCTTCAAATGCCCTTGATGCGCATGTAGTTAAGTCGTTGTTGGATGAAGGAGCTCCAATTGATAACTTTGGGATTGGGGAACGTTTAATTACCAGTTCCTCCAGTCCGGTATTAAGTGGCGTTTATAAGCTCGCCGAAGAAAAGATTAATGATCAATGGATCCCCAAAATTAAGGTTAGTGATAGCAGAGAAAAGATCACCCTGCCTGGTAACAAGCAAGTTTACCGGATTTACCGGCAAGATAACCTACATCAAGCGATCGCCGATGTAATTGGCCTGGCTGGTGAGCACATTACGGCTCCATTGAAAGTGGTTAATGCTAATTCGGCAACCACACACGCTAGCCAAGTTCTGACTAACTTTAATGCTAAGCCATTGATGCAAGAATATCTGGGTTCCAATGCTTCCCCAATCGAAAATGATCTCTTTAAGATTCAGCAATTCTCAATGGATCAAGTAGCAGAATTACCAGAAGCCACAAAACGGTTAGTTAACCCAGATCGGTACCCAGTTTACTTAACAGCTACATTGGCTGAATTGCAAGAACAGTTAATTACTAAAGCCCAATTTACGGAGGAATATTAAGATGGCTAAAGCGCTCTTAATTATTGACTATACAAACGACTTTGTGGCTGATAAGGGATCACTAACGGTTGGCAAGCCAGCGCAGACGTTGGCCCCAGAAATTATGCGGTTAGCCGATCAATTCTTAACCCAGCATGATTATGTGATCTTTCCCACTGATGGTCACCGGCTTAATGACCCATTCAATCCAGAAACCAAACTATATCCGGCCCATAATATTATTGGGACGACCGGTCAGAAACTATACGGCCAAGTCGGCAGCTGGTTTGATCAACATCATGACGATTCCCATGTCTACAAATTCAATAAGAACCGTTACTCCTCCTTCCAAAACACCAATTTGGATAACTACCTGCGGGAACGGCGGATTGATGAAGTCTGGATTGCTGGTGTCTGCACTGATATTTGTGTCCTCCACACCGCAATCAGTGCCTACAACCTAGATTACCACATTGTGATTCCACAAGCAGCCGTGGCCACGTTCTCACCAGCTGGTGCTGAATGGGCTATGAATCATTTAAAAAACGTATTAGGGGCCACAATTCGATAATTCACTTTCAAATGATTATCAAAAAATTCCCTTTGCTAAATTGAAGTGCTATAAAAAAGTTGGACACTTTACTAACTTTTAAAGATTGGAATGATATCGAATATATTCATTCGGTGTCATTCCTTTTTTATTGACTGAAATTCGGACATTATTGTACCAATGAATGTACTGATCAATTACAGTTTTAAATTGTTGAAATGAAGTAATCTTAACCCGATTCAAACACTCACGTTTTAACAAGTTAAAGAAACTTTCGGCGGGTGAGTTGTCTAAACAATTTCCCTTACGGGACATTGATTGGGTAATTCCGTGCTGATGTAATAATACTTGATACGACGCGTGTTGATATTGCCATCCTTGATCCGAATGCATAATGGGATTACTACTTTGCGGCAGTTTATTAAATAAACCAGCCAACATATTACTAACTAAATTCATATTAGGATGAGTTGAAGTTGCGTAAGCAACCACGGCACCGCTAGCTTCATCAATGACTGGTGATAAATAGCCTTTGGTCTGTTCATTAATAGAAATTTGAGTGATATCTGTATGTAGAACTTGATATGCTTTTTGGGCATTGAATTGCTGATGTAAGTAATTAGGGGCAACTTTACCCACATGGCCGTGATATGAATGATAGTGACTCTTGGCTGAGTACACTGTTACCTTTAATCCCATGCTACTCATCAACCGACGGACAGTTTCTTGACAATATGTAAATCCTTTTTTCTTAAGGCAATACCAGATTCGTCGATAACCATAGGTTTCCTTACTGTATTTAAATTGCTTCGCAATTTCTTCTTTTACTTGATAGTACTTGTCTTTGCGCTGAGTAATTTTCAGACGTTCGTAGAACGTGGAGCGTGGAATCTCAAAATAGATTAACAACTTAGATAATGGATACTTGGCCCTAAGATCTTGAATAGCTAGTGCTTGTTCTTTTCGCGCTGCTGTCTTAGGGCTCGTAATTTTTTTAGAATATCAATCTCCATTTCCTGATCGGCTATGCGTGCTTCTAGATCAGCTATTCTTTGTTTATATTGCTCTTCTTTAGTGGGTTTAATTGTTGATTTCTTAATCGCTTTACGTTTATTCATGGCTTTAGCTGGTCGACCTTTAGGCTTTGGCCGAAGGCCAACGATCCCTTCATTTTTATATTTACAATACCACGAACGAACTTGTGATGGGTTTAGATTAAATTTTACGGCTACTTTGTCTATACTTAACTCATGCATGCGATAGTAATTAACCACCTGTAGCTTAAAATCAAGCGAATAACGATGATGACTTCTGCTAGGAGCCAAGCTCTCATAGCCATGTGCTTGAACTTCACGTACCCAGGTCCTTAATTATTTTCGCGAAGCGATAGCGAATTTATGGCAAACCACTGCATAATTATGACTTCCATTCAAATACTTTTGAACTGCGCTAACTTTAAACCGATATGAATATTTAGACAT
>NZ_GG698805.1:11411-17163 GCF_000161935.1 Limosilactobacillus coleohominis 101-4-CHN | reverse complement strand
ACATAAAAACACCCCAGAATCATTAGACTTGTGTCTAACAATTCTAGGGCACTTCAGTAATGACAATCTAAATAATCATTTACTCGTGATTCAAGCCGTTCTTTATGCCCAACAATGAGGAAATCACGCTGATTAATGATTTGATTAGCTACTTGCTCATAAATCCAACAATGATGTACAAGGGTCAGCCGACCTAGATGCTTGACTTCTTTTGAGTTTAATCATAAAGGCATCACCCTCAATAGTTAAATTTTCAGGAGTACAGCGATGAGTAGCTTGGTGTTCATTTACTTAAGTTTGATTAACTACCTGATTTTCTAACTCATGCACGGCGTGCATTACTGAATCGACCGTAATTCCACCGTCAAAAATAAGGTTTAAAATATCGGCAGTATTGCGCATTGTAGTTATCTGGGCAATCTTAGCCATCATCATTAAGTAGTTCGGCGACAAACAGCGACGTAGTTTGATTTTTAATTGGTGATCTAAGTAAAATTCACGTTTCTTTGGCCCAGCCTGATAATACCGGCGTTGGAAAGCCACCGGATCAACAAAGTTAAGCGTCCGTGGTTGCTTATTGATTACTCGGTAGTCCGCTGGCGTATGAGACGCTTTGATCTAAGCTCTCTAAAAAATTTTGCATGATCGCTTGTCCTAACTCCAGCACACCCTTTAAAATAATCTGTTCAGCTTCAAATAAACTGCCTGATTTCACCAAATTTTGCTCGATTTCTGTTAAAATATCTATGAGGGCAGGCCTGCCTTTGCTTAGTATTCGACACACTAAAGGCTAATGGTCTTTTCTTTTTTTGTAAATAAGTAAAATTGGTCTACAAAGAAATCCCCATGACCAGATGAATTATTCATCCAACCTATGAAAATCTTACACTAACGTATGTGGTCAGTTGCTTTCAAGAATGCTAAAATCAAAGCCGAAAGGAGCCTACCCATATGTTAAAAATAATAGTGGCGATCCTGATCGTGATATTACTAATTACCACTACCATCGGGTTACACGCTAAAATTGAGCGAAAAGTAACTAATTGGCTTGAATTAAGTCGCCTATTTTATTTTCTTTTATTAACCGCTTCGATTGTCCATGCCTTTTTGCATTTCAAAACACAATTCTTTAGCGATATATTATGGATTATTTTTTTGATTATTATCTATATGCTAATGGAAACTGCTTTTCGCCTAAAACGTGAGACATTTGGCAATCCGCATTTAACAATCCTGCTCTTTATTTTCTTAGTTTTAGCGTTAGGAATTAGTTGTTGGTGGATCTAAACCAATAACTATTATTAATAGTATCAATCATTTTTACTAGCTGACTAGTTTCTTCGACATCATGAACACGTAAGACACGACCGCCGCGTAAATACATTGCCGTTTCTGCAATTAATGTTACGTCTAGGCGGTCTTCTTTGGCTAAATTAAATAATTTTTGTCCAAAGCCCTTTCGTGAAATTGCAACTATAATTGGCCGATGCAGGTAATTAAGCTGGTCAATATTACGCATCATCGCATAATCCTGGTATCCATCCGCAATTTTGGCATAACCGATGCCCTGATCAAGAACCACTCGTTCAAGATTAATACCCGCAGCAGCGATTGTTCCCAAATTCTGTTCAAAGAACTTTTGAATTGCGACTGTTAAATTATCGTAATCGTGGGTCCGGCTGCTATGCATCGTAACCATCCCCACTTCACTTTTAGCCATTAAAGCTAGTTTTTGATTTGTATCAAATGCTTGAACATCATTAATAATATCAACACCTGCTTTTATTGCCGCTTCCATAACCTGCAATTTATATGTATCAACAGCGATTGCTATTTGCGGATAATCATGCTTAAGGATGTTAATCGCGGGCATGATCCGATAAATTTCTTCTTGTGGTTCAACTTCAGTAAAGCCACCTGGTTTAGTAGTTTGTCCGCCTACTTCGATTACATTTGCTCCTGCCTTGACCATTTTATCAATTTGGTGAGTAATTTCAGTAATCGATTGATATTTTCCACCATCATAAAATGAGTCCGGCGTCACATTAAGGATTCCATAAATAACCGGCTGCTCGTTAAGCTTAAATGTAAAGCGACCAGCCCGCCACAAGATTTGATGGTGTTCCTGAATTTGCTCAAGAGAAGCAAGCAACTCCCGGTCATTATTCCAACGTTCTTGAACATGAATCATCAATGCTTTAAGTGATTGCAATGGAAATAAAAATTCAACACGGCTACCAATATAGACTACTGGTACGTCAAAATGACAAACGAACTGTTCAACCATCGCCGCAGTTTCAACTTTCTCACATTCCCAAGTTAATAATAACTGTTGATGCCGATTGATTTGATCAGCCAAAATAGCAGTTTCTAACTTAGAAGTATTGTTGGTAATTGTTTTTTCAGTAATTTTCATTTTACTTCTCCTAACTGATCTAATAAATTTTTCACAGCACGTGCACGATGAAGGTATGAAATACGTTTAGGACGACTCATTTCGGCAAGAGTCTGATCTTCGCCATCTGGTATTAAGATTCGGTCAAACCCAGTTGAATTAGTTCCGCGTTCTTCAGGTGCAATTACTCCAGTTAATTCACAGCGAGCAATATTACTGATGTGACCATTAACTGCTAAAGCAATTGTCGTCTTCATCGTAAATTTACGTGATTTTCCATTAACTAATTGGATCAAATACCGATTAAGCTGACCGTCGGGAACTTCAACTGCTAATTCACGTGCTGTTTGAACGCCATATTTTGCGGGAAACGCGGCTAGTTCTAGTCCAGAATCGTCAGCAATAACATTAGCTCCTGGTAATTGCTGGCTGATAAAAATTGCTTTTTTATTAGCATTTGCTTGGTAGCTCGTCGTTGATTCTGATGGAAAATGTTGACGCGGTAGTTTGTCCGTATAAATCTCGCCCCACTGGTGGTAAAACCGCAAAATATTTTGGATTTCATCCGCCTTAAAAGTATTATGGGTTGCAATAACAAAATTATTTTTCATTTAGCTTGGCCTCGATATCTTTAATGGTGTAAAAAGAGCCGGTAACAATGATTAGATCATCACGCTTTGCAAGTTCTCGTGCTTTTGCTAGTCCCTCGTTCGGTGTTTTAGCAACTATTGCCTGTGGAAGAATTGCTGCCAATTCAGCAACTGGCAAGGCCCGAGATGGGTGATTCGGAGTAGTAATAATTAATTTATCCGTTAATCGTTGATAAGTTTTGCACATCTCTATAATGTTTTTATCAGCAAGAAACCCTAAGACCATAATGATTTTAGTGCCAGGGTAAGTTTGCAAGGTATGATAAAGCTGATGAGCAGCATCAGGATTATGAGCCCCATCAAGAACCACAGTTGGATGATGAGCAATCATCTGCATTCGTCCGGTAATAGAAATTGTCTTCATCATCGTTAATAATGGTTGCCATGAATTTATAAAGCCTTCCTGGATTAAATATTGAAATACGCTGATAACAGTCCCGAGATTCTGGCTTTGAAACGATCCAAGCAAGTTAAAGGGGACCCAATGTAATGTATCATTAAAGAAAATGGCTGCTTTTCCATCAATAATTTCCTGCTCTTTAGCAAGAGTCAGCTCCACATTTTGACTCTGAGCATAGTCATGAATAACATCAATTGTTTCTTCTTGCTGGCACGGTCCAAGAAAGACCTGGTGAGTACCCGTCTTGATAATGCCAGCTTTTGCATACGCAATGTTGGTGATTTTAGGTCCTAAAATGCGGGTATGATCGAGGGCAATATGAGTGATCACTGAAATTAATGGAGCGTTAATTATATTAGTTGCATCATCACGTCCGCCTAGTCCACACTCAATTACTGCCCAATAGACTTTTTGATCGGCAAAATATTGAATCATTATTAACGTCCACCATTCGAATACCGTGATATTAGCTGGTGTAATATCAGCCGGTAATCGACTAGCAATTTTTTGGTAGGTGTCTACAAATGATTGCCTACTTATTAACTTATCATTAATTTTAATCTGTTCACGATCATCAACAAGTGCTGGACTGCTAAAATACCCCACCTTATATCCTGCATATTGTAAGGTTTGTTCCAACATCATTCCGGTTGAGCCTTTTCCATTAGTACCCGCGATGTGAATAATCTTAAATTGACGATCTGGATTTCCCAAATTAGCAAGAATTGGTCTTAAAAATTTAATACGATCTTTTACACCAGCGAGCATTCGCCGATCAAAACCCGCAATAATTTGTTCATAAGTCAGCATGGTTATTCCTCGTTTGCATTAAAAATTCTCGTTTTAAGTCTTTATCTTCCTTAAACCGACCAGTAAATTTATCAGTATAGGTGTACTGCCCTGCTTTATTAACACCACGCATTTCCATACAAAGGTGACGCGCGCTAATTGTTACCGCAATTCCGGCAGGATCAAGAATACGCTGTAATTCTGCCGCTAAATCTGTTGTTACTCGCTCCTGCATTCCTGGCTTTTTAGTCACGAAATCAATTAAACGTGGAATTTTGCTTAAACCAATTACCTGGTCATCTTTAGGAACATACGCCACATTAGCGTAACCAAAAAACGGCAACAAGTGATGTTCACACATTGAATAAAACGGAATGTGCTGAACCAACACCATCTCTGGAACATCACTAACATGAAACACTTTATAATTAGCCACATCTTCAGGTTGACGTTTCAAAGATGAAAAAACTTCTTGATACATTTTAGCAACCCGTTGCGGCGTTTCTAGTAGTCCCTCACGATGCGGGTTCTCACCGATAGCAATTAATAAATCCCTAACAACTTTTTCTATTTTTTGCTGGTCCATAAAAACACCTCTTGTCCATATATCTTTTTTAGCCAGTTGTGGTCTGAAGTTGCTTTCAATAAAGCAGTCAATCGTTGGCGATAAGGTTCATCCAAAGTTGAAATCTCAAGCATTGGAACTAATACAAAGCGCCTGTTCGCCATTTCTGAATGCGGGATTATTAAAGTCGGGGTTTTAATTTGCTGGTGGTTAAAGTCAATGATATCTAAGTCAATTGTCCGCGGACCCCAGTGGATAAGCCGCTTACGGTGAAGACTTTGTTCAATCCAATGCAAGAAATCAAGGAGCTTTGGGGCAGTTAAATCTGTTCTTATTTTTACAGCAATATTATAAAAAGAGTCCTGCTTTACACCGCCAACCGGTTCTGTTTCATAAACGGATGAAACCGCTAAAAGTTCAATTTGAGATGAATCTGCTAATAGCTGAACCGCTTTTTGCAAATTTGCTAACCGATCACCAATATTACTACCAATACTTAAATATGCTTTATTCATGGTCGTTTGCTCCCTGCACCTCAATTTCAATGTTGTCAAAGATTCCGGCAATTGGCACACTATATTTACGAATCCGTAACCGCACCTCATCTAGCATAGGATAAGTCCGTAAAATTTCATGAAGCAAATTATTCGCAAGACTTTCAATTAAGTTATAGTTGTGATGGGCCACAAATTGTGCAATTGTGTCATAGACATCTGCATAGCTAACCGTTTCTTCTAAGTTATCAGTCCTTACTTTGGCTTCAATTGGATAAGTCATTTCACAATCAACTTCTATTTTTTGACCGAGCTTTTTTTCTTCCGCAAACACGCCATTATATGTATTAAATGGCATGTTATTAATTCTAATTTTTCCGATAAGCTACTGCCCCCCTTCACGTTTTATTTTCTATTTTAACGCATAAGTTTCTTTGTGAAAAGACACTAATGGATTAA
>NZ_GG698805.1:7100-9832 GCF_000161935.1 Limosilactobacillus coleohominis 101-4-CHN | reverse complement strand
CTTTAGATTATGTTCTACACGGATTATAATAACACAGTTTTCTTAGAACTTATTTTTATTTCAGTTAGTTCATATCCTTGGTATATAAGCATTTAAGATTGAGGGTATAATATGAACAAAATTGGAATAAATGTAGCAAGTCGGCGTCATGAACTAGGTATGATCCAAGAAAAGCTAGCAGAATTAAGTGACCTCTCCATTAACTTTATTTCAAAAGTTGAACGTGGCGCGGCTACGGATATTAAAGCCGGAACTTTACAAAGTCTGGCTAAAGCATTAAACGTTTCAATGGATGAGTTAATGAACGGTAAAATGAAAGAACATCATGCTGGTCCACTGTAGCAACAATTAGTTGAGCAATTAAACAGTTACGATCTGCAATATTCAGAAACGTTGTGTCAAAGTATTTTGAACCTACTCAATAACCAGCAAAATAAGCGATGATTAATGGTACTAGGCTTTATTATTTAGAGACCTGGTACTTTTTATTATCATGAGTACCGGGCTTGGAAAACTTTTGATCAGATACTAAATAGAAATGCTCCCCATTTCGTCCAGTTTGGTCCGTATTGAGTTTTAATATGGTTGGTTATCAAATTACTACCCCCTAATATAAAAAAGTACCGGGCTTCGCTTTTTTGAAACCCGGTACCAAAGTCAATTGATGATGAATTAGTACCTAGCTTAAAAATTACGAAGCCCCGTACTAAAACTATTTTTGATTGTCTCTACCTATATAGCACCCTACATCTTATATTATTGAGTATTAGTCCCCCCAAAATATGATTACTATCTTAATTAGTACCGGGTCTGATTATTTTTTGATCAGGTACTAAGATTCAAGGTAACAAAAAAAGACTGGTATCAAAGACCAGTCTATACTCTTATATATAGGTTCCAATCTGTTTCTTTATCCACAGATTCGAGGCATTAAGCCAAGTATTTAGGGAACAATGATTAGCGTTTAATTCGTTTGGGTAAACCATTTAAATCACTACCATTTATCTTACCAAGGAACTACCAAACCTGTACCATTATATTATCACAATAATATTTATAATACAAATAAATTTTATAATACATTTGATTCAAATCAGCTTTTTTCTTGAATTGAGTAAAACTACTACAATTTAAGTATCTTAACACATTTTAACACGCGACCAAGGCTGATATAGTAATGTTTCTGACACTTCAATTTTTAAAAAACTTCTGTTAATATCATCGTGTGTTAAGAAACGTGTTAAAACACCTGCCAAAAGGACCACAAAAAAGCCTGTATTAGCAACGCTAAACGCTGTTAATACAGGCTTCTCACTGTTATTAAGTGCTGACTAGAGTCGCTGTTTTGTAGTAGCTGAAGTACTGATACAACAGCATTCGGCTCTAAACGTGTTAAGGTTTTGTGTTAATTTCATGGTCAGAAACTATGGTCAAAAGCTGGTGTGACGGCAATCCAAAGTATTTTGAATTATTCTATCTAAACGATTACCTTTCAGCCAAGTAATAAAATTTTACTTTGTCAAAGTTTATTAAGCAATTTGCTTATATCGTTAATTATTAACTGACCGTTATATATTTCTTCTTTGCTTAAAAGGAGTGTGGCTCGAATTTTTTAATGACATACTCTAGAGACTGGGTTAAATGAGCATAATTAAATCAACGAAAATTAGTTTATCAAATTATAAAGTGTAAGGCAACCCCCATTTTAAAATAATCAAAGGGCTAATCATAAGTTTTATTCAAAATTTGATGTGACTAAAAGATAACCATTATTTAACATGAGATTGCGCATAGTTAATTAGAACTTTATTTCTATATTTTTGATTTGACGAATTGCGCATCAAATTAATTAGAAAGTCCAGCTCCACTGGTAACTCCTTTTGGTAAACAATTTCATTATCTAGCATACTATCAAACACCACAAAAGTTATACTTTCTTGAAGATGTTCACCATTTAGTTTTGATTTAAAGTCTTCAAACACAAATTTTAAACAGACATCAAAATTCCCAAGTGGTACCTGCATTCTTTTTCTTCACGCTCAATGTCTTTACCCTTACTCAAATAATACTGCCTAATTGCTTGTTGAATGTCACTATCAATTTTCACATACTGACCACCTAGCGATTTAGCTGAAATAACTTCTCCAAATTTCCAAGGAAGATTATCTGAAGTAGTATTACTATAGAGACAGCCGGTATTATTAACATACTCATCTAACATTTTTGGGGCTAAATTATTAGAAAATAATACATCTGTTTGCTTCCTTAAAATGTAAATAACTTGATCATATTGTTCCTTTAGTAGAAGTTTATTACTTAAACCAATAGCACTTTTTGCAGGCAAAAACTTGTTATTGCTTTTATTATTTTTATTGGCATAGGGACAATTGTCATAGTCGTTCTGGCTATAATCAGCAATTTGGGGCATATTGTGCTTAACATGACGGCCATAAGGATGAGTTGTTGCATTTTGGGTTTGGTATAGACTCACCATCACAATTGGATTATTACAACCAGGACACACTCCATAAAACCGATTTTTATTTTTAGCATCTTTTTGAACAAACGGGGAAGTACGATTAGTGTACTTATCAAAATTGTTAGGAGTTATTTCATAACTGACATAGCTAAAAGGATCGAGCTTAAATCTATCCATCTTAATCTCTCCTCATACTGTGATTACATATATCTATTATGACTATAAAATGTTAAGATTTTGTGCTTTTTAATAA
>NZ_GG698805.1:0-6459 GCF_000161935.1 Limosilactobacillus coleohominis 101-4-CHN | reverse complement strand
CGCTAAAGAAAAGCGTGGTACGTTCAGTCACGGCCGCTCCATTGAGGAGCGTTCTCATAAAGTCGAAACTCGCCAGGAGTTCGGCCACTTTGAAGCTGATACCGTACTTTCTGGCAAACGTAAAGGTCAAGCTGTGGCTACTTTTGTGGAGCGTAAGAGTCGCCTGACAATTGTTAAACGGCTCCATGGTCGCGACAGTCAGGCCATGACTCAAGCCGTACTTGAACTAGCTAGTCAACTTCAAGACAAGCTCAAGACGCTTACCGTAGATCATGGTAAAGAGTTCGCTAACTACCAGGCAATTGAGCAGCGAACTGGTACTCCGGTTTATTTTGCCCATGCTTATTCACCACATGAACGCGGTAGTAATGAGAACCGTAACCGAGTTTTGCGACGGTTTATTCCCAAGGGACAAGCCATTGAAGAACTAAGTGATTACCAACTGGTTCAAATCAATTGGTATCTGAATTCACGGCCACTTAAATGTCTTAATTGGCATACACCAATCGAGATCTTCTTGCTTAATCTACGTCACTAAATTTGTTCAAGTTATTTCTTGCAATCTGCCATAAATTTTATTTTTAACACATTTTAACACGCAACCGTCCTTGCTATATCAACAATCCAAGCACTTCAACCACTCAAAAACCGTTTACCAACATCCACCCGTGTTAACAAACGTGTTAAAATAGCGCCATTTAAGCGACGAAAAAAGCCTGTAACGCCAACGATAATCGCTGGTATTACAGGCTTATGTGTTCTTTGTAGTGCTCACTAAAGGATTCGAACCTTCGACCTCATCATTACTAATGACGTGCTCTGCCAACTGAGCTAAGTGAGCATTAATCAACAAAAAATAGTATATCAAATTGACAATTAAAAGGGAACCCCTATTTTAAAAATAAATCAAAAAATCTCATGGTTTTTCATTAGCACCATGAGATCCTTCTAGTTCTTTATTTTTTCATGTTCAGCACACATTTGCGCGACACACTTTTTCATTTCTGCAATATCTAGGACACTTTCCGCAAACTCTTTGCGTACCAACTCATCTGGTAAATATTCATCATACTTATCAAACACCGGCACTTCCTTAGGATATACCAAGTCCATAGGCGTAAAATCTTTGGCAGCCTCTTCCCTAATAATTTGGAAGAACTCATCCGCTGAAGCATCCATTGCAAATTCCATAAAGTACGGTCGTGATGAATTAAAGCCGCGTAAATTCAATCGTTTAGCGCATTTTATTCTTAACAGTCGTTCTAACGCAAGAAAAGCATAACTTCCTGTCCACGGCAATAAACACCACATTTTACCACCCAAATTAATTAACTGTTGCTGCGGGATTCCAGCAATATTACAAGTATCACGAGCCTGCGTTAATCGTGCCTGAGCGTTATTCATCAGGTACGGATACATTGTACTTTCATTCAATACCTGGCGCATTCGCTGGAGAATTTTCGGCTGAATATCACCCGGAACGTCCCCAAAGTACGCCGGAATACGGCCCTTCACTTCATGACAATAGACTTGATGCCGTTTCCGATCCACATCTTCAACTACCCAAACCCGTCCTGCGATGGCAATTTTATCGCCAACCGGTGGGGGCTTAACAATTGTTCCTAATTCTTCTGATCCAGCATGAACACTGTATTCAACGTTTTCTTGAAAGACAGCATAAAATTTAAAATTATTGACAACTCGTTCACCAGCTAAGCCAACAATTAAGCCACCATTTTCGGTTTGTTGAATTTGGTTGGTCTTAATCAAATGGCGTAATAAAACTTTATAGTCAGCTTGACTAACGTTATGAAAATAGGTCAATGGTAAAACCCGTGAGGCTAGTTCAGCCGGGGTCATTTCACCACTCGACGCCAACGTACTCATTGTTTGATGATAAAGCAAACTGTATGGGAGACGATTAGGCGCCGGTGGTTCACCCCACCGCTCTTCTAAGTACAGTTGCACTAATGCAATCCCCTGCAACAATGGCCACGGAATTAAATCTGGTAGCATGGCCCGTGATTCTGGATGTTCTTCACGCATCACAAAATGCATTTCCAGTGGATTGCCACGTCGACCGGTCCGGCCCATCCGTTGCAAAAATCCCGAGACGGTAAACGGCGCATCAATCTGAAAAGCACTCTCTAATTTACCAACATCAATTCCTAACTCTAACGTTGCCGTGGCACACGTGGTCATGTAAGCATCTTCATCCTTCATCGCGTCTTCAGCCGTCTGCCGCAGTGCTGGTGATAGATTACCATGGTGAATCAGAAAACGGTCTGGTTCATGACGGTAGGCACAATACTCACGCAACATTTGGCACACGGCTTCACACTCTTCACGACTATTTGTAAAGACTAGGCATTTCTTACCCCGTGTATGCTCAAAAATATAACCAATCCCTGGATCAGCTAACTCTGGGGCTTTATCAGTTTTCGAACCAATTAACTGATTATTTTCCTCTTGATTCTTTGCTGCTTGTGGTCCCATCTTATAGAAATGTTCCATTGATAGCCGCCAAATTTGCCGGGTGTTTTTAACTTTTGGTGTTACTGTTTGGTGACTGCTTCCTGCTCCTAAAAACTGACTGGCCGCTTCAGTATTGCCGATCGTTGCGGATAATCCAATCCGTCGCGGATCAATCCCAGCTAATTTTGATAAACGTTCAATTAAACAGAAAGTTTGACCACCTCGGTCACTCCGCAAGAATGAATGCAGCTCATCAATCACAATGAACCGTAAGCCATGAAATAAGCGTGGAATATCCATATGTTTGTTGATCATAAAGGATTCCAGCGATTCAGGTGTAATTTGCAACACCCCACGCGGATTTTTCAGCATTCGGCGTTTTTGTGATTGTGAAACATCACCATGCCATCGCCAAATCGGGAAATCCTGATCTTCGCAGAGGTCCGTTAGTCGCCGGTATTGATCGTTAATTAACGCTTTTAAAGGTGCAATGTATAGGCACCCAATGGAATCGACGGGATGTTCAGTTAATTCCGTTAAAATTGGGAAAAAAGCTGCCTCGGTCTTTCCCGCTGCGGTTGATGCTGACAGGAGGACGTTGTGATCAGTTTTAAAGATTTCTTCGGCGGCTGCCACCTGAATTGGTCGTAATGTTTGCCAACCTTGTTCATAAATATAATCTTGAATAAATGGCGCATACCGTGAAAAAACGTCCATTCTCCTGCCCTCCTTTTATAAGGTAAATTCAGTATAATCTTTCGTTTTCTGATCGCTAACGGCAGATTGTTCCGTATATGTAAATTGATCAGAATTCAATAGTTCCTCAATTGTCGTCGATGGGTTTTGCCATACAATATCCAACATTTCAATAAAGTCACGGATAACCTCCCGTGGTGTTATATTGGTATCCGCTCCAATCCGAGCGTACTCAATTTTGATAAATTTAGCAAGGTCATCATCAGTAACGGTGCGCTGATAGCCATACAAGCCAGCATGCATATCAGCCAATTTTTCGGTCAATACCAACATTTCCTCCGGTGTCAGTGGATCTAGCTTAATCACCGGTGCATACATATCGCGGGCTCCAGCTTGAGAGAATTTTCCCTCAGCTAATCGTGACCTCAAAGCTTCATAGCTGTAAACACCTCGTCGGCGGTCCTCAATTGCTTGCGGGGTCCCGCCCATCAAAATCCCCAGATACTTTGCCTTTCCCTGCAAAGCATCGTTGTACATCGTTAAGATCTTTTCATAGTTGTATTGACGACTGATACTATTCGGGATTTTGTAGATATTTACTAATTCATCAATCATGATGATCAAGCCAGCATAGCCCGCTTGACGGAAGAAACTAGCAAATAGTTTCAAATATTCGTACCAATCATCGTCAGAAATGATAATGTTAACACCTAATTCCTGCTTAGCTTCCGTCTTGTGGGTGTACTCCCCACGAAACCACTTAATAACCTTAGCCTTAGTTTCATCATCGTTATTAAGATAAGCATGATAATACATGTTTAGTAACTTAGCAAAATCAAAACCGTGCACCAGTTCACTTAAAGAGGAAATCACTGCATAGATTTTCTTATCCGTGTTTTCGACAAATTTTGGATCGTCATCGCTCAGTCCAGTTTCGGTAGCTACTTGCGTCTGCACAGAGTTAATCCACCGATCAAGAATTAAGGTAAGTGCACCACCCTCAGGACGGGTCTTAGTTGCTAAATTTTGAATTAATTCCCGATAGGTCGCTAACCCTTGTCCCTTAGTGCCTTGTAACCGTCGTTCTGGTGACAGATCGCCATCAACGACCACAAAATTTTTGTCCATCACGTAATTACGGATTGTCTGAAGCAAGAAACTCTTTCCGGATCCGTAACGACCGACAATGAAGTGGAAGGCAGCCCCACCTTCTGCTACGACATCAACATCATGCAGGAGGGCCTCAATTTCTGCTTTACGGCCGACCGTAATATAAGGAAGACCAATCCGCGGAACAACTCCTCCTTTCAGCGAATTTAGAATCGTTTGAGCAATTCTTTTTGGTACCCGTCGCTTCTTCTCTGGCATTATGCATCATCCTCCTTTAGTAGTTCTCGTAGATCATCTTTATAATCATCAATTACTTCTGGCTCATCTTGATCATTAAACTCGATTACTGAGTCACCAATCTCGTCGAAAAGTTTTTCGTTAATTGAATCTACCAAAATTGACACCATCAAATGATGTTTCTTTAAATAATCTTGATACGGCTTTTGATCAAGCAATGCGTGTACTAAGTATCGTTCGTTGATATTTAAAATATCATTTACCGCATCATCTGATACCGCAGACGAATCTTCAACCTGGTTAACTGATGACGGATCTGGGATCAGTTCATCATCAGCCTGTTTCTCTTCATCAGTCAACAAACTGTCACGGGTTGCCGAAGCATCTGATCGAATTTGATCTAGTGAAGAAAGGTTTAGCTCAATCTTTGGCTGACGTGCTAACACTTCCTGCTTTTGATATTCTTCTAATCCTGAACTGACTAATTGCAATATTTGCGAATCTAATTGTCGCGGTTTTAAAGGGTGACCGAGATGAAATTGCTGTCGAGCAAGTCGATCCAACTCATGAAAAAAAGTGTTTAAACGTTTTTGTTGATCTTTGAGTGGGTACCATGCATTGCAATAGTATTTACGATCCTTAAACTGGTATGTTCGTTCCGAATCAATTGGATATTCCGTTAATCGTGGTTGCCGGTGAAAAGCAAAAACAGCTCCTGCAAAAAAGTATTTGGCACTTAATGTCTGAGTAGCAATCAGATTAGTAAATATTTGTGGGTTCTTTTGCAAAGCGAATTGCCAAACCATTACTACAACTTCAGTCCACTTTGCCGGTGATGTTTTATATAAAAGACACTTCTTCAAATAAGGACTATGTTCCAAAAAAATATCCATAACTTTAGTTACTGAGTAATCTTCAGGATGACGTAGAATATGATATTCATGGTCCACCTTCAGTTGGTCTGCAAACACCTGATTCGCTTTTGTGCGTTCTAAGCCATAGTACAAAACATAATCCTGCATCCACTGATGTAAATAGTCCTTCATCCGCTGTCCATAGCTAGCAGCATATTTTTGATCAAATTCAAGGAGCTTTTGAAACCCGTCATTGGGATCTTTTACTCCGATATTGTTAAGTAGCTCATAAATATAAACATATGCGTAAGAAGTACTACTGACAGTAAAATTGCCCTTGCGTAACTGCGTCCGCCAAGTAAAGTAGGTCCGCAGTTGGTGACCGTTCATTGCATGATAATCTGGATAATAACGACGCAATTCATAAATTTGATCATAGTCATCTTCATAATTAGCCACCATCTGCCCCTGACGATAAAAATTTTCTCCTTGTTCGTTCATGGGTAAAATGGTGTAGTCATAACTCGCCATCATTTTTTCTAATTGTTCAGGGAGTCGATGCTTTTGAGCTAACTGTTGACGTTGCGGAATAAGTTGAGATTGATATTTTGAATCAGTATCATCGCTTGGTAAATACACCAATTGTTGCGCAATGAAATTTTGGTTACCATTTGTTGCTGATTTGAACGCATAATCCAAAACATTAAAAAGATCTTGTGCTTTAATCTGGTTTAACTGAATTCCGACCCATTCCGGATAATTCATTAACTGTGGTTCTGTAAATCCTTGTAAATTTTGAATTGTTGCTGCAAAATTAGGACATTTAACATCAAGTTGCGGGGTGGAAACTGATAAAACTATAAAGGGGTTGTGAGCCGTAACTTCAACTATTTGTAAATTTAATGGATCGGCTGCTGACTTTTGGAATGTTAAGCCATACTTATTTAAAAGATAATCCTTTAGGGCCTGCCGTTCCATTACTCTCCCTCCACTCCGTACATACGTTCTAGGTACGATTATACCAGACTTTAAATTCTTTGGTAGTACAAAAAAACGCAGACTGTCATACAGTCTGCGTTTAATATTT
>NZ_GG698806.1:82852-156746 GCF_000161935.1 Limosilactobacillus coleohominis 101-4-CHN | reverse complement strand
TCAGTGGACGGTTTTCCTAAGTCAACTTTTATGCTTCTGGTTCATAAACCAAATGGTCATTAACAAAGGACTTAAAGCCTTGTTCAGCTAGTTCACGACCATATCCAGAATGCTTAACCCCACCAAATGGGAGTTCAGGCAGTGATGCCCAGCCAGAATTAATCCAACTCATTCCAGTATCAATCTGGGCAGCTACTTTCCGGGCTTCAGAAACGTTCTTACCAAAAACTGTATTTCCTAAGCCGTAGCTAGAATCATTCGCTAAGTCAATTGCCTCTTGAACGTCATGGTACTTGTAAACAGACATGACTGGACCGAACATTTCTTGATCAAAGATCGGATTATCCCGACTAATATCTGTCAAAATCGTTGGCATGAAGAACTGACCAGCTAAATCAACCGGTTGATTTCCGTAAACCACCTTCGCACCGTTCTCTACTGCTAAATCAACTTGTTTCTGCAGCTTATTCTTCGCCTTTTCTGAATTCATTGGTGCCAAAGTCGTTGCTGGATCCATAGGGTCACCCATCTTAACATTGCTAAAGATTTCCGTCGCCCGTTTCAAGAATTCATCATACAGGTTATCAGGAACAATAAACCGCTTGGATGAAGTACATACTTGACCAGCATTGTACAACCGGGCAGCTGGAATAATGGCTGCTAACTTATCCATATCGGCATCTGGAAGAACGATAAAGGCATCATTACCACCTAATTCCATCGTACTCTTCTTTAAATTCTTCGCCGCTTCCGTAGCAACTGCTTGGCCGCCCCGTTCTGAACCAGTTAAGCAAACCCCTTGTACTCGCTTATCAGCAATAATCGCACCAACTTGATCATAGTCAATAAACATATTCGTTAAACTACCTTCTGGTGCTCCCGCTTCTTTAACCAAATCCGCAAACGCTTGAGCTGAAGTTGGGCAATTAGAAGCATCTTTCAAAATCATTGGGTTACCTGCCAAGAAGTTCGGAATGAATACCCGAGCAATTTGGTAGAATGGGAAGTTCCATGGTTCTACCGCCATCAGAACGCCGGTTGCCTGATGTAGAACATACGCATTCCCGGATGCTGTATAAATCGGGGTTGGTGCTAAAAATTGATCTGCTCGTTGGACGTAATAATCACAGAACGATGCACAAAGTTCCACTTCTCCTTCGGATTCACCGATTAACTTCCCCATATCCCGGGTCATAATTTCGGCCATTTCATGTTTCTTACTGCGTAATAATTCACCTAAGCGAGTGATCACCTGTTTCCGTTCTACCAATTCGCTGCCATCACGCCACTTTAAATAAAGCGCATGTGCAGCCGCTAATGTCTTTTCAATTTCATCGTTTGTTGCTTGGGAGTATTCGTGCTCCACTTCATTAGTATATGGATTGATTGTTTTATAAGCCATTTTAAAAATCACCTTTCCTTGTTGTCCTTATTTCACATTGTAAACGTTTCCTATAATTTCACAAGTGAAAGTTTTAATAGCTCACAAATTCATACATACCATTTATTACTGACAGTAAGAAACTTTGTGAAAAATAAATTTGCTACCGGACATTTTCACAAAGTAAAAAAGCTACGATGGATTTTAAATAATCCACCGTGGCTTTTTCATAAATTCACTATTCTTTCCATGGGTCATGCAAAATCATCGTTTGTTCACGATCTGGGCCCACTGAAACGGTTGCTAGTGGCGTTGCCGTCAATTCTTCAATCCGTTTCAAATAATTCTTGGCATTTTCTGGTAAATCTTCAAACTTAGTAACATTGGTAATATCTTCATCCCAACCTGGTAATTCATCATAAATCGGCTTACACCGGTCCAATTCTGCCAAACTAGCTGGGTAGTAATTAATTTCTTGACCGTCTAATTCATAGGCCCGTGCAATCTTAATGGTCTTCAAACCTGAAAGAACATCCAACAGGTTCAAACTCAAGTAGTCCAAACCATCTACCCGGTGAGCGTGACGTAATGCGACTGCATCAAACCAACCAACCCGACGCGGACGACCAGTAACAACCCCATATTCATGACCAGTTTCACGAATGTGATCACCAATTTCATCAGTTAATTCAGTTGGGAATGGTCCTTCACCAACTCGGGTCGTATATGCTTTACAAATTCCCACGACACGGTCAATCCGGTTGGGACCAACCCCGGCACCAGTAGCAGCACCACCAGCTGCAGGATTAGATGAGGTGACGTATGGGTATGTTCCGTCATCAATATCCAGCATCGTCCCTTGGGCCCCTTCAAAGAGTACCTTTTTGTTAGCATCCATTTCATCATTGATCAATAGGGAAGTGTCAGTAACATACTTCTTTAGTTCTTGACCATATTGATAGTATTCATCAAAAATGTCTTCAAATTTCAGCGGTTCAACACCGTAAATTTTGGTGAACATTTCATTCTTAATTTTGAGGTTTTCGCGTAACTTCTTTTCAAAAGTATCTTTTTCTAGTAAGTCACACATCCGAATCCCAATTCGGGCCACCTTATCCATGTACGTTGGTCCAATTCCTTTTTGGGTCGTCCCAACCTTCTGGTCACCCTTCGCATTCTCTTCACACTTATCTAATAAAATGTGGTAAGGCATCGTGACGTGTGCCCGATTAGAAATCCGCAAGCCAGAAACATCAATATCATTATCTTCAAGATAGTGCAATTCTTCTAGCAACGCTTTCGGATTCACAACTACCCCATTTCCAATTACGGAAAGCTTCTTAGCACCGAAAATCCCCGAAGGAACTAGCCGTAACGCAAATTTCTTGCCATCAAAGACGATGGAGTGGCCAGCATTATTACCACCTTGGGAACGGACAACCACATCCGCTTCTTGACTCAGGTAATCGGTCATTTTTCCTTTTCCTTCGTCTCCCCATTGACTACCAACAATTACTACTGATGCCATTAAGTATTCACCTCATTATTCATTTCTTATAACTTATAAGCACACAGTTACTTAATCATACTACATAATCCCTTCATAAAATTCAAGAGATTTAGCGAACTATTTTCGGAACATTTTTCAGAAATGTCCGTAAATTATATTGACTATTTTTCAAGTTCTGATATATTAGCAGATGGTTCAAGACCGATTTGGATTTACGAAAGGTGGTTTTCCTAAGTGGAAACTTTTGATTATGATGACATCCAATTGATTCCTAATAAGTGTATTATTAAGAGTCGTAAAGAGGCCGATACGAGCGTGCAGTTTGGGCCACGCAAGTTTAAGATTCCCGTGGTTCCAGCTAATATGGCGAGTGTGATTGATGAGGACTTAGCAGTTTGGTTAGCACAAAATGATTATTACTACGTCATGCACCGTTTTGCTCCAGAAACCCGGGCCGATTTTGTTCGCCACATGCATGATCGCGGGCTATTTGCTTCAATTTCCGTGGGGATTAAGGATAGTGAGTATGATTTTATCGATCAACTAAAATCCGAACATTTAGTTCCAGAATACATCACGATTGATGTTGCTCACGGACATTCTGATTTTGTTATCAAAATGATCCAATACATCAAAAAACAACTCCCGGAATCATTCGTAACGGCGGGGAATGTGGCTACTCCTGAAGCGGTCCGTGACTTGGAAAACGCTGGTGCTGATGCTACTAAAGTCGGCGTTGGCCCTGGTAAGGCCTGCATCACTAAGCTTAAGACTGGGTTTGGAACCGGTGGTTGGCAATTAGCCGCCCTCCGTCTCTGCAGTAAAGCTGCCCGGAAGCCGTTAATTGCTGATGGTGGGATTCGTCACAATGGTGACATCGCCAAGTCAGTCCGCTTCGGAGCCTCGATGGTAATGATTGGTTCCATGCTAGCAGGCCACCTCGAATCACCTGGACACGTCATCACGATTGATGGTAAACAGTATAAACAATACTGGGGTTCTGCATCCGAAGTGCAGAAGGGTGCTTACCGCAACGTTGAAGGTAAGCAGATGTTGGTTCCATTCCGTGGTTCCATCAAAGATACCCTTCAAGAAATGAAAGAAGACCTTCAATCATCAATTTCATACGCGGGCGGTCGTGACCTCGAATCCATTACGAAAGTTGATTACGTCATCGTTAAAAATTCAATTCTTAATGGTGATTATTAATTTCAATAAATATCTTTACAACTCTTCAAAAACGGACTATCTTATCAACAGTAAAAATTTATAATGAAAGTGAGGTAGTTCCATGGACGCCCAAAAAAACAAGTTAGAAGATGTACGTAAAGAAATGCTGAGTGGCGAAAAGCATTCGGCAATCATGATTGGTCGCATCGCTTCCATCTTTACCATTATGATGTATGTATCATATATCCCACAGATTGTCGCTAACCTGCATGGGCATCCAGTGAACATCCTTCAGCCAACGGTAGCCGCTTTTAATGGTTTTCTCTGGTGTGCTTACGCATTAAATAAGCGGCATCGTGACTGGGCAGTTTTTATTGGTAATTTCCCTGGAATTATTTTTGGAATTATCACTGTGATGACTGCGTTACTCGCACATTAAAATTAGTTCATGTTAAGATAGATTTAGAGTTTGAGGCTGGGAATTTCCCCAGCCGCTTTTTATTGGGAGTGATTTTTTGAAGAAAGAACGTTTGTGGACCCTATTAGCCATTGTGGCCTGTATGATGTGGGGGATTTCATCGCTATTTGCAACCGCCCTTTTTAGGCTCAGCCCGCAGATCAATGCGCTTTGGCTCTCGCAAATTCGCCAATTGACTGCCGGACCCATCTTATTGATTATTTCTGGGTTGGTTGGCGGCCACCCGATCAAAATTTTCAAAGAAAATCGTCACAATATTGTGACCCTAATCTGTTATGGCTTGTTCGGTATGTTACCCGTTCAATTTTGTTACTTCATGGCCGTTCAAGAAGGCAACGCTTCGATTGCAACTGTTCTCCAGTTCATTGGTCCCTTCTTTATCATTGCCTATGTCGCCATCTTTCGCCATCAACGGCCACTGCGTATTCAAATTATCGCGGCCTTAATTGCCTTTATTGGCGTTGTCCTCCTGGCAACTAATGGTCACTTAACAAAACTAGCGATCACCCCGATCGTCCTCTTTTGGGGACTTCTTTCAGCAATTGGCGTTGCTACAAATACACTCATTCCGCAAAATTTGATTAAACAAGGTTACTCTTCACTAACCATTACCGGATGGGGTATTTTTGTCTCCGGAATTGCCCTCTTTTGTTTTCATCCTGCTCAACCAAATTTACCGCATACTCATCTTGTTTGGTGGTGCGTCGCCGGCGTAGTAATAATTGGAACCTTGATTCCTTTTCAGCTAGCTACTAATTCATTGAAATGCATCAGCGCGACTAATTTTAGTTTGACAGACGCCTTTGAACCGATTACCGCTACAATCGGTTCCGTTGTCTTCTTCAATTTGCAAATGACCAGTATGGATTGGTTGGGCTCTGTTCTCATCGTTGGTGCTGTATTGGCTTTAAATATGCCCTTGCCCAAATATTTACAAAAAGAACTATAATCAAAAAACTCGGTAGAGAACGTGATAGAAACCATTCATAGTTTCATCTTCATACTCTACCGAGTTTTTTATGGCAAATTGGCAATTGGATTCAAATAACTCCAGTATCGTTCCGCATCCGTTTGGCTCCCTAACGTTCGCCGAATTGTTCGTTGGAGAATTGGCACATCATCCGTGACAATTCCGTCCACATGCTGGTTAATTAATTGATTCATTGCCCCTGAGTTATTAACTGTCCAGGCATAAACCGGTTTTCCTTGCCGGTGCGCCGCATTAATAAACCGTTCGTTCAGAGACAAATACTCGTTATTAAATCCCTTGATCTGCGATTGCGGATTAGTCAAATTATACGCTTGTAAGTATAGAATCTTCATCCGCGGATTAAGCCGTTGTAAACGGCTGACTAGTCCATAATCCAGTGAATGAACAAGATAATGACGATGGACAATCAACTGTCCATACTGCCGATTGAACCGCACTACAACATCTGGTGAGTCATTTTGGGTCGTCTTTAACTCAATAATAAGCTTTTGATGCAATTGATTAGCTACTCGTAAATAATTATCTAGACTCGCAATTTTTGCTGTCTGACCATTTTCATGCATTGTTAAATGTGTTAACTGTTCAAGTATCAATTGATTTGGTCGGCGATTCACAGTGGTTAATTTTCGTAGATTTTCATCATGCATCACCACAAACTGGTGATCCTTCGTTTCGTGAACATCCATTTCAACATAATCAGGGTGATAGTCCTTATTTGTCCGTTTTAATGCCGCAATACTATTCTGTACTCCGTTATGGTTAGCTACGCCACGATGCGAAATCGTAACTGGAGCAGTTAACCGTGAAGGTTGAAAATAGCTGTTACTACTTAAACCTGTTTCACAAACAACCAGGACTAACATTATGAAACTCCACCCGCTCCACCACCTATTCGGTCGTGAGGTCGTAATCCGGCCACCAGCGGTCAATTCTCCCCAGCACATCAATAGCCAACTACACAGAAAAAGTGCCACTATTTGCGCAAGCGTTAAACAGACAATACTCAATTCACGGTTATTCCTACCGCTAACTTTTTGGATTACTAACAACCCACCATTAATTAACCAACTCAGAATCCCCGTTATTATCAATCCTCGAAAGAATCGTAAAGTTATTTGATGATCGTGAATTAAATGCGCATCTGAAGTAATTGCCGCCTTCGTTAATGTTCCACCATCATGAAATGTGATCCCAAAGCAAATCAGATATATTAAACCGGTCAGTCCCAGTAGTAAACTGGTCCGTGTCCCATAATCCAAAATCACTTCTGGAATTCGTAAATTACTTAGTAGCGGTGTGCGAAACGCAATACTCAGCAACGGAGCTAATGCTACAAACTCAACCAAAAATAATGGCACCATCCACCACTTAAATTTTTTAATGACTTGCATTTCACGAAGAATAAAGCGATGCCAACTAAGAACTCCACGATTAATTTCTCCAATTGCAACCATGATCGTCATGAAAAGAATTAAAGAAAGGACGCAGATAACTATTAATTCACTAATGACTGCCACAAATATCCATGGATGATGGGTTAAAATTCGTCCGACATTCGTTATCGAAACGAAGGGCACTTCCGCCTGAGGAAGGAGCCACGTATTAATTAACCGCAAAAGCGGCAAACAACCATTTTGAATGAATACATCTGCAGTTAGGGCAGTTCCACAAATTTGCCACCATTTCCAAAACCGCTTTGCCATTAGTAATCAACTTCATCTGGATCCGCGCATTGACCACCCAGATCCCGGAGTGCGCTGATTTGCTTCATTTCATCTGGCGTGAGTTCAAAATCAAAGAAATCAGTATTTTGTTGCATTCGTGAAACATGAACGGACTTTGGCAATGGTAGAACCCCTTGTTGGAGAACCCAACGTAAACAAACCTGTGCGACCGACTTATGATGCCGTGCGGCAATTTGTTGCAAAGTTTCATTCTCCAAGACCGACGAACCTTGACCACCCAATGGTGCCCACGCTTCTACCAAAAGGTCCATCGCTTGCAACTTTTTAATTTCTTCAGTATGCGGCCAACCTGGATGAACTTCAATTTGATCTACCATCGGCTTGATTTCGGCTGTCTCCATTAGCTCTGCAACATGGTGGGGCATAAAGTTGCTTAACCCAATGGCACGAATTTTACCTTCATGGTACATCTCTTCCATTGCCCGCCATGTTTCTGCATTTAAGCGTTTGGCATCAGCGCTAAATTGTTTTTCATTTGCTGGCCAATGAATTAGGTACAAGTCTAAGTAGTCAAGACCCAGCCGGTCTAAACTATCTTGCAAAGCCTTTTTTGTGGACGCATAGCCGCGTTCTGTATTCCAGAGTTTGCTGGTAATAAAGAGTTCTTTGCGATTAATTCCCGCGTCCTTAATCCCCCGACCAACGGCTTCTTCATTTCCATACACCGCTGCCGTATCAATATGCCGATAACCAACTTCAATGGCATCAGCGACTGCTCGTTCCGCAACGTCTTCTGGTGTGCGAAACGTTCCATAACCAACACACGGGATTTTGACCCCATTATTAAGTTTCCGCATTGTATTAATATTCTTGAATTCCATTTGAGAAAATCCCCTTTCATCATAATTCATATAAAGTGCCGGTTTTTACCAAGTATAAGTACCGGTGACTAACGGGCAGCCCAGTCATCTGTCGCAGGGCAGCCGCATATAAATTAACCTGTCCTTGATAACGGTCCACAATTTCAGCCAGTCGCTGGTCATCATGGGGTAACAAATAGTCCGTCTTGTAGTCAAACAGCTCAATTCCCTGATTACCCTTGAGATAACCATCAATAATCCCGTGGATCAGAATCTGACCATCATCATGGTCTAAATTCTTAAATAACTGATCTCCTTCCAATAACATCGAAAATGGTTGTTCACGAACAACCGCGGCGGGCTGCTGTAAAATTCGCTGCCCCAATGCTGTTTGATAAAATTCAACGATTCCAGCGACGTCAATTTGAGCAGCAATTCGGCGGTTCGCAATTAGACGTTCCCGAACTAATTGATCAATCGTTTGTTGGACTTGGTCTGCTGTCACTTCACCAGTTGTCAAATCTAACATTTGGAAAACCAAGTGTGTGGCCGTTCCCACTTCTGTTGGTGCTGGTGCTGAATCACCGGTCTGCATAAATCGCGGTTGATTAAAGCTACTTTGCAAATATTGCCCTTCATCTTTAACTTCCGTCTTATTGAAAGTTAGCCGCCCCATCTGTGCGTCATCCGGATCTTGATTAGCAAAAACATCCCGAATCGCTGATACAGATTGGTAAGCAGTCGTCTTAGTTGCGGCTGGATACGGGTACTTCATCGTTAAAACCCGATGGATAAATTGTCGCTCATCAGCAGTTAATGGCTGGCTTCCTGCGTCGCCAACAATTGTTTCACGATGCGCAGTCCGCAGCTTAGCAAGTTCTTTCTCGACCCCATTTGCTGTCCACAACTGCATAGAATAATCAGCTTTTGGTAAACCAAGCTGATGGGGTGCCCCATCCGTATCCATTTTCATTACTTGAGAATCAAACTGGGGAGTTCGAACAAGGGTTAAGCCAATCCAGTCAAGCATCGATCGACTATCAAGTCGTAACTGTGGGCCCAAGACCGTTTGAAATCCTTGAAGGCCCTTCGACCATTGTTTGCCTAGTGCCTTTAAGTTATTTTTAGAATTCTTTTCATTTACCGATCCCGTTAAAATCAGTCGCTGTTCAGCCCGAGTCAAGGCTACGTACAACAACCTCATTTCTTCCGCCCGGTTAGCGCGAGTAATTGCATCGGCAACTACCGTCCGCTGTGGCAAATCATAAGTTACCTTAATGTTCTCTGCGGTTAACGATTGGTCATCACCCTTCATTGGGGCATCCCCCAAATAGCGAATTCCAATCCCCAAATGCGGCTCAATTACTAAGTTTCCCGCAACATCTCGAGAGTTAAAATGGTGATTCATATCGATAACGAAAACGATTGGAAATTGCAAACCTTTACTACCGTGAATGGTCATCACGTTAACGGCATCCGTTGCCAGCTCAACTGGAGCTTCTCCTAAGTCTTCATCCCGCTTTTGCATCCGCTCAATAAAATGGATAAATTGATACAAGCCTTTAAAACTGGATTGTTCATAAGTATGTGCCCGTTCATACAATGCGTGTAAATTGGCTTGCCGTTGGCTACCACCGGGAATTCCTCCAACGTAGTCCAGATAACCAGTTGTTTGATAAATTTGCCAAATAAGATCCACTAACGATTGCTGTTGAGCCGTAACTTTAAATTTAGTTAACCGATCCAAAAATCGCGAAAGTTTCACGTGTAACTTTTCTAAATCCACATCCGTTGTTGCTGACCATTGTTCAGGATCCTGCTGAGTAAAAAATTGAACAGCTTCATAAAAATTACCATAACGATGATTAATCCGCAGGTAAGCCATTTCCGGTTCCGTCAATCCAACAATCGGCGAGCGCAATACCGCAACTAACGGAATATCTTGATAAGGATTATCAATAACTTTCAGTAACGAAATCATCGTACGCACTTCAGTCGCTTTGAAATAATTTTGTACATCTTGAACCACCACCGGAATGTTTAATTGACCAAATTGTTCTACAATTCGGTTGTTTGGGCTTTTGGTTCGCTCAAGAATTACAATGTCCGCCGGTTGAATTGGGCGTTCATGTCCTAATTCTGGATCATAAATACGCTCTTGATTATCTAACATTTGGCGAATGCGCATCGCAACCATCCAAACTTCACCGGCGTACTTATCTGATCCCTCCGGTAGTTTGATATACCTTTGCTGATTTTCTTCCTTATCTATGATTGTTTCATTATCAGCATTTGCATCATAAACCATCAGCTCAGTTGGCACAGGAGAAACTTCCTTTGGATCATACCACTTTGCCGCAAACTTTAATTGCGCTTGATCATCATATGGCATTTCCCCAACTGTCCGATCCATTAATTGCGTAAAGACCAGATTAGTAAATTCTGTGACATTATTCATAGACCGGAAATTTTCTGCCAATATGATAGTTTCATCATTTTTAGATGATGATTGATAACGTTCATACTTATCCAAAAATAACGTTGGATCAGCTTGGCGGAAACGATAAATTGACTGTTTAACGTCCCCCACCATAAAAAGATGGTTGAGCTGCGGATCATGCAGTTGATTCAATAAATCATCCTGAAGACGGTTAGTATCTTGGTACTCATCAACCAATATTTCACGATAGTGATGGCGTAATTCGTTCAAAACTTGCTTACCTGCATCACTCTGATTAGTTAGGATCTGGTAAGCATAATGCTCTAAATCGCTAAAGTCGAGCATATGACGAGCAAGTTTAGCCTCTTGATAGGACTGCCGAAAATCCTTGGTGACGCTGACCAATTCTTCCACCATCATCCGAGCAGCAGCTGTTTTGGCACGCAATTCACGCTCATCATACTGAAAATATTTATCTTGTAAGGTTTTCAAACGCTTTTTGAGTTCATTACGCCCATCTTTTAATTCGTCATAATGTGCTTTACCATCTGGATCATCCTTAAATCGTTGCGTTTTCAGTCTGCCAAATTTGATTCCGGATATTTGGGCTTGCAACTCATCCCAAGTTGCAGTTGTTAATGACTTTTGTAAATCTTTAACCAAAATTAAATCACCCGTGAGCGTCTCAGCAAGATTATCAAACCCACTGGTGGATGCTTTAGTAACCAACCCTTCCCAATCGGCAATCAATTGGTCAAAGAACTGCCGCAAAATGGGGAGTAGCGTTTGTTGATAAAAGGTCGTTTGGATAATTGGGTCATCACCAAATTGGTAGTTTCTTTCGGTTTGTGATAACCATTGATCCGGATCAGGTTGGGCATTAGCCTCTTGATAAAGCTTTTCAACCACTTCTTGCAGGCCCTCGCCAACATTTGACTTTGCATCCGCAAAGTTTTCCGCCAACTGGCTAAAATGCCATTTACTTGGATCAGCCTTCGCATAGTCTTCTTTAAACCGCTTTTCCTGTAAATCGTTCCAAACTTGTTCTTTTAAAAGCGCCTGCTCGGTAGCATCCGTAACTAACCGGTACTGCGGATCTAATCCAATCACATAGTAATAACGTTTAATTACCTGTTCACAAAAGGAGTGAATCGTACTGATATTAGCTAGTGCTAACCGATTAATCTGGGTTTTCATGTGCTGATCATTACTATCAGCAACCAGACGCTTACGAATCCGCTCCCGCATATTTTTAGCAGCTTCCTTCGTAAAGGTTACCAATAGCATCTCGTCAATATTTAGATGACGATTTTCTTTTAAGAGCTTAACCACCCGATCAACTAAGACCGCCGTTTTACCGGAACCAGCGGAAGCTGAAACTAAAATATCCCGGTCCCGATCATTAATCGCGCGCGTTTGCTCTGGGGTTGGTTTAAAACTACTCATTATTTGCCCCCTCATCTTTCAGTTTCTTCATCACATCATCATCGGTCAGAATGATTTCACGATACTTATCTTGATCGAGTAAACTATCGAAATGGTAAATATCAAGATAATCACTGTAATCTAATCCCGTTCGCTGATCGCGACGGAATGGTTTGAGTGCCACATTTCCGCTAAAAATTTGTTGCGCTGCTGTAATAATCAACTGCTTATTCCGCGCCAACAATCGCTTCAGTTGTTCCTGATCAACTAATAATGAACCTTTTTTAGCCTTAATGAGATCCTTAGATTTAGTATAGCTAACCCCAAGGACAAGTGGATTTGGTTTTGCCGCTGCTAATCCTTCGTCAATTTGGCGCAAGACAGCATCATCGTTCAACAAAATTCCTTTGAATTCATGATTTTGAAGTTCTGTAATTTCAGGATTCTTTTTAATAATATTCTTATATTGATAATGCGGATCAAACAGGTGTAAGTATAATGCACCCGCAATTGCGCTTTGGCGATCTGGATTAGCAATATCTAAATTTGCCTGCAAATTATTAAGATACGTTAACATCTGTAGGTCTAACCCCTCGTAGGCATCAACTAAGTCAAATTCCTTATTAGCAGACTTATAGTCGACAACTGTTAGGTAATCCTGCTGATCACCACGGACTGCATCAACCCGATCAATTCGGCCCCGAAGGTAAACTTTACGTTTCAAGTCCGGTTGAGATGATTTTTGATTACGAATTTTAGTTTCGTAAATTAAGGCTCGATAGCTGGGCTGTGAATCATGGCGATCATCTAGCAACCCAACATGACCAAATTTTTGTTCCGTTGTTACTGGATGGGATGCTGAATATTGAGCCTGATTCCGTAGTACTCGGGCCATCGTTAAGACCGTTTGTTCAAGGTGATGCTTTTGATAAGCAATTCGTTCATAATTTGCCGCAAGTTCAACCACACTCGGTTGGCGACTAAATGCCCAATCCATCGCTTTAGCAACGTAAAATGCTAATTGATCATCAGCAAGTTCGGCTAACTTAACCTGATTCTGTTTCAATAACCGCACAAAGGCTTCTAACGAATCATGATAGAAGGTTCCTGAATTCGCATTGGTAATTTCCAATTCTTCTCGTTTTTGCAAATCTAAGCCAAACTTCAAAAAATATTCGTATGGATTGCGGTAAAACGTCTGCAACTGTGAAATGGAGGTTGCCAAAGTATTATGCCGTTGATCATCACTAACGGTCGTCCAATCAAAATTATCACCCGCTGCCGTCGCTTGCTTCAAGACGTCCGGATCTAAGTGACCATAGAGCTGTGCTGCCATCTCCGGTGACAGTTTGGTAGTTTGATTTTGATAATTCAAACTCGATTTTAACCAACCCAGGCGTTCATGATTCATTTCCCGGGAAATATTTCGCCAACCTGCACTAACGGTTTGACCAGCATTTTTTGCCTGCCGCTCCACTTGGACGTAATTGGTTAATGTTGCCGCTGGCGCGCTAACAAATGGCTCTAGCTTTGCAAAATCAGCGCGCGGTTCTGGTGCAAATGGTAAGTCATTTCGCAACTGATTATTATCCGCATCCCACTGACCGAAATAGGTTGCTAAACCCACCAAATATGGGGACATTGTGACCCGCTCCTCATTGCTACCCATCACAGGAGCAGATAAGTATAACTGTTCACGCGCATTAAGCATCCCCAAATAGTTCAGCATTGCTTCATTATCAATCCGTTGCATTCCAGAAACTGGCAAAAATTGTCCATCCGTTAGTCCCTGACTGAGGAGCTGTTTGTCTGGATCACTTAACAAGCCTTCGCTAATTTTAATTTCTGGCATGACGTCATCAGTTGCGCCAATCATAAAAACAACCTTACGTTGGTTAGTTTGCACAATTCCCGTTTCGGAAACCAAGACCTGATCCATCGTCGAAGGAATCTGTGAATACGTTGCAGTTTGAAAACCAACCTGAATAACTTCCGCAAATGCAGTTAAATAAAATGTCCCTTCATTACCCAACACCGTTACGTATTCATCCAGCAGGTTAACCATGGTGTTCCAAACTTGCTGCGGTTGTTGAGCAAGATCCATTTGGCCACGCTTAGTTGCTGCCTTTGCCCACTGCTCAAGTTGTTCGCGAACTCCTAAATTGATTAATCCTTGATATAAGATTTGAGCTGCTGTCTGTCCATCAGAAGCACCTTGTAATTGTTTAATGAACGGTGCTAATTGATTGCGAACGACACTTTTGACCCAATTAATCTGACTAGTTTGTTGCTGTTCACGCTTTTTTAATTGTTCATTATTTGCCAAAATTTGTGGGTCCACGTGTGGAGTAAATTCCCATTCCGCTTGTTCTAGCCATGCATGACCAGTTTTCCCATACTTTAAACACCAGTTTTCCGTTGTATACACTGCTGACATAAATCGTTGGCTTGAATAATAACTCCGCCCTTTTTCATCACGTTCTTGAGGTACCACTAACCCCGTTTTTAAAAGCTGCAATACATCTGGCAATTGGAAGTAGTGGTCAGCAATTTTAAAAATGGCTTCCAGTAATGTTACTAACGGGTGATTAGCCATTGAACGATCGTTATCATTAAAAATCGGCACTTCATTTGCATCAAACACTGGTTTCAACATTGTCGTATAACCATCTAAGTGCCGCGTTAAAATCAAGAAATCACGGTAACGGTACTGACCACTAGCCACCAATTGACGGATTTTAGCGGCAACCCGCTGCAGTTCTGCAACCCGCGTTGGTGCAGTAAAAAAATGTACCCCTTGATCGGTTCGGGGTTGTTGCTCTGGGATCGTAAATTGCGCCTGAGCTTTCATCCACTCTTCAACTTCAACTAATCCATCACTAACGCGGTTTACTGTGACCACTTGATCATCTACCAGCATTACATCCGGTTGTTGTTCTGCGAACTCTGCTAACCGATGATATTGCATTCCTGATTGATAAAAAAGATTATTCGGATTCGGTAGCGTTGCCCCTCGATATGGTCTGTCTAAGACTAAGCCAATCGTGGTCGAGGCTGCTTTTTTAATCATTGTCTCTACGATTTGCTCTTCCATCGCGGAAAACTGACCATTATAACGGTTTAAGAAAAAATGCGTATGAGAAAAATCATCTTTGAAAAGCCGTTTAATCAGTAATTGGTAAACCGCACATGAATTTAGTCGTCCTGTTAACCCCTCTTCAAATGCTGCGTAAACTTTAAAGAGCACCGTCATTTTATCCAAAAATGCCGATGAAACCCGTTCTTGATGTTCATCTGCCCACTTTTGAACCCGCTCAATAATTGCATCATGGTCTTGCGGATCGACATTGGCATTTTGTAGTTCAATCAGTTGTGCAGTTAGATCCTGCACAAAACCGTACCGATGTGCCTCCTTCGCGAACATTTTCAAATCGTCTTCTGGCAATTCACGAATAATTTTGGCGACTAACATCGTTAGTCCTACGTCAGAAATCCGGGGTGTTTGATAATGAGGATCATTGCGCAATAAAAACCATGCCAATCGGGTAAAAGAAAGAACTTGAACCCGTGACTGAGCGTACACATCGGTTGAATCACCCAAGTTTTTCAATTGATTGAGAACATCAATTTCGGTTGAAAATTTAATATGGTTTGGTACAAGGAAAAAGAACTGGTCGTTCGGGTGGGCAACCAGTTGTTGATGTAGTTCTTGAACTAGTGCATGCTGATGATCCTTTGAAGCTGGACCAAGAATAAACTTTAAAGTACTCATCATAATTCCTCCGTTTATCTATTGTCCTTATTTTATCATTGATCTGTTGTGACAAAGGGTCCTTCCCCGACTTTCTAAAAAAATCAAAAATGGTGGTTGACAAAATTAAAATTCGATTATAATATTCTAAGCAAGATTTAAATAACCGTGATGAAGAGATGAGTAGTTAATGCCCCCTTCTCCAGAGAACTGCGTTAGATGGGAAGCAGCGTTGGGAAAGTTAATGAAGATGGTCTCGGAGCGATGGAAGTTGTGAGCACTCGCAAGCAGCTTACGGAGTGGTACCCGTTATCGTACCTGGGTCTTCCACATTTTCGTGGAGTACCTACTGAGAGTGCAGTCGTGAGATTGGACTAAATTAGGGTGGTAACACGCTATTGATTATTGATTAACCAGCGTCCCTAGAATCAACACCAGTAATGGTCATTGATTCTAGGGACTTTTTTTGTACTTTAGAAAGGAAGTTTTATTTATGACTGAATTTACAACTCGCACTAAATCACCATTCCGTTATGACATTGTTGGCAGTTTTTTACGTCCAGAAAAGTTAAAAAACGCTCGCGAAAAATTTAATAATGGCGAAATTAGTCAAGACGAATTAACTGAAGTCGAAAATCACGCCATTATTGATTTAATTAAGCAAGAAGAAGCCGTGGGCCTCAAGGTCGTTACCGATGGTGAATTTCGTCGTAGTTATTGGCACCTTGATTTCTTTTGGGGTTTACAGGGCGTAAAGCATGTCAAGCTTGAACATGGTTATTTCTTCCATGATGAAGAAACCCGTAATGATTCAGCTCAGGTTGTTGGTAAAATTTCTGGTGAAAATCATCCCTTTGTTGAACATTTTAAATTCGTGCGGGACCATGTTACTGCTGGAATCCAAGTTAAACAAACGATTCCCGCGCCAGCTCAATTTCTTGAAGAATTAATTCGGCCCGAAAACCAAGCGAGCGTCAAGAATGCTTACGCCTCACTTGATGAACTTGACCATGACGTTGCCGCTGCCTATCATCAAGTAATCGAAGATTTGTATGCAGCTGGTTGTCGGACTTTACAACTTGACGACTGTACCTGGGGCATCGCTGTCAATAATTTTGCCAATTTGAAAAAGAAAGATCCGAATGCAGACACATCACAACTGAAGGAACTTCAAGAACGGTTCTTAAAAGTTAATAATGCGGCGATTGCTAACTTACCAGATGATCTAACCATTAATACCCACGTCTGCCGAGGTAACTACCATTCAACATGGGCAGCCGCTGGTGGATATGGACCAGTTGCTGATACTCTCCTTGCTCAAGAAAACGTTCACGCCTTCTACCTCGAATATGATTCTGATCGGGCAGGTGGTTTTGAACCACTCGCTAAGGTTCCTGAAGATAAGTACGTTGTCCTTGGTCTTGTAACCTCTAAATCCGGTGAGCTAGAAGATCGCGAAACCATTATTAAACGAATTCACGAAGCAGCTAAATTCCATCCATTAGATAAACTGTGTCTCAGTCCCCAATGTGGGTTTGCCTCAACTGAAGAGGGAAACATTTTAACCGTGGAACAACAATGGAATAAGATCAAATTCGTTAAAGAAATTGCCGCTGAAGTTTGGAACACCAAATAAGGAGGGATCACAATGAGTAACACCGTTCAAGCACTATTTAACCAACTTAAAAGTAAGGAATGGGTTGATTTAACGCACACCTTTGGTCCTGGCAGCCCCCGCTTTCCCCAATTTCATCCTGCAGAATTTAAAACCATTTTTACCCATTCTGACGGCTTTTTCGTCAAAGAATACACATTTCCTGGTCAATATGGTACCCATATCGATCCGCCAGTTCATTTTTATAAGGACAATGATCGATATGTTGAAGACCTTTCCCTTAAAGACCTGGTCTTACCACTAGTGGTCATTGATTTCAGTCAGCAGGCTGCCAAAGATCCGGATGCTAGTCTATCCGTCAAAGACATCAAAGCATGGGAAAAAATTCACGGGAACATTCCGGAAGGCTCTTTCGTTGCTTTACGAACCGATTGGAGTAAACGCTGGCCTTCTCAAGAAAAATTTGCCAACCCAGATCCTAATGGTCAAAATCATTATCCAGCCTGGTCCTTAGAGGCGCTTAAATATATCTATGAAGTTCGCCATGCGGCAGCTAATGGTCACGAAACTTTTGATACGGATACTGCAACTCAGCAACAAGATGGCCTCGTTGGTGAATATTATGTCCTTTCTCACAGCCACTACCAAGTAGAACTCCTTGATAACCTTGATCAAGTACCAGCAACTGGAGCCGAAATTTTAATTTCCGTTCCCAAAGCTGAAAAAGCACCTGGCTTTCCAGTTCGCACCTTCGCGATTTTCGATTCACCAGCCACAAAGCAAAAATCAGCAGATTAAATTAATATAACCTTCCCCTCTCCTGAAAATATTAGCTATTAAAAGAGGACGTGACAGAAGCTATAAATGGCTTCTATCACGTCCTCTTATTTTAATTGGCAAAGTAATGCTTCCAGAACTGGTTAACGTTGTATTTACGGGTCTTATTCTTAGACCAAAAACCAACCTTTACTACTCCATCAACTTTATTCTTGGGTACAAAACCCCAGTAACGACTGTCATTAGAAACTGTTCGGTTATCCCCTAACACGAAATATTCGCCCTTAGGAACCTTAGTTGCGCCAGCATTCCGGACCCAATTATTCTGTTTAGAAATACTCTTGAGGGTCCAATTACCAGTCCCCGCTTTTCGTTGGTCCATCTTGATATAGCTTTGGTTTGCTTTCTTACCGTTAACATACAAGTTTCCATTTTGCGATTTAACGGTATCACCGGGAACTGCAATTACCCGCTTAACGTAATCAGTCTTAGTAGAAACTTGGGGATCCACGCCATCCGCATTAAAGACGACCACACTCCCCCGGTGAATTTTGGATTGTTTAAAACTAAACGCCCGTTCATTATTTACCAAATTGGGCAGCATTGACGGACCATCAACTCGGACATTTTGAAATAAAAATTGCCGAATCAATAAGGCCAAGATTAAACCAATTACTACCGGAATGACCCAACTAAAAATTTGCCGTAATGTTTTCATTCTTCCATCCCCGAATTACATAAATATTCAGGATAATGATAGTACATTTTAAATTAAAATATCTACTATCTTGTCTGAACTTTTATTATTTTTCAGAATTTTCTTCAGGATTGATCTTGGCAATTCGGCCTTGCTGAATATAGACACTCAAAATCGCCAAATCAGCCGGATTGACTCCACTAATTCGTGATGCTTGGGCGAGTGTTTCTGGACGAATCTTTTCGAGCTTTTGACGACCTTCAGTAGCTAATCCATCAATTGCTTCATAGTCGATATTGGCCGGAATCTTTTTCGCTTCCATCCGCTTCAAGCGGTTAACCTTGACTTCCTCTTTTTTAATATAACCAGCATACTTAATCTGAATTTCAACTTGTTCAGCTTCCTGACGATCCAGGGCAGTAGTTGGTGACGGGATAAACTCTAATAATTTTTGATAAGTTACATATGGCCGTCGCAGTAATGCCGCTGCCGTTAAGGAATCCTTCAAAGGATTATCACCATTGGCTTGAATAAATTCATCAGCCGCCGTCTTTGGCTTAATCCGTAAGCTCTCCAAACGTTTAATTTCATCCGCAACGTGCTGCTTCTTTGTTTCCATCTTGGCTAGTCGCTCATCACTGACAAGGCCGATTGCATGACCCTTTTCCATTAACCGGAAGTCTGCATTATCGTGCCGTAAAATCAAACGGTATTCAGCCCGACTGGTTAATAGTCGATATGGTTCCTTGGTGCCCTTAGTAACCAAGTCATCAATCATGACCCCAATGTAGGCATCGGAACGTTTCAACACAAACGGACTCTTTCCTAGTGCACGGCGTCCAGCATTAATTCCGGCAATTAGACCTTGCCCAGCGGCTTCTTCATAACCGGAAGTCCCATTAGTTTGTCCCGCAGTGTACAAGTTCTTAATCTTCTTTGTTTCCAGTGTCGGGTGCAATTGGTATGGTGCCACCACATCATACTCGATCGCATAACCAGGCCGCATTAGTTGCGCATCTTCCAGTCCCTTAACAGAATGCAGCATTTTTTGCTGAATTTCTTCTGGCATTGAAGTTGAGAGACCATCAACGTAATATTCGTCAGTATCTCGTCCTTCTGGTTCCAAAAATAATTGGTGACGATCCTTATCGGCAAACCGGACAATCTTATCCTCGATTGATGGGCAATAACGCGGTCCTACCCCCTTGATTACTCCTGAAAACATAGGTGCACGATCGAGGTTAGCACGAATGAGGTCATGAGTATGGAGGTTAGTATATGTTAACCAACAAGAGATTTGATCTGATAACGCTAAATACTGACTGTCTGGGGTATCAAAACTGAAGTGGTTTGGTTCTTCATCACCAGGTTGCTCTTCAGTTTCATCATAGTGGATTGTGTTTCCGTTAATTCGTGGTGGGGTCCCGGTTTTGAAACGTTCTAGATCAAAGCCTAAACGCTCCAAGCATTCAGACAACTTAGTAGCACTCTTAGAGTTATTAGGACCAGACTCATACTGGAGTTCACCGATGATGATTTTGCCCCGCGCAGCTGTCCCAACAGTTAGCACAACCGCTTTTGCTCCATAGCGAGCACCAGTATTGGTAATGACTCCTTTACATACCCCATCTTCAACAATCAAATCGTCAACCGTTCCTTGACGCAAGGTTAAATTTGGTTCTTTTTCAATCGTTAGTTTCATCTGCCGATGGTAGGCATGCTTATCCGCTTGGGCCCGTAGTGCTCGCACTGCAGGGCCTTTACCAGTATTAAGCATCCGCATTTGGATGTAGGTCTTATCAATGTTGTGGCCCATTTCACCACCAAGGGCATCAATCTCACGGACAACAATTCCCTTTGCTGGTCCCCCTAGTGATGGGTTACAAGGCATGAACGCCACCATTTCCAAACTAATTGTAATTAATAATGTTTTATTCCCCATCCGGGCCGCCGCTAACGCCGCTTCTGATCCCGCATGGCCAGCACCAACTACGATTACATCGTAATTGCCACCGTCATATTGAACTGCTTCTCCTGTTTTCATTGCTAACCTCCTTGCTACTTTCCTAAACAGAATTGACTAAATAATTGATCTAATAGCTCATCTTGGTAACTGTCACCGGTAATTTCACCAAGTAAATCCCAGGCCCGTGTCATATCAATTTGAACTAAATCAACTGGCATCCCATCATCCAGGCCCTTTAATACATCACCCAAAGCTTGATCTGCTTGACGTAGTAACCCAATATGCCGCGCATTCGTGACCATAACATTATTTTGGTTACTTTCAATTCCTTCATTAAAGAAAAGATGACTAATTGCAGCACTTAATTCATCAATTCCCTCATGCTTAGTCATCGAGGCCGTGATTACTTTATCGCCATCAACGAGCGCTTGCAGTTTATCTTGATCAACCTTCGTTGGCAAATCACTCTTATTAAAGATAATGATTCGTGGCTTATTTGCGGTTTGTGCGATTAATTGCTGATCTTCTTTCGTGAGCGGTTGAGAGCTATCAATTAATAACAAAATTAAATCTGCCGTATCAATTGCCTGTCGGCTTCTTTCTACCCCAATCTTCTCGACTGTATCGTCAGTGTGCCGAATTCCTGCAGTATCAATTAACTTGAGTGGTACATCATTAACGTTGACATATTCTTCAATCACGTCTCGCGTGGTTCCGGCCACATTAGTTACAATCGCCTTATCTTCATGCAACAATGAATTTAATAAACTCGATTTCCCGACATTGGGGCGACCAATAATCGCGGTTGCTAAACCGTCACGTAAAACTTTGCCTTGCTTAGCAGTTTTAAGAAGCCCCTCAATTCTTTGACGAATTTCAATTGCCTTTTCCCGTAGAAGCTTGCTGGTCATTTCTTCAACCGCGTCATATTCTGGATAATCAATGTTAACCTCCACTTGCGCCAGCACATCTAAAATGTCCTTACGCAGATGTTTGATTAAATGTGATAAATTCCCATCAAGTTGGTTTAACGCCACCTTCATTGACTTATCAGTCTTAGCACGAATTAAATCCATCACCGCTTCCGCCTGTGAAAGGTCTAGTCGTCCATTCAAAAAGGCGCGTTTAGTAAATTCTCCTGGTTCTGCCATCCGTGCCCCAGCACCAATCGTCAACTGCAAGATCCGGTTAGTTGCTAGTAAGCCACCATGACAATTAATTTCGACAACGTCTTCCTTTGTATAAGTTTTAGGTGCCCGCATTACGGAAACCATGACTTCATCCACTTCTTGATTAGTCTGGGGATCAATAATATGTCCATAGTTAATGGTATGACTAGCCACTTTTGCTAAGTCTTTTCCCTTAAAAAGCTTTTTCACTACTGGAATCGCTTCTTCACCACTAACCCGAATAATTGATATTCCACCTTCCCCAACCGGGGTTGAGATTGCGGTAATGGTATCAAATTCTGAATTTGCCACTGTCTTCCTTCCTTTCTAACTTAATAAAAAAAGTGCCCCTCCAGCAACAACGATTCCCCGTTGGTGATGGTCAAAGCACTTTCACTACTCTAACAAGCTCGATTCAATTAACACCGCTATTTTAAATTTACCGGTTCTGAATGTCAATACTTACCTAATTTTGTGGCGCAATCACAATACTCCGGAATGGTTCCCGACCATGCGAGTACGTCCGCACTTCAGCATGTTGTTCCGCTAGCTTATGTAAATATTTACGTTCGCGTGCTGGCATTGGATCCAAAAAGACTGCTTGCCCCGTGGCAATTACTTGAGTTACGCTCCGCTCCATTAGTTTATCCAACGTTGCCCGGCGTTTTTCACGATAATCTCCTGTATTAAGAATTAATTCTACTTCACGAACGCCATGGTAGTTTAAAAAAGCTACACCAAGTTGTTCAATGGCATTTATTCGCCGCCCATGGTAGCCGACCACTTGTCCCGGACGATCGGTCGCCAAACTGACTTCACAATGATGAACCTTTACTACTTGAAGCTGTGGTTTAACATTAATCCCCAATTGTTGATAAATATCAATTAGATAGTCTGTTAATCCCACCATAGCATTCTTCACTTTAGCTAAATTATGTTGATGATTTTCTGCCATTTGTTTTTGCAGCTTCTCTTCTGGCGTCATTGTTATCTCTGGAGTCGTTTTCTTAGGTTGTTCATTTTCTTCATGCTGCTTATCTCTATTCACCGCTGATATAGATGGACCATTATTTTTCCTGCGTAGTGTAACTTCAACCTTAGCGGGACGACGGCCAATTCCTAAAAATCCATGGTGAGCAGTTTGCAAAACCTTTATTACTAATTGCTCCTTAGTCACCGCTAATTGCCTGATCGCTTTTTCGATTGCTACCGTTTCATCTTTTCCCGTAAAAATTGTCATTATTTCACCTCAACAAAAAAGCCACCAGCCGGAACCAACTAGTGGTTGCCAGGCTAGTGGCATTTGCTTTACTTTCGTTTACTCTTCATTGCATTTCGTTTAGCATGGGCAATCTTATTTTTCCGTTGGCGTTCTGCCCGTTGCTTTGCTTCCCGTTCACGTCTAATTTTGAATGGATTTTGCAACAGCAACGTTTGGACAACTTGAAAGGCATTCGTTACCACCCAGTAAAGAGTGATAGCAGATGAAAAACCTAACGCCATAAAGAAGATCATAATTGGCATAAACCATGTCATTGCAGTTGACATTGAGTTCTTTTCTGGCATTGATGCCATTGATAACCAAGAACTAATAAATGTAAACAACGCCGCTAAGATTGGGAGAACATAGTATGGATCAGGCCGTCCTAGTTGTAGCCATAAAAATGTCCCATGACGTAATGTACTTGTTCGCCAAATTGCTTGGTATAAAGCCCACATAACTGGCAGTTGGACAATTAATGGCAGCATAGATGCAAATGGATTAACTCCAGCTTCTTTATAAAGCTTTTGTTGTTCTACTTGTAGTTTCTGCATCGTTTCGCGATCCCGTGAAGAATACTTCTTTTGTAATTTCTTCAATTCAGGCGCTAATTCTTGCATCCGCATCATCGACTTTGTCTGATAATACATCAACGGTAAAATAATAATCCGAATGATGATGGTGAAGATAATAATCCCCATCCCATAACCACCAAAGTGATTAGAGAGCCAGATAATAAATCGGGAACAGTTATAGATAATGTAATGATCCCAAATTCCCGTACTATGACTAGTAATTGGTTTATTAGAACAAGCCGCTAAAAATAGCGTTAAACTTAAAATTCCTAATAAACTCACAAGTTTTTTTGAACGTTTTTTCATTTTTTAATCCTCAATTAATAGGTTGGCACGCTTTAAAGCATGTACCAAATTTTTCTTGGTTTCTGCCATGGTCATCCCATCAGCAGCAGGGCGAGCAATCACTAAGAAATCAACCTCAGACTTTAATTGTGGTTTAACTTCTAACAACGTTTGTCGAATACGCCGCTTTAGCCAATTGCGATGAACAGCATTCCCAATTTTCTTACCAACAGAGATCCCCACTCGAAAATGTGGTTGACCAGGCTTTTCCATTTGATAAATCACAAACTTATGATTAGCAACGGAATTATGGGTTTCAAAGACCCGTTGAAATTCGTTCTCTTTTTTTACTCGAAATGATTTTCTCATTATTAATCTCCTCAGTAACTAAAAAAGGGAGAAGGAACATAACAACACCACAATATTAAAATTGCAGCAAAGTGTATGGCCCTGCTCCCTACTGAGAAAAAAGCCGCCTTGACGGACTTTTTTATGCAGATAATACTTTACGACCCTTTTGACGACGACGGGCCAATACCTTGCGACCGTTACTAGTGCTCATCCGAGCGCGGAAGCCGTGAACACGAGCACGGTGACGCTTCTTTGGTTGAAATGTGCGCTTCATAAGCTTTTGCACCTCCTCGGCATTGTAATAAATTGTTCGGTTTAACGTCCAAAATGGACAAACTCTTCAAACATACTGTCAAAGTATATCATACTTTTTTTCTGCAATAAAGGGCGATTTCGCCGAAAAAACTTTTTAGTTTTCCACAAGAAGAAGTAAATAATCCACAGCGTTATTTTTTGACGATCAGATTCTTGAACCAATTCACAGGGTTTTTAACTAAAAATAACCAACTCACAGGGTTGTCAACAAAGTTATCCACAGCCTTGTGGAAAATCCTGTTAATTACTATTCTTTCACCTTTTAGCCCTGTTGATATCCACAAAAAGTTGTGGATATCTTTTATTTTCTGTGGATATTTCCACATTTCCACACCCCTGTGAGTATTTTCCACACAGCGTTGTGTAATTTGTGGATCAAATTTTTTACTGCCTGTGGAAAACTAGAAAAACTAATGATAAAATTACTCTTGGTTTTTATTTATCCACATTATTTTATTCTGAGGAGGAATTATTTTGACTGAGCTCGATTCTCTCTGGGAAACGGTCCAAAACGAGTTTAAGCAGTCGATCACTCCACCGACTTACGAAAACGTCGTTGCTCCGGCAAAAGCATACTCTCTTCAAAATCATCAATTAACGGTTGTCTTACCAACCGACTATCATCTTGATTGGTGGAAGAAGAGTTTAAATATTCAACTAAAGCATATTTTGCACGAAAAAACTGGTGAAGAAATTGAACCAATTTATGTTCTTACTAAGGATCTAATGAAAAAAGCGGATCCCGCACCAGATCAACCAACTTATAAAACCCAAACACCACTCAATCCTGAATATACATTCGATAATTTTGTTGAAGGACGTACCAATCAGTTTGCGTACGCATCCGCATTTGCCGCTTCCGAGCAACCAGGTGGTTTATACAATCCCCTCCTTATCTATGGGGACGTCGGTCTTGGTAAAACACACTTAATGCAAGCCATCGCCAATAACATGCTCGTTCATAATCCCGATGCAAAGATTAAATACGTGACGAGTGAAAATTTCATGAACGATTACATTAATTCTATTAAAACGGGTACACAAGAGCAGTTTAGGCAGGAATACCGGGATTTAGATGCACTCCTGGTGGACGATGTACAATTCTTCAGTGAAAAAAATGGGACGCAATTAGAATTTTTTAATACCTTTAATAGTCTTCATGACAACAACAAACAAATCGTTTTAACTGCTGATCAAAATCCGAAGGAAATCCCTAATTTGACTGATCGACTGGTTTCACGATTCGTTTGGGGATTAACCGTTGAAATTACTGCACCGGACTTAGAGACACGAATTGCAATTCTAAACCGCAAAGCCGAAGAAGAAAACCTTCAAGGTATTCCAAATGAAGTTTTCAATTTTATTGCTTCCAAAATTAATACGAATGTACGGGAACTTGAAGGTGCTCTCATGCGCGTACGGGTTTTTGCTGATTTACATAAAACTTCAATCAACGAAGCGGTCGCACGAGAAGCACTACAAGGAATTGGCAACGATGCTCCAGCAACTCTCTCAATTGATTTAATTCAAAAAAAGGTGGCTGCTCACTTTAACATCAACCAAAGTGATATTACTGGTAAAAAACGTGTCAAAAATATTGTGATCCCACGTCAAATTGCAATGTATCTATCACGGGAATTAACAGATAACTCTTTACCACGAATTGGTAAGGAATTTGGTGGAAAAGACCATACAACCGTCCTGCATGCAATCGATAAAATTGAAAAACAAATGACTTCAGATTCCAATTTACAAAAAGAAATTAATTCATTAAAGAAAGATTTACGTCCTTAATAGTTGTGGATAATTTTAAAGTTATCCCATAGTTTTCAACAAGTTATCCACATGTGGAAAAGTCAAGAGTACCATCTATTCTTATTATTTTTCCACAATTTCCACAAGCCCTATTACTACTACTAGTTATAATATTAATTAAATATATATATTAAGGAGCAGCTCAATATGAAATTTACAATTAATCGTTCTGTTTTTGCTAACCAATTAAATAATGTTTTACGGGCAATTTCTTCAAAAACAACGATTCCGATTTTAACAGGAGTTAAAATTGTTGTTGAAGATCAACAAGTTATCTTAACAGGAAGCAATGCAGACATTACGATCCAAACAACTCTTTCAGCTGAAAATGGTAAAACCGCTTTGACCATTGAAGAACCAGGCGCCATTGTGTTACCTGCAAGATTCTTCAGTGAAATCATCAAGAAATTGCCTGATCAAGATGTAACAATTGAAGTTCATGATGGATTTCAGGCTAAGATTTCTTCGGGAACTGCAGAATTTCAAATCAACGGTCAGGATGCTAATAACTATCCACACTTACCGGAAATTCAAAGTGCATCAACGATTACAGCTGTTGCTGATTTACTTCGAGATGTCGTTGAACAAACACGAATCGCTGTTTCTAAACAAGAAAGTCGTCCAATCTTAACTGGGATTCATATGCGGCTTGCTGATGATCAATTAGTGGCAGTTGCCACCGATAGTCACCGATTGGCACAACGGAAAGTTACTGTTCCAACTAATGGTCAGAGTTATGATGTTGTCATTCCTGGTAATAGTATGACTGAATTAGCGCGAATGATCGCTGATGTCAAAGGTGATATTCAAATTCAAATTGCTGAAAATCAAGTTTTATTCCAATTCGATAACGCCTTGTTTTACTCACGGTTACTGGAAGGAATGTACCCAGAAACGAGTCGGTTAATTCCAGATACTGCTGATACAACGATTGAATTGGAAGCAGGAAATTTCTTGGCAGCAATTGATCGGGCCTCACTGCTATCCCACCAAGGACACAACAATGTTGTTAAGCTGTCATTAGATCCTGATACAAATACTGCCAAGATCAGTGGTGATTCTGCAGATGTTGGTAACGTTGAGGAAGACGTTAGCTTTGAAAAACTAACTGGGAATAAGTTAGAAATTTCATTCAATCCTGACTATATGAGTGACGCTTTGAAGTCATTTGGTCAAGCCAGCGTCTTGTTGTCATTCACTTCACCATTACGACCATTTACGCTAGTCCCAACCGAAGATCAGGAAAATTTTGTTCAATTAATTACACCAGTTCGAACGTTTTAGTCGTGATTGCTAAAGAGAGAGCGTGCAAAGGAGTCATTAATGACCTCTTTGTACGTTCTTTTTTTATTGACCAAAAGGCTCAAAGATAAATAAAGCGATTCTCAACGAATTTAGGCCAATTTTGATTAAAAACATTCGTGGATACTAAATTCGCTAAAATCGCCTGAGAAGATGTTTAAGTTTGTTTTTGGAGTGATAAAAGACTATAATAAACTATTAGTAAAGCAGGTGAATAAGGTGAGTAATAGTAAAGTTTTCCAAATTGATCGTGACTTTATTACCCTTGGTCAACTTCTCAAAGAAGAAGGGATTATTCCAACTGGTGGAGCCGCTAAGTGGTTTTTGAAAGAACATCAGGTCAAAATTAATGGTGATCTCGATGACCGACGAGGTAAGAAACTCTATCCAAACGATCAAGTTGAAATTATTGGCATCGAATCTGTCAAAATTGAAAGTAAGCAGTGATGTTTGATGATTCTGCAGGAAATGCATTTAAAACATTTTCGCAATTATGATGAGTTAAAAGTGGTATTTTCACCCGGGATTAATATTTTGATTGGTGAGAATGCCCAAGGAAAAACGAATCTCCTGGAAGCAATTCATGTTTTAGCATTAACGAAAAGCCACCGCACTTCTAAGGACCGGGAACTGATCCAATGGAAGCATAAGCAGGCTTTTTTGTCTGGTAAGGTTCAAAAACAGGTTGAACGGGTTCCGTTGGAAATTCAGCTTGCTCAGGGCGGTAAGCGGGTTAAAGTTAATCATTTATATCAAAGCCGGCTATCAGCATATGTTGGTAATTTAAATGTTGTTCTCTTTGCACCGGAGGATTTAGCCCTGGTTAAGGGAGTACCCCAAGTCCGTCGGCAATTTATGAATATGGAATTTGGCCAGATGAGTAGTGCTTATTTGTACAACGTTAGCCATTACCATTCATTGCTTCAGCAACGCAATCAGTACCTAAAACAATTACGTTCTGGTGAGCAGACAGACCGGGTCTTGCTCGGGGTCATTTCCGACCAATTAGCACAGGACGGTGCGGCGATTGTTTTGGCTCGATTCAGATTACTGAAGCAATTAGAAAAGTGGGCTCAGCGACTGCATGAACATATTTCTTTGCAAAAGGAGCAACTACGGCTCAAGTATGTAACTCAACTCACAATTGATGAGCAAACGACAAGAGAGAATCTTGAAACGCAGTTAAGAAAACTTTTTGATGATAACCTAGAACGTGAGATTGCCCTTGGAACAACGTTAGCGGGGCCACAGCGGGATGATATTCACTTCATCGTGAATGGTCAAAATGTTCAGCATTTTGGATCGCAAGGGCAACAACGAACGACTGCCTTGGCAGTTAAACTAGCGGAAATCGATTTGATGAAGGAGCAAACAGGTGAATATCCATTGCTGTTATTGGATGATGTCCTTTCAGAATTAGATGATGATCGTCAGACGCATTTATTAACGGCAATTCAAGATAAGGTTCAGACGTTTTTAACAACTACTAGTTTGAGTGGAGTTGCACGGCAACTAATCAAGCAGCCAACAATTTTTAAAATTGTTGGCGGGACATTGACGAAGGAGGAAACAACGTGAGCGATAAAGAACGCGAACTACAGGAAGAAAAGGCTGAAAAGAAAGCTGAGCTCGGAAGTAAGTATGATGCTAGCCAAATCCAAGTTTTAAAGGGATTAGAAGCAGTTCGTAAGCGGCCTGGGATGTACATTGGTTCGACTACTGCTCAAGGATTACACCACTTAGTATGGGAAATTGTTGATAATGGGATCGATGAAGCGTTAGCTGGGTTCACAGATGAAATTAACGTTGTTGTTGAACCAGATAACAGTATTACCGTTACTGATAATGGTCGGGGAATTCCAGTTGATATTCAAAAAGAAACTGGTAAGCCTGCTCTTGAAACAGTCTTCACGGTCCTCCACGCTGGGGGAAAGTTTGGCAACGGTGGTTATAAAGTTTCCGGTGGATTGCACGGGGTTGGTGCTTCCGTTGTTAATGCCCTTTCTACGGAGTTGGATGTTCGAGTTGCTCGGCAAGGTAAAGAGTATTACATGGACTTTCAAGGTGGCCATGTTAAGACGCCAATGAAGGTGATTAAAGAGGGACTTCCAGAGACCCAGCATGGGACAATTGTTCACTTTAAACCAGATCCAGACATTTTCCGTGAAACGACGGTCTATAACATTAAGACGTTAACTGATCGAATTCGTGAACTTGCCTTTTTGAACAAGGGACTAAAGATCACGATTGAAGATAAGCGAAATGATGAAGATAACCGTCAAGAATTTCATTACGAAGGTGGAATTCGTCATTACGTTGAATTCTTGAATCGAGGTCACGAATTGATTTTCGATCCGCCAATTTATGTTGAAGGTGAATACAATGGCATTACGGTGGAAGTTTCCTTGCAATACACCAGTGGATACCGTTGTAATCTATTAACGTTTACTAACAATATTCACACCTATGAAGGTGGGAGCCACGAAACTGGATTTAAGACTGCTTTGACACGGGTAATTAATGATTATGGACGAAAGAGTGGCCAACTGAAGGGAAACAACAGTACGTTGTCTGGTGACGACGTTCGTGAAGGGCTGACTGCTGTTGTATCAATTAAGCACCCAAATCCACAGTTTGAAGGCCAGACGAAGACTAAGTTAAGTAACTCCGATGCACGAACGGCGACTGATCACATTTTTAGTGAAACAATGAACCGGTTTATGATGGAGCATCCGGATACGGCGAAGAAGATTGTCGAAAAAGGGATGTTAGCATCCAAGGCACGGGTAGCTGCTAAACGAGCGCGTGAAGTTACTCGTAAGAAGAGCGGACTAGAAATTAGTAACCTTCCTGGAAAGCTCGCTGATAATACCAGTAAAGATCCAAGCATTTCAGAATTATTTATCGTCGAAGGGGACTCTGCTGGTGGGTCTGCTAAGCAGGGACGTTCCCGGTTAACTCAAGCAATCTTGCCAATTCGGGGTAAAATTTTAAACGTTGAAAAGGCCAGCCTGAATCGGGTTCTTGCTAATGATGAAATTCGGTCATTATTCACCGCACTTGGGACTGGATTTGGGGAAGACTTTGACGTTTCGAAGGCTAATTACCATAAGCTTATTATCATGACGGATGCTGATGTCGATGGTGCGCACATTCGGACGTTATTATTAACCCTCTTTTATCGGTTTATGCGGCCGATGATTGAGAAAGGCTATGTCTACATTGCTCAGCCACCGTTGTATCAAGTTCGGCAAGGAAAATTCGTTAAATACATTGAAACGGATGAAGAATTAGAGCAAGTTGTCAATTCACTCCAACCGAGTCCCAAACCAGTTATCCAACGTTACAAGGGGCTTGGTGAAATGGACGCGGAACAATTGTGGGAAACTACAATGGATCCCGAAAATCGGCACTTGTTACGGGTTGATCTGGATGACGCTGCGGCAGCAGATGAAATTTTCCCAATGCTGATGGGAACCAAGGTCGGACCACGGCGTGATTTTATCGAAAAGAATGCAACATTTGTTAAGAACTTAGACCTTTAATTTGAGGAGGAACAAGACGAGTGGCTGAAGAAGAAATGTCAAACCGCATTACAGATGTCAAACTGACCAGTCAAATGCGGAACTCGTTTTTGGATTATGCGATGAGTGTCATCGTTTCACGGGCGTTACCAGACGTTCGTGATGGTTTAAAGCCAGTTCAAAGACGGATTTTATACGGAATGAATGAATTAGGAGTTACTCCTGATAAGCCTTATAAGAAGTCTGCCAGAATTGTCGGGGACGTTATGGGGAAGTTCCACCCCCATGGTGATTCTTCAATTTATGAAGGTTTAGTCCGGATGGCGCAGGACTTTAGTTACCGCTATATGTTAGTTGATGGTCACGGTAACTTTGGTTCCGTCGATGGAGATGGTGCGGCCGCAATGCGGTATACCGAAGCGCGGATGAGTAAAATCGCCGTTGAAATGTTGCGTGATATTAACAAGGATACGGTTGATTTCCAAGATAACTATGATGGAACTGAAAAGGAACCTACAGTTTTGCCTGCCCGTTTTCCAAACTTGTTGGTAAACGGTGCTTCAGGAATTGCCGTTGGGATGGCGACTAATATCCCAACGCATAATCTTGGTGAAGTAATTAGTGCAATTCATGTATTGATGGATAACCCTGATGCAACGACTGAAGATCTGATGAAGGTGTTGCCAGGACCAGATTTCCCAACTGGTGGGGTGGTACTTGGTAAATCAGGAATTCGGAAGGCTTATGAAACCGGTAAGGGAACCATTATCGTTCGCGCAAAAGTTGATATTGAAGAAACTAAGACAGGACGACAACAAATAATTGTTCACGAAATTCCGTACATGGTTAACAAGGCAAAGTTGATTGAACGGATTGCTGAATTGGCACGTGAAAAAGAAATTGATGGTATTACCGATGTCAATGATGAAACTGACCGTGAAGGAATGCGGATTGTAATTGATGTTCGACGGGATGCTAGTGCAGAAGTCATTTTGAATAATCTATACAAGATGACGATGATGCAAACGACCTTCAATTTCAATATGTTGGCAATCGTCAAGGGTGCACCAAAGATTTTAAGTTTGAAAGAAATCTTGACCTACTACCTTGAACACCAAGAAGAAGTGGTCCGGCGGCGGACAGAATTCGAACTTAAAAAGGCGGAAAGTCGGGCCCACATTGTCGAAGGGTTGCGGATTGCCCTTGACCATATTGACGAAATCATTAAGATCATTCGTCAATCACAAACTAGTGAGGTGGCCAAGAGCGAATTGATGAGCAAGTACGGATTGTCAGATCGTCAAGCCCAAGCAATTCTTGATATGCGACTAGTTCGGTTAACCGGTCTGGAACGGGAAAAGATTGAAGCCGAATATAAGAAATTAATGGAAGCAATTGCTGATTATAAGGATATCCTTGCTCATCGTGAACGGATTCAACAAATTATCTATGATGAATTGAAAGAAATTCAACGGCGATTTGGTGATGCCCGGCGAACCGAACTTCAGGTTGGGGATATTACGAACCTTGAAGATGAAGATTTAATTGAACAACAGGATATTGTGGTCACCTTAACCCATAACGGTTACATTAAACGGCTTCCCGTGGATGAATTTAAATCACAAAATCGTGGAGGTCGTGGAGTTAAAGGAATGGGCGTACACAGTGACGACTTCATTGAGCACTTAATTTCAAGTTCAACTCATGATATGCTGCTGTTCTTTACTAATTCAGGTAAGGTCTTCTCGATGAAAGGGTATGAAATTCCTGAATACGGACGGTCGGCACAAGGAATTCCGATTATTAATCTGCTCGGAATTGATGCTAAAGAAAAGATTAACGCTGTGATTAATGTTTCTAATACAGCGGAAGAAGACGCAGACCGTGATCTCTTCTTTGTAACTAAACAAGGGGTTGTTAAGCGAACGGCAGTTGAAGAGTTTAAGAATATTCGGAGCAACGGACTGAAGGCAATTAACCTGCATGATGGCGATGAATTAATTGCGGTGGAAATCATTGACCATGATCAAAATATGATTATTGGGACGCATGAAGGGTACGCAGTTAGTTTCAGTGCGAGTGCAGTCCGTTCGATGGGGCGTGCTGCTGCCGGAGTTCGTGGTGTTCGCCTTCGTGAGGGTGACTTTGTAATCGGTGCTGGTCAATTGAATCCAGATAGTCGGGTGCTTGTCATCAGTGAAAAAGGGTTTGGTAAACAAACGCCGGCTGCTGAATACCCAATTAAGGGACGTGGCGGTAAAGGAATTAAGACCGTTAATGTTACTGAAAAGAATGGTCCGTTAGCTGGATTAACAACGGTTGATGGTGATGAAGACATCATGCTAGTGACAACGGAAGGGGTCATTATTAGGTTTGGTGTTGAAACCGTCTCTGAAACCGGGCGGGCCACAATTGGGGTTCACCTAATTAAGTTGACCGATGGTTCAAAAGTAGCAACAATGACCCGGGTTGCTAAGGAAGAAGCAGCGGATGATGAACAACCAGATTTGAGTACTGAAGATGCTCAGTCCACATCAGAAACTGAAAATTAAATAATACAAAAGATCTGAAATTACGTCTTTAAATAATAGACCGCAATTTCAGATCTTTTTGCTTAATCCTTGTTATTTAGGAGTAATTATGCTATTATTCTAGTCTGTGAGTATACGTTAGAGAACGTCTACTCTCCTTGTTCTTTCTCATGAGGAGAAGGGGCCAGAGTCCATAAGGAGGTGTAACATTCATGGAAACACGCAAATATGAAATTACTTACATCATTCGTCCTGATATTGATGAATCAGCAAAGAGTGCTTTAGTAGAACGCTTTGACAAGGTTCTTTCAGACAATGGTGCAACTGTTGTTGACTCAAAGGATTGGTCAACTCGTCGTTTCGCGTACCCAATTGATAAGTACACAGAAGGTACTTACCACGTTATTAACGTAACGACGGATAACGACCAACCATTAAACGAATTTGATCGTTTATCTAAGTTCAGCGACGACATTTTACGTCACATGATCGTTAAGCGCGGTTAGTCTTAACGAAATATTTTGAGAGGAGTGATGTCCGATGTTAAATCGTGTAGTATTGACTGGACGGTTAACAAGAGATCCGGAATTGCGGTATACCGGTAGCGGAACAGCAGTCTGCAGTTTTTCAGTTGCTGTCGATCGTCAGTTCAGAAATCAGAATGGTGATCGGGATGCTGACTTTATTAACTGTGTCATTTGGCGAAAGTCTGCTGAAAACTTCGCTAATTTCACTCATAAGGGTTCGTTAGTCGGCATTGATGGACGACTATCAACGCGGAATTACGAAAACAATCAAGGTCAACGTGTTTACGTAACTGAAGTAACCGTTGAAAACTTTGCATTATTGGAACCACGGTCAAGCAATCAGGGTTCTAACAACCAGGGTGGCTACAACCAAGGTAATAATGGCGGTTTTAACAACAACCAAAACTTTAGCCAAAATAATGCATTTAATAATAACGGTGGTAATTTTAGCAATAATAACCCTGCTCAACCAGCCGCAAATAATCAACCAGTCTTTAATCAAGATAATCAGGTTGATTTGAGTACACTGCCGTTTAATAACGATGATTCAAATGATTCATCTAACGGTAATGGCATCAATATTGATGATAATAGTGCAATGAGCACAAATAAAGACAACAACAGTTCATCAGATAACGATGCTGGTGATCAACCATCAATCGATGATGTACCGTTCTAAATAATTAACGGGGAGGGAAATTTCATGGCACAACAACGTCGTGGTGGCCGTCGTCGCCGTAAGGTTGACTTTATCGCCGCAAACCACATTGAATACATTGACTACAAAGACACTGATTTATTACGCCGGTTCATCTCTGAACGTGGTAAGATTTTACCACGCCGGGTTACTGGAACAAGCGCTAAGAACCAACGTCGTTTGACGATTGCAATTAAGCGTGCGCGGATTATGGGTCTTTTGCCATTTGTTGCGGAAGATTAATCTGCAAATGGGGTATGAGTTTAACTCATATCCTATTTTTTTACCCAAAATTACTAAAGTGTTTGTGATAAGATAAGAATGTTAAACTATTCTACTGGGAGGTGAGGGAGATGCGATTTTGGTTTGGACAAAATACAATTGCAAAAGTGTTTAAAAATCGTCGGTTGCGACTAAATACACTCTTTTTACTTGCTACGACGACGATTGCGATTGTGATGGCCTTTCTCTATAACTGGGTTGCGGGAATAATCCTATTATTATTAGGAATTATTGGCTTAATATTGAGTCTCACGCAACTCCAACATCTTGCCGGAGAAACTGAGCAGTACCTTAGCGATTTAACTTATGAAGTCCAAAATAGCCAGCAGGAAGCCCTTCTTGAAATGCCCCTTGGCATTATCATTATGAATGAACGGGGAGTTGTTCGTTGGGCCAATCCATACATGGTGAAGTATTTTGGCAATCAAATTGTTGTCGGAGAAAAACTGGAAAACAGTATCCCAGAATTAGCGGAAATTGTTGACCAACATCAGGATGATCATGCTCCAACGATCGTTAGTTGGAATGATCATCAATTCGAATTCTTTTACCAAAAGCGGTTTAACAACCTCTATTTGATGGATATTACGAAGTATGAACGAATCAATAAGCGGTATTTAAATGAACGGCTCTTCCTTGGGAATATTTATTTAGATAACTATGTTGAACTAACGCAGGGAATGAGTGATTCAGATGTTTCCAACCTACATAATTACGTTACCTCTGAATTAAGTAAGTGGGCGGATAAGTTTAACTTATTGCTGAAAGTCATCGATGACGATAATTATCTTCTGATGGGACACGAAATCGATCTGCATAAGCTTGAGGAACGGAAGTTTAAAATCCTGGATACGATTCGAGAAAATACCTCTAAAATGAATTCACCAGTTACGCTGAGTGTCGGGATTTCGTATGGTCAAACTGACTTTATTAAGTTAGCAGATACCGCTCAACGAAATTTGGACTTAGCACTTGGTCGTGGTGGTGATCAAGTAGTTGTCCGGGCAGAAGATGAACAGGCTCGTTTCTTCGGTGGAAAAACTAATCCAATGGAAAAACGGACCAGAGTTCGAGCACGGGTAATTAGTCATGCATTCCAAGAATTAATGAACCAAGCTGATCAGATCTTTGTTGTTGGGCATAATAATCCTGATATGGACTCAATGGGGGCTTGTCTAGGAATTCGGCGAATTGCTGAAATGAATGGTCAAAAATGTTGGATTGTTCTTGATCAAGAACGTCTGCACTCTGATATTGCGCGGCTGATTTTTCAATTCAAGGACTATCAAAGCATTGAGGACTGTGTGGTAACGCCTGAACAAGCCTTAGATAAGGCTACGGATAAGAGTTTGTTAGTAATGGTTGATCATTCGAAGGTTAGTCTGTCAATGGCGCCGAAACTTTATTCGCGATTGGAAGATCGGACGGTTATTTTTGACCACCACCGGCGGGGAGAAGAATTCCCAGAAAATCCATTGTTGGTATATATTGAACCATATGCTTCCTCGACCTGTGAACTAATTACAGAAATGTTTGAATACCAACCACGAGAGGGGAAAGCCTTAAATAAGCTTGAAGCTACGGCAATGTTGACAGGGATTGAAGTGGATACCAAAAACTTTACCCAAAATGCCGGGACGAGAACGTTTGATGCTGCTAGTTATCTCCGGTCAGCAGGTGCTGATGGGTTAATGATCCAGTACTTTATGAAAGAAAATGTGGACGATTTTATGGAACGTAATCATTTAATCTCCAACACTGAATTTTTAAATGATAAAATAGCATTGTGCGTTGGTGCAGATGATAAGTTATATGATCCCGTAACGGCTGCCCAAGCCGCAGATATGCTGCTTCAGGTTGAAGGGGTCGATGCATCATTTGTCATCACGAGACGTTCTAGCGATGTAGTTGGAATTTCTGCTCGGTCAATGGGTGATTACAATGTTCAGCTAATTATGGAAAAAATGGGTGGCGGTGGTCATTTAGCAAACGCTGCGACCCAAATCAAGGATCAGCCAATTGCCGATGTAAAGCAACAACTAATGGAAATCATTAATTCAAGTGATGATCCAGAAACAGCTGAGGAGTGATTTAGAATGAAAGTTATTTTTATTGAAGATGTTAAAGGACGCGGTAAGCGCGGTGAAGTGAAGAATGTACCAGACGGCTATGCCCAAAACTTTTTAATTCCTCGTGGTAAGGCTAAGTTAGCCACGAAGGCGGCATTAAGTGAGGTTCAAGGCCAAGAACGTTCTAAGGAAAAGCAAGAAGCTGAAGAATTAGCTGAGGCAAAGAAATTAAAGCAAACCTTAGAAAGCGATGATATGGTTCTTGAAATGAAGGGCAAGGCCGGCACTGATGGTCGGATGTTTGGTTCAATTTCAAGCAAACAAATTGCTAAGGCGCTTCAAGATCAATACAATATTAAGTTAGACAAACGAAAGCTAGAATTAGCAGCGCCAATTAAGGCTTTGGGTTATGTAACGGTTAAGGTAAAGTTACACCATGATGTTGAAGCTAAGATGCGTGTTCATATTGCTGAAAAATAAAAATTAACATATTCCATAAAAAGGAGGGCAATCCATGGATAACGCGCCAGAAATTAATCGAACACCACCGCGGAATCTAGAAGCAGAACAAGCAGTTCTGGGGGCGGCCTTCTTGGCTAAAGATGCGATTGTTGAAGCTATGGAGTATGTCCAACCAGAAGATTTCTATACGCGGGCTCACCAGATTTTATTTTCAACAATGATCAAACTAAATGATCGTGATGTGCCGATTGATGTTGTTTCATTGAAGAATGAATTGGATCGGGAAAATCAAACCGAAAATGTTGGTGGCGTAGAATATTTGGCTAAACTTGCCGGTGCAGTGCCCACGGCAGCTGATGTGGTTTACTATGCTAAGATTGTCAAAGAAAAGGCAACTTCCCGTCGGCTAATTGATACAGCTACTAAAATTGTCAGCAAGACCTATGATGATACAGAGGACCTCACTGATTTACTTGATGATGCGGAACGCTCAATTTTAGGAGTGGCAGAAAGTAATAATAATACTGATCTGCAAAAGATTGGTGACCTATTAAATTCATCAGTTAATAAGATTTTTGAATTATCTCGCCAAGAATCGGATGTTACTGGGATTGCAACAGGTTATCCGCAACTTGATAAGATGACGACCGGACTCCACCCTGACGAGCTTGTGATTTTAGCAGCACGACCGGCGATGGGGAAGACTGCCTTTGCGTTAAACATTGCCCAAAATGTGGCCATTAAAAATAACACTTCTGTGGCTATTTTTAGTCTAGAAATGGGTGCTGAATCGTTAGTGAATCGGATGCTGTGTGCTGAAGGCAGTATCAATGCTAATCACTTACGGACGGGTGAGTTAACCCAAGATGAATGGCGTAGTTTATGGGTAGCAGCAAGTACCCTGGACGCTGCTGATATTTATATTGATGATACACCAGGAATCCGGGTACCGGAGATTCGGGCCAAGTGTCGACGATTAGCTAAACGAACTGGTAATCTAGGCCTAATTGTAATTGACTACCTTCAATTGATTGAAGGAGGAAACTCGGAAAACCGGCAACAAGAGGTTTCTGAAATTTCTCGACAACTGAAAAAGCTGGCAAAGGAACTTCAATGCCCAGTGATTGCACTTTCCCAACTTTCCCGTGGAGTGGAGCAACGACAGGATAAACGTCCGGTATTGTCTGATATTCGTGAATCAGGGTCCATTGAACAAGATGCAGATATTGTTAGTTTTTTGTACCGTGATGATTATTATCAACGTGAAGAGGGTAATGATGATCAAGGGAATAATCAGCAGGCCAACCAACAGGAAGCGGATGTCCCAAGTCTAAGTGAAGTTGAAGTCATTATTGATAAAAACCGGAGTGGTCCGCGAGGAACCGTTAAATTATTGTTTAATAAAACATACAACAAATTTGCTTCAATTGATTATCAACATGATGATCAATAAGGAAAGGCTGGGTTTATCCCAGCCTCTTTAGTTAAAAGGAGAGAGACAGACGATGAATAAGGGGATAAAACTCCATTGGCTGCTGATCGGAGTATTTTTAGTTAACTTCGGGAATAGCTTTGTTTGGCCATTAACAACCGTATATATTCATGATCAGTTGCATCAATCGTTAACCATTGCCGGATTGGTCATTCTTTGTTATTCAGGAGCAAATGTGGTTGGCAGTTATATTGCCGGAATCCTCTTTGATCGGTATAATCCACGTACTTTGATGATCGAAGGATTGATTGGGGCAGTCATCACGATGTTTGTTCTGGTTTGGAAAAGTAATTGGCCAATTTATCCCGTGATGTTAACCTTGGTTGGCTTCTTTAATGGTTGGCTAGTTACTCTGCATAATTCATATGGAACCATGGTAAAAGGACATGATGGCCGGTTTGTATTTAACATGATCTATTTCTCTAATAACCTCGGAATGGTTTTTGCAACCAGTGTCGTCGGTCCCCTTTATCAGTTTGCACGTAATCATGTTGGCCCATTATTCCTTTTGACAGGGCTCTTATATTTATTCTTTATTCTGATTGTTGCGAAGTTTTATCGAGTTCAGGTTAGTCGTCAACGAACAGCTGCCGTTGACGAAAAGGAAATTGTTAGAGATAAAACAACTAAATTACCGGTACCAAATCTTATTACGATCTGGACAATGTTTATTGCTATGGTGATTATTTGGATTGCTTATTCTCAGTGGTCCAGTAATATGTCAGTATATGTTACTAATCACGGGATCTCAATGACCTTATACAGTCTTCTCTGGACGATTAATGGGTTGATGGTGGTCCTTTTACAGCCGCTGATGAATATTGTTAATCAATACGTCAAGAACGATTATTTAAAGATTTACGTGGGAATTTGTGGCATTATGATGTCGTTTGTTGTATTAGTGTTTGCTAAGCAGTATTGGTGGTTTGTGCTTGGAATGGTTGTTCTCACCCTGGGGGGAAATTACGGTTTTCCCAACGGTACCTGCCGTAGTTGATCAGTTATCACCAACAGACGAAAAGGGACGCTATCAAGGCTTACTAAATGCACTAATTTCTTTTGGTAAAGCGGTCGGTCCGGCGATTGGTGGAATGATAATTGAAGGATTATCGTATCGACCATTGTTTATTGCCTGTGCTGGAGCATTGATTTTGGTTGTTGTAGTGGCAAGCATCATCTTAGAGCAAACGAAAAAACTAGTTACTGAATATTAATTATTTCCCAGGGAATAATTGAAAAACAAAAAGGACGATCACTTCTTTCGTGATCGTCCTTTTTTAATATGGGCAGTCAGGGGATCGAACCCTGGACCCACGGATTAAGAGTCCGTTGCTCTGCCAGCTGAGCTAACTGCCCATGTCATATTGACAACACAAATAATGATATCAATTCTTGTTTGATTTTGCAAGAGAAAATTTAGAATGAAAAGCTAAATAAGTTGTGGCAATAAAAAAAGAGATTGAAGAAAAACTTCAATCTCTGTAAACCTCTGATGGGCAGTCAGGGGATCGAACCCTGGACCCACGGATTAAGAGTCCGTTGCTCTGCCAGCTGAGCTAACTGCCCATAAATATCAGAACATTAAGTATAATATCAGTTATTAGAAATTTTGACAAGGCTTTTTTGATATTTTTTTAAATTAACCGAGAAGTGGTATAATATGAAAGTAATTAAAACGGATGAATTAGGAATAAAAGGCACTGCTAACGGTGACTTAATTAGTTCCATTATCAATTGGAGGAATTCACATGGCCAATAAAGTTTTGGTAGTTGATGATGAAAAACCAATTTCAGACATCATCAAATTCAACTTAGAGAAAGAGGGCTACGAAGTCGTAACCGCTTTTGACGGTGAAGAAGGCCTGGAAAAGGTCGAAAGTGACCAGCCTGATTTGATCATTCTTGACCTGATGTTGCCGAAAATTGATGGCCTCGAAGTAGCCAAACGGGTGCGGGCTAAGCATAATACACCAATTATTATGGTTACTGCCAAGGATTCAGAACTTGATAAAGTCTTAGGCCTTGAATTAGGGGCAGATGACTATGTTACTAAACCATTTTCCAACCGTGAATTGGTAGCGCGAGTTAAGGCTAATTTACGGCGTCAAGATGCTGCAAACACACCCAATGCTGAAACAGAAAATAATGATATTAAAATTGGTGCTTTAACTATTCACCCCGATGCATATACTGTCACTAAACGCGGAGACAATATTAATTTAACTCATCGTGAATTTGAATTGCTGCATTACTTAGCCCAACATATTGGGCAAGTGATCAAGCGTGAACAACTCTTACAAACGGTTTGGGGATATGACTATTTTGGTGATGTTCGGACAGTTGATGTGACGGTTCGTCGTCTACGTGAAAAAATTGAAGATAATCCAAGCCACCCGCAATGGCTAGTAACTCGGCGTGGGGTTGGCTACTACTTAGCAAATCCTAATCAAGAGTAGGAGTAAATAAGTTGTGAATAGCAAACTAAAATTTTATCAATCTATTCATTTTAAAATCGCCCTAGTATTTGCGTTGATGTCAATGTTGACGCTGGAAATTGTTGGGGCGGTTTTTGTGCGTCAATTGGAACGGCAGAATCTTTCTAATTTCCGCCAGCAAATAGAACTGCCATCATATATTGATAACTCATTAGCAACACAACTTGGACGAAAAAATACGAAAAAGGCTAATCGTCAAATTCGTGAAATCCTGACAGAAGTAAATAATAACAACATTTCTGAAATTCGGGTTATTGATAATAAGGGAATAATTCGTGGAAGTAGTAATCCAAGTAACCGCAATATGGTTGGCCAGCGAACAACGGATAGTACGGTAAAAAATGTTTTAGCTACTAACCGTTCGCACAATAAAAATGTTTATGATAATGATAACCATAATCGTTATTACGTAAATGTTGTCCCGCTATTAAGCAATAATAATGCCAATAATGTTGTTGGAGCCGTTTATATGCGGGCTAGCTTAGAGGGCGTTTACTCAACGATCAATAATATTTCCTTGATCTATGTGTTTGCTGCTTTGGTAACAATTATTATTGGTTTGGGAATTACGATTATTATTTCCCGGGAAATAACCCGACCAATTGAGGAAATGCGTAAGCAAACCCTTCGAATTGCCCGTGGTGACTATTCTGGTCGAGTTGCGGTAATGGGTAATGATGAATTGGGCCAACTGGCTGGTGCAATTAATAACTTGTCGGTGCGGGTGGAAGAAAGTCAAGAAGTTTCCGAAGCGGAGCAACGGCGGTTGAATAGCGTACTTTCTCACATGTCAGATGGTGTTCTGGCAACTGATCGTCGGGGAAATATTACAATTATTAATGAAACTGCTCAACAACTGTTGGATGTCAATGATGATGATAACGTCATTGGTAAATCGTTGTTGGACATTCTGGGAATCAGAAAAGATTACACAATGCGTGAATTGGTTGATGATGATGTTCAACAGATTCTGATAGATAATAGTGATACCAGCGGCATGATTCTTTCTGCTTACTTTTCAGTTGTGCAGCGTGAGTCTGGATTTGTCAGTGGGTTTGTCTGTGTTCTGCATGATGTTACTAGTCAACAGAAGGAAGATCAGGAACGTAAACAATTTGTTTCGAACGTTTCGCATGAATTACGGACGCCATTAACGAGTGTTAAAAGTTACGTCGAAGCATTGAGTGATGGTGCTTGGAAGGATGCAGAGATTGCTCCCCAATTTTTAAAGGTGGTTCAAGATGAAACCGACCGAATGATTAGAATGATTAATGATTTACTGAGTCTATCCAGAATGGATTCCGGGACGGTAAAGTTAAATCTTGAATACGTTAATATCAACGAACTTTTTAATTATATTCTGGACCGTTTTGATATGATTTTGAAAAAAGAAACTGATCCACAGCAAAAAAAGTATACGATTCAACGAAAAATTACTCAGAAGGATCTCTGGGTTGAAATCGATACCGATACATTTACCCAAGTGATTGATAACATTATGAATAATGCCGTCAAATACTCACCTGATGGTGGTGTAATCACTGCTCGTCTGATGGAGACTAAGAATCATGTCATTATGAGTATTGCGGATCAAGGGCTTGGTATTCCACGGAAGGACATCGGACATATTTTCGATCGGTTCTTCCGGGTTGATAAGGCGCGTTCGCGGAAACAAGGTGGGACCGGACTAGGATTAGCAATTTCAAAAGAAGTGGTTAACCTATTAGGTGGTCAAATCTGGGTTGATAGTATCGAAGGCAAAGGATCAACTTTCTACATTTCCCTACCATATGTACCATACGATGAAGGAGATGAATGGAATGCTAGCGAAGATTAAAGATAACTGGTTAGCCATAATTTTAACCATTGTGGTGGTTATTAGTCTTATTCTCTCTGGAATTGTTTGGGTAAACCCATATCGGTCGGATCATCGTTTTTTGGGTGATTCTGGAACGAGTACAGGAAGACAAGTCGCAACCCAATCGATGCGCGATATTTATTTACCAACGCAGGTTATCAAAACGAATGGTGATCAAGGACAAAAGCTCCTTTATGGGCAAGCTAAAAATCCTGTGTTAACGGCTCGTCAAAGTATTGAACGTTGGCGAATGCACCGGTTAACGAGAATTGAGTCTGGTCGGCAAAATAATTATCTTAATTATCTGCGTTTAAATAATTCGGTAATGTTGTCGTACCCATCGAGTGTGCCGATGACGATCTTTAACGATAGTTTCAATCAAAATCTCAATTATAATAATCTTAGTCGGGTTGATCATATTGTTATCCCATTAAATAAAAGCAATCGGATTAACCGGATTTATTTGTTGAGCGATAATAACTATCGGGTCTTCCGAGTTAAGGTTGATAACGCTAATATTAAGTCGATTAGAGAATCTTTAAGGGGTGGGTCATCAATTAGCGTTGACCATAAGATTTATGGTGGTCATCCGATGGTTACCTACCCGCATGGGGTAAAATTACCGAACTTTGGTTATCAAATTAGTAAGATTAATCCGGATAGCGTAAGCCAAACGTTAATGAATAACTCATCAAAGCAGTCGACGGTCACGTCACAACAGGAAAATAACCATATTGTTTATCAGTCAGGAACCAGTAAACGGTTGGTATATGATCCAGCAAAGGGTGCACTTGACTATGAAAATTACGTTGGGCGGTCCGACAATTTTAGCTACCAACAGATTTTTGGGCATATTTATAACCAGTTAGCTAGCACGAGTATTCCATTGGATTCACTTCGCTATGATTCCTATAATGGAAAAAGTGAATCAATTACTTACCGCAGTTTCGTAGAAGGATTCCCCATCTTTAATGATGATGGTTATGGAACCGTCCAGATCCAGAATAATCATGATGGTGCGGAACGCTACCACTTTTCCACCTACAGTTTGCAGGTGCCGGTGCCCGTAAATAATAAAAAGACCGTTCTACCATCATCAGCGGTGGTCTTTAATGGCCTCCGATCAGTTAATAAGTTGAAGGAAGTTACGGGAATTCGCATTGGTTATCAGTGGAAGACAGATCAAAATACTAAAACGGTAACGTTAACACCGACTTATTACATTCGTTATCGGAATAGTTGGGAAAATTATAAGAGTTTAATCGATAATTAGGAGGGACTGGAATGAATTTTAAACGAATTCAGTGGATTTTCATAATTGCCTTTGTCCTTCTTGATATTGGACTCTGTATTTCGTTATTAATGGGGACGCAGTTTCATAATAGTGGTCGGCAACAAAGCCAGTCACAAATTACGATGAAAGAAATGAAGAATGACATGATTAGTTTTGGGTCGCTCTCCAATCATCGACAAGACGGTTATTACATTGCGGCTCAAGATAATAATCAGTGGACCAGTAATTCACGAGTGACATCGTTAAAAAATCAGAGTTCTCATCTGAACAACGGGACAGTCACAAGTACATTTCAAAAACCGATTAAAATTCATAATCAAGTTAACCAACAGCAACAACTGGATAAGCTCGTTCATTCCAAACGGATTATTCATGGACAGGAATATACTTATTGTGCGCAGTTATCAAATAAACGTCAGGTTGTCTATGCCCAAACAGTTCATGGACAGCCAATTTTAGATAATGCGGGACAATTGCGTTTACATATTAATGATAGTAACGAAGTCACAGGATATACGCAGAATTATTTAAATCATTTTACGATTTTGCGACCACGCTCCCTGACGGTTTCACAGCAACAGGCAGTGACTTGGCTCTATCGGCATAACCAGATTGCTAATAATTCGCGAATCCGCTATGTCCTGTTTGGCTATGATAAGATTAAGAAGAATGGTAATCAGCTTGTGTATGTTCCAATTTGGAATGTGAATGTGAAAAGCAAAACTGGTGATAATACCCAAAATTTGCGGGTGAATGCCTTTAGTGGAACGCTTTTTAAAATGAATGGTGATAATTAGTAGAGAAAGGGATAGTTGTGGCAACAACGGATAATTTACACTACAGTATTTTAGCCAGTGGCAGTAAGGGTAATTCTACATATATTGAAACTGCCCACCACCGAATTTTAATTGATGCAGGATTAAGTGGTAAACAAATTGAAGCCCGGATGGCAGCGATTAACCGCTCGTTGAAGGACGTTGAGGCCATTTTCGTTACGCACGAGCACAGTGACCATAGTCATGGTGTGGGGGTGTTAGCGCGTCGGTATGGCCTGGATATTTATGCTAATCGCGGTACTTGGCAAGCAATGGATAATAAAATTGGTAAGGTTCCTTTAGACCAAAAGCACTTGATTGCACCAGGATCGGTTAAGGACTTTGGTGATCTTCAGGTTGAAAGCTTTGCGGTTTCCCATGATGCAGCAGAACCACAGTTTTATCAGGTTCATCACGATAATAAAGCGTTTTGTATTTTAACTGATACCGGGTATGTTTCTGAGCGAGTGGCAGGGACGATCCGAGATGCAGATGCTTATTTGATGGAGTGCAACCATGATACTGAAATGCTAATAAATGGAACCAAGTACTCGTGGCCCTTAAAACAACGAATCTTGGGTGATGAAGGGCACCTCTCTAATGAGGATGGCGCAGAAGCACTCACGAGCGTGATTGGTCGTCATACGAAAGAAGTTATTATTGGCCACCGCAGTCACGAAAATAATACCCGATCATTAGCACACTTGACGGTTGCCACGTTGTTAGAGCAACGTGATTTTGGTGTTGATCATGATTTTCAACTAGATGATGCTGAGCAAGATCACGCTAGTAAACTAATGACGTTATAATGAAAAATGTTATAAAAATTTCAAAAATAATTCATATTTGGTTTCTATAATGAAAACTAAATAGGAGGACGTATCATGCAACAGAAAAATAATAAATTTTGGATAAAAGTTGCTGTGGTTGGTTTAATTGCTGGTTTGATTGGTGGGGGATTATCATTAGGAATCGGCAATGTGGTTAGTGGTATTCGTGACCGAATTGCCATGCGGACTCCCGCTGGTTCGAATAAAGCAGGTGGGACATCCGTTGCCAAGAATAAGGCGAATTTAAATAATGAATCGACGAAGGCTTATAAGTCAGTTAAAGATTCAGTAGTGTCGGTAATTAATTTACAAAATCGGCAAAGCTCAAGTAGTATTTATAGTTTGTTTGGACAAAGTAGTGGTCAGAGCAGCTCTGGAAAACTGCAAACGGTTAGCGAAGGTTCTGGGGTCATCTACAAAAAGAGTGGTGGCTCTGCCTATATTGTGACTAACAATCATGTGGTCTCCGGTTCAAATGCGCTCAAAGTTATCATGAGTAATGGTAAGGAAGTTTCTGCTAAGATTGTTGGGACAGATTCCACCACTGACTTAGCAGTTTTACGGATTAGTGCAGCAAATGTGAAAACTGTTGCGTCCTTTGGTAATTCTAATGACATTGAAGCAGGACAAGATGTGCTAGCGATTGGCTCCCCAATGGGTAGTGAATACGCAAATACGGTTACCAAAGGGATTATTTCTGCAAAGAATCGGACAATTCGAGCGAAGTCTGGTGCTGCAGCAACTAGTGTTATTCAAACTGATGCAGCTATTAATTCAGGGAATTCTGGTGGTCCCCTCATCAATATGGCTGGCCAAGTGATCGGAATCAATTCAATGAAGTTAGCTTCTGATACTAACGGAAGCAACGTTGAAGGGATGGGCTTCTCCATTCCAAGTAACGAAGTTGTACGGATTATCAATCAATTAGTTAAGAACGGTAAAATCACTCGTCCTTCACTGGGAGTGGGGTTAATTGACCTAAGCAGCGTTTCGCAAGATCAACAATCTTCAGTCTTAAAATTACCTTCTAGCGTTACTAAAGGGGCAGTTGTGATGACCATCACGGACGGTGGTGCCGCTAAAAACGCTGGTATTAAAAAATATGATGTCATTACGAAGATTGGTAATAAGTCAGTAACGGATGTTAGTTCATTACGAACTGCATTGTATAAGTATAAGGTCGGTCAATCAGCTAAAATCACATATTATCGAAATGGGAAGGCCCACACAGTTACCGTTAAGTTAACTGAAAACGATAGTTCAGCTAACAGTAGTTCAGATTCAGAGTCTTCTCAACAGGAAAGTGATCAGGATCAGCAAAGTCAAGATAATGATGATGCGGGATTCTAGAAAAAGACTGGTGCTTAGAAAGCACCAGTTTTTTTATCCTGTCAAGGACAGAACCTTGACGGTTAAGTAAAGAGAGATAGTTCGTTAATGATAGAATATTTGACATAAAAGTTTACCAAAATCATCGAATGTAAATGAAAAGCGAATAATCTGTCTAAAGATTGGTGATTAATAACAAACCGTGGAAAAGTTATCCACATAATTATCCACAGGCTGTTGATAGTTGTTATTTCAACGATTTTTCTTGTGTAAAAAGTTATCCACAGGTTTTATCCACACTTGTTGATAAGTGGATTAAATTTAATTAAGACCGTCATAAACGTTGCTATATCAGGTCATCGAATTAAGACGAGCGAACGATTGTTTTTGTTGCTAATGTGGATAACTTAAGTTGTCAATTCGGGGTAGACCAAAGATAGAAGAACGAACTTCCCGATTTATCCACGATCTTCTGTGGATAACTTGTGGAAAAATTGTTGAAAAGTTCTAGTTATTAACATGATGGTAAAATAGCAAGAAAAAGGTAAGGAATGAAGAATTTTGAATATTAAAATTATTGGTGTGGGGAAAGTCAAAGAAAAGTATTTTAAAGATGGAATTGCTGAATACCAAAAGCGCCTTGGGAGGTTTTGCAAATTTAAGATTGTTGAGGTCGCCGATGAACCGGCTCCTGAATCACTTAGCCAAAATGAAATGGTTGAGGTAATGGCCAAGGAGGGGGAGCGGATCCTTAGTAAGATTAAAGATCGCGAATACGTATTCGCGTTGGCGATTAAGGGAAAGGAACGTTCCTCAGAAGAATTTGCTAAGGAGATTAATCAGTTAACCACCTATGGACATAGCGACCTCACTTTTGTGATTGGTGGATCACTAGGATTAAGTCCAGCTGTTTTGAAACGGGCGAATACTGAAATTTCTTTTGGACGGTTTACGCTCCCGCACAAATTGATGCGGTTGGTCCTCACGGAACAAATCTATCGGGCATTTACGATTATTAACGGCTTACCTTACCATAAGTAATGTGATTGATTTTACAAGGTACAATTAGTTTATAACTCAGGATTCAAATGAAACAGATTGATAAAAATGTTTAGTTTCCTTTAAAATTGTGTTGATTTTCACAAAGTTGGTATTACAATCAATACTGTAATTAACTTATTGGAGGCAATAGCATGGAACGACAATTTGATTTCTTAATGCCAAGTGTAAACTTCTTTGGCCCGGGAGTAATTGCTAAAATTGGTGATCGGGCTAAGATGCTTGGAATGCACAAGGTCCTCGTGGTTACTGGTGGCCACATTGGCAAAATCGAAAATGGACCAGTTGATCAAACTGTTAACTCATTGAAGAAGGCCGGCGTTGAATACGTCATCTTTGATGGTGCAGAAGAAAACCCCAAGATTCGTGATATTAAGAAGGGTAAGCAAATCTATCTGGATGAAGGTTGTGATAGCATCATCACTGTTGGTGGTGGCTCCGCTCATGACTGTGGTAAGGGAATTGGAATTATTCTTACGAATGGTGACGATATTACTAAACTTGCCGGAATTGAAACGCTAGATAAGCCGTTGCCACCATTGATGGCGGTAAACACGACTGCTGGTACCGGTTCTGAACTGACCCGGCACGCAGTAATTACCAATGAAGATACCCATCTGAAGTTTGTGGTTGTTTCATGGCGGAACATTCCATTGGTTTCATTCAATGACCCAATGCTAATGCTGGATATTCCACAAGCAACGACTGCCGCAACTGGTTTGGATGCTTATGTTCAAGCAGTTGAACCATTCGTTTCAGTTGACCACAATGATATTACTGATAGCCAATGTGAAAAGGCTATTCAAATTATTCAACAATACTTACCAGAAGCGGTTGCGAATGGTCACAATGTTGAAGCACGGACCAAGATGGTCGAAGGGGAAATGCTTGCCGGAATGGCCTTCAATAACGCTAACTTGGGATATGTTCATGCAATGGCGCACCAATTGGGCGGTCAATATGATGCCCCTCATGGTGTTTGCTGTGCTTTGATGCTTCCAGTAGTTGAAGAATGGAACATCATTGCTTGCCCAGACCGTTTTGCTAAATTAGCCCAAATCATGGGTTATGACACAACTGGTATGACGACTATGGAAGCTGCCCACAAGTCAATTGATGGGATGCGTGAATTAGCTAAGTCAATCGGTATTCCGGATTCAATTAAGGCTATTGGCGCTAAGCCAGAAGACTTTGAATTAATGGCCAAGAATGCATTAAAGGATGGTAATGCATTCTCCAACCCACGGAAGGGAACTGTTGAAGAAGTTGTTAAGCTATTCCAAAAGGCTTACGACGGCATTTACTAAAATTAAAATACTTGATAACACAAAAAAAGGTGATCGATTTCGATCACCTTTTTTGTGTGTTTCACATGAAACATTATAGGTTTAGTTTTAGATCAGTTGGCTGAACAAAAGTAGTGCGTTTAACAAAGACGAAATTCATGAGCCAAGCACAGATTACCGGGATGATTACAAACACCAGGATTACCCGTAGCAGGAGGAATGAACCGGTGGAATGTTGGTAAGCAGTTAGTGGACCGATTAATCCCGAAAAACCAAATCCAGCGGAGAATGGTGTACCATTCATTTGGAAAAGTGCTGCGAACAAACCAGAAATACCTGAAGCAATAATGACTGTGATGAATAGTTTCGGTTTTTCAAGCATGTTGGCCATTTGAATCTTGGGTGAACCTAAGAAGTGCGCCAGGGTTCCACCAATCGGGTTCACAGTTGCTCCCATCCATGCCAAAGTAAAGGAACAGGCAACGATTCCAGCATTTGCGGCCCCAGATCCAACGCCGGAAAGCGAGATTGCCATTGCGATAGCAACGGAGGAAATTGGGGAGACAATCAGAACACCAAATAACATTCCGAGGACAATCCCCATTAATAGTGGTGACATATTAGTGGCAGCTTGGACTACCTGCCCAATTGCGTTTTGAATTGCAACCATTACGGGCATGGTAAGAAGGCTAATTCCACCAGCAATCAGTAATACTAATAGTGACTCTAAAATCATTTTGAACTGACCAAGAAATTGATCTAAAAAGATCACCACAATGGAGGCAATGAAGGTTGTTAACATAATGTTCAAAATAATTCCAGAACCACTAATGATAAAGGCGCCTTGTGGGGGACTGCGTTACCGGCAGCTACGAAGGTCGCCAGTGCCATCGAACCGACTTGTAAAGTGGTGAACTTTAAGATCATCCCCACCGCAAAAGCGGCAATGAAGGGGAAGGCGGCTTGCGCGAGGTTAATCATGTGGGTAATCCCAGTGGTAACCGAGTTAACCGGGCAAAATTGTAGTAATTGAGAGAGCAATGCACTCGGAATTAGCGCAATGACGATGGCAATGGCGTTTCCGTTAAGCGTGGCCATCGTTAATTCTTTGAGCTTGGCTTTCATAATTGTAATTTCTCCTTATCTTAATTGAATTCGTGAGGTGATGATTGACCATCAAGGATGGTTAAGACATCCGTTAAGGCAATTTCAACCATATTTTGTACTGCAATGTTGGTGAAAAATGCAATGTGCGGGGTCAGAATGACGTTGTCCATCGCATGAAGTTCTTTGACTAATGGGACAGCATCTAAACCGTCCTCGCGATGATCTTGATTGAAAATGTGTTCTTCGCCTTCAACCGTATCGAGGGCGGCCGCAGCAATTTCTTGATCTTTAAGCGCGGTGACTAGGTCTTGGGTGACGACAACAGGACCACGACTAGCGTTGACCAATCCGGCAGTGGGTTTCATTAACTTGAAATCATCGAGCGTAAGCAGGCCTTTGGAAGTATCGTTTAAGTCTACGTGCAATGAGACAACGTCAGATTGTTGCAGGAGTTCCTCTTTTGAAACGTATTCGACAATCCCATCCATTTCTTTTCGTGGTTTGACATCGTAGCCGAGCACTCGTGCATCTAACGCCTTTAGTAATTTAGCCAGGGTTCCCCCAATTCGACCAACACCAATGATCCCAATGGTTGCGGAATGAATTTCAGTGGCTTGCAGACCAGCCCACCGGTAATCGTTTTGAGCAACCCGGTGGTCAAATGCATATGATTTACGCAAAAGGCGGAAGATTTGCATTAAAGCATGTTCTGCAACGCTACGTGGTGAATATGCTGGAACGTTAGTTACTTTTAGACCGTTTTCATGTGCTAATGGAACATTGATCGTATCAACACCAGCTGTTCGGGTACTAATTTGTTTAAGCCCATTGGCTTTTAAAGCAGCGTAGGCGTTGTCAGGAACTTTGGCGTGTTGCTGGATGACTAATCCATCCATTCCCTTAGTCATCGCGATGGCTTCATCGTCGATAAATGGCTTAGAGGTAGTTACAACATCGATCTGGTGCTGTTCGGCAAAATCGTTGATCGCTTTTTGCTCATCAGGGCGGACACTAGTCATTAAAATTTTTGTCATAATTGAATTCCTCCTAGTTATTTAACATGTTTTTGATCCGGTCGACAGCTAATTTCAGGTTGTCCATGCTGGTAGCGTAGCTCATTCTTAAGTAACCTTCACCGCCATCACCGAAATATGATCCAGGAATAACGGTAACTTTACCTTCTTGAGCTAATTTAGTAGCAAAGGCTTCGTCGTCAGTACCATATTTGGCCGGTAATTTAGCGAAAACGTAGAAAGCACCATTTGGAGTTGCAACACCGAAGCCAAGATCATGCAATGCAGCTACTAAGAAGTCTCGCCGCTTTTCGTAGGCTGCTTTCATATCAAGGGTAGCTTGATGTCCTGCTTCGCTATCAAAGATTGGAACGGCAGCAGCCATTGCTGGATCAGAAGGGGAAGTAATCATGATTGAGTGAACCATCCCTAATCGTTTCATCAATTCTGCCGGGGCTGCCATGAAACCAATCCGGTAACCAGTCATGGCTCCAGACTTAGAGGCACCATTGAGGACGATGGTTTGTCCAGGAAGGAATTTAGCAATGGAGGTGTGTTGACCACCATAAATTAGCTCAGAGTAGATTTCATCAGCAATCACAATCAGGTTCGTATCTGCTAAGACGTCTGCAAGAGCCTTTAGTTGGTCAGCTGAATAAGTAACCCCGGTTGGGTTTGATGGGTAGTTTAAAACAATTGCTTTAACATTTTCGTGCTGGTCTAAGGCAGTTTGCAAGGCTTCCGGTGATAGTACGAAGTTGTTATTGCTGGTGTCAAGATTAATTGCTTCACCACCAAGAAGGTTAACGACTGCTTCATACAGTGGGAAGGTTGGTGTTGGGATCAAGACTTGATCACCAGGTTTGATAATGGCAAACAGGGCGGCGTAGATAGCTTCGGTTGCGCCAATCGTGACCGCAATTTCAGTTGTGGCATCATAATCGAGATCATAATGCTTCTTTAGATAGTTTGAAATTGCTTCACGTAAAGCCGGGGTTCCTGAACCAGCTGAATAGTGCGAGTCATTATCTTTGATACTCTCAATCGCAGCCTGTTTAGCAACTTCTGGAACATTGAAGTCCGGTTCACCAAGGGTTAATTTCACGATCCCGGGAATTTGACTAGCTTGATTATCAAACACCCGGATGGGCGTTGGTTGAACTCTAGAGAGGTTGGGATTGAATTGTTGACTAAGACTAGCTTTCATTTTTGGCATTGAAAAGTTCCTCCTTTAAATAAAAACCCGGGAATTGCATTTCTGCAACACCCGGGAGCGCTCGTTTCTTAAATGGTAGTATGCCAAATTAAGGTTGGTCAGCTTCCGGATGTATGAATCCTAGAAGCCATCACAAAAGGTTACTGACTCTAGGAGATGGAGTTCCAGAACCAGTAGCTAAACGCATTATTCAATTGAGAATAATTTAATGCAGTCATTTGTGTTACCTCATTTAATTTGATTAAGTACATTCTAATCGAAATCTAATGAATGTCAACATAAAATTTAAAATTCACAGGAAAGTATCATAAAAAAATATAAATTTATTCCACTTTTTTGTCATATTACACTTGTGGTATATCACAAATATGGTATAATAAAAACATAAAGTGTGAAGGAAGTGAGCGGTAATGCGGATTGATATTAAGAGCTATCTTAATGAAAATCACCTGACGATTTATCAGGTTGCAAAGACTTCCGGATACGGCTACACAACCTTACATAAGTCGTTTAACAAACAGCAATCAAAAGCCACGTCATTGAACTTACGAGATCTGGATGCAATTGCGCGTGCACAGCATCGACAGATGTGGCAAGTTTTACGCGATTTAGAAGAACACTATTTATTGGACGACTAATTCGGGTTAGCTGTATGATGAAGTTGATTCGGATGTAATTAAAAAAGCAATTAAACAAATAGGGAGGAAAGTATTATGGCACAAAACCCAAGAGACCCATTTGACAACGACATGAATGACATTTTTAACCAATTAATGGGAGGGATGAACGGCTTTAATTCAGATAACCGTCGTTACTTGATTAACGGCCGTGAAGTTACTCCTGAAGAATTTGCTCAATATCGCCAAACTGGCCAATTACCTGGTGGAGCAGCTCCACAACAACCTGGTCAACCAGGACCACAGCCAAATGAAGGCAAGGACAGTATGCTCCACAAGCTTGGCCGGAATTTGACGGAAGAGGCGCGCCAAGGCGAATTGGACCCAGTGATTGGCCGGAATAAAGAAATTCAAGAAACTGCTGAAATTTTAAGTCGGCGGACTAAGAACAACCCTGTACTTGTTGGTGATGCCGGGGTTGGTAAGACCGCGGTTGTTGAAGGCTTAGCTCAGGCAATTGTTGCTGGTGATGTTCCAGCACCAATTAAAGATAAGGAAATTATCAGTATTGATATTTCCGGACTGGAAGCTGGTACGCAATACCGGGGCAGCTTTGAAGAAAATATGCAAAAGCTGATTGACGAAGTTAAAAAGGCTGGCAATGTTATTCTCTTCTTTGATGAAATTCACCAAATCATCGGTGCTGGTTCGACTGGTTCTGACAGTGGCTCTAAAGGAATGGCTGACATTATTAAGCCAGCATTGTCACGGGGTGAAATCACGGTAATCGGGGCAACCACCCAGGATGAATATCGAAACACCATTATGAAGGATGCTGCTTTAGCCCGGCGGTTTAACCCGGTAACTGTCAACGCTCCAAGCAAGGCAGACACGCTTGCTATCCTGAAGGGAATTCGTGACTTGTACGAACGTCACCACAACGTTAAGTTACCAGATGACGTTCTTCAAGCAGCAGTTGACTACTCTGTTCAATACATTCCACAACGGTCACTTCCTGACAAGGCAATTGACCTGATTGATATGACGGCTGCTCACCTGGCTGCTAAGCACCCGGTAAAGGACGTTAAGGAAATCGAAAAGGAAATTGAAAAGGAAGAAAAGAAGCAAAAGGACGCTGCTAAGAAGGAAGACTACAAGGCTGCTCAAGAAGCTAAGGACAAGATCGCTGATTTGAAGAAGCAAATTAAAGATCACTCCAAGCAAGAAGAAGTCACTGCTACACCAGAAGATGTGGCTGCCGCAGTTGAACAAATGACGGGTATTCCAGTTTCTAAGATCGGTGCTAGTGACGTTCAACGCTTGAAGGAAATGGACAAGCGGCTTGAAGGTAAGGTCATTGGTCAAGACGAAGCTGTTGAAGCTGTTGCCCGGGCTATTCGGCGGAATCGGGCCGGCTTTGACGAAGGCAATCGGCCAATTGGTAGCTTCCTCTTCGTTGGTCCAACTGGGGTTGGTAAGACCGAACTTGCCAAGCAATTAGCCCTTGATATGTTTGGTTCTAAGAATGATATTATCCGGCTGGATATGTCAGAATACTCTGACCGGAATGCGGTTTCTAAGCTAATTGGTACGACTGCTGGTTACGTAGGTTACGATGATAACTCCAACACCTTGACTGAAAAGGTTCGTCGTCACCCATACTCCATCATTCTCTTGGATGAAATTGAAAAGGCAAACCCACAAGTTATCACCTTACTTCTCCAAGTCTTAGATGATGGTCGGTTAACTGATGGTCAAGGGAACACCGTTGACTTCAAGAACACGGTCATCATTGCGACATCCAATGCCGGTTACTCCAACGATGCACCAGTTAAGCTCGGTGACGAAAAGGATGAAGAAGATTTGATCAAGAAGTTGACCACTTACTTCCGTCCAGAATTCTTGAACCGGTTTAACGCGATTGTTGAATTCCACAGTTTGACAAAGGACGATTTGCAAAAGATTGTTGATTTAATGATTGCGGATGTAAACAAGACGTTGGCTAAGAAGGATATGGACGTTAAGGTCACACCAACGGCAAAGAAGTTCTTGATTGACGAAGGTTACGACGAAGCCATGGGTGCACGTCCACTGCGGCGGGTCATCGAACAACAAATTCGTGACAAGGTTACGGATTACTACCTTGACCACCTTGATGCAAAGCACCTAGTTGCTGAAATGAAGGATGGCAAGCTGGAAATAGTTGACGCCAAGGATGCTGCTGATGACGACAGTGATCAATACAAGGCCGACGAAAAGAAAGATGATCAAAAGGCTGACGACCAAGACTAGTCGTTAATGATAAGGGAGTGGGGAAACGAACTAGGCAAGCTAGTTCTTTCCCACTCTTTTTTTTGGCTCTGCGATGTGGTATGATCATCGTTGTAAAAAAGTTAACCTGTCTGGGGTGCTATTTAGTTAGCTGAGAAATACCCATAGAACCTGATCTAGTTAATACTAGCGGAGGGAGACAGCAATTATTTGATGTGAAAATATCCAATAATGGCTTCTCCGTGATGGGGGAGCCTTTTTAAGTATCAACGTTATTAGTATGCAAAGGAGATTTTTATGTTTAAACGTTATACACATTGGAATTTAGCATCAGTTATTCGGGTAGCCCTAGTCGGGATCCTATTTGGAGTTATCTATATGTTGTTGATTAATACAGTTTATAACTCCGTTAAATTACTCCTAACTCCATTCGGCATTGGACCGTTAGTTGATACGATACTTTCGGGATTGTGGTATATGGCTGGACCAATTGCAATCTATTTAGTGCCAACAATTGGGTCTGCCGTGGTTGGTGAGACGATTGCTTCCATGGTGGAAATGTTTCTTGGCGGTCAGTGGGGAGCATTGACGATTATGGAAGGTTTAATTCAAGGGGCCGGAAATGAATTAGGATTCTTTCCGAAAAAGTCCCGTTATGAACGGTGCAGTTGGGGGAGTGTCCTTTTGGGGTCCTTTGGTGCCCACTTGGGTGGCTTTATCCCGTCGTACTTTATTTATGGGTGGAACCACTTCAGTGTGAGTTTACAAATGGCGATGTTTATTACTGGAGCACTGTCCTCATTAGTCTTTGATGGGGTGCTTGTAAAGTTAATTATGAATTTACTGGACCGGGCATTGTCCCCTGAGGTTCGTTAATGTTAATTGATATCCATTGTCATAACGATGAGCATCAGCAGATTATTCAGGTGCAGCAGCAACATCAAATGAAAAGTACGATTAGTTCGACAAGTAACGCAGAGTATGAAAGAAATCGGCAAGTTGCTAATGCTCAACAAAAATTAAGTTATGGTGTTCATCCATGGCAAGCAAGGCAGGAAACGATCGACACGGATTTATTAGCGAGTGTTTCAGTGATTGGTGAAATCGGACTGGATACGACGTGAACAGAAGTGCCGTTAGCTATTCAACGTCCAGTATTTCAAAAACAATTGGAATTAGCAGCTATGAATCATAAACCAGTTGTTTTGCATGTTAAGGGTTGTGAGCGGGAACTTTTGGAGGGGATTCATGAGTTTCCAGATGTTCATAAGCTGGTTCACTGGTATTCATCAAAACGTTACCTACAACAGTATCTAGCAGTGCCGAATACTTGGTTTTCGGTAGGCCCTGATGTCTTTAATGATTCGGCAGTTCAAAAAGTTGCTCAACAGGTTCCTGCGGAGCTGATTTTTATTGAGAGTGATGGCTTAGAAGGAATTTCCTGGGCGCAGAACAAACCGCTTGATGAAATTGATTATTGGCAGACGATGCAGCGTCTGTATGATGAGGTGGCTCATTTGAGAAAGCTAACCGCAATTGAATTAGAACAACAAATTGAACAAAATTGGCAGCAGTTTTTTGCTTAGCAAAAGGGATCATCTCCGCAAGTCACGTTCACGACTTCGGTGATGATCCCTTTGGTTAATGATTCTTAAAGTAGTAGGCTAAGGCAATTAAAGCGACCAGCACAATGATGGCCAGTACTGGGTTTTGGTTAAACAGCATATGAAAAGCGCGGATTTGACCAACGGCCAATTCTGAAAACATAAATAACCACCTCGTTTGATTTTGAACTATTATACATGAATTAGTGATTTGGTTCAGGGTGAGGAATGCGTTAAAATTATTATAAGTGATTTTATCGGGTAGAGGAGGACAGCAAGCATGGTATTGACGTGGAATATTATTCGTGTTGTCCTCATTATTATTGTGCTGGTGAACGAAGTGGCGGCGCTTTTGACCGTCTTTCGGGAAAAAAGAGATATCGCGGCAACCTGGGCATGGCTCCTTGTTTTGACACTCATTCCAGTAATTGGATTTATTGCGTACGCCTTTCTCGGTCGAAAACCAACCCGCCATCGGATGGAAAGAATTCAAAGTGCCACCCAGCTAGAGCTGACGGAGGCCATTGAAGAACAAAAAAAGAAGTTTGCTAATATGATGAAACCGAAAAAGCAAACCCGGCGCACCTATTGGCGGACGGTGATGTTATTTCAAAACCTCGATGATGCTTTTTTTACCCGGCATAATAATGTTGAGATCTTTAATGATGGGCACAAGTTATTTCGCCAAATGTTTAAAGATATTGAAGCAGCGAAAAAGAGCATTAATATCGAGTTTTACACCATTTATAATGACCAAATCGGTAATCAGTTGCGGACGATTCTGGAACAGAAAGCCGCAGAAGGGGTCGAAGTACGGGTTCTCTATGATTCTTGGGGTTCCCGAGGCGTCAAGCCGAGTTTTTATAACCATCTACGCGAAAACGGTGGCGAAGCTGCACAATTCTTAATGACGCGGAGTAACCTTTTTGACTTCCGGATTAATTATCGGGATCACCGAAAGATTGTCACAATTGATGGCCGCATCGGTTATGTTGGTGGCTTCAACGTTGGTGATCAATACCTGAGCCGGGTAGCGAAGTTTGGCTACTGGCGGGATACTCACCTCCGGCTGATTGGAGGGACGGTTTATTCACTTCAACAACGATTTATTCGTGACTGGAATGCCACAATGCAGGGAACTGACAAACAAATCCTACACTATCGGCGCTTTTTCCCACCAATTAAGGTTGAAAATGGGACCACCCCAATGCAGATTGTTTCCAGCGGTCCTGATACACAGTTGGAAACGATTAAACTTGGTTATTTGCGACTCATTAATGCAGCTCAGGACCATATTTGGATTCAAACACCATACCTAATTCCGGATGACAGTATGATTGATGCACTAAAGGTAGCTGCCCATTCAGGAATTGATGTCCGGATTATGATTCCGTGCAAGCCTGATCACCCATTTGTTTACCGCGCAACGCAATACTATGCATGGATGCTCGCCAATGAAGGGGTCACGATTTACTACTATGACAATGGCTTCATGCATGCTAAAACCGTCATGATTGACGGCAAAATGGCTTCGGTTGGGTCTGCCAACCTTGATTACCGGAGTTTCAAGTTAAACTTTGAAATCAACAGTTTTATCTATGATTCACGGATTGCTGATCAGCTTGAACAAATTTTTATGGAAGATGTTCGGCATAGTCATGTAGTTACGCCAGCAATGTTTGCCCAACAACCACGATGGTTACGTTTTAAGCAGACGGCTTCGCGATTGTTGTCGCCAATTTTATAAGTTTTAAAGAAATTATTGACAGCGCTTTCGTAGAGGGATAAGATGAACAGTGTAGTTAGGTGTTATTACTTTGGGTAAGCATGGATAGCTACTTAATTGTGTGAATAATGTAAGGTGTTATCTTAAACTTAAAAGAGCATGACTTACTATTGGTATTCGTTGTACTATACCATGTAGTAAGCCATTTTTGTTTTGAAAGGGGGCGGCGGTTTGCAAATTAAACGGGTCCTAAATAACAATGCGGTGATTTCGGAAAACCATTCCGGAGTCGAAGTTCTTTTAATGGGATCAGGAATTGCCTGGAATAAAAAGCGTGGACAAGACGTCGATATTAGTAAGGTTGAACAAACCTTTCTATTAAAAAATCCGGATACCCTCAATAAATTTAAAGAAGTTGTGATTGATGCACCAATGGACGAAGTCTTGATTGCGGAACGGATCATTAATTACGCTAAGATTAAACTTGGACGGAAATTGAACGAAATTATTTATGTTAATCTCACTGATCATTTACATGGTGCCATTGAACGGTATCGGTCAGGAATTAAGCTCACTAATCCGCTCAAGTGGGATATCGCACGTCTTTATCCTGATGAATATGATGTTGGGATGAAAGCGGTGGAGTTAGTTAAAAGGAAGTTAGGAATTGACTTTTTAGATGATGAGGCCGCATTTATTGCATTAAGTTTTTTGGACGTTGAATCAACGGGTGGTAACGAACAAAATAATGCTTATCAGATGACGCAGATAGTGACAGAAGTGGAAAAAATTGTTAAAGATTTTTTTCATACGGAATTTGATGAACAATCATTGAACTATTTTCGTTTTATTACACATCTAAAATTTTTTGCACAACGAATTTTGACGGATACTCACTATCCCGATGATGATACTGACCGTGAATTAATGGAAAGCCTAAGTCGTCGTTATCCCAAGGCATTGACTTGTGCACAACAAGTGCACGATTTCATTCAACGAAAGTATCGATTTACAATTTCTGATCAAGAAGTAATGTATTTAACAGTTCATATTGCACGATTAGTTAAAAATTTATAATTAGGGTGTTATCTTAATTGAGCATGACCTAAGTAGTTTCAAAAAGAGACTATTTAGGTCATTTTTTTGTAAAGGAGTCCTAGAAATGGCTAACCAGAAGGAAATTGAACAATCTGTTCAGCAAATTTATAAAGCAGTTGGTGGTGACAATAATATCAAATCATTGACCCACTGTATTACACGTTTACGGTTTCAATTGAAAGATTGGAATAAGGTTGACGACCAGACAGTTAAAAATATTCCTGGTGTTCTGGGCGTTAACCGGCAAAATGGCCAGTATCAGATTATTATTGGTAATCAAGTAACGGATTATTATAATGCCATTACTAAACTGGGACATTTTGCATCGAATGGCGAGGTTCCAGCTGATGATAATGATGATCAAAAACGGGGCTTATTTGACCGGTTTGCGGACTTTATTTCATCATGTATGGCGCCATTAATTCCAGCGTTAGTTGCTGGTGGATTAATGAAATTAATCTTAATTGTTTTAACAACACTCAGTTGGATGAGTGATAAGAGTCAAACATATATTTTATTAAGTGCGATTGGTGATGCACCATTTTATTTCTTACCAATTGAATTAGCCTATACTTCAGCTAAGTATTTCCGAGTTAATCAAATGCTAGCAGTTTGTACAGCAGGAGTGCTAATTTATCCGACATTTACTGCACTAGTAAAAGCGGGCCATGCCGTTCATATGATGGGTCTTCCTGTTACCTTGGCAACTTACTCAGCATCGGTCATTCCAATTCTAATGACGGTTTGGGCAATGAAATACATTGAACATTGGATTGATGCAATTACACCAAACCAAATCAAGAGTATTGTTAAACCACTGGCTGAACTCTTTATTATGGGAGTGCTTGCCTTAGTTATCATTGGACCAATTGGGACTTATCTTGGACGACTATTATCAATGATTATGATTTTCTTGAATACTAAAGTCGGTTGGTTAGCGATGGCTTTGATGGCATCATTAATGCCTTTAATTGTTATGACGGGGATGCATTGGGCATTTGCCCCAATTTTCTTAGCAGCTTCTGTGGCTAGTCCAGACTCACTAATTTTACCTGCAATGTTAATTTCAAATGTTGCTGAAGGAACCGCTGCGTTAGTAGTTGCTTTAAAGACAAAAAATGTAAAATTACGTGGAGTAGCTTCAGCGGCAAGTGTTTCAGCATTGGTAGCTGGAATCACGGAACCCGCGATGTATGGGGTTACTTTAAAATATAAACGTCCCCTATATACTGCGATGATTTCTAGTGGAATTGTGGGCCTGTTTGCTGGAATATTCCACATTCGGGCATTTGCTTATGCTAATCCATCATTAATCTCACTACCTCAATTTATTGCGAAAGTTGCACCACATAACTTTATGTACGCTGTACTATGTGCTGCTGGATCAGTTATTTTAACTTTTATTCTGACTTTCATGTTTGGCTACAGTGATAAGATGGTAGGGGTCCAAGCAGATCAAACCACTAATCAATCCACGGATAATAAGACAGTAACAGTTTCCTCTAATAATTCGGATGTGGAATTGGAGTCTGGCAGTAAGAACACTAAAAAAGTTTATGCACCAATGAATGGTCAATTAGTAAGTTTAGATACTGTTGATGATAATGTTTTCTCTTCTAAAATGATGGGTGATGGAGTTTCCATTCAGCCAACCAATGGTGAAATTGATGCACCATTTGATGGAAAGGTGGTAACAGTCTTCCCAACGAAACACGCGATTGGTTTAAAGAGTAATTTAGGAATTGAATTAATGATTCATATTGGATTGAATACGGTCGAACTAAAGGGAAAACCATTTACCCAATGTGTTGCAGTTGGCGATGAAGTTAAAAAAGGCCAATTATTAATGAAAGTGGATTTGAAAGCAATTCAAGAAGCTGGATATGATACCACAACGCCAATAATTGTTACTAACACAAAAGACTTTGTTGAAGTTGAACCGGTGGTCAATAAGAAAGTCACAACGGATGATGTCGCGATGTACGTTATTTAATAAAGAAGGTTGAAATAATGAAAAAATTTCCAAAGAATTTTATGTGGGGTGGCGCAACTGCTGCTAATCAAATCGAAGGAGCTTATAACATTGATGGCAAAGGCCTATCAATTGATGATGCACTGCCAGGCGGTCCAGAGCGTTTTAACATTGTAAATAAACCGGATTTTAATTGGCAAATTGACCCAGACAAATATAGATATCCTAATCATGAGGGAATTGATTTTTATCATCATTATCGGGAGGATATTAAGTTATTTGCAGAAATGGGCTTTAAGTGCTATCGTTTCTCAATTGCTTGGACACGTATTTTCCCAAATGGTGATGAAACGACCCCAAATGAAAAGGGACTTGAATTTTATGATCGAGTTATTGATGAATGCTTAAAATACCACATTGAACCAGTCGTAACTCTCTTTCATTACGAGATGCCAATCAATTTAGTAACTAAATATGGCAGTTGGAAGAATCGAAAATTCATTACATTTGCTGAGCGCTATGTCAGAGCAGTGATTGATCGTTATAGTGATCGAGTTAAGTATTGGATTACTTTTAATGAAATTAATTCTGCTTTACATTTTTCGGTAATGGGGCAAGGACTAGTTAAATCTAATGGTGCGGATAATAAACAAAACATTTATCAATCATGGCATAATCAATTTGTAACGAGTGCTTGGGCAGTAAAGTATGCTCATGAAAAACGACCTGATTCTAAAGTTGGGTGTATGATCCTCTACGCAACAATGTATGCTTATGATGCTAATCCAAAAAATCAATTAGCACGACTGAAGGAAAATCAAGAATTTAATCAATATTGTGCTGATGTGCAAGCACGTGGTGAGTATCCAGCATATGCGGACTCACTTTATCAAAAATACGGATTTAAATTTAGTGATTTAGAAACAAAACCAGCGGATTTTGAATTATTAAAGGAAGGAACCGTTGATTATATTAGCTTTAGCTACTATATGTCGACAGCGATTAATATTACTGATAATAGTTTACCAACTGCTAATGGAAACTTAGTTGGTGGGGTTAAAAACCCATTTCTGAAAGCGAGCGAGTGGGGATGGCAGATTGATCCAACTGGTTTGCGCATTGCTTTAAACGAACTTTATAATCGTTATCAAAAACCGGTTTTTGTGGTAGAAAACGGATTAGGTGCCGTTGATCATCCGAATGAGGACCATTTTGTTCAGGATGATTATCGAATTAAATACTTGCGTCAACATATCAAAGCCGTTGGAGGAGCACTTGCTGATGGGGTTGATGTAATGGGATATACTCCATGGGGATGCATTGATTTAGTGAGTGCTTCAACGGGACAAATGTCTAAGCGATATGGTTTCATTTATGTCGATAAAGATGATGAAGGCAATGGCACTATGCGCCGGTATAAAAAAGCTTCCTTTGACTGGTATAAGAATGTTATTGCCACGAATGGTGAAGAATTATAATAAAAATTTTGCGGAAAATAATTGATATGCTCTCCTTATGGTAGAAAACGAAATATATATTTCGTAATTACTCTAGGGGAGTTTTTATGTGGATTAGCTAACGAGATATAATATAGCAAGATACCAATAAAGGAGATATCACTAATGAATAAGGATACAGTCGTCACGAAGGAAATGATTGCTAAGTTCCATGATAATTATGTTTCACGTGGAACAGCCAAAGTATTGGAACGGGCGATCCGCAAGAATGGTATTAAAGCCACCAGTGAAGATCCAGCAGTGAGCCAACGTTTACATCGTGTATTTTCACATGAGATTAAAACTGGCAAAGTTAGTAATCAAAAGCACAGTGGTCGGTGCTGGTCTTTTGCCACGCTAAACACTTTACGTCACCAGTTTGCGTTGACTCACAAGGTGAAAGATTTTGAACTATCTCAGAATTATTTATTTTTCTGGGATCGGATTGAACGAGCCAATAAGTTTTTCGACAATATTTTAGCAACGGCTGATCGCGATCTGCATGATCGGCTAGTGGATTATTATTTAAGATCTGCAGAAAGTGATGGGGGACAATGGGCGAACGCGGCTTCCATTATTGAAAAGTATGGGGTAATTCCGCACTATGTCATGCCAGACACTTTTAATACTGAAGATACGACCGATATTGCGGAAGTTTTAACTTATCTAATGAAGAAGGACGCGTTAGTATTGCGTCGTTTGGTTCATGAAAAAGCCGGTAATGAGGAAATTCAGGAAACTCGACAACAGATGATGAGCGATGTCTATCGTGCTTGTGCCTATGCATTTGGTGAGCCGCCGGCAAAGTTTGATTTAGAGTATCGTGATGATGACCATAAATACCATCGTCAGGCTAACTTAACACCTCTTGAATTCTACCATCAGTATTTTAAAACTGACTTGCATGATTATGTAGTCGTTACTAATGCGCCAGACCATGAATATGGGAAATTATATTCATTACCATCGCAGGACAATGTCAATGGTGGGATTCCAATTCAGTTTGCAAACGTGCCATTCAAGAAACTCCAAGAAGTGGTCATTAACCAACTGGACCATGATGAAACAATCTGGGTTGGTAATGATATTCTCCAACAAATGGATCGGAAACGCGGCTTGATGGACGCTAAACTATATCATCGTGAGGAATTACTTGGCATTGATTTCACGATGAGTAAAAAAGAACGTTTAGAAACGCACCAGGCAGAAGTTACCCATGCTATGACGTTAACTGGTTATAACCTGGTTGATGGTCAACCGGACCGATGGAAGATTGAAAATAGTTGGGGTGAGAAAAATGGCGACCAGGGTTACTTTGTAATGAGTCAGGACTGGTTTGAACAGTATACGTATGAAGCGGTCATTAATAAAAAGTATTTGACGGATGAAATTAAACAAATTGCGGACCAAGCGCCAATTAAATTGGCTGCTTGGGATTCGCTACAATAAATAGAAAAAATCCTGAACCAGCCGGTTCGGGATTTTTTAATTATTATCAAAAAATTTAACATAAATTGAACATTAAAGGCCTAAATATATATCACTGTGTAAATTAGTGTACCTTTCATCTTTAAGTGTAGTATAATTAATGTTATAATAATTATGGTACTAATGGAACTTAAATTGGGAGGGTAAATATGTTATCAAGACATAATCAAAAAGTGATGTTGCAACAAAACGCGACAACCAAGCAACGATTTGCATTGCGGAAGCTAACTGTTGGGGTGGCCTCTGTTTTAGTTGGTCTGACATTTGCGGGCTATAACACATCAGTAAGTGCTAATGCCCAAAATGAAAATGGGGATACTGTTGCACCGACTAGTGATCAGAAGAGCGAAACAAATAACCTAAATACCAAAACTTTAGAGCTTGGATCAACTTCGACTCCAAAACAACTAACGTCTTCCAAAGTAGAAATAAAGCCATTTGATCCAGTCAAACCAAGCTCTGAATTGACTTCGGTATCGGGTGGAAATACAGACAAGCCAAGTGATTTGAAGCCAACTCCGGTGGAAGTAGGCTATAATTACTTTAGTAAAGTAACTATTAATTATCCAGGAGATCAGCAGGTAGTTGAAGATAGTGTACCATTGACTGATAATCATGATGAGCAACAATTATTTAAGCCAATACAATTGAAGAAGGTTGAGGGTTACACCCCAAAGGTTGAAAACGTAAACACGCCGCTTAAGCCTAATGCAACAATTAGTCAGAATGATGATGGATCTTATACGCTAACATTGCCTAAGCCATATACCCCTAAGACCATCGACAGTATGACTATTAATAGTAATGATGAAGATTATGATTATACGGTTGACTATATAATCGATGATCCTTCTGTTACCATTAATTATGTGGATGAGGAAGGAAAAAAAGTAGGAGAACAGAAGATTACTGGTAAGCCCGGCTATTCCTATCAAATAGACTACCAATATCCTGAAAAATATGAACCAGTAAACGAAGATTCCCAACCACAATACGCAAACATAACTAATGAGAAAGCTGCCCCAATTACCGTTAAAGTAAAGCCCAAAATTCGTCATTGGACAGAAAAGAAGACGATTACCTATATTATAAATGTGGATGGCAAGCAAGACTATAGGCATGATTACCACTTTACTAAAGAACACAATACAGATGAAACTGGTGGTGTTCCAGTGTGGGAAGGCGATAATATTGGTTGGACACAACCACGAACGTATATTAAACCCGGTTATGATACTTATATTAATGGTGAAAAGACAACTGAAACAGTGGCTTACAGTATTAACCCAGATGATTCTTCGAAGGATCCGTATGTTATCATTGATAATGTCGTGTACAAAGCGTTGTCACAGTCGATTCATATAATCTATCAGAATGACGAAGGAAAGACTGTTGGTAAGCAAGAAGTATCAGGAGTTACCGATCAAACGGTCGATACTGTGTACAAAGCACCTGACGGTTACTTTATTAGCGATAATAGAGAGCTACCAAAAACTTATACTTTTAACGGTGACCATAATCAAGATATTCTTGTTAAAGTTACAAAGAAAGCAGGTCAAAGTGATGATCCAGTAACTTCGAATAAAGATATTGCCAACATTGTTAAGTTTATTGATGGTGACGGGAACGAAGTATCGCACACGGTTGTTTCTGGTAAGACTGGTGATAAACATAACGTTAAGGTTCCGGATGGCTATCACACTAAAAACCAGGGTCATAGTGTCGATGTTACAATTGATGACCAAAAACCAGAACAAATCTTTACAGTCATTAAGGATCAGTCGGAAACTGGTGCGCCAGTAACGAGTGATAAGGATGTTTTAAATGTCATTAACTACGTTGATGAAAACGGAAAGACGGTTAAGACTGATAAGGTTACAGGTCAAGATGGCGATTCAATTACGTTAAGTGCTCCAGATGGTTACCACTTTGTAGGACAAACTCCGGTATTGAAGATTAATAGCTCAACACCAGTACAGGTAGTAGAAGTGGTAGCTGACACGCCAATAACTAATGATACAAAGCCGACTAAACCAATTGAACAACCTAGTGAATCTGATGATGAACGGAAATCAGCATCCGTGGAGGTTATCACATCAGACTCATTAAAGGATTCCAAGAGTTCATCAGTAGTAACTACTAAGACCGATCATCAGAGTAAGCAATTACCACAGACTGGTAATCAAAGTAACGTTGCTTTAGTTGGACTCGGAGCAGCTAGTTTACTTGGGATGTTTGGTCTTGCCGGATTAGCAAGAAAGCGTAAGGAATAATGGCGACCTACCTTTAATGGATTAAGCGAAAATGGACAGAGAATGCACAACAACATTCTCTGTCCATTTTATTTAGTTATTAGCAATCGTAACGGTTTGATGTGGCTGTAACTCAATCATTCCCGAGTCGGTAATTACGGTCCCGCCAGATCGATCAGTTCGGATAGCAATTTTCCCATCGTGAACATGATAGTGGACGGAGCCATTTTTTAATGGCAAAGAGCATTTTAATTCGTTAAACATCGATAGGTGAGGATGAATGGTAAATGTTGCATATCCAGGAGTGGTGGGTTGAAGGCCCATGAAGTACCGCCCCAGTAAATAGACAGGACTACCACCCCAGGCATGGCAAAGGCTTTTACCAAATGGATCACCATACATGGCGTTTGACAGATTCGTAACTATCAATGAAAGTTTTTTTCATCATCCCAGAAATGGCTTCGGGGGCTTAAACTATTTACTTATGCAAATGCTTTTTAAGATTATTTTGAATGCGTCTGGGAATTGAGATGCCAAGCTTTTGTTTGACTGCCGGGTCGCGATAGGTATCCATCATAGATGAGAAGAGTTCAGCACTGGTCGGCGGGGTATAGGTAATCGCGTTTGCTCCAGCTTTGATAGTTTCTTGAATACTTTCTTCGGTTTTGCCACCGCTAGCGATAATTGGCAGATTAGGATGATTTTGCCGAATTTTCGCAACAATGGCTGCAGTATTTTTACCACCGGCAACGTTAATCATCGCCGCACCGTTGCGGATCCGTGCGTCAATGTCCGTATCAGGGCTAACGACTGTAATCACCGTTGGAATATCAATGTTCTGGGTTACAGTCCGTAAGTTGAGATTAGTGATCGGAGCATTTAAAACGACTGCCAAGGCGCCTTGACTTTCAACATCTTTGGCCAACGAAACGGTTCGAACACCCTTGGTGGTACCGCCACCACAGCCACAGAAAACGGGAACATCAGCTGCCTCGATGATGGCTCTACTAATGGCTTGCTGTGGCGTAAATGGGTAAACGGCGAAGACAGCATCAGCATCGCAATTTTTAATGATGGCGAGGTCAGTTGAAAAGATGAGGCTCCGAATAACCCGTCCGTAGATTGAAATTCCGGTTGCTTCTTTAACGGCTGCGGGCATGCGTAAAATTTGGTGACGCAGTTTTGAACCCACTTGGGGCGTTGTTAATTGTTCTTCAGTCATTAGTAATCAACTCCTTAGGGAAGAAACTAAAAGCCAACGTATCTATTAAAGTAGAAACGTTGACCTTATTCCCAATGGACCATGCGAGATTCGAACTCGCGACCTCCTGCATGCGAAGCAGACATTCTCCCAACTGAACTAATGGCCCGATTCAGTGTCTATTCTAGCAGATTATGATCATTATGAACAAAAAAACTCGCCATCAAGCGACGAGTTTAAGAAATTGTATTTAATTTACGAGCGGTCTAGTCTCGCCGTAATTGTTGGTGCATTGTGAACAGGTAGCTGATCCCGAGCATGATTGCTAACCAGAGCAGGCCAAATAGCGCCCATGAACCCTGCCAGTTGAAAATATTTGCTAAAGTGTTCAAGGTTGCTTCGCTTGGATGCCACAGGTTGACCATTAAACGAATGATTTGGATCAAGACAAAGATAAAAATGGTTGGTAGGGCAATTGCCACAATGATTTTCCATTTACGTGGTAGCAGGCCAAAGCCACTACCGATTGCATAGGAAAAAGTAATTCCGTCGAGCATCAATAACAACATACCGGTAATTGTTAACCAATCCTGGTGCTGGAATCCGACGCTGATCAACCAGATAATAAAAGTGATTAGAGTAATCGTAGCAATTCCCAGCAGGTCACTCAGCCAAATCTGCCAACGGGTTTGACCATTTTGAATGCCAAGTTTGAATTCACGATAGGGGATCACTAAGTAGAAGAGTCCATAGATTCCAAAGGCAATGCCGATAAGTTGTCCACTGAACGCATCGATGAAATTATTGATGTTGAGGTCGATATGGCTTCCTGCAAAGATTAAGCTCAATAGTTGTAAGCCAAAAACTGTGGCGAGGGCAATGCCGAAGACGATGAAGTAAGAGCGCATTGATTGTCGATAAACCATTGGTAATTTTTTCATTTTAATTCTCCTCCCCATTTGTCAAAGCCATAAAGGCCTTTTGTAAATCAATGTGTTCAATTTTAACCCGATCAGGGATCACTTTTGTTTCATCAAGTGGTTGAACAACGTAGACGGTTTTAATGTTGCCAATTGTTTGGTGATCGAGGACTTTTAGCTCCGTTGTGTATTCATCAACTAACTCTGCTGGTCCACTAATGGCGTACGCATTCGCTAGTAAGTCATCAACATTTTCGTTGCAAATGAACTGATGATCATCAAGAATCCAGACGTGCTCAACTAGTGGCTGAACTTCGCTAATGAGGTGGGTCGATAAGACAAATGTCCGTGGCCGTTCTTCGTAGGTCTTCAATAATTCGCGATAGAATAACTCTCGGTGACCGGCATCCAACCCCAGCGTCGGTTCATCCAGAAAAATGAAATCTGCGTTAACGCAGAGCGCGGTAATTAACTTAGCGATTGTAGTCAACCCAGTTGAAAGATTACTAAGATGTGCTTTTTCTTGGACGTCAAACGCTTTCGTAAGGCGATGCGCCAGTGCAAAGTTGAATTGACCATAACCATCATCAGCAAGGCGGAACATATCGCTAACCCGAGTGCGTTTTGGGTACATGTTTGTTTCACTCATTAAGTAAAGTTGTTGAAGCGCAGCCGAATTATTGTTAATTGAAGCATCATCAAGCAAGACTTCACCATCAGTAGGGAAGTTGCGGTTATTAATGATGTTGAGCAAGGTACTTTTTCCCGCACCGTTACGCCCAAGTAATCCATAGATTTTGTTCGCTTCAATTGTAAAGTCCAGATTATCTAGGATGGTGTGTCGCCCGAAGCGTTTTGTGAGTTGATTAATTTTGAGTGTTGCCATTTTGATACCCCCGTTGAATAAGTGTTAGTAGGTGATCTTCGGTAATCCCGAGCTTCGTTGCTTCCTGAATCAGACTTGCAACATAGTTTTGATAAAAGCCTTCTTTACGTTTTTCCATAATTTTCTCCTGTGCACCAGCGGTCACGAACATGCCACGACCACGACGTTTTTCTAATAACTGCTGATCAACTAGCATGTTCATTCCTTTCAGCACAGTTGCTGGATTGATATGTAACTCTTGTGATAACTGCGTGGTGGAAGGAACTTGGTCGCCTTCTGGAAAGAGCCCTGAGAAAATCATTTCTTCCATCTGGTCCGCTAATTGCTGATAGATTGGCGAAGACTGGTCAAATTCAAAGTGCATTTCAGATCATCCCTCCTTAGTTGGTTAGTTACTTGTGTAATTAACTATATAACTAAATAACGAAAATAGCAAGAAAAAAATACCCCACTCTTTCGAGTGAGGCAGTGATAGCTTGTTCTTCTAGAGATTCGGATCCATCTTAAAAGTTAATTTAGATAATTCCGTCCCCTTTGTGAGTAACTTGAAGATTAGTTCACGGGTCTTCTGGTTACAATATTGAGCGATTTCATGGTTTTGTTGGGTGAGGAAGTTCGTTAACTCATTAGCCGACTTCTGGGTACTTGCGAGATCGACTTCATGAATCTTTTGTCGAGTCCACGAGTGCATTTCCTTTATGAAAGCAAAGTCGTCTTCTGCAAATTCTGTCAGGTGGGCTTCAACGATTTCCGCTAGCGCTTCATCTAACCAGAAAGCGTGATCGAAGTCCATAGTTTGTGGAACGTTCTTATAGCTTTCATCCGTATCATTAGCATTTGCGAAGAATGGCACATATGCTGAGAAAGTTGGAATTCCAAAAGCAATCCATTGAATAGCTTGGGTCCCAGTAGCATGGGGCCGAACCTGCAGGATATGTGACTGAGCAGTCCGGGATAGTGAAATGGATCGGTAGCGACGCCGATCGACCGGATCGCCTTCACCAATGGGATCGTACTTGGTCTCATTAAAGTGTGATCCTAAGACATGTTGGATATCTTCAACCGCAATCTTTCGTTCAGCCTTTCGGATGAATGGCATGTCCATATCTTCAGGCTGTTGATGGACAGTGGCCTGGGGACTGAGATAACGTTGGGCATACCAAAGCCGAGGCGTATTATAATGCCGGTCTTTACGGGTGCACGTCCCAAAAATGTGTCGGAAGTTCCATTGATCAGGATCTGGATTAAGGTTATGTTCAGTCACAAATTCACGAATGCCACTGGACCACATATAGTTATCTGGGTCATTAAAATCGATTTTTTCAATCATGACCTGGTTTGGAGCAACTGCATAACAATCATCAGGAATCCGTACTGCCACCCATTGGTGACCGGTAACGATTTCCATATACCAGACTTCGTTTTGGTCGATAAATTGAACTCCATTACCTTCGGCAGAACCATAGGTTGCGACTAATTTACCGAGGTATTCAACACCTTCACGGGCAGAGTGAATATAGGGAAGAACTAGCGTAGTCATGGAATCTTCGGCGAGTCCATTTTTAATATATGGATCATAAGCCAGAACGCGACCATTAGCGTAGACACTTTCGGTGGCACTTTCACCGACGTTATCTTCATTAAAACCATCTTCCTCGTTCGGCCCCATACTTTGATCTAGATGAGGAGTAGCACTGTACCGCATTGCGTTTTGAGAGAGGGGCACAGTTAATTTGTTATAAGGGGAAACGTAGGTTTCATGACGCCCGGTTACAGCAGGGCGAATGAGAAATTGTTTGGGTTCAACAGCTTTGACCCGATCTTCGTTTCGAGTAATAAATGTGGAACCATCAATGGAAGCCTTCTTGCCAACCATGATGGACGTACATGCTGAGTTTCGCATCATATCAACCTCCTTAATGACAGTATATCCCGTTTAGTGGAATTGATGTTGTGGTTTTGAAAAATAAATGCTTAAATATACTAAAATAAAAGGGGGAAAGGAGCGATCCAATGGCCTATTGTCAAGGATTATTAATTGGATTAGCATTTGTGGCGCCAATTGGAATGCAAAATATTTATGTGTTCAATAATGGACTATCGTATCGACTATCACGGGCGCTACTGTATACGTTTTTTGTTTGGCTATTTGATGCATTATTCTGTTTTGCTGCCTTTTATGGAATTGGTGCTTTGATCAGTCATAACCAATTTATCAAAGTGGGTGTAATGCTTTTGGGTGGCGCATTGACCGTCTACATTGGCTATAATATCATTCGTTCCGCTAATCAACGGGCACTAACGAGTGATGATCATCAGATTACCTTACGACAAGCGATCATGACGGCCATTGTGGTTAGTTGGGCTAATCCGCAAGCATTAATTGATGGAACGATGATGTTGGGCGCCAGTCGGGGTACATTAACCACTGCGGAAAGTATTTTCTTTATTATTGGGGTTATTACATCGTCATTTGTGTGGGATCTTGGGATGACGAGTGCGTTTAATCTCTTACGTCATCGGATGCCGGCTAAGCTCTTGGTTGGCATTAACCTAGTGAGTGGCATCATTGTTTTGGGCTACGGTGGCTTTTTAATTATGAATGGTCTTGAACAAATCTTTTAAAGTTTCACGTGAAACACAAAACCGGCCTCATCA
>NZ_GG698806.1:29522-81178 GCF_000161935.1 Limosilactobacillus coleohominis 101-4-CHN | reverse complement strand
TCATGAGGCCGGTTTTGTTGTTATCAAGTAAAGCGAATATTATTTAGCGCGGGAGTAAGAAGCGATGTCAGCAAGTAATTCATCCATAAAGTCTTGCTTGCTCATGCTATTTTGTTCCTTTTCACCGTATTTTCGAACAGAAACGGAACCGTTAGCCATTTCATCGTCCCCAACAACCAGCGTGTACGGAACCTTTTGCGTTTGGGCTTCCCGAATCTTGTAACCCATCTTTTCGTTCCGGTGGTCGACGTTAACCCGAATCTTAGCGGCACGTAATTCGGCACCAAGTTGGTCAGCGTAATCACCATGCTTGTCGTCTGAAACTGGGATAATGTGGACTTGTTCAGGAGCTAACCAAGTAGGGAAGGCACCCTTGTAAATTTCGGTCAGGTAGGCAACGAACCGTTCCATAGTTCCAACTACCCCACGGTGAATCATAACTGGCATGTGTTCTTGACCATCTTTACCAACATAAGTCAGGCCAAACCGTTCTGGGAGCATGAAGTCCAGTTGGATTGTGGACATCGTTTCGTCGTTGCCAAGGGCCGTCTTAGTTTGAATATCCAGCTTTGGACCGTAGAATGCAGCTTCACCTTCGGCTTCGTAGTAGTCGAGGCTTAAGTCATCCATGGCTTGCTTCAACATGGATTGGGACTTTTCCCACATCTCATCGTTAGCATAATACTTCTTGACGTTCTTTGGATCACGTAATGAAAGTCGGAAGCTGTAATCAGTAATGTCAAAGTCTTTGTAGACACTCATGATTAACTTCAAAATCTTGGCGAATTCTGAACGAATTTGATCAAGAGCGACGAAAGTGTGACCGTCATTCAACGTCATTTCACGCACTCGTTGTAACCCGGAAAGGGCACCAGACTTTTCGTAACGGTGCATCATCCCTAATTCGGCAATCCGTAATGGCAGGTCACGGTATGAACGAAGGTGGTGCTTGTAAACCTGAATATGGCTTGGACAGTTCATTGGCCGTAATTCAAGCATTTCACCGTCACCCATGTCCATTGGTGGGAACATGTCGTCACGGTAGTGTTCCCAGTGACCAGAAGTCTTGTAGGCATCCAGGTTCATTAATACTGGAGTGTAAACATGTTCGTAACCGTCTGCAACTTCACGATCAATGATGTAACGTTCGATTGTCCGCCGAATTGCAGCACCCTTTGGCAGCCAGTATGGCAAACCAGCACCAACTTTTGGATCAACGAAGAAGAGATCCAATTGATTACCAATTACCCGGTGGTCACGTTCCTTAGCTTCTTGACGCTTCTTAAGATCTTCTGCCAGGTCATCCTTCTTATAGAAAGCAGTCCCGTAAATCCGTTGAAGCATTGGGTTGGATGACATGCCCTTCCAGTATGCACCAGCAACGGAAAGCAACTTGAAGTTTTTAACCACGTCACCATAAACCAGAATTGGTGCTTCAGCAACAGCATAGGCGTTGCCAAGATTGTACATTGCGACCTTACCATTTTTAGCATGGTCGTTGATGAGTTCGGTTGAGAACTTGTCATTCTTAACGTCAGCGAGGGCGTCGTTGACGTCACGTTCAACGAATTCAACCTTAGCGTCGTTCTTAGCCAGCTTCTTAATATCAGCTTCTAAGCCTTCCAGTTCGTCTGCGGAAACTTGTTGGTCATCCTTGTCAGAATCAACCCAGAATTGGTCATCTTCGGCAACGGCATCGCCTAAACGAATACCATCATACTTGTCCGCCAATACTGCCTTTAACATCAAAGCAGCCATTTGACGAAGGGCTGCAGCACTTTCTGCTGAGTCCTTATCGATTTTATTAACTTCACCGTTTGGTGACATTACTGCAACTTGTGCCATCTAAATCTCTCCTTTGTGTAAATAAAAAACGTCCCCAGGACCGAATTAACGATCCTAGGGACGTTGGTTAACATAATCAGCGTGGTTCCACCCATCTTCAGAATATCTAATAATATTCTCTCAAAGGTGTGGTAACGGACACGACCCGCTCCTCCTTATTTCGGAGGGTAGTTATAAAGGTGGTACCGCCATTACCATCACTAATGATTCTTCCACTAATGAATCACTCTCTGGATAGGGAGGTAATAGGGCTTGTCCTTTAATTACTGCTGATTATATGCGAGTCAAATTTTAGTGTCAAGGATAAAATGAAAATTTTCTAATATTTATTGGTTGGTTGTGCCATTGTTAGTACTGGTATTAGATTGACCACCGTTATTATTAGAACCACCATTATTAGTATTAGCGCCATTATTGCTTTGCTGACTATTTTGTTGCTGATTCGTGTTTGATTGCTGGTTGTCATTCGTGTTCTGCGAAGCACTATTTTGGTTCGTCTGATTATTGCCACCGGTTGTCGTGGTGGTATTTGATCGTGGCGTTTGGATCTCATAAGTAGCTTGATTATCATCATCATCAATCGATGAAGAACGATGACGACGGTGGTGACGCTTATGAGAAGAACTCGAAGAACTTGATGATGAAACCGTGGTATCGGTGTCGTTGTTTACCGGATTTTGCTGCCGGATGGCAAAGATGATAATCATGATTGCCAAAATCCCTAATAGAATGCCAAGAACAATCTTGTAAATCCGTCCGTTCTTTTTACCACGTGGTTTTTTCGGTCGCTTTGGTTGTCCAGCTTTTTTAAGGTTAGTTCGGCTAGTGCGATTGACATTGCTTTCAGCCTGGGTATCACTGATTGGACCAGTGGCGTTAGCTTGCTTACTTTTGCGGCTAAATAAACTGCGTTTAGGTTTTTTCCGACTTTTCGGGGTGTCGTATAATTCAACGCGACTTAAATGTTTTTCTTGGTCGTGATTGTTATTATTATCCAATTCTCTCACCTCAATTTGGTTCGGCAAATGCCGATACCAAGGATTCTTTCTGACATTATACCATTAACCGCGTAACGATACCCAACTCCAGCAGATTGTTAATAAAATGATAAAAACGATAACGAAAAATAATTCGTTATCGTTTCTTCCAAAATTTTAAAGTTTACCGACTAAGTCTAGGCCAGGTTTCAAAGTTTCATCACCAGGATGCCAATTGACTGGGCATACCTGATCACCGTGCTGACGTACAAACTGTGCTGCTTGCAGGGTCCGTAAAATTTCATCGGCACTCCGACCGATTCCCATGTTATTAATCGTAGCGGATTGAACTTTGCCATCAGGATCCACAATGAAGACACCTCGGTAAGCCTGACCGCTTTCTTCATTGAGAACATCAAACATCCGCGCTAATTTTCCAGCTGGATCTGCCAACATGTGATATTTGATTTGGGCAATTTTTGGTGAAGCATCTGCCCACGCTTTGTGGACAAACTCGGTATCTTCAGAAATTGAATAGATTTCAGCATTGGCGTTCTTAAAGTCATCATAATGGGCCTGCAAGGCTTCCAATTCGGTTGGACAAACAAAGGAGAAGTCGGCAGGGTAGAAGAAGAAAATGCTCCATTTACCTAAAACATCATTCTTTGCCACGGTGGTTAATTCACCATTGTAATAAGCATTAACTTTAAAATCATCAATTTCTTGGTTTACTAAATTCATTGATCCCCGCTCCTTTAAATTAGAATAATTCTTATTTACACCTTTATTATAATCATTCTAAGCCAATAATCAACTTTAATTCGGAATTGAAGTAGTTTGCAAACATCATTGACTAGAATAGAAATTTTCTAAAATAAAAAGTCATGGTAAAAACCATGACTTTAGTATAATTAATTTTCTTCTGCTGGCTTAGTTTTCCAAGTGTGCTTCTTGTGTTCTGCGGCAAAGCGCCGGTCACCAATGACCATTTCAACACAAGTCCAAATCAGCAGGGCAAGGATGATAACAATCGTAATCCATGCCAATGTATCTGAGGTCGCTTTGTTCCAAATTCCAAAACCTTCATAAGTTTGTGGAAGGTTGTAAAGGTTTAAGAACGTTAATGCTAAGACGGAAATCCATCCCAAAATCCGGGTAATCACATGATTCCGGAATTCACCCATTTCTGTTTCACTATTGGTCATTAATAATAGTGGCAGCATGGAGAATGGTAGAGCAAATGCCAGGAAGACTTGTGAGTTTTCCATCAGCAAGTTTAATGCGGTGTGTTGTTGGTTTTCTGATTCCCGAGCGGTCAAGGCGACACAGACCAAGACAGGAATAACGGAAATCAAACGGGTAATTAACCGCCGTGCCCATAATGGCATCTTCATGTGGACAAATCCTTCCATGATAACTTGACCAGTTAAGGTCCCAGTAATGGTGGAGTTTTGACCGGAAGCCAAGAGGGCGACCGCAAATAGAGTTGAAAGAATTCCAGACTTGGCAACACCAATTAAGATTGGGTTACTTAACATGGAAGTGTTGTTCAGAGCGTCGTACAGACCGAAGAATGAACTATCTTCAACGGCGCCACTCTTGAATACCGCAACCCCCATGATTAAAAGCAAGGCGTTGACTACAAAGGCCAGACTTAATTGAATGTTGGAATCCCACATTGAGAAGCGGACCGTTTGACGAATATCATCAACATTTGTGTGGTCCAGCTTCCGAGTTTGTGAAATTGCGGAGTGAAGGTACAGGTTATGTGGCATAACCGTAGCCCCGATGATCCCCAGGGAACCCGTTAATGGTGAAATTCCACCAACAATTGGTCCCTTGGCAATCGCCTTTTCAGAAGGGATCAATCCCATGAAGGCGCTACCCCAAACTGGTTTAGAAAGGGCAACTTCATAGGCGAAGACAAAGAGAATTACCAAAATTAAACAAGCAACAATCGCTTCGATTTTCCGGAAACCGATCTTGGTTAACAGTAAAAGGACTAATACGTCAAGAACCGTAATGAAAACCGCTGGGACTAATGGAATATGGAATAACAAGTTCAATGCAATTGCCGCCCCAATAACTTCTGCAATATCCGTTGCCATAATGGCAAACTCGGTCATGATCCAGAGGAGAACTCCTAAGGCCTTCCCTGTACGAGCCCGAATGGCCTGCGCGAGGTCCATTTGACTTACGATACCAAGTTTAGCCGCCATGTTTTGCAGTAACATCGCAATCAAACTTGAAATCAGGATGGTCGTCATTAATGTATATTGGAAGCTTTGACCACCGGTAATAGATGTTGACCAGTTACCAGGATCCATATAACCAACGGCAACTAGTGCGCCGGGTCCTGAGTAGGCGAATAAGGTCCGCCAAAAACCTTTGCCATGAGGAACTTCAACGGTACCATTGATTTCCTCAAGAGATTTACCGTTCGCATATTCAATCAATTTATGTTTACGGTGTTGATTTTTTGTGTTTGCCACGCCAAATCCTTCCTTTCTTTCGTATGCTAATAAAGTATGTCCACATTAAATATTAATCTATTTGAACACCTTTGTTAGGTTAGCATAAAAAATAAAGTAACGCAATGGAAAATGCCGATTTTTGGGCAATATCACCGGGCTTTTTCGGAATTTTGGGATCCACTTGCTAATTCAATTTTGAAATGATGATTTTTGATGAGAATTAATTAGGAGAAGTTATGATAATCGTTTGACAATTGAGACCGTTTTTTCGTATACTGACGGAGTAAATTAAACTATTCACAAGAGAGGTATTACTAATGAAGGCATTAGTTTTAGAAGGTAAGAAAGAACTTAAGGTTGAAGACTACGAAGTTCCTGAAATTAAGCCAGATGAAGTCTTGGTTCACACTGCCTATGCAGGTATTTGTGGAACTGATAAGGCACTTTATGCTGGATTACCAGGTTCAGCATCAGCTGTTCCACCAATCGTTTTAGGTCATGAAAACTCAGGGGTGGTTACCAAAGTTGGTGCAGCCGTTACGAACGTTAAACCAGGTGACCGGGTAACTGTTGACCCTAACATCTACTGTGGTCAATGTGAATACTGCCGGACGCAACGTCCAGAATTGTGTGAACACTTGGATGCAGTCGGTGTTACTCGTGATGGTGGTTTTGAAGAATACTTCACTGCTCCAGCTAAGGTTGTTTACCCAATTCCTGATGATGTTTCATTAAAGGCCGCAGCCGTTGTTGAACCAATTTCTTGCGCAATGCACGGGGTTGACCTATTGGAAACTCACCCATACCAAAAGGCATTAGTATTAGGTGATGGTTTTGAAGGTCAATTATTTGCCCAAATTTTGAAGGCTCGTGGTATTCACGAAGTTACTTTAGCTGGTCGTTCTGATGACAAATTAGCTAACAACCGTAAACATTTTGGTGTAAAGACCATTAACACTACTAAGGAAGAAATTCCTGCAGACAGCTTTGACATTGTTGTTGAAGCAGTTGGTTTACCAGCTACTCAAGAACAAGCATTAGACGCCGCAGCCAAGGGTGCACAAGTTCTGATGTTTGGTGTTGGGAACCCAGATGATAAGTTCTCAGTAAACACTTACGATGTCTTCAAGAAGCAATTAACTATTCAAGGGGCATTCATTAACCCATACACTTTTGAAGATTCAATTGCCTTATTGGCTTCTGGTACTGTTGACCCACTGCCACTCTTCTCGCACGAATTAGACTTAAACGGTGTGGAAGACTTTGTTAGTGGTAAGTTAGGTAAGGTTTCTAAGGCAATCGTTAAGGTTGGCGGCGAAGAAGCCTAACTCTCATTTAGATCCCATTAGTAGAAAATCAGACCGAGTGTAAAGCTCGGTCTGATTTTTTGTCTAAATTGACACGGTGTCACTGGACTGGTATGATTAATCTAAATTAGATGGTGACACCATGTCACTAAAATTGTTTCAGGAGAAATTTATGCCAACAGAAACTTTTCAGCATCTTTCTAGCCAGAAAAAACAGAACATCAAAACAGCTTTATTAAAGGAGCTTAGCACTTATCCCTTGGCAACTGCGCAAGTAGCCCGCATTGTTAAGACTGCTGGTGTTGCTCGGGGGACCTTTTATAAGTACTTTGCAGATTTGGTGGATGCTCATCAGTGGTTATTAATGACCGTCATCAAGGATTTAGATTTGCATCCGGAAAGGTTAGTTCAGCAGATCGGGCGGGCCTATGACCACGAAGCGATGATCGAAACGTTAATGAAACGGATCCAGCAAAGTGACTATGCAGCATTTTTAAAGAATTATTATGAATCAAATGAGGGCTTTTTAGTTGCTCAGGGGATCAAGTACCAACAGCTGGAGCGACTGGATGCAAAGCAGTGGGCAATCATGGTGCTATGTCACCAAACGATTCAGGAATGTTTGCTGAATCCAGGAGATCAACAGGCGATTATCCAACGACTCGGAGCAGCGTTAGTTGGGATCATAGGAGGATAGCGATGTTTTTAGCAATTCGTGAAATTAAGCATAATAAACTCCACTACGGTTTGATTATCGGGATGGTTACGTTAATTGGCTATCTTATGTTTATGTTAACGGGATTAATGCTCGGATTAGCTAATCAAAATACAGCGGCGATCCGTGCCTGGAACACTGAGACAGTTTACCTCAATCGGGATGCCAATGATAATCTCAGTCAATCAATGCTTACTAATCAGCAAACCAGAAAGTTAGGTGATCACGAAGCGTTGGTTGGGACGGTTCCAGTTGTCCTAAAAAAGGCCACTGTTCGTCACCAAGACAAACAATCAATTCAGTTTATGGGAATTTCTCAGGAGCAGTACCTGTATCGTCATAAATTACAATTGACGACTGGCCATAAACCGACTAAAACAAATGAGATTGTTCTAGATACTTCCCTTCGTGATAAAGGGTACCAAGTTGGTGATCAAGTTAAGCTGGCAGACCAATCTACTTCCTACAGGGTTGTTGGTTTTGTGAAGAATGCTAAATTGAATATTTCACCATTGGCCATTGGTTCGTTGTCAACTTGGCAAGAATTAAAGGGGATGGGGAATCAATTTGTGGCAAGTGGAATTTTTGCTGACCGATCATTAACAGCCCACCGCCATCCGCAATTGAAAAAATATACGGCAAACCAGTTTATTCAAAAGCTGCCAGGTTATGCAGCTCAAAACACCACGTTCCTATTTATGATTGGTTTTTTGATGGTAATTTCATTAATTGTGATTGCTGTCTTTCTTTATATTTTAACAATGCAGAAATTACCAGAGTATGCTGTTTTAAGGGCCCAAGGGATCCCGGTTTCGACGTTAATTCGGGCAACCTTTGCTGAAGCGACGTTGCTGATGATTGCTGGTGTCTTAATTGGTTTATTCCTGACCTTGGGGACCGCATTAGTTATCCCATCAGCAGTGCCACTACTTATTAATTGGCCATTAACCTTGCTGATTGGTTTGAGCTTAATTGTTTTAGGAACGATTGGTGCACTATTGCCAGTTCGCATTATCACCAAGATCGATCCATTAGATGCGATTTAGGAGGATAGATGATGGCAACAATTGAATTAAAAAATGTTAATCGGACTTTTGGTACGGGAATTGGGCAAGTCCAAGCGTTATCTGCCATTAATTTTCAAGCTCAAGCTGGTGAACTAACCCTGATCTTAGGCCCGTCTGGTTCGGGAAAGAGTACCTTCCTGACAATTGCTGGTGGATTGAGACAACCTAGTTCAGGGCAAGTGTTAATTGACGGCCAAGATATTCAGGATATGAACAATCGCGAACTTGAACGCCTGCGTTTAAATAAAATTGGCTTTATTCTGCAGTCCTATAATCTGCTTCCGTACCTAACGGTTGCGGAACAATTTCAATTGGTTGACCGTGTGAAGCCGAATGGTAATCTCGATCAGAAAGAATTAGATCAGCTGATGCACGAGCTTGATATTTTTCAGTTAAAGAATCAGTATCCGGATCAGTTATCTGGTGGCCAGAATCAACGGGTAGCGATAGCGAGAGCACTGTATACTAATCCGTCGCTAGTGTTGGCGGATGAACCAACCGCAGCCTTAGATAGTGAACGTGGAGCGGCGGTTGGCCAAGAATTTCAACGCCTCGCCAGGCAGAAAAATAAAACGGTGATCGTGGTTACTCATGACTTGCGCTTACGTAAATATGCCGATCGCATTTTTGAAATTAATGATGGTAAAATAAAACAAACTAAGTAGGAACGACATGAAAGGTGAGGTGCGTACATGGCGTTTTTAGAATTAAACGACATTTTTAAATCATATTTCCTGGGAAATAATGAATTTCCCGTGCTCAAGGGCATCAGTCTTTCTTTTGAAAAGGGCGAGTTCGTATCCATTTTAGGAGAGTCCGGTGGTGGGAAATCAACTTTAATGAACATTGTTGGTGGTCTTGATCGTGAATTTAAAGGTCAAGTAAAAGTGAACGGGGAGCTGCTTGATCATCGCAACGAAAAACAGTTAGATGAGTATCGACGCTCGACAATTGGACATATTTATCAATCATATAATTTAATCCCCCATTTAACAGTTTTGGATAATGTATTAGTTTCATTAGATATGACCACTCTTTCATCGGCTGAGAAAAAGCAACGAGCAGAAGAGTTGCTAACTAAGGTTGGGTTAACTGATCAAATTCATAAATACCCCAAGCATCTTTCTGGAGGACAGAAGCAGCGGGTCGCGATTGCGCGGGCGTTAGCTAGTGACCCACAAATTATAATTGCTGATGAGCCAACCGGGGCATTAGATTCTAAGAATACTCAGGAAGTGCTAGCGCTAATGGATGAGATTGCTAAGGATGGCAAACTAGTGATTGCAGTAACGCACTCATCTGAAGTGGCTAATCACGGGACGCGGATTGTTCATATGGCGGATGGGAAAATTGATCAGGATGAGCGATTAAAGCCTGCTTACCAGATTCCTGATGATCCTACCCATATTCAAACGCAGAAACTGCCTGCTCACGCTAGTTATGAATTCTCGTTTAAGCATTTAATGTATAATTTCTGGCGCAACTCCCTCATTATGGTTGGGGTCGCCATTGGTTTATTTGCGGTTATGATTTTCAGTGGTCTTGGCAACGGGGTTAATCGGTATATCCAGCAACAAATCAACTCAGTTGCCAATCCGCGGGTCATTCAAGTGTTGAAAAACACAACTGGTCGGAAAATGAATCAACAGGAACTAATGGAGACCTTCCAAAACATGGCCGGTGATCCTCAGGCAGGGATGATTGACGAAGGTCAGATTAGACGGCTTGATAAGCTATCCGGTGTGCAAAAAGTTGAAAAAGGCTATACGTTACCAACGTACCGTTTGGAAGTAGCTAAAACGGGCAAAGTTCAAAGTGGAACGGCACTCAGTACTTGGAATGCTAATGATAAGGCTGATTCCATCAAACACGGTCATGAACCGCGTCGGGGAGAGATGGTTATTGGCAAGCAAGAAGCTGCTCAAATGATGGGTGCAAAACGTTATCGCAAAATTGTTGGTAAAAAATTGAATTTAACCTTTAATTGGATTAACCAGCAGGGACAACCGGTCGCGGTGCAAGTACCGGTGAAGGTTGTAGGACTGGTAGATAGTGCGACTGCCGGCGGCTCCGCAATTAATTATGAAACGGTATATCAAGCGCTGAAGGACAAAAATGCCGATAAGCGGCCAAACTTCCTGGCGGTCAAAGCAGCTAGTCTAGATCAAGTTCAGACGGTTGCTGATCGGATTGATGCCCTTCGTTCACAAAATCGCCGTGTCTTTGGCACCATTACTGTTGGTTCAATGTTGAAACGGATTAATAGCTACGTTAAGTTAGCTTCCAGTATTTTGGCAGGTGTTGCTGCAATTTCACTACTAGTCTCTGCATTGATGATTATTGTGACGATGTACATGTCAGTATCAGAGCGGACGAAGGAAATCGGTATTTTACGCGCTCTTGGGGAACGAAAGGTTGATATTCGACGCCTATTTACTTCCGAATCTATCTTAATTGGTCTTTTTGCGGCTGTCCTTGCCCTCGTGATTACTTTGTTAGCAACGTGGGGGATTAATAGTGCCTTTTATGGATTGATTAAGTTTAATATCGTTCAACTAACGTTTGGAAACGTGATTTTCGCATTTCTTGCAGCATTAATCATTTCTTTCCTTGCAGCACTATTGCCTGCTAGGAGAGCAGCCAAATTGAATCCAATTGAAGCACTTGCCGCTGAATAAGAAAAAGCCTTGAATTAAAAAATTCAGGGCTTTTTAAATTGCGGTTAATAGTAAATAATGGTAAAATTATTAGAATTAAATAAGATTTCTATCATAAATCACGCTTGGAAGCCAATGCTTCCGTGAAATATACAGGGGAGAGATGTGTATGAGTATTTGGAAGAGAATGACGATGAAGGAAGATCCGAGTACCTATGAGATTAAGGATGCTCACCTTGCCCGAACACTGCGGGTTCGCGATTTTCTAGGACTCGGGGTTGGAACAATTGTATCTGCTTCAATTTTTACACTGCCAGGTGAAGTGGCAGCCCAACATGCGGGTCCAGCGGTGATTATCTCATTTATTCTGGCTGCGGTAGTGGCTGGTTTGGTGGCCTTTGCATATGCTGAAATGTCAGCGGCAATGCCATTTGCTGGTTCCGCCTATTCATGGATTAACGTTATCTTTGGTGAATTTTTTGGTTGGATCGCCGGCTGGGCACTATTGGCTGAATACTTTATTGCATTGGCCTTTGTTGGTTCCGGACTATCTGCCAACTTTCGGGCATTGATTGCCCAATTTGGTGTGAAACTACCGAATAGCTTATCAAATACCTTTGGTAATAATGGCGGGATTGTCGACTTAGTTTCGGTGATTGTTATTATCGCAGTTGCTCTCTTGATTGCGCAGGGGGTATCAGGAGCAGCTCGGGTTGAAAATCTGCTGGTTATTCTCAAGGTGTTCGCCATTCTGCTGTTCGTAGTTGTTGGGGCGTTTGCGGTGCAAAAAGCTAACTTTGTGCCATTCGTTCCTAAACACCGGATGACGGCCAACGGCGCGTTTGGTGGTTGGCAGGGAATCTATGCGGGGGTTTCAATGATTTTCCTGTCATATATTGGATTTGATTCGATTGCTGCTAACTCAGCTGAAGCAGTTAATCCCCAAAAAACGATGCCACGAGGAATTCTTGGTTCGCTCTTGATTGCTGTGGTGCTCTTTGTAGCAGTTAGTGTCGTTCTGATTGGTGTAATGCCATATGCTAAGTACGCCAATTCAGCTGAACCAGTTGGTATGGCCCTCCGTGCGATTAATCATCCGATGGTTGCAGTCGTTGTTCAAACCATTGCTGTGGTAGGAATGTTTACTGCTTTAATCGGAATGACACTTGCTGGGTCACGGCTGATTTATTCCTTTGGTCGAGATGGGATGTTACCAAAATGGCTTGGTAAATTAGATGCTAAGAACCGTCCCAACCACGCTTTACTTGTTTTAACTTGTGGTGCGGTTTTGATTGGTGCTTTCTTACCATTTGCCTTCCTTTCACAATTGATTTCCGCCGGGACTTTGATTTCCTTCATGTTTGTTTGCTTGGGAATTTATGCTTTGCGGCAACGGGAAGGAAAAGATATTAAGGATCCTGATTTTAAGATGCCATTTTATCCTGTGATGCCATTTCTTGGATTCTTGGCAGCATTGATGGTTTTTCTCGGACTTAGTGGCGATGCCAAACTTTATGCAGGATTTTGGTTCCTGGCAGGATTGGTAATTTACTTTGTTTATGGAATTAACCATTCAACTTTGAGTAAGCAGAAGCAAAAATAACTAATTTAACCAAAAAGAAGAGGTTCGTTTTAAACAACGGCCTCTTCTTTTTTTGGATAAAATGAGTTAATATAAAAATAATCTGAATGATTATACAAAAGGGAGAATGAATATCATGAATCACCGTGACCGTCGCAAATTACTTCTAGAAATTATTAATACGCACCATGTAAGTACTCAGGAACAATTATTAAAACTTTTAGAAGCGAATGGAGTCACTGCAACTCAAGCGACCGTTTCACGGGATATTCATGCATTGAATATTGTTAAAGTTAGTGATCAGCATGGCAAAACTTACTATGCACAATTGCATGTAGATAATGAAGATAAGCATCAACGGTTGTATGATGCAATTCACGATAGCGTTGAATCATGTACGACAGTCCAATTTATGAACGTGATTAAGACAACCCCTAACTCTAGTTATGCGACTGTATTAGCAGGGATGTTAGACGATAGTGATTTAACAGAGATTGTTGGAACGTTAGCAGGGAATGATACGTTCATTACCATTAGTAAAACGAACGAAAGTGCGTTAGCAATTAGCCGACTGGTGCATGAACATATGGCAGAACACTAGCGAACTAGAAATCGTTGATGCCACCGACTGCGTCCGCAATCAGAGTCATAACGGTTGGATTATCTAGTTTGTAGATAATTTGTTTACCGTGACGTTCATAGCTTACACAATTGTGTCGTTTCAGTAACTGCAGTTGATGAGAAACGGCTGATTGTTCCCAATTCAAAGCAGTACTGATTTGTGAGACAGTCATTGAATGTTGAATTAACAAGTAGAGTAATTGAAGTCGCTTGGGGTGACCTAAAATTTTAAAAAGTGAACTAACTTGATTTAAGTCACCTAAATTAGAAAGTTGATAATTAATCATGTGTTGCCAACCCCTTTACTAAGTCCCAAAACGAATCGTCTATAAATAAATTATAATTCTCTTTTTATATAATTTCAAAAGAAATCGCTAAAAATGTAGAAAACGGTCGAGAAAATTTACTTTCTCGACCGTTTTGACTATTAACTAATTATAAGGAAATCCGTTGACCAACATAGATGGTATATGGTGCGCGGATACCATTTTTATTAGCAAGGCTTGTCCAGCTTGTTCCATGGGCAGCAGCGATTCCAGAGAGCGTGTCGCCACTCTTAACGGTGTAAGTACCTTGAGAGTTAGTTGATTGGTAACTACGGTTGTTATTAACTGATCCAGAAATCTGGATTACTTGACCAACGTAGATTGTGTTCGGGTTGGCGATGTTATTGCGTTGCGCCAATGCTTCATAGCTCGTGCCAAACTTAGCAGCAATTCCAGAAAGGGTATCGCCGCTCTTAACAGTGTAAGAACTGGTGTTGTTAGTGGTGGTTGTTGACTGCGTTGATGTAGAAACATTCGTGTTGCCAGAAATCCGCAGTACCTGGCCAACGTAAATCCGATTTGGATTAGTAATGTTATTCAGTCGTGCTAAGTTTTCGTAATTAGTACCAAATTGACTGGCAATCTTAGAAAGGTTGTCGCCGCTTTGGACAGTGTAAGTATCAGCGTGGTTAGTTTGCTGATTAGAAGTCGTGGTAGTGTTATTTGCTGCTGTGTTTGCCGACAAGCGAAGCACTTGACCAACGTAAATCCGGTTTGGATTAGAAAGGTTGTTGAGTTGGGCAAGAGTCTGCCAGTTGGTACCAAACTTAGCAGCAATTTCTGATAAGTTTTCCCCGCTTTGGACGGTGTAGCTAGATGCGACCGTGTTACCAGTATTGGATGATGGGGTATTGGTGGTAGTTGAAGACGATGGTTGCTTAATTAGTAGCCGTTGACCAACATAAATCCGGTTTGGGTTTGCAATATCATTTAATTGAGCGATATTTTGAACCGTCGTTGCAAATTGATTAGCAATTCCAGAAAGGGTATCGCCGCTTTGCACAGTGTAGTAACCAGAAGCGGATGAGTTATTGTTACCGCTGTTTCCTTTGTTAGTAATAACTGGTTGTGCACCTGAAAAGGCAATTGTGTCTAGACGGTTTAAGCCGTATGTTTGCACCATGTTAATGATTGCATTAGCGTAGTTTGGATCAGTGGCGTAGCCATCAGCGCGAAGTTTACGTGCAACACTGGCGTAGTCCCGATCACCTAATAAGTTACGATAACGGCTGTTGGAGTAAAGGAAGTTACCATGGTCTTCGACTGAGGCGGAATTATTTGGATAAGCACGGAAGTTAGCGTTAACGTAAACGCTGCGACCACCGTAAACTTCTCGTGTCCGCATAACTACGGATTGCCCATTGTATGACCCTTTAATCCCAAAGAGGTTGTGGGCTTCAGTAGATAAGCCAGAACGTCCCCAACCACTTTCGATAATTGCTTGAGCAACGGTAACGGATGGTAAGACTCCGTACTTCCGCCAGCCTTCAATGGCTCCTGGGGCAACGCTTTCGATAAATTGCTGAGAGTGAGCGTTGCTACTAAAGTGAATTGCACTAATGTCCGCTTGATTATTTGCAGCAGGCGTTTGGACTAAGCTGACCACTGCCTGTTGTGCAGAAATTGGTGCAACATTCTTTTGAACATTAAATGTTTGGGTAGTATTGGTAGCCGCGTCCACATTATTTTGTGAGTTGTTAGCAGTATTATCTTGGCTACTCTTAAAGTTAACGTTAGCGGCGACTGTTGCAGCTTGGTTAGCTGTCTGTTGATCATTTTTGGTTGTTGACTGGTCTTGATTATCACCAGTGCTTCCGTTAATGGCCACTTGGTTAGTTTGTTGTTGAGTATTAGCTGCGGTATTTTCGTTTGGATTTTGATTATTAGTGTCATTAGACTGGCTGTCAGCGTGAGCAGTTGTAGCACCAGCTGTCAGCAATGTTAATGCAGCAACACTTGCAAACATCCAATTACGACCGCTTTGGTATATCTTATTGTAGTGTGGTTGATCCGCACCGTTCCGATTGGTCATAATAAAATCTCCTTTGAATAATGATGTGATTAATAATTAAGAAATTTAAGAATCTTAATAAATTCGTAAGATTCTAAACAACTAAAATTTAGCATTATCTTAAGAAAGGGTCAAAGAATTTTATCAATTTTTGCTTAAAAATTGATGGTCATAAAATAACCACGAATTGAATATGTAAACTGTCTAAAAGCAACAGAATGTGATGATTATATTTATCAAATGAATAAAGAAATGGATTGGAAATAAATTCTTTAAAAATATATTTGATAAACGTTTAACATTTTGCATGAAGATTGCTATATTCTTATGTGAATTAATGAGCTTTTCCATTAATAATCAAGGAGTTATGAGGTTTTAACATGCAGAATAAGAATTCGATGATGACGAAATTGGCGTTTTTGTCAGTTTCGTTCATGTTAACGAGTGCCTATGCTGTTCAAAGTGCGCTTCCGCAGTTGAAGGCATCTTTGAATGTTACTCAGACCCAGTCTGAGTATTTAGCAACGACACCATCGTTTGCCGTAATGATTTTTGTTGTCTTATCACCATTGCTACAACAATGGTTTAAGATTTCAGACAAGAAAATGATTATGATTGGGGTTACGATCGTTGGGGTAATGGGACTGGTTCCATTCTTTAATATTCATAGTTACCCAATCATCTTAGGTTCTCGTTTATTGCTTGGGGCTGGTTATGGTTTGTATAACTCACAAGCCATTTCAATGATTTCGGTTTGGTACGAAGATGAAACGCGTGCGCAAATGCTTGGTTGGCGGGCAGCTGCCGAACAAATTGGTCAAGCCTTTACGCTATTTTTAGCAGGTCTCTTGTTAACCATGAGCGGCTGGCATGCTTCATTCTTAATTTATGCTTTAGCCTTTGTTGTTTTGATCTTCTTTGGTTTACGTGTTCCCGATGATGCCAAAGCTGAAAAGGTTGAAGAACAGGTTAAAGAAGAAGTCGAAGAAACCGTTGACGATTTCGATACGGATGACATAAAAAAGACGAGCCCGACTGTTTACCTGCTAGTATTGTTTGCTTTCTTGTTAGTTGTTGACTATGTGGGAATGGAAAATCGTTTCCCAGGACTGGCCGTGAACATTAAAGGGGCACAATACACTGGGGCATCGAACTTCTTGTCGTTAATGCTGATTGGTGCCACGTTAGGTGGGTTGTTTTACGGATCAATTCAAAAGCGCCTCGGCTTTGGAACGGTTTATTTAGGACTGGGTTTAATGGCCGTATCTAATTTCTTGTTCTACTTTGCAGGATCTAATTTTGTTGTCCTGGTGATTGGGCTTCTTCTGATTGGGTTCCCACTGCAATTAGTTTCGCCATTGATCTTTAATTTGTTGCCAAATCTGGCACCAGCAAAGCGTCAGCCACTGGTTACATCAATGGTTTTGATCGGGTTTAACTTTGGGGCATTTTTCTCCCCATCAATTGCAGAATGGACTAACCATTTGATGGGTCAACCAACAAGTGGTTATGGGCTGGCTGCCCCATTCCTGGTTTATGGAATTGGTCTCTTGGTCATTGCCGCAATCATCTTTTTTGCTACTCGTCGTCAAGCTACTAAATAGTTATAGATAAACTTTATGGAGGAATAAAAATGCCAATTCAAAATAAAGCAATGTTGATTACTTACTCTGACTCAATGGGTAAAAACATCAAGGAAACACATGAAGTCTTAAACAAGTACATCGGTGATGCCATTGGCGGTGTGCACTTATTACCATTTTTCCCATCCACTGGTGACCGTGGCTTTGCCCCTTATCGTTATGATGTGGTCGACAGTGCCTTTGGTGACTGGAGTGACGTTGAATCATTAGGTGAAGATTACTACCTGATGTTTGACTTTATGATCAACCATATTTCTAAGAAGTCTGAAATGTACCAAGACTTTAAGAAGAAACATGATGATTCCAAGTACAATGATTTCTTCATTCGTTGGGAAAAGTTCTGGGAAAAGGCTGGTAAGAACCGTCCAACCAAAGAAGATATCGACTTAATTTACAAGCGTAAGGATAAGGCACCTGAACAAGAAATCGAATTTGACGATGGTACGAAGGAGCACCTTTGGAACACGTTTGGTGAAGAACAGATCGATATCAACGTTAAGAGCAAGGTTGCTAATGAATTCTTCAAGGAAACACTGATCGATATGGTTAAGCACGGAGCGGACATGATTCGTTTGGACGCCTTTGCTTACGCTGTTAAGAAGGTTGGCACAAATGACTTCTTCGTGGAACCAGAAATTTGGGACCTCTTAAATGAAGTTCAAGATATTTTAGCGCCTTACAAGGCCATTATCTTGCCAGAAATCCATGAACACTACACGATTCCACAAAAGATTTCTGCTCACAATTTCTTCATTTACGACTTTACTTTACCAATGACCACGCTTTACACACTTTACTCTGGTAAGACAAACCGTCTTGCTAAGTGGTTGAAGATGTCACCAATGAAGCAATTTACTACTCTGGATACTCACGATGGAATTGGTGTAGTTAATGCTAAGGATATCTTAACTGATGATGAAATTGACTACGCATCCAACGAATTGTACAAGGTTGGTGCCAACGTTAAGCGGAAGTACTCTAGTGCAGAGTACAATAACTTGGATATTTACCAAATCAATTCTACTTACTACTCTGCTTTAGGTGACGATGATAAAGCTTACTTACTTTCCCGGGCATTCCAAATCTTTGCCCCTGGTATTCCAATGGTTTACTACGTTGGTTTGCTGGCTGGTTCCAACGACCTTGACTTGCTTGAAAAAACTAAAGAAGGTCGTAATATCAACCGTCACTACTACACAAAGGAAGAAGTTGCTCAAGAAGTTCAACGTCAAGTCGTTAAGAATCTCTTAGATTTGCTTTCTTGGCGGAACAAGTTTGCTGCCTTTGATCTGGAAGGTTCAATTGATGTTGAAACACCAACTGAAACGACCATTAAGATCACTCGTAAGGATAAGGATGGTAAGAATGTTGCGGTTCTGGATGCGGATGCTGCCAACAAGACATTCACCATCACTGCAAATGATGAAGTTGTAATGGAACAAAAGTAACCAACTTGTTAAAGCGGGACTAAGATTATTTAACTTAGTCCCTTTTCTCTTGCTCAAAATTTAGGTTATAATAAAATAACTAATACCGGGGAGAATAAAAAATGGTTGCAAAATTAAAAGATGTGGCAGACCTTGCTGGCGTCTCAGTAACGACTGTTTCGCGGGTCATTAACAACTATGGATCATTAAGCAAAAAAACTATCGCTAAAGTTCACGCTGCCATGCGTGAACTAAATTACCAACCCAACGCATTGGCGCGAGCAATGCAAGGCAAACCGTCCAAGTTTATTGGACTGATTTTTCCCAATATCACTAATCCATTCTTTGCAGAATTGATTAATGATTTAGAGTATCGACTGTTTGGTTTAGGGTATAAAACAATCATCGCTTCTTCAGCGGAGAATGAACAAATTGAGCATGACTATTTGGGAATGCTCATGGCTAACCAAGTGGATGGAATTATTTCCAGTTCCCATAACTTAGGCATTCGTGAATACCAGCAAATTACATCGACAGTCGTGTCCTTCGATCGTTATTTAGCAGGAAATATTCCAATTGTTGCTTGTGATAATTATCATGGTGGTGAATTATCGGCGCAGTATTTAATTGAACATGGGGCCAAGCGCATTGCCGTGATGATTGATGAAGACACCTCAGTTTCACCAACGCTAAATCGGGTTCAAGGCACGGTCGATTATTTGACGAAGCATCACGCTAATTACACACCGTTGGATTTAAAACGGACTAACTTCGCTGAGACATTTCCCGGGAAATATGATGGAGTCATCGCTACAAATGATCTGCAAGCACTTGAGATTCGTAATGTTGCTATTCAGGCAGGCAAGAAAATTAATGATGACTTTATTGTCACGGGCTATGATGGTTCGAAGATGATTCGGAAAATTGAGCCATCGTTACCGACGGTTGTGCAGCCAACAGAACAAATTGCGGATGAATTAATTGATACACTAATGAAAAAGATTAAAGACCCCCAAGTAGAAGTTGACCCTCAACAATTACCGGTTAGCTTTCATGAACCAGCGTAATAAAAAGGCGGGAAATCATTTGATTTCCCGCTATTTTTATACTTTTATTGGTGTGAATCCATGAAGCGACGTAACAGTCCTTCCTCTTCAGGAGTTGCATCGCTAGCTTGGGATTTAATGTCATGAACCCGTTCAACTGAAAGTTGGCTACCAAAGGCCATTTCATTATCAGTTAAATCATGATCTTTTTCGTAATTAATAATGTCCATTGAAAGGTTGTTTCCTTCATCCATTATTGGTTAATCCTCCTTAATCTCACACGGCGTGGTGCATTAATATTACCATTATACCCGTTATTGTGAAAAAAGGCGAAGAAGAAATCGGTTGTGGTACAATTAATGCTATACAAAACATCATTGCTTAGTAGATAAAGCAAGGAATGGAGAGAATCAATGACTTGGAATTGGTTGGGGTGGCTACTGTGGATCGGCGCGGTAGTGTTCCTATGTTACGTAATCCACTATATTCGGGTACATCAATTAATGTTAATTGCAAAGACTGGTCAACGCTATACCGGGAATTTAGTTATCCGGTACGTGGTGTTACTGGTAATTGCCGTTGCTTGGCTATGGGGAATGAGTTACCTGTCATTCTTTCGGCCAGTCAACTATCATGATGCGCAAGAGGTAGTGACAAGCACGAAGTACCAAACATTGCAATTGGGACAAGTGAAGGATGATTATTACTATGTCAAGGCTAACCGGAGTCAAGGTGGTAAACATCCAGTGGTTTCTTATACCTATTGGACAACGGGCAGTAAAAACCTGACGAACTCACGTTATGGTTCCATTGCAGATAGTGATCACTACTTGAGTACTGAAGCAGCAGCTTATCCATGGAACCGCAAGAAGTTGGCGAAGAAAGATGCGCGGACAAACCATGCGTTTGCAGCGGTGATGACCATTCGGTACCGAAATAATTTACTAAATGGTTTAGGATGCCGTGCCGGCCATGTCGCCGAACAATATACGTTAATTCGTGTTCCAGCTTCAAATTTGATTTATCAAAAGTAGGTTAGCAAGCGGGTACTTAAAAACTGTCATTAAACTATGGTATAATAACTTTGTATGCTGTAATCAGTGAGCTGGTTACAGAAATTTCGTAGTGAAGGAGCACTTATAATGATTCAAACAATTGATTTGAAAAAGGGAATGGTTTTCAAGCGTGGCGATAAGTTACTGCGGGTCTTAACTATTAACCACCACAAACCAGGTAAGGGTAATACTTTAATGCAGATGGACATTCAGGATGTTCGTTCTGGATCAATCGTGCACACCACGATGCGTCCTTCTGAAAAGGTTGAACAAGTTAATGTTGATAAGCGGAATACACAATACCTTTACGAAGAAGGCGACAATTCCGTATTCATGGATTTGGAAAACTATGAACAATATGAAGTTCCAAACTCCAACATTACTGAAGAAAAGAAGTACTTACAAGAAAATATGGAAGTACAAATGGACTTCGTTAATGGTGAAATCGTTGGGGTTGAATTACCAGCCACGGTTACGCTGGAAGTTACGGACACCCAACCAGAAATTAAGGGGGCAACCATCGACGGTGGTGGTAAGCCTGCTACGCTGAATACCGGTTTAGTTGTCACAGTTCCTGCATTCATTAAGAACGGTGACAAGATTATCGTTAACACCGCTGATGGTGCTTACAAGTCACGTGCTTAATACTAAATAATAAAAAAGGGTTGGTTTTTGACCAACCCTTTTTTATTATTTAGTAAGTTCCCATATCATTAGCTATCACTAAGCGTCCGGCATACTGCTCACCAGCGCCTTTTGTAAGGCCTACTTTATTATAAGCAAAGGTTACGGTCGTGGTGGCTCGAACGGCACTTCCCATCACATCGCCAGTATCAGTATTAATTCCTGATGGCATATCGACGGCGACGACGGGTGCTTTAGAATCATTAATGGCTTTAATAATCTCAACGTAATGCCCCTTCACGTCCCGGTCAATTCCGATGCCAAAAATGGCATCAACGATTAGGGTAGCATCTTTCAAGACACTTAAATCAGTTGTTTCAGCGATTTGATAGTATTGACAGATCTTTTCTTGGGTTTGGTGTTCTTCAGATGCATGGTGGGGATTACCAGCATTGAGAATGGTGACATGACTTCCGGCGATGGTTAATAGGCGGGCGACTGCGAGACCGTCACCGCCATTATTACCACTGCCAGCAACCACTACCACGTTCGCTTGGTTTAGTGGAAATGCGGTTAGAATTTCATCCCGCACTGCCAATGCCGCTCGTTCCATCAACACTAAGGAAGGAATACCAATTTCGTTAATAGTATGGGCATCTAATTGTTTCATTTGACTTGCAGTAACTAATTTTTCCATTCGATTAACCTTCTTTATATCAATACTAAGTTGATCATAACACGATCTTCCAATAATCGAGATTATTTATGCAAATTGATCTAGACCAGCTATAATAGAGGAGAAGGTGATAAGGATGAATTATGCAGAATATCTAACCTATTTTCGCCAAATGATTGATGGACATATTAGATGGCAAGATGTTGATCAAGTGCATCAACCAATTTATGATCAGACAATGCGGTCATTTGCGGATGGATTTCGGCGATCTTTGGATTACGATGCACAATATCGTCAAACGTTATGGGCAGCTGAGATTGCTCCACAAATTAACCATGAAACGGTTGGCGACGTGATGATGACTAATCAGGACAAGTTAGTCAAGGCCATGTTGTCGATGATTATTGATGGTGAAAATCAACATAAAGGAACATGGGCGCAGGCCTTAACGGAAGGGTATTTCTTCCAATTAGTGAGTGCACTCTGCCCAGCAACGGTAATTACAGAATGAGTAAGAAAAATCAATACACAGTGCAGAAATTTTATGGTTTACCAGTAGAAAATGACGGGTCTGGAGGTTACCAGTTAAAGACTGGTGCTGACGGACAGGCTAAAATCCATACGTGGCGGACTGGTAAACATACCAAGGGCAAGTATCATCACCCGGGACAATTATTGCTGACGGAAAATAATCTAATGGTAATGATTGTGGCTGCTGAGCCAATGGAGTTTAAAGATCGTCATAGTGAAGTTCCCTGCCAACGGTTTTTATCTGTCGAGGCATCAGCAGATTTGTTGACAACGGGACAACAGATTTTTAAACAACAAGTTACTAGTTAGGTAACTAAGTTGAATATCAAAATAGGACTCTTCATCGGTTTGGCCGAGGAGGAGTCCTATTTGCATTCTTATAAATCTTGTTCCAATTTTTCTTGGAGAATAATTGCCTGATTATGTTCCGTATCTTTAGCACCAAAGAGGAGAATTACGTTCTGCCCTTTGAGTTGTTTACGAACGGTCACCAGCAATTGATTATACGCTGGATTATCCTTTAATTCAGCTAAATAGCGGGTTTTGAATTCAGCAAACTTTGTAACGTCATGATTAAACCATTTCCGTAGGTCGGTACTTGGGCCAACTTCTTTAATCCATTCATCAAGGTGAGCGTTTACTTTAGAAATTCCTCGTGGCCATAGACGATCAACCAAAATTCGGTAACCGGCTAAGTCAACTGGCTTGGTATAAATCCGTTCGATTTTAATTTCCATGTTTAATCACCTCGGGATCAATGATAGGATACATACAAGAAGGAGTAAAGAGCTATGAATGACTATCAACGATTTTTTACTGGCCGGCCAACAACTGTGATTGCGCAAGATTTATTGGGACGTGAAGTAATTTATAATGGTCCTCAAGGGCAATTAGGCGGTCTGATTGTCGAAACGGAGGCTTACTTAGGCGAAAGTGACTCAGCTTCTCATGCATATGGTGGCCGCCGAACTGACTACACTGAGTCGCTTTATGGTAATCCGGGTGATATCTATATTTATCAAATCCGTTCCCATTATTGTTTTGATGTGGTAGTTCAAGGTGCTGAAGAACCGCAAGGAATCCTGATTCGAGCGTTGGAGCCAACGATCAATGTTGAACAAATGAATCGAAATCGTGGAATGGGAGGGACAAATGTCACTAATGGCCCGGGTAAATTAGTTCAAGCTCTGGGAATTCACGATCGTAAATTAGATGGTCAATCAATGGCAAATGCATCATTAACAATTCGGATTGCTAACAAACGTGAACCCTTAGCAATTATGAGTAGTCCGCGGGTGGGAATTAATCCTCAAGGCGCGAATGCCCAGGAAGATTTACGTTTTTATGTAGCACACAATCCATATGTTTCTAAAATGCGGAAACGAGATTCAGATATGAAAAATCATGGTTGGAGGAAATGATTCGTGGCATTAAGTTATCAGGCAATGAAAGAAGCAGTCAAGGTAGTTTTAGCGGCGGATAACGTTCCCAATATCGTTGGGGAAGCGGGAATTGGTAAGTCAGCTCTCGTCAATGAAGTTGCAACAGAATTAAATGCCAAGTTATTCACGACGGTGGTTAGCTTGAGTGAAAAAGGTGATTTAGCCATTCCGGTGCCACCACTGCGTGACGAAGCATTCATCCAAACCACTAATTATGGGACGCTTGCTAACGTTCAGTATGGTTATTCAGAAACACTTATTCAAATTATTCAACAGGCTGAACAAAATCCAGATCAGCCCATTATTTGGTTCTTGGATGAATTTAACCGCGGAACTGCAGCGGTGCAAGCTGAACTAATGAACTTGGTTTTGCAACGACAGATTAATAGTCTTAAGTTACCCCAGCAAGTACGAATTGTGATTGCGGAAAATCCAGATGCCACGATGACTAATTTTTCCCATGATGATTATGCAGTTACACCTGCGGATGATGCGATCAAGGACCGAACAGTCCGGCTAGAAATGGCGGCTTCATTGATTGATTGGCAGCAGTGGGCTAACGGGCTGAATCAACATGGAGAGCCGCGGATCCAGCCGATTGTTCAACGGTATTTGCAAGACCATCCCACGTATTTTAATGGTCCACAAAATGGAGATCTTTACCCCACCCCGCGTTCATGGGAACGAGTATCTAGGAACCTTACTCAATTATTAAAATTAGATCAGCAGAACCGTGCCACATTGATGGCTGATGTGTTCAGCGGCGATCTTGGAATTGAAGTTGGAACAGCGTTTGCTGATTATGTTTTGCACCAAGGGAGTCGGCTGACGGTTGAAAGCCTAGCTTCTACAGATAAAACTGAAGCATTCAAAAAAATTAGTGATGCCGATAAGGTGCAGCTGTTGATTAAAATGATTAAAAAGGATCACGATCAGTTGCTGGATAGCCAATATTTAAAAAGACTGACTCAATACTTAGCATTGGTCAGTGCGGATGGCCAATATGTCATTGTCCAACAATTTGCCCAAATAACGCACAATAATCCAGAACTCTTGACGCAAATCTATCAACAAGCGGTAGCTGGTCAGAGTGAATTTAAAGATTTTTATCAATTGTTGCAAAAAATCGCGGTGAAGTAGGATGAAACAGATGGATGTAAACCAGCGGCTTTCGCAAGCGATGATTGAATTACTCCATCAGGACCCGTTAATGGGAGAAATCTTGATAAATATTTCCCGGGAAATGATTGAGGATGGTGATCATGCAATCTCATTAGTTTGGCATCATGATCGCCTTATTTTACAGGGAGCAGTAGCGCAAATTAAACGTTTGAGGATGGATGAGCTAATCCAGCTGCTGAAACACCAAGCGCTTCATATTGCTTGGCAACATCCAGTACGCTACGCAGCGAGTGATGACCAGGAGCGAGTTAGTTTGGCATGTGATATTGCCGTTAACCAATATCTTGCCAATGCACCAATGGGCACTGCGACCTTAGAGAAAATGAGCCAGATCCTACACCTTCCCTTAAAGTCACACCAAGATTCGAGCTATTATTTACAAATCCTGCGGCACTTAAACCCTAATCAACAACGACGTTTGCGGGATGCAATCAAGCATGGTCGTGTTAAAAATTCACGTGGTATGCATCTGGGATGGTTTCAACCTGGTAACCAATTAATTCGTGCAGGGAGAATACAACGCTTAGTTCAACAAAGTCAAGCGCGCTTAACGACCCAACAACGGGGATTATTACCGCAGTCCTTAAGGGCTAATTTGACGGATATCAGTAAGAGGTACGAGTTACCCGTTATAAAAGCATTTTGGCGTTTGATTGAACAAATTCCGCATGGTAACCAGGTGACAAGGGCCCGTTTTAATCGGCGACAACCACAACGCTTAGAATTAACGGGACACATCACCCGGTTAGTAACCAGATTAATGGTTTTTATTGATCAATCTGGTTCAATGAGTAACGAAACAGTGAGTCGCAGCATTGAACTGGTAAACCGGTTGGCCAAGCGTGCTGGTTTAGAATTAATGGTTGGCGTGTTTGATGCAAAAGTGCAACTAAAACCAGAATTAGTTAGTCAAAGTCACCCCATGGAGCCGCTTCGTTATGGTGGTGGCGGAACCAGCTATCAGGCAGTCTTCGACTATTTAGATCAACAACGGGTTAATAGACAAACCCCCATTATTATAATTACTGATGGCTGGGGTGAATCGACCATTAATAATCATGGTTATCAAAGGGTTCTGTGGTTATTGACGAGTACCACGTCACTGTCGGTAACAAATATTCCAACGTTGGTAAGTCGATTGGAGGAACAATAAATGACATTATTGGCACCACGTTATCTGCAAATGGTAATGGAAAATGATATTGAGTATCAACAGGCTAAAAAATTATTATGGTTAGATTGGGATGAAGAACCGAACCAGTTATATCAAAATCCGGTCACTACATCGGTGGTTCAGATGGCACGAGCGCTTCAACAAAGCGATCTTATTCAAGGTCGCATTAAGTTAGACAATTACCAAGCAGTTAGCCAACTAGTTGGCATGCATGATCGTTGGTTTGCGGCGGCTGCTAAACGGGAATTGCTACGACCATTTGAGGGATGATTCGGTATAATTGAATGAAGAAAGTCAAAGGAGCGAAGACAATGGATGCAATTAATCAGACAGAAATCAAAAATGATTTGTATGAGGCGGTGAATGGTGAATGGTTAAAAACCGCTAAGATCCCTGAAGATAAACCAGCTACGGGGGGATTTAATGATTTGGTTGACGCTATTGATCGGCAATTGATGGATGATTTTGATCAATTTACGCAAACGGCACCTCAGGATAGTCGATTGCAAGAAGCGGTGAAACTGTATCAGCTGGCCAAGGATTTTGCGCGGCGTGATCAGGAAGGGATGACGCCACTCCAGAAACGACTAGAACAGTTTACTAAGCTTTCTAGTTATACGGATTACCAAAAACATTGGGCGCAATTTATTTTAGAAGGTTCCGCATCGCCAGTCTCCTTTGACATTGATGCGGATATGAAAAACGCAACGGTCTATGCACTGTTCGCAGCTGCGCCAGGTTTAATTCTTCCAGAAAAGAATTATTATGATAAGGATAACCCACAGGGGCCGGCTTTATTGAAACAATGGTCGATTATGACGAAGAAGCTTCTGCAAAAAGTAGGTTATGATGAGGAACAAGCAGATAATTTGATTGATGAAACAATTCAATTTGATTCATTACTGGTTCCGAATGTTAAAATTGCAGAAGAGAGTGCCGATTATAGTAAAATGTATAATCCGCAGAGCTTGGCAGAATTTGCGGCGCACACTAATCAACTTGATTTGGCAAAAGTCATTAGTGAGTTAATCGGTACACAACCAGAGAAGGTGATTGTGACTGAGCCAAAGTATATGGCGGCGTTAGATCAAATTTTAAAAGATCACTTTGCAATTTTTAAGAGCTGGTTAATTGTTAACGAAGTTCTGGGACAAGCAGGCCTGCTCACGGATGAGTTGCGTACCATTAGTGGTGAATATAGTCGGGCGCTATCCGGTAGTAAAAAACCAGTTAATCACCGAAAATTTGCTTTTTATCTGACTCGGGGAATCTTTAGCCAAGTAGTTGGCGATTACTATGGTCGTAAATACTTTGGCGAGACCGCTAAAGCAGATGTTGCCCACATGGTTAAGCAAATGGTGGACGTTTATAAGCATCGTCTAGCGCATAATGAATGGCTTGGTGAAACGACTAAGCAAAAAGCCATTACCAAATTAAATCATTTAGGAATTCAGGTAGGCTATCCAGACCAAATTCCGGACTTATACAATCATTTGACGGTTGATCCACACGAAAGCCTTCTTGAGAATGTGACTCAATTAGGGGTAGTTGCCAACCGGGAACTCTTCAGTCGGTGGAACCAACCGGTAGATCGACTCCGGTGGGAAATGAGTGCCGCAACCGTGAATGCTTACTACCATCCATTTAAAAATATTATTGTATTTCCAGCGGCAATTCTGCAAGCACCGTTCTATAGCCTAAAGCAGACCAGTAGTGAAAATTATGGTGGGATCGGTGCGGTAATTGCTCATGAAATTTCCCATGCTTTTGATAATAATGGGGCCCTTTTTGATGAATATGGGAATCTCAATAATTGGTGGACCACGGAAGACACGGAACACTTTCAAAAGCTGGCGCAGAAGATGATTAATGAATTTAATGGTTTACCGTTTGCCGGTCAAAAGGTGAATGGTAAATTAACGGTTTCCGAAAACATCGCGGATGGTGGTGGATTAAGTTGTGCACTCGCTGCCGCCCAAGAAGAAACAGATTATTCAGGGCAAGAATTCTTTATTAACTGGGCACGGATTTGGCGGATGAAGGCCACTACGCAGTATATGCAATTACTATTATCAATTGATGTGCACGCGCCAAACAAGTTACGGGCCAATGTTCAAGCGCAAAATCAAGATGAATTCTTCAAAGTCTTTGATATTCATGAAGATGACCCAATGTGGAAACCAGCAGAAGAACGGGTTAATATTTGGTAAATTATTTCCCAGGAAATAATAGGTTAGTCACTGATGAGGATGAGCTACATGGAACAATTAAAAGTTATTCAAGGAGACATTACGAAGTTTCAATGTGATGCGATTGTGAATGCTGCTAATACAACGCTAATGGGTGGCGGCGGTGTTGACGGTGCAATTCACCGAGCAGCAGGTCCCGCTTTGTATACCGCTTGCGAGAAATTTCATGGGTGTCCGACAGGTGAGGCTCGGATTACCAGGGGTTTTAATTTACCTGCTAGATATATTATTCATACGCCCGGGCCGATTTGGCGAGGTGGCCATTCTGGAGAACCACAGCTTCTCGCTAATTCGTATCATAACAGTTTGCAACTGGCTGATCGGTACGGCTGCCAGACGGTGGCCTTTCCTTCGATTAGTACTGGGGTGTATGCTTATCCGCTGGAACAAGCAGCTGCGATCGCGGTTCAGACAATTGAAAAGTTTATGCTTGAAGCGCGAAATGTCCGGGAAGTAACGATGGTTTGTTTTGATGCGAAGACTTTTCAGGCATATCAAGACCGGGTTGAGTACCGATTTCCATAGCTCAATATATTGCATTCAGTATTAATTACTGGATGTTTTTTTATATCTGCAAACTTTACCAGACGAACGATGCAAAAGAAGTTTGCTAGCCTCCCAGGGCTTCTTCAGTTATACTTTTTTCAAAAGCCAAAGGGAGAAACAAAATGAAATTTAGCACGCAGATCAAAATGCGACGTAAGAAGCGCGGCTTGACCCAATCCGTAGTCGCAAAAAAATTATATGTGACCCGCCAAACGATTTCTAACTGGGAACAGGGGAAAAGTTATCCAGACTTAAATACACTGGTTAGAATTAGTGATTTCTATCAAATTTCCATTGATTCCTTGCTTAGAGAAGATCAAGATCTTCAAGAATTCTTAGAGCAAGGCAAAGCTTATAATGCTTTTAGCATCTTTCGGGGATTATTTTTCATAATGTATGGGATCTTCTTTTTGATGTTTAATTATATTAATGATTCCTCTTCGATAATCGATGTTTGTACTATTCTCTTTGCAATCGTCTTTGGAGTTGCAATTTTGTATGGTGAACATGTAAAACCGTTCTTTTTAGGAATTAGTAAAGAACGTTATCATCGCGAGGGAATAATTAAGTGTTACCGGAAAAGTTCTTTCATCGGGAAGGCAGCATTCTTACTGGCAATCATTATTATGATTGGGATGGTGATCTCGAATAATACGGATGTTGCTACCTACTTAGAAACGGCGTTGTTAGTTTTAATTGGAATGATGAATATCTTACACCGGTATATGTGGAAGCCAAATGCAGGTGCAGGTGAATGACAAAAGCAGGGTTAAATGCAGTCTCAGAAGACAACATTTAACCCTGCTTTCAAATTAGAAAAAATTAGCGTACAGATTCGACAGATTGGTTAGTGACAAAACCTTTTTGAATCCGAATGGAAATAATCATGGCGATTAAGTCAATGATGATGAATGCAATTAAGGTCACGTAGTAGTTATGTAAAATTTGATGAGTCCAAGAAAGAAGGACTGGGCCCACCATTCCGGCAGCGGCCCAAGCAGTGAGTACATAACCATGAATAGCGCCTAACTCTTTGGTGCTAAACACATCACTAAGGTAAGCGGGAATAACGGAGAAGCCGGCACCATAGCATGACATTAGCAAACATAAAGCAACAGCGAAGATGAACGGTTGTTTAAAGAAAATCAAAATAACCAACATAATAATATCCAGAATAAAGATCAGGCTGTACGTGAGGGGCCGGCCGATATAATCGGAAAGGGTTGCCCAAGCCAGACGGCCAAACCCATTGAATAAGCCGATAATACCGACCATCACTGCCGCCGCAGCAGCGGTCATGGAAGTCATACTTTGGGCCATTGGTGAAGCCGCGGAAACCAAACCAATTCCAGTTGTGATGTTGATGAAAAACATGAACCAAAGGCAAGCAAACCAACGAGTACGGACGGCCTCATTGGCGGTCATAGATTGGTTAGTAAGACTTACCCGAGAAGCATTATTGGCAATTACTGCAGGTAGCTCATGCGGGTGAGGTTTACGAATGAATTGTGCGGTAATAATCATTACAACAAAATAGAACAGCCCTAAAACGTAGAAAGCGTTCGCAAGGCCGATCGTCATGATCAGGCGTAGAGCAAGCGGGCCAGTCAATAATGCAGCAAACCCAAATCCCATGATGGCTAGACCGGTCGCTAAGCCACGCTTGTCAGGAAACCATCGCACGATCGTGGAAACTGGTGTGACATAACCAGAACCAAGGCCGAGGCCACCAATGACACCGTAAGCTAAGTAAAGCAACCATAATTGGTGGACCTGGATGGCAACCCCGGTGAGAGCGATTCCCGAACCATAAAAGATACTTGAGATGGTACCAACAGTAGCAGGACCAAACTTTTCAACGAGGCGTCCCATAAAGGCAGCCGACATTCCTAAGAAAAAGATAGCGAGACTAAAAGCAAAGGAAACGCTCGCTTCTTGCCAACCAGTTTGTTGGGCAATTGGTTTGGTAAAAACACTCCAGGCATATACGCCACCGATCATTAAGTGAAAAACAACTCCGGCAATGGCGATTCCGTAACGTTTAAATGAATGCAAGATTAATTCTCCTTTTAAACACGAACGATAAGCAACTGACTCGAATTATAATTCGTGACTTAAAATTAACACACCGATATGTAATGCGCAATGAAAATTTTGAAATATAAAAAAGGAACGTGACGATTTTTTACAAAAGTCACGTTCGCCCTGCAGTAAAAATTATTTCACATTGATGATTTTGACTTGATAGGTGGAATCTGGGGCCACCACATTTACCACCAGATTAGCCATTTTGCCCATCATTGCTTGACCAAGTGGTGAGTCAAATGCCAGTTTGTGGTTGGCAAGGTCGGCTTCGTGAGTTCCGACAATTTGATAAGTGATCTGAGAGTGATCATCCAAGAATTCAATGGTGACGGTACTGCCTAAATCAATGGGCCCGCCATCCCGATGCTGGATGACCTTAGCGTAGGTTAATTGTTTGTTTAGGTAGCGCAGGCGGCTTTCTAGATGCCGTAAATCGCGTTTGGCGGTGCTATATTCAGTGTTTTCGGAGAGGTCACCAAGCGCGCGAGCAGCTTTGAGACGCGCAATCTTAGTTGGGCGCTCTTTCTTGAGTTCCTCAATCTGCAGCTCAATTTCGTGATAGCCCTCAGGGGTCATTTTTTGAAAATAGATTTCTGTCATCGTTCTAGATCCTTATAGTTGATTTACCGGCCACTGTGGTTTTTTACCTTGTAGGACGCGAACAACCTCACTCGCGGCATCATGGCAACCACGGTCCATCGCATCAATTGTACCACCACCGATGTGGGGAGTCAGAAATACGTTATCCAGTTTAGTGAGTTCATCGTCTACTGGAAGCGGTTCTTGCTGGAAAGCATCTAGAACGGCACTATGAATCTCGTGATTCTTTAATGCAGCAATTAGATCACCATGATTAACTAATTGGCCGCGCCCGAAGTTAATCAATGTTGCCGACGGCTTCATTTGTTTGAAAGCCTGCTTATTCATCATTGCGGTTGTTTCTTTAGTTACGGGAGCGCTTAATGAAACGTAATCGGCAGTCGCTAAGAGTTCGTCTAATGACACTTCAGTTCCAACCTCGAGCTTTTTATGATGGGCACCGTTATTAATCACGACTTTCATTCCTAGAGCGGCTGCTTTTTGTGCTAAGGCATGACCAATCCGACCGTACCCAATGATTCCTAAAGTTTGACCACTAATATCGTGACCGGCAGTGGCGTGACCTTGATCCCATTTTCCGGCGAGCAATAATTGCTGCCGTTGGTAGGTATCGCGCGCAGCCATTAAAATTGCTCCTAAAATGGCTTCTGCAACTGAATTGTAGTTGGCGTGCGGGGTAATCGTGACCCAGACGCCATTAGCTGCTGCACCAGCAGGATCAATATTGTTGTAACCAACCCCAACCCGGGACAAGACCTTTAATTTTGGTGTTTGCGCATAAGTGTCGTTGCTGATTTGATCGAGCATTACCACCGCTCCCTGGACTTGATCACCATACTGGATTAAGGCTTCATTATCCACATTTTTAACAGCAATCATTTCGATATTGGCATCTTCAAAAACTTTTCGTCCTGCGTCACGAAAGTCAGCAGGAATTAATACTGCTTTTTTCATCGTTCACTTCTCCTCGTTCGTTTGTTATTACTATTATGATATGATAAACCTAAGATTTCAATTTTAGGAAAGGTGAGCAAAGATGAGTTTGGATGTACCAGAAAACATGGAAGAAGTCGCAATGAAGATTGCGCAGGCGAAGGTCCGCGGCCACGAGCTAACCAAGGAAGAAGTCATTACGACTGCGGTCCGGGATATTTTACAAGGTTACCTGGACGAAGCATTGGAAGGCCATTATGATGATGTCAAAATGCTGGATGATGGGACGCTTGAGGTAACTGATGTGATGGGGGGGAAGGTCGGCAAAGTCCAACCAATTGGCGATAATTGGGTTAGTGACTTTGAACAGAATGCGGATGAACTCGATGAACGGTTTGCGGATGAAGCGCAAAAAATTGTTGGTCACCGTTAAAAAGATGATTAATGATGTTGACAATCGTCAACAGAGTCTGTAAACTTTTACTTATTGAAAGTAAGCACGACGACAAGGAGGAAATACGGTAATGAAAAAATGGCTCAAAAGAATCAGTGTGATCGGTGCTAGTTTACTTGCAATGGTGGCACTGGCAGCCTGTGGCCGCTCTTCTTCAAGTAATAGTCCCCAATTAGTCAAAAAGGGAACGTTAACAGTTGGGTTGGAAGGAACCTATGCACCATATTCGTACCGTGAAAATGGTAAGCTAACGGGATTTGAAGTGGATATGGCGCGGGCGTTAGCTAAGAAGATGGGTTACAAGGTTAAGTTTGTGCCAACCAAGTGGGATTCGTTAATTGCAGGGGTTGGTTCCCATAAGTTTGATATGGCAATCAACAACATTGCGATGACTCCTGAACGTCAGAAGGCATACTTGTTCTCAACTCCATATATTTACTCCAAGACATCCTTAATCATGAAGAAGGATAATAACGACATTAAGAATGTTAATGATATTAAGGGTAAAAAGATTGCTGCTGCAACCGGGACTGCTAATGCGGATAACGTTAAGAAGTTCGGCGGTGACAATGTTTCATCACCAGACTTTGCGACTGCAATGTCATTAATTCGGCAGGGTCGGGTACAAGCTGCAATGAACTCGAAAGAAGCATTCCTTTATTATCAACGGACGAATAATGCGGATGACTTAAAGGAAATGACGGTCCCAACGAGCAAGATTCCAAGTCAAAAGATTGGAATTTTGATGGCGAAGAATAATAAAGGTTTGAAGAAGAAGACGGATAAGGCTTTGAATGAACTCCGCAAGGATGGTACATTGAAGCGGTTATCTGATAAATACTTCCAAGAAAACATTACTGAAAAATAAATTAGTAAGGCCAAGATCGCAATTATAACGAGCTTGGCCTTTTACAAAAGGGAAATTAAAATGTGGGATATTATCAAATCAACAACGCCGGAAATTTTATGGGCCGGCATTAAATACACGATTCCGATTGCGGTGATCTCGTTCATTATTGGATTGGTAATTGCGGTGATAACCGCCCTGATTAAAACTTCTAAGCCACGGGGAAATGCAGTGGTTAAAGGGCTTTGGCAGCTCCTTAAGGCCATTTTCTCGTTTTATGTATGGCTTTTCCGTTCCACACCACTGATTGTTCAATTATTTATTGTTTTCTACGGTCTCCCCAACGTTGGCCTGCAATTAAATGCGTGGACGGCTGGTATTTGCACTTTCTCCCTTAATACCGGGGCGTACGCCTCAGAAACGATTCGGGCGGCCATTAGTTCTATTCCCCGAAGTCAGTGGGAGGCAGCATATTCTATCGGTATGACCTATCAGCAGGTGTTATTCAAGATTATCTTTCCCCAAGCTTTCCGGATCGCAATTCCACCGCTGTCGAATTCTTTTATTGGCCTAGTTAAGGATACGTCGTTAGCAAGTACGATTACGATTGCGGACATGTTTTTAGTGAGTCAGCAAATTGCTTCGCATAACTATCAACCGTTATTGATGTACTCAATTGTCGCAGCAGTTTATGCTATTTTCTGCTCATTACTGACAATTTTGCAATATTACATGGAAAAACGGCTATCACGCTACATTACCGCGGAAGGGGAATAGTCAATGATTAAACTAAGTCATGTTGATAAACAATATCAAAATCATCACGCCTTGAATGACGTCAGCGTTGAATTCCCTGATCATCAAACAACAGTTATTCTCGGGCCATCTGGCGCGGGGAAATCAACGTTACTCCGGGCAATTAACCTGCTTGAACGACCACAGTCTGGAACGTTAGAAATTGGCGATTCAAAACTGGATTATGCACAAGATTTATCCAATAAAGAAATTTTACAAATGCGTCGCCAAACAGCCATGGTTTTCCAGAGTTGGAACTTATTTCCAAATCTGACGATTCTGGAGAATATTACGGAAGGTCCGATCTACGTGAAGGGGGTTAGTCGCGCGACTGCTGAGAAAAAGGCACACCAACTGCTCCAACAGGTCGGCTTAGATGACGTTGCTAACCGTTATCCAAACCAACTTTCCGGTGGCCAGCAACAGCGGGTTTCCATTTGTCGGGCATTAGCTCTCGATACCTCATTTATTTTATTTGATGAGCCAACAAGTGCCCTTGATCCTGAACTAGAGGCCCAGATTTTACGGGTGCTGCAAGATTTAGCTAAGCAGGGTCATTCAATGATTGTGGTGACCCACAATATGGACTTCGCACGCAAGGTTGCTGACCAGATTGTCTTTGTTGAAGACGGTCAGATTGAATTTGCGGGTGCTAGTGAACAGTTCTTTAATCAACCAACGAAACGCATTCAAGAATTTTTAGCCGCTATGAAATTTTAGAGATTATATTGCTTCTCTGTGAACAGAAAATGCCGCTCAGTCCGGATTCCACGAACTGGGCGGCATTTTTGTGCGTAGGCTAACTAAACGTGTTTTTTGATTTCGTATGCCTTAGTAGAATTATGCGGTTCTTGCTTCGCGTCACGGGCGTAAAAGATGGCGTATTCTTCATTGTCCTTATCCTTAGCAATTACCAGGTCGTCGACTTTACGTTCTTTTTTAAAAATTTGTCCTTTCCGGACGGCTTCGTTGTAATCGTGAATGTTGGCAATTGAATCACCCGGGTTAAAGAAAATTCTAGTTTCCATAATCTCACTTCCTTTATTAATTTGCACGTGATGGTAGCTGGATGGTGGCTTCATCAACAATGTGACCTTCAGCATCCTGAAGAAATTCATTCAACCAATAACCGTTTTTTAACGGCAAAATTTGATCAAGGGCATAAACGGTTAATTGGTAATTATGTGTCTGGTCTGGTGGTGTCGGACCAGTATATCCGGTTTGCGGTTGCCCATTCACGAACCGACTGGCATTACTATTTTTTCCTTGAATGAACCGGTCTTTGAGTTCCAAACTAGCATTTTCTGGAATTTCTTGCCAATCACCGGGAATATTGGTTGCGATCCAGTGGATCCAGGTAAATCCGCAAACTGGAATGGAATCATAATCGACCATTACGATTGCATATGCTTTGGTTGTAGCAGGTGCGTCACTGATTTTAATCGGAAATGACGTTACCGGTTGCCCTGCTGACTTATTGCCCGCTGGAGCAAACTTCCCGTATCGGTCGGGTAGGAGACCATTTTCAAGTGGTACATTAATTTTCATTTTTCCAACCTCCTTAATTAATTTAGATACAGTTTTTGTAAATCTGCGCGGTCATTTTTAGTGAGACCAACCGCGGAACTGAGATAGTTGTTGATATTACCATACTGTTCTTTAATCACCTGACGAGCCGCTTCAAGGTAGCTCGGATCAGCGGTCCATAACGCGGTGTAGTTATCAATGAGTGTCATTGGGCGTTGTGCCGCGCGTAACATTGCCTGGCGACCGTTTAGAAAATTCTTCAGGGCTGTATTAGTTAGCAAGTAATCCTTTTTAGCAATTTCTGCACTGACCCCCAGCGCCCGAAGAATTAGGTAGGCGCTCATTCCCGTTCGATCTTTACCAGCGGTGCAATGAAAAAGAATGCTCCGGTCTTCGTTGACGGTTAACAGTTGCGCAAAGATAGCATGAAAGGCATTGGCAGCGTGCTGACTGGTCATCATATCATGGTAGACCGCTTGCATGTGCTGACGGCCAGCGAGCGGGTTGCTCCGTAACTCATTGCTGAGTCCGTCGACGCTCTTTGATGAATCGGTCACATCTCGTTGGAAAATTGGGTTCGATAAGTATTCAATGTGGTCAGGAAGCTGATCTGGAGCAGCAGTAATTTCTTCTTTGGAGCGCAGGTCAATGTCTGTTTGAATTACTAGCGTAGTGAGCTGCTGTTGATCTTGGTCGGAAAGTTGACTAAGTTTATCAGAGCGAAAAATCTTTCCCCATTTGACGGTTTGACCATTAACGGTCGGGTAACCACCGAGATCCCGAAAATTATGGGTGTTTAATAATGGGATAATTCGTTCGTGGGCCAATTGATCACTTCCTTTCTGTTTCCCTTATTGTACCAGTTGCAAAAGGGCCTGTGCAAAATGTTGCCCAGCCGTCAACGAACCACGGCGGCTAGGGTGCAGTCCATCAACTGTTTCTGAACACCAGTCGACAGTTGGTATTACCGGAATCTTTATTTCCTGACCAATCGTTTTGATTTCCTGAGCAAAGCTTTGTAAGAAGGGCACCATTAATGCGACTGGACAATGATAACGTTGTTGAACTGTTTTGACGTATTTAGTATATGCCTGACGAAATTCGCTGGTGGAGAAGCGCCGGTCGTTAACCCCTAAAGCAATGATTACTAAATTAAATGGCTTCGTTGGTGCCGCGAGTTGAGCATTCAACTGAGTGAGCCAAGTCTGAGCTGGTGGAACGTTTCCGGTTCCTGGTCGTAGTACTCCAGCCGCCGAATAAGCCACCCGGTGAATTTCAATTTGGGGAAGGAGGTCTTGTGCAACTGCCAAGTAGTTACTTTCCGGACGGTAGTCGACGCTAGCATGTTTACCATCAACCCAACACCCCGCCGTAATGGAATCACCAAGGACAAGAACGCGGGTGGATTTAGCAAGTGGCTGAATGGTAGCCGAATCATCGACCGTCATCCCGGCAATCGTGAACACTTCATTTTTATTCCAAACATCATCAAGATCACAGTTTCCACCAGTCATAATACAGATTTGGTGGCAGACTGGCGAAAATGATAACGTCATACTTTTATCTGAAGCAGGCCAGCGGTGCCAAGGACCGTTATCAATCCGGCAGGTAAAGAACTGGCTAGGAGAAAGGGGGTTAGCATTAATTACCGTTTGGATGGACAAAGAAGCACTATTACGAATTGTGAAATTTAATGAAGCACCTAATAGTGGTGACATTAAAAAATGATCATGGATAAACCACCGACCGGTGAGGTGGGTTTGTTCCACGATTGCGTTTGCAGAAAACTTCATTGTTTGAACTCCTTACTTTTTAAACCTATTGTAGCGCATTAATGAATCGTGTTTCACGTGAAACAATAAAGGACGTTGACCAATTTTACAAAAAGGTTTACCATGAGTTTAGTAAAATTTTACTAATGAACTTTACTAAACTGAAAACGGAGGCTGCTCATGGAAAAGCAAGCGTTACTGGATGGATTCCAAAAAGTATTTCACCGCCCCGGAAAGGATATTTTCTTCTCACCGGGACGAATTAACCTGATTGGTGAACACACTGATTATAATGATGGTTTATCAATGCCGTGTGCGATTAGCTTAGGAACTTACGGGGTCTTTGCGCCACGCGATGACGATAAAGTGGAGCTATACTCTGAAAATATTAAGGGTGAAATTGTTTCATTCCCCGTGACGGACCGTTATCCAATTGTGAAGGATTCGGAACAGTGGGCTAATTATCCGAAGGGGATGCTCGCTTATTTACGACATGAAGGCTACCTCATTGATAAGGGATTTAGTCTTTATATCTATGGTAATCTACCGTATGGTTCGGGACTATCATCATCGGCGTCCATCGAAATGCTGATGGGGGAAGTCTTAAAGGATGAATTTAATTTACCTGTCAGCAATATTGAACTGGCTAAGCTAGGTCAGCGGACAGAAAATGACTTTTTAGGGCTGCGTTCCGGAATCATGGATCAGTTTGCTGTCCGGATGGGCAAGAAGGATCAGGCCGTTTTACTAAACAGCGCAACATTGAGTTATCAGTATAAGTCAATGGATGATCCGAACTATACCTTGGTAATTATGAGCACTAATAAAAAACATTCATTAGCTAATTCCGCCTACAATGAACGAGTTAAGCAAAGTCAGGAAGCACTGCATCTTTTACAACAGAAGCTAGGCATTACGTCACTTAGTGATCTCGATTTTAAGACCTTTGAAGCGTATGACTATTTAATTAATGATGCAGTGTTGATCCGGCGGGTACGGCATGTTGTCACGGAAAATGAACGGACACGTGAAGCTACAAAGGCAATGCAGGTGAATGATATGGAACGTCTCGGGCGGCTGATTAATGCTTCTCACGTTTCATTAGCATACGACTATGAAGTTTCCAGTTGTGAACTGGATACACTAGTAAACACAGCTTGGCAGCTTCCGGGAGTAGCTGGAGCTCGAATGATTGGTGGCGGTTTTGCAGGAAGTGCCATTGCGCTAGTCAAGAAGGACCAAGTTGAAAACTTGAAACAGCAGGTTGGCGAAGAATACCGTAATAAAGTTGGCTATGATGCTAGTTTCTTTGATGTTGAAATTGTTGATGGACCGCGACAATTAAACTAAGGAGCGCGAATCAGAATGTTATTTGAAAAGTTTGCTAAACAAGCCATTGCCAGTGGCCGGTTTGCACCGTTGGACCAGACCTATGTAATGAATAAGGTGCGAGCATTAGTTGGTGACGCGGACGTGGATGATGATCAACGTCCGGTTGTCGATCAATTAGTTGATCTAGCTGTTCAACGTAAGAAGATTGATGATGGACCAACCGCACGCGAGATCTTAAGTGATCAGTTATATGACCTGCTGACGCCAACGCCAGCAGCAGTGAACGCAATGTTTTGGAACAAGTACGTGGAGTCGCCACAGACCGCGACGAATTGGTTTTATCAACTGTGCACCACCAATAATTACGTTAAAGCATCCGCAATTAAGCGCAATATTGAATTTACCAAGCGGGTCCAAGATGGTAATCAACTAGAGATCACCATCAATTTATCTAAACCGGAAAAAGATCCGAAGGCAATTGCGGCGGCTGCCCATGCTAAGGGGAAAAAGTATCCGCAATGTGCATTGTGTATGGAAAATGAAGGCTACTTGGGCCGCCTTGATCATGCTGCCCGGAGTAATCACCGGATTATCCGGATGATGATTGGCGGCAAACAGTGGGGTTTCCAATATTCACCATATGCATACTTTAATGAGCACTGCATCTTTTTAGATGCCAAGCACGAACCGATGAAGATTAACCAGCAAACGCTGATTAATTTAGTGGAAATTGAAAAGCAGCTACCCCATTATTTCGTTGGTAGCAACGCAGATTTGCCAATCGTTGGTGGCTCGATGCTAGCACACGAACATTATCAAGGTGGTAAGCACGTCTTTCCAATGATGAAGGCTAAACTCCGGCAATCAATTTCTTTTACCGACTATCCAGACGTAACGGCGGGGATTGTGGACTGGCCGATGAGTGATTTACGCTTAATCAGTAACAATGAATTAGCGTTAATTAATTTAGGGACCCACATCATTAATAGTTGGGACCATTATAGTGATGATCAGTTGCAGATTAAGGCGGATGATGGCGCTACCCGACACCATACCGTGACCCCAATTATGCACCGTAATGGTGACCAGTTTGTGTTAGATTTGGTTTTACGGGATAATAACACTAGTGATCAATACCCACTCGGAATTTTCCATCCACATGAAGAGTTATGGCACATTAAGAAAGAAAATATTGGCCTGATCGAAGTAATGGGACGGGCCATTTTACCATCCCGGTTGAAGGATGAATTAGCAGAAGTCAAAAAATTCTGGCTTGGTCAGGATAATCAAATTGCTGATAGTCACCTGCCATGGGCGAAAGCTGTTCAGGCACGACGGGAGATTACCGCTGCCAATGTGGATGAGGTGCTTCAGGAAGAAGTGGCTCAAGTATTTTCTGACGTGCTAGCGGATGCCGGAGTATTTAAAAATGATGACGCGGGCAACGCAGGATGGCAACGATTTATTGATCAACTATAACGGATCAGGAGGCTTTTTGTGGCAGTAACATTAAAGGACATTGCAGATCAAGCGGGAGTTTCTTTAGCGACAGTTTCACGAGTTCTTAACCACGATCCCAAATTGTCAGTAAGTGAAACCACCCGGCGCAAGATTTTAACGATTGCGGAAAAGCTTTCGTATACTAAAAAGCATCACCAACCCGCTAACCAACAGTCGACTGAAGTGGGCATTGTTGAGTGGTACCCACAGGAAACAGAATTACGGGACTTATATTACCTTAGTACCCGGATTAATGTAGAACGAGCTGCTCAGGAAGCGGGGCTCAAAACCGTGACCGTTTTTGCAGACCACTTGGACCAAATTCCCACATCTTTGGCCGGGATTATTGCCATTGGTAAGTTTAGTCAACGGCAGCTTCAGCAACTAAGGACCATTACGCATAATGTGGTTGTTCTCGACCATGATGAACTAGCCCATGGTTATGATTCGGTGATTCCCGACTTTCATGGCGGAGTACGCCAGGCTGCTGAATTTCTAGCCGCACGGTATACTAATATCGCAATGATTGCCGGTCAGGAAAAGACCCGGGACGGTGAAATTGTTTTTGATGACCGCCAGCAAGTATTTGAAAGTGTGTTACGCGAGCATGATCAATACAATAATAAGTTGTTTGTAACGGGCGATTATTCTGAACAAAGCGGCTATGCTTTGATGAAACAACTATTAGCGGGTTCGCCACGCCCAGATGCGGTTTTTGTGGCGAATGATGCAATGGCGGTCGGAGCATTGCGGTACCTGCATGAAGTTAAAGTGGCAGTGCCAGAAGAATTAGCGGTAATGAGTTTTGGCGACACAACATTAACCCACTATACGTATCCACCATTGACAGCCATTCGAGTTTCGATTGATGAAATGGCGGAGATGGCTGTTCAACAAGTTAAAATGCGACGGGGGAGTGAAGATTTTACCCCCATGAGAGTTGTGGTTGGTACAAAGTTAGTCAAACGGGCATCAACAAAAAAATAGGCTGAGGATTGGCTCAGCCCTTTATTTAACAAGCCAATGTAAGCGATAACATTACAAGGAGGGATTTACATGCATGCACAATTAGAATGGTTAGACGATCCCCGGGTTTTTCGGGTCAACCAAATTGCGGCCCACAGCGACCACGATTGGTATCAAAATTATCGACAATTAGCCAATCAAAAAAGTAGTTTTTACCAATCATTAAATGGTCGGTGGCGGTTTACCTTTGCCAAGACGCCACAGGATCAACCGCAAGATTTTATGCAACCAGATTATGATGATCATGATTGGGATTGGATTCAGGTTCCCAGCATGATCGAGTTGGCCGGTTATGCCCAAAATCAGTACATTAACACTCTGTATCCTTGGGAAGGGCATCATTTTCGACGCCCACCATTTACAAATGGTCAGGAGATTGTACATGGGCAATTTTCAGCTGCGGATGATAATTCGGTAGGCTGTTATCGAACCCACTTTGATTTACAACCGGGATTGCAAGGCCATCACGTCCGGGTGCAGTTTGCTGGTGTTGAACGAGCCATGTACGTATGGCTAAACGGTCAATTCGTTGGTTATGCCGAGGATAGTTTTACCCCGAGTGAATTTGATTTAACGCCTTTTTTGCGAGAAGAAAACAATGTGCTAGCGGTGGCCGTTTTTAAACACAGTACGGCATCTTACCTAGAAGATCAGGATATGTTCCGCTTTTCAGGGATTTTTCGTAACGTGACCTTGCAGGCCGTTCCCGATACTCATGTCGAAGATTTGTTGATTAAGCCAACCGTCAATGATGATTACACATCTGGGCAACTATTGGTAAATCTCAAAATGGCGGGAACCATGGCGGGGACGGTATCAATTACTGCACAAGATCAGTCAGGACAGACAATTTTGCGCACGGACCAAAGTGTGGCAGAAACCTTAACGATTCAATCGGGAACCATTCCCGAGGTTCATTTGTGGGCTAACCAGGATCCGTATCTCTACCGTCTGGAAATTGTGGTGCATGATCCAGCTGGTCAACTATTAGAAGTTATTCCGTATCAATTTGGGTTCCGCCGCGTCGAAATTGATGCCGATCACGTGTTAAAACTGAATGGTCAACGCCTGATTATTAACGGTGTTAACCGTCATGAATGGAATTGTCGGACGGGCCGCTGCATAACATTAGCAGATATGAAACAAGATATCACAACGTTTCGGGAAAATAATATTAATGCGGTGCGGACCTGTCACTATTCTGACCAAATCCCGTGGTATTACCTTTGTGATCAAAATGGCATTTACATGATGGCAGAAAATAATCTGGAATCGCATGGAACTTGGCAAAAGATGGGGGCAGTGGAACCATCATATAATGTGCCGGGCTCAGTGCCAGAGTGGCGTGATGTTGTCTTAGATCGCGCACGCACTAACTACGAAACCTTTAAAAATCACCCAAGTATTCTCTTCTGGTCACTGGGAAATGAATCATACGCCGGAGACAATATTGCGGCGATGCAGCAATTTTACAAGCAACATGATGATACCCGACTGGTTCATTATGAAGGAGTTTGTCAAAATCCTGAATATCGGGACCGAATTTCTGATTTTGAAAGTCGGATGTACCTGCCACCGAAAGATGTGGAAGAATATTTGAAAAATAATCCTGATAAACCGTTTATGGAATGTGAATACATGCACTCCATGGGCAATTCCGTTGGTGGGATGCAGGCCTATGTTGATTTGATCAAGAAATATCCTGTTTATTGTGGTGGCTTTATTTGGGACTTTATCGACCAAGCCATCCAAGTTACGGATCCAGTAACGGGACAATTAGCAATGCGGTATGGCGGTGATTTTGATGATCGGCATACAGATGCAGACTTTTCTGGAGATGGTTTAATGTTTGCAAACCGGGTTCCTAAACCCGCAATGCAGGAGGTGAAATACTACTATGGCCAACTCAAATAAAATGCACGTAGTTTATGGTGATGGGGTGCTCGGTTTACATGGGAATGGTTTTGAATACCTCTTTAGCTATGAACGAGGAAGTATGGAATCTTTGAAAATTAACGATCGCGAATGGCTGTATCGACCAATTTACCCAACTTACTGGCGGGCAAGTACCAGCAACGATCTTGGCAATGGCTTTTCATATCATAGTGCGCAGTGGCTCGGTGCAGATATGTTTCCTAAATGCACGGCAATTGAACTTACGGTAGACGATCATCACTTCGCTGAACTGCCAATTGCACCATTAAATAATCGTTTTTCCGGGAACGAAACAGCAGAAAAGGTAACAATCAAATTTACCTATTCAACTGCTACAATACCAGTTGTCCAAACATCTGTGACTTACATTGTGGAGAGCAACGGTCGGATTCAAGCTAGTGCGCATTATTATGGGGAAAAGGAACTTCCTGAACTCCCGGTTTTCGGTGTGCGGATGGTCATGCCAACGAAGGCGACTGGCTTTACCTACACCGGGCTCTCGGGCGAAACCTACCCAGATCAGCTGGCTGGCGGACAAGAGGGAACGTATCACATCGATGGCTTACCATTAACTCCATACCTGGTTCCACAGGAGATGGGGATGCACATGCGGACGAGTGCATTAAAAGTTACACGTGAAACAACGCAAAATAATGCTAATCTGCATCCGCAACCATTTACGCTGAAGTTTGAACAAATTGGCCAGCCATTTAATTTCAGTTTGTTGCCGTATACGGCAGAAGAATTAGAAAACGCAACCCATATTGAAGAATTGCCAGCTGCCCGGCGAACGGTTCTGGTGATTGCCGGAGCAGTTCGTGGTGTTGGGGGAATTGATAGTTGGGGAGCTGCAGTTGAAAAAGATGCAACCCTGCCTGCTGATCATGACTATGAGTTTAGTTTTGCAATTACACCATTCAGTTAATAAGTAGTTGATTTAAAAACGGGAATGTCCAATTGATGGACATTCCCGTTTTTATGTTGATAAATAAAACAGTCAATTAGCGAAGGACAATTAAGAATGATTTATAAATTTAGCCGATTTAATTTTGTTAGTGATTTGTGGAAAGGCAGTATTAACCGATAATAAGTGATTGATTTTGTAATTAATATTTCACGAAAATTTGTTCATAAATCGAAAAAGTGATGAATTTTTATCAAATCATTGATAAATGGAATGCCAAAAATGGGCCGTTTGTTATTATTTGATAAAAATCGCAGAAAACGGCTACAGCCCTTGATGTAAAAGGGATAAGGTGGCTTATCGAAGAATTATTGATATGAAAAAAATCATATATCAAGAATTTCTTTTTAGGGCTTGAAGGCCCTAGCCAATAGGGAATTAAAAGAATTATGCAATTTTTATGTTTGAAACTTGAACTTTTAAACAATACAGTAATGACTGTAAAGCAAATTACTAATTGGAGGTCATAAAATGTTATCAAGTAATAATCAAAATGAATATCTTCGTAAACAAGAACCGAAGAAACAACGTTTCGCAATTAAGAAGTTAACTGTTGGAGTTGCTTCCGTTTTGATTGGGTTCACTTTTATGGGCTTGAATGCTTCCGCGAATACCAATACTAATACAACCACTACTCCCGCAGGACAAGAGACTGCTGCAACTAATGACGGTAATAGTACTGCTTCCAATACGGATCAAGAGCAACCTGTAGATCAACCAACGACTAATGGAGATCAACAGAATACAAATAGGGGTCAAGAAACAACTGATGCTGCTACTCTAAAGCAAGAAACTAATGATCAGCAAGTTACCCCACAACCAGCGACTAATCCGGTAACGCCATCACAAGTTGATGCAAATAAAACCGCAACTGTACAAAATTCACAGGACGTTTCTAGCTGGTCAGAATTTGTAAATGCATTGAACGATGCAAACGTCAACCAAATTAATTTAACTGGTGACATCACCGTTACAGGAAAGGTTGATGGTATTTCAACGCCAAAGCCTGTTGCTGATAAGGGATATCTTAACCTTAATCAGAAAGGAATTGCCCGGAAAGTTACTATCGAAGGTAATAGTCATTCGTTAGATTTTGGTAAATATTCACTCAAGTTTACCAATAATAACCAAAAATAACCAAACTAAAGAAAATCCAAATTGGGATATCACCTTTGATAACCTTAATATCAATGCAGCTACTTTTGATGGTCACCAATACAGTCCGATTTACTTTGGGGCTGCCTGGGCTGGTGATAACGCAGCCGTAACTAAGGAAAACCAAAAGAATATTAAGGTTACTTTCAATAATGTTAATGCAGATGTAACTGACCGACCAATTATTAGCGGCTTTATGACTAACTGGATGGGAGCAGCTGATATTAGTGGTGAAGCTTACACCTTAGTTCTTAAAGGTAACAATAATTTAACCAGTAATGGATATACCGGCGGTTCTACCCCTGGTGATGCTGGTGATGCTATTACAGCCGGAAATATCATTGTTGAAGATGGGACGACAACTGTTAATATGACCAGAACATCATCATACAACTTGCAATATGGTGGTGCGGCAATTCGGACTTCCCAACCAGATACAGCCGATTCTTATACCTTAGACGTTAAGCAAGGGGCTACCTTAAATGTTAACGGTGGTAAGGACGTTAAGGGAATTGTTACTGCTAATGCCACCACTGGTACTGTAAATATTGATGGTACCGTTAATATTAATATGGGTACTGGTCACTCCATCGCCGTGCTTGCTGGTAACTTAAACGTTGGCAAGACTGGTGATTTGGAAGTTCAAACCCAACAACTTCAAAATACTGATAAAACGATTGCCAACTTTAATAGTGGTCAATACGGTGTCCTTTCTATCGGTGTTGGTTATCCAGCTAACTTAACTAACCAAGATGCTAATACAATTAATGATAATGGTATTATTAAGGTTGTGCGGACTGCTACCGGTGAAACACTGAGTCCAATTATTTCAATGGGTTCTGGTTCTGCTGGGCTATTAAAAGGTGACTTTACCGTTAACGTTAACCAAGGAGCCACCTTAGATTTGCAGGATTCAGCTAGTCAGACCGGTTTAGGAATGATTGCTGTTTGTGGTTCAAGTGTTAAATCATTTGTTAACTTCACTAATCCTGGTTACGTAAACTTACAACGATTGAATGCTTTACCAAAAAATGGTGGAGATTTGGTTTATCTCGAAGGTCAACCTAACGGGGTTACAATTGCTCAATCACCAATTGCTCAGTGGGATGAAGCTAACATGACCAAGTCGCCAAGTTTTACTTGGATTGTTAATAATGTTAGTTCAATGAACAACTGGGGGACGAATGCAAGTTCAGGTTTTGCCGCCGCTGGTCAAACTGCTCCAGAAAACCAAAAGGGTCAACTTAAGTTCTTACACTCAAATGGTACTGTATCAATGGCACCTTCACAATCAGGCTTGAACTCATACCAATATAACGGTGGTCAAAAGGTAAATAAAGATTCTGATCAAGGAATTATTGTTCAAGGGACAGCTCCTGATGGTTCTGACTATTATGAACCATACTTAGTTCAATTCTTGAATAACTTTAACTACTGGACTCCTCAACGGCTAGCAATGGGTACTAAGTTACTTAATACTCCTGCCGTTACTGTTAAGGATAGTGACAAGTATCAACCTGAAACCCAAACGATTAACGGTAAAACCAATCAAACATTGGCAGATTTGAAGGCTGCTGATGGTATTAAAGATTACATCGAAAATGACGGTTCAACTAGCAAGGTCGTTCCTGATCTTAAGACAACTGTAACTTGGTATGATCCTTCTACTGATGCAACTGAATGGACTAGTTTAATGGGTACCCAATCAGCGCCAACCAACCCAACTGGTAACTTGAAGACTACTGATAAGTCAGCATGGGCTAAGGTAACTTATGAAGATGGCAGCGTTGATTTTGTAAACATCCCATTAAACATTACCAACAACCAAGACCAAGACAGCGATCTTTACCAACCTACTTACGATCCAATGAACGTCAAGCAAGACGAAACTAAGACTGAGGATCCTACTTACACTACTAAGCAGGATGGCACTATTACGATCAACCCAGATAGTAGGGCTCCAGAAGGTACTAAGTACGAAATTAGCAATCCAAGTCAAGTTCCGTTTGCGACTGTTGATTCATCTACAGGTAAGTTAACGATTGCGCCAACTAAGGATAACAGCAAGACTGGTTTAACTACTGTTCCAGTTACTGTAACTTACCCAGATAAGTCAACTGACACGGTTAACGTTCCAGTTTACATTGGGGATACTGTTCATACCGGTACAATCACTACTGAACTAGTAAATCCTTCAGATCCGAATGGTCCAAAGAAGGCAACTGGTGCTTATGCAGTTGTCACGGATCCTGCAGCTGTAAAGGCCCACGAAACCTCAGTCAATAGCATGGACCCAGCTAAGATGGCTAATAATGCAGTTTCAGCAATTAACCATTACACTATTAACCCAGATGGTACTGTTTCAAGCAAGGTTGATCCAATTGATAAGTCAACCGCTAAGATTGCCTGGAGTGGTGAAACTCCAAATACTGTTGTCACTACTCCAACCGCAAGTAAAAACTTAACAGGGACCGTTTCAGTAACTGTTGATGACACAACAGTTGATAGCAACGAAATGACTATTGTTGCTCCAGGGGCAACTGCTAAGGACGTTACTACTCCAGTTAGGGTTGTTGAGGGTCAAAGCTTGACTTCTGCACAAGGCAAGGCATTAATTGATACTACTAACTTAGATAAGGCTGGCATTAAGTACAACGCAACTTGGGCCACTACTCCTAAGGCTGGCGATACTAGTGCAACTATCAGACTGACATTTACTGATAAGGACGCACAAGGCAACTTCACCTACTTAGATGTTCCAACTAAGCCTGGTTCAATTGAAGTTGTTCCTGAAGGTGAATATGCTCCAAGTTACAAGCCAGTTTCTGTAGAACCAGGTAAAATCGTAACTGATCCAGTTATTTCTGACACAAAGACTCCAGAAGGGACGACCTTTACTAAGGGGACTGGTAACAATGTTCCAACTTGGGCCACTGTAGATCCATCAACTGGTACAATTACCTTGAAACCAGGCGCTGATGTTACTCCGGGTCATTATGAAGTTCCAGTAACGGTTAAAGTTCCGGGTAAGCCAGACCAAACTATTACAGCACCAGTTACTGTTACTGGGATGGATCATGAGCATAATACCTGGTATGGAAACCAATCATCAATTAGTTTTACTACACCAACTGTTCCAGTTCACCGGACTACCAATGGGTATGAAATTCCAGTGGCGGAAGCTCGATACACTACTATCGAATACCAATATGATTGGCAAGGTGGTAATAATTATGGTCACAAGGTAACCTACACTCTTCAGGGTGACAAGTACGTTGGTGACAATGGCAAGAGCTTCGATGCAAGTGCTACCCAAATTAGTTGGGTGCCAGCGGGTAATGGTGTTTTAACACCAAACACTAACTGGAAGGTAACTACTGATGACACTGGTTCGATCTTATACGATCAAGCACAAGCACCCGACTCACCAGAACAAACTACTGATGGAGAAAGCTTGCCAGGGAACTCACACTGGCGCATGAATTATAAGTTAGGTGACTTACGTCAATACATTGGCATCGGCAATAGCAGTAGCTGGTCAAATGTCTACTTCAACTTCTATGGTGCAACTACTGGTAAGACTTTAACCTTCAAGCAGGGTGAAGATATTTCGAACTTAACGCAAGATAAATACCGTCAATTAATCGATGTAACTGACCTTGGTCAAGCTGGCTGGAATGGTCAAAATGTAAATCCAAATGCGCCTCAAGTCTTAGCCTACGTTGAAGGCACTGATGCTAAGAAGCAATTCACAATGACTTGGGCACCAAATGGTCAACCATTAACGGCGACAGTTGCTAATGGTGTAAAGGGTGTTGTACGGATTATCTTTAATGACGGTACTTACCTGGATGTTCCAGCAGCAATTAACGTAATTGCTGACCCAGACGCTGGTAAGACTGATCAAGATAAGACTGAATTCAGTCAAAAGATTGTCTACACTTACAATGGCAAGGAAATTGCTACAATCAACATCAATAACATCAAGAAGGGCTCCGATGTCTCTGCTGACACATTGAAGAGTACGATTGATGGTAATGTTCCAAGCAACTACCAGATTGCAGATGGTTACACTTACCAAGCTGGTTTGACTAACGTAAGTGCAACTCCAGATACCATTGAGGTTCCATTAACTCTGAAGAGCGGTGAAACCTTCAACGCAACTGGTAACCTGGTTTACCAAACTGAAGATGGTAAGCCAGTTAATACCAAGGCTGGTAAGTCAGGTGTTGAAATCAAGAGTAATAAAGGTGACACCTTAACTGCTGCCTTGCTGCATGACTTAGCTGATCAAAGCCTTCCTGAAGGCTACGAAATTGTAACTTACCCAGGTTCATATAATGTCGAATCTGATGGGTTCACGATTCCAGTTATTGTTAAGAAGAGTTCAACCAAGGTCAACTATGATCCAACTAACAAGGACATGAACAGGGATGTTGTGCGGACGATTACCATTTACAAGACTGATGGTACAACTCAAACAGTTACCCAAGACGTTCACTTCGTTCGTGGTGGTGAAGGTCAAGTTGCTGAAACAATTGATCCTGATGGTCAGATGCATTGGACCCCATGGACGGTTGCTACTAAGGACGGCAACACTTGGAAGTCCAACGGTGCTAAGGCAACCACTGGTGCTTGGGAGGAATACGATGTCGACCAAGTAGATGGCTACACTTCAACTGTTGATGGCAAGAATGCTATTAAGGTTGCAGCTAACAACAATATCACAGCTGACACTGCTAATGCGAATGTCACAGTTGCTTACACTAAGGCCACAAACCCTGATGACCACAACATCGACCCAACCAACCCAGGTGAAAGCAGTGACATGTTCGCTCACCCAACTCGGACGATCAACGTCACGGATCCAACTACTGGTGCAATTAACACCACTAAGCAAACTGTTTGGTTCGGTCGGACGAAGACGGTTTCAACGAATCCTAATGCTTATGGTAAAGGTAAAAATACTAAGTACGGTGACTGGAAATTAGGTAAGGTTGTCGATGGTCACTTTGTAATTGACGCCAACGCTAATAGTGCTTGGCCTGAATTTGATGCACCAACCTTTGATGGTTATACACCTAGCCAAGCTAAGGTTGATGCTCAAAAGGTTGAAGCTACTACTGGCGACACTGAAGTAAATATTACCTACACCCAGGCCGATAATGGTAACCATGACAAGGGTGGTAACACCACGCCAACACCAACTCCAGGTGACAATGGTGATCATAACAACGGTAACGGCGAAGGTAATGGCATTGCTAACAACAATGGCGACGTTAAGAACACCAACAATGGTGCTAGCAACAACGCTAATAATAACAAGCATGCATTGCCACAAACTGGTAATGACCAATCCGCCGCAGTTGCTGGATTAGGACTTGCTGGATTGACAACCATGTTAGGCCTTGCTGGTCTGAAGAAACGTAAAAACGATTAACAAATTGCTTGATAACTACTCCCAATAGTTAATTTTCTGACTGGCAAAGGAAAACAAGGCTGGAGAAACTTCTAGTCAAGTTAAAAAGCCGGACGGTGAATCCATAATTGATTC
>NZ_GG698806.1:26830-27848 GCF_000161935.1 Limosilactobacillus coleohominis 101-4-CHN | reverse complement strand
TTCATCGTCCGGTTTTATGTATATCGGAATCAGGCTGCTTAACTAAGATTTAGGCTCTACACTAAATCCTGTTGATGAATTACCTTCGGTAATTTATTAATGGGATTTTTTCCTTTTATAATAAAAAAAGAGGTCATAATTGACCTTATCCCATCCATAAATCACCACAATTAAAGAAAGGATATCAATATGACCCTAACTAGTAATTCTATTCGTTCTTTGTTAGAAATTAAAGACCCAAATATTAAAATTGACGATATTTTTGATTCCTTTATTCATCATACTAAAGTTCGCATCATCAAAGCATGTTTAATCATTCATCAACGGCGTTGCCCTCTATGTGGCTTCGAAGATTTAGTACACAATGGGCATTATACATCAACGATTACTTATACCAGTGATAATGCCAGTCATCCAATCTTCATTAGGCTAGCCAAGCAACGTTTGAAGTGTAAAAATTGTGGTCACACCATCATGGCTAAAACTCCACTAGTTAATAAATACTGCAATATTTCTAACCGCACGAAAGCTAAAATTATTATGAACTTACAAGATGATCGAACTCAGAAATGTGTTGCGGTTGACAATAATGTTTCACCGTCGACCGTCGGTCGACTAATTGATGATTATCGTGAACTATACCCAGTTTTTCCCGAACAATTACCCAAACATTTAGCCTTTGATGAATTTCATGTGGTTCATCATCAACTACACTTTATCTGTATTGATGGGGGGGGTAATACCCACCGCATTATTAAAATACTACCGGATCGCTTAGCTGAAGCCCTCTTTAGTTATCAGTATGATCAACTGAGTAAGCCAATGGCTACGGTTATTAAACACCTCGAAATTGTGTTAAATGCAGCAGAAAATGAGCAGTCTAATGGACCGGACCACTAGAAGATACCAACCGAATGATTAAACAAATTCAACGTACGGCCTTCGGCCTGCGTAACTTCAATCATTTGCTAGCAAGAATTAATTTAAGAAGCATGAAAATCATAACCACCCGTAAAAC
>NZ_GG698806.1:25105-26515 GCF_000161935.1 Limosilactobacillus coleohominis 101-4-CHN | reverse complement strand
CTGAAACTTGAAAGTACTCAAAAGGACCTTTATATCTATTCTTTTTTTGAAAACTATGTAACAGTCCTTGCTATCTTTAGAGAAAATTTGAAAACGATTTTTTAGAAAACGTTTTATTTGTGATTATTAATCACCTCCCATAGAATTAAGGTGTAAACAATATAGGAGGTAATTATTATGGTTGATTATGCAAAACGCCAATTAAAGGCATTAGATCGAATTGCTAAAAAAATTGCAGATGCAGAAGGGCATATTACTAAAATTGAAGATAGTATTGATAATAAAAAACACCGAACTGCTCAACATGAGGTAATTAAAGATATCAAATCCATATTGAAACACTCACGAAAGGTCAGCAAAGACGAAGAAAAAATTATTGAACATTCTGGCGAAGGTCATAAAGACTCAACGCAAAACCACTACATCTATATAGAAGATGAAGAACCAGTTATCAAGGATCTCGAAAAACACTATGAAGAACTTGAAAAAAATCTTGATGAACTTCCAGATAATGAAGGAGGAAAAATAAAGGCATTTCGAGCTGAACATAACTATCTAGAAAAGGCTAAATATATTTTACAAAAAGCTGGTAAATACGACGACTGATTGGAGGGGAGTTTAATGACTAATTACTCCAAACGCGAATTAAAAGATCTTGACCGAATGTTCAAAAAAATTTCTAATATTGAAGGCTATATTGCTAAATTAAATACAGAATTGCAAGCCAATCATGACCGAGCTACACAACGAAAAATTAAAAAGAATATTCAGTCTATACATCATGGTATTCGCTCAATCATCAAAGATGAAGAAAGAATTACCGAAAACGCATGTCTGCAAAAACAACATAATGTTGAAAACAAATGGTATTTACGACAAAGTGAAACTCAACTAATTCGATTGGAGACTGCTTTAGACAGACTATATCATAATTTACAGAGTTTATCGTCGATAGAGATGAAAAAGCTTAAAGAAGTTTCGTCAAAGCTTAATATGGCTAAACTCATTATTGAAAAGGCCAATGCATCTCGAAAATATGCTTCAGCTTCGTAAATGAAATTTGAAAGCAATCAAAAGCAGTTTCATGCGGTCCCATGAAGAACATTCAGAACGTAAAGTGGAGTAAAATTTTAGCTAAATCAGAATCGGTATATTGAACTTTGACTTAAGTAAGTTTAAAACAACCAAATAATGATGACAGTTAATTACCGCAATTATATACTTTTAACCAACAGACTTTAACAAAAACGGCTCTGTGTCAAATCCTGTTGATGCGAGCTGATAATCAAGCAGTATCAAGCTTTAAGCTTGGTACTGCTTTTGTTATTGCCTTTAGGCCTAGTTGAGTACGTAAGCGATAGCGCACGTGCGAAACAAAAAACCACCCGCTATGCGGGTGGGCAATCAAAA
>NZ_GG698806.1:22273-24240 GCF_000161935.1 Limosilactobacillus coleohominis 101-4-CHN | reverse complement strand
CTTGAACCAAGAGAAAGTCAGCGCCTTGAGACGCTGGCTGTACATAGCGGCTTATAGCCGCAGAGCAAACCACCCGTTTTACGGGTGGTTATGATTAAAATAGAGACTTTTTTCAGTTAGGTGAACATTATCTACTGAATATTAATACTTTTTTCTAATTCCAGTTAGCCCCCAAAGGCCTAGTAGTGAGATACTAGCCAATCCAATTGCGGTTAATGAACTATCCTTATAACCAGTTTGAGGTAGTTTATGAGGATTGTTCATAGATTGATAATTAGCATTAGGTTTAATATCCCTTTGAACATAATTGACAACTGGCTTATTTGTTGATGAGTGATTTTGATGTTCATTACTATCTGGTTGATTTGGACTAATAACTGGCTTTTTTTGGTAGGTAATATTAATAGTTTGATTGTTGTCTTCCACAGTTACCATTTGGGCAGAAACAGTTGACTGACTTGATATATAACCGGCATATTCTGGTACAGTAAACTTAGACCAATTACCAGTATCCCAATCTCCCCAAATAATGCCAGTATGTTGATCATTTAACTGGTAACTTCGGGTAATAGTAGCAATTTGCTGATATCGTTTTGTTTGCCCATCAGGATAATTTAAAATAATGGTGCGCGTGATAGTGCGTTGTTGTTCAAGAACTTGAGCAATTGCTTGAGTTGTTATATTGTCAGCTTGAAGTGTAAAATTTTTTGCCTCATTATGAAAAGCTTTGGTTAATGCTTGTTTAATGTTTGATAATCCTTGTTCAGTTAAAGCAACTTGATAAGAATCACTAGTTTGAGTCGGTACTAACATCAGGTCGCCATCTTGAAAACTGTATTTGAATCCATTGCTGACCTTATCAAAGGATTCATTCTTAGGGTCAGTACCCGAAAAACTAATTTGATAGTTGCTAGGGTTTAAAGATTCCGTTGAAGAATCAGAATTATTAAATGTTTGGTGCCCGGTGATAACCGCTTTAATGTCATAAGGAGTAATTGTATACGTACCATAACCGAAGTTCAATGGATTATAAGGTCCAATGCTTATGTTAGGCATAACATCCCAGACGGGGAAAAAGACAAACTTACTTCCATTTGTAGATACCCAGAAGTTTCGGCCAGCTGTCACATTATCATAACCAGTTTTACTGAGCCAAACTTTGTAGGTTCCAACGTCTACAGGAGTGGCAATTGGTTGAGCCTGATCATTGCCAAAATAGAGGTCATTTGGTGAGGTTGGTACGTAAATAACATCATAGGTCAATGAAGGATTCAACGGGATATGCATCGAGATTGTGTAATGAACCTTGCTCATATCCAATTCATGGGTGGTTTCACCACTAATTTGAGAATGAGTAGTAGTTGTGGGGTTATTATGATTATTTATATTCGAGTTGCTCAATTGTTTATCATCTGAACTACTTTTGCTATTATTCGCAATTTTTGAATTTTCTGGCGATTTTGATGATTCAGATGTCAAAACTGTGGAAGTTTCATTATTTTGGCTGGTTAATGCTGTTGAATTATTTGAATTAGCGGATATTATATTTGTATACCCCATCATAAAAGCGGTAGCGGCACAAGCCATCAGCCACTGAGTAGTATGCTTAGGATGATTAAATTTATTGCACATAGTACTCTCCTCCTAGAATATTTATAACATTATTACTATACAAAGTTTACCATAAATAGTGGGAATTTACTAAAGAAGAACACATAATAATAATTATTATTTTAAGAATGAATTATAATTATCCGGTAGACCACTGTGAACAAAATAATATAAATAATTTATGAAACGTTTGACAATCGATTGTATAAAGAGTAAATCGTACATTTTATAAATGTATTCACGAGAGGAAGTCAATTTATGGATGAAGTACCTGTTCAAGGGAAAGTTTAAGTGCGAACAATCTCTTTGACGACCATTTGGGCGTTTTTTGCGTTCTCAATTGTGATTAATTCAAC
>NZ_GG698806.1:0-21746 GCF_000161935.1 Limosilactobacillus coleohominis 101-4-CHN | reverse complement strand
TAAACGTAGCGTTCTGGAATAAGGGAATTAAGTTCTTCAACATCGAAGGACCAAATGCAGAAACCATTGAATTCTGTGAAATAATACTATTCTTTAATTTGCGGTTATCAGTGGGTGGCCTTTTTTATTTGTCCGCAAAACGAATAAATTGACGAGTGGTATTTAGTACTTTTAAAATAAAGGTGATAAAAAGGTAGACGATTATTGAAGGGGGTTATCCACATGAACAAAAAATTAATTACGCTTACTATGGCTGTAACAATTACGACGGTTGGTGAACCATTGGTGGCTAATGCAGTGCCACTAACAACTATTACCGCCAAGGCATCACAACAAAGGGATAAAGTAATTAGTGCGAAAAAGGTTCGAGTTGGTGACCAATTAAAACCCGGTTACTATCGGATTACTGTTCCGAAAGGAGAAGCAACTATCGAGGGGGATAAAATGAAGGTAACCATTGGCGCAAGAAAGTCAAGCAATCACGTTACGTCATATACGATGGAACTGAAAAAGGGGGACAAGCTCACAATTAATAAAAAAATGAAAGTACGATTTCAGCCAATTGATCATATGACTCGAGCAGGCCAGACGGATTTGACAGCTGGTGTTTGGGAAGTTGGTACTGATCTAGAACCTGGTAATTATCGGATCGCTAAAACGTCAAATACCAACTCTGGAATGGTACAGGTTGAAGATGAAGCTAATGGTCAAATTGAAAATATTCCTGGGAATCAAGGCAGTAGTGTAGTAAACCAAGAAGTTAAATTAAAGAAGGGTCAGCAGTTTCGAACTAATTTTGACCAATTACGATTAGTTAAAGCAGAATAATTGTATCAAACGGTTAGTGAAATGGTGTGGCCTTGTGGTCTTGTACGCAGCATCGATGGATATACCTTGTATGAAAAGGGATGAGATTTAATCCAGAAGACGACCCATAACGGATGAATTGAGATCGGTTGTACTTTCGTCTGGACATGCTTCGGCGCTTCTGTATAGTGTGCTGTACTTCAACCACTTTGGATTAACCATCCAGGACTTAAAGGATTTTCGGTAACTAGGTTCACTAACCCGGGGTCATCCGGAATATGGAGTGAATCCGGGGGTTGATGCTACTACTGGTCCGCTATCGCAAGGGATTAGAATGGCGTTCGATTTAGAGGTTCACTTGGCGATGGCTGACCGGGAACGACTAGCTAAAGTGGGCTATTAGGCACTGGTCGTGTCGATGCCATGAAAGAACAACCACAAGGTTATCATGACAGGGTTCTACCAACAGAGGTAACTAAGCGGGTTTCAATTGAAATGGGACTCATTCAAAGCTGGTATGATTTTGTCGACCTCGATGGTTAAGTCTACGGAATTGGAACATTTGGTGCTAGTGGTAATAATACGGAAGTCATAAAACATTTCGGCTTTAGCGTCAATCAAATTTTAGACAAACTCGATTTAACGCCTGTGAAGGCATAATGATAATTGAATAGTGAAAGAAGTCTTGGTAATTTTCTGACTGGCAAAGGAAAACGCCTCGTTTGAAGAAGTTCAAACGGGACGTTTTTTTGTGGTTTAATTTTTGAATTCGAGGTGATGATGGAGAATCGGGAGAAAGTGGCGATCGGCCCACCCAATCAGGTAACCCTGCGTTAGGATGTTATAAATGGTTCCAAAACCAAATGAGTACCAGTGACCCTTAATCACGAATACTAATACGACAACGATCAGTGGTGGAACGTTGCTCATCCACTGAGAATAAACAGGGGAGCCATGCATGAACCGGAAGCGAAGAATATATGGAAGGTCATCATTGGGGTGCATGATAATGTTGGCCCGTTGGTAGAGCGAAACGGCCGCAGCCACCCCGAACAGTCCACCGATGTCGAGTAAGATTCGCCACCCAAGTGCGAGCTGTGGCACGCTCATTTTAACGAACATCGTTTCGAATCCCGCCAACAGGTAGCTAAATGGGGTAATAAACAAAAGATTACGTACGAGGCGGAACCAGTCGAAGTGTCCCAGTAAGGCCAGGTTAGTGAAGGCGACCACGACGCCTTCTAAAAACAGGATATTGCCCAGTGAGATCTGCGTCCAGTGACTAAGACTAACCGCGGAGGCCGTCCAAATGGCGCTCCCCATCTGTGTGGAAACCGTCAAGGCATTAAAAAATGAATTAATAATGATTGAAATGGCCAAAAAGACAATGCGCCCGTTAATACTATTCGCCGCTTTTCGAGAAATCATACTATCCTCCTAAATTTAAATGTTAACAGCCATCATACTATAATTTTGTAGGCGGGTGAACCCGTGTCAATTACAAAACTATGATAAAATTAAAGCTTAGAAATTATGATCGGAGGGGTAGTTAATGAAGCACTACCGAATTAGCCGCCTGAGTCTTGGTTGGCAGATTTTTATTGGTTTGATTGCCGGGATTATTTGTGGGGTGATTTTCTATAAGAATCAGTCCGCAATTGTGGTCATGCAGAGTTTAGGAACGATTTTCCTACGCTTGATTCAGATGATCGTGATGCCAATTGTGATTTCGTGTCTAACAGTTGGGATTGCCAACATTGGTGATTTTCATAAACTAGGTCGGATTGGTGGAAAAACCATCATCTATTTTGAAGTTTTAACGACGATCGCGATCATCGTGGGTCTGATCGTTGCCAATCTGGCACACCCGGGCTCATTTATTGATATCAAGAGCTTGCACGCTACTGATATTTCTAAATATATGGCAACAGCGAAGGCGGCGAAGGGACATACCGGATTTTGGGATCAAATTTTAGCAATTATCCCGACCAACATTTTTAAATCCATCAGTGATGGTGATATGATGCCGGTGATCTTTTTTAGCGTTTTCTTTGGGCTTGGCTTAGCTGCGATTGGTGAGCAGGGCAAGATTGTTGTGCAATTCTTAAACAGTGTTTCCGAAGTGATGTTCAAGGTGACAAATTGGGTCATGAAGTATGCACCAATTGGTGTCTTCGGTTTGATCGGTATGACGATTGCCGAAATGGGGCTCAAGGCCTTGCTGCCATTAGGATACTTTGTGCTGTTAGCGTACCTCACCATGATTTTCTTCTGTGTTGTGGTACTGGGAATTGTCGCCAAGATGTTTCATTTACATTATTGGAAAACGATGCGGGCAATTTGGGAAGAAATCGTTCTGGCCTTCTCAACTGCCAGTTCTGAAGTAACCTTACCCCGACTAATTGAAAAGTCGCAGAAAATGGGGGTGGAAAAGGGAATTGCTTCCTTTGTCATTCCAACGGGATATACTTTTAACCTCGATGGATCGGCCATTTATCAATCCCTGGCGGCGATCTTCTTAGCCCAAGCATATGGTATCCATTTAACGTGGGAGCACCAATTTACCTTATTGATTGTTTTGATGATTACTTCTAAGGGGATGGCTGGGGTTCCTGGCGCCTCCTTCGTGGTCTTACTAGCCAGTGTGTCGACAATCGGGGTTCCCGTTGCTGGGTTAACCTTTATTGCTGGCATCGATCGGTTCGTTGATATGGGCCGGACGGTTGTGAACGTAGTCGGAAACTCAATTGCCACTTTGGTAATTGGTGAGTCGGAACATGAACTAGATCGTGAACAATATATTGAATACTTAGATTCGTTTGATAAAAAGAAGGCATCATAATGAGTGAAAAACAACAGTTACCAAGTCGTGAAGAAGTGCCTACGGCGCTTAAGTGGGATTTGACATTACTTTATCCAAATGATGACGCAATGCAAGAACAATTACAAGCGACGGTAAAGAAGGCCAATGAATTGCATCAGTTGGCCGGTAAGTTGGCCGCCGATGATGGGCAAACATTACTTCAGGCACTTCAAGCAGCCAAAGTAATTAATGAGGAATTGGAACGGGAATATGTTTATGCTTTTCTCCGTCGTGATAGTGATACGACGGATGCAGCGGCAACCGAGTTGTACGGGAAGGCGGCAACGGCAGCGACTGAAATTGAGACTGTCCTTTCTTTCATGGATCCTGAAATCGTTAGTCTTGACCAACATCTGTTAGATCACTGGCTGGTAGAGGTTGCCGGGTTAGATGAATTTAAATATGCATTGGAACAGGTCCGGCTGCAAAAAGGGCACGTTTTGACCGTTAGCGAAGAACAGCTGCTGAGTCAGCTGAGTCGGTCGTTGGATAGCGCAGAGACGATTTATAATACGCTGAACGATGCTGATCTGCACTTTGGAACGATCAAAAATGAGCAGGGAAATGAAGTAGAACTGACCCATGGAAACCGAAGCCAATTCACTGAGTCGCTAGATCGGAATGTGCGGAAGGCAGCCGTATTAGCTTACCAAAAGCCATATCATGAATTACGGAATACGTTTGCTGCCACGTTGAATAGCTTTATCGATAGTCGCAATTCGATTGCTGAACTACGCCATTACAAGAGTGCTCGACAAGCAGCACTATCGGTTAACCAAATCGATGAGCGGGTTTACGATACGTTGGTCAAGACTGTAAATCAACACTTGGATTTGGCACACCGGTGGTACGGGATTAAGAAGCGCGCTTTGCATTTAGACCCTTTCTATCAATATGATATTGGGGTCCCGTTAGCGGGGAAGGATCGCTTGCGGACAACTTTTGAGCAAGGGAAACAATTAGTCTTGGATGCGATGAAAGTGATGGGGCCAGACTATCGCAAAGGATTGCAGGAAGAGTTTGATCACCGGTGGATTGATGCTGCAGAAAACCGTGGGAAACGTTCCGGTGGTTATCAAGTAGGTGTTTATCAAGCAAATCCATTTATCCTGTTGAATTGGACGGATAAGTTATATAGTACCTTCGTGTTGGCGCACGAATCGGGACACGCGATGCATAGCTGGTTTAGTCAGCACGCGCAGCCTTCTGAGTATGCGGATGCACCAATCTTTTTAGCTGAAGTGGCATCGACCTTTAATGAAAATATCCTGACGGAGTATTTATTACAAAAGTATCAGGATGATCGGCAGTTGCAGATTTTCATTTTAGAGCAATCAATCAATGGCTTCATTGGCTCAATCTATCGACAAACACAATTTGCGGAGTTTGAAAATACCGCTTACCGTGAACAACAAAGCGGACGGACGCTAACGGCGGATTATTTGGACCGGATGAACCGGAAACTGGTTGAGAAATATTATGGACCAACCGTCAAGCTGGTTGGCACGGATACCCAATCATGGGCGTACGTGCCACACTTCTATATGAATTACTATGTCTACCAGTATGCAACGTCTTGGGCGATCGCAACTGCATTGTCTGAGCGGGTTTGGACAAAGCAGGATGGGGCATTAGACCGCTACCTAGCCTTTTTAAAGGCGGGTGGTTCGGCGGATCCAGTTACGATTTTACGTCGGGCTGGTGTCAACGTGACAAATGGTCAGTACCTTGAAGATGCTTTGCATGTTCTGAAGAAACGACTGGATCAAATTGAACAATTATTAGATCTTGAATAAAAAATAACCGCTAGTCATCACTGCCGTTGCAGATGATTAGCGGTTATATATTAATGATCGTTTAGTTTAACGCCACGATGGTCGACACTGGTAGAAAAGACAATCTGAGTGCTCGTTTTTCCGAAGCGTCTTTGAATTTCATTAATAAAGTCATCCAGGTCCTTTGTAGATGGAAAGATTACTTCCATAACTTCGGAATAATCACCGGTGATGCAGTTACATTCGATGACGTTAGGGATGGATTGAACAAAGGGATAGAACTCACTTTTTTGGTTAGGTTCTAGTTGGACCATGATAAAGGCTTTAACGTGGAAATTCAGTTTTTCCCGATTAATACTGGTGTGATAACCAGTAATGATCCCAGCTTCCTCCATTTTGGTGATTCGAGCTGCAATGGCAGGTGATGAAATGAAGCACGCCTTGGACATTTCCTTTAGTGAGACCCGGGCATTCGCTTGCAGCATGTTCAGAATTTTCTTGTCAATTTGATCCATTAAGTCAACCTCACAGTTACTAATAATCGATAGTAGTTTTAACTTAAGATAATTAAGTTGCTAGTTGTTTTTGATTGTATGATACTTCTACGATAAAGTCAATTTGGTCCGGACAATCGAACGGCAAAGCCGGGAATAGTGCATTGAAAAGCTTCAAATGTGGTAAAATAGTAATGATAGTTGATTGATTGGAGGCTGTTGATTATGGATCAAGAATACGAAAACATTTTGGTACCAGTGGACGGTTCTAAGCAAGCGGAAGCGGCACTTGCCAAAGCGGTTATTTCTGCTAAGCGAAACGGTGCCCACATTGACGTGCTCAATGTAGTGGATACTCGGGCGATGGCATATAACTTTGCTGGCATGTCAGACGGCAGCATTGCTTACCAATTGGTAGATAAGGCTACGGATTACTTAAAGGACTTACTTAAAAAAGTTAAGCAGGATGATGATTTTGACAATATCGATATCCACATTCGGCTTGGTAACCCAAAGACGGTCATTGCGTTTGATTTTCCTAAGGATCATAAGAACGACCTGCTGGTAATGGGTGCCAGTGGGATGTCACGTTTGCAACGGGCCATGGTTGGTTCAGTTACGTCGTTCGTTAAACGAAACGCACCATGTGATGTGTTGGTTATTCGGACAGGCGTTGATAATAAGCAATTAGATATTAAATAATTGTCAAGTTCAAAAGGGACCCTCACGTTATTGTGAGGGTCCCTTTTTTGTGGGTTTAATTATACGTAATCACAGCATTTTATTAAACTAAATCGTTCTTTTTAGCATTAATTCCCTTACCAGGAGCTTTATCATCGGAAAGGCCCAGCTTAGTAGGGTTCAATTCAAATTCTTCATCAGGACGGGGTGCACTTTCGTTCATCGTGCCATTTGACTTATGAACGGTCACGGTTCCCCAAGCTGGCACCATCACATTTTGCCACTTGGTTGAATGGCCATTAATGTACAGACTGGCCGGAAGTTCTTTACCAGTTGGGTTATAAAGTTGGACGGCGATTGAACCATCATCACTGAGGAAAGCAGTTGATGAAATACCGCCAGTATAGCCATCTGGAGAGTAGCTAGATGAACCAATCCGTACTGCGCCAGCGGGAATATCCTGCGATAAATTACGGAGCATGTAGTATTCAAGGTTCCGTTGCACTTTACCCGTTTTATGGTCAATGGTAACAACACCACGTCGGCCAGTGGAACCAGCGGCATTTGGTAATCCTCGTTCATCTAGAGCTAAATTCCAAAGGGTAATGAAGTTTAAGCCATTCCGTACTAACCAGTTACCGATTAAGCCAAACATGATGTGTGAAGCATCTTCAATGGTGTCAGAGTACAGGCAACGCCGTTCAGTCATCGCTAACTTCCAGTTCGGGTATTCGCGACTAACTTTAAAGAGACTGGTGTATGGTCCGTCGTACGTGTGGAAGGCAAACCCATCAAATGCGCTTGCTTCTTGTGGTGTGATGTATGCGGATAATGGCTTGTCGAGAACATTTAATGAACCGTCCCAGTAGTAGAGCTTTACGTCAGGGTGAGTTTCATCTAAGAGTGGCCGTAGGTATTTATAACCGAATTCGGCTAATTGTTTAAATGTCCAGATCATTGCTGGCCACTTAGCAGCATTGGAAGGCTCGTTTTGAATGGTTAATCCATAAATTGGAATGCCATAGCTAGCATATGCGTCAATATATTTAACGAAGTAGTTAGCGTAAACGGCTTCGAAATGATCCTTATGAGCAAAACCGTTACCGGTATATTCGCCAAAACGCAGGTGACCACCTTGACTGAGGTGACCAGTATTCTTTAACCAAGCTGGACCGGACCATGGTGAACTGATGATTTTAATTGCTGGGTTGATTTTTACGATTTCTTGAAGGACCGGCACAATGTATTTCAGGTCTTTAGTGGCATCTGCTGCACCTGGTGTTCCTGTACCAATTGAAAAGTGTTCTAAATCATGGTCATGTTCGCCAAATGGCACATCGTCATATGAGTAGTATTCATCTTGGCTTTGGAAGTCACAAGAGGCCATCGGCACACGAATCATTGAAAAAGCCCCTTGCTCTGGATCAAATAATTCATGAAGTAGTTGGCTCCGTTGTTCTTTGCTTTGGTTCCAAATTAACTTGGCGGTGGAGTCAGTAATCGCTGCTCCGGCACCTAACCAATCTTGAAACTTTTGTACAGGGTCAACGACAATCTTGGCTGATCCGTCAGCGGGTTGGTCAGTATAATCCGGTGCATCAAATGGCGTCCGTTTTTGTGAAAGGTCTCCGGCTGTAGCAGTCCAGAATTCATTTTTAAATTCGTTTGACATAGTAATCTCCTTCTATAAAATAAAGCGATTACAATAAAATCAAAAATAATAGTGGTATCACCCTCTTTAATTGTCTTCAATACCAAAGTAGGCGGGAAATTGTTGCGTAACTAAGTCTTTTTCTTCAAGCATCAAGTGCAGGTGAGCGTGAATTAAGTAGTCTAGATTATCAACGTTTTGCTCTTGAACTGCCTTGAGGATTTTTTGGTGTTGCTCGACTAACTTACGCCAATTTAGGTTGGCGGCTTTTAACCGAAGTCGGCGGAAACGGTTTAGTTGGGTGTTATTTAATTGAAGCCAATTCCAAACATCATTTTTATTAGCGATTTTGTAGAATTCGTGGTGAAAGTCTTGATCAAGATCAAAAAAGTGATCAGGTTCTTCTGCTTGGGCGGCTTCACGTTGATGTTGCATGTTTACTAATAAATGCATTAACCCTTCCTGGGTAAGCTTAGTCATGGCTTCAAGCATGATTTTCGGTTCGATGCATTCACGAACAAACCGGCCGTTCTTAGCGGAGGCCATGTTAATAATGGTAACGTAGGTTCCGCTTTGCGGAATTACCTCGATGAGGCCTTCACGTTCAATTCTAATTAATGCTTCACGGACGGGGGTTCTTCCCAAATTAAGTGATTCTGAAATCATTTTTTCAGAAACTTTTTGACCAGGTAAATAGTGGAAGTGAATGATTTTATATTTAATTTGGTCATAGGCATTTCTGCGAATATTTGTATCCATACTTGTAGCTTCCTTCAAATTTCATCAAATTATATCTTACAATTTTAACTTAGTTGACCTCCCTTGTAAAAGAAACGGCAATTTTCTTGAGTTGTCGATAAACCATCCAACAACAATAGCCACCAGCTAGGCCCCAAGCAACCGGGTTGATGAAACAAACGGCAATAAAACTATTGAGAACGATCGCAATCAGACTAACTATTGAACGGCCGATTAATTCACCAACACCTGACCAAATTGCTAAAAGACTAAACCCTAATCCTTGAAGTGTATAACGGTAAATCATTAATGTGCCGTGTAAGAAAAGTGTTAAGCTCATCAATCGTAAATAGAGGCTTGATAAATGAATTAATTCAGGGTGATGTCCAATCACTAATTCTGATAGTGGATCCGCAAAGAGCATGATGATAATTAGACAGATGCCATAGTAAATAATTTGGATCTTCATCCCATCTTTAATTCCTTGGCGGATACGAGACATACTGTGTGCCCCAAAGTTTTGTCCAATAAATGTGGCCATTCCCATGCCTATACTTTCAATGGGGAGGGTAAACATTTGCCGAATCTTTTCACCCGCGGTTTGAGAAACGACGTAGACAGTGCCTAAACTATTAATGGCAAATTGCATGATAATGGCACCAATTGCGGAGATGGAATATTCGATTCCCATTGGAAAGGCAATATAAGCAAGCCGATAGGTATGACGAGCAGAAAATTTTAACTGAGGATGCCGAAAATCAATGATTATTGAAGTCTTTACTAACCAGATGATATTCATTAAACCACTGATTGCTTGGGCAATGATTGTGGCGACCGCGGCACCAATTACTCCCCAGTGGAATATGCCAATTAAAACAACATCAATAATGATATTTAATAAACTGGCAAGGACTAATGTATAAAATGGGGTCCTAGAATCGCCTAGTGAACGAAGAACACTTGCGGAAAAGTTGTATAAGACGGTCACCCAAATGAAAACGAATTGGGGACGAATAAAAATAACGGCATCATGAAGTAATGGTTGCGGTGTTCGCATCGCAATTAGCAGTGGCTCTGTATAGTAAGTCATTAAAACGCAAAAGAAAATACTAATAGCGATACTTAAGTAGAGCCCATTCCAGAAGAAACGTTGGACATCACGACCGTGATTAGCACCAAGACTTTGTGAGATGGGAATTCCTAATCCAACACAGAAACTTTGCATAAAACCAATAATGAGAAAGTTTAATGAATAGGTGGCACCAACTGAACCAAGTGCGTTGGCACTAATGAAGTGACCAACGATGATGGAATCAACGAAGCTATACAGTTTCTGAAAAAGTGTTCCAAAAATTAAAGGAGTTGAAAACTGTAAAATTCGTTGAAGGGGTTTACCAGTTGTGAGATCTAAACGATTATTTTCCATTATTAGGTCCTTTCAAAAAAACGGCTGGGCGATAATATCCCAGCCGTTAATAATTTAATCATCAAGTAGGTTGCTTTGAACCTTACTTAGCCGATTCACTTGTGCTTTCAGCATTTGCGGAGTGCCGTTCAGCAAGGATCTTACCATTTTCATGAACTTTATCCCGGGTAAGTGGGTAAACGAAGAATAGAAGAAGGATTGCTAGTAAGGAACAAACAACAGGAACTAAGGTTGCAACATTGTACAATCCATTGATGGTCCGCATCGTTTGATCAGCACCACCAGAAGTAGAAGACTTGTAGCCGATGTAGCTCAAGATAAATCCACCGAAACCACCACCAATGGCTTGGGCAACTTTACGAGCAAATGAGTTCACACCGTAAACGATCCCATCTTCACGGTCACCAGTCCGCACTTCGATGTTATCGATAACATCGGTAATGAAGGCCCAGACTTGCAGGTTAAAGACGGCAAAACCAAGTGAACCAACAAAGATAAAGCCTAAGTAAACGTAAGCATTATTAGTCCGAATGATGAACAGTGCTAAGTAAACAAAGAAACTAACAATTAAACCAACAATTGAAGAGTTCCGCCGACCAAACCGGGTCGCAATGTAGTGACTGAATGGTGACAGTAAGATAACAGTGGCGGTGTTAACAACTAAGGCTAATCCCATGACCGCAGTGTTTTTAAAGTAATCGTTGTAAACGTAGGTAATCATGGTACCGGCTAAGTTTTGGTTAACAACCAGAACAAGGTCAGTCAAAACTAAACCAAGTAATGCCCGGTCTTCAAGCATGGACTTCATAATCCGTGAAAGAGCAAGCTTTTCAGATTTGTGGGTTTGAACACGTTCAGTAGTCATGTGGATTGTTAATTCATAGCAAATCCAACCAAGAATGGCACAAACAATTACAACTTGGAAGAACCGAATTCCAGAAATCTTCTTCGTTGCACCAATGTAAATGAACAGAGGGATAACGTAAGAAGTAATTGAACCACCTAAGGCAGAACCAATTGAACGCCAAGTTGAAAGTGAAGTCTTGTCGTCAGGGTTGTTACTGATGGCAGAAGCAAGGGAACCATAAGGAATGTTAACTGTTGAGTAAAGAACACCCCAAGCGATATAAGTAACCCAAACCCAGGCCATCTTACCAACCATGGACCAATCCTTAACTACTGGTACAAAGAGCAGTACTAAGGCGATTAGCAATGGGTATTGCATCCGTTGCATCCATGGAATAAACCGGCCACGTTTATGAAGCTTACTATTATCAACTAACCGTCCAACTACGACGTCGGAAATCGCATCAACGATCCGCGCAAGTAGGAAGACAATCGCGGTTTGTGATCCAGATAGACCATAAACGTTGGTATAGAAGATCATTAAGAATGAGTTAACAACGTTAAATGAGAAGTTGTTACCGATATCACCGAACATATACCCGATCTTATCGCGCCAATCGAAAGGATGGGCTTTGATGGTAACGGTACGTTGACCATTATTATCCATAATTAAATTGAACCTCCAAAAAAGAAACAAGAGAAATAGAACATCAAGGTTTTATAGAAAGTCTGAAAATAATTGCAAATTATATTACTAGCAAAACTGACATATCAGATTGCGAGATATTCTATAATTCCTTTCGACACCTTGAACTTTAACACAAAAAGATAGCGCTTTCAACGTAAAATCAAAAAAATAATTTTAATTTTACCCGTCAAACATTCATAAAACGTGGGTATTAAATAGTAGAAATAAGTTCTGATTATTGAACATATGTGGGCAATCGTGCTTGACATATAATTGATGAAAGCGTATTCTTCAACTGAAGCTATCGGTTAACTATATGCCAATCACTAATTTATATCAGCTCAAAATCTGGTGTATTAGTTTTACTTTGAACAATCTCGGCATGTGGTTCTTGAGGGCTTTAACTTTCATTATTTAGGGGGCTAAAAATGAAAAATAGTACAAAGTTGCTTTCGGTAGATAATCATAATGATTATTTGGAGCTTAAAACAGATGGCGCTAATTTTAGAATTTATTTACTTGATGAAAACATAATTCGAATTCGCGCGACTTTTGATGATGAATTTAGTCCTGAAGAATCATATGCATTGGTTAAAACGGCCTGGCCAGACCGGACCGATGAATTTATGAAGGATGAACGGACCCGGGTTGAACCAATTAAGATTGACTTACAAAAAGCTGATGATGGTCATTACACGGTGACGAATGGTAAATATACCCTTCATATTTATGATGATCCATTTTACTTAGAAATTGTTGACCAGAACGGTCACGTTGTTCACAAAGATTTACCTAAACGACCTTACGTTGAAGATGACAATGGTCGCCGGATTCATTACTCACAAATGGGTGATCATGAGAAGTTTTATGGCTTCGGTGAAAAATCCGGTGTTTTAAATAAGTACAAGCGCCGGATGCGGATGCATAATACCGACTCACTTGGTTGGGATGCTAAGCGTTCAGATCCACTTTACAAGATGATTCCGTTCTACATTGACTTTAATACTGATGATAATATCGCTAGCGGAATGTTTTATAATAATTCAAATGATTCGGTCTTTGATATGGACTGTGAGCACAGTAATTACTGGCTGCGTTACAGCTATTTTGAGACTGACGGTGGCGAATTAGATGCCTTCTTCATTGGTGGACCGACGATCAAGGATGTTGTCGAACACTACACGGACCTCACCGGGAAGAGTGCAATGATGCCAATGTCATCACTGGGCTATATGGGATCAACAATGTTTTACTCAGAACTTGAAGAAGGCGATGATAAAGCGATCCTTGATTTCGTCGACACTTGTAAGAAGAATCAGATCCCTTGTGATGGTTTCTTCCTTTCTTCCGGATACGTGGTGGACGAAGAAACCCAAAAGCGGTTCTTCTTCCGGTGGAACAAGCGTCGGTTCCCAAATCCTCAAGAATTTGTTGATGATTTGAAAGATCGTGGTGCGTTATTGGCACCAAACGTCAAACCAGGAATTTTGGAAAAGCATCCTGATAATGAAGATTTGTCGAATCGTGATGCCTTTATTAAAGATCATGATGGGCAAGATGATCAGGTCAACCAATACTGGGGCGGACCGGCAAACTTTATCGACTTTACTAACCCGGCTGGTCGGAAAGCTTGGACGTACTACCTAACTAAGTCGTTACTTAAGTATGGTATTACATCAATCTGGAATGATAACAACGAATACGAAACGGTTGATGGTAGTGCACAAATCAATATGGAAGGACACAAAGATCGTAAGATGGATGATGTCCGACCATTGATGTCAACGATTATGGCAAAGGTCGCCCAAAATGCGGTTCATGAATATGACGCTAACGCACGTCCATACGTTATTAACCGAGCTGGCTTTGCAGGCATTCAGCGGTATGCGCAAACATGGGCTGGTGACAATAACACTAGCTGGGACAGTTTGAAATACAACATTCCAACGATCCTTGGAATGGGACTATCTGGAGTTGCCAACCAAGGATGTGACATTGGAGGGTTCTTTGGACCATTGCCGGAGCCGGAACTATTAGTTCGGTGGGTCCAAAACGGAATTTTCCAACCCCGGTTCTCGATCCATTCCGCAAACACTGATAATACGGTCACTGAACCATACATGTATCCAAACTATACGAAGTACATCGCACAGGCAATTCAGCTGAGATACCAACTCGTACCTTACTTCTACTCACTCCTTTACGAAGCCCATACGACGGGAGCACCAATTATGCGGCCACTGGTATATGAATTCCAAGATGATCCGAACGTCAGCGAAGAGAGTTTTGAATTTATGCTCGGGCATTCCTTATTGGTAGCTAACGTTGTTGACAAGGGGCAAACGGAAAAGCAAGTTTACTTACCGCAAGGTTCACATTGGATTGATTTGCATACGAATCAACGATATGCAGGTGGGCAAACAATCACGATTCCAGTTGATATGGGGTCAATTCCAATGTTTATGCGTAGTGGAGCGGTTATTCCACGCGCCCTCGGTTTAACAAATATCCATCAACAAACAATTAAGAATCTAGATGTCCTGATTGAACCAACACAAGATGCAGACTTTACGCTGTATGAAGATGATGGTGAAACAATGGCATACCAAAAGGGTGCCCAGCTCTTAACACACATTACCGCTCAAGCACAACAAGATGGTGTTAAGATTGCGTTCCAACGGCAGGGTAATTACCAAACTAAGGTTGAGGTGATGAATCTATCGGTTTACTGTCCGCAAATGGCACCAATTAATGTGACCGTTGATGGTGTACAGCTGCACCGTTTCTTAAAGAAGGATGATTATGAGTCAGCGGATGAAGGCTGGTGGTTTGATGGTGAAACCCGTCAAGCTAAGGTTCATTACCGGAACCCACAAAATGCGGATTACAACGTTGACTTAGAATTTACGATGAAAGATTTGATTTCGATTCAATAAAATGGAGGCAATATCATGGGATTAATTGATGACAACTTTTTATTAACAAATGATTGGGCGAAGAAGCTTTTTAATGACAGCAAAGATATGCCAATTATTGACTACCACTGTCATTTAAGCCCACAAGAAATGTATGAAAACAAGAACTACAAGAACTTAGCGCGGGTTTGGATTAACGAAGGTAATGCCGGTGACCACTATAAGTGGCGTTTAATGCGGGCCAATGGTGTTCCAGAAAGCCTAATTACTGGTGACGGTGATGACTTTGAAAAGGTGAAGGCTTACTGCAAGACGATGGAAAAGGCAGTTGGTAATGCACTCTATGAATGGTCCGCACTTGAACTTCGTCGCTACTTTGGCATTACTGACACGATTAATGAAAAGAATGCTAAGGACATTTGGGACAAGGCTAATGAACAATTAGCCAAGCCTGAATTCCGTCCACGGCAATTATTGCAACGGATGAATGTTAAGGTGGTCTGCACCACTGACGATCCAGCTTCAGATTTGAAGTACCACAAGCTCTTGAAGAAGGAAGAAAAGGATAACGGCTTTAAAGTTCTGCCAGCAATGCGTCCTGATAAAGCCTTCAATATCAAGGATAATGGCTATGGTGACTACATTAAGGAACTTGGCGATGTTGCAGGTGTTAATATTAGCAGCTTTGCTGATTTGGCCAAAGCCTTTGACCAACGGTATGAATACTTTAGCTCATTAGGTGGTAAGTTGTCTGACCATGGAATCAATACCTTCCACTTTGTACCAGCTTCAGCTAGTGAAGTTGATGCTGTCTTCCAAAAGGGGCTCAACAATGACGCATTAACTGACCACGAAGTTGATATTTACTTAACTGCGTTAATTCAAGAATTAATGCGGCTCAACAAGAAGTATGACTGGACCATGCAGTTCCACGGCAATGTTGTACGGAATGCAAACTCCAAGCTCTTTGCCAAGATTGGTGCTGACTGTGGTGGTGACTCCATGGGGACCCAAGCCGATTTCGCTCAAGAAATCATGAAGCTTCTTGAAAACATGCAAGAAGAAGACAACATTCCAAAGCTGATCCTTTACTCCCTGAATCCAAACGATTGGATGCAATTAGCTTCTGGAATGGGTGACTTCTATGGCAATGGTGTTGATGCGGACGCTACTAAGCAAAAGCTTCAATTAGGTTGTGCATGGTGGTTTAACGACACCCGTCGTGGGATGGATTTGCAATTACACATGATGGCTGAAAACAGTTTACTGGGTAACTTTGTCGGCATGTTGACTGACTCCCGGAGCTTCCTTTCATACTCCCGTCATGAATACTTCCGGCGGGTATTATGCAACTACCTTGGTGGCCTGATCGAAAACGGTGAAGCCCCAGCTGACGAAGAATTTATGGGCCAAATGGCTAAGGACATTGCTTACAATAACGCCCATGACTACTTCCAATTCGGTGACATTCAATAATTGATTTGATTCCTCCTCAACAATCAAAGAAAGCGGATTTTAAAATGCAAGTAATTGAAAATGATAAATTTAAAGCGGCAATTGATGAGCATGGTGCTCAGTTAACGCACTTGTACAACAAGGATGACGACTTTGACTACATTTGGAATAATGATCCAGTTTGGCCAAAGCATTGTCCAGTCCTGTTTCCAGCAATTGGTCGTTCGGAAAAGGACAAGTATTTCTATGATGGTCAAGAATACGAAATGCCTCAACATGGCTTTGCAGCCGATCAAGACTTTAAAGTTGAAACCAATGATGGGACGAAGTTAGTGCTCAGTCTGACTGATAATGAGCAGACGCGGAAATATTACCCATTTAGTTTCAAACTTACTATTACTTGGACTTTGACGGATGCCGGCTTAACGTTCCACTTTGACGTTCAAAATACTGGCGATAAGACAATGAGTTTTGCCTTAGGTTCACACCCGGCCTTCAATATTCCAATTAACGGCGAAGGTGAGTTTGATGATTATCAATTAGACTTTGAACCAGCAGGACTTGATTTAAAGCAATATGAAATTGTAAAGACGCCTAATCCATACCGTGATGGGAAGGTAATTAAGTTAGCTGCGGCTAATGGCAGTCATATTGATTTGAATCATGATATGTATGAAGATGGCCTCATTATCATTGAAAATGATGGCATTACTGGGGTCACGCTTAGTTCACCAAAGACGAAGCACTCAATTCATTTAAACTTGGATGATTTCCGTTACTTCTGTACGTGGACAAAAGAAGGTGCCAATGCACCATTTGTATGTCTCGAACCATTTGCTGGTCTGCCAGATATTGCAGGTCATGAAGTTGATATTATGGATAAGGAAGGGAACCTTAAATTGGCAGCTGGCGAAACGAAACCATTCGAATACACGATTACTTTGATGTAAAGTGAACGTCAATAATGGAGAGTAGTGCTAGTCCTACCCTCCATTTTTGTTTAGAAGAGTGGAGGAAAACATGAAGGTTAACGTTTTAGAAGGAAATCGCGATCTCACATCGACTGCCAATGCCACCGTAGCACTGCAATCGGCAATCGATCGTTGTAATCAGCATGGTGGTGGGCAAGTGATTATTCCGGAAGGTCGCTATATAATTGATAGTTTGATTTTGAAGAGTAATGTCGATCTACATTTGGAAAGCGGTGCCGAGTTAATCGGGAGTGGTGATGAAGAACGTTATCAACACCGTCCGGGACCATTTGAACTTATAAAAAACGAGACGCCGATCAGTGGCCTAATTTATGCGGATGGTCAAGAAAACATCGCCATTACGGGTAGTGGAACGATTGATGGTAATTATGAGAAATTTATCTTACCTAATCAGCAAGATGAGGTTCATCTAAAGTTCTACAAGTATCCACGGCCAATGATGGTCTATTTCGAGAACTGTCGGAATGTGTTGATTCAAGGGGTAACTTTACAAAACTCACCGTTTTGGACGGTTCATTTAGTCGGTGATTTAAACACTGAAATCAGTCATTTGACGATTAATAACGAAGTCCGGATGCCAAACACAGATGGGATTGACGTGGACCGGAGCAAGAATACTTACATTCATGATTGTCAAATTCACACTGGTGATGATGCGATTTGTCCAAAATGTACTGAAGAAACCAGTGAGTATGGCGATTGTGAAAACCTAACTGTAACGAACTGTCACATCGTTACGCAAAGCTCTGCCGTTAAATTTGGCAGTTCTAGTTTCGGTAATTTTAATAATTGTATCTTTCGCCACCTAACTGTGCGTGATACCAATCGGGGATTGGCGTTTCAATTGCGCGATCCCGGTAGTGCCCGCAACATCATTTTTGAAGATATTGATATTGCAACTAAGCACTATAGTAAAGAATGGTGGGGATCCGGAGAACCCATTTATATCACGATATTGCCGCGGGATACTAACACTCAGCTTGCGGATGCGGAAATTAGTCATGTGGTTTTCAGAAATGTAAAATGTTGTGCTGAGAATGGAATTTTATTAGCTGGCTATCGCGACGGTGCGATTAAAGACGTCTGCTTTGATCACGTTACGCTGGATTTGCAACGACCGTTGGGCCAGGAAGTCGAGTATGACCTCCGTCCAGATGATCATAATGGCAAAATTAAGCGGCCGCTTAAGGCAATTAATGATCTTTCGCATAGTCAATATTCCGTAAATGATTGTGATTTTGATTAGGAGGTGATGTGAATGACAGTTCCAGTTATTCAAAAGATGGATGTCTACCCGGTCGCTGGTTACGATAGCATGCTGCTTAATTTAAGTGGAGCCCACGGGCCATTCTTTACCCGTAACGTGGTCATTATGCACGCTTCCAACGGTGACGTTGGTGTGAGTGAGGTTCCGGGTGGAAAAAAGATTACTCAAGTTCTTGAAGCTAGTCGGTCATTAGTTGTGGGGACTCCCATCGGCGACTATAAGCGGGTATTGCAAGGAATCAAACATCAATACGGAAATTTAGATCAAGGTGGGCGTGGCAACCAAACTTTTGATTTACGAACGACGATCCATGCCCAAACCGCTGTAGAAACAGCTTTTCTTGATTTACTTGGTAAATATTTACATGAACCAGTTGCAGCTTTACTGGGTGATGGTCAACAACGGGAAGACGTACCGGTATTAGGTTATTTATTTTTTATTGGTGATCGTCAGCAAACCGACTTGCCGTACATTGGCGATGATCATGAACATGGTGAATGGGGGGAAGTACGACGAGAACCGGCTTTAACACCTGAACAAATTGTTCGCAAAGCACAAGCGGCTTATGATCGGTATGGCTTCACCACCTTTAAACTAAAGGGTGGGGTCCTGAGCGGCGAAAAAGAAGTTCAGGTTATGAAGGCACTTCACCGAGCGTTCCCCAAGGCAAAGCTAGATATTGATCCTAATGGTGCTTGGTCATTGAACGAAGCGTTACGCTATGCGAGTGAGATGAAAGGACTATTAAATTACATCGAAGATCCTTGCGGAGCAGAAAACGGTTTTTCTGGGCGCGAAGTTCTTGCTGAATTTCAACGACGGACTCATATTCCAACGGCAACGAATATGGTAGATACAGATTGGCGGCAGATGGCTAGTTCATTGATTTTAAATGCAGTTTCAATTCCATTAGCTGATCCGCACTTTTGGACAATGCAGGGTTCCGTTGAAGTTGCGAAAGTTTGCCACGCGTTTGGTCTCAATTGGGGGATTCATTCCAATAACCATTTCGATATTTCACTAGCAATGGCTGCGAATGCTGCAGCGGCTGCTCCTGGACACATCAATGCGATTGATACGCATTGGATTTGGCAGGATGGTCAGGAATTAACAAAGCACCCGTACGAGATCCATGATGGACAGATTCATGTTGATTCTCGGAACGAAGGATTAGGAATTGAAGTTAATATGGACGCAATTACGGCAGCCCATCAACTATATCTTGAACATAATTTAGGTAATCGGGATGATGCGAAAGCAATGCAGTATCTAATTCCGCATTGGCAGTATGATCCAAAGAAACCAGCACTTGTTAGATAAAGAATGGAGGAAAATACAATGTTATATCCAGAACAAACAGCAACGCGTACGGTCGAAGATTTATCCGGAATGTGGGAATTCAAGGCGGAAACGTCCAAGGTTGACCCCCAAATACCGTTAACTGATACGGTGTGGATGTCGGTTCCGGCTTCATTTAATGATCAAACGATGGATAAGCAACTGCGGAACCATTTGGGCTACTTTTGGTATGAAACGACCTTTAATGTTCCACAAGATCAGCTAAAAAAGCGGAATGTATTGCGGTTTGGCGCCGTTAGTCAAAGCTGTGAAGTATATGTCAACGGTGAACAAGTTACTACCCACGTGGGTGGCTTTACCCCGTTTGAAGTCGATGTTACCCATTATCTACGTGCTGGCGCGAATGATTTAAAGGTTCGGGTATCGAACTTACTTGACAATACAACAATTCCAACGGCGGATCTCAAGAAGAATGATGATGGTAGTTATAAACTTAATACACGGTTTGACTTTTACAACTACTGTGGAATTCACCGGCGGGTAAAACTCTATACGACGAACAAGACTCATATTGAGCATATTGAGGTTAATTATGATACGGAAGGCGCAAAGACGACTGTCCACCCCGTAATTAACGTCAGTGGTAATTATGATCATGCTGATGTATCAATCGTTGATGAAGATCGTCAGGTTGTTGCGAAGGGCTCATCATTAACTGGTTCACTAGAAATTAGTCATACCCATCGGTGGAAACCGCTTCACGCTTACTTATATGAACTGGTTATTAATCTTTATAACCAAAACGATGAACTGTTGGATACTTATACTCAAGAATTTGGTGTCCGGACAATTGAAGTCAAAGATGATCATTTCTTGATTAATGGTGAACCATTCTACTTCAAGGGCTTTGGTCGTCATGAAGACTCATTAGCCCACGGTAAGGGTGAAAACATGCCATTAGTTAATATGGACTATCAAATTATGAAGTGGATGGGTGCTAACTCATTCCGGACTTCACACTATCCATACTCTGAAGAAGCGATGCGGCAAGCTGACCGTGAAGGGTTTGTGGTTATTGATGAATGTCCGGCAGTCGGAATTTATGAAACCTTCAACGTTTCATTAGGTGGTAATGGTGACTTCCCAAAGGGCAACACCTGGGATCACCTCGATACGATGGACAATCATAAACGTGCCCTACGTGAAATGATTGAACGAGACCATGATCACCCATCAGTAGTAATGTGGTCAGTTGCCAATGAACCGGCTAGCCATGAAAAGGGTGCGCATGAGTACTTCAAAGAAATAATTGATTACACGAGAAAGCTTGACCCGCAGAAGCGGCCAATCACGATGGTTAATATTATGATGGCCAATGTCGATAAAGATCTCGTTGGGGATTTGTTGGATGTCATTTGTCTTAACCGGTATTATGGATGGTATGTCAACTTTGATGATCTGGAAGGGGCTAAACATGATCTGGAAACTGAATTAGTAAAGTGGCATGAGAAGTTCCCTGAAAAACCAGTCATGTTTACAGAATTTGGTGCAGATACTGTCGCTGGACTGCACTCACTGCTCCATGCACCATATTCTGAAGAATATCAAATTGATTACTACAAGGCGAACTTTGCGATCTTTGATAAGCTAGACTTCGTTCAAGGTGAACAATTGTGGAACTTTGCCGACTTTACGACTGATTCTGGAATGATCAGAATTGGCGCTGAAAACATGAAGGGTGTCTTTACCCGTGATCGTCGGCCAAAGGGGATCGTTGGTTATCTTCGTGATCGTTGGTTAAACCTTAAGAAAGATTAACCTATTGGATATCAAAAAACCGTTAGTGGAT
>NZ_GG698807.1:21965-91218 GCF_000161935.1 Limosilactobacillus coleohominis 101-4-CHN | reverse complement strand
AACTTAAAGCGAAATTGACTTCGCAAATGTTTTTGCTTTGATCTTGCGATCAAAGACCCCACACATTTGATTCGTCGAAACTTTATTCAGTTTTCAAAGGTCTACCTTGTTATCTACAAGAGTAAAATAACAATTTAATTCTAACACATCATCCGCTAACTGTCAATAGTCAATTTTTACAATTTAAAATTACTATCCAGACCTCTTTTAACAGACAACTATTATAGTTTACTAAACTATAATATTAATGTCAACAATAATTTTTGAATTTTGAAATTGGCATCTCGTTATCATTGCGACAACGGTTATATACTATAAATTACTCACCAGTGTTTGTCAACAAAATATCATAAACTTTTTAAGCTTTTTTCGATTTAGAAAATCAAGCTCAAATTCAAATATGAACTTTTAATCATTAAAAATGGCGATGCAAATAAGCAGCGCCATTTTATTCTAACTTAATTGATCTTTGTTCGATTTAACATTAGTGACGAAGTAACCACAGAAACAGAACTGAACGCCATTGCCAGCGCCGCTATCTCAGGACTTAAAACCAATCCAAAACCGGTAAATAACCCAGCCGCAATCGGAATGCCTACTACATTGTAAATTAGTGACCAGAAAAGGTTCAGTTTGATCCGATCAAAAGTCTTCCGACTGATTTCTAATGCCTTTACTACCCCTAAAAGATCATTTTGCACTAACACAATTTCTCCAGACTCAATCGCAATATCAGTTCCTGAACCCATCGCTATTCCAACGTCTGCTTTTGCTAACGCTGGCGCATCATTAATACCATCACCAACAAAAGCAACCTTGCCACTTTTTTGCTCCTGCGTTACATAGTCTGCCTTTTCGTTTGGTAATACTTCTGCAATTACCTTTTGAACTCCTACTTGTCGACCGATTGTCGCAGCCACCGTTTGGTTGTCACCCGTTAGCATCACAGTTCGTAACCCACGAGCATTTAATTTTTGAATTGCTTCAGCACTCGTCGGCTTAGGTGCATCTTGAATTGCAATTAGTCCCACTACTTGATTTTTTAGTGAAACGGCTACCACAGTCTTAGCTTCTGATTCAAGTTTCTTCCAACGTTCTTTCAAATCATTACTCAATTGAATGACCATCTCTCGACGACCAACAAATGCAAGTTCACCCTTAATCATTCCCTGAACTCCATGGCCGCGAACTGCTTTAAACTGATCGACCGGAGCAAATTGAACCTGTGTCTCCTTTGCTTTTCGAACGATCGCATCCGCTAACGGGTGTTCTGAAGCTTGCTCAAGACTCCCAGCAATGTGCAAAGTTAATCTTTGATCGCCAACTACATCCGTCACAACCGGTTTCCCAGTAGTAATTGTTCCAGTTTTATCGAAGATCACCGCTTTTAGTTGATCAACAACTTCTAAGGCTTGTCCTTCTTTAATTAAAACTCCTAACTTAGCCGCCCGTCCAGTTCCAACCATCAACGCAGTCGGGGTCGCTAACCCCAATGCACAGGGACAAGCAATCACAATTACCGATACCGCATACAGCATCGCCTGAACCAGTGAGGCATGCCAAAAAGTTATCCAAATTGTAAAAGTTAGAATCGCGATAATCAGGACTGTTGGAACAAAAAATTGCGAAATTTTGTCAGTCAAATTTTGAATTGGTGCCCGACTCGTCTGTGCCTTCTTCACCATTTCAACGATTTGCGCCAGCATGGTTCCCTGGCCCACCTTAGCAACACGCACTAACAAGCGTCCTTCACCATTGATAGTCGCGCCAACAACCTGATCGTCAGGTCGCTTACTAACCGGCATACTTTCTCCTGTAATCATGGATTCGTTAACTGTTGACGAACCGCTCGTTACAATCCCATCAAGGGGGATCTTTTCACCTGGTTTGACGAGAACTTCATCGCCAACTTTAACTTGTTCAATTGGAGTAGCGATATATTGACCGTTTTTATGAACTAAGGCGTGTTTAACCTGTAAATCCAGCAACTTTGCCAGCGCATTTGACGCCCGCTGATGCATCCGTTCTTCCATCAGATCACCGAGCAAAACAAAAACCGTAATGAAGGCAGCACTTTCAAAATAAACCGGCCGGCCTGTAGTCATGGCAAAAATGCTATACCCATAAGAAATCAGCGTTCCAATTGCAACTAGGGTGTTCATATTTGAATTGTGTCGCAAAAACGCTGCCCATGCGCTAACCCAGTACGGCCACGCACCAACAACCATAACTACTGTCGTCACTATAAATGCCATTACCTCATAGTGGGGAATCATGAAGTGGAAAGGCATCAAAATCATTTGAATTAACAATGGAAGACTGAATATCAAAGAAATCCAAAACCGTTTTTGTATGTTAAGTCGCATTATTTAACAACAACCTTTCCGTGAAACATATTCATCCCACAAGCAAAGTCAACGTCACCAGCTTGGTCAGTAGGGATATTGATACTAGTAACCTTTTGCTTTGTTAGATCACGATCGACTCCCAATTCATCAAAGACCACATGTGAGAGACAGGCGGTTGAATCCTTCATTTTAAAGTTAAGCGTTGCTGGAACTCCCTTTTTCAAAATAATGGTTTCTGGAGAGTATCCCCCTTTAACCACCACTGTTGCCTCTTGATGGTTATTTTGGGCTTGGGCAGTTTCAACCGCCTGTTCATGTTTACCAAAGAACCACCAAATAATTGTCCCAATTAATAGAACCGCAATCACTAAAATCATCATTGTTTGCATCGCTCTCGCCATCCTTTTTCGTTTACGCATGTAATCTTAATTTGTATTATTAGTCTAGTTCCAGTGTTTACGTTTGTCAACACTAAGCCAATAAAAAATGACCAAGCACCTGCTCAGTCATTCTCCTTCTATAAATAGTTATTAATTATTTTTGACCAGTTAATTCTTCAACTGATTTAAAGGTCCCCGCAAAAATGGTATCCAAATTTTGCTCAGGCGCTGTTTGTTGATAGTAAAGTGCTGTTGCTGCATAAGTTATCGGCAACCAAGCCACTACCCCAAGAAAAGCAACAATAAAACCGAACCAAATCCAGAAGTTAGTTGCTGTGTAAATACCATAGTAACCAAGGCCACCAAAGATGGCAAGCCAAACAACGATTGGCAGCACAATCGTGATAACTGCGATTAGCAATAAGTTCCACTTCAAACCACGCATAAACCGTTTGCTTGCCGTTAAAGCATGCCGCATTGATTGTCCTAGAAATTCAGGGCGCTGGTCATTATATAAGAAATAAGCTTGAGAGTACTGCAGTGACTTCCAGATCACCAAAAGCAAGTTCAACACCCGACAGGTAATAACGACCACCTGATTACGTGCAAAAATTCCTGCAATGATATCTAATGGAAGTGTCCACAGGAACATGAACAGGCCGATATACAATGCCAAACGCCATAGTTGGTTTTTGTTCAGTCGCTTATATTGCGCCCAAATACTCGTTGCCGTCACCTTGGTATCCGTGTTACGAAAACGGGCAACATACGCATATTGAATTGCCGCTTGAATAAATCCATAGAAAAAGTTCACTGCTAGCATGAGCACTAATGCAACCAACAATTCTAATAATGCTAGTCCAATCGCACCAGCTGAAGTCATCCCATACATAACCATCATGATGTTCATCATAATTGAACTGGCAATCCCTTGGAAAAAGAACATCAAGATTGCACTGAGGGCGATAAAAATAATAAAGAAACCACCCACTGGCCACAGAGCGTTAAAGTATTCGCCCTTCATGCTGGACTTTAATTCAGCAATAAAACCTTTTAAAGAAACTTTTTTCATTCTTTTCTCTCCTCTTAACATTTCGCAAAACTATGCTTTATCATAGCACAAGCTAACGAACTTAACATAACAAAACACGGCTGATTTCTCAACCGTGTCATGATTGTTTTAAATAAATTTCGTATTTTAATCACAATTACTTTCGCTGATCAGCGCAATACTTCGCTAGCCGCGTCATTGCTTCTTGGATTTTATCCAGCGCTGTCGCATAGCTAAAACGAATGTAATGTTCACCGCACTTACCAAAGTAAGAGCCTGGCGTTGCGGCTACTTTAGCTTTCTTAGCCATATCATAGGCAAGCTGCTCATCATCTTGGTCTAGAAAATCAGGAATCCGAGCAAAGATATAAAATGCTCCTTGAGGTGCCGTACACTGCCAACCCATCTTCGATAACGCTGACTTCATTACATCCCGACGTTTTATATATGCCTCTTCCATTGGTCGATAATCTTCACGGCCGTTTGTTAGAGCCTCTTTGGCTGCATCCTGAACAAAAGTGGATACGTCTGTCACCGCAAATGCATGAACCTTAAAGATATTCGCTACAACATCCTTTGGTGCCGCTAGGTAGCCAACTCGCCAGCCGGTCATTGCGTAGCTCTTAGAAAGTCCGTTGACGAGAATTGTCTGTTCCGGTAATGACTTGGTAATTGAAGCAGCTTGACCATCGTACCAAAGCTCACTGTAGATTTCATCCGCTAGAATAAAGATATTCTTGCCCCGTACTAAATCAGCAATTGCATCCAATTCCACTTGATTCATCGCCACTCCCGTTGGGTTAGATGGGTTAACTACCACAACGGCCTTAACCCGATCACCATACTTAGCCAAATAAGGTTTTAAAATTTCTGGAGTGAGGCGGAAGTTTGCAGGTGAAGTGTCGACTTCCACGGGCGTTCCGCCAGCGATGGCCACATCAGCAGTATAAATCGAAAACGTTGGTGTCGGCACTAATACAACATCACCCTGATTAACAATTGCATTCAATGCCGCAAACGCTCCTTCGGTGACCCCATTTGTCACCAAAATTTGCGTCTGAGGGTCATAATCAACTCCGGTCGTGTCCTTTAGATAGCCACTCACTGCTTTTAATAAGCCAGTCGTTCCACGTTGTGGAGCATAATGAGTATGATTATTCTCAATCGCTTGGATTCCCGCCTGTTTAATATGTTCCGGCGTATTGAAGTCCGGTTCACCAATCGTTAACTGAATAATGTCATCAATCGTGCTCGTAAATTGGGAAAAATCAAAAATCTTTTGACTCGGCACATTTTGTAACGAATCACGCATGTGTTTACTCATTTCAACCATTAATAACGACCCCCTCAGTAAAATAAATTATTAGCCACTAACTTTATTATAAAGCAAATCCTTTTTCGTTGACAAAAAAGGGCCTATAATTGACTAAAATCGTTTTATAAGTACTCTATCAGGAAAGGATGTCTTATTATGTGTACTGCAATGAGTTTTACTGTGGCTAATCATCATTATTTTGGCCGCAATCTGGATTTAGAAATATCATACGGCCAACAGGTGGTGATTACACCACGTAACAAGCCGTTCAATTTTCACGAAGTTGATGATCTTAATCAACATTATGCCTTGATAGGGGTTGCTGCTGTGATGAATGACTATCCCTTATACTTCGACGCTGCCAATGAGCACGGACTAGCAATGGGTGGCCTTAATTATCCTGACAATGCTTTCTACGCTGACAGCAAAGCTGGATACAAAAATGTTGCCTCCTTTGAATTAATACCATGGGTTTTAGGTCAATGTGCAACTGTTGATGAAGCTAAAAAATTATTAACGAATGTCAACGTTACTAACCGGCAATTCAGTCCTAACTTGCCTGCTTCTCCATTACACTGGTTAATCGCTGATCAAACATCCGCCATCGTCGTTGAAAGCGATCGCGATGGTGTCCATGTTTATGACGATCCCGTTGGTGTATTAACTAATAACCCTTCATTCCCCAAACAACTCTTCAACCTCAATAATTACCGTACTTTATCAGCTAACACCCTTGCCAACACATTTTCTGACCAAGTCAACTTAACTGATTACAGCCGTGGATTAGGTACTCGTAACCTCCCTGGCGGAATGGACGCTGAAAGTCGTTTTGTTCGGGCCACCTTTAATAAATACAATGCCAACTGGCCAGAGCATGATGAAATTGCCAACATTACTCAATTATTCCACGTGATGCACTCGGTCGAACAGCAAAGCGGTCTTGACCAAGTTGCAACTAACCCCGCTAAGTTTGAATACACAATTTACACGGTCGGCTATGATCTAGATAAGGGAAGCCTTTACTACACAACCTACACCAACAATCAAATCAACTGTGTGGATATGAATAAGGTCGACTTAGCTAGCCAGCAATTAACTTCTTACCCATTTATTAACCAACAAGCAATCAATCATGTGAACTAAAATCTAGAACACACGATCCACAAATAGGGTTCCAGCACTCGGTAAAACCGAACTTCTGGAACCCTATTTCGTTTTTTTATAAGATGGGCGACAATAATCGTGAGAAGTACTCTTTAAATTGGTGCCATCTGGTTTGTTGATCAAAGTATTCCGGCGTCAGACGTGTGGATTGTTGTAAATCTTGTTCAAATGCGTCCCGCAAGCGCTCCGCTAACTCATGACTATAAGTAAAGGCATTCACTTCAAAATTCAAACTAAAGCTTCGATAATCCATATTGGCTGAACCGACCGATGCTAAGGTGCCATCAGCCACCATGGTCTTGGCGTGAATAAAGCCATGATCATACTTATAAACTTTAACCCCGTTATTAACCAGGTACTTAGCATAATACTCCGTGGCCCGGTAAACAAATGGATGATCAGGTTTACATGGAATCATCACGCGCACGTCCACTCCACTATGGGCCGCAATGATTAACGCTTCTAGCACTGAAGGTTCCGGGATTAAGTACGGCGTTTGAATATAAACATACTGCGTTGCTCGACTAATGAGGTTTTCATACCCTCGCCGAATCGCAAATCGTTGATTATCCGGCCCTGATGAAACAATCTGCATTGGAACTAATTCATGATGTTGCATGTCTTCACTCGTTGGTCGCTTAATTGTAAAACTTCCTAAAGTATGATCTAGATTCATTTTGGGGAGTCGAGAACGTCGGCAACTAGTATTCCAGTCCATTGCGAACCGCACTTCCATAATCTGGGCTGCCTGACCAGCTACCCGCAGATGAGTATCCCGCCAATAACCAAACTTGGGGGCCAGACCGAGGTATTGATCACCAATATTAAAACCACCAATATAACCGACTTGATGATCAATAATTACTAACTTACGGTGTAAATGATAGTTCATCCGCGGGGTCATAAACCAATGTGCTGGAGCTGAAACGAATGGTTGGGCATCACCACCCAGTTCCCGTAAGTGCGCAAAAAAGCTTGGCTTTGTCCCACGCGAACCACTTGCATCATAGAGAACACGGACTTTAACCCCACGACTCGCAGCCTTTTCTAAAGCCTGTAAAACCCGGTTTCCTAAACCATCATCATAAAAAGTATAGTATTCCAGGCTAATCATGGAGTGAGCATGATTAAGATCATCAATTAGGTGTGCAAACTTAACGTGCCCGTCAGTAAATAATTCCACTTGATTATCAAACGTAATTAAAGATTCACTATTATTTAATAGTGCCTGGACCATCATCCGGTCCTTAGTATGTTTAACAGCCGCTGGTAAGAGACGATGCTTATTAATTAACCGGTGCTGTTTTTTTTAAAAGTGTTCTTGAACCTTTTGGTCTTCTGCACGCATCGTAAAAATATCGTTCTGGGAAAGCTGACGGCCAAAGATCAAATAAATAATAAAGCCAACTACCGGAAAGACCGTCAATACTAGCAACCATGCCCAGGTGGAAGCAATATCCCGGCGACTACGGAAAACCGTCCAAATCGCAAACCCAATATTAATCAGCCATAATACTTCGATTACTCGTCTAATGACATCCCATGTCCAAACCATTTTTCTGCTCCCTTCGGCTTGATTGAACCATTTGCAAAATAAAAGGCTGAGTTAAGACCCAGCCTTTTATTATTACTCATCAACATTAGTCGATGTCGTACTTTTCCTTATCCAACACATTTAACTTGTCGTCGAAGGTGTAAACAACTGGTTGGCCAGTTGCCATTTCCAAGTTCATGATGTCTTCATCAGAGATTTGTTCAATGTACTTGGAGAGCGCACGTAATGAGTTACCGTGTGCTGCAATAATAACGTTCTTGTTATCCAAAAGCTTTGGCGCAATTTCATCTTGCCACAATGGAATAACTCGTTCCAAAGTAACCTTTAAGTTTTCACCACCCGGAATTGCCCGTGGGTCTAAATTAGCGTAACGACGATCCTTAGCAGCAGAACCTTCGTCATCTGCCCCCAGCAATGGTGGCAAAACATCGTATGAACGACGCCAAATGTGGACTTGTTCGTCACCGTACTTTTCAGCAGCCTTCTTCTTATTGTGGCCTTGAAGTGCACCGTAGTGACGTTCGTTTAAACGCCACGTCTTAAATTCTGGGATCCAAAGTTGATCACATTCTTCAAGAGCGTAGTGCAGAGTCTTGATTGCCCGCTTCAAAACTGAAGTATAGGCGTAATCAAATTGCAAGCCATGTTCAGCAATCGCCTTACCAGCAGCCTTGGCTTGTTCAACACCCTTTTCACTTAAATCAACATCAACCCAACCAGTAAATTGGTTTGAAAGGTTCCATTCACTTTGACCGTGACGAATCAATACTAATTTAGCCATGTCCAATTGACCTCTTTCTTCTTAAATCTCGCAATAAAAATGCATTACCCCAATATTTTAATCCATTCGGAAATAAATTCCAATAGGTAGCAAGTGGTTGACCCAATTTTTATTTGCACCTGCTTACTAGAGTCCAGCTTTAGACCCAATATCATGGCGGTAATAGCATTGTTGTAAATGGCGTTGGTCAAGGTACTGGTAGACCTGATCATGTGCCACTTGCAAAGAGTCGGCCATCGAAAGAACCATCAATAGACGACCACCCGCACCTCGCAAATGGTTAAGATCACCCTTCACATTAGCATAGTCAATTACTACCCCGTCCATAGCCGGTAATTTTACTAGTGGTTGTCCATGAACAGGCTTTTGCGGATAGCCTTCCGCAGCAACTACAACCCCAAAGGTCGCTTGTTCACTAACCTGAATCTCAGGTAATGGCTCATCCTTTAATGCAGCATCAACTAATTCGTATAAATCCGTTGTTAAGCGGGGTAAAATAACTTGGGTTTCCGGATCCCCTAATCGAACGTTATACTCAATGACTTTCGGCCCTGCAACGGTCATGATTAAACCAATGTAAAGAATCCCATGGTAGTGATAGTTCCCAGCAACCAATCCCTGGACCGTGGGTTTTACTACTTCGTCAATCATCCGTTGATAATCATTTTTGGCTAATTGGGGGAGAGGACTATAAGCGCCCATTCCACCGGTATTTGGTCCCCGATCACCATCATAAGCTCGTTTATGATCTTGAGCCATTGGTAAAATCCGATAATGACCATTACTCAAGGCCAAAAAAAGTGAGTATTCAGGCCCCACCAAACATTCTTCGAGCACCAGTCGTGATTGACCATTGGCAAACATTTCTTCAACTGTTCTCACTGCTTCTGCACGATCCCGAACAATTACTACTCCTTTACCGCCTGCTAAACCATTTTCTTTAATGACTAATGGAAAACCAAATTCATCCAGCCCCTTTAGTGCCGCTGTTTGATCACGATAACCATGGTGTTTTGCCGTTGGAACCCCATAATGATCCATAAAATTCAAGGCATAATCTTTCGATCCTTCTAACTGGGCAGCGCGTGCGGTGGGACCGTAAATCTTGAGACCAGCCGCATGAAATTCATCAACAATTCCTTCCACAAGACTATCCTCAGGTCCCACAAAAGTCCAAGCAATCTCATGGGTCTTAGCAAAGTCAATCAATCGAGGAAAATCATTTTCTGCAATGTCAACTTGTTGGATACCTACAGATTCCATGCCGACATTGCCTGGAGCACAGTAAACCTGTTGCACATGGGTACTCTCTTGCAATTTCTTGGCAATGGCAAATTCACGACCACCTTCACCCACTACTAATACATTTTGTTGTTGCGTCATCCGGTTCTCCTTTTAACAAATCCTAGTGACGGAAATGGCGAACACCGGTTGTAACCATTGCGATGCCGTACTTATTCGCCATATCAATTGATTCTTGATCCCGAATAGACCCACCGGGTTGAACAACCGCTTTAATCCCATGTTGACCAGCAAATTCAATACAATCCCCAAACGGGAAGAAGGCGTCCGAAGCCATCACCGTTCGGTCATCAATGGCATCTCCAGCATGTTTGACCGCAATCTTTAATGAATCAATTCGATTTGGCTGTCCTTCACCAACCCCTAATGTACGTTCATCGTTAGCAACTACAATGGCGTTGGATTTAGCATGTTTAACCGCCTTCCAAGCAAACATCAACGATTGTAATTGACTTTCTGTTGGTTTCGCCTCAGTTACGCATTGCCAATCATGGGCATCTTCTTCTAAAACATCCTGATCCTGCGTTAGTAAACCACCCATGACAGACACAACTTCACGTTTAGTTGATTCATCTTTCTTAGTAAAATCAACCGTCAGTAGGCGAATATTTTTCTTTTTCGCTAATAATTGATAAGCATCATCATCAAAGCTTGGCGCAATCACGATTTCTAAGAAAATTTTATGCATGTGTTCCGCCGTTGCTAAATCAACTGGCCGGTTTAAGGCAATCACACCACCAAAAATTGATACTGAATCTGCTTGATAAGCACGCTGCCAAGCCTGTTCAATTGTCTGACCACGTCCAATTCCACATGGATTCATGTGTTTCATTGCAACAACGGTTGGTTGATCGAATTCGCGAATGCACCGTAACGCTTCATCTGCATCTTTGATGTTGTTATATGATAGCTTTTTTCCATGAAGTTGGTGGGCCGCCAAGACCGAGTAAGCCTTGGGTAGAGCATCTTCATACAACCAGGCCTGTTGATGTGAATTTTCTCCGTAACGCATCGTTTCTTTAAGGTCGTACGTTAACGTCAGCTTTTCCGGATCCGCTAATTCTTCTCGGTCGGTCAGGTATTGGGCAATCAGGGCATCATAGGCTGCTGTAGTTCGAAAGGCCTTGGCCGCTAATTGTGCGCGGGTTGCTAAAGTAGTTTCCCCACTTTGCTTAATTTCTGCTAGCACCTGATCGTAATCATTAATATCGGTGACTACGGTAACGTCACGGTAGTTCTTAGCAGCCGACCGCACCATCGATGGACCGCCAATATCGATATTTTCGATTGCTTCCGCTAAACTGACCCCTGCTTTTTCAATTGTTTGTTTGAATGGGTACAGGTTTACACATACCAAATCAATTGGGGTAATATGGTGTTCTTTCAGTGTCGCCATATGTTCAGGAACTTCACGCCGGGCCAATAGGCCACCATGAACGTACGGGTTCAGAGTCTTCACCCGACCATCCAAGATTTCAGAAAAATGGGTCACCTCTTCAATACTAATGGTTTTGATACCAGCATCGTCTAAAATTCGCTTGGTGCCGCCGGTCGAAACAATTTCAAAGTCATTCTCTGCTAATCCTTGAACAAATGGTACTAAATTTGTCTTATCAGAAACACTTACTAAGGCACGCTTCATTGGTAATCTACTCCTTTGTTGTTAATTGACTTAGAACCTGCTTAACTGCTTGGGGATACAGACGATGCTCCACTTCGTGCACCCGGTTTTCGAGTTCAGCTAGTGAATCATCTGAGTGGATTGGCACCCGCTCTTGCATGATAATCGGCCCCGTATCCAAGCCGCGATCAATAAAGTGTACGGTCACGCCAGTTTCAGAAGCTTGGTCGCGGTACGCCCGTTCAATCGAATGTAAGCCAGGATACTCCGGTAACCATGCGGGGTGTAAATTAATGATGCGTCTCTCATACTGATCCAAAATCGTCGCACCCACCACTCGCAAGTAACCAGCTAATAAAATCAAATCAATTTTTTGCGTCTGTAATAACTTTAAAAGCCGCTTTTCATAGGCTTCTTTTCCACCAGCTTCTTTAACCGTCCAACTGAATGCTGGAACATTCAAATGTTGTGCCCTTTTCATCACATAAGCGTCAGGATGATCACAAAATAGCAACACAACATTGCCGGCTAACTGGTGGTTTTGAAATTGCTTGGTTAATACTTCAAAATTAGTTCCGTTTCCGGAAGCAAAAATTGCCACTCTCATCGTCCAACCTCACTTAATCTCAATCTTGGTACTGCCTTGGGGCCGCTTTATCAAACGACCGATTTGATAACTGCGTTCGCCAGCTTCAGCAAGGCGGTTCTGAACTAATTCAACATTTTCAGGAGCAACTGCTAGTACCATCCCAATTCCCATATTGAAGGTCTTCCAGCAATCGTCATCCGCCAATTGCCCCAGTTGCTTTAGATAGTTAAAAATGGGTAATTGTGGCCAACATTGCGGATCGATCCGCGCTTGTAAAGCATCACCAATCATTCGTGGAACATTTTCGGGGAGACCGCCACCGGTAATATGGCTTTAAATGGTCTTTGAGTAATGGTAAAACTGCTTGAACATAGATTTTGGTTGGGGTCAGTAACGTCGTTCCCACCGTTTCACCACCCAGAATTTCTGGTTGATCATTCAATTGAATCTGATGGTCTTTAAAGAGAATCTGGCGCACGAGTGAAAAACCGTTTGAGTGCAGCCCGCTGGAAGGTAACCCAACCAAAATATCGCCTGCTTCTGGATTGGCACTAGTTAGTAGGGCATCCTTTTCCACCACACCAGTAACCGTTCCTGCTAAATCATACTCATCTTCAGAATACATATCTGGCATTTCTGCAGTTTCCCCGCCAACCAATGCTGCGTTTGCTTGCTGGCAACCGGTCGCTACTCCTTCAACAATTTGCGCCATTTTAGCAGGATCATTATGGCCAGTTGCAATGTAATCCAAAAAGTACAAGGGTTCAGCCCCCTGAGCCAAAACATCATTTACGCACATGGCAACTACGTCAATACCAATCGTATAATGTCGATTCATTTGCTGGGCAATCAGTAACTTGGTGCCGACCCCGTCGGTTCCAGAAATCAAAATCGGGTGGCGAAATTTTAGTTCACCTAAATCAAACATTCCGCCAAAACTTCCAATTCCAGTCATCATTCCCTGGCGATGGGTGCTATTAACCGCTTCTTTAATCCGGTTCACTAATTCGTAACCCGCTTCAATGTTCACACCAGCTTCTTCGTAACGACTCACGCTTCTCGCTCCCTTCGTTCACGACGTTCCTGCTTATTCAACGAGGCTAGGTATTTAGCTTCATAATCATAAAGTGGCGTTGGATAGTCACCATTAAAATAGGCAACGGTCAGTCCGCCATAAGGTGCCGTCCCTGCATCTGGTACGTTGATTGCTTGAACTAAATTGGGCACCGATAAGAAACTCAGTGAATCAGCACCAATTTGTTGACGCATTTCTTCGACACTAAAGTGGGCAGCCATTAATTCTGCCCGCGTGGAGACATCAATCCCGTAAAAGCACGGAAATTTAAATGGTGGGGAAGCAATCAGCATATGAACTTCCTTGGCACCAGCGGCTCGTAACATCTGCACGATTTGTCGCGATGTGGTTCCACGAACGATGGAATCATCCACAACCGCAACGCGCCGTCCTTGGACCACGCCCCGTACCGCCGACAGTTTCATATGGACCCCGCGTTCCCGCAACGCCTGAGTGGGTTGGATAAAAGTGCGCGCAACATACTGGTTTTTAATTAGTCCCATTTCATATGGCAGGCCAATCTCTTCAGCATAGCCACTAGCCGCAGAAAGGGATGAATTCGGCACCCCAATTACCATATCCGCTTCCACGGGATGTTCACGTGCCAACAATTTACCCATTCGTTTACGAGCATTATGAACCGTCACCCCATGAATAATTGAGTCAGGACGTGCAAAGTAGATATATTCCATCGAGCAGATCGCTAATTGCGTGTTGTCCGTATACCGATCCTCGTGTAAACCATCGCGATCAATAATCAATAGCTCACCCGGTTGAACATCCCGCACAAATTTGGCGTTTACGATATCCAGTGCACAAGATTCACTTGCCACCACATAAGCACCATTCGCGAGCCTGCCAATGCATAATGGACGAATCCCATTCGGATCTAAAGCAGCAATTAAGCGATCCTTTTGCAACAGTAAAAATGCAAATCCGCCTTTAACTTCGTTCAAACTTTGTTTCAGGGTTGGGATAAAACCATCCTTAATGTGCTTACGCACCAAGTGAATGAGAATCTCCGTATCCGAGTCTGACTGAAAAACAGCCCCTTCATCTTCGAGCTGGCGACGTAATGTGACTGCATTCGTTAAGTTACCATTATGGGCTAGCGCCACATCGCCATCATGAAAGCGAAAGAGGAATGGTTGAACATTTTGGATGGCATCACGTCCGGCCGTTCCGTAACGCACATGACCAATTGCAGTATCGCCAAGCAAGCCTTCCAGATCCGCTTGATTTTTAAAAACTTGGGCTAACAGTCCGCGGTCACGATGCTGATGCATTTCCTCATGATCAGTCGTCACAATGCCGGCACCTTCCTGTCCACGATGCTGCAAAGTATGTAAACCCAGATAGGTTAGTTGATTCGCATGTGGTGCGCCAAAAATGCCAAAGACACCACACTCTTCATTTAATCCTTTAACTTCAGCTGGCACGGGAGCGCCCCCCCTTATATTCTCTTTTTAGTTCCGCCAAGTCTTCGTTGAAATCCGCGTCTTGCAGGTGTCCTTCTAACCAATGAGTGTTAGTAACCGTTCCAACCCATTGGGCATCATTCCCCATTGCGTCTTCAAATTCCGTCTTAAAAGCTGATGGTACCGTCACTATCATCCGTCCCGCAGTTTCGCTGAACAATTGCGTAGCAGTGAGATCACGTAAATCTAAATTCATTCCAGTCTCACCAGCAAATAGCATTTCAGCAAATGCGACGCCAAGACCACCTTCACTGACATCATGTGCAGCAGTTACGTGACCGGCCACCATTTCAGAATGCAGGCGCCCACAATATTCCTGGATTCTTTGTAAGTTGACTTTTGATAGTGTGCCGGATATTTGCCCCGTCATTAATTTTTGCAGTTCCGATCCAGCATAATCATTACCAGTTTGACCAATGAGGTAAACATCATCTCCGGCATGGGTAGCAAATGACGGAATCACGTGATCAAGATTTTTAATTAAACCCACCATGCCCACCATCGGGGTTGGATAAATTGATCGACCATTGTTCTCGTTATAAAGAGAAACATTTCCTGAAATGACCGGAGTATCAAAAATGCGGCACGCAGTCGCCATCCCTTCAATTGAATGGTGCAATTCCCAGAAAATCTCCGGATCATTAGGGTCACCATAATTAAGGCAGTCGGTAATTGCCAATGGTTCCGCACCACTCGCCACAATATTGAGATAAGCCTCAGTAACTGCCATTTGTCCACCGATTTCAGGATCCAAGTAAACAAAACGGCCATTCCCATCAGTCGTCATTGCTAAACCTTTATGGTAGCCACGAATCCGAATCACACCAGCATCACTACCCGGGCCGGCCACTGTTGAAGTCCGAACCTGAGTATCATACTGTTGCGTTAAAGCTTCATCACTGGCAATCGTTGCTTGTTGCAGCAGTTGTCGAAGCACTTGTCCCGATTCATTCACAATTGGCTGCCAAGCTGGTACTTCTCGAGCTGTTTGCAAACTTGCGGTTCCCGTTCAGTACTGGGTTCTTCTAAAACATCATCCGTTAACGTTGATACCGGAATGTGACAAACCTCTTCACCGTCATGTTCGAGAATGTAATCGTGGCCTTCGATAATCCGTCCAATCGTGACCGCATCTAGATCATACCGGTGAAAGATTTCTCGAACATCTTTTTCATGGCCTTTCACTACACAAAGCAGCATCCGTTCTTGGGATTCGCTCAGCATAATTTCATACGCGGACATTTCCGTTTCTCGTTGTGGTACTAAATCCAGATTCAATTTCATACCGCTTTGACCTTCACTGGCCATTTCAGCACTGGAGGAGACTATTCCGGCAGCTCCCATATCTTGGATTCCAACCAGCCAATCAGCATGCTTTTGAATTAATTCCAAACACGCCTCCATCAGCAGTTTTTCCATAAACGGATCACCGACTTGAACGGCGGAACGTTGCGTCGCGTTCTCATCAGAAAAGTCCGCAGAAGCAAAGGTGGCTCCGTGAATTCCATCACGTCCGGTTTTGGCACCCACATACATCACCGCGTTGCCAATTCCGGCGGCCTTCCCTTGCTGAAGATCTTTTTGATTCATCAAACCAACACTCATGGCGTTACATAAAATATTACCTTGATAGCAGGGGTCAAACGTTGTTTCACCGGCCACTGTGGGAATCCCCATACAGTTTCCGTAGTCACCAATGCCTTTAACTGTCTGTGCCACTTTCATCCGCATTTGAGGATCCGTTAATTCACCGAAATGTAGTGAATCCAGCGACGCTATTGGGCGAGCCCCCCCATGCTAAAGATGTCCCGGAGAATTCCGCCCACCCCGGTTGCGGCACCCTGATAAGGTTCCACTGTCGTTGGGTGGTTATGGCTCTCCGCCTTAAAAACAACTTCCTGTCCATCATCAATATCGACTACTCCCGCGCCTTCACCCGGGCCTTGCAAAACCCGTGCGTTTTTATTCGGGAAAAGTCGTAAAACCGGCTTTGATTTTTTATAAGAACAATGTTCACTCCACATCGCCGCAAACAATCCAGTTTCCGTATAGTTTGGTAAACGGCCTAATAGTCGATCGGCAATATAGTTATATTCCTTTTCCGTCAAACTCCAATCAAGGTAAGGCTTTTGCTTTTTGATTTCTTCTGGTGTCATTGCTTGCTTCATCGTTTTCCCTCACTATGCTTTTACGGTGCCATTTGTTAACAGTGACTCAAAGAGACGCCGCCCAGCTGTATTTCCTAGCAGGGCTTCCACCGCCCGTTCTGGATGTGGCATCATCCCTAAGACATTTCCTCGCTGATTTGTAATCCCAGCAATATTTCTCAAAGAGCCGTTTGGATTCTCAGCTGCGTACCGAAAGACCACTTGGTGATTTTGTTCCAACTGGTCAAGCGTCTCCTTGCTGGCAACATAACATCCATCAGCATGGGCAATCGGTAACGCAATTCGTTCATGCGCCTGATATTCAGTGGTAAACAATGTCTGATTATTTACCACCTCTAACGGAACCGTTTTGCAAATAAATTGCTGACTATTGTTGTGTTTTAAAGCTCCCGGCAATAGTCCAGCTTCAGTTAAGATTTGAAATCCATTGCAAGTCCCAAAGACTGGTTTCCCTTCGTTAGCCATTTGAATAATTGCCGGCATAATGTTTGTAAACCGTGCTAGCGCTCCTGCCCGCAGGTAGTCACCATATGAAAAGCCCCCTGGCAGCATCACCGCATCAAAACCGGCCAGACTTTTTTCACGATGGGAAACGTATTGGACATCAGCGTGGCAAACGGTCGCCAGCGCTTCATAAATATCAACATCACAGTTAGAACCAGGAAAGACAATGACTGCAATCTTCATAACTAGCCCTCCAGCACTTGGTAAGTGTAAGTTTCCATATTGAAGTTCACCAATAAATTCGTCGCAATATCTTTAACGACCGTTGCCACTTGGTCTGGGGTGGTTTTTAAGCTCAAGTCAAAAAACTTACCAACCTGCACAGATTCAACTTCAGAATGACCAATGGCGTGAACGGTCTTAGCAATCGTATCCCCTTGGGGATCAAAAACTGATTGTTTATAGGTGACGAAAACTCGAACTTTAATCATCATTTTCCTCCATGACTACCTTTTGCAAACGTTCATATACTTCATCATAAGTTGTCGTAATATCCCCCAGATTCTTTCGGAAAACATCCTTATCCAAGTGGGCATTTGTTTCACGATCCCACAGTCGACAATTATCTGGTGAAAATTCATCTGCGAGAACCAAAGTACCGTCTGCCAACTTGCCAAACTCAAGCTTAAAATCAACTAATTTCATCCCTGCCTTTGCAAAAAGCGCAGTCAATAGCACATTACACCGCCGTGCTAACTCCCAACATTGTTGATATTCATTCGCCGTGCATGCTTGAATGGCAATCGCATCTGATTCGTTAGCAAAGGGATCATCTAGTTCATCACTCTTATAAAATGTTTCTTCAACCGGTTGGTCTAATGGCGTTCCTTCCTTTAAACCGAAGCGTGAGGCAAAATGCCCCGCAACAATATTTCTGGTAACAAATTCTAATCGAATCATTTCACACTTTTTTACTAATTCTTCCGTTGGCGAGAGCCGTTTTACAAAGTGAGTTGGAATTCCTTTGCGGATCAGATATTCAAAAACTAACGTTGAAATATCATTGGCAGCTGTCCCTTTACCAACAAAATGGTCCTTTCGTTTGCCATTCAACATGGTTGCTTGGTCAAGGTAGACAACGCGTAATAAATCCGGATCCTCCGTTGTCCACATTTGTTTTGCTTTTCCGGAATATAACAGTTCACCCATGGGTAAAATCGCTCCTTTTTTGAATAAAACACGAACTTTATAAAACAAATAACTATCTGAGTTCGCTATCGAACATCATGAGCATATCAATTGATTGTAAATCTGTCAATAAATATCCAAACTTTTAATTTTATTTATTCGCTATTGTTCGTGATTTTCTAAAAATGCCAAAATTAAAAACCAACTAGCCAATTATTGTTCAGCTAGTTGGTCATTTTATTTACATTAGATTTTTAAAATCATGCCGTGCCCGAAGGCCCCATAAGATACAAATCGTATCAACAAATTCTTGCAAAAAGGCGCCAATAATCGTTGGTACCACCCCAGTGCTACAAATTAACATCAAAATCACACACACCGCGATTCCAATCCAAACGGCATGTTTAGCAATCCGTAATGTGTCTTGAGCGATCACAACAGCATTCGCCACTTTGCGTAAATCATCCGCTAGAATCACCACGTCCGCTGATTCACTAGCAGCGGTCGAACCACGTGCACCCATGGCAACCCCAACATCGGCCACTTTCAATACTGGCGCATCATTCACACCATCGCCAACCATCATGCTGGGCCGTTTATGATCAGGAAGCTGTTGCAGATGCATGACCTTTTGTTCTGGCAATAATCCCGCAAAGACTTGCGTAATACCAATTTTACTTGCAATACGTTGGGCGATTCGGTCTTGATCGCCAGTCAACATCATAATCGTTTGAACACCACAGTCCCGTAACTTGCTAATTGCCTGCGGTGTTTCATTGCGAAGCTGGTCTTGAAATTCAATATGGCCCCAATAGTGACCATCCATCATCACGTAAATAGCCAAATTTTCCTCACAAAAAATACCTCTCGAAGTTGCTAGGTTACTCCTAACAGTTTCGGAGAGGTATTACAAAGCACTACGTTTTTAATCTAACCCAATCCGTTTGTAGATATCATCAACATGGCGTAAATGCCAATGATAGTCAAACGCATCATCCAAGTCGTTCTTGGTTAATTGCTTTTGGATTGTTGAATCAGCTTCTAGCAATGGCCGGAACGGAATTTGTTCAGCCCAGCACTTAGCGGTGTATGGTTGAATTAAATCATATGCCGCTTCCCGGGTCATCCCTGAATTAACTAACTTTAGCAAAATCCGTCCAGAATAAATCAAGCCAAGCGTCTTATCCATATTCTTCTTCATTGTTTCTGGAAAGACATCTAAATTCTTTAAAATCCGACCAAAGCGCTTCAGCATGTAATCCAATAACGAGGTCGCATCCGGCAAAATCATTCGTTCAGCACTTGAGTGTGAAATATCTCGTTCGTGCCATAATGAAACGTCTTCATAGGCTGGTACCATGTATCCCCGCAGCATCCGTGCACAACCGCAAATGTTTTCTGAACCAATTGGGTTCCGCTTATGTGGCATTGCAGAAGAACCTTTTTGCCCCTTGGCAAAGTGTTCCTCAACTTCATGGATTTCTGTTCGTTGTAATGAACGAATTTCGGTAGCCATCTCTTCCAGACTGGTCCCAACGAGCGCAATCGCGGCAACATAAGCAGCATGTAAATCCCGTGTTAAGACTTGGGTTGAAATTTCCTGCGGACGAATACCTAGTTTTTTACAAACGTATTCTTCCACAAATGGATCAATTTCAGCAAAAGTGCCGACTGCTCCAGAAATTTTACCAGCTTCCACCCCTTTAGCAGCTTCATCAAACCGCTGCCGATTACGCTTCATTTCTGAATACCAACGGGCAGCCTTCAAACCGAACGTGGTTGGTTCAGCATGTACCCCGTGAGTTCGACCCATGCAGACCGTGTACTTATATTTTTCCGCCATTTCTTTTAAGACTTGCATAAAATCTTCAATATCTTGGCGTAATAAATCATTCGCCTTTTTTAAACGGTAACCCTGAGCAGTATCAACAACGTCGGTACTCGTCATTCCATAATGAACCCATTTCCGTTCAGGTCCCAACGACTTAGAAACATCCCGCGTAAAGGCAATCACATCGTGGTGAGTTACTGCTTCAATCTCGTTAATCCCCTCAACCGTAAACTTCGCATTTTGCTTAATTTTTTCTACATCTTCCGCTGGAATGTGGCCCAGTTTACTCCAGGCTTCATCTGCAGCAATTTCAACTTCCAACCAGCATTGGTATTTAGTCTGGTCACTCCAAATATGCTTCATTTCTGGACTAGTATAACGATCAATCATGGGTTTAAAATCCTTTCTTTTTCTCAATAGTTCTATTCTATAATGATTTGAATTAATTTGGAAAACTATTTCTGCCAAATTTCACTGGCAACCACTTCATGGAGGGTTTGTTCAACGTCATCTGTCAAAATCGTTACGTGACCCATTTTTCGGTTATGACGAATTTCTGCTTTTCCATAATCATGAAAATGCCAAGTAGGGTGTTGAGCGATTTGCTGACGGACTTTTGCAACATGTTGTCCCAGTACATTCACCATTACTACAGGCTGTAAAAGTCTAATTTGTGGTAGCGGCCAATTGCAAATCGCCCGATTATGAATGGCAAACTGGGAAAAGTTACATGCCTCAATCGAATAGTGACCAGAATTATGCGGGCGGGGTGCTAATTCATTGATGTAAATTTGGTCATCCTGGCCAACAAACATCTCCACCCCTAAAATTCCCCGTAAATTAATTGCCTTCGCAATTTGTTCCGCCATCTGTTGCGCTTGTCTTTGCAATTCTGGTGAAATCCGAGCCGGAATAATACTGATGTGCAGAATTTCATTATGATGAATATTTTCGGCTACTGGGAACGTAGTGATCTCTCCCCGTTCGTTACGAGCCACCATTACAGAACATTCCATTCTAAAAGGAACCCAGCCTTCTAAAATACAATTTTGTGTCTTTAAAATCTCTGCACATTTTGCTAAGTCGGCTGCTCGATGCAAAACCACTTGACCATGACCATCATAACCGCCTTCACACGTTTTCAAAACACATGGGTAACCAATGTTTGCCACTGCATTTTCCAGTTCTTGAGAACTATGAACAGACTGAAAAGGTGCTGTTTTCAATCCTGCTTGATGCAAAAAGGTCTTTTCCCGAATACGATCCTTTGTAATGTATAGCAAATTTGTTCCCTGTGGAACATACGAATGATCTGCCACATCTTCTAATGACCTTAAATCAACGTTTTCAAATTCATAGGTTAAAACATCCGCCCGTTGGGCAAGTTCTTGAATTGCTGCGACGTCTTCATAAGAAGCAATAATCTGTTCATCAGCGACTTGGCCAGCTGGACAGTGTGGCGTTGGATCCAAAATAACGACTTTCATCCCTGTTTGTTTTGCATATAAAGCCAGCATTTGGCCCAATTGACCACCGCCAATAATCCCAATGGTTGATCCCGGTTGAATAAAATTAGTCAAGATGATTCCCGCTTTCTTTTGCTTCATCGTGCATCCGTTGCCGATACTGAACGATCTGTTGTTGAATCTTTGAAGTAGTGATTCCTAAAATTTGGAGCGCTAATAAAGCTGCGTTCTTGGCTCCTGGAACTCCAATTGCCGTGGTTGCCACCGGAATTCCTGCCGGCATCTGGACAATCGAAAGCAGTGAGTCCATCCCGCCCAAAGCCTTTGTTTGGCCAGGAATGCCAATCACGGGCAATGGTGTATTAGCTGCAATCATCCCCGGAAGATGAGCGGCCCCTCCTGCACAAGCAATAATAACCGCGGTGCCATTTTTTACTGCGTTTTGCGCAAAAGCGAACATTTCATTTGGCATCCGGTGTGCAGAAATCACTCGTTTATCATAATCAACCCCAAATTGATCTAAAATCAAACAGGCTTCCTTAACCGTTGGCCAGTCCAATTTACTCCCCATCACAACACTAACTTTACTCATTAGTCATTCCCTCCTTAGATCTCCTTTAGGGTACCAAACTTATCGAAATGAAACAAGAACAATATAGTTGATTGCCGAATCATAGTTCGTATATAAATAAAAGACATAGAACATCATTACGACATTCTATGTCTTTTTTTACAATTATCGAATTATTCACCTTAGAATAACCCAGTAATTGTCCCATTTTCATCAATTGTCATGTTGACGGCCGCTGGAGTCTTTGCTAACCCCGGCATTGTCATCATATTGCCAGACAAGGCCACAATGAACCCTGCTCCCAGCTTTGGAACCAGTTCTCGAATGTGGAACGTAAAGTTCGTCGGTGCCTCCAATTGTGTTTGATCATCAGTAAATGAGTATTGCGTTTTCGCAATGCAGACAGGAAGCTTGTTCCAGCCCAAATCAGTAAATTGTTTGAGCTGCTTTTGGGCCTTCTTACTGAACACGACGTCCTTAGCGCCATATACCTGCGTAGCAATCGTCCGAATCTTTTCTTCCGGAGTTTGATCTAAATCATAAAGTTCATGGAACGTACTTGGTTGATCGGCCAGCTTAACCACTTCCTTAGCTAAGCCGAGGGCACCGTCACCACCCTTAGCCCATGCATCAGTAACCAATACGTTCACACCGAGTTGCTTACAGTTGTCTTCAATCGCTTTAATTTCAGCATCTGTATCAGTTACAAAATGATTAATTGCGACTACCAGTGGAATCCCAAACCGTTGCATATTCTTGATATGCCGATTTAAGTTTGCCATTCCCTTCTTTAGTTCTGGAAGATTTTCATCCTTCAAACTAGCCAGTTGGGCACCACCATTATATTCCAGCGCCCGTACGGTAGCTACAATCACCATTGCATCTGGCGTCTTACCTAAGACCCGCCGTTTAATATCAAGAAACTTTTCTGCACCTAGGTCTGCACCAAATCCTGATTCAGTAACTGTGTAGTCCGCTAGGTTCATTGCCGCTTGAGTAGCTAAAACTGAGTTACATCCATGCGCGATATTGGCAAATGGCCCTCCATGGATAATGGTTGGTGTATGAGCCAACGTTTGGACGAGGTTCGGCTTAATCGCATCCTTCAGCAAGATTGTAATAGCATTTTCAAAGCCCAGCTGACTGACGGTTACTGGTTCCTTATCTCGAGTGTAACCAACCACGATTCGTCCAACCCGCCGTTTCAAATCCATCAAATCAGTCGACAGGCACAAAATGGCCATTAATTCAGAAGCTGCAGTAATATCAAAGCCCGTTTCCCGGGGAATCCCTTGCATGACTCCGCCAAGGCCCGTCACCACGTTTCGTAAAGCACGGTCGTTAACGTCTTCAACTCGTTTCCAAATAATCCGCCGGGGGTCCAGATTCAATTCGTTATCTCGCATGATGTAGTTATCAACGAGGGCAGCTAAGGTATTGTTAGCACTCGTGAGTGCGTGCAAGTCACCTGTAAAGTGTAAGTTAATATCTTCCATTGGGACGACCTGGCTGAAACCACCACCGGTGGCCCCACCTTTAATACCGAAGACTGGTCCCATAGATGGTTCCCGCATTGCAATAATCGTTTGGTGGTTTAACTTATTCATTGCATCGCCCAGACCGACCAGCACTGTGGATTTACCTTCGCCGGCAGGAGTTGGATTAATAGAAGTCACGAGGACCAACCGATGTTTCTTATTAGCATCCTTTTTTAGCGGCAACTGTAATTTTGATTTGTACTTACCATATTGTTCAATATCATCTTCACTTAAACCAAGTTTAGCAGCAATTTCCGTAATGGGTTCCATTTCAGCACGATCGGCAATTTCAATATCTGTTAACATTAATTGGTCCTCCTTAAAACAAACCCCTAAAAACAAGAACTATTAGTTACTTAGAACTATCAATAGTTCGTAAATATATAATTAGAATAGTTGATTCTAACGAAAATGTAAATACTTATTCTCGAATTGATCGTGGGCCCCGATGTCGTTGAACCGATTTTACCCCGAAAATATCTAGTAAAAAGGTAAAGACTGGCACCCCAACAATCAGTCCCCAAGTGCCCCATAAATGTTCGGCTACCAATAGCACGACGAATGTATAGAAAATTGGCAATTCGGTCCGACTAGACATAAATTTCGGATTTAAAACGTACGCTTCCAGCGCATGAATAACCATGATCATAATAATAATGTAGATAACGTCCCGAATTCCGCCAGATTGGTAGCCGACTAAGCAGAGTGGAATTAATGAAATGATTACTCCAGCCACCGGAACCAGACTCAGGATGAAAACCATTAATCCCAACGCAAATATCTGCGGCATCTTCATAAATGATAGACAGATCATCGTTAACGCAGTGTTACAGATGGCAATGAAAAATTGGGCTTCCAAAACCACCCCAAAAGTATTCACAAACGTCTTACCAAAGTAATAAATATCGCCAAACAGCCAGTTTAAATACTTGGTTTCTAAAAATTGATGCGAGAATTCATTCATTTGCTTCAGTTCAATCGTATAAAAGAAACTTAAAATTAACGACATAAAAAGTGAAATGGTCAGTGTTCCAATTCGCGTTAAGGTGTCAACCGCAAAACTCATCCCGTGCTTTGCTTGTTCAATAATAGTGGCTGTGCTGACGTAACGATTAACATAGCGCATAAACCATTTCATATCGTCACCCTGATAAAATTTAATTAGTGAATCCACCATTTTGACCAGTTCATTAATAATCATGGGGAGATAATCCGTTACCACATAATAGATCCCCCATATCAGGAGAATATATGTTACTAATACAATAACCGTTACTGGTAATTTTGGAATCCACCGTTGGACCAGTCGGATCCAATGAACAATTAGATAAGTAAAAATGAACGTTAGTAAAATCGTGTTCATCATGCCCCGCGCAACGTACAGCACTGCAATCAGCATTAATAAAACTACCGTCCGGTGCAAATGAACGTTGCTGGTAAACTTTGCCCATGCATTTTCCATCTTTCTATAACCTTCTTTTTATCAATTACCCCAATTTTAACAAAAATCAGTTCACGAACGAAAGTTTTCCGTTCACTCCTGATAACGTGTAAAATAAAGTTACTGATTGAAACTGGAGTCATCCCCAGCTAAAGATCTTATTAAACGCCAATCGTGATCGACAATAACCATACTACTCCTAAACCTACAATTACCGACGAAAGCATGGAACGTGTAAAGTATGCTACCAAGCCAACACAAACTGTAGCGATTAAATAACTCGCGAGACCATATACCATAATCGTATTTCCAAAGAGGTGAAGCTTATCCACAATTAAATGGTATTTGGAATCAACAAAAATTCCTTTAACCACCAATGCCGTAAATAAACTGACGGGGACGTACTTCATCCATTCGTTAAACCATTCCGGAATTTTACGGTTAGTAAAGAACCGCATCGGAAAGTACCGAGGAATAAACGCCGCTAATGCCGAAAGGACAATGACGATCAGGTTGTATGTCAAATTGTGATGACTAGGTACTAGCGAAGCTAATACTAGACTATTGCTTAAACTAACCATTATTTATCTCCATCATGTAATTCGGAATTGAGTTGTTGTTCTTCATCAGGAGCATTGTCCCCTTCCATATCTTCCACCGTGGTTTTGGTAATCCGCGGTCGCTTAATTTTACCCAAAATCCACGTTTTGTCTGGGTCCTTAGCATACTTCCGGACCCGATTTTCAATTGCAAACCCAATTAATGAAGTGACCAGTGTTGAGAGAATAATTCCAATGGTGTTGCGGGTAAGCAACAGGAAGAAAAATGACGTTATCACCGAGAGCAAACAGATCAAAAAGGTAATGTTGTTTTGAATTTGCATCACGATCATGTAGATAAACAATGCTGTCAAGGCAAAGTCAACAATTGTAAAATCAATTGAAACCGCACTTCCGATTAATCCACCAATCAAGTTCCCGCTTGCCCATGAGATCAATGAATAATGTTCAACCATTAATGCATCACGAGTGGACCAATTCTTATCGGTCGCAAATTTAAGGTAGTTAACGGCATAGTTTTCATCATTCATTGAAGCCGAAAATAATAATACCATCCGTTGTGACTCGTTACGGAAGTATTTCGACAAACTAGACCCTAACAGTGCATACCGCAATTCAAGAAAAAATAAGGTCATAAAAATACTTGAAACTGGTGCATCTAATACTAACAATGATGCCAAAATAAATTGCGCACCACCAGAAAAAACCATTATGGATACTAATAAAATTAGTAAAAAGTTCATCCCAGCAGCATGAAGCAGAATCCCGCAGGCAACCCCAATTGGGAGGTAACTCAAACATAATGGCATTGCAATTTCCAGATTTTCCAGCCAAGGTTGTTTTTCTGGATTAATTTGATGGGCTTTTTGTTGCAATGAACAATCCTCCAAGATAATGAAGTCAAATTTTACATTGTGATTAACCATGCATGCCAAACACACACATTCCCTATTAGTTTATCATATTTAAATTTAACTTAATATCAATGCAACCACTTACATTAAATTAATTACTAAGGAAATCCTTAAAAGAGACTCGCAAACCAGCCAAATAAGCCTGCCCGCTTAACCTCATTTGTTGGGTATACCCCAAATTGTAGCGGTTGATTATTGATATTCATCAATTTACGATACTGTAATTTACCAACTCGGGTATTCTTTTTTAGAGGCGCTTTAATCTTCTGCCCATCCTTCACATGAGCATCTGCGATAAATTGGGCCTTTACCGGTTGATGTTGCGGCTGCCAAACTGTCACCGCATGTTTAGTTTCGACTTGAACATTTTTTCGTTGTCCATGACTAACACTCACGGTTTGCCGTTGCTTCCCCCTTACTGGTTGCCAATTGGCAAAGACTTCTTCATAAAGGACTTTTGTTTGGCTAAAACGATTATTAGCATGCATTACAACAGTAATAATTCGGTGTCCCTGGTAAGTCCCGGTGGAAACTAGGCACTGACCAGCTTTATCAGAAGTTCCCGTTTTGAGACCATCCACCTTAACCTTTTGTGGGGCAGCCGCATTGCCAGGCAATAATTCATTGCTATTCGGATAATCTTTACCGTCCCAGCGTAACGTTCGTTGTTTAGTGATTTTCAGCACTGCCGGATAATTTTGAATTAAATACCGAGCAACCTTAGCAACATCCTGAGCAGTCATTTGATTTTCCGCGGCTTTTGCAGTCTTTGGCAACTTAAAACTGGCCATATCACCATTTTCTAAACCGACACCGTTATAAAGACGGTAGTTACTCAAACCAATCCGTTTGGCCATTGTCCCCATCTGCTGAACAAATTGTTGCGTATTGCGCCCCTGAGCCCTGGTTAATGCAATGGTTGCTGCATCACCAGACTTAATTAAGGCCGCTTGTGTTAACTGTTTAACTGTGTATTGTTTGCTAGCCTTCAAAGGAACGTTCGAATAGCCACTGGCAGTTGACAGCTTAGCTTCTGCCGACGTAATTTTAACCTTCGTTGACCACTTTAATTTTCCAGAACTAATCTCATTTTCAATTACGGCAACCGTTAGTAACTTACTCATTGATGCCACTGCTAATCGTTGATCACCATTATGGTTGTATAAAACCTGGCCAGTCTGGGCATCAATTGCAAAGGCCGCATGGGCATCCACCGTCGCTGCATGCGCAATTGGCAGTCGGTTAAAACAGACCCCACAAACGGTCACCAAGGTAATTATGAAACTAACTAGCACTTGTTTAATGTGTTTCATAATTCGATGCTCCTGATTTTTCTTGTTTGGTTGGTAACGTTACAATAAACGCCGTCTGATTATCGTTGGATTGAACTTCAACATTACCATGGTGCAGGTCGACCACACTTTTCACGATTGCCAGGCCCAATCCAGTCCCTCCAGTTGCCTTCGAACGAGAAGCTTCCACTCGATAGAACCGTTCAAACAGGTGACTCAGGGAATCTGCGGGAATTCGTTCACCATCATTGGCGACCGTTACGGTAACTTGATCGCCGTGTTGAATGGCATCCAAACGGATATAACTAGCCCCATGACCATACTTAATTCCGTTGGCCACTAAATTACTAAAGACCCGTCCTAATTTTTCGGGATCACCATCAATCACTAATGGTGTGGGTGTTGTTTGCGAACTGACTTCAATTCCGCGATTTTCCCCTTCTAATTCGAAACTGGCACAAACTTGTTCCAACAGCTGTCCCAAGTCAACTGGCATAAAATTAACTGGAGCCCCATGTTGCTGGACCTTTGTATATTCAAATAGGTCTTCCACCATATTTTTCATTTGCTTAGCTTTTTCATAGGCAATGTGCGAATACTTAAGAATATCCTCTTCAGAATGATATTGCTTGTCTTCAATCAAGCGCAAGTAACCAATGATGCTCGTTAATGGGGTTCGCAAATCATGACTAACGTTGGTAATTAGTTCATCTTTCGACTTTTCAATTTGCCGCTCATCATTCATGGATTGAACCGCACTATCTACTAGTGCATTTACACTGGTCACGACGTGCTGCGTTCGTCCCTTTAAGCGGAAAGGAATTCGATGATCTAAATGTCCCTGCGCAATGTAATGCAGTTCTTTAATAATATGGTTAATTTGATATTGATGATAACGTCGAAGTAATCGCCACCACACAACAAAAATATCAATCACAATAAAGAGCCCAATGACAATTCGCTGGTACGACCAAATCTGTGCTTGAAATGGTCCGATCTTTAACGATTTTTTGATAATAAAAATCCCGCTGGCGACTCCTGGATTATCTTGAATCACATCTTGAATGATTACGATTAAGGCTAAATTAATTAAGATTAATAAAACAACCGTGATAATCCCCTCAAAAAAGAGAGAGCCTTTTTCCCGTGCCGTTAATTTCAAAGTATTTTCCCCGCTTTTTTAAATTCACGCTTTATTATAGCATTTTTCAATAGTTTACCAATTAAAAAGACTGGGGGTCTCCCAGTCTTAAATTAATACTAATGTGCTTCAACCTTATAGCCAACACCCCAAACGGTTTCAATGACCTTTTCACCGCCTGTGGCCGCTTCAATTTTGTCACGCAGGTGGCTAACGTGGACCATCACGGTCTTGGCAGAGACAACCGATTCTTGTTGCCAAACTCGTTCAAAAATATCGTCAGCTGAGAAAACCCGGTTGGGATGAGAAGCTAACAAGTATAAAATTCCAAACTCTAACGCCGTTAATTGAATGAGATCACCATTAATGGTCTTTACTTCATGCGAATCCTTATTAATTTGAAGCGGACCAACATTGAGGATATCTGGCTGATCATTGGTCATTTGACCCTCGCTCCGTCGTAGCAATGAGCGAACCCGCGCCATGACTTCAAGCGGGTTGAATGGCTTGGTGACATAATCATCTGCCCCAGTAATTAACCCCTGAATCTTGTCCATATCAGCGGTTTTAGCTGACAATACTAAAATTGGAATCGAAGAATCCTTCCGAATTCGCTTAATGACTTCCATGCCATCCATTTCTGGCATCATTAAATCTAAAATGACCAACCCAATATCAGGAGTGGTATTTAATTTAGTTAAGGCGTCCTTGCCGTTATAAGCTGAAACTGGTTCATAGCCTTCATTCCGAACGTAGATTTCTAGTAACTGAACGATTTCCTTATCATCGTCAACAACCAAAATTTTCATCGTTGCTCCTCCTTTTACGAGAATATAACTGAGATAATTATACACTGTTTAACTTAATAATTCTCAATCTGCGGATGGCCTTAAATATTTATTTAACTTCAAACTGAAAAACAGGATCCGCATTCCACGAATCCTGTTTTTCGATTATCCTAATTTAATTATTTATAGTTTGGTGCTGCCTTCGTAATTTGCACATCATGAGGATGGGATTCACGTAAACCAGCATTGGTAATTTGGACAAATTGGGCATTGTCGATCAAGGTCTGGATATCACCAGCACCACAGTAACCCATTCCAGAACGTAAACCACCGACCATTTGGAAAATAATATCGGCCACATCACCCTTGTATTCAACTCGGGCTTCAATTCCTTCTGGAACCAGCTTATTTGCCTCATTCACACCACCTTGGAAGTAACGATCAGACGAGCCATGGGACTGGGCCATTGCCCCAACAGAACCCATTCCCCGGTAAGCCTTATACTTCTTACCATGATCTTCGAAAACTTCTCCAGGCGCTTCAGTTGTTCCTGAGAACATGGAACCAAGCATGACTGCATTACCACCAGCCGCCAACGCTTTAACAATATCCCCAGAATACTTAATTCCACCATCCGCAATAATGGTCTTGCCATATTCACGAGCTACAGAAGCTGCATCATAAATTGCAGTAATTTGTGGAACTCCGACACCAGCAACTACGCGAGTTGTACAAATAGAACCAGGTCCAATTCCGACCTTAACAACATCGACCCCTGCATCAAAGAGTGCCTTGGTTCCTTCAGCAGTGGCTACATTCCCCGCAATTAACGTAACGTCTGGGAAATGATCACGAATTTCTGCAATCTTACGTAAAACACCTGCAGAATGTCCATGAGCAGTATCAATTACAATGGCATCAGCACCCGCCTTCAGGAGGGCTTCCGCACGCTCAAAAGTATCGGAAGTGACCCCAACGGCAGCAGCAACTAACAACCGATTCTGATCATCCGTGGCAGCTTTTTCAAAATTACCAGCCAAAGAAACTCCCTTAACCGTGGCAACTTCACCCGCTTGGGCTTGAATGGACATGTTCTTATGAACAACTCCCATCCCACCTTGCAAGGCCATTGCAATTGCCATTGAGCTTTCCGTTACGGTATCCATTCCGGCACTAATGAATGGTACGTTTAACTTAATATTCTTGGCTAATTGAACGCTCAGGTCAACTTCGTTTGGTAAAACGTGACTCTCTGCTGGAATCAAGAGAACATCATCGAACGTTAACCCTTTTTTTGCGAACTTTGTATCCCAATTTGCCATCAATCGACACTCCCTTGTAAATTTTGTTAGTACTTAACCTACTAGGAAATTCATTTCAGGTCAAGGATAAATTTTTAGAATTTATAATTTTACCGACGATTTCTTGGTTGCCCTGCAAAAACGTTATTCACGATGTGGAACCGTGTCCGTAAGTAGAGGTCAGCCCCAAAGACAACAATCCCTAGAATAATGTATACCCACTTGTTAGTTTGCGGATTAATGCTATTCGGCAGTAAAGCAGTCAACGTGTAAATTCCAATCCAGATCGCAAAGGCCAAGACAATCATCCCAATTCGTGCCCACAGACTCCGTTGAACAACCTTACCGGTATTTTTATCCTTGTATGGCGCCATAATTTTCGCAATGTAACCGAAAAGCAAACCTCCAGCAATTGCTACAATCAGAATTGCAGTTAATCCCGAACTTCCGTAATGACCATTCGGACTGAGTGATCCCGGATTCATAAATGCAATTAACCCAAACATGAAGGAGAAGATCGCAAAGAACATCATTCCATTATCTAACGCCAATAATCCAAAGTTACTCGTTCCCTGAACCGTTGCTTCCTTCTTTTTGGGATTCGTCAATTCCTCTACATAAGCGGTTGGGGTGCCAAACATCGCTTTTGCAGTTTGCCCCTTCTTTTGTCCTGCCTGTAGCTTATTAATTGTGTCATCCAGATATTCGCTCTTTTTATCAGCAGCAATTCCCTTTGCAGCTAATTGCTTATTAAGTTGGTAAACAAACTCTTCGTTTTTACGGGTTAAACCATATTCACTAAAGGTCTTGCCCGCTTCTTTATTATTTTCTTTAATATATTGCTTCTGCCGTTGACCAGCAGCGGCATTCCGTGGTTGTTCACTCACAGTGTTACTCCTCTCTATGCTGTTAAATTCCTCAATTAAACGTTGAAACGGAATTCAACAATGTCACCATCCTGCATCACGTAATCTTTACCTTCAAGACGTAGTTTACCGGCTTCTTTAACCTTCGCTGCAGAACCAAGTTCGTCTAAATCACTAAAACTCATTACTTCAGCCCGAATAAAACCACGTTCAAAGTCTGAGTGGATAATTCCTGCCGCTTGAGGGGCTTTAGTTCCCTTCCGGTAAGTCCACGCACGGGTTTCTGGACCACCGGCAGTAAAGAACGTTTCGAGGCCCAATAGCTTATAAGCCGCGCGAATCAATCGGTTTAAGCCAGGTTCCTTGACCCCTTCCATTTCTAGAAAGTCAGCCTTTTCGTCATCGTCCATTTCGGCAATGGATTCTTCAGCAGCTGCTGCGACACCGATGACTTCACCTTCGCCAGCCACGTGTTCCTTGATGGCATCCATGTATTTGTTACTGTCTGGATCGGCCATATCTTCTTCCGCAATGTTAGCAACGTAAAGTACTGGCTTGGTCGTTAGTAAGAATAGTCCCTTAACAATCTTTTGCTCATCCTCAGAAAAATCAATCGTCCGTGCACTCTTACCATCTTCGAGCACTGGCTTAATCTTATTCAAAACCGCTAATTCCGCCAAAGCGTCCTTATCACGACCCTTGGCTGCCCGTTGCACCTTGCTAAGCCGATTATTGACGGACTCCAAATCAGCCATAATTAATTCCAGATTAATGGTGTCAATATCTTCAATTGGGTCAACCTTACCCGTAACACTGGTAATGTCGTTATCATCAAACGCCCGAACAACGTGCACGATAGCATCAGTTTGACGAATGTTTTCCAAAAACTTGTTCCCAAGACCTTCCCCTTTGGAAGCCCCTTTAACAATTCCGGCGATATCCGTGAATTCAAAGGTAGTTGGGACAATCTTTTTAGCGGGAATCAATTCGTTAATTCGGTCCAGACGTGGATCCGGAACTTCTACCATCCCAACATTCGGATCAATCGTAGCAAACGGGTAGTTTGCCATTTCGGCACCAGCCTTCGTAATTGCGTTAAACAGCGTGGACTTCCCCACATTTGGTAATCCAACAATTCCTGCAGTTAATGACATTTTCTTTTCACGTTCCTTTTTTTAATTTTCTTGGTCTGCTTTTTCGAGAACTTTCTTCATTCGTTTATCAAAGTTATAGCGACTCATCATCACGATGTGCCCACAACCCGTACATTGAATTTTAATATCCGCACCGACCCGAATAATTTGCCAACGGTTTGTGCCACATGGGTGCTGCTTCTTCATCATTACAATGTCGTTTAGTGCGTAATCTTCCATTATGATCACTCCTGTCCTAATCAAATGAAATCCCGAGCAATTCCAAAATCCTAGTTAAATCATCAGCAGAAGTATACGGAATTTCAATCTTTCCAGTATTCTTTTTTGCTGCGGGAGCCACCGCCACTTTGGTTCCAAACTTACTTTGCAACTCATTTTCAGCTTCCCGCAAGTATGGTGACTTATGATGTTGAACCTTCTTTTTATGGTTCTTATGACCATGGTCATTATTCATTGAGGCTACTAAGTCTTCTAATTGACGAACCGTCAACCGGTTAGTAATGGCCTTTCGCGCAACCACTGCAACCTTCTGCTTATCTTTAAGGCCCAGTAGTGTCCGCGCCTGCCCCATTGAAAGTTCACCAGCTTGTAAGGATTCTTTAACACTTTCAGGAAGGCTCAACAACCGTAAATAATTGGCGATGTACGGCCGGCTTTTACCAAGCCGCTTGGCAACTTCTGCTTGGGTAAGCATCAGCTTATCCATTAATGTTTGGTAGGCTTGCGCCTCTTCTAGTGGGGTCAAATCTTCCCGTTGCAGATTTTCCAAGACCGCGACTTCCATCATCCGTTCATCATCAAAGTCCCGAACAATGGCGGGAATCGTTGTCTGCTTAGCCAACTTCGAAGCCCGATAACGGCGTTCACCAGCGATAATTTCGTACCGCTCGATTTGCGAATCCGGTTGGCGCACAATGATTGGCTGAAAAACTCCAGATTCACTAATCGATTTAGCTAATTCCTTTAACGCCTTTTGGTCAAAAATGCGACGTGGCTGGTACGGATTAGGACGAATTGCTGATAGTTTGAGATCAACAACATTTTCGCCCGTCTGCGCTTCTTCTAAATTGTTATCCTCAAACAGGGCTTCAATGCCCCGTCCCAGACCCATCTTCTTATTTTTCGCCATGAGCAGCCAACACTTCCTTTGCTAATTGTTGGTAAACCTTGGCACCCGTCGATCTTTTATCGTAATCAATGATGGCCAAACCATGACTGGGCGCCTCTGACAAACGAACATTCCGTGGAATGACAGTCTCGTATACTTGGGAGCCAAAAAACTTTTTTACTTCCGCATTGACTTCCTGACCGAGGTTAGTGCGTTTATCGAACATCGTCAATAAAACTCCCTCTATCTTAAGGTCCTTATTGAAATGTTTTCGAACCAGCTGAATCGTATTGATTAATTGACTCAAGCCTTCCAAAGCATAGTATTCACTCTGAACTGGAATCAAAATAGAATTAGCAGCTGTAAAGGCGTTAATCGTTAATAATCCCAGCGAAGGCGGGCAATCAATCAAAATATAATCATATTGATCCTGAACGTCAGCAAACCCATCCTTTAACCGGGTCTCCCGGGCCATCATAGAAGTTAACTCAACTTCTGCACCTGATAATTCAATTGTTGTCGGTGCAATGTCTAATCCCTGATGACTGCTTGGCTGAATGACCGCGCTCAATTCCACATCATTAATTAGCACATCATAGACGCTCTGCTCGATCTTCTTTTTATCAATGCCAAGGCCACTAGTGGCGTTACCTTGCGGGTCTAAGTCAATAAGCAAAACTCGCTTGCCAGCATCCGCTAAACAGGCACCCAGGTTGACACTGGTGGTGGTTTTACCAACCCCACCTTTTTGATTAGCCAGTGCGATTACTGTTCCCATCGTGTCAGCTCCTTTCGTTATTACTTTTGCTTTGGAATCTTAATGGTTATCTTATAAGCATTTTTTAAGGTTTGCTCAGACAATTCAGCATCCAATCCACTATCATTAATCATTTTCACGGATTCCTTAATGGTGTTCATGGCAATTCGCGGATCACTGATCTTAATTTTAGGTGCTGGAGAGGCTTTTTTGGCAGGCTTATGTTTAACAGACCGTTTCTTTGGTTTCTTAACCTTCACATTTTCTTCGTTTGCAAGTCGTTCCTGCTCTTTTTGGGCTTCTACTTCAGATGGCAGAGGCTTTCCTTGGAGGCGGGCCACTTCATCTTCCGTTTGCCGAACGTTCAATTTTTCGTTCACAATCCGCATTAACATTTTACGTTGCTGATCATCATTAAGATTTAAAAGTGCCCGACCATGACGTTCGGTAATTAACCCATCCAGAATGGCATTTTGAACTGGAACAATCAACTTCAGCAGCCGCAGCTTGTTGGCAACCGCGGATTGACTCTTTCCGACACCCTTAGCCAACTTCGCCTGTGTTAAATGATTTAAGTCCATCAGCTTTTCATAGGCTTGGGCTTCTTCCACTGAACTTAATTCAGATCGTTGTAAATTTTCAATCAAGGCTAACGATGCGGTTTCGTGATCGTTCATCTTCTCCACAATCGCCGGTGCCTTTTCCCATTGCAATAACTTCATCGCCCGAAAGCGGCGTTCACCGGCGATAATTTCATATTTTGCTGGTTCATATTCACGGAGAATAATCGGCTGGAGCAAGCCATGTGCATCAATAGTTGCGGCTAATTCTTGAATTCCTTCTTCATCAAAAACCTGCCGTGGTTGATAACGGTTGGGCTCAATTTGATCTAACGGAATCTCTACCACTTCATTTTTTGTATCGTGATGATTTTTACCAATGCCAAAAATTGAAAATGCCATACTCATTCTCCCTCATTTTAATAACTATAATGGTTTTTTCGCAGGTGTCCCCGCCCGTCGCGGATATTGCTGAGGCGTTGCGGTTAGTTTATCAATAATTAATAAGTTTCGTTCCTCTGGTTCTGGTTTAGTTGGCAATTCTAATGAGTAAACATTCCGTTTTTGGCCACCCAACTTAGCGATTGCCCGCGTCGCTGAAGTTAATTCATCCGCGGCTGCTTGTGCCTTATATGCCAGAAAAATGCCTCCCACTTTGGCAGCGGGTAAACACAGCTCACTCAGTACGGATAAACGTGCAACAGCACGCGCTGTTACCACATCATAGTTTTCCCGATGGGCGCTTCCCTTTTTACTAAAATCTTCCGCTCTTGAGTGGACTAACGTCACGTTATCCAGATTAAGACGAGCAACTAATTCTTGTAAAAAGTTAATCCGTTTGTTCAATGAATCAACAATCGTTACCTTTAATTGGGGAAACGCAATCTTCAATGGTAATGATGGGAAACCAGCCCCAGCTCCAATATCACATAAACTCAGACTTTCGGTCCGTAATGCTGGCAGAGCAAAACTACCGGTAATGGAATCATAAAAGTGTTTCAAGTAAACATCTTTTTCATCCGTAATACGGGTTAAATTAACAACCTGATTGGTAGCTACTAAATCTTGATAATACTGAGCAAATTGATTCATTTGATGATCAGTCAATTGAATCCCTTGGTTAGCTAACGCTTGACGAAATTCTTCTGGAGTCATTCTACCGTCCTTTCCGTGAAACACGAAATTGTTTCACGTTACCTTTTTACTTTACCTTAAAAAAGCCCCCGTTTCAAGCATTCACGGGAGCTAATTCATTGTTTCAATTGGCTTTATTTCATTTTAGCAACTTGTGCTAGGAACCATTGGTTAAAGAAGTCGGCATCAATATCAACGCACGCCTTGGCATTAGTTTTGCTATCATGGTACGCACCACGAATGTCACCGACCGTTGCCCCAATTGCTGGGCCACTAGTTTGGACGTCAATCCATAAATTCTTAGTAGTGAAGGCCTCAGGGTGCAATAAGTAGAAAATCGTATTGACGTCATGCATTGGCCGACCCTTGGCTCCACCGCTGACATCATTATAGTGACTGATTAAACCATACAACATTTTACCAGTTTCGTTCATATCTTTAAGCTGATTGAGACTGTCATCTGTCAGCAACGCTTTCAATGTTACATCTAAACCAACCATCACAATTGGAATGCCAGAATTATACATAATTCGTGCCGCATCCGGATCGGTAAAGACATTAAATTCGGCCACACTCGTCATATTGCCACCAGAAAGGGAACCACCCATTGCCACAATCTGCTTAATATGACTCTTTACTTCAGGGTATTCCTTGAAAAGCAACGCAATGTTAGTGTATGAACCAGTTGGCACTAAAGTAATTTCATCTTCAGCCATGATTGTATCACGAAGTGCTTGTACCGCTGATTTAGCAATTGGTTGACCGTAATCATCACCAAAGTCGTACCCTTCCATTCCAGACTCACCGTGAATCCGAGCAGCGTCTTCAAATGGTTTGATTAATGGTTCAGCCGCCCCAGCAGCCACGGGAATAGTATCGTTTTTTCCAAAGAAATGCACAATTTTAAGTGCGTTCGCCGTTGTTTTATCAACTTTGACATTTCCAGCAACTGCAGTCACTAGTTTTAAATCAATTTCTGGGTTATTGATTGCCATCGTCAAAGCAGCTGCGTCATCAATTCCTGGATCCGTATCCATAATAATTTTCGTAGTCATTTTCTGGCATCCTTTCCTATTAAGTAACAAAAGGAGACTGTCGTTCCCGCCAGCCTCCAATCAATCATTTTTAATTACCAAACGAATAAACCAACCATTGCAGCTGACAACAGAGAGACCAAAATCCCTGAAAGAACTAGGTAACCAATATTGCGCGCAATGTAGTTGTTCGTATCTTTATCAACTAGTCCCTTAAAGGCACCAATGATCATTCCAAGCGTCCCAAAGTTAGCAAATGAAGTTACAAACGTTGTCAGGACTGCTTGGAAGTGCGGATCGAAATGCGCGATCTTATTTGTCATGCTACCCATGACAACAAATTCGTTGGTGATCAACTTCATCCCCATATTTTGAGAAAGAATCCACGCATCGTGGACATTTAATCCCATTAGCCAGGAGAACGGGAACATGATGACCCCTAAGATACTTTCTAGTGAAAGTGGCTTCCAGAAGAGCCCTAAAATCTTATCAATCAATGCGGCTAATGCAACGAACGCAACCACGTTAGCAATGATAATCAAAATCAGCTTACCGGCGCCCAAAATTGAGTCACCCAAGAAACTAAAGAATGGTTCCTTTTTAGCATCCGTGTCATTAACCGTCACAATCGTATCCTCGGCCGGATCAACCTTCACTGGGTTCATCAAACTAGTGGCAATCAGTGAGTTAATGATGTTAATCGGAATCGCCGTTAAAATGTAACGACCAGGCATCATTTCAACATATGAGCCAACCATTGCTGCGGTAATACATGACATTGACATCATGGCAATCGTTAAGTTCCGTGCCTTAGACATCTTCCGCAATTGTAATTCGGAAACGGCCAATACTTCGGTGTTCCCTAAGAACATCATTTCAACTGCGAAGAACGATTCAAATTTCGGTTGACCGGTAATAAATGACAACCCCCGACCAATCCATTTAATTATCCATGGCAGGAAACCGATGTAGGTTAAAATATCGAACAATGGAACAACCATCAAGATTGGCATCAGCGCAGAACAAATAAAGTTCAAATTCTTGGCATTATACCAGGAACCAAGCGCAAAAGTGGTCCCCTTAGCTGAAGCGTCTACTAGCCAAACAAAGCCATCCGCAGCAGCTTGAACACCCCGCCGACCGACTGGCGAGCCAATCAAAAAGGCTGCCAGGATGATGTTGATAACCACCATCACTGCAATAGCTTTCCAATTAATGTTTTTCTTGTCCTTGGAGAAAAGGAACCCAATTAGCAAGAAAACTAATAGTCCAACGATATTAATCGCAAGATACATTATGTCAGCACCTTTCTGTATAGAAATCGAATAATTGCACAACGAGTCTAATTACATAGATTTTGCAATCGACTTTGTAATAATTATACCTGACGATTGATACCGTGTAAAGCGATTTCCGCCGTCCCCCTTCATTTATTCACCGAACTGAATAAATATCAAAAGTATAACGCTTTACATCACCGAATAAACAAAAAGCACCAAGCAATTGCTTGGTGCTATATTTTGGAAAGACTATCTGCCGTTGCGTACTTCATTGTTCCAATTTTAAACTGTATCTCAATTAAGTAACTTAAATTAGTGTTCTAAGGGGGTCCGAAGATCCCGAAATAATTCGACAACTAGTCTTTTGACCTTATTTAGTTGATGTGATGTGGGGGTAAGAGTGATTCCTGTTATTTACAGGTTGTTATCAGGCAACGGTACTGATCTTTCCACATCTTTATTATAATTCTCATGAATTAAAATAGCAATTGAATCCGTTCATTACGGTAATGAAAGCGTTATGATTTATTTGTGTTGTCGCGAACGTTCCACAAACGTATACCCAATAAATAGACAAATAAAAAACAACACCGAAACAAATAACGCTGGACGCGTTGATGGAATAAAGAGCAAAATAATCAGGACCGCAACAAAGAAAATAATGGTTAACCAATCCGTTACTGGGAATCCTGGCATTGAGAACCCAGCCACTCCCTTTGGATGAGCTTGGCGGTACTTAATATGGCACCACAGAATAAAGAGCCATACAAAAATAAAGTTAATGGTTGACACTCCGGAAATTAATTCGAAAATTCCCGCAGGCATCACGTAGTTTAAAATAACCACCACAAATAGGATTAGTGAAGAGAATTGCAACGCCTGATTTGGTACTGCCTTAGCGCTCAATTTTTGGAAACGAGCTGGTGCATTCCCACCAGCAGCCAGTGAGTACAACGAACGACTAGTTGAGAAGATAGCACTATTAGTGGCTGACATAGCAGCAGTCAGTACCACAAAGTTTAAAATGGCGGCTGCACCTGTCACCCCAATTCCCGCAAAGACTTGAACAAACGGGCTCGAGCTCGTCTTAATATCCGTCCAAGGGTAGACCGACATAATTGCGAGCATTGAACCAATGTAGAATAACCCAATCCGAACTGGCAGAGTATTAATTGCCTTAGGAATATCTGTCTCTGGGTTTTTAGTTTCCCCAGCGGTTAAACCAACCATTTCAATTCCAACAAAGGCAAAAACAACCATTTGAAACGACATCAAGAAACCAATTGGCCCCTTCGGGAAGAATCCACCATGGCTTACTAGGTTCACTAAACTAGCGTGACCTGTCTTCGTTGGTGTCTGTAAAATCACCATCACTAAACCAACAACAATTAGTGCGACAATTGCTAAAACCTTAATCGTGGAAAACCAGGATTCAAGTTCACCAAATAACCCCACGTTAACCATGTTAACCAACATCAGCAAAATAATAATCACGAGCGGACCAATCCACTGTGGTAAATTAGGAAACCAGTACTTTAAGTAAATCCCGGTCGCGGTCAAATCTGCCATCGCAAGACTCAACCAACACGACCAATACGTCCAGCCAGCAATAAATTCCATCCGATCGCCAAGATATTCCTTCACTGAATCAATAAAGGAATGTTTACTAGTATCAGCGAGCAAAAGTTCACCAAGGGCGCGCATCATAAAGAAACAGAAGATTCCGACAATCAAATATGTCAAAATAATTGATGGCCCGGCGGCTTTGATGGCACTCCCGGATCCCAAGAAGAGTCCAGTACCGATGGCACCACCAATTGCAATCATCGTGATATGACGACTTTTTAGTGAGCGTGATAATTTTTGTTCTTGTTGTTCATCCATCTTTTAATCTCCTTTCACAAAAAAACGCCCCTGGTACTACAAATACCAGGGACGTTTGTCAACGCGGTTCCACCCATCTTTATAAGCCATTTGGACTTACCTCTCGGTCAATAATGGAACCACCCATTTCACGCGTGAATTAATGCCATGAACGACGACTAACTTTCAGCTCAGATTAGTCTCTCTGTTGGTCGCTCTTATTAAAAGTTAATGATAATTATACTGAAATCTCATAACCTGTCAACACGTTTCCGAACATTAAATCGGTTTCATTTAAAAAAATTCGATTTATCTACCTTGACTTTTAAGTTAATTCATTGTTTAATGCAATCAACGGTTGATTAACAGTCCTAGTAGGAACCTCTTCCCTGGTGCAGAGAGTTAGCGGTGATGTGGAAGCTAATGCATAGGAGGTTGACGAATTACAACTGATCATTATTAATCACCAATCTTTTAAATAATGTTAATTAAGGTACGTAACGTACGAAAATGGGTGGTACCACGGTTCACTTCGTCCCAAGACTTGAGTGTCTTGGGACGTTTTTTCGTTGTTACTAACAAATGGAGGGATTCTAGATGAACATTGTTGATGAATTAAAATGGCGTGGTGCAGTTAATCAAGTTACTGATGAAGACGGCCTCCGCGAATTAACGAATGAAAAACAAATTAGTTTGTACTGTGGGACGGACCCAACAGGTGATAGTCTCCACATTGGACACTTAATTCCATTCATGATGCTGAAACGATTCCAACTCGCTGGCCACCACCCGGTAATCATTATCGGTGGCGGTACTGGTGCCATTGGGGATCCTTCCGGACGAAAGACTGAGCGAACTCTGCAGACTGAATCGCAGTTGGAACATAATAAAAAGGCCCTCACTGAACAAATGAAAAAGTTATTTGGGACCGAAAACTTTACCATCGTGGACAATTACACCTGGCTTTCCAAGATTTCTATGATTGAATTCCTGCGTGATTACGGTAAACTCTTCAATGTTAATACGATGTTAAATAAGGAAGTCGTTGCTAGTCGGCTGGATAACGGAATTTCCTTCACTGAATTTACCTACCAAATTCTTCAAGCGGTTGACTTTCTCCACCTCTACCGCAACAATGACGTCCAACTCCAAATCGGTGGATCAGACCAATGGGGTAACATTACTTCTGGAATTGACTTAATTCATAAGGTGGAAGGTCCCGAAACCAAGGTCTTTGGACTAACAATTCCACTGATGCTCAAGGCCGACGGTACAAAGTTCGGTAAAACTGCTGGTGGCGCAGTTTGGCTAGATCCGAAGAAGACGTCACCATACGAATTCTACCAATTCTGGCTGAACCAAGATGATCGCGACGTTGTGAAATACCTCAAGTACTTCACATTCCTTGATCAAGATCAAATTAATGACCTGGCTGAAAAGGTTGAGAAGGAACCTTGGAAGCGGGAAGCTCAACGGACATTGGCACGGGAAGTCACTACTTTTGTCCACGGCGAAGCTGCCACCAAGCACGCTGAAGAAATTTCTCAATTGTTATTCAAGGGTGACATTAAAGATCTAACCACCGAAGATATCGAGCAGGCCTTCAAGTCCGCCCCATCAGTAGATATTTCGGCAGATGTGGTTAACATTGTGGACTGGCTGGTCAATACCAATATTGAACCTTCCAAGCGGCAGGCTCGTGAAGACGTTAAGAACGGCGCCATTACCGTCAACGGTGAAAAAGTTACGGATATCGAAGCTGAAATTAACCCGGCAGATCACTTTGATGGTAAGTACGTCGTGGTGCGTCGTGGTAAGAAGCACTACACTTTAGCCAAAGTTACAAAGTAAGGGTTGCAAGATTTTTTAAATCAGTTACAATTTAAGTAATTCAATGACGTGGTAATAGTAGCATGACCAAACAACAGAGATGGCTGATACCCGCTGAAAGAAGCCAACGGAAGTGCGAAGTGGAGCCGCCAGAAGCAGTTAAATATTGAATGAGTGATGTACAGCTCCTGTACATAATTTAGGTGGCACCGCGGTTAATCGTCCTATTTTCCAAGTGGAAAATGGGGCGATTTTCTTTTACCCAGTTTTATTCGAAAGGATTGATCATTATGACAGAAAAAAAGGTAATTTTGACTGGTGACCGACCAACTGGTCACCTTCACATCGGTCACTACGTTGGTTCACTGCGCGAACGGGTCAAAATGCAAAACAGTGGCAAGTATGATCCATATATCATGATTGCGGATCAACAAGCTCTGACCGACAACGCCCGGGATCCAGAAAAATCCGTAATAGTCTCATCCAAGTTGCACTAGATTACTTGGCGGTGGGACTTGATCCAGAAAAATCAACCATCTACGTTCAGTCACAAATCCCGGCGCTTTCTGAGCTCAACATGTACTATCTGAACTTAGTTACCGTTTCCCGGTTGGAACGAAACCCAACTGTTAAGTCAGAAATTCAGCAAAAGAATTTCAATCGTTCCATTCCCGCTGGATTCCTAACTTACCCGGTTAGCCAAGCATGTGATATCACTGCATTTAAGGCCGAGCTCGTTCCGGTTGGCGATGACCAAGAACCAATGCTGGAGCAAGCACGTGAAATCGTTCGAACATTTAACTCCATTTACGGTGATGTACTTGTAGAACCTGAAGGGGTCTTTCCACCAAAAGGACAAGGGCGAATCCCTGGACTTGATGGTAATGCCAAGATGAGCAAGTCGCTTGGTAACTGTATTTACCTATCCGATGATGAGGATACGTTACGTAAAAAAGTAATGTCAATGTATACTGACCCGAACCATATCCACGTTGAAGATCCCGGCCAAGTTGAAGGTAACATTGTCTTCACTTACCTAGACATCTTTGACGACGATAAGGAAAAGGTGCAAGAACTCAAGGACCATTACCGGGCAGGCGGCCTTGGTGACGTAAAGATCAAGAAATACCTGTTTGAAGTTTTGAATAAAGAATTAACCCCAATTCGTGAACGGCGTCTAGAATTTGCTAAGGACATCCCGGCCGTTTACGACATGCTGAAGCATGGTTCTGAAAAAGCTAATCAAGTAGCTAACAAGACCCTGCATGAAGTTAAGGAAGCCATGGGCTTGAACTACTTTGAATAATTAACCTAATCGTGAATGAAAAATGGCGATCATCAGAGCAGATGATCGCCATTTTCCTATTCATTTTCATCTAATAATGCTTGAGCATTGTGTAAATCTGTTACTAGAACATTAGCGTATCTGCCATTTAAGGCTGCTTGGATCACCGGTAACTTGTTCATTCCACCAGCAACCAGGATGGATTGACGGGTTGCTTTTAAAACGTCAAGCGGAATGGCCATCGTTCGTTTGGCTAATTCCGGATCAACAATCTGTCCCTGTTCATCAACAAATTGTGAAACGATATCACCAACCGCCGTTCTTTGTAACTTTTTTATTTCAGATGTATTCAAATAGCCTAAACTAAATAATGTTGCGTTATCTTCAGTCGTACCAACGGTAAACACGGCCACATTAACGTGCCTAGCCGTCGTTAGGATTTGATCAATAAAGTGGTCCTGCACCACCATTGATTTAATCTTAGCATTATCAAAGATGACCGGTAACGGTAAAATTTGTGCTTGTGTATGAAAATTCTTATTGAAGGCTTTAGTAACGTTGACCACAAAATTATTATGAGTAGAGTTAGCGACCGTCCCCTTGAGGTAAACAACTTGAATGTGTTTACGATCACTTGGCTGTAAATATTTCGCCACCGCATTCAAAGTCTGACCCCAACTAACCCCGATAATATCATTATCTTGGACAAGTGTCGGTAGAAGTTGGGCAGTTGCTTCCCCAAGTGCCGTTAAAATCGATTGTGGCTCATCATCAATAGGTTCAGCAATAATCGCTTGAGACAAATGATACTTTTGCTTTAACTGTTGGCCTAAACTATGAACATAATGTAACGGATCATCAATCTTAATTTGAACAATTCGTTGGTCACGGGCAAATTGGATGGCCCGAGACACCGTTGGCCGTGAAAGTTTCAATTCACGAGCAATTTCCGCTTGGGTCATGCCTTTTAAGTAGTACAATTTGCTAACTTCTACTGCTTGTCGAATTTGCTTTTGCGATACCATCTTATTCCACCCCGCCTCTTATCACTATGTTTTATCATACCTTAAATTGGCTGGTGTTGTGAATAAGTTATTTTTTCCCGATTACTTCCATACTATGACTTACACCTAATCGTGTTGCACCAGCTTTAATCATCGCCTCTGCTTCCGCCGTGCTGTGAATGCCACCTGAGGCTTTAACCGCAGTGCGAGTTCCCTTAACAGCAGCTGCCATAATTTCCACTGCATGAACCGTTGCTCCTTCAGTAGAAAAGCCGGTGGAAGTCTTAACGAAATCAGCCCCAGCATCAGCAGCCATTTGTGAAGCACGTGTAATTTCGTCATCCGTTAATAAACAGGTCTCTAAAATCACTTTTACAATTTTATTTGCTTGATGACCAGCATTCACAACGGCTTGAATATCTGCAGCAACTTTATCATCATGTCCTGACTTTAGTTCACCAATATTCATAACCATGTCAATTTCGTCAACACCATTTTCAATTGCGTCCTGTGCCTCTGCCACTTTAATCTTCGTGGTATTGGCCCCAAGTGGAAAGCCAATTACGCAAGCCGTTACAACATCTGTCCCTTGCAATGCTTGATGAACTTTAGTTACCCAATATGGATTGACCATCACCGTATGAAAATGATTATCAATCGCCTGTTGGATAACTGTATCAATTTGCTCCTCAGTTGCATCAGGTGCTAATAAAGTATGATCAATGTACCGATTTAATTCCATGACTAGCTTCCTCCTTTATTATTGATCATTTTCATTATATCCTTTTGTTACATAATTTCAATAGCTATTGAAATTATGTAACATTTTAACGAATAAAAAACTAAGATTATACTCCTGGCAGCAATGCCAAAAAAATAGGCGATCTCAAAATTGAGATCGCCTATTTCACTACCTTAAGCAATTAGTTCAATGAAGCAATTGCCTTATCAAGGAGCTTAACAGTAGTAGCTACTGGGTAAACTGCCATGATTTCGTTGATTTGTGGAGCAGAACTCTTACCAGTGAAGGCAATGTTCAATGGGAAGTAAAGCTTTTGTCCCTTAACATTGACATCCTTACCAACCTTCTTAATCAGGTCATTGTAAGCATCTGGTGTCGTATCATCAGACAAGTCCTTTACTGCATCCTTAATGCCGTTCAATACAGCAAGCGTTTCATCCTTATCGAAGTTTGCAAAATCATCGTATGAAAGATCTTGGTCTAAGATCGTTGCATAGAACCAAGCGTAATCCATGATTTCGATTAACTTGTAAACATCACGTTGGTGAATGTGAATAACCTTCTTGAGCAATGCCCGAAGATCATCATCACTCATCTTCAAATCATTCAGTTTATTAGCTTCTTCAGAATCATTTTCATGAACTAAGGTCATAATCCGGTCAGCTAATTCATCTACTGACATCTTCTTGATGTATTCAGCGTTCATCCAATCAAGCTTGTGTTGATCGAAGTAAGCTGGTGAGTTAGACATCCGGTTAGGATCGTAAGCCTTAATTAATTCTTCCTTAGAATAAATTTCCTTTTCACCAACTGGTGACCAACCAAGGAAGGCAATAAAGTTAAAGATAGCTTCCTTGAGGTAACCATGACGGTGGTATTGGCTAATGAATTGCAGAGTATTCTTATCACGCTTACTCAACTTCTTACCAGTTGCTGGGTTGAAGATCAGTGAAATGTGACAGAAGTGTGGGTGGTCAACACCGAGGGCTTCGTAAACCGCAATTTGCTTTGGTGTGTTGGCAATATGGTCAGCACCACGGAGACAGTCGGTAATGTCCATCAAGTAGTCATCAATAACAACAGCAAAGTTATAAGTAGGCATTCCGTTGTTCTTTTCGATAACAAAGTCACCACCAAGGTTGTCAGAGTTGAATGAAATGTGACCTAATGCCCAGTCATCCCATTCTAGAGTGTGATCCTTTGGTAAGTGCAGACGAACAGAAGGCTTAATTCCCTTGGCCTTGGCAGCGTCAATTTCTTCTTGGCTAGCGTTGTACCAGTGACCACCGTAACGAGGAGTTTCACCCTTGGCCTTTTGTTCTTCACGCATCTTTTGAAGTTCTTCTTCAGTGGTGTAGTCATAGTAGGCCTTGCCTTCGTCAATTAACTTTTGAACGTACTTGTGGTAAATACCTTCCTTGTTACGTTCAGTTTGATGGTATGGGGCATACTTAGGATTTGGCTTATCTGGACCTTCATCCCAGTCAACACCCAACCAGTGCAAGTTCTCCATCTGCGACTCTTCACCGTGTGGCACATTCCGTGCAATATCAGTATCTTCGATCCGAAGAACCATTGTTCCATTAAAGTGACGAGCAAACAGATAGTTAAAAAGTGCAGATTGTGCATTACCGATATGCAAGAAGCCCGTTGGACTTGGAGCATAACGTACTCTAACCTTTTTATCCATAGTAATATCCTCTCTCCATCAGAAATTAATCTTACTAAAAAGATGGGTCTCCTAGCGAATCCCCATCCCTAAGACTTATGACTATTTTACCATTGTGTAAGAAAAATTAAAAGCCATAACGTCAAGTTTATCTTAAACTGTCCACTATTTATGATTTAAATAGTCAAGTGCATGCCCTAAGTCATCAATAAAGTCATTGGCAATTGTCATGTCCATCGCCGGCCGGACAACGATCCGTTGAATAATTTCATCATCACGATTCTTCGGTAGCGGGTAGGCAGGAACTTGCCAGCCAAACATCTTCAATGCATCTTGAACATCATATAATGTCCATTTTACGTTGGTATCTTTCTTAAACTCCCAAGTAATAATTGGCAATTCGGAACCATCTGTAATGACATTAAAGTAGCCTGTGTCGCTAATTGCTTTACTTAACTTTTCTGAAACTTTCCGGACATTTTCCATACATGCTCGGTATCCAGCCTTACCAAAGCGAATTAAGTTATAGTATTGGCCCACAATATTAGCTCCAGAACAGGAGAAATTAATTGCAATCGAATCAACTGTCTAGCCTAAGTATTGAACGGAGAAGCGTAATTCCTTTGGTAAGTAATCATAATTGTTTTTGCGCCAGACAATCCAGCCAATGCCAGGATAAACCATGCCGTACTTGTGACCAGAAACGTTAATTGAAGCAACGTTCTTCAGGCGAAAATCCCATGGCTTAAAGCCTGAGACCCATGGAGCAAAGAATCCATTATATGCTGAGTCGACGTGGATTCGTAATGGTAAGTCAGGGTGAGACTGATTATATTCTGAAACGCGCTGGTCGAGTGCTTGAACGTCATCAATTGCTCCGGTATAGGTAATCCCAAAAATTGCCACAATTCCAATCGTATTTTCGTCAACCAGTTTCATCGCTTCATCAATATTCAGGTTCAGTTCATCAGACCCTTTCTTCAAGGGTACTTGTCGCATTTCTACGTTCCAATAAGTGCAGAACTTTTGCCAAACCACTTGGTATCCGGACCCAATAATCAAGTTTGGCCGATGATGGTCTAGATCGTTAATATTTATTCCAGCAGCCTTAGCACGGTGTTTCCACGTAAACAGCATTCCTAAGCCGCCAAGCATACATCCTTCTGATGAGCCCACAGTTGAAGTCCCAATATAATCCTTAGGGAACTTTTCATCTTCCGGGATTCCCCACATATGACCAATCATTGCCACACAACGATCACACATTGCCGCGGTCTTAGGATATTCTGTCTTATCAATCGCGTTAGTATTCATTGCTTCCTTCATCAATTCATCGGCTTCCGGCTCCATTTGGGTGGTACAGAACGTTGTTAAGTTTTGATCGGCCTTAGCTTCATTTAAACGAAAGTGTTGAATCAATTGTTTAGCCACCGTCGGATTCATCGCTTGTTCAGGAATATCTTGGTCCGGTAAGTCTTCTCCTGATTCAGTACTCCCCAACCAGTTTTGTTCTAACGCTTGATCTTTTTCTGTCATTGATCTGTATCGGAATTGGTAGCTGGCTAATTCCTCAACCTCCTTTCAAACATATCGCATTCAGGTATACCTTGAATTTAAATCATGATTCATCCTGAGTGTAACAAGCATAAATTTAAAAAGGCAAATAATAAGTATCTCGTTCTTCAACAATATCCATTAATTATTTTTGTTAATTAATGATACTAAATTTAAAATTTACATTATTTTTGTAAAACTTCTTCTACCGCCTTATGATGAGAATGAATCATTGAAAGTCAATGATTAAATAACTGAAAGGAGAAATGTTATGAGTGCTTTGCAAAATAAAAGAACCCTGACAATGTGGGGCTTCTTTTCCATCACTGCAGCGATGGTTCTAACCGTCTATGAATACCCAACTTTTGCTACTTCAAAGTTGCACCTGGTATTCTTCCTCATTCTTGGAGGTATTTTTTGGTTCATTCCGGTTGCCCTTTATGCTGCTGAAATGGCTACTGTAAAAGGATGGAATGATAATGGAGGAGGTGAATTCAGCTGGGTTAGTCATACTCTCGGTCAACGGTTTGGATTCGCTGCTATTTTCTTCCAATGGTTCCAAATCACCGTTAACTTCTGTACAATGATTTATTTCATTCTTGGGGCCTTATCGTTCGTTGTTAGTTGGCCTGCACTAGCAAGTAACCCATGGGTTAAATTTTTGGGCGTTCTAATTGTCTTCTGGTTAGTAACATTTTCTCAATTAGGCGGTACTAAATATACCCAAAAAATTGCCAAATTTGGCTTCATGATTGGGATTTTAATTCCATCAGCAATTTTATTCATTCTCGCAATTTGGTATCTTTGCTCTGGCGGTAAACTACTAATTAGTTTTACTCCACATGCATTCATTCCGGACTTCACTAAAGTGACGACATTAGTTGTCTTTGTATCATTTATTCTGGCATACATGGGCGGTGAAGCATCTGCTTCCTACATTAATGAATTAAAGAACCCAAATCGAAATTATCCATTAGTTATGTTTATTCTGGTCATCTTGGCAATTTGCCTTGATACACTTGGTGGTTTAACAGTTGCTTCTGTAATTCCACAAAAAGAACTCTCTTTAAGTGCTGGTGTTGTACAAGCATTTAATTATTTATTCATTTAAGCGGTGGCAAGCTAGGCTGGCTTACTCGAATTGTAGGTTTAATGCTTGCTTGTGGTGTAATTGCTGAAATTAGTTCATGGGTTACTGGTCCATCTCGAGCAATTTATGATACTGCTAAAGTTGGCATTATTCCAAAATACTTCCAAAAGACTAATAAGCATAATATTCCTGTCCGTTTAATTATGGTTCAAGGACTTATTGTTTCTATCTGGGACGCTGTTCTTACCCTTGGCGGCGGAGGCGGTAATGTTTCATTCTTCGCAGCAATGGGCTTAACTGTCGTTATCTACCTAGTTGGTTACTTCTTATTCTTTATTGGTTATTTAGTTTTAGTATTTAAGAAACGTGATTTACCACGAACTTACAATGTTCCTGGTGGTACAGTTGGTAAGACGATCATCGCTGTTTGCGGATTCTTAGTAACCCTCTTTGCGTTTATTATTTCTTTCTTCCCAACTACTTCACTTCCTGCCTCTTCCGCAGGTACTTACATGACAATTTTAATTTCTTGCTTTATTATTGTCGTTATCATTCCGTTTGCAATTTATTATGCAACACGGAAACATCACACTGGATTATTGGATCAACAATCAAAGACTCATTCTGAATAATCTATCTCTTTTTCTCCTACTTTAAATTATCGAGAGCGTGACAGTTTCTTTCTCATGCTCTCACAAGCACAATAGGTTCCAGAGTTCGTTTATCGAGCACTGGAACCTATTTACGTTACGTACTATGTGTTCGTATTTTAACTTAGCAGTAGCATTTATGAACCCGCTTCCGTTAATAAATAGACAAGTAAATATATAATTTAATTAAGCTGAATGAAGGCTGTTTAATTTTGCTTAATAACGATGATAATTACATAAATTAAGGCATTTATCAATGGACTGGACAAGTGCTTCATAACTGGTAGATCTGTCTTGGTCATAGCATGTCTTGGTCATAGCATGTTGTAATGGATTATTATACGCGCATCTTTGAAAGCTTTGATCACTATGAAGCAGCAGTCGTTGATTATCGATTATGTCTTAAGATAGTTAAAGTTTGCCGATCACCATTTCGTTGATTACTACATAACTAATAAATCCATCAGTTACATAGTGAATAAATTGATGCAAGGAGTCAGCGTTTATAATACTTTCCCCGCCATTAAAAGTTATGAAATATATAACTGTTACTACTTGATGATGTTTTTTTATCTTTAAAATCCTAGATTAGGTTAGTTCAATTATACGAACGTAATATTCTTCTACCAAGAAATGACAATTCCCATATTTTTACCTCAAATTGATATGATGATTAGTCGTTATGAACACTTCTAGGATTTAAAGATATATATCTTTATAAGAACAAAAAGTTTTTTACCTTGCACATCCGCTATCACTTACATACTCAGGTAACATAACTTAAAAAAGCCAGCGTTTTACCAACACTGACTTATTTATCAAGTAACTTAATTAACCATAAAGCAACTTATACTGTAAATAATAGATAATTATAAACTAGTCAATGCTTTAATTGCTAATCAAAGTCATTTTCTCTTTCATTCTTTAACCGATTGATGATTGAATAAATTGTATATAATAAATAACCAATTAAAATTGCTATAAAATTAAACCACACTTTTCCTTTCAAGATCCATAATTTCTTCTGCACGAATGTTGTGTGGAATAAAACTACGAATTTCATCCTGATTGAAACCGATTTGAATACTATCATTAGTTAAAATTATAGGTGTTTTGAGTAATTCAGGGATTCGACAAATCAAGCTAACAAAATCATTAAAGCTCAAATTATTAACTCTAATTTTTAAACTTTTATAAGCATTGGATCTTGTACATAAAATGTCACTAGTTCCATTTACCGTTTTTCCCATGATTCGTAAAAGCTGTTTTCGCGATATACCTTCCGATGTAACATTATGTTCTGTAAAACTAATATGATGATCATTAAACCACAAACGAGCTTTACGACACGACGATGAATTAACCGAAATATACAACAAAATCATTTAAAATCCCTCCTTATATATCATTTATTAATCATCATATATATTGTATATTAATTAGTGATGACTCTTCAAATAATATGTAATTTATATTTTTGAGGGATGAATATAAAGATCCCGTCATTTCGGCATTTATTCCATAAAAAAACGATCTATCAACCGACAAATAGCCCCGACCGTATAGACTTTAAAGATATCATTATATTACTAATTTTCTATTTTCAATCAATTCAAATAAATTCCAATAACATTAATATAATTAATAGCTTGATATATTATAATAATTCCTAATATAAATAATAATCCTAATAATTGATTGTTTTCAACATTCTATGGATATCTCCACATTGTTAGTTTAATAATTCCTGAAATGCCAAATTAAGTTAGAAATAAGTTGATCATCAATCATAAATATCTCAGGAGGTGCTCGATAATTAAGTTTTTTATAAGTGTAAATACTTAGAACCATGCTTGCTGGATTGTCCGGTCTGCCACCATTGGTATCCCCCAACTTTCTCATTCCACCATTGAGTTTCGGAATTTTAGCCCATTTGACTGGTGTTGGCTTATATCGGTCACGCAGGCTGGCAATTAATTCTATTTCGTCTTCTCTAAGGTACGGTATAAGTAACAATAGTCATCGTTCTCCTAACTCACAAATAAGCATGATTGAGGTTATTACGGTTCTTGAATAGTAACACTCATATTTTTATCTTCACCATAGCTATTAATACGTGCCCTTATTTTCTGTTTTCCAAACCTATCCTCGACAAACGGTCAGCATGCAGTTCTATTTCCTGTGATTGTCGCACCTAATTAAACCTCCAATATAGGTTATGGGTTATCGCCGTTCAGTCCTTCATCTACTTAATCAGACTACTATGCCTCATTGACTTCTGAGCTATACATCACTGCATCGCTTATTTCTGTAGAAATTAATTTATTCCTCTTGTCGGAAACGTGTAAATCAGGTCTCCTCGGGTAAGAATATAAACTTTCGGAGCAGCACTTTGCTAGGCTTCCTTCAAGATCTCACCTCACAGCGGATCCACTTGTTCTCGGCTCATAGTTCCTGATATTATGGTCCATAACTGACTTTCATCGTCGCCCTAATTAATCATGCCAGGCGTACAAAAAAAGTACCCTGGTAAAAACCAAGGTACTTTTCCACCTGGAATATTAATTATAATTAGTTAAACTTCTTGTTTAAGTCGTCAATGGCTTGGTTGAGGTCTTCAGCAAAGTCATCAGCGATCGTCATGCTCATTCCTGGGCGAACAACGATCCGTTCAACAGTTTCGTCGTCACGATCCTTTGGAAGTGGGTATGCAGGAACTTGCCAACCGTATGAACGAAGGGCATCTTCCATGTCATAAAGGTTCCACTTAACATCAACATCATCACGAAGCTTCCAAGTGTTGATTGGAAGAAGTGAACCATCGGTGATCATTTCGAAGTAACCAGTGGCCTTCAAAACTTCACTAATGTGAGTTGATACCTTCCGTACGTTTTCCATAACTGCACGGAAGCCTTCCTTACCAAACCGGATTAAGTTGTAGTATTGACCTACAATGTGAGCACCAGAGTGGGAGAAGTTAATAGCGATGGAGTCAACTGAACCACCAAGGTATGGTACAGAGAACCGCATTTCCTTTGGAAGGTGTTCGTAATCGTTCTTACGCCAAATAGTCCAACCTAAACCAGGGTAAACCATTCCGTACTTGTGACCAGAAACGTTGATTGAAGCAACGTTCTTCAGACGGAAGTCCCATGGCTTGAAGCCATCAACCCAAGGAGCGAAGAATCCGTTGTAAGCAGCGTCAACGTGAATCTTAATAGGCATGTCCTTGTGAGCTTCGTTGTACTTAGTTACTTCAGCATCAAGGGCTTGAACGTCATCAATTTCACCAGTAAAGGTAATACCAAAGACAGCAACAATCCCAATCGTGTTTTCGTCAACTAATGACATTGCCTTTTCAATGTTCAAGCTTGATTCGTTGGTACCGTGTTCCAACTTAACTTGACGCATTTCAACATTCCAGTAAGTACAGAACTTTTCCCAAACAACTTGGTAACCAGAACCAATAATCATGTTTGGCTTGTGGTTGTGTAAGTCATCGATGTCGATGCCATTAGCCTTAGCACGGTGCTTCCATGAGAATAACATGGAAAGTCCACCTAACATACATGCTTCTGATGAACCAACAGTTGAAGTACCGATGAAGTCCTTCCGGAACTTTTCATCTTCTGGAATACCCCACATGTGACCAATCATGGCAGCACAACGGTCTTCCATGGCAGCCGTCTTTGGGTATTCTGACTTGTCAATGGCGTTAGTGTTCATGGCACTTGCCATTAACTTGTCAGCTTGTGGTTCCATTTGAGTTGAACAGAAGGTTGCCAAGTTTTGGTTAGCCTTTGCTTCGTTCAAACGGAAGTGTTGAATTAATTGTTCAGCAACGTTTGGGTTCATTGCCTTTTCAGGCATTTCTTCTTCTGGTAAATGTTCGCCAGATTCAACGCTACCTAACCAGTTTTGCTCTAAAGCATCGTTAATATCAGCCATATTAGTTTTCGGAATTAGCAGCCAACTAATTCCTTCCCCTCCTTTGTGTTAAAAACCTATCGCTACAAAATATATGACTACTACTTTACTAAATCAGACAACTACTAACTTCGTTCTCCAATTCCCCCTTTCAGGGACCTTGACGATAGTCGATATGTTATTTTGTAATAAATTAATCTTCGTCGTAAAGCCCTGCGTCCTTAACTTCCTTCGTCCACTTGTTGTGGTAACGAAGCATGATAAATGGAACGAAGAAGACAATTACGAATCCGACAATCAACAGCATTAGGTAAGTGTGTTGTTGTGCTACTGAGTATCCCTTTGGTGGGAAGAACGTAACAATCAAAGCAAATGCGGTCAAAACAAAACCAACAATTGCGTATAAGTTCTTCAAGAACTTAGAACGTGAAGCAACCCATGTCCGGTGTAAATCATCATGCTTGTTGATCAAACGGAAGTAAGCAGCAAACATCATTAAGTACATTAACATGTAAATTGCAACCGTTAAACTCATTGCAGTTTGGAAACTGATGTCGTTCTTTGAACCACCAGCACCGAAGGTTAACCATGCACCAACGATACATACGATGATTCCTTGGAGAACCATGACATTAGTACCAATACCGTTCTTGTTTGACTTAGCGAACCGTGCTGGAAGGTAACCCTTCTTAGCAGCTTCGTGCATCCCGGCGTTTGGACCAACAACCCAACTACTAATTTCGGCCAACACACCAAGTGCTAACAGAATACCAGTTAAGCGTTGAATAAATTCACCAGACATGTGGAACATCGAAGCTAATGAACCATAAGCAAACACAATTCCGTTACTCAATTGAATCTTATCGTTAGGAATTGTAGCGGCAATTGACATTGAACCAATGATATCGGAGCAGATCGCAGCAATACATAATGCCAACATAACCTTAGCATAAGCATGTGGGTTCTTTAAGTTCTTAACGTGAGGAGCAGAACCTTCAGCACCACAGAATGCTAGGATAAATGGAACAAATCCAACCAGAACACTACCAGACCAAGTTTGTGGGAAGATTGTGTGCCAGTTGATTGTAATCAACATGTGGTGACCAGTTAACAAGTAAGCAACAAAGAGGAATAGTAAGAAGAATACAGGAATAATAACACCGAGTGTGAATCCCCATTGAGCAATCTTACCAGTAAACTTTGTCCCACGTTGTTGAAGGGCAATTAATCCCCAAATAATAATCAAAATTAAAATGTAACGAACCCAAAGGTTGTCATACATTGCAGGTAAACTCAAACTAGCTGAGAAACATGCGATGATGAACATCATCATTGTGTTCATACCAACGGTAATGTGGACCCATTGATAGAACAATGCAGAGAACCCAGAGTTTTCACTGTACATCTTACCTACCCAGGTGAAGACACCACCCTTGGACCAGCCATCAACTGATGCCATTTCACCAGCTGCACGGGTAACAGGTAAGAACCATAAAATACCAGCTAAGAACAGGAAGAAGAACGCCGTAGCGCCTTGCTTAGCAAATGAAGCAAATCCATAGACCGTCATAACCATTGAAGTGGTCATAGAGAACAGTTGGAACCCAGTAATCTGGTTAACTGCCTTCAGGTCTTTGGCTTCTTGTTTATTTTCAGCCAAAATAATCCATCTCCTACTTTTTATTGACTACCATCACGTGAGCGCTATTTGTGATCGCAGGAATAATAAACTAATCAGGGATCCGTTCTGATTACATGTTCATTGTAAACGGTCTCTATTTGAGATGAAATATACATTTTATGGAATGTGTATAATTTTATACTTCTGAAAACAAACGATCGACGCTTTCTGTCGATGATGGTAACGTTTTCGCTAATAAAGTTGACGGATCGTCGTCCATCCCTTTTTTAATCCATTCAATAATGATTCCCCGAATACCGTACGCGAAGAACTGCGCACCCTTATCAAGTTGATCAGCGGCCTTTTTACCTTCGCTTTGTAAAATAAATTGATTTAATGCAGTATCCAAAAAGGCACTTAGTAGTGAATATCCTTGGTCACCGTATGTAATATGAATAATTGCTTCTTTATGTTTACGAATTACATCCAATAAATTCAGTAAGTGTTGCTGGAGATTAGTAGATCCATCCCGTTCCGCCAACAGAGTCCCCCATTGCTGAAGATAAAAACTGAGACATTGGTATTTATCTGAAAAATAGTAATAAAAAGTCTGCCGCTCGACTTGGGCGTGTGAGGCAATGTCTTTTACTGAAACGGACTCAAAATACTTTGTCTCGCTGAGGTCAAAGGCACTACGGCCTAGTAGATTTTTTGTCGATTTCATTGATATACTCCTATATTCTCCTAAAACTCACAAAATGATGAATTCGTAAAAAAAGGCTACTTGTAATAACAAGTAGCCTTTACTAATGACCCGTGCGAGATTTGAACTCACGTTACCAGCGTGAAAGGCTGGTGTCTTAACCAACTTGACCAACGGGTCAATTCCTCTTGACGTCTATAATAATATCATAGGTCAAAAAAAATACAACCCTTTTCGCTAAATTTTTTTGACTTTATTTTGATCGTGTCAAAAAAACAACATACGCCAAGGTGGTCAACATCATTCCACTGACGGTGATAAATAATACTTCATAATTAAAATAATCGATAATTAATCCACCATATAATGGTCCGATTGCTCGACCAATCGACATTGCGATGTTCGGGAGTCCCTGATAGTATCCAGTATCGCGTGGATCGGTTAGCTGATCAATATACGCAGGAACGGCTGGAATTCCAGTCATTTCACCTACCGTTAAAATCAAAAAATCAATTACAAACATAGTAAAGTTCCGGGCAAAAATTAAGATGATAAAAGAACTCGCAAAAATCGCAATTCCCCAAATAATCTGTGTGCGCACTCTGATATAACCAGCTAATTGATTGACGATTGGCTGACCAACAATAATGACTCCACCATTGATCGTCCAAAGTAAACTATACGCAAAAAATGGAATATGCATATTGGTAATTCGCACTGACATGACCGTTTCCCATAACACATAGCTTAAATATACCGTCATTAAACACCCACAAAGCGCATATACAATGCGGACGCCACGCCGATCACCACGATGACTTTGTCGATTGAGTCTTCGTTGATGGGTCGCTTTCGGTAGTTGTACGTTAAAGAATAGTACTGTAATTAATAGAAAAATGGCATAAAAGGCTGCCGTAGTAATAAACACCAGCACCGGACTAATTGGTAGAAGTACCCCGACCAATAAGGTACCAACAACAACTCCAATATTCATTGCCATGTAAAGCATATTAAAAACATACCGGGTTGATTTTCCCTCAATCTTGGTCCCATATGAGTTAATCACTGTAATACTGGAACCATCCGCAAAGCTGATTAAACATAACCAAATGGCAAAAAACGGCCACTGATGGAAAAAGATCAGTAGAAAAGCAGCTCCAGTGGCAAAAATAACTGGGATCACAGCCGCCAAGTATGGATTCCAACGATCATACAGCACTCCACCTAAATAATTGCCCATCATCATACACAGTGACATTACAAACATAACGACCCCAGCAATCGTCATTGATTCGCCCAAATATTCATGCATATAGACAGTCGTTAAGGGCCACAGTAGAGCGGCTCCCGTATTGTTAAATAGGCTGGCTGCCACAACCCACTTTAATTGCAGCGACTTGGTTTGCATTTTCAATTGCTCCTTAACCTAAAAAATGACGCCCACCGGCGCCATTCTATTTATTCATCCAATCATTAACCGATGATCCACCCTTAGTGTATCATACTAGTCTTTTTTGATCTTACTTATTCAGTTTATTACGAAATGGGACTGCATTTTCTTTTGTGATCTTCTTAACCCCATGCATGTATGGTACCAGGACCTCTGGAATGGTAACGGAGCCGTCTGCATTTTGATAATTTTCCAAAATCGCGGCCACCGTCCGTCCAACGGCTAGTCCTGAACCATTCAGGGTGTGAACATAATGCAATTTACCATCCGCATCACGGTACTGCGTATGCATCCGCCGGGCCTGGAAATCAAGACAGTTAGAACAGCTTGAGACTTCACGGTACTTGTTTTGCGCTGGCATCCAAAGTTCCAAATCATGCGTCATAGAAGCCGTGAAACTCATGTCACTGCTGGTTAATGTAATTACGTGATATGGCAATCCTAACTTTTTGAGAATATTTTCTGCATTTGCAGTCATCTTCTCTAATTCATCCCATGAATCTTCCGGCTTCGTGTACTTAACCATTTCCACCTTATTGAATTGGTGCATCCGAATCAAGCCCCGCGTATCACGACCCGCAGCCCCTGCTTCTGAACGGAAACATGGTGTTAATGCAGTAACGTAAACTGGCAATTCCTGTTCTGGAATTACATCACCACGATAATAATTAGTCAACGGCACTTCTGCGGTCGGAATCAACGTCATGTCTTCCCCATTAACTTGGTAAACTCCTTCTTTAAACTTCGGGAATTGACCAGTTCCATACATGGATTTTGCATTCACAATATATGGTGGCAGCACTTCAGTGTAGCCATCCTTCATGTGTTCATCCAACATGAAATTGTAAACGGCCCGCTCTAATTGCGCACCTAAACCAAGGTAGTAAACAAACCGTGCTCCGGAAACCTTCCGCGCTCGATCAAAGTCCAAAATCCCAAGATTTTCACCAACATCCCAATGATGCTTTGGTTCAAAGTCAAAGTCCCGAACTTGACCAACCTTCCGTAATTCAACCGCACCATCTTCTGTTAAGCTGACTGGAACGTCATCATGTGGAACGTTTGGCAACCGTGACATTTTATCGTAGAAAACTTCATCATTAGCTTCTACCTTTTCATCAAGGCCCTTGATTTGGTCACCCAAGTCTCGTGTTTCCTTAATAGCTTCTTCAGCAGATTGACCATTGCGCTTTGCTTCACCAATCTTCTTAGAAGCTTCATTGCGTTGTGCTTTCAGCGCTTCGACTTTTTGTAATAATTCACGCCGCTTTTGGTCCAATTCCAGGACTTCATCAATTTCTGATGCGTCAATCCCCCGGGTTGCTAACTTCTCTTTAAACCAGTCCGGTTGGCGACGAATCTTCTTAATATCTAACATAACGTTTCCTCCAATCAAAAAGAGCCATTTCATCCTCATATTTTGGGACGAAATGGCTCTAGTTCCGCGGTACCACCCAAGTTTGACAATCTGTCACCCTCGAAATGGATAACGGCCATTGACCGTGCGGCATTACCCGCCCACATTTCATGCACCGGAGTTTCGACTGACAACTTCCACCACCCGTTGCCTCTCTGGAAATCTACTTTAAATGCACCCGTGTTTATTAATCATGCTAATCATATTACATTAAATTTAAATTAGCAATCCCTAATTTTCGAGGCTGGAAATTTCTTGACGATATTCAACATGACTCACACCATTGCGTGAAATCACCCGCAGTTGGTTGGGAATTTGATTTTCTAATTCAGTCACGTGACTAATAATGCCGATCATCTGATAGCCTTTAATTGACTGTAAAGCATTCATCGCCTGCTCCAACGCTTCTTGATCTAGTGATCCAAAGCCCTCATCAATAAATAGTGTTTCTACTTTAATGCCACCACTACGTTCTTGAATGACTTCGCCCAGTCCCAGAGCTAATGCCAATGACGCAATAAAACTTTCTCCACCAGAAAGGGTCCGGACACTGCGTTCTTGTCCTGCATTATCATCATAAACGTTAATTTCAAGACCGCTCCACTTCGTTCCGTTGCCCCTTGCAGCTTCATCGCTGAGTTTAAAAGCATAACGTCCATTCGTCAGTTTTGCTAGTCGTCCATTTGCTACCTGCAGTACCTCTGTTAGATAACTTTGCAGTACATAACGTTCTAAACTAAGTTTATTATCAGTATTTCCATTCATCACGTCGCTAACGGTCTGCAAATCTTGGACTCGCTTCAATTCTGAATTTTGTTGGCGATTAATTTTCGCAACTTGATCGTGAGTTTTTAAAATATTTTGCAGTTCATTACTAAGTTGGCCACTCTGTCGTTGCAACTCCGCTAATCGTCGCTGTTCTTCTGCTAACTCCTGACTAGTTTGTTCAACATTCGGCATCGATTGAGTGCCAATTTGTTTTTCTAGGCGCTGAATAAGCGCTTGAAGACGAGTTTGTTTAGTGTGGAAATCTTGCACACGACTTTGCAAAGTCGTCAACTCATTGATATGCCCACCAGCCCAAGTCCAAAAACTATCATCCAATTCTGGAGAATAATCTGCTAACTGCTGCTGTAACTTTTGGTGGCTCTCCATGATCTGTTTTTGAAGTGTTTGAACTAATTGATTCAGTCCCGTTAGCTCTTGTTGATTATTTGTTACCCGTTCTGCTAACATTACCTGTTTACGTTGAGTATTTTGCTGGTGTTGTTGGAAGTGATTAATTTCATCTTGCCATTCACCGACCTGAGCCGTTGCACTCTGGGCATCTTCATATTCAGTTTGCAAATCATTGACGACCGCTTGATAGGTCGCTCGATCAGTCGTCAATTGCATCTGTAGTTTATCTAACTCTTGTTGGGCTTCTGTAAATTGTTGCTGTTCTTCCGTTTGACGTTGATTCAAATCAGACTGTTCTGTTAGTAATTTTTGTGTTTGCCGTTTCTCATTTAGTAAATTTTGCCGCAATTTATTAACAGTTTCAGAAAAGCTTCGAACTTTCTCTTTTGCCTCATCAATTGTTGCAAAGTCATCATTCATTAATTGGCTTAACTGTACTAACAATTCGTTGATAGTAGCCATTTCTTCATTAACTTGATGTTTTTGATCATCGAACTGCGATTTTTTAGCTGCTTGTTCCCTTTGTAATTGACTTAATCGTTGATTAGCGGCTTCAACTTCATCATTTAATACCACGCGATCATCTTTCGGCAAAGGTGCAGGGTGAGGATGATCAGTTGCCCCACAAACTGGGCATGGCGAACCCGGTTTTAATTGGTGAACCAGTCGTGCAATTTCTCCACGCAGATAAGCATCTTTCAAATCATCATAAGTCGTTTGTGACTGCGTAATTAATTGTTGTTGCTGGTCTAGCCATTTTTGTAAAGTCCGCTGCTGTTTAGATAATTCATTTGATTTACGCTGGTGTTTTTGAAGATCCGCAACTATTTCCTGAAGCTTCTGTAGTTGATGCCGCTGATTTTCGAATTTTAATTCATGATCGTGCACTTCGCCCAACTGGTCAAGTTCATCCGTAACCCTTTGTAGCCGCTGTTGGGTTAACTCTAATTTTTCTTTTTGACTTGTAACTAATTGTTGTTGTCCATTGAACTGCTTTTCTCCAGTTTGAACGGCCTGCTTAAGCTGATCACGACGCGTATATTGTGGTAGCTGGTTTTCTAAAACATTTTTCCGCTCCTGTAGCTTTCGAATTCGTTCGTTCTGCTGTTTCAGTTGTTCTGCAACTGTATCGACCTCTTTTTGCTCAATACGCAGTTTTCTTACTTCAGCTTGTTTGTCAGCTATAAGCCGCTGATTTTCCGCCAGTTTTGTATGTAAGCTTTGGTAATTTAAATAGTCAGCCTGGTGTTCCTGATACCAAGTTAGCCGTTCAATGATTTGTCGCCAATGATTAATTTGTGGCGCCTGCTCTTGCAAATCCAGAAGATCCGCAGCCGCTTTCTTTTTTTCACCCATTGCCTGGACTAAAGCATGTTGGTTGGTTAATTGCTGATTTAGTTGATTCGTCACTAATTGCTGCCTGGTTATTTCCTGGGAAATATTTTCAATATCACTTTGTCGATCTTTAATTTTTTGTTCTACCTGGCTTAACCACTCAGCCGTTGACTGATCACCATTAACATCTGCTAAGTTTGCCTTTGTAACTGACAGTTTATCTAACGTTTGCTTATAAGCCTGTTGCTGTTCGGTGAGCTGGCTCTTTAACGTTGCTGCCCACTGTTCATAAAAGTGAGTATTAAAAAGATCGCGTAATAATGTTTCTTTATCAGAACTGCTCGATTCTAGAAATTGACGAAACTTTCCCTGCGGCAAGAGCACAATTTGCTTAAACTGATCTCGAGTTAAATTCAACAACTGTTCAATAAATTGATTAGCTGGACCGATTTTACTAATTTCGTTTGGCTCTGAATTCTCCAACGGATAGATTAAACTAACTTTTGTCCCATGTTCGACTAATTTATTACCACGCCCCATAATCGTTTGTTTCGGCTGGCGGGTAATTTGATAAGTTTGTCCTTTGTGGCTAAAGGTAAAAGTAACGCACGTTTCTTGATTTTTTGGTGCAAAATCCGAACGTAGCGCTGTCGCATCACGGTCTTGATCATTAGTTGTTTGACCAAAAAGCGCATAACACATTGCATCAAATATTGTGGTTTTCCCGCTTCCGGTATTACCACTTACCAAAAAGACTGCTGTTCCTGTCAACTTTTGAAAATCTATTACTTCATCTTTATAAGGACCAAAATATTGCAGATGTAGTTTTAATGGTTGCATCCTAGCGATCCCCCTTTTGCATTTCTGCTAATGTAGTATCAACAATCTTTTCTTGTTCTGCATTCAGTTTAGTACCCACCGTTTTTTCAAAGAAATTAGCGAATAATTGCTTAGGTGATTGACGTTGGTTTAGATGATGATAATTTTCATGAGGCCCTGCAAACCCATACTTACGACCGAGACTTATGATTTGCGGGTAATATTGCCGCAAACGATTCATAACATCTGGAATAATTTGTCGATCCGTAAGTTTAATTGCATAATAATCTTCTTTGGAGTACTGCTTGGCAAATGTTGGATCAGTCAATTGATCCATTGAGGATTCGATCACGTGAATCTCATGGATCGCAGGAAGCTCAACCCAGCGAATATTAAACGGAGCTGTATCCACAATCCAGACTCCTTTTTCCATATTAGCTTCGGAAACTGAAAATTTCATTGGCGAGCCGCTATATTTTATCCGTGCCTCCTGCAACGCGTTTTTATTATGTAAGTGGCCAAGGGCAACATAATCAAAATCAGTTAATAGATCAGTATTGACGGCGCTCAATCCCCCTACTTCAATCATCGTCTCTGAATCGGCGGTTCGCTGACTCCCGGCCGCAAAGAAGTGGGCAACTAATACATGCCGCTTGCCATCTACAAATCGCTTTTTCATTGCAGCAACAATCTTTTTCATTGCAGTATTGATATCTTTAATTTGATCATCCGCAAAATAATTGCGGACTTCTTGTAAACCAAAAAAAGGCAACAAAAATAACTGGGTATCAGCAAATTCAATTGGCATAAACGCCTGACTAAATTTTGTATTTAAATAGAAATCGTTACTTGTAAACCACTGACTCCCTACACCTAGTCGGGTAGCTGAATCATGATTGCCACTAATCGCAAAAATTGGTAATTGATCATGAATATTTAACTCTGCTAGTTCACTAGTCAATTCTCGGGTAGCGGCCTCACTTGGAATTGTCCGATCATATAAATCACCAGCGATGACCATTGCATCGACTTGTTCTGCTTTAGCAATTTGGCGAATCTTTTCAAAAGTCGCATGTTGATCCGCCAGTAAATTATAGCCAGCCAAGTGTTTCCCGATATGCCAGTCTCCAGTATGTAAAAATCGCATTTTCGTCCTCCAAACGTTTGTTTGCGTTTCCAATCGATTATATCAAAGACGATCATTAATAGGAAATATAATTCATTAATTACAATTAACTAAACCTTCTTAACACCAATTCGTTTACACTGCCTTGTAAGATGTTGTATAATTTCGTTTGATATTTTTAAAATTAGGTAATTTCTAATTTCAAATTATTATTTAATTTGAAATGATGACTATACTAGGTCATGCCGATTATTTATGAAGGCTGTCTTCGCCAGTCAGAAAGGATGGTAATTTAATGATTAAAGCGCTCAAAGATCATCCAACGTACACGTTTATCTTAAAGACGCTTTTTTATTTCGTCGTTCTAGTTGCCTTAATTTACCTTTATGGTTACTTTGGTGCTGGACAAGCCCCATTCATTTATAACGAATTTTAATGGAGGAAAGAGTTTTGGTTACAAATATTGTTCCTGAAATCGATCAAATCGCCAAACAACACCTTGATAAGGTTTATTTCGATGAAATGGGGACGACCCATACTTATCAAGATTTAGTCAACGCATCCAATGCACTTGCGGCCTGGCTTGATTACAGTAACATTCCGGCTGGTAGCCCGATTATGTTTTATGGCGACCACCAATTTGAAATGGTTGCTGGATTTCTTGGTGGTTTAAAGTCTGGTCACGCATATATTCCAGTAGAAACTGGTTCGGCCCTTCCCCGAATGCAGTCAATCATTAACACCGCTGATCCTAAATTGGTGATTGCAGTTGATGACTTCCCAGACCAAGATTTAGACTACGATGGACAAATCCTAAACCGATTTGAATTACGTAAAATCATGGACGAGCAAGTCTCCTATAATATGGATCATGAAGTCGCTGGAGATGATACTTTCTATATTCTCTTCACTTCTGGAACGACTGGTTCGCCAAAGGGCATTGAAATTAGCGCTAACAATATTACAACTTTCGCTAATTGGATGTTGGGCGATGATTTTGATCTTCCTCGGGAAGCGACCTTCCTTGGTCAACCACCATTTTCTTTTGATATTTCCCATTTCTACTGGTTAGTTGGAATGCTCTCGGGCGCTTCTGTCAAAGCCATTCCGGTTAAGGTAGTCCAAAACTTCGGTCAGCTTTTTAAAGTCTTACCAGATCTCAAGATCAATGTCTTCTTTGGTACTCCATCATTTGCAGAATTGCTACTACTCAGTCCTGATTTTAACGCTGAAAAGATGCCTGATTTACAGAAGTTTGTCTTTTGTGGTGAAGAATTATCAGTTTCAACCGTTAAACGGCTGTTCCAAAAGTTTCCAGATGCCCACATCTACAACACCTATGGCCCAACGGAAGCAACTGTAGCAGTTACTAGCTGTGAAATCACAAGAGATATGCTCAAGGATGCTAAACGGCTGCCGATTGGTTACGATAAACCTGGAGTTACTACTACGATCTGGGACGGCGACCAACAAATCACTGAACCTGGAAAGCATGGTGAAATCATCATTTCCGGTGATAGTGTTGCCGCTGGTTACCTCAATAATCCAGAAAAGACTGCCAAAAACTTCTTTAAGTTCAATGGCCAACAATCATACCGTACCGGGGACGCTGGCTACATCAGTGCTGATGGTCTTCGTCATATCATCGGTCGGATGGACTTCCAAATCAAATTACACGGTTTCCGGGTAGAACTCGACGAAGTTCGCTCTAGTCTGGAGTTAAGTCAATACATTAAGCAAGCCGTAGCGGTACCAAAGTATGACAAAAATGGTAAAGCAACGCATTTGATTGCCTATGTAATCGCCGAACCAAACGATTTCGCCAGCGATACCGAATTAACAAAGGCCATTCGGGAAAGCTTAAAAGATAAAATTATGGATTACATGATGCCAACCCAATTCATCTATGTTGATAGTTACCCAACATCAGCAAATGGCAAGATTGCGGTTAAGCAACTCATCGCGGAGGCTAATAAATAATGATTAATTGGTTTGCAAGCTTACCAAACTTCTCCGCCTATGGAACTCCTTCGTATTTTATTTACTTGTTAATTGCCCTCATTCCGATGGGCATTGGCCTTTACTTTGGTAAACGTTTCGAATGGTATGAAGCACTCATTAGCTTTATCTTCATCTTCTTCATGTTCGATGGTCAAAGCTACAAACAAGCTGCTTCGTTGATTGTTTATATCATTTACCAAACTTGCTTAGTAATGTGGTACTTCCATTACCGGCAAAAGCAAAATAACAGTATGGTTTTTTATGTAACCGTCTTTTTATCGCTCTTGCCGATCATCATTGTTAAATTTACTCCCGCAATGGTTGGTCATAATTCGCTCCTCGGCTTCTTAGGGATTTCTTACTTAACTTTCCGAGCTGCAGGAACAATCATTGAAACAAGGGATGGTGCCGTTAAGGATCTTAATTGGTGGAAGTTTGTCCGTTTCATGGCATTTATGCCAACCATTACTTCCGGACCAATTGATCGGTATCGTCGTTTTTCAAAAGACTACCAAAAAGTTCCTAGTCGGGAAAAATACCTCAGTTTACTGCAAAAGGCAGTCCTGTACTTATTTATCGGGTTTGTATATAAGTTTATTGTGGATTATTTCTTTGCTCAACAATGGCTGCCCTATTTCCAACGCCAAGCAATGGCACATGCCCCACACCTCTCATGGTGGGTCGTCGGCGTTGCTTATGTTTATACCGGTGACTTATACTTTGACTTTGCTGGATATTCATTATTTGCAGTCGCCATTAGTTACATCATGGGTGTCGAAACCCCAATGAACTTTAATAAGCCGTTTCTTTCTAAGAACATTAAGGAATTCTGGAACCGTTGGCATATGTCTCTATCATTCTGGTTCCGTGATTACATCTTCATGCGTTTTGTGTTCCTAGCTACCAAAAAACGTTGGTTTAAAAATCGGAATGTTTTATCATCCATTGCCTACATGTTAAACATGGTAGTCATGGGCTTCTGGCATGGAGTAACATGGTATTATATCCTATATGGATTCTTACATGGCTTAGCCTTAGTGATCAATGACTGGTGGCTTCGCTATAAGCGAAAACACTATAAAAACCTTAAATCAACTAAACTGACTAAGTTTATTGCCGGATTTATTACTTTTAATTTTGTCGTTTTCGGATTTTTAATCTTCTGTGGTTTCTTGAACACATTATGGTTCAGTCCCGCAGCAATGAAATAACTTGATATAAAAATACCTGGAGGAATTATCATGAAAGAACAAATTCAAGATTTATTAGCACAAGCAACTGGTCGTGACGCAAGCGACTTCTCTGATACCACTGCTGATTTATACGCCGATGGTCTGTTAGACTCCATGGCCACTGTTCAATTCTTACTATCTCTTCAAGATGAATTTGATATTCAAGTTCCTGTTTCAGAATTTGACCGGAGTGCTTGGAGTTCTGTTGATAAGATTGAGGATCGGGTAAAGGAATTACAAAATGACTAACAAGAAAAAGCTGTGGTCAATTTTTGGCCCAGTGATTGTTGCGGCATTATTAGCATTCATCTTCTTTTGCTTGCCATGGTCTGGTCACCACTCTGCTGCGACTGAACAACGGGCTGCGGTTTCCTTAAGTCCAACGGTTTTTAAAAATCGTTCATTAAAGGTTCAGGCCCTCAGTGGTCGTCGCTCAAAATATGCTCCATTCTTTGGTTCTAGCGAATTTAATCGGATGGATCGCTACCACCCTGCGGTTATGGCTGAAAGGTATCATTCCTATCGTCCGTTTATGTTTGGTTCCCGGGGGACACAATCATTGCCTCAACTGTTTAACATGACAATGATGCCTCAACAAATGCAAGGTAAAAAAGCAGTTTACGTTATTTCCCCACAATGGTTTGTTAAGCGTGGGGTAATGCCATCAGCCTTTAAATATTACAACGGTGCCTATGCTAACTTAATGTGGTTGCGTCAAGCTAACCCACAATCGGCCTACGATCGTTATACTGCCAAACGTCTAATCCAATTGCTTGGTGATGATGGATCAATTAGTAGCTACGCCAATAAGATTAGCAAGGGTCAATCCCTGAGTAAGTGGGATCGCTGGGTCATCAATTCAAAGATTACACTCTTGCACCATGAGGATAATCTCTTCTCTGGATTCTTTATCAAAGATAACTACGGTCGGCGAATCAAGCCGAAAGCACGGCTCCTTCCTGAACAACTTAATTATGCTGATTTAACAGCGGCAGCGATTAAGCAACATGACCGGGCCTCTAGTAACAATAACTTTGGGGTATTAAATTCATTCTATAACCGACGGATGCGTGGTCATATCAAGAGTACTGCTAATTCCCAAAAGAACTTTGACTACACAAAGTCACCAGAATATGGGGATCTGGAAGTGGTATTAAATCAGTTCCATAAAACCAATACAAATGTAATTTTTATGATTACACCGGTGAATGCTAAATGGGAAAAACACACAGGGATGTCCATGCCGATGTATTACCGCACAGTGCGCAAGATTAAAACGCAGTTGCGCTCTCAAGGATTTAATAACATCATTGATTACTCCCACAAGGGTAATCAAGATGGGTTCATGCAAGACACCATCCATATCGGATGGGCAGGTTGGGTTGACTTTGATCGTCAAACTGCACCGTTCTTAGAACAATCCCAGCCGAAACCTAAGTATCATATGAATGATGCATTTCTCTCTAAGGAATGGTTAAACCTGAATCCAACTAAGGCAAATCTAAAACAATTCAAGAGTAATCATCAAATTAAATAAGACCCAATAAAAAAGGCGGGTGGT
>NZ_GG698807.1:0-21756 GCF_000161935.1 Limosilactobacillus coleohominis 101-4-CHN | reverse complement strand
CTACTATCACCCGCCTTTTTTATACGAGCTTATAACCAAACCCACGAACCGTTAACAAATGCACCGGATGTTGAGAATCATCCTCTAACTTATCACGTAAATGACTAATGTGAATGTCGACAATCCGCGAAGTCTCCAGTAAATCGTATCCCCAAACCCCATTCACTAACTGATCACGACTTAATACTTGTCCACGATTATTCACCAAATACATCAATAACTGAAATTCTTTCGGTGTTAATTGAATCTGTTGACCGTGCTTGGTCACCAAATAATTCTTTTCGTCAATCTGCCATTCACCCACTCGTTGATGACCTTCAACATGGAGTGAATAATCATGCTCTCGTGTAACAACCTTTGGCTGTGTTAGGCGACTATAAACCCATAGACGTTGCTTAGTTTGCGCAATTAATGCTGCTCCGTAGAAAGGAAGTAATACCACATCGTCCACCCGCGCTTGATACAATTTTTGTGCTAAGCAATCGGTCAATGTTCGCGTCATAATCATAATGGGTCCCATTACCTGATCACGAATCAAGGTCACCGTCGCAATTGTAGTGTCGAGATTAACATTGGTTAAATCCCCACCAAACGCCATGGTATTGATCACCATCTAGCTTCACCACTAAACCCGTCGGCGTAGTGACCTGTTCAACCTGCCACTGCGCTTTTTGGGCAATTAATTTTACTTGCTCAGCCAATGCTGGTTGCTGAGTCATCAGTAGAAACTTCTTCACCATGGCTCCCTCTCATAATTTACATAACATTTACATTCGAACAACTAAATATTTACATCCGCTTGATATGCTTCTTTTGTACCATGAAATCCATGCAGTGACAATTACTTTCTGCATATTTTAAAGGAGTCACATTAATGAAAAAATGGCTAAGTGCTGGTGCAGCATTGATTATCGTTGCCCTCATCATTGTTAGTTGGGCAACGGTCCGTCACCAAACTAAACCACAAAAAATTAGTATCGTCGGCTCAACAGCCTTACAGCCCTTAACTGAGGCTGTTGCACACCAGTATCAGCAAAAGCATTCTGGAATTCACATTACCATCCAAGGTGGCGGTTCGGGAACGGGACTCAGCCAAGTTCAAGCAGGCGCCGTCGATGTTGGTAATTCTGACGTCTTCGCTAGTCAACAAAATGGGATTAACGCTAAGAAGTTGCGCGGACATGTGGTTGCAGTAGCTGGAATTGTTCCGATCGTTAATCCGAATTTACCTGTAAATAATCTTTCCATGGAACAGCTTCGCCAGATCTTTACCGGAAAGATTACTAATTGGCAGCAGGTAGGAGGCCCGAATGAAAAAATCACCGTTATTAACCGTGCTCACGGTAGTGGTAGCCGGGTAGCATTTGAACAAACCGTTTTTAAAAATAACGATGAAGCAGTTATCAGTCAAGAACAAGATTCGAACGGCACGGTAAAAGAGATCGTCGCCAATACTCCCGGAGCAATTAGTTATATCACTCGCTCTTACGTTAACCAACGCGTAAAGCCACTCCAACTGAATCATTTTAAGGCAACTAAAGCCAATATTACTACCAACCGTTGGCCGTTGTGGTCATATGAGCATATGTATACCAAATTAAATCCCAACTCGGCAACAACACAGTTCATTCGCTACATGCAATCGCCAGCTATCCAGCAGCGACTCGTTAACTCCACCAATTACATTAGCATTCATGATATGAAAGTTAAAAAAACCGCTAATAACCAAATTATTGAGGAAAAATAGGTATGAAAAAATGGTCAAAACAGCTCACTGGTCCTTCCGCCGAAAGTCATCAGGAAGTAACTGGTAAAATCATTAGCTTCTTATCCATCGCTACCATCGCAATTTTAGTAATTACTATCTTAGTCTTCCTAACTTACCAAGGGTTTGCCCTTTTTACTCAAGATCACGTCAAATTGATCAACTTTCTAACTGGTCAAATTTGGAAACCAGGACAAAATCTTTTCGGCGCCCTTCCAATGATCGTTACCTCGCTATTGGTTACTTTGTTATCCGGGATCATTGCACTCCCACTAGCACTGATCGTAGCTATCGCAATGAGCTTAATTTTACCGCAACAAGTTTACAAAGTCTGTCAACCAATTGTGGAACTCTTAGTTGGAATTCCATCCGTTGTTTATGGTTACGTTGGGCTCACCGTGGTAATTCCATTTTTACAAAAAATGTTTGGTGGGACGGGCTTCGGAATTTTGGCAGCAATTGTTGTGCTCTTCTTAATGGTGCTGCCAACGATGACTTCGATGACCATTGATAGTCTGAATGCTGTTCCTAAGTCATACCGAATGGCTTCAGCTGGTCTTGGCGCAACCCGGTGGCAAACTATTTCCCGGATTATCTTACCTAGCGCCAAGGGTGGCATTCTAACTGCAATGATTTTCGGCATGGCACGGGCATTCGGTGAGGCGCTGGCAGTGCAAATGGTGATTGGTAATACAACCGTGATCCCCCACGGATTAACCGAACCAGCGGCAACATTAACCAGCGTCCTTACCACTGGAATCGGGAACACCGTGATGGGGACTCCCGCGAACAACGCCCTGTGGTCGCTGGCCCTCATTTTATTAGTTCTCTCCCTAGCTTTTAACCTCCTCATTCACTTAGTTAATCGGAAAGGAGCCCATCATTCATGAATCCCGTTAAAATTGATCGGATCGCAACCACTATTATTCTTGGTTTCTCCGCTCTCATTGGCGTTCTAATCCTATCCCTCCTTGGCTACCTGCTAGTCACTGGTTTACCCAATATTTCATGGCATTTTATTACTAGCCAAGCAGAATCTTTTAGTCGCGGCGGTGGCATCCGTGATCAGCTTTTTAATTCCGTTTACCTGCTCTTTTTAACAATGCTCGTTTCCGTCCCGCTGGCCTTGTGTGCCGCAATTTATTTGAGTGAATATGCTCCACAAAACTTATTTACGAGCTTAATTCGGCTAGCCATGGAAGTACTTAGCTCTCTCCCATCAGTAGTGGTCGGCCTCTTCGGCTACTTAGTCTTTGTCATCCAGTGGGGTCTGGATTTCTCACTACTTGCTGGTGCGATGGCACTAACAATCTTAAATCTCCCCCTACTAACCAGAAGTTGCGAAAACGCCTTGCAACAAGTTCCATCATTACAACGACAAGCTGGTCTTGGACTAGGAATGTCTAAATGGCGGGTAACCACTAAAATTGTTCTCCCGGCAGCATTACCTGGAATTATGACGGGAACCATTCTTAGTGCCGGACGAATTTTCGGTGAAGCTGCTGCATTAATTTACACTTCCGGTCAAAGTTCATCCGTAATTAGTTACTCTAATTGGAACCCGTTTAGTCCAACTAGCTTTCTGAATCCACTGCGCCCGGCAGAAACACTTGCTGTCCATATTTGGAAAGTTAATAACGAAGGATTAGTTCCTGATGCACGAGCGATTTCAAATGGGGCAGTCGTAATTCTGTTACTAACGATTCTATTCTTTAACTTATTAGCCCGCTTTATCGCTCACCGACTTAGTCAACGACAAGGATTAATCAAATAGAGGAGGATAATCAATGACTAACATTTCAAATCCCGCAATTTCTGTTGAGGCACTCGGTGTCGCTTACGGCGACCATCCGGTGATTGAAAATATCTCAATGAAATTCCCCAAAAATCAAATTACTGCTTTGATTGGTGCTTCTGGTTCTGGTAAGTCTACGCTCCTCCGTAGCCTTAATCGGATGAACGATGGTTTAGCCACGGTTACCGGTAAAATTCACTTCCATGATGTCGATATTAATCAACCCAAAGTAAATATCTATCGTGTTCGACAACAAATTGGAATGGTCTTTCAGCAACCAACCCCCTTCCCCCTATCAATTTTCGATAATGTCGTGTATGGACTTCGTTTAGCTGGGGTTAAAGATCGAAAAGTATTAACAGAACGTGCTGAAACAAGTCTGAAACAGGCTGCCTTATGGGGTGAAGTCAAAGATTCCCTCAAGAAAAGTGCCCTCGCCCTATCTGGTGGTCAGCAACAACGACTTTGCATTGCGCGCACTCTCGCCGTTGAACCAGAAATTATCCTCATGGATGAACCAACTAGTGCATTGGATCCCGTCTCGACAACCCAAATCGAAGATACCCTTGTGCACCTCAAAGAGCGTTTTACCATTATTATGGTGACTCATAACATGCAGCAGGCATCGCGTTCTGCTGATTGGACAGCCTTCTTGCACCAAGGTGAATTAATTGAATATAATCAAACTGCAGATATTTTCCTGAACCCTCAGAAAAAACAGACCGCTGATTATCTGAGCGGTAAATTTGGTTAGGAGGCCGACCATGGGCGAAATTTTTAACGATGAATTAAAACGACTACGTAGCCACTTTATGGAAATGGGAATTGACGCAAGTGAACAAATCTACCAAGCTACACAAGCATTTACCAACCACGATCCAGAACTAGCTAAAAAGGTTTTGTCTGGTGATTCGCACATTAACACTGATGAGGTTAATTTAGAAAAACAGGCATTAAAACTAATGGCATTGCAACAACCAGTTGCTGCAGACTTCCGTAAAATTATTAGTATTCTCAAAGCTAGTACTGACATCGAACGCATTGGTGATTATGCTTCGCACATTGCTCAATGTACCGTCCGTATGGCTGATCATTATCAGGATCAAGCGATTCAAGATAATATTCAACAAATGATGATGATCGTCCGCAAAATGCTTGAACAAATCATGGACGCCTATGTTTTCACTGACGAGAAGACGGCCTCCAAAGTTGCGAACGAAGATTTAAAAGTCGACGTTCTCTACGTTGAACAGCAACAACGGATCATTGGTGCTTTAAAAGCCAGTAATGATCATGTCACTTCGTATGAAACCTACCTCAACGTGATTCGTTACTTAGAACGCGCGGGTGACCACATTGTCAATCTTGCCGAATGGATTATCTATAGCGGATCAGGAGAACTCGTCGAACTGAATCCTGGTAAGGCCGACCACCATCTTGTGGGACGCAAGCTTCGCGAACATCATACTAACTAAAAATAGCTTCAGTGCTCGGTAATGCCGAACTCTGAAGCTATTTTTGGAGAGTATCAATATGGATTATTCAAAGAGTACTAATTTTCGTCTAATGCAGTCGCGTTTCCGCGAACCCGGAAGAAGTGGAATGCTAATCCGAGAACCAAACCAGCTAGTGCTGGCACTAGCCATGAGAGGCCTAAACTGGCAAGGGGTAAATGGCTCCGCACTGCAGCAACTGCGGTACCAAAAGCACTCGCGCTAACTACTTTCGGGAAAGATACTACCATATCACCAAGAGCTGGAACGACAGTGAATAGTACAACAAACAGGTAAACAACCCCGTCACGGTTGAACATTGGTGAAAATACTGACAAAAGGATTAATACTAAACATAGTGGGTAGAGGAACATCAACATTGGTGTTGACCAGGCGATGATTGTGTCTAAACCAAAGTTTGCAGCTAAGAATGAAGCTAACGTCGTTAAGGCTAACCATGTGTGGTAAGAAACCTTTGGAAAGTGTTTATGGAAATCTTGCGCAAAAGCTGCTACCAATCCAACGGCGGTTGTTAAACAAGTCACTGTGATCAATACTGCCAGAACTGCTTGACCAAAGGCACCACCATAGTAGCTAACAACTTGGTTAAATGCGACCCCACCATCAGCAGAAAGCTTAAAGTGACCAAGGGACATTGCACCAACCACGATTAATAATACGTAGATAAATGCCACCATACTCATGGAGACTAATCCTGCTTTACCAACAACCTTTGCGACATCCGATTCACGTTTTTGGCCCATTTGCCGTACCGCATGCACAACAGTGACCCCAAAGGCTAGTCCTGCAGGAGCATCCATCGTATTGTATCCTTGTAAGAACCCATTAACAAATGAAGAATGCACGTAAGCAGAAGTGGCCGGTGCCGACATTGGATTACCCATCGGCCGTAAAAAGGCAACTAAAAACATTAAGAATAATAATGCCAAGAACATTGGGTTTAAAACCTTACCAACGTTAGAAAGAATATCATTTTCGCGGTATGAGAATGCAAATGCTAACGCAAAGAAAACAGCTGAAAAAACTAACAGTGCGACTTGATGGTCAGCTTTGGGAACGAACGGGGCGACACCAACAGTAAAGGAAACTGACGCCGTCCGTGGTGTACCAAATAAGGGGCCGATCGTTGCGTGAATTAAAACCATGAAAACTAGTGCAAAGCCAACTCCCAATGGACGGCCAACATCAAAAACCCCTTCAGCACGGGTGACTGCAATTGCCATAACTGATAACAGTGGCAACAGAACCCCCGTCAATAAGAAACCAACCGTAGCTAGGCCCCAGTGACCACCGGCTAATTGTCCTAAATGAAGTGGAAAAATCAAGTTCCCCGCCCCAAAGAACAAACCAAATAGTAATGAACTAACAACTAAATATTCCTTTGTGGTTAGTTTACGTGACGCTAAATCATTCATAATTCTCCCTCCAATATCATTGCGAATGAATTAACATCGAGCCCAATAAAAAAGTCCCTTGACTGATCATTGACCAGTCAAGGGACGTCATACGCGGTACCACCCTTGGTTTATACTAATATTGCTATTAGTACCTCAATACGTACAGCAAAATTGCGATACGCTGACGCTGTAATGGGTGTCATACCACTGTACCTTGGACAGTACAGACTCGAAAGTGATTTTCACGCTTTCTAGATTCGTTCCCCTCTCACCAAACGGGATTCGCTTTCGATTAGAAATCGCTACTCTTCTTTCTCATTGTGCTCGAATAATTAATTTATGAGTATATTCTAATCAAGTTCTAATCTTTCGTCAAGGCTTTTTTCATAATTTTTTTGAATTAATTCATCTTTCCGTATTTCAAAAAGGTTTGACACTAGAATTATGCTAGAATGATACACATTATAACCATCCAACAAAGGAGAATTAATTATGGTTGAACGTACCCATCATCATTATCCACGGAAGTCACCACGTCATTATCAGCATCCTGTCGATGTCAAAATTGGTGACCGCTTCCCATTAACCATAAAAAAACTGGGGGTTGCGGGCCAGGGAATTGGCTATTTTAAACACAAGGTGTGTTTTGTTCCCGGTGCACTACCAAATGAAGTCGTGGTTGCCGAAGTCACAAAAGTTCACGAAAAGTATCTCGAAGCAGCTATCCATCGTCTGAAAAAAACTAGCTCAGACCGGGTCATTCCGCGGGATGACTATGCATTAGACGCTGGTGGTTTTGAACTTGAAAATTTAGCCTATCCAGCACAGTTACGATTCAAACGGCAAATGGTAATTGAAAGTTTAGCTAAATTTAAACCTCGTGGTTACCGTCACTATGAAGTTCGTCCAACCATTGGCTCTGAAAAACAATATGGTTACCGTAATAAAGCTCAGTTCCAAATTCGTCAGCAAAATGGGAAAGTCGTTGCTGGTCTTTATCGTTCTGGCTCTCATGAAGTTGTTGATATGCAAGAATGCGCTGTTCAAATGCCAGGAATCATGAGAGTAATGCGCGCCCTCGTTGATAAAATTGCGCAATTAAAAATTCCGTTGTATGACGAAAGCAATCATAGCGGGATTTTAAAAACGATTGTCGTTCGTGAATCTGCAACAACTCATCAAATTCAAGTAACTTTCATTACTAATAGTCCTAAATTACTTAAAAAACATCAACTCCTGACTTTCATTGCGGAAAAATTACCGTCCGTCGTTTCTGTAATGCAAAATATAAATCCCGGGGATACCCCACTAGTTTGGGGAACTGAAACTATCCACCTCGCTGGTGATTCTTACATCACTGACAGTCTGATGGGATTAGACTTCCACCTTTCCGCACGTTCCTTTCTCCAGCTCAATCCATATCAAACCGAAACTCTATATGAAGAAGCTGCTAAGGCGATGGAATTAACCAGCACAGATACCCTAATTGATGCATACGCAGGAATCGGAACGATCGGTTTGGCCCTTGCCAGCCGCGTTCATGAAGTTCGTGGAATGGAAATCATTCCAGAAGCTGTCGCCGATGCAAACCAGAATGCCACCTTAAACAACATCACTAATGCCAAGTACGAAACTGGATCTGCTGAAGAATTATTACCGAAATGGCGAGCTGAAGGTCTCCATTTTGATGCTTTAGTAGTGGATCCTCCTCGGACTGGTCTAGATAACAAATTAATCCAGCAAATTTTGCAAGAAAAACCAACGAAGTTTGCGTATATTTCCTGTAATATGGCATCACTTGCCCGAAACTTGGCCCGCTTGGTTCCTACCTACCGTGTTGATTACATCCAACCAATCGATATGATGCCTCAAACGGCAAGGTGCGAAGCAGTTGTTAAATTAAGCTTAAACAAATAAAAAGGAGCTGTGACACAAACCCGATTACTTTAATAAAAAGCGAACAGCGCAGTACACAAATGGCCTCCAGTGCTCGGCAAAGCCGAACTCTGGAGGCCTATTTGTGCTTGCGGGGGGCGTGAAAACGAAGTCATAAATGACTTCTGTCACGCTCCCTTTTATTTCCCAGGAAATATTAATCAAAGTAATGTTGAATAATTTCCCGATATGCTTTAATCGTTGCTAAATAACTTGAAATTGTGGTGTACTCATTAATCTGATGGGCAATGTTCCAATCATCCGCCCCTAACACGATTACTGGGAGCTCTTGATTATGCTTAACAAAGACACTCGCATCTGTTGCACCATTAATCGTCTTTAATTCTGGTGTACTGTGATTTGATACTGCTTGATAAGCCCGTTGTGTTGCTTGAAGTGCACGTTGAACAAATTTACCTGATGGATCAGAAGCTACTGGGCGGAAATTATGAATCAATTCTAATGATAACTGCCCTTTTCCTTCTTGATTAACTTCACTAATCGCTCTGTTAAGCCGCTCAATTACTTGATCATTATTAAAGGTCTTAGTAGGTCGTATATTCCCTTTAAGCGCAGCCGCATCCGGAATGGTGTTGACTTGATCACCACCGTTAATTACCGTCACACTATGTTTCACAGTTCCTAAATACGGATCCACAGGAGCATCATTGAACAAGTCGCGTTCTTTTACGCAGAAATCAACTAATGCATCAATAGCGTTGACCCCATTTTCTGGCTGACTAGAATGAACTGACTTACCAGTACTTGATACTCGGTAGTTCATACTTCCCGAGTGCGCATACACTACGTTGCCGCTGGTTGGCTCACCAACAAGTAACCCAACTAAATCTTTGGCAACTCCAGCAGCTTCCAAACGGTTGGCACCAGGAGTTCCATATTCTTCACCCGCCGTTGCAATGAACCTAACGTGACCAGCTGGTAGTGCATCCGTATCGTGCAATTCAATCAATGCAATCGCTTCAGCAGCAAGACCGCTTTTCATATCAGCAGAACCGCGACCATACAAGCGATCCCCATCACGAACAGGAGTAAATGGACCGTGCTGCCACTTGTTTTCATCTCCCGTCGCAACAGTATCCATGTGACCAGTTACACCAAAAACATCATCGCCAGAACCGAAGTCGGCAATTAAATTGGCACGATGGTCACCGAATAAATCAATTTTCGCCTTAATTCCATGACGGTCAAAGAGTTGTTGTAAATACTTCGCAACCTCTTCTTCATTACCATTCACGGAATTGATTTTGATCAAATCTTCCAGTACTCGAACTTGTTCATCTTTCTCCATACCTATGCCTTCTTTGCTTAGCGACTTTGGTGATTTAAGCGTTGTGCTAACCAATCACCAACTAATTGAATAATGACCACTAATAGTAAAACTAAGATCGTTGCGACAATGGTTACATCATTATTAAACCGGTTGTACCCGTATGCAATGGCGGTATTACCAAGTCCACCTGCACCGATTGCTCCAGCCATCGCAGTTAACCCAACTAAACTAATCAAAGTTACGGTCGAGACCCGAACTAACTCAGAACGGGCTTCACGAAGATAGACATCAAAGATGATATCGCGATTAGTTGCGCCAAGCGCTTCCGCTGCTTCAATCTTACCTTCATTTACACTTTCTAAAGCCACTTGAACCTGACGTGCATAGAATGGGAAAACCCCCAAAGATAATGGCACAAGTGCTGCAGTTGTCCCAATTTGAGTTCCGACAATTAATTGAGTAAACGGTGCGATAAACGCTAATAAGATAATAAATGGTACGGCCCGGAAGAGTGAAACAACTTTATCACAAAAGCCAAACCAGAATCGGTTTTCCAGAATGCCGCCAGGTTTAGTAATCACCAAAACGACACCAAAAATTAAGCCAAGAATCCCGCCAAAAATCGCTGGCCAAAAGGTCATGTAAATGGTTTGCCAGATGGAAGTTCCCCAACCGGTATCGCCACCCCAGCCAAGATTAGCAACATTCGGTAAATATTTTGCTAATAAACTAGTCATTCCAAATCCCCCGATCATCAATCTTTGTTACCTCAACATCTTTTCCTTTCAAGAGGTCAACCACGCTGTCTAATTCTTTTTGATCACCCTTGACCAGAATAAACATTGTCCCAACTGGTTCATCTCCAAGTACTTCAATATTTCCGTAGAGCATTGAGACATCAACCCCCAATTGCTTATACAGATCCAGAATAATTGATTTAGTAACATTAGCTGCACTAAAGACAACTTGGAATAGCTGTTCATTTGGTGCTAAATGACCAAGATCAAAGGCCCGAAGTGTTTCAATGGCGGCCAGTGAACCACCAACAAATTGACGGGTGAGTTCCTCCTTTGGACGCAGGTAAACATCACGTAAGTTCCCCTGTTCCACGATGACCCCATGTTGCATTACTGCAATCTTATTGGCAACTCGTTTCACTGCATCCATTTCGTGAGTAATCAAAACCACTGTTAACCCCAACTTTTTATTAAGATCCTTTAGTAAATCAAGAATTTGGTTTGTGTTCCGGGGGTCTAGTGCCGAAGTGGCTTCGTCTGAAATTAAAATTTCTGGATCATTGGCTAATGCTCGAGCAATCGCTACCCGTTGCTGTTCCCCACCAGATAATTGGACAGGATACGCGTTGGCCTTATCCTTTAAACCTACTAAATCGAGTAGTTTTAGGACTTTTTCTTCAGCCTCATCATCAGAGATGGAAGAATGTTTTAAGGCAAACAACACGTTTTCGGCAACCGTTGTTTCATTCAATAAGTTAAAATGTTGGAAAATCATTCCAATATTACGACGCTTTTCCTGAAGCTCTTTATTATCAACTTGTTGTTGACCATCTTTGAAAAGGACTGTTCCAGCAACGGTCACTGAACCTGCCGTCGGCTTTTGTAAAAGGTTAATTGTCCGCACAAGGGTTGATTTACCAGCACCTGAATAACCGACTACTCCATAAATATCGCCCTTTTCAACTTTCAAATTAACGTTTTGTACTGCCTTAACATCAGTCCCCTTTTTTTGATGGAAGGTCACGCTGAGGTTGTCTAAATCAATGATGTTCGCCATATTCTACCTCTCCTTGCTAATTAGTTTAATTTCAAGTCCCAAGCGGTCTTTTCGGTATCACCGTAGTACTTTTGGTAAAGCTTCTTAACTTGTGGAGTTTGGAAAGCCTTCACAACATCCTTGTATGCTTGTTTATTTGCATCAGACTTCTTAGCTGCAATAATGTTAATCCATTGTTCAGAATCCTTGTTAAGTGGTTCAACGTAGATGGTTTCTTTCTTAGTTAATCCAGCTGGTGCAGCATAAGTATTGTTAACAACTGCTGCATCTACATCGTTTAATGACCGCGCAGTTTGTTCAGCGCCAAGTTCCTTAATCTTAAGGTTCTTCGTGTTCTTATCAATATCAGCAACCGTTGCTAATTTACCGGTTCCCTTCTTGAAGGTAATTAATCCAGCGTTCTTTAATACATACAATGCCCGACTTTCATTAGAAGCATCATTTGGCACAGCGATTGTTGCACCATTTGGCAAATCTTTAATGCTGTTGTACTTCTTTGAGTAAAGACGAATTGGCGCGATAACCGTCCGTCCAATTGAAACCACTTGACCGTGATTAGCTTTATTCCAAGCGTTCAAGAATGCGGTATGTTGAAAGGCATTTAAATCAATGTCTCCATTTTGGACTGCCTTGTTTGGCTGATTATAGTCAGAGAAATTCTTAACTTTGACTGTTACGCCATACTTTTTCTTGGCCGTCTTGTTAACTTCATCCCAAATCTTTTGTTGTTGGTTAGTTAAACCGACAACCCCAACCGTTACCGTCTTCGCTTGTTGTTGGCGATGGTGAGCAAAACCAGCAATCCCGCCAATTAAAACAATTGCAACAATAATAATGGTCCAAATTAACCCTGTGTGTTTTCTTCTCTTCATAATCAAAATCTCCCTCTCAATATAATTTCAAATTATTTAATCAACTAATCTAAAGCATGATGAACAAAAAAATCGCCCTTTATCTATTTCTAGATAAAGGACGATTACTCGCGTTGCCACCTTTAGTTCGTTGAACCCTCACGAGTCCAACCTCAGCAGGTTACATGAAGGACGTCTCCCTCGTATAACCTTGCACTAATAACGTGTGCAACTCCGTCACCAGCTAACATCACTGATGCCATTCCAAGCCCATCTTCAGAACCTTCAAACACTTCTTTACACCATCCAGAAGCTCTCTTCAGATCTCCAATTCCTACTCTGCTTTTCGATATGTTTATTTCGATTAATTGATTATGAGTAATAATAATTTAATTCTCATTTTTGTCAACACATTTTCTAATATTTTTTTGCAAACTTTTTAGATGACTGATTCCTGCCGACTGATAATTAGTCAGACCCGTTGACTTATGATATGATATGTACCTAAGAATAAAGGAGGGTTCGCATTGCAAAATCCATTTGGAAACAATAACAATAACGATCCAAACAACATTTTTAATAATCTCCCAATTCCACCAAACTATGCGAAAATTAAAAATGACCAAGGTGATTTGCGAATTGCTAAGGTGGGAATCTCATGGACGACCTTTTGGTTTGGACCACTACCAGCACTCTTCCGTGGTGACTACTACAACTTCTTCTTGGAGTTAGTTCTCGCGGCTGACTACGTCTTAGTTGCACTATTCTTCAAACTGGGTGCATTGCTGACATTTCCTTGGCCAGCACTAATCTTTGCCTTGTTCTATAATATGATGTACTTTCGTCACCTCTTTAACAAAGGTTATTATCCTGCGGACGCGCACTCGCGAGAGTTACTGATCAAGAGTAAATACCTAAAAGAACAAAAATAAGGACTCACTTGTCACAAGCAAAAGAGGGCTTCAACGTTCGGTAATGCCGAACGCTGAAGCCCTTATTGTGTATAAAATCTTTTTTAATGCTGATTCATTTCCCGGGAAATGAACAAATTACTCTGAGTATTCTTTAGACCACTGTACTGGATCTTTTCGCCATGCATGGAGTGAAGCAAGTTGGTCATCAGAAATCATCTGATTTTGTTTTGCTGTCTCGATTAACGTCGTGTAGTTAGTAACTGAATAATAGGGTAATCCTGCTTCTTTAAAATTATCATCCAATGCCTGTAATTGATAACTAAAGATGGAAACAACCCCAATGACATCTCCACCTGCGTCTTTAACCGCTTTAACAGCTTTTAGTGCACTGCCACCAGTTGAAAGTAAGTCATCAATCACAACTACTTTTTGACCTGCTTTTAAAACCCCTTCAATCTGGCGACCACGGCCATGATCCTTCGGTTTAGAGCGAACATAGACAAGTGGCTTTTGAAGACGCTCAGCTACATATGCTGCGTGGGGAATTCCTGCAGTTGCAACTCCCGCAATGACATCTACATCATCAAGATGATGCTTAATTAACTCAGTCATTCCCACTGCAATATTCCGACGAACAAATGGGTAGGAAATTGTTAACCGATTATCTGTGTAGATTGGCGCGCGCATTCCACTCGCCCACGTAAATGGTTCGTCTGGTTTCAGAGTTACCGCATTAATATCTAATAAGTTTTTTGCAACAATTTCTAATTGTCCAACCATTATTCTTCACCTTCCATAAATGCTTGTCGAATTGCTTGATATGCCGCCACCGGATTATCACTTTGTGTAATTGGCCGTCCAACAACAATTCCATTGCTACCTAATTTCCGTGCCTGAGCTGGCGTTACCACCCGTTTTTGGTCATCATGTACAGATAAATTCGGTCTGATTCCTGGTGTCACACATAAGAAGTCTGGTTTAGTTACCGTGCGAATTGCTTCCACTTCTTGGGCAGAACAAATGACCCCATCGAGTCCGGCCCGTTCAGCAACCTGTGCATAATTTTTCACCACATCGATTAATGGCAAATCCACATGTTGTTCATTTTTGAGAATATTTTCATCAATTGACGTTAATTCTGTAATTTCCAATAACTTGGGCTCTGGTAACCCAGCTTCGTGGGCACCTTCTACGAGTCCTTCTTTAGCCGCTTTTAACATTTCAGTGCCACCTGCTGCGTGGGTTGTTGTGTACCGAACTCCTAACTTACCAATTACTCGCATTGCCCGGTGCACCGTATTCGGAATATCATAAGACTTTAAATCAAGGAAAACGGCTAATCCCCGTTGCTTAGCTTGCTTAACAATTCCAGGGCCAAACGCATAGTAAAGTTCCATCCCAATCTTAACAATCGGGGTATGGTTAGTATCACCTGCTAGTTGATCAAAAAGTTTTAAGGCCGCTTCCTTTGTATCAACATCAATTGCGACCATTGGTTCAAAGCGTTCCATTTGTTTTTCCTCCTATTGAAAAAAAGCAGTCCCCGCAAAGAGGACTGCTTTCGTGGATTATTATCCCTAACCCGCTTTCGCCTTTTTGCCCTCTCTGGAGCGAATTAAATGGTGAAATTCTAATTATCTTCAATTGAAATATCTTCGTGACCGTCATATTCCTCAACTGCCACATGTACCGTTTCATTCAATGACGTTGGGATGTTCTTGCCGACAAAGTCTGGACGAATTGGTAATTCACGATGACCACGGTCAACTAAGACTGCTAATGAAATCCGCTTAGGACGGCCAAGATCCATTAACGCATCCAAGGCTGCCCGAGCTGTCCGCCCCGTAAACAAAACATCATCCACTAAAATAACGTGCTTATCATTAATATCAACTTTAATATCACTGCCATTCACTGTTGGTTGGGTTTTGTGATCAGCAATATGGCGGTCATCCCGATAAAGTGTGATGTCCAATGAACCAACTGGAATTTTGACTCCCTCCAATTGTTCCATCCGCTTAGCTAAACGTTGCGCTAAATAAATTCCTCTGGTCTTGACCCCAACAAACACTAAATTCTCGACACCTTTATTTTGCTCGATGATTTCGTATGTAATGCGTGTCAATGCTCGTTGCATACTGGATCCATCAACAATCTCATGGGCCACAATCAACACTCCTTTTCCATAATAAAAACGCCTTTACGTACATCGGGGACATAAAGACGTGAATGTTATCTATCGATTCCCCTTTGGACCTCTCTGGGTCGAGTTAAAAAGGCTTTATTTAGGAATAGTCTACCCGTCTCATGGTTGTGTGTCAACCATTTAACAGCGTATAATGGTGAGCATAATTAATTTTGAAAGGACTGGTTCCGCGTGAATAATTTTATGTTTGATTTCGACGGTACCCTCGCTGATTCTGGAACCGTGGTAACCGTCGCCACTCAAAAAGCATTCATTAAAAACAACTTGCCAGCACCCACTAAACAACAAGTGCTCGATTACATGGGATTACCAATTGAAACATTCTTCCCCATGTTGGCACCACTAGCTCCGCAAAAAGTTCTTCATCAGCTCTATGATGACTTCCGAATTTTTTGCGCGCAAAATGAAGATGCAGGTACTAAATTTTTTGATGGTGTAATTCCCACCCTTAAACAGCTTCATGCCAATGGTAAAGACCTTTTTATCCTTTCTAGTAATTCATCAGCAACGATTTATCATCATCTGAAACGTTTCAAAATCGACCAACTCTTTACCGAAGTTGTCGGCTCGGACATGGTTAAAAACTTTAAGCCCAATCCAGAAAGTGTTAACCGTGTAGTCCACGACTTCAATCTTAATCGGCAACAAAGTGTTATGATCGGCGATGCCCGTTATGACCTCCAAATGGGTAAGAATGCCGCGGTTAAGACTTGTGGTGCAACTTGGGGTGCCTTTAATATCGACTCCCTCAAGCAAGAACAACCCACCTATTTAATTCATCAACCTCAGCAATTGCTGAATTTTTAATTAGTTATTGCGATCCAAATTAATGTTTGTTAGAATCGGAGAAAATAATAAGTAATACATCAGAGGGTTTGTAACCTACAAGCTGGATAAGATGCTGCTGCGGCAGAAATTCTTATCCAGCTTTTTTTCAAGGAGGATTAATCATGAAATTTGTTATTACTTCAGATATTTTTGAACAAGTTCCTAACATGTACGTTGGTGTTGTCGTAGCTCATGGAATTAATAATTCAATTGACTACCCAATTATTGATGAAATGCTAAATAAATATATGCAAGCTGCTCAGGAAAAATTTGCGGATACAAACGTTAAGCAACGACCAGAAATTATCCCATATCGGGAAGCCTTCCGAAAAATTGGTATCAATCCTAACCGATTTCCTTACTCAGCTGAAGCACTATTTAAGCGTCTTTCTAAGGGTAAAGATTTACCGCACATTAACCCCCTTGTGGATTTAAATAACGCGATTTCGCTTAAATACACAGTTCCAATGGGCACCCATACTTTAGATAACGTCACAGAAGATATCATGATGCGGACTGCTAAAGCTGGTGATCAATTCGTTCCTCTAGGGAAGGATACTGTTGAAACTCCTGATGATGGAGAAGTCGTTTACGCAGTTGGTAACGAAGTCCGAACGCGCCGCTGGACTTGGCGACAAAGTGAATACGGTAAAATTACCCCAGATACTAAAGACGTTTTCTTCCCCATCGACGGATTCGTTGACATTAATAAAGAGGCAGTAGACCAAGCAAAGGAAGACTTAGCCAACCTACTTCATAAAATTTTTAGCGTTGAAACCCAATCAGGAATTGTGGACCGAACCCATCCATCCTTTGAATGGAATTAGTAATTGTTCCGCCGCCCCGTTCGTTGTATATTAAAAAGGTAATATTATTGGGTGGAGGCTTTTTATAATGATTAGAAAACGGATGGCAGTGTTAACGGTTGCTGGTTTAGCATTTGCGCTGGCTGGCTGTACTCAGCAAAGTTCGCCAACCAACAGCGCCAGTTCATCCAGTTTATTAGCAAGTAGTTCCAGCACAAAAATTAGCGAAAATAATTTAACTCCTCAACAAATGGTAAGCGTTGTTACCACGTATGCTGGAAATAAATTTGGTAGCGACTGGGCAACGACAGCAAAGCAAGCCAAAAAGGAAGGGCTGCAAGTTGATTTATACCCAGCAGGCAACTATCAATTGGCAGACCGTGGTCAAGGAGTGGCTTATAATGTTAAAGCTACTGGAAAGCGTTCTAGCCTCGTTTATACGGTTAAGGATAATGATGTCATCATTTATCAAAATGCTGAAAAGAGTCACGCTGGTAAAAAGTTAGCTACCGTCAGTCGTTCAGAAATGGTGAAGTTCATTAATGATAAAGGTCAAGGGAGCTTTGTAAATCGTCTCGCGCAAAGCGCTCAAGTCAATGATAAGCGCGATTCTACTAGTAGCGTCGCCAGTTCATCATCTTCCAACGAAAATGGTAAATATGGTAACGAAGGTTCTGTAACAGTTCCTACTGATATGCGCGGTACGTGGTATACGGCTGATGATGATAGTAATGGAACGATCACATTTGGCAAGAACACCTTCCAATATACTGGTCCTGATGGAACAAATGGACTGATGCACCTTTATAAGCAAGGCAAATTGGATGAAGATACCATGATGGATCAAAAAGTACAAACCGCTACTAAAAATTGGATGCGAACAGACTTCCATGATTACCGAAGCATGCATTGGATCCACATGGAGGGATGGTGTCAAAGTGCTGGTGATGGTTCATACTACGCCGTTCACTCCGAAACAATCAATGGACAACAAGTAAAAGTTCTTGTCCAAGCTGGTGGTGCTGAACTTTGGGTTGCTAATGTTTGGTACCAAACAAAGGATCTTGCTCATCAAAACGCTGATAGAAAATTTGATGATCTTCATTACCCAGACGATGAATAAATCTAACCACTTAATTCTTGACCACTTTCCAATTTCTGAAGGGGAGTGGTTTTTTATTACTCCTAGAAAATGTTGCAATTAATTGCCTAATTTGGCTAGGGTAATAAGGTATCAACTTTAAAATGAACGGAGAAATTGCATGACATCTAATACCATTAATATCGACCGTCATACTCGGAATATTATTGCAGCAATCCTGCTGTTAGCTGACTTTATTAGTTTAGCAAGCCAAACGATGATCGTAACTGCTTTACCGATTATTCAACAAGACCTTCATGTATCACTTACCACGGCCCAGTGGCTAACGACTGGTTACACTCTCATTCTTGGTCTCACCATCCCACTTTTCTCGAACATCTATAATAAATACACCGATCGGGGAATTTATCTTAGCACCGTTGGCTTGTTCATTATTGGAACTGCCCTTGGTTGTATTGCAACTAACTTTCCGCTTCTGCTTTTGGCACGCTTAACACAAGCGGCGGCCGGCGGTGTCATTATGTCACTACAAATGACAACCATGATTTCAATTTTCCCAATTGAAAAGCGAGGCACTGTGCTGGGGATGACAAGCTTAATTATCTCGACTGCGCCTGCAATCGGGCCGACTCTGTCTGGTTTTCTACTCGAATACCTTTCATGGCGATGGTTATTTATTAGTGTGCTGCCACTGATGATCGTTTGTTGGTTAATTGGTTTCTGGAAACTTTCTAACTATTCACCAATCAAAGATGTTCGCTTTGATTACCCTTCAATCCTTACCTCCCTAATTGGAACTGGCTTAGCTCTTGGTAGCTTGAGCGTCTTTCAAAGTAATCTTGAAGCTGGCCTAGCAATGCTGGTATCTGGTTGCCTGTTCATTTGGTGGTTTGTTCATCGTCAACTTCACCTAAAAAGGCCAATGTTGAAAGTAACCATTTTTAAATATCCATCTTTCCGTCTCATGACACTCGTTGGTTTGCTAGCCTTCATGATTATGTTAGGAACTGAGCAGGTTTACCCAATTTTCACGGAAAAGATTCTGCACACCAGCAGCCTTACCTCTGGGCTGATTCTATTTCCAGGAGCACTAGCTAATGGGATTGTCGCTTTCTTTGCTGGTCGTCTCTATGACCAATACGGTTTTAAATGGCTAATTATTTCTGGTAGCTTACTAATTGCCCTTGCCAGCATTCCCCTGCTTTTCATTTCTTCGTCTACGTCAATCTTGACACTAACTGTGATTTATATCGTCCGCTTAATCGGTAATGCCTTAATATTTAGTCCCGCCCTAACAGAAGCATTTTCTGATCTTAAATTAGAAGAGAACAGTCACGGAACCGCTCTTAATAATACCGTTCGACAAATTATGGGGTCAGCATCCGTAACCATGATGGTCGTAATTACTGACGCTCCCCGATCAATTGTTCAAGGAGCCCACTGGGCATTCGGAGTTACCCTTCTGATGGTTGTCGTGCTAATGGTTGTTCTTGGACGATATCTGACCATTAAAAAGCAACATTAAAGCCAAACTAAGAGGCTGAGAAATAATCTCAACCTCTTTACTAATTTAAAAATAAAAATGTAACAGCGCAGTAGCTGGCTGGGGTTCGAATACAAAGTCCTCGAATCGGAGTTGCCAGCCGATTTGAGGACTTTTGTCTCACTCCCTTATTCTTCGTTAATCACAGCTAACATGGCTGCACCATATTGATCTAATTTTCGTTGACCGACTCCTGCAACGTCCAACATTTCAGCTGACGATTGTGGCCGTTTTCTGGCCATATCATGAAGAGTTCGATCAGAAAAAATCATAAATGCCGGTACTCCTTGTTCCTGAGCTAACTCCCATCTTTTAACCCGTAGTTTAGCAAATAGTTCCCGATCTTCTGGTAACTCATCTTCAATTTGAGTTGCTTTTCGATCCGGTTTAATTTCTTGACGTCGTTGAACATTTTCGTGACCATTTAAGACATTCCAGCCGCGTTTAGTAATACCAACTACCGGATACTGACTGCCACGAAGTTCTAAATACCCAGTAGCGCACAGGTAGTCAATTAAACTCACTGCTTGTTGTTTAGATAAATTATTCAATGAATTGTAACTTGATAATTTATCTGCCTGCAGCTGACGTATCCGTTCGCTCTGTGAACCCGTGACTACCTGTGCAATCACACCCTTACCAAACCGACTATGTAATTCATTGACGGCGGTGATAATCAATTTTGTTTCACGTGTAACATCGATTAGTTTGCGCTGATCTAAACAGTTACTGCAATGACCACAAGGGTCACAATGTTGACCGAAATATTCAACAATTTCTTGTTGCAAGCACCGCGGTGTGTTTGCATAATCAATCACCGCTTGCAATTTTTGGTATTGAACATCACGATACTCTTCATCGGCTTCTGACATCTCAATAAAACGTCGATACTGTTGCATATCGCCGGCATGAAATAACATTACCGCTTCACTCGGCAAACCATCTCGTCCTGCGCGACCAGCTTCTTGATAATAAGATTCCATATTTTGCGCACTGGCTGCGTGGACTACAAACCGAACGTTGCTTTTATCAATCCCCATTCCAAAAGCATTGGTTGCCACAATCACCGGGATGCGATCGAATTGAAAGTCATCTTGAATTCGGGCACGCGTTTGATTATCCATTCCTGCATGATACGGTTCAACATTAAACCCACGGTCATTTAAATATTCCGCTAACGCTTCTACTCCCTTGCGCGTATTAGCATAAATAATCCCGGCTTCATCCTGATGATTTTTGAGATATTCTGCAATATACCGTTTGGTATCTGATTGTGGTTGAACAACCTTAAAACTAATATTGGGTCGGGTAAAATTCGTTACAATAAAATCATTTGGCTCAATCGCTAGTTGCTGGCCAATATCCTGTTGAACCCGGGGTGTCGCTGTCGCAGTCAGTGCTAAAGTTACTGGCCTCGACTTTAGTCCTGCAATCGCGGTCCGCAGTTGACGATACGCTGGGCGAAAATCATGACCCCATTGCGAAATACAGTGGGCTTCATCAACCGCCACTAAGTTAATATTGAGGTAATTAAGCTGGTAACGGAAGTAGTCCATATTTAACCGTTCAGGAGTCACGTAAATCAGTTTTAGTTTTCCTTCATACGCTTGACGAAGAATCGGATTCACCTCATCGCGAGGCGTAGTACTGTTAATGGCTGCTGCTTCAATCCCGTTTTGGTGAAGTGCATCGACCTGATCCTTCATTAGAGAAATCAATGGTGAAACAACAATTGTTACCCCTGGATTGAGTAAGGCTGGGATTTGGTAGCACAATGATTTACCACCACCTGTTGGCATCACGGCCAAAGTATTGCGTCCACTCAGAACCGCACTAATCACTTCCCGTTGTCCCGGTCGAAATTCATCGAATCCAAAGACCGTCTTTAAGACTGACTGTGCATTGTTCATGGCTTAGCTCTCTCCTTTAATCATTCCATTATTAGTCATCATCTGAATTATAACCGAGTAATTATAATCGAGCTATCTTCTTTCACAAAAAACCGCCCACCTCTC
>NZ_GG698808.1:3730-5401 GCF_000161935.1 Limosilactobacillus coleohominis 101-4-CHN | reverse complement strand
ATTTTGAGAGCTATCTCAAATTCTTATTTAATATGAGAGTTTGATCCTGGCTCAGGATGAACGCCGGCGGTGTGCCTAATACATGCAAGTCGAACGCGTTGGCCCGACTGATTGATGATGCTTGCATCAGATTGACGACGGTTTACCAACGAGTGGCGGACGGGTGAGTAACACGTAGGCAACCTGCCCAGAAGCGGGGGACAACATTTGGAAACAAGTGCTAATACCGCATAACAACGAAAACTGCCTGGTTTTCGTTTAAAAGATGGTTTCGGCTATCACTTCTGGATGGGCCTGCGGCGCATTAGCTAGTTGGTAAGGCAACGGCTTACCAAGGCAGTGATGCGTAGCCGAGTTGAGAGACTGATCGGCCACAATGGAACTGAGACACGGTCCATACTCCTACGGGAGGCAGCAGTAGGGAATCTTCCACAATGGGCGCAAGCCTGATGGAGCAACACCGCGTGAGTGAAGAAGGGTTTCGGCTCGTAAAACTCTGTTGTTGAAGAAGAACGTGCGTGAGAGTAACTGTTCACGCAGTGACGGTATTCAACCAGAAAGTCACGGCTAACTACGTGCCAGCAGCCGCGGTAATACGTAGGTGGCAAGCGTTATCCGGATTTATTGGGCGTAAAGCGAGCGCAGGCGGTTTTCTAAGTCTGATGTGAAAGCCTTCGGCTTAACCGGAGAAGGGCATCGGAAACTGGATAACTTGAGTGCAAGAGAGGACAGTGGAACTCCATGTGTAGCGGTGGAATGCGTAGATATATGGAAGAACACCAGTGGCGAAGGCGGCTGTCTAGCTTGCAACTGACGCTGAGGCTCGAAAGCATGGGTAGCGAACAGGATTAGATACCCTGGTAGTCCATGCCGTAAACGATGAGTGCTAGGTGTTGGAGGGTTTCCGCCCTTCAGTGCCGGAGCTAACGCATTAAGCACTCCGCCTGGGGAGTACGACCGCAAGGTTGAAACTCAAAGGAATTGACGGGGGCCCGCACAAGCGGTGGAGCATGTGGTTTAATTCGAAGCTACGCGAAGAACCTTACCAGGTCTTGACATCTTGCGCCAACCTCAGAGATGAGGCGTTCCCTTCGGGGACGCAATGACAGGTGGTGCATGGTCGTCGTCAGCTCGTGTCGTGAGATGTTGGGTTAAGTCCCGCAACGAGCGCAACCCTTGTTACTAGTTGCCAGCATTCAGTTGGGCACTCTAGTGAGACTGCCGGTGACAAACCGGAGGAAGGTGGGGACGACGTCAGATCATCATGCCCCTTATGACCTGGGCTACACACGTGCTACAATGGACGGTACAACGAGCAGCGAACTCGCAAGGGCCAGCTAATCTCTTAAAACCGTTCTCAGTTCGGACTGCAGTCTGCAACTCGACTGCACGAAGTCGGAATCGCTAGTAATCGCGGATCAGCATGCCGCGGTGAATACGTTCCCGGGCCTTGTACACACCGCCCGTCACACCATGGGAGTTTGCAATGCCCAAAGCCGGTGGCCTAACCTTCGGGAAGGAGCCGTCTAAGGCAGGGCAGATGACTGGGGTGAAGTCGTAACAAGGTAGCCGTAGGAGAACCTGCGGCTGGATCACCTCCTTTCTAAGGAAGAAAACGGAACCTGCACATGGGTTGAAACTTTGTTCAGTTTTGAGGGGTTTACCTCTCAA
>NZ_GG698808.1:0-3236 GCF_000161935.1 Limosilactobacillus coleohominis 101-4-CHN | reverse complement strand
GTTTGTACTTTGAAAACTAAATAATATTCTATGTTCTAATTAATCAAGAAAACCGAGAACACCGCGTTATTTGAGTTGTTTAATGAAATAATCGCTAACTCAATTAATCGAAATGATCGAAGATCATGTAGGTTAAGTTATGAAGGGCGCATGGTGAATGCCTTGGTACTAGGAGCCGATGAAGGACGGGACTAACACCGATATGCTTCGGGGAGCGGTAAGTACGCTTTGATCCGGAGATTTCCGAATGGGGAAACCCAAGCACCTTAGTCGGTGCTTGCTTGACCAGTGAATTCATAGCTGGCAAGCGGTAGACGCAGTGAACTGAAACATCTAAGTAGCTGCAGGAAGAGAAAGAAACATCGATTTCCCGAGTAGCGGCGAGCGAAACGGAAAGAGCCCAAACCAACGAGCTTGCTCGTTGGGGTTGTAGGACTGAACATTGGAGTTACCAAAACGCGACGTAGACGAAGCAGTTGGGAAGCTGCACCAGAGATGGTGAGAGTCCAGTAGTCGAAACGTCACGTTCTCCGTTCAGGATCCTGAGTACGGCGGGACACGTGAAACCCCGTCGGAAACCGCGAGGACCATCTCGCAAGGCTAAATACTCCCTAGTGACCGATAGTGAACCAGTACCGTGAGGGAAAGGTGAAAAGCACCCCGGGAGGGGAGTGAAATAGTTCCTGAAACCATGTGCCTACAAGCTGTCGGAGCCCGTTAATGGGTGACGGCGTGCCTCTTGCAGAATGAACCGGCGAGTCATGATTGCGTGCAAGGTTAAGGTGGAAAAACCGGAGCCGTAGCGAAAGCGAGTCTGAAATGGGCGTACGAAGTACGCAGTTATGTACCCGAAACCAGGTGACCTACCCATGGTCAGGATGAAGGTGCGGTAAAACGCACTGGAGGTCCGAACCCGTGTCAGTTGAAAATGGCTGGGATGAACTGTGGGTAGCGGTGAAATTCCAAACGAACTTGGAGATAGCTGGTTCTCTCCGAAATCTCTTTAGGGGGAGCCTCGGAATGAAGAATCGTGGAGGTAGAGCACTGTTTGAACGAGGGGCCCGTCATGGGTTACTAATTTCAGATAAACTCCGAATGCCATTGATTTATGTCCGGGAGTCAGACGATGAGTGATAAGATCCACCGTCGAAAGGGGAACAGCCCAGATCACCAGTTAAGGTCCCTAAATATATGCTAAGTGGAAAAGGATGTGGAGTTGCATAGACAACTAGGATGTTGGCTCAGAAGCAGCCACCATTTAAAGAGTGCGTAATAGCTCACTAGTCGAGTGATCCTGCGCCGAAAATGTACCGGGGCTAAGCATATTACCGAAACTGTGGATGTGCACGACGTGCACGTGATAGGAGAGCGTTCTAAGGGCGGCGAAGTCAGACCGTGAGGACTGGTGGAGCGCTTAGAAGTGAGAATGCCGGTATGAGTAGCGAAAGACAGGTGAGAATCCTGTCCACCGAATGACTAAGGTTTCCTGGGGAAGGCTCGTCCACCCAGGGTAAGTCGGGACCTAAGGCGAGGCCGAGAGGCGTAGTCGATGGCTAACAGGTTGAGATTCCTGTACCAGTTAATTATGTTTGACGATGGAGGGACGCAGAAGGCTAAGCGAACCGGACGATTGGAAGAGTCCGGCCAAGCAATGAGTCAGGTTGCGAGTTAAATGCTTGCGATCGTGTTGACAAGTTGTGATGGGGAGCGAAATTATAGTAGCAAAGTCGCCGATGTCACGCTGCCGAGAAAAGCTTCTAAGGAGTAATTAACTGCCCGTACCGCAAACCGACACAGGTAGTCGAGGAGAGAATCCTAAGGTGAGCGAGAGAACTCTCGTTAAGGAACTCGGCAAAATGACCCCGTAACTTCGGGAGAAGGGGTGCTGCCCTCACGGGTAGCCGCAGTGAAAAGGCCCAGGCGACTGTTTATCAAAAACACAGGTTTCTGCAAAATCGTAAGATGAAGTATAGGGGCTGACGCCTGCCCGGTGCTGGAAGGTTAAATGGAAGGGTTAGCTTCGGCGAAGCTCTGAAATGAAGCCCCAGTAAACGGCGGCCGTAACTATAACGGTCCTAAGGTAGCGAAATTCCTTGTCGGGTAAGTTCCGACCCGCACGAAAGGCGTAACGATCTGGGCACTGTCTCAACGAGAGACTCGGTGAAATTGAATTGCCTGTGAAGATGCAGGCTACCCGCGACAGGACGGAAAGACCCCATGGAGCTTTACTGTAGCTTGATATTGAGTGTTTGTACTGCTTGTACAGGATAGGTAGGAGCCATTGAAGTCGGAACGCTAGTTTCGACGGAGGCGTTGGTGGGATACTACCCTTGCATTATGACCACTCTAACCCGCGCCACTCAGCGTGGCGGGAGACAGTGTCAGGTGGGCAGTTTGACTGGGGCGGTCGCCTCCCAAAAGGTAACGGAGGCGCCCAAAGGTTCGCTCAGAATGGTTGGAAATCATTCGCAGAGTGTAAAGGCACAAGCGAGCTTGACTGCGAGACAGACAGGTCGAGCAGGGACGAAAGTCGGGCTTAGTGATCCGGTGGTTCCGTATGGAAGGGCCATCGCTCAACGGATAAAAGCTACCCTGGGGATAACAGGCTTATCTCCCCCAAGAGTCCACATCGACGGGGAGGTTTGGCACCTCGATGTCGGCTCATCGCATCCTGGGGCTGTAGTCGGTCCCAAGGGTTGGGCTGTTCGCCCATTAAAGCGGTACGCGAGCTGGGTTCAGAACGTCGTGAGACAGTTCGGTCCCTATCCGTCGCGGGCGTAGGAAATTTGCGAGGACCTGTCCTTAGTACGAGAGGACCGGGATGGACATACCGCTGGTGTACCAGTTGTTCCGCCAGGAGCACCGCTGGGTAGCTATGTATGGATGAGATAAACGCTGAAAGCATCTAAGTGTGAAACTCGCCTCCAGATGAGATTTCCCATTCCGTTAAGGAAGTAAGACTCCTCAGAGATGATGAGGTAGATAGGATGGAAGTGGAAGTGCGGCGACGCATGGAGCGGACCATTACTAATCGGTCGAGGACTTAACCGCAGTGGTGTTGTCACTTGAAGGGTTAGAGTAAGGATATTGTTTAGTTTTGAAAGCACAAGCTTTCAAAGTGTGGTGATGATGGCTTGAAGGATACACCTGTTCCCATGCCGAACACAGAAGTTAAGCTTCAACGCGCCAAAAGTAGTTGGGGGATCGCTCCCTGCGAGGATAGGACGTTGCCACGC
>NZ_GG698809.1 GCF_000161935.1 Limosilactobacillus coleohominis 101-4-CHN | reverse complement strand
GGCACTAGGTCCCGTCAAGTATACAGGTTAAATAGATAAAATTTTAGGCGGCTTGATTGCGGAATTGTTCCGCGGTCAAGCCGTTTCTGCTTGTGTAAGCGCGTTTGGTATTAAAGTATTTAATGGCTCCTTTGACGAGTTGTTCTAACTCTTCCAATGTCTTAGGACGAGGATGTTTATTCATCCAGATTAACTTGAAGTCATTCCACCAGCGTTCCATTGGGGAGTTTTCCCAAGGATGGCCGGGGTGTGACATACTATGAATGCAGTTTTTAGAAGCTAAGTAGTCGTTAAACATACCTGAGCAGTAGGCTGCTCCACGGTCAGTATGAACCATCGGCTGTGCATCTGGTTCAACCGCAAAAGCACGATTAAAGGCTTCCATTACTGCTGATGAGGTTTCTGTATCTGAAATGTTGTAGCTTAAAGCGTAACGACCATATAAGTCTAAAATAACGTGTACTCGTATTTTATGAAGCGTGTGTTCGCCGTAGGCAACTTCCGTTGTATCGGTAACCCACACTTCATTTTTAGTTTCTCGATCGAATTGTTCCTGTAATAAGTTGTCATTGATATACTCCTCATGGCGTTGAATTCGATTGTGTCTCTTTTTCCTAATATTCGCCCTAATCCCATGCTTACGCATGCAGTTAGTTACTCGTTTTAATCCAGCAGTAAAGCTTAAACGGTTCTCAAAACTTAACTGTGTAGTCATCGCTAGATATCCAAGCGTCCAATTATGCTCTTTTTCTAATTCTAAAATTGCTTCAAGCAGTTCTGCCTGCTCATTTTGATAATGACTTGGCTTTCGATTGAGCCATTTGTAATAACCATCTCGCGAAGACTCAGCTATTTTACACAGCTGGCTAATTGACCAACCATTTTCCTGATTTAGTTCTTTGATGGCTTGGTATTTGGCTCCTTGTTCACCTCCCGATTGCGTATTTCTGTTAATTTTTTTGCGAAGGCAATCTCCATCTCTTGATTTTTTAGCTGAGCTCTTAGTAAGCGGTTCTCTGCTTTGAGCCGATCAACTTCTGTCCACTCCTCTTCCGGTTTAGCTTTACCCCGGCGATCACGAAGTGATTCCGGGTCATTACCACTTTTATGATATTTCTGGTACCAGCCATAAACCTGTTGGTAACTAATATGATACTTTTCAACCGCCCAATTGTAGTTCATACCATGCTTAATCAGGTCTTCGATGATTATCAGTCGCTCTTCAAAGTTAGTCTTTCGTCCACTCATTTTTGAATCTCGCTTTCTTGGCGTATATGCCTTTAAGTTAGATTCATTATACTGGATAATCCACTGCTTTAACTGGGTACGTGATCGCAAACCGTGCTTTATCGCAAATAACTCCATCGATTCAGTTGATTGTCGATACTGCTCAACTAACGAGTGCTTGAATTTTCTTGAGTAACTTTGATTGTGATGGTCAGACTGAAGCCCAGGCAACCCTTGATACTTGTACAAAAGTCTCCAACGATAAAGGGCATCATTGCCAATATTATATCTAATCATGACTTTAGAAGATCCCTCACGTAAAGCTTCTTGGAGAATTAAGAGTTTTTCCTCCGCCGAGTATTTTGATTTTCTTCCCATAGAAAAAGCCCTCCGAATATATAAGATGAATTTTCCATTTCATCTGTATACTCAGAGGGCATTATAGCC
>NZ_GG698810.1 GCF_000161935.1 Limosilactobacillus coleohominis 101-4-CHN | reverse complement strand
GTATCTGTCAAGTTTTCATAGGTAGCCTTTAAATATGCAGTTTTAGTGCGTAAGAGCCTTAAGAACTCGGCCCATTGGTCTACTAGTTGCAGTATTAATTGGAATGTCTCCGTGGATCACGCCTGATGAAGGTGGCGTGGGTACCCTGCGTAAAAATTCGCCAGTTCGAATCTGTAGTTCCTGCAGTAGATGCGGGGACTCTACCTTGGGTAGGACAGTCAATTGATTGAGGGTAGTAGTTAAATTAGTCGGTAATTCGCCATTGACTCGTGCTTCGATTAACCCAATCATGGCTTTAGCTCCCTTAATCGTCCACGACTTCCCCTGTTTTTTCATGCGATAGGTAAAAGCGCGATGAGCGCTTTCAATTGATCCAATGAGACGCATGCCTTTAAACCCGCGTCGTTGAGGTGCTAAAAGATATGGTCAGTTCCGCGTTAAATATTTCCGTAGCCGCGTTAGGTCGGCTTCTTGATGGGGAGTTAAGTCTTGTGACTCATACGTATCCAAAACTAATGTTAACTGGTGCTTATCATAATCTCGCACGGCTTGGATTGCTTTTACAGTTAACTCATTTTGATGGCCTAAGGTATGTTCAATTTTCTGAAAGCAGTGATAACGGTCTAAAAAATATTCACCCTGGGCTCCTTGAGGAACTAAGCTTAAGAGCCTGGTCGGCTCATAGCCAGGTCCAGTGTCACTCGCCAAAAAGATCGTTTGTCCATGCAGCTTATAATGACGATCTAAATAGTCACTCAGTCGTGATTATAGCTGTTCCTGATGGTCAACACTTAAGAAATCGTGGCGATTAATGATATGATTAGCCTCCCGTTCATACACTCGATAATGATGAACCAGCGTCAGCTGGGCGGGGTGTTGACTTTTAATTATAAATGCATCGCCCTCAATAGTTAGGTGCTTGGGAATTTGGCGATGAACGGTCTTTTGTTCATTGCGCTGACTTTCTTTAGCTACCTGGCTACCTAACTCATGCACGGATGCATCACCGAATCTGCCGTAATTCCACTATCAAAGACCAGATTCAAAATATTTGCCGTATTACGCATCGTTGTGGTCTGAGCGATTTTCGCCATCATCATTAAGTAATGCGGTGATAAACGTCGCCGTGGCTTCAGCTGGAGCTTCCGATCAAGATAAAATTCATGCCTACCCAAACCCGTTTGATAATAACGTCGCCGAAAGGTGACAGGGCCGAAAATGCAGTTAAGGGTCCGTGCTTGCTTATTAATTACTTGGTAATTAGCCGGTGTCTAGGACTTCAAGCTTTGATCCAATTCCTCCATAAAGTTTTGCATCAAAGTTTTGCATCATTACTTGGCCTAAGCGGAGGACGCCGTTTAAAATCACCTGTTCAGCTTCAAATAAACTATCAGCTTTTGCCAAATTACGATCGATTTCTGTTAAAATAGTCATGAGGGAAGACCTACCTTTGTTTAGTATTCAGCACACTAAAGGCTACCGGTCTTTTCTTTTTTTGTAAATAAGCAAATTGGTATAGAAAAAAGGATTTTCACGACCAGATGATTTATTCATCCAACCTATGAAAATCTTACACTAA
>NZ_GG698811.1 GCF_000161935.1 Limosilactobacillus coleohominis 101-4-CHN | reverse complement strand
TTTTATGCAAACGACTAAACACTTTAAAATGTTCAAAAAAGGTAAGAACTGGTGCACCATGGCATTAACAACCGCTACGGTTGTTCTAGGTGTTACTTTAGCGTCTACTGGTTCAGCGAATGCAGATACTAATACTACTGCAGATGATATGAACACTAGTGTTCAAGTTAACAGTAACGATTCTTCTAATAACAATGAAAATGTAAATGTAAATGATAATCAACAAGCAATGGCTTCACAGAGTGAAGATACTGCTGATAGCGATAGTCAAACGTCGGCTAATACAACCAACGCTGATCAAACCGCTCTGACTAAGCAAAGTAACAATGATGAAACCAGCCAACCTTCACAACCAGTATTAAATGGTTGGCAAAATGGAGTTTACTATCAAAATGGCCAAGTAGTAAAGAATAGTACCGTCGATGATGAAGATGGAACAACCTATTTGACTGATGATAATGGTCAAATGGTCAAAGACCATTTCTACAGTCAAGATGGTAAGATGTACTACTTCGGTACTGACGGAAAAGAGTATAAGGATAAATTCTACTTCAACTGGGGTAAGGCTTACTATTTTGGTAAGGACGGCGCCCGTTGGGATAATAAATTCTACCAAAATTGGGGTAAGACTTATTACTTCGGTGATGATGGTGCCCGTTGGGATAATAAATTCTACCAAAATTGGGGTAAGACTTATTACTTCGGTGATGATGGCGCCCGTTGGGATAATAAATTCTACTTAAATTGGGGTAAGATGTACTACTTTGGTGCCGATGGCGCCCGTTATGATAATAAGTTCTATTTCAACTGGGGCAAAGCATATTACTTCGGTGATGATGGCGCCCGCT
>NZ_GG698812.1 GCF_000161935.1 Limosilactobacillus coleohominis 101-4-CHN | reverse complement strand
AAACATTAATAATCTTCAATAATAAATTAAAGAAGTACTTTGGATCATCAGTAATCCCTGACTTTTTATCATACTTAATCCGGTACTGATCCATAATCCATTAATAGCGGATCGACTATTAACTATGTATTGATATGCCTTATCCGGGATATTAGACACTGTTATCGAATCATTAAAAATAATTGTTGAACGATTACGACATACTTATCAGCGCCCTTGACAATTGGTATTCTAGCTAAATCTTTTCGTAAATCATTAGCACATCGTTGTTGATAATTTGATGAACTAAGCAGTGCATAGATATATGCAAAAGTATCATCAGCATTCAGCACTAACTAATTGGCAAAAAGAGCATTAATGTTATCAGAGTTTGGCAATAATTCATTATTATTTGAATGATCAGAACGCATAAAGCCTTAACATTTTGCTACTTAGATTTAGATAATGATATACTTTTATAGTCGTTCGTCACCCTTTAGACATGTGAGAAGAGGGTGAGAACATTGAACCTACAGGACTATCTCTTACAGCTAGTTAACGCATTGCTTGTAACCTGGTTTGGTTGGTGTCTGAACAACCACAAGAAGTATTAATTAGTAATTAAACGGCATTTTGTCCGTAAATCATAACCACCCGTAAAACGGGTGGTTTGCTCTGCGGTTATAATCCGCTATGTACAGCCAGCGTCTCAAGGCGCTGGCTTTCTCTTTGTTCAAT
>NZ_GG698813.1 GCF_000161935.1 Limosilactobacillus coleohominis 101-4-CHN | reverse complement strand
GGCAGATTGCAAGAAATAACTTGAACGAATTTAATGACGTAAATTAAGCAGGAAGATCTCGATTGGTGTGCGCCAGTTAAGACATTTAAGTGGCCGGGAATTCAGATACCAATTGATTTGAACCAGCTGGCGATCGCTCAGCTCTTCAATAGCTTGTCCCTTGGGAATAAATCGTCGCAAAACTCGGTTACGGTTCTCATTACTACCGCGTTCATGTGGTGAATAAGCATGGGCAAAATAAACCGGAGTACCAGTTTGCCGTTCAATTGTCTGATAGTTAGCGAACTCTTTACCATGATCTACGGTAAGCGTCTTGAGCTTGTCTTGAAGTTGACTAGCTAGTTCAAGTACGGCTTGAGTCATGGACTGACTGTCGCGGCCATGGAGCCGTTTAACAATTGTCAGGCGACTCTTACGCTCCACAAAAGTAGCCACAGCTTGACCTTTACGTTTGCCAGAAAGTACGGTATCAGCTTCAAAGTGGCCGAATTCCTGGCGAGTTTCGACTTTATGAGGCCGCTCCTCAATGGAGCGGCCGTGACTGAACGTACCACGCTTTTCTTTAGCA